>NZ_QGTS01000004.1:0-131381 GCF_003182475.1 Mangrovibacter plantisponsor
TTAACCACAGTGCTATTTCCGCAACTCACTGCAAAGGCTGTGGCGAACCTATTCCAGAAAAGCGCCGTGTAGCCGTTCCTGGCTGCACCATGTGTATTGAGTGCCAGAACTTCACTGATAAACGTAAAAAGGCAGGTATCGCATGAGCCAACCTAAACCGCTTATGAACTATTCCCCGGGAGCTCTTATTTTCATGGGATTTATGGTGGTGGCGTTCATTCTGGCTGCTGGTTACTTAGCAGTGCTGGTTTTGGAATGAAAGTGGCCACCAGCTATTTGGCAGCGAATTTTAAAACCAGCAGTAATTTAATGGCCGGGTGCAGCCGGTCGTCACAAAGGGGGTAATAATGGCCAGATCTATACTACTTACAGAATGGGCAAAGGAAGAGTTCGGGGCTCCCGTTCCTTCCAGTGCAACATTGAGCAAGTATGCCAAAAACGGGATGATCTTCCCGCCCCCGGTCAAAGTGGGGAAACAATGGCGGGTTGAGCCTTCGGCTCGCTATGTTGGCATGACAGTAAAACCTGACGTTCATTCGAGCGATCACCCTTTACTCAGGAGAATACTGGAAGATGGCGAGACCACGTAAATACAACGTGGATATCCCGGGACTGTCATGCTTTACCGATGCGCGTACCAAAAAAGTGTACTGGCGTTATAAGCATCCTGTGACCGGGAAATTCCATGGGCTCGGCACCGATGAAAAATCGGCCCGTGAAATTGCGATAGAAGCCAATTCACGTCTTGCTGAAAGGCAAATGAAGCAGCTCATCAAGGCCCGGGATGAAATCAGCAGGCACTCAGGGAAAAGTATCACCGTACAGACATGGATTGGCAGGTACATGAAGATTCAGGAAGAACGGCTACAGTGTGGCGAAATTAAAATGAACACATATCGCCAGAAAGGGGCACCACTGAAATCATTTCTTGAACATTATGGAATGAAGCCAGTCGATGAAGTAAATGTCCGCGACATCGCTGACCTGCTTGATGAATATCGACAACGGGAACAACACCGTATGGCCCAGATTGTTCGTATGGTGCTAATTGATGTTTACAAAGAAGCACAGCATGCTGGTGAAGTTCCTCCCGGATATAACCCAGCTCAGGCGACGAAACAGCCAAGGAATAAAGTTCAACGAGAGCGGCTCAATATAGAAGAGTGGAAAGTTATTTTCGAAACAGCGAATGGCATGCCCCGTTATATTCAAAATACGATGCTTATTGCACTCGTTACCGGCCAACGGCTTGGTGATATAGCCCGAATGAAATTCAGTGATATATGGGATGGTTATTTGCACATTGAACAAAGTAAAACAGGAACTAAATTAGCTATTCCCCTGAGTCTTAAATGTGAAGCAATAGATACAACCCTTGAGCAGGTAATAGTACGGTGCAGGGATAAAATATTGAGTCCGCATATTATCCACCACCATCACACAACCTCTCAGGCTAAACGGGGTGGGGCCGTATCTGAAAAAACCATCACCTCCGGTTTCAGTAATGCCCGGGATAAAAGCGGCCTTCAATGGAAAAATGGAACGCCACCGACATTCCACGAACAACGTTCTCTGGCTGAACGCCTTTATCGAGATCAGGGTATTAATACACAACACCTGTTAGGGCATAAAAACCAGGCTCAGACAGACAAGTACCACGATGACAGAGGCAAGAACTGGCTGGTTGTTGCAGTGTAATTTTTCACCGGTTTTGCAGAAGAGTTTTGCAGGGATTTTGCAGAAGAATTTACGAAGCCATAAAAAAACGGGAACCCACTGGCTCCCGTTCTTCACTAACCTGCCACGCAGATTACATGTTCGCGATAATCGCGTCGCCAAACTCGCTACATTTCAGCAGTTTAGCACCATCCATCAGGCGTTCGAAATCGTAGGTTACGGTTTTGGCAGCGATTGCACCTTCCATACCTTTAACGATTAAGTCAGCTGCTTCGAACCACTGCATGTGGCGCAGCATCATCTCTGCAGACAGGATCACAGAACCCGGGTTTACCTTATCCTGGCCTGCATATTTTGGAGCGGTGCCGTGTGTTGCTTCAAACAGAGCACATTCATCACCAATGTTGGCACCCGGAGCAATACCGATACCACCAACCTGAGCCGCCAGCGCGTCAGAAATGTAGTCGCCATTCAGGTTCATACAAGCGATAACATCATATTCTGCCGGGCGCAACAGGATCTGTTGCAGGAAGGCATCGGCAATTACATCTTTAACAATAATGTCTTTGCCAGTATTTGGGTTTTTAATTTTCACCCACGGCCCGCCGTCAATCAGTTCACCACCAAACTCTTCGCGAGCCAGTTGGTAGCCCCAGTCTTTAAAGGCGCCTTCAGTGAACTTCATGATGTTGCCTTTGTGCACCAGCGTAAGGGAATCGCGATCATTTGTGATTGCGTATTCAATAGCAGCACGCACCAGGCGTTTAGTGCCGTCTTCAGAACAAGGTTTGATACCAATACCGCAGTGTTCAGGGAAGCGAATTTTCTTCACGCCCATTTCTTCACGCAGGAATTTGATAACTTTTTCAGCATCTGCGCTGTCGGCTTTCCACTCAATACCGGCATAGATGTCTTCGGAGTTTTCGCGGAAGATAACCATGTTGGTCAGTTCAGGGTGTTTTACCGGGCTTGGAGTGCCCTGATAATAACGCACCGGGCGCAGGCACACATACAGGTCAAGTTCCTGGCGCAAAGCAACGTTCAGGGAACGGATACCGCCGCCAACTGGGGTAGTCAGAGGGCCTTTGATGGCAACGCGGTATTCACGAATCAGATCAAGTGTTTCAGGTGGCAGCCAGACATCCTGGCCGTAAACCTGGGTAGATTTCTCGCCGGTATAAATTTCCATCCAGGAAATTTTACGCTCACCGTTATAGGCTTTTGCGACAGCGGCATCGACCACTTTCAGCATTGCTGGCGTAACGTCCACCCCGATACCGTCACCTTCAATAAATGGAATAATCGGGTTATTTGGCACGTCAATCTTGCCATTTTGCAGGGTGATCTTTTTACCTTCCGCCGGAACAACTACTTTGCTTTCCATTCACCTCTCCTTCGAGCGCTTCTGGTTACTCTTTTGTTAATAATTTGTAATGGCGCATCAATACTACCTGAATGTTTTACGCCATGCCAGGCACTTATGTTTACGTTATAATGCGTGAATCAACCTTACCTGAAAATACCATGAATAAAACTTCTTTTAGAAATCACCAGGATAAACGATTCAGCTCAAAACAAGGCACCAGAAATAGCAAACCAGCTGGTCCAAAACGGCTTGTTCTCTTCAATAAACCTTATGATGTCCTCCCTCAATTTACTGATGAATCTGGTCGCCAGACACTAAAAGACTATATTTCCGTGCCGGGCATCTATGCAGCCGGGCGTCTGGACCGAGACAGCGAAGGCCTGTTGCTGTTAACCAACGATGGAAAATTACAGGCGGCACTAACTCAACCTGGTAAGCGAACCGGTAAGATTTATTTTGTACAGGTGGAAGGTGAGCCCGATGAAGCCGCACTGGCAGCCCTGCGCAATGGCATTACACTAAAAGATGGTCCAACCTTGCCAGCCGGGGCGGAGCTTGTTACCGAACCCTCATGGGTTTGGCCGCGTAATCCACCCATCCGTGAGCGAAAATCCATACCAACCAGTTGGCTTAAAATCACGCTTTATGAAGGCCGCAACCGCCAGGTGCGCCGCATGACTGCACATGTTGGCTTCCCTACTCTGCGCCTGATTCGCTACGCAATAGGGCCTTATACACTGGAAAATATTCCCTGTGGGGAGTGGCGGGAGCTACCCGCTTAATGTGAAGGAAGAATACCATGCTAAAACCCCATGTTACTGTCGCCTGTGTTGTTCAGGCAGAAAACAAGTTCTTAGTTGTTGAAGAAAAAGTGCGCGGCAAAGCGACCTGGAACCAGCCTGCCGGGCATCTGGAAGCACGTGAAACACTGGTTGAAGCAGCAGAACGTGAACTGTATGAAGAAACCGGTATCATTGCCAGGCCACAGCATTTTTTACAACTGCACCAATGGATAGCACCGGACAACACACCGTTTTTACGTTTCCTGTTCGCTATTGATTTGCCTGAAATATGCCCAACAGAACCGCACGACAGTGATATTGACCGCTGCCTGTGGGTGGATGAACAAACCTTATTACAGGCCACAAATCTGCGCTCACCGCTGGTTGCAGAAAGCCTGCACTGTTATCGCAAAGGCGAACGTTATCCGCTGGCATTACTTGGTGCTTTTAACTGGCCGTTCACAAAGGATGCCTAACGGTTCGGCGCGTGCTAGAATACGCCGCTTCGAAGTTGATAGTCGTGAGTATCTCCATGTCAGAAAGCCAGAAAAAAGTAATCGTCGGGATGTCCGGCGGTGTTGACTCTTCCGTCTCCGCTTACCTGTTACTGCAACAAGGGTACAAGGTGGAAGGCCTGTTCATGAAGAACTGGGAAGAAGATGATGGCGAGGAGTATTGCACGGCTGCTGCAGACCTCGCAGATGCGCAGGCAGTCTGTGATAAGCTCGGTATTGAACTGCATACGGTCAATTTTGCAGCCGAATACTGGGATAATGTCTTCGAGTTATTCCTTGCTGAATACAAAGCAGGTCGCACGCCAAATCCGGATATTCTGTGTAATAAAGAAATCAAATTCAAAGCGTTCCTTGAATTTGCAGCAGAAGATCTTGGTGCCGATTATATCGCAACGGGTCACTATGTACGCCGTGCTGATGCCAACGGCAAAAGCCAGCTTCTGCGTGGTCTGGATGGCAATAAAGACCAGAGTTACTTTCTTTATACACTAAGCCATGAACAAATCGCGCAAAGCCTGTTCCCGGTAGGCGAACTGGAAAAACCACAAGTCCGTAAAATCGCTGAAGAACTGGACCTGGCCACCGCGAAGAAAAAAGACTCCACCGGTATTTGTTTTATTGGCGAGCGTAAATTCCGTGAATTCCTTGGCCGCTATTTACCTGCACAGCCAGGGAAAATCATCACCGTTGATGGCGATGAAATTGGTCAACACCAGGGGTTGATGTACCACACACTCGGCCAGCGTAAAGGGCTGGGGATTGGTGGTACAAAAGAAGGTAGCGAAGACCCGTGGTATGTGGTGGATAAAGACGTTGCCAACAATATTCTGATTGTGGCCCAGGGCCATGAACACCCACGCCTGATGTCCACAGGGCTGGTTGCGCAGCAGTTACACTGGGTATCCCGTGAACCACTCTCTGCGCCTCTGGAATGCACAGTAAAAACACGTTACCGCCAGGAAGATATTCCCTGCACCGTCACCCCTCTGGATGACGACCGGATCGAAGTGCGCTTTGCCACACCGGTTGCAGCAGTAACCCCTGGCCAGTCTGCGGTATTTTACACCGGAGAAATCTGCCTGGGCGGTGGGGTAATAGAACAACGTATTCCTCTGTAAATCATTCCCGCTGCACAAAAGAAAGGAGTTTGCGTGGCTAAGCAATATCATGACATTACTCTGGCGCTTGCGGGCGTCAGCCAGGCGGCAATGTTAGTGCAACAACTTGCCCACCAGGGGCATTGTGACACGGATGCGTTACATGTCTCACTAAACAGTGTGCTCGACCTCAACCCACCATCTATGCTTGCGGTCTATGGCGGCCAGGAAGCCAACCTGAAACCCGGGCTCGAAGCCTTACTGGGTGTGCTTAATGCAGGCCAGCGCCATGGTATTGTTGCTGATATTACCCGTTATACGCTGAGCCTGGTGGTGCTGGAGAAAAAGCTCTCCGCTAACGCGAATGCACTGAACACACTCGGTGAACGTATTCAGGGGCTGCAACGCCAGTTGGATCATTTTGATGTCATGTCCGATACCTTAATAAGCGCAATGGCCGGTATTTATGTGGATGTTATCAGTCCACTGGGGCCGCGCATTCAGGTTACCGGTTCGCCTGCCGTGCTGCAAAGCTCGCAAGTGCAGGCTAAAGTGCGCGCCACACTGCTCGCCGGTATCCGCGCTGCAGTGCTGTGGCGCCAGTCAGGCGGTAGCCGCCTGCAACTTATGTTTTCCCGAAATCGCCTGTCCACACAGGCACGGCAAATTCTTGCTCAATGTTAACCTCTCAGGAGTTACTACTGATGGAATTATCCTCACTGACCGCCGTTTCCCCCGTTGATGGACGCTACGGTGATAAAGTCAGCGCCCTGCGCGCTATTTTCAGCGAGTTCGGTCTGCTGAAATTCCGCGTCCAGGTCGAAGTTCGCTGGCTGCAGAAGCTGGCCGCACACACAGCGATCAAGGAAGTTCCTGCTTTTGCTGCAGACGCAAACGATTTCCTCAACAATATCGTCGCCGGCTTTAATGAAGAAGACGCGGCACGAATCAAAACGATTGAGCGCACGACGAACCACGATGTTAAAGCTGTGGAATACTTCCTGAAAGAGAAAGTCAGCGAAGTCCCTGAACTGCATGCAGTTTCTGAATTTATTCACTTTGCCTGCACATCTGAAGATATCAATAACCTGTCTCATGCGCTGATGCTGCAAACCGCGCGCGCTGAAGTCATCCTGCCGTGGTGGCGTAAAATTATCGATGCGGTTAAAGACCTGTCACAGCAATACCGTGATATTCCGCTGTTATCGCGTACTCATGGTCAACCTGCTACGCCATCCACCATTGGTAAAGAAATGGCTAACGTCGCTTACCGTATGGAGCGCCAGTACCGCCAGTTAGAACAGGTTGAGATTCTGGGTAAAATTAATGGTGCGGTAGGTAACTATAATGCACACCTGGCTGCTTACCCGGATATCGACTGGCATAAATTCAGCGAAGAATTTGTCACGTCTCTGGGGATTCAGTGGAACCCGTACACCACGCAGATTGAACCACACGATTATATTGCTGAACTGTTTGACTGTGTTGCCCGCTTCAACACCATTGTGATTGATTTCGACCGGGATGTGTGGGGTTACATTGCCCTGAACCACTTCAAACAGAAAACCATCGCGGGTGAAATTGGCTCATCCACCATGCCACACAAGGTTAACCCTATCGATTTTGAAAACTCAGAAGGTAACCTGGGCCTGGCAAATGCGGTTATGCAACATCTGGCCAGCAAGCTCCCGCTTTCTCGCTGGCAGCGCGACCTGACAGACTCCACCGTATTACGTAACCTCGGCGTGGGTGTGGGTTATGCGCTTATTGCCTGGCAGTCCACGCTCAAAGGCATCAACAAACTGGAAGTAAACCGCGACCACCTGCTGGAAGAATTGGATCACAACTGGGAAGTGCTGGCAGAGCCTATTCAGACAGTGATGCGCCGTTATGGTATTGAACAGCCATACGAAAAACTGAAAGCATTAACCCGTGGTAAACGTGTCGATGCAGAAGGGATGAAACAGTTTATTGATGGTCTGGAATTACCGGAAGAAGAAAAAACCCGCCTCAAAGCGATGACCCCGGCTAACTATATTGGCCGCGCCATTCAAATGGTGGATGACCTGAAATAACAGTCCAGTGTGAACGCTGCCACCTGGTGGCGTTCACCTTTATCATTTATGTTTAACTCGCGTTTATTTACTTATCCGTTTCACGGGCAGAATCCCTGCAAATATTTACACTTCTCACCCTGCACGCCGGAATAAGTCACGTACAATCTCCCTGTTATTTTGCCAGAGCCGCTTTGCCATGAAGCTGTTTCAATAAATTCGCCTTCTGTGCGAAAATGGTAAAATGAAATAAGCCTGGTTATATGAAGTTATGAGGACTACCAATGCGCGTACTGGTTGTGGAAGATAACGCGTTATTACGCCATCACCTGAAAGTTCAATTGCGTGAATTGGGCCATCAGGTTGATTCAGCGGAAGATGCCAAAGAAGCGGATTACTTCCTGAAAGAACATGTGCCGGATATTGCCATTGTTGACCTTGGCCTTCCGGATGAAGACGGCGTATCAATGATTAGCCGCTGGCGTAGTGAGCATATTACGCTCCCTATTCTGGTGCTCACTGCGCGTGAGAGCTGGCAGGAAAAAGTTGAAGTGCTTGGTGCCGGAGCAGATGACTATGTGACCAAGCCTTTCCACCTGGAAGAAGTGGTTGCCAGAATGCAGGTATTAATGCGCAGAAACAGTGGCCTGGCATCGCAGGTTATCACTCTGGCACCTTTTCACCTTGATTTGTCTCGCCGGGAATTATCCATTAACGGCACTCTTATCAAGCTAACCGCCTTTGAATATACCATTATGGAAATGTTAATTCGTAATAATGGAAAGGTTGTCAGTAAAGAAGCATTAATGCTGCAACTGTACCCGGATGCAGAATTAAGAGAAAGCCACACTATTGATGTATTAATGGGGCGGTTACGTAAAAAAATACAGTCACAACATGCAGGTGAAGTCATTATCACGGTACGGGGCCAGGGTTACCGTTTTGAACTGGTGCCATGAAACGCGTTTACACGTGGTTATTCCCCCTCTCCCTGCGCCTGCGCTTTTTGCTGGCAACAGCGGCAGTCGTCACCATACTGTCGCTGGCCTACGGCTTTGTCGCCATTGCTGGCTATACAGTCAGTTTTGATAAAAATACCTTCCGCCTGCTACGTGGCGAAAGCAATATGTATTACACGTTTGTTCACTTCAGTGACGGTAAACTGACAGTTGATTTTCCTCCTGAGCTGGATGCGCAAAGCCCAACCCTTGCCATGATTTACGATAAACACGGCAAATTGCTCTGGCAGCAACGCCAGGTATCCTGGGTAAAAGATAATATTCGCCCGGAGTGGCTTAAGTCTGACGGTTTCCATGAAATTGAATCATCGCTGAGCGCCAGCCGGGCATTGCTGAGCAACAACAACGAAATGCAGCAAGCCCTGCAAACGTTGCATGACGATGAAAACAGTGCCTCCATGACGCACTCAGTTGCCATTAACCGCTACCCGGCAACCGCTACGTTACCAGCGTTGACCATTGCAGTTGTCGATGCCATTCCGGTGGAGCTGAAGCGCGCAAACAAGGTCTGGAACTGGTTCATGTATGTGCTGGTTGCCAACATACTGCTGGTTATTCCCCTGCTCTGGCTGGCCGCGCGCTGGAGTTTGCGCCCCATCGAATCCCTTGCAGGCGAAGTACGGGAACTGGAATCCCGCCATCGTGAACACCTTAACCCGGAAACCACACGTGAGCTGACCAGTCTGGTACGCAATCTGAACCAACTGGTGACATCGGAACGCGAGCGCTATACCAAATATCGCACCACACTTACTGACCTCACTCACAGCCTGAAAACCCCACTGGCTGTTTTGCAGTCCACCCTTCGAGCCCTGCGTACAGAGAAAATGGATGTCAGCCAGGCGGAAAGCATTATGCTCGAACAAATCAGCCGTATTTCCGGCCAGATTGGTTATTACCTGCATCGTGCCAGCGTCCAGGGCAACGGAGTATTGCTGAACCGTGAACTTCACCCGGTAGCACCAATTCTTGACAGCCTGGCATCGGCACTCAACAAAGTTTATCAAATCAAAGGGGTGGATATTCGGCTGGATATCTCCCCCGAAGTGGCTTTCATTGGTGAAAAAAATGACTTCATGGAAGTGTTGGGTAACGTGCTGGATAACGCCTGTAAGTATTGTCTGGAGTTTGTCGAAGTCCGGGCCAGCCATTGCGATGAAGGCCTGGTTGTCGTTGTTGATGATGACGGGCCAGGTATTCCGGAAGCTCGCCGGGCCGGGGTGTTCGAGCGCGGCCAGCGTATTGATACTCTCCGCCCAGGCCAGGGGGTCGGGTTGGCTGTTGTTCAGGATGTTGTTGAGCAATATGACGGGGATATCCGCCTGGCAGAAAGCCACCTTGGCGGCCTGTCAATGAGGATACTATTTCGCCGCCAGGATGGTGTCACAACCGACCAGTTCTATTAAAAAAACGTTACAGTTCACCGTGCATCCTCATCATCATCCGTTATAATCCGCCAAGGTCATCGCCCTCAGGAACAAATATGGAATACCACGCAGATATAAACTGGCCCGACTTTATTCAGCGCTACTGGCAAAAACGCCCGGTAGTGCTTAAACGAGCGCTGAAAAACTTTATTGACCCAATCTCCCCCGACGAATTAGCCGGGCTGGCCATGGAGAGTGAAGTTGACAGCCGCCTGGTCAGCCACGATGACGGGCAATGGCAAGTCAGCCACGGGCCGTTTGAAAGCTTTGATCATTTGGGTGAAACCAACTGGTCTTTGCTGGTTCAGGCGGTTGATCACTGGCATGAACCCAGTGCGGCACTGATGCGCCCGTTTCGCGCGCTACCTGACTGGCGAATTGATGACCTGATGATTTCATTCTCCGTACCTGGTGGCGGTGTGGGGCCGCACCTGGATCAGTACGACGTGTTTATTATTCAGGGAACAGGCCGCCGCCGCTGGCGGGTGGGTGACAAAACGCCGATGGTGCAGCATTGCCCACACCCTGATCTTCTGCAGGTAGATCCCTTCACTGCCATTATTGATGAAGAGCTGGAGCCCGGTGATATTCTCTACATCCCACCCGGTTTTCCCCATGAAGGCTATTCGCTGGAAAATGCACTGAACTATTCAGTGGGTTTCCGGGCGCCGAGCGGGCGCGAATTAATCAGTGGGTTTGCAGACCATGTATTGCAACGTGAACTGGGCGGTAAACGCTTTGAAGACCCCGATGTCCCTTCCCGGGCCCATCCGGCAGAGATTTTACCCTCAGAGCTTGATGGCGTTCGTGCCATGATGCTGGCGCTGGTTAATGATGAAGACCAGTTCAATAGCTGGTTTGGTGAATTTATCAGCCAGTCTCGCCATGAACTGGAGATCGTGCCACCTGAACCGCCTTACCAAAGCGATGAGGTGTACGATGCGCTCCAGCAGGGTGAAGAATTGAACCGCCCGGGAGGGCTGCGCGTGTTGCGCATTAATGATGCGGTGTTCGTCAACGGCGAGAAACTGCACAGCCCCAACCAGCAGGCACTTTTCGCACTGGCAGATAACCTGGCAATTGGGAAAGATAAGCTGGGTGATGCCCTGGAAGACCCGTCATTCCTGGCAATGCTGACAACGCTGGTAAACAGCGGTTACTGGTATTTCGAAGCCGAATAACGCAAGAGCCGCGCACACAGGCAGAATAGTGCGCGCGGCTTCGGTCATGCCGGGGTTTTCATTCCCCACGTTGTGCGGTCAGTTCCGCAATTCTCACAATAACACTGACCGCCTTTTCCATACTTTCCAGGCTGATAAATTCATGTTTGCCGTGGTAGTTATACCCACCGGTAAACAAATTAGGGCAAGGCAGCCCTTTGAAAGACAGTTGGGCGCCATCTGTGCCACCGCGAATCGGTTTCAGCACTGGCTCAACATCACAGTCCAGCATGGCCTGGCGAGCCAGCTCAACAATATGCGGGTGCGCAGCCACCTGTTCATGCATATTGTAATAGCTGTCTTCAATGGTCAGTTCGATATAGCAGTCCGGGTGCAGGCCCTTACCCACTTTTTTCGCAATATCCATCATGCGGCGTTTGCGAGCTTCAAATTGTTTACGGTCGAAATCACGGATGATGTATTGCATATCCGCCCGTTCAACCGTGCCTTTCATTGAATGCAGGTGGTAAAACCCTTCATAGCCTTCGGTTGTTTCCGGCGCTTCTTCCGCCGGGACTTCTGCGTGGATACGTGCAGCCAGTGACAACGCATTCACCATCACCCCTTTAGCGGTGCCCGGGTGCACATTGTTGCCAACAATTTTGATGTTCACAGAAGCCGCATTGAAGTTCTCTGCTTCTAACTCCCCCAGGCCACCGCCATCAACGGTATAAGCCCAGCGGGCATCAAACGCCCCGACATCAAAATGCTTTGCGCCCTTGCCTACTTCTTCATCGGGCGTGAAAGCAACGCGAATATCACCATGAGGAATGTTCTTGCCCTTAAGTACAGCCAGTGCCGTCATAATTTCAGCCACGCCTGCTTTATCGTCTGCCCCTAACAGCGTTTTGCCGTCGGTAGTAATCAGCGTCTGGCCCAGCAACTGGTGTAGCACGGGAAACATTACAGGAGAAAGAATTTCATCGCCCATACCCAGTGCGATATCACCACCCCGGTAGTTCTCAACAATTTGCGGATTCACATTTTTGCCACTGGCATCAGGCGCTGTGTCCACATGGGATATAAACCCAATAGCAGGAACCGGTTGCGCCACATTTGCGGGCAGTGTCCCCATCACTGTTCCATGCTCACTGAGCGTGACATTTTGCAGGCCCATTTCTTCCATTTGCGCTTTTAACAGCTGCAATAATTTCCACTGGCCTTCTGTGCTGGGCACATGCCTTACGCCCGGCTTTGATTGCGTATCCAGCACAACATACTGCAAAAAACGCTCAAGTAATTTATCCATGTAGTCACCCTCACTCTCTGTGGTTTCATTATCACGAAGCCATAAAAGCAAAATATTGTTTCAGGTCACTTTTTCCGGGCAATCGTCAATAAATAATCTTCTGGTTGTGGATCAATTACTGTGCATCCTTCTGTCATAACAAGGTGCTTTGATTAAACGTAGTTTAAATATGGCGTTTTTCACCTAAGCCAGGCGGAACAATCATTGGATGTAGGGTCCGTTTGCCGTAGAATGCCAGCCCTTAATCATGAACCCGACCTCAAGGTGGTTAATCACAAACCCCGTATCGGCACTGATACGTCATTTAGGGACTGAAGCACAATTGAACACACAATCACGTTCGCTCTCACCGTTAGTGCAACTGGCGGGGATTCAAAAATCATTTGATGGTAAAACAGTTATTTCTGATTTATCACTGACCATCAATAACGGCGAATTTCTGACTCTTCTTGGCCCTTCCGGGTGCGGGAAAACCACCGTTCTGCGGCTGATTGCCGGTCTTGAATCTGTTGATAGCGGGGCTATTCGCCTTGAGGATCACGATATCACTCAGGTACCAGCCGAGCAGCGCCATATCAATACTGTATTCCAGAGCTACGCCCTTTTCCCGCACATGACGGTGTTTGATAACGTGGCCTTTGGGCTGCGGATGCAAAAAACCCCGTCAGCGGAGATTTCCCCGCGCGTAATGGACGCACTGAAAATGGTGCAACTGGAAAGCTTTGCCCAGCGTAAACCACACCAGTTATCTGGTGGCCAGCAGCAACGTGTGGCCATTGCTCGCGCCGTGGTAAATAAACCGCGCCTGTTGTTGCTGGATGAGTCGTTGTCGGCACTGGACTACAAGTTACGCAAGCAGATGCAAAATGAACTCAAAGCCTTGCAGCGTAAACTCGGTATCACTTTCGTGTTTGTTACCCATGATCAGGAAGAAGCACTCACCATGAGTGACCGTATCGTGGTTATGCGTGACGGGAAAATTGAGCAGGATGGCAGCCCGCGGGAAATCTACGAAGAACCGAAGAATTTATTCGTCGCGAGTTTTATTGGCGAAATAAATATCTTCTCTGCGACAGCAATTGAGCGTGTGGATGAGCAACGCGTGCGTGCCAGTGTAGAAGGCCACGAATGCCATATTTATGTCAATTTCCCGGTCGAGCCCGGCCAAAAACTGAACGTTCTGGTGCGCCCGGAAGACCTGCGGGTTGAAGAAGTACATGGCCATGCGCAAACTGAAGGGCTGATTGGTTATGTGCGTGAGCGTAACTATAAAGGGATGACGCTGGAATCCACGGTTGAACTCGAAAGCGGCAAAATGGTGATGGTCAGTGAATTTTTTAACGAAGATGATCCTGACTTTGACCACTCGCTTGATCAAAAAATGGCTATCAACTGGGTAGAAAGCTGGGAGGTTGTGCTGGCAGATGAAGAGCTCGCGTAAATTCCAGAATATTGTTATCGCGACCATCGTTGGCTGGCTGCTGTTGTTTGTTTTCCTGCCCAACATGATGATCATCGCCACCAGTTTCCTGACGCGTGATGACGCCAACTTCGTCAAGCTGGTATTCACGCTGGATAACTATACCCGCCTGCTGGACCCGCTCTATGCAGAAGTGCTGCTGCACTCGCTGAATATGGCATTGATGGCAACACTTGCCTGCCTGCTGCTGGGGTATCCCTTCGCATGGTTTCTGGCGCACCTGCCGGAAAAAGTCCGCCCGTTATTGCTGTTTCTGCTGATTGTACCGTTCTGGACCAACTCACTGATTCGTATCTATGGGCTGAAAATTTTCCTCAGCACCCGCGGTTACCTGAACGAGTTTCTGCTGTGGACCGGGATTATCGATACCCCAATACGCATTATGTACACCCCTTCGGCGGTAATTATTGGCCTGGTGTATATCCTGCTGCCGTTTATGGTGATGCCGCTGTACTCCAGTATCGAAAAACTGGATAAACCTTTGCTGGAAGCAGCAAAAGACCTGGGTGCCAGTAAATTCCAGACCTTTCTGCGCATTATTATTCCCCTCACCATGCCGGGTATTATTGCCGGTTGCCTGTTGGTGATGTTGCCTGCGATGGGGCTGTTTTATGTCTCCGACCTGATGGGCGGCGCGAAAAACCTGCTTATTGGTAATGTGATTAAGAGCCAGTTCCTGAACATCCGCGACTGGCCGTTTGGCGCGGCCACCAGTATTACTCTGACACTGGTAATGGGCCTGATGCTGCTGGTTTACTGGCGTGCTGCACGCCTGCTGAATAAAAAGGTGGAACTGGAATGATCGGTCGCCTGTTGCGCGGCGGTTTTATGTCCGCTATTTATGCGTATCTGTATATTCCCATTATCATCCTGATTATTAACTCGTTTAATACATCACGCTTTGGGATCAACTGGCAGGGTTTTACCACGAAATGGTACAACCTGCTGGTCAACAACGACAGCCTTATCCAGGCAGCACAACACTCCCTGACGATGGCAGTTTTCTCTGCCACATTTGCCACACTGATTGGTTCATTAACGGCTGTTGCACTTTACCGTTATCATTTCCGCGGTAAACCTTTCGTCAGTGGCATGTTATTTGTGGTGATGATGTCCCCGGATATCGTCATGGCGATTTCATTACTGGTGCTGTTTATGCTGTTGGGCATTTCCCTGGGCTTCTGGTCATTGCTGTTTTCTCACATTACCTTCTGCCTGCCTTTTGTCGTGGTCACCGTGTACTCCCGGCTCAAAGGCTTTGATGTGCGTATGCTGGAGGCAGCCAAAGACCTGGGAGCCAGTGAACTGACTATCTTACGCCAGATTATTCTGCCGCTGGCGATGCCCGCCGTTGCCGCAGGCTGGTTATTAAGCTTTACGCTGTCGATGGACGACGTAGTTGTCTCGTCGTTCGTGACCGGGCCGGGCTATGAAATCCTGCCACTGAAGATTTACTCAATGGTAAAAGTCGGCGTTTCACCTGAAGTGAACGCGCTGGCCACCATTTTGTTAGTGCTCTCACTGGCATTGGTTGTTGTCAGTCAACTCATCCTTCGTGATAAAACGAAAATTCAGGGGACGTTAAAATGAAAAAATGGTCACGCCACCTGCTTGCCGCTGGCGCGCTCATGCTGGGTGCCAGCGCCGCCCATGCAAACGACAAAGATACAGTCTATTTCTACAACTGGACTGAGTATGTGCCGCCGGGCCTGCTGGAGCAGTTCACCAAAGAAACCGGTATCAAGGTTATCTATTCGACTTATGAGTCGAATGAAACCATGTACGCAAAGCTGAAAACGTATAAAACCGGTGCCTATGACCTGGTAGTGCCATCCACATACTATGTGGCAAAAATGCGCAAAGAAGGCATGTTGCAGAAGATTGATAAAAGCAAACTGAGCAACTTCCATAATCTTGACCCGGCGATGCTCAATAAGCCTTTTGACCCGAACAATGACTACTCCATTCCTTATATTTGGGGTGCAACCGCCATTGGGGTTAATACCGATGCCATTGACCCGAAAACGGTCACCAGTTGGGCAGACTTGTGGGATCCGAAATACAAAAACAGCTTGTTGCTGACCGACGACGCGCGCGAAGTCTTCCAGATTGCTCTGCGTAAACTGGGTTATTCTGGCAATACTACAAACCCTAAAGAAATCGAAGCGGCATACCACGAACTGCAAAAGCTGATGCCTAATGTCGCGGCATTTAACTCCGACAACCCGGCTAACCCATACATGGAAGGCGAAGTTAACCTGGGTATGATCTGGAACGGTTCAGCCTTTGTGGCACGCCAGGCAGGTACTCCACTGGATGTCATCTGGCCGAAAGAAGGCGGGATTTTCTGGATGGATAACCTGGCTATTCCGGCTAATGCGAAAAATGTCGACGGGGCACTGAAGCTGATTAACTTCCTGCTGCGCCCGGATATTGCCAAACAGGTTGCCGAAACCATTGGTTACCCGACACCAAACCTGGCGGCACGAAAACTCCTGCCAAAAAATATCGCTGAAGATAAATCGCTCTACCCTGACGCCAGCACTCTGGAAAAAGGTGAATGGCAAAATGATGTGGGCGATGCCAGCACGCTGTACGAATCGCTGTACCAAAAACTGAAAGCCGGGCGTTAATTTAATGCGCAACGACCTGGGCTGATTTCGCTGAAGTGGCCCATTCAGGCAATAAAAAACCGCGTTTACCGCGGTTTTTTATTATTCACAGAACATGTATCTCAGGCCTGTTTCAGGCTTTGCAGCAATTTTTCGACGTACTCCGGTACGACTTCACTTGCCAGCCCATAATGGCACTCTTCGAACTCGTTACCTACCTGGCTTGGCTCCAGGTTCAGTTCTACGGTGTGTGCCCCTTGCAGGCGTGCTTCGTGTACAAACCCTGCAGCCGGGTAAACATGGCCAGATGTACCAATCGCAATAAAGTAGTCAGCACCGGCCAGTGCGTGGTAAATCTCATCCATACCCAGTGGCATTTCACCAAACCATACAACATGTGGCCGTAGTACGGCCGGAATTTGGCAGCAATGGCAACGGTCCTGCGGCGTTACATCCTGGTTCCATTTGTAGATATGGCCACTTTGGGAGCAACGTACTTTCAGCAGTTCACCGTGCATATGAATAATATGCTTATTACCTGCACGCTCGTGTAAATTGTCGATATTCTGCGTAACCAGTAAGAAATTCTCACCTAATTCAGCTTCCAGGCGTGCCAGAGCCAGGTGAGCCGCATTGGGTGTTATGTCTGGTGCCTGAAGCTGGCTACGGCGTGCGTTGTAGAACGCCTGCACTAACTTCGGATCTCGTGCGAACCCCTCGGGGGTTGCCACATCTTCCACCCGGTGCTCTTCCCACAGCCCGTCTGCTGCACGAAAAGTACGGATACCTGATTCTGCTGAAATACCTGCGCCCGTGAGGACGACAACTTTTGGTTTTTCCATCGTTTCCGGTACCATTCTGTCTCTGAAAAAAATACGCTGGCGTAACCGCTCCCGGAGGCGACGCTTATTTTTTTTGAAACGACACTGTTGGTGTAAACGCCGCGATTGCATATCAACCCCTGGTTGTATTCCTGAATGCCGGGCTACGCCCTCTCCATCTTCACCCAGGCGCACAGCTTTGCCAAATTAAACCCATAGCAAAACAGTGCGCAACTTCAAAAACAGGGCCATTTACGGCCACTCATTATTGTGGGCGGCAAGCGGCAATTCCGCTTCTGGTCTTCAGGGTAGAAGCCTTCGCTTCTCCCTGCAACTCCGTCTTTTTATTGCCCGCTGAGCACTCTGGCCGGATCTATCCGGCTGGCACGCCGTGCCGGGTACCAACTGGCTAACAGGCTCAGTACAATGGCGGTCAGCAATACAATCACCACATCTTCCCAGTGCAGTTCCGAGGGCAGGAAATCAATGAAATAGATATCGCCGGATAAGAAGTGGTGGCCGATTAATTTTTCAATCCCACCAATGATGGCTGTCAGATTCCAGGCACCGAGCACACCAATTACCACACCGCTCAGGCTGCCAACTAACCCGGCCATCAGACCGTACCAGACAAACACCGCACGAATCAGTCCATCTTTCGCGCCAAGAGTACGTAATACAGCAATATCGCTGCTTTTGTCTTTTACCGCCATCACCAGAGTGGAAACAATGTTAAAACAGGCCACGCCGATAACCAGCACCATAGCCAGGTACATAATTGCGCGGATCATCTGGATATCACGGTACATATAGCCGTAAGTGCCAATCCAGCTTTTGATATAAACATACGCATTGGTAACTTCACCGGCATCCCGCACCAGTTTATTGGCGTGGAAAACATCTTTCACTTTAATGGCAATACCTGTAACACTGTCTCCCATATCCAGATATTGCTGCGCATCAGCCATTGGTACCATGGCAAAGCTGTGATCAAGCTGGCCGCTCAGTTGTAAAATACCACTGACATGCAGGCGGATACGCTTCGGCTGCAGCAGTTTTCCGGCACTGTCTGAGTTGGGGATCATGATAGAAATCCAGTCGCCCTGATGAACTTTAAGTGCATCGGCCACGCCTTTACCCAGAATAATTTGCTGCTCACCCGCACGGAAATTATCCCATGCATGGTTTTGCACAAATTGCGGCAAAGCGCTGATATGGGTTTCCTGCGAGGGATCCACACCTTTGACCTGAATAGCACGCAGGCTGGTTCCACTTTCTACCAGCCCGGTGAAGTTCACATAAGGGGCCGCGCCAACAATACCTTTAACTTTCTCAATACGCCCAAGAACAGACTTCCATTGCACAAAAGGCTGGTTTACTGGCTCAATTTCACCATGTGGAACAACGGCCAGAATGCGGTTATCCAGTTCCCGTTCAAAGCCATTCATTGCACTCAGGCCGATAATCAAAACCGCAACACCCAGAGCGATGCCAATGGTGGATATCACCGAAATCAGCGACACCATGCCACCTTTACGACGCCCGCGGCTAAAGCGCAGCGCCACTCGCAAAGAAAGAGGCGACGCCATTAGCGGCCCTCCATAATAGTCAGTTCCGGGTTCAGGTGCCCGTCACGCATTTCCAACTGGCGTGACATCCGTTTTGCCAGGTGCAAATCATGAGTCACGACCAAAAATGCGGTGCCCTGTTGCCGGTTCAGTTCTCCAAGCAGCGCGAAGATGCTGTCTGCATTACGGGCATCGAGGTTACCGGTGGGTTCATCGGCCAGCACCAGACGTGGGTTATTTACCAGTGCACGGGCAATGGCCACACGCTGACGCTCACCGCCAGATAATTCAGATGGCCGGTGGTGGCCACGATGCTCCAGCCCAACCGCCGCGAGCATTTCACGGGCTTTCGCTTCAATTTCAGCCGGCTTACCTTTGCCAATCAGCAAAGGCATTGACACATTTTCCAGCGCCGTAAAGTCGGGCAGCAGATGGTGAAACTGATAAATAAAGCCCAGTTCGCGGTTACGCAATTCCGCACGTGCTGAAGAAGACATCTTGCTCAGGGATTTACCACCAAACACCACATCACCGGATGTCGGTGTATCCAGCCCGCCCAACAAGTGCAGCAAGGTACTTTTCCCTGAGCCAGAACTCCCGACAATCGCCATCATCTCGCCAGGTTCAATGGCAAAGCTCACGTTATGCAGCACATCAGTTTGTACCGCACCTTCCTGGTAGCGTTTGCACAAATTGTCGCATTGCAACAGGTTAGGATTACTCATAACGTAAAGCCTCAGCAGGTTGAGTGGCGGCAGCGCGCCAGGAAGGGTACAACGTTGATAACAGTGCAACAGCCATAGCGGCCAGCGCAATCACTGTTACCTGAACCGGGTTAATATCTACAGGAAGCGCAGCGCCATCCAGCATCGCACCAATAATTGGCATCAAAGTATTAAGCTGGCTGGCGAGCAAAACGCCAAGCCCTGCACCCGCCAGTGCACCAATCACACCGGCTCCTGCGCCCTGGACCATGAATACCGCCATAATCTGGCCGCGAGTCAGCCCCTGGGTTTGCAAAATAGCGACTTCACTCTGCTTCTCCATGACCAGTAAGCCAAGAGAGGTAATAATATTAAATGCGGCGACGGCCACAATCAGGCTCAACAACAGCCCCATCATGTTTTTCTCCATACGCACCGCCTGGAAAAGCTCGCCTTTGCGCTCACGCCAGTCATGCCAGACCATGCCTGCTGGCAATGCCTGTTGGCTCAGGGTATCCACCGCCAGCGGGTTATTCAGCCATAACCGCCACCCGGTAATGTTACCAGGGGTATAACGCATAATACGGGAAGCATCTTCGATATTAACCAGCATCTGGTAGCCATCGACTTCGCTGTTCGCCGCAAATGTCCCGATAACGGTGAACAGGCGCTGGCTGGGGATCCGCCCCATTGGGGTGAACTGGCTGGCAGATGGCACCATCAGGCGAACTTCATCGCCTGTGCGCACCCCCAACTGCCCGGCGAGCTGCTCGCCAAGAATGATGTTGTATTTCCCTGGTGCCAACTGGCTTTGTTTCACGCCCACCAGGTAGGGTGTCAGCGGGTCAGCCTGAGCGGGGTCAATGCCCAGCATTACGCCAACCGCAACATTGCGCGCACTTTGCAGAACGACATCACCGGTGGTTAACGGCGCAACCCGTTTCACCCCAGTAAGGTGCAATGCACTGGCAGGTTGTTTTGCGGGGTTAACGGACCCGGAAGACGAAGAAATGACAGCCTGAGGCATCAGGCCAAGGATATTGTTTTGCAGTTCTTTTTCGAACCCATTCATCACAGAAAGTACTGTGACAAGCGCCATCACACCCAACGTAATACCGATGGTAGAAAGCCAGGAAACAAAACGACCGAAGCGGTCTGCTGCACGGCCACGCATATAACGTAGCCCGATAAATAACGCGACAGGTTGGTACATGAAGTCCGTCTGGTTGCGGTTTTCCAAAATTTTGAGGAGTATATAAGTGAACGCCAGTCAAGTAAATGAGATATAGCCGAAGCGCTCCGAATGTCCGCCATTTTATTATTTTAGAATCAGCCAGTTAAATAAACCGTAACCACGCATTACACCCTGTCAGTGCTCACCTTCAGGCGCAAAGCAATGCACCCACTCACAACAGTCGTCGCAACTTGGTGAGCGGCAAACCAGGTCGCCTTCCTGCTGCAGGCAGCGCTGGCGGTAGAAGAACTTTTTCCAGCGCATTTTTTTATCATTCATTACCACCAGTTGTGGAAAACAATCCTGCATCAATTCCCCCAGTTCCGCTCTGGAGTCCAGCCCCAGGTCTTCCCACAAATGGTTGAAACCCATTGCGGCACTGGCAAGCAACCAGTGCACAGGCAACGGACTTTGTGCATACCCTTTCAGCCACAAAGCCAGCTGGTCGCGCTCCGCCAGGCGTGGTTGTAACAAAGTGGTAGCCAGAGAGCGCCTGGCCGCTATCTCCGCTGCCACAGGCGGTGTTTCATCACATTGCAGAGTGCGCGACAAAAGAGACCAGGCCCCGCTATCGAGGCCCATTAATTCAGGAAAATGCCCGCGCCCGCTGGCATAGTTGTCATACAGGCGTTGTAACCAGTAAAGGGTTTCCGGCATCAGGCTGCCCCCTGTTCATCCAGCAAATTCCCTGCCTGGCGGCGTGCCTCCCACCACCGGCTCAGCACGTCTGTTACATTCTGCCAGGCACCTTCAATACAAGGCTGAATCCCCTGCTGTTCCAGTTTCACCCAGGGGCCATAACCAATACGGGCACTGAATACGGCTTTTACGTCGCCAAGCAGCGCCAGTATTGCGGCCATGCGCACTTCAGGTGCCTGAGTACTTTCACCTTCAGCTTCACAGGAATCCGGCCCTTTGCAGTATTGCGGCATAAAACGCTCATTAACCAGTACCACACCGGCATCTGAGAGGCTGTAGATCTGTACCCGCTGAGCATGCCCGAAATGGCAGTCAATCACATCGCCACGGGAAGTGGTTACCGCAACCAGGCAGGCTAACGGGTCATCGGAAGCACCACGGGTTGCAATACGCGCCTGGATGGCGGCACGTTTATGTACCTGATCCGGGCCCGGGCGCGCCTGTTTTTCCATTTCTGCCAACGGCAGGCTCTGGCTACGGTCTTCCCCCAACATGCCAATGGCATCTGCGCGGCACTGTTTACAATGCGCCATTTGCGGCATCATTGGGCTACATTCGGCACGTACTGCATCCACCATCGCGCTGTCGGGTTCCGGTTGCCCGTTAAGGCCAAACACCGTGCCATGTTCAGGCCTTGCAATCAGTGGCATCACATTGTGTAACAGTGCCCCCCAGCCACGGACAGCCTCACTTACCCGGGCCAAATGCCGGTCATTAATGCCTGGAATCAACACGGAATTGATTTTCACCAGTATGCCTTTTTCTGTCAGCTTCCTGACGCCTTCTTCCTGCCGTGCCAGCAGGATTTCCCCGGCCTCACGGCCGCTATAGCGCTCACCGTCCACCCACAGCCAGGCGTAGATTTGTGCAGAAATATCCGGGTCGATGGCGTTAACAGTGACGGTGACATGGTCCACGCCGCTATCAATAATGCGGTCGGTCACGGACGGTAGCATCAGGCCATTCGTAGAAAGGCACTGCTTCACATCAGGTAACTGTTCGCGCAGTAACGCAAGTGTGGAAAATGTCCGGCCAATATTGGCCAGCGGGTCGCCAGGACCGGCGATACCCACCACTGACAATTGCGGCATTACACTGGCAACTGCGACCGCTCTTGCCACAGCCTGTTCCGGTGTCAGAACTTGTGACACCACTCCCGGACGGGATTCGTTGCTGCAATCATATTTACGGTTACAGTAATTGCATTGCAGATTACAGGCTGGCGCCACGGCCAGATGCATGCGGGCATACTGGTGATGTGCACTGGATGAGTAACACGGGTGATGCGCAACTTTGCTGGCCTGCAGCGCAGTGAACTGAGCACTGTTGTCTGTGCGGCAACTACGCGCGGTTTGTGATGAAGGACAAGGCGCCATAATCTCTTCCGGTTCGTGAATGATATCCCACTATTGCAAAGGCTGAACCAGTTTCTTAAAGAAATTAAAACCATTAAAAACATACAGTTAAATAGCATCCTTGCCATAAAAAATTGTCAGTATTGTCGCACAGACCTGACAATGTGCCAAAGATCACAATATTTTTCAGAAACGGTGCATGTTGATATCCATAATCTGGATACGGTAGGCCACCTGACGCGGCGTCATACCCAGCAAACGGGCGGCTTTCGCCTGAACCCAGCCCGTTTTTTCCAGCGCCGCAATAATACGCTGCCGCTCATCCAGACTTTGATCCAGCCAGTCTTCATCAGGCACCGGGCTGGCGGTCATTTTGCTGACCAGCGGCAGTGCCTCATTGTGGTTGAACAAAATCACGTCGCGGTCTATTACACCGTTGTCACTCATCACTGCCGCACGTTCAAGGCAGTTTTCCAGTTCCCGTACATTGCCCGGCCACGCATAGTTCAGTAACAGGCGAATGGCGCCATCGGTAATACGTAATGAACGCCCCTGATGCGCGGCAATTTTATTCACCAAATGCCGTGCCAGCAGGTCGATATCGTCCTGGCGTTCCCGCAAGGGTGGAAGGGAAACCGGCATAACATTCAGGCGATAATAGAGATCCTCGCGGAAGTTCCCGGCCCGCACTTCTTCTTCCAGGTTCCGATTAGTCGCGGCGACAATACGTACATTCACTTTGAGGGTTTCGTCACCCCCCACACGCTCCATTTCCCCTTCCTGGAGGATACGCAACAATTTGGCCTGGAAAGACGGGCTGCTTTCACCAATTTCATCAAGAAACAGTGTGCCGCCGTCTGCCAGTTCAAAACGCCCTTTCCGCTGACGCACTGCTCCGGTAAACGCCCCTTTCTCGTGGCCAAACAGCTCACTTTCCAGCAAGTTATCCGGCAGCGCCGCGCAGTTGAATTTTACAAAAGGAGCAGCCGCTCGTGGCGATGAGTAATGAATTGCATTGGCAACCAGTTCTTTACCCGTGCCGCTCTCTCCACGCACCAGCACCATCGTATCCCAGCGCGCAACCTGCTGAATAACCTCACGAATTTGTCGCATGGTGGGGCTGCTACCCACCATATTTTCGAAACTGAAGCCGCGTGGTGTCTGGCAATTTACTGGCTGAGACGGTTGTGGTGCGGCGGTTGTGGTTTTCGGCTGGCTGTAGTGCGTGAGCCGGACTGTTTGTGCAATCAGGCTGGCAATGGTTTCTAAAAAGCGCGTGCTGGCAGGCAGGCGTGATTCAAACAGCGCCATCGGTTGTGCCGCCAGAACACCAATCGGTTTATCTTCTCCAGGGATAGGCACGCCAATGAAAGGTAAGTCGTAATCATACAGGCTTAACCGGTCAAGAAAGCGCTGGTCATCTGCCACGCGCGGCAGCACAACGGACTGAGCAGAACTCAGAATTGTGCCAACCAGTCCCTCGCCAGGACGGTAACGAACCTGGCTACTGCTGCCGACAACATGCTGCCTGTCACAATGCAAAGCCTCTACAGTAAGAGCGCCTCGTTCATGATTGAACAGGCATATCATACCGTGTTGCATAAACGCATCGTCGTGCAGGATACGTAAAACTGCCTGCAGAGTATCGCTGACACTGTTGCAGCGGCCGAGTTCAAGGCTGATACGCTGAACTGCGGTGAATTGTTGCGACAGATCAAAACGCCAAACGACATTGCCCGTATCCGGGGACTGGGTCATTTTGTACCTCCTGTCGGAGCTGCCGGCAACGGCAGCCTGATAGTTAAGCAACTTCCGCCTTCGGGGTCAGATGTCAGGTCAATAGCCCCCTGGTGATTGGCAACCAGGGTTTGCATCAGGCGCAGTTCCATGCCCTGCCCCGGGCCGGTTGCTGTCGTCTGATTGTGGCTATATCGCGCCCGATGGACGGGAATATTGTCAGTAAGGTAGAGAGTCAGCCCGCGCTCATCACGGCTGCCAATTATTTGCATTTCCAGTTGAAAAGGTTGTAATTCCTGTACCAGGACCAGTGCACGGTCCAGCCACAGGCTCAGGACAGCCAGCACCTGAATTCGGTGCCCGAAGGCCTGTATCGCACTGTCTTCGATTGAGACATTCAGCGTATGGCAAGGTTGAAATCGGGTATGGTAAAGCGCAGAAAGATCGGCCAGTAGCGGCTTAAGAGGCCACCATCCTGGTGGTTCATTATCTAATTCCGGGCGGCATGCCTGCAGGCGGCTGACAGCGGCTTCGCCCTCACGCCAGGCAGATTCCAGCGCCATATTGCCATGCTCATCGCCATTTAACCGGCGGGCAGCGGCCAGCATATTGATTGGGCAGTTAAGTTGCACCAGGGCTGCATCGACTGATTCGCGAATCGCCGCCAGTAATTTCCCGTAAGTTAACTGCTGTTTCAGGCGGTCAAGACGCCCCTGTTGCTGCTGTTGATGCTGTTCGGTGCAGTCGCTCACCAGTACCAGTGTGCGGGGCTGTGCGTTATCGGTAAAATAGCGGCTCGCTTCTTCACTTACCCCGGGTAAAGGCCAGTAGCTCAGGTTGAACCAGCGCCGTTTCCCCCGCACAATAAGCGGCAGAATCTTGCCTTCCTGCTGGCGGGCTTCATTATGCTGGTAGCCAAGCAAAGACAGGGCTTCCATACCACCGCAATCCGCACACAGCGTTTTATAGGCAAGGTTGTCCATTACTACCTTGCCTTCTCCATCAGTCACAACCACGGCTGCCGGAATGTTATTTAGCACGGCGGTAATTAAGGTCATATGGTTGCGCAGGCGTTGCTGCAGCGCATAGTTGTCGCTGATGTCTTTCTGCATCGCCAGAAAATAATCAACTTTCCCGCTGCCACCGAAAATGGGCGTGATATCGACTTCACCTAAATAAAGGCTGCCATCACACCGCTGGTTAATCAGCTGCCCGCGCCAGGGAATGCCCTGAGTAAGGTGGTGCCACATTTCGTCATACACGGTGCGCGGTGTTTGCCTGCTTGCCAGAATGCGATGGTTTTGCCCAATGAGTTGCGAGGCGGTATAACCCGTTAACTGGCAAAATGCATTGTTACAATAGACAATACGCGCGTCGGCATCAGTAAGAGAGATTGCCACAGCGGATTGTGCCACCAGCGCGGTGAACAGTGCATTTTGCTGGTGTAGCAACGTATCGGCAATTTCGCTCTGTGGATAAACATCCGATACGAACGATAACGTATCACTCATCCTCTCCCCCTTATTCACTACCTGGTGTCACGTTTGCGACAATGTTTGGTGCGTAAAGCCAACAAAATTGGTTACGGATAACACATGCGAAAAGCGTGCAATCAGGCGGGGAATAGACCTGATATATGCATGGGTATTGACGTAGCGCAAATTTTGGCCGCTTTTTCATCGTCAGGCTGTGATCCACCGTGTTGTTTGCTCACTGTTTTGCTTGCCACTCCTGCTATTCCGATCACTTTTAGTGCATTTTTGCGCCAGTTTTGTGCACCTGAAACTCTGGCACGTTGTTCGCACTATCAGGTGAAAATCATGGCGTCAGATTCCTGGCGCTGAGCTCACCTGAGGAGTCAGTTATGGCAAATGTCGGCATTTTTTTTGGTTCTGATACGGGGAAAACCCGCAAGATTGCGAAGTTGATTCATAAAAAGCTGGGAGACGCGGCAGATACCCCCGTAAACATCAACCGGACATCGCTGGAGGCATTCTTGTCTTACCCGGTGTTAATGCTGGGAACGCCTACATTAGGTGACGGGCAGTTACCGGGTATTGAGTCTGGTTGTGAGTCCGAGTCCTGGCTGGAGTTCCTGGATTCATTGCAAGGTGTGGACTTAAGTGGCAAACACATTGCCTTATTTGGTCTGGGTGACCAGGTGGCTTACCCGGATAACTTTGTCAGTGCACTGAAACCCTTGTATGACGTACTGAGCGCATGTGGCGCGAAACTGATTGGTGACTGGCCAAATGAAGGCTACAGCTTTAACCATTCTGCTGCATTAATTGGTGAAAAATTCGTGGGCCTGGTTCTCGATCAGGATAACCAGTATGACCTGAGTGAAGAGCGCCTGGATAGCTGGCTGGAACAAATTACCCCATTGTTTGCCTGAAATGTACGACTCTCTGCCTGCTGGCAGAGAGTACTCAGTGTGCTGCCGGTAACGTTAACAGGCTGGACAGCCACTGCTGCTGGTAACGTTTTCTTGCCTGCTCAGTTAACCAGGCGCGTGATTTTTCCAGCGCCACCGCTTCATCCAGCGCTTCAGCAGGGCGAATGTCCTCACACAGCAAAAGATGCAACCCCAGCACTGTTTCCACCACCTCACTCAACTGGCCTTTTTCAAGGGAAAACAGGCAACTGTCGAGCTCCGGGTACAACAACCCCGGGCTTATCCAGCCCAGTAATCCACCTTCCATTGCACTGGGGCAATGGGAAAAGCGCAACGCCTGGTCGGCAAAGCAGCCCGGGGATTCAGTAACAGCCTGAACAATTGCGGCAATTTGCGCGCGTTCCGGGGCCCTGTCCTCATCGTTGTCACAAGTCAGGAGAATATGCCGTGCTTTTCTCTGGGCCGGGCGGCAAAAACGCGCTGCATTCGCCTGGTACCAGGCAACCACTTCCTGGTCATCGGGCGGCGGAGCCTTGCGGGCAACCCGGTTCATCACCGAAGTTACATGCGCCTGATGGACAGCAACCGCCTGCTGTTCGTCATGAGTAAACCCATGTGTATCCATAAAACCGGCCTGTTCTTTGCGCACCAGCGCCGCCAGTTGCCCCACTGAATTATCGGCCGGGTAATGACGGCAAATTGCCAGTTCCAGAGCCATTTGCCGGGTAAGCTGTGCCTGAAAAGCGCTCTGTTCAGCAACAGGGATTTCTTCAGGCAGGCATTGCCAGTGGCGTTTGGCCAGTTGCAGTGCAGCAAAGCGTTGCCAGGGCAGTTGAGCTGTATTCATCCGGCCTCCACCTGGCGCAGTAACCGGGCGGGCACTTGCAAAAAACGGTCGCCAAACTGAACAGTAAAGCTTTCGCCCTGCAAGCCTTGCCCAGTGGCTGTTATCTTGCCAACCGCGCCGGGTGCCGCAACAACCTGCCCTTTCAGGGTCAGTGTCGCGTTGACTTCAACCTGGTCGCCGTACTGGAATAACCCGGCGTCCCAAAAAACTTCTGCGGCGATAAGTTCACTTTCGCGGCACCCTACCACCCGGCCTTCAGAGGGAAAATGCACCTGGTAGACAATATGTTCTTGCAGGTACACCCCCCATTCCCTCACATAACCAATACTGCCCCGGCGCACTAGCTGATCACCTTTTTGCAGGCCAGGATAAGTACCGTCATTGCGTACCGTGCGCACCACGCGGACTTCATCACCAAAGGAAAACCGTGGTTTATTCATAAGATGCCTCTTGATCCTCGCAGACCGCAAGATAGCTTTCATTGAGCAAACGGCGGGCCAGTTGCCAACCCGGGTCAGTGTCACTTTCCAGGCTGTTACGCAATGGAACTGCGTCCTGCAGGCGCTGGCGAAACTCGCGCAGGATTAGTACCGATGCACGCTGTAAGCGTTCAGGTTCGCAGGGCACCTCGAAGAAGGAGAAAAAGCTTTCCAGCGAATCCAGCGCATTAACGCCAGGTAATTGATAAAACCACTCCATCATTGCCCCCTTAACCAGAGCAGGCCAGGTCACCCGGGCAGGTTTGTTGGTACATCTGTAACAACTCCAAATCACCCGGGTTGCGTTTCAGGCGCTCAGCAAACCCCTGTACTGCACGCAGTAATGAGTCACATTGTTGTTCGCTCAATATGTATCCCATGCGGGCGAAGACACCGCTTACCGCCTGATGCCCGGAATGTTTGCCCAGCACCAGGTTATATTCCCGCCCCAGGATCGCCGGGTCTATTCCCTGGTAGCTTTGTTTATGGAGCAGTAACGCCGCCACATGCAGGCCCGATTCATGGGTAAAGACCTGGCCCCCCACCAGCGGCTGCTGGGCATCAATCGACCTGCCCGCGGCAATCGCTACCAGTTGGCACAAGTCGTACAGGTGTGTCAGGTCAACACCACTGCTGGCGCCAAGGCAGGTCATCAGTGACACCACCACACTTTCTAAGGCGGCGTTTCCTGCCCGCTCACCTAACCCAAGCACGGTGGTATTGACATGGGTTGCTCCGGCGCGCACTGCAGCGAGCGTATTGGCAGTTGCCAGACCCAGGTCATTATGGGCATGCATTTCCAGTTGGCCAGGCCAGTGAGACCGCAAGGTGGAAATGCGGTTCCAGGTACTGAAGGGATCCATAATTCCCAGCGTGTCGGCAAACCTCAGGCGCTGTGCCCCGGCCTCACCAGCCAGTTCGGCAATACGTTGCAGTTCATCATCAGTGGCCCTTGATGCGTCTTCACACCCGACACACACCTGCATGCCCTGCTCACGAGCCAGCATAATCAGCTTTTTCAGGCGCGCGGCGACATCGGACCAGGGCTGGTGCAGCTTGTATGACATCAAAAAACCGGAGGACGGAATGGAGATGTCCACCCAGTTCATACCCAGTTCAGCACTCGCCAGAATTTCCGGGGCATTCATTCGACACCAGGTCATCATTGCCGTGTCTGGCAAATGCTCACGCAATTCGCGAATGCGCCGGCACTCTTCTTCGCCCATCGCTGGCGTGCCTACTTCCAGTTCTTTTACCCCGGCCATCACCAGTGCCCGGGCGATGGCTAACTTTTCGTTAGCCAAAAACGCAACGCCCGGGCTCTGCTCGCCATCCCGCAATGTTGTATCGTTAATCACCACATCCATCGCAGACCTGCCTTAACCGTAAGTCGGCAAAAAGTCCTGAGTAATCGCCGCCTCTGGCTTACCTTCCTGCCAGTAAGGCGACAGTGTACGCAACCGGGAAACAATCGCCGGGAGTTGCTCAATGACGTAATCAATCTCTTTCTCGCGGGTGTAACGTGACAGAGAAAAGCGAATACTGCCGTGGGCCGCAGTGTAGGGAATCGACATTGCCCGCATCACATGGGAAGGCTCCAGTGACCCGGAGGTACAGGCGCTGCCACTTGATGCCGCAATCCCCACCTGGTTCATCAACAGTAAAATGGCTTCCCCCTCGATAAACTCAAACGCGATATTCAGTGTATTGGGGGTTCTTGGCTGGCCCTGGCCCATCACCAGTGCATGAGGAATTTGCGCCACCAGGCCTTGTTCCAGGCGCGAGCGCAGCGCTTCAATGCCACTTTGCATCATGGGCATATGAATATCTGCCAGCTCACTGGCCGCGCCCATTCCCACAATACCGGCGATATTTTCGGTGCCAGCCCGGCGGCCACGCTCCTGGTGCCCGCCACGCAGGAAGGGGCGGAAACGTGTATTGCGGCGGATATACAGCGCACCAATGCCTTTTGGCCCGTGGAATTTGTGGCCGGAGCAGGAAAGCATATCAATGGCGGTATTTGCCAGCGATATTGGGCATTTCCCAACAAACTGCACTGCATCACAGTGAAAGAGGATGTCCTGCTCATGGGCCATCTCCGCCATTTCTGGCACAGGGAAAACCACGCCAGTTTCATTGTTGGCCCACATCACAGTGACCAGCGCGACATTGGGGTTTAGCAGAGCGCGGTACTGCTCCAGATCCAACGCCCCTTGCTCATTGACGGCCAGGCGATGAATGGTATACCCCATGCGTTCAAGGTTTTCGCAAACCGCGAGCGTCGCAGGGTGTTCCACCGCCGTCGTAATTATCTCTTTTTTCTCAGGCGCCAGGGTCACCGCCGAATGGATAGCGGTAGATGTCGCTTCCGTGGCACAAGAAGTAAACACAATTTCACTTTCATAGCTTGCGCCTAATAACGTAGCCAGCTGTGCCCTTGCCCGGGCCAGTGCCACGCGTCCCGGCCCGCCGAAGTCATGAATAGAGGACGGGTTACCATAATGCTCAGTGAGATAAGGCATCATTGCTTCGAGCACCATCGGGTCAAGACGCGTAGTTGCATTATTATCAAGATAAACAGGTTTCATTCCGACTTCCTCTCTCAGTCAATAAACACTCAGGCAGCAATCACTTCCATGTAACAACCCATCCGTTCAACCAACTTCTGCTGAAGCCAGCTCAGTGTCATATCGGTCATCATGCAGCCACTGCAGCTGCCGCTCAGGCAGACGCGCACCTGGCTCCCTTCCACACTGACCAGTGACATATCGCCACCGTCCGCCTGGATATAAGGCCGTAATTCCGCAACGGTATCGGCTACTGTCTGCCAGGCCGGGTCATTTTCTGCTGCAACAGGTACCGCTATCTGGGTTGCAACTGCCGGGGCTTCTTTAAGAATTTGTTCGAGTGCCAGTTCAATTTTTTCATGGCACGCTGTGCATCCCCCACCCGCTTTGGTGTAGTTGATAACTTCCTGCAAAGTGGTCAGCCCGTTGGCAAGCACCGCCCGGCGAATTTGGCCTTCATCTACCGCGAAACATTTGCAGATAAGCGCACCTTCTTCGTGGTCATCTTCAAGGGTTTCACCGTTATACTGGGCAATAGCGGCTCGCAATGCCTCCTGGCCCATAACCGAGCAGTGCATTTTTTCCGGTGGCAGGCCATCGAGATAGTCGGCAATTTGTTGGTTGGTCAGTTGCCCGGCTTCTTCCAGCGTATGGCCGATAATCAGTTCCGTCAGTGCGGATGATGACGCGATGGCACTCCCGCAACCAAAGGTCTGAAACCCGGCATCAAGAATCACCCGGGTTTCAGGGTCAACCCGCAGCATCAGCCGTAATGCATCGCCACAACTCAGTGAGCCTACATCGCCCACAGCGTTGGCATCCGCCACCACTTTGGCGTTGCGCGGGTTAAAAAAATGGTCTTTCACTTTTTCTGAGTAATTCCACATAGCCTGGCTCCCAATAGGGGGAGTAACCCCCGTTGTTGTCGTGTCGCCTGCTGTGTTTTGTCAGCCTGCGCTTTAGGTATCAGCAAATGCGATGCCACCTAAAAACTCTTTTTAAAACAATGCGAAATATAAAAACTGTCAGGTTTGCAAATTCGCAATGTGGGCATTTATGTCGGGTTTGTCACAGAAATGACATCAACTTACTGGCTGGCGTCTTCTTCCCAGTGTGTTTCCTGAAGCAGCCTGTCAAAACGGTCTGGCTCACGCTGGCGGCGCTGGGTGCGTTGTTCGTTTTCCGCCCAGCACGCCTGGATCTGTTCCAGCAACTGTGCAATCGGGGTTCCCTGGCTGACACGCACCGCTCTCACCCCCACCTGTAGTAACTGGCGAAATACCACATCACCAATTGCCACACAGTAGAGCGATACACAATCTTCGAGAGCCTCAATACGGCTGTTGAGCTTTTGCTCCTGGTGGCCACATACCACTGTAAAATCGACCACTTTCAGCAGTGTCACCTGGTCTTCGCGCACGCCGTACACCACCAGCCGGGGCGTGGCACCAAAATGTTGGTCAACATGGTGATAATCTGAACTGGCGAATGCCACACGCATTGACCAGTCGCTGGTGCACACAGTGCGAAAATTACGGTTAACAGGATGCATGGACCTGCTCCTTATCGGCTGCGCCGGCAAATTGTTGTTTCAGAGGAGAGCGCCATACTGGCGTGTGGTGATGGCGTTCCTGCATCAGATTCGCCAGTTCAAACAGCGTGTCACGGATACCGGCATAGCCCTGGCGCATACGCCGGAAAGTGCCTATCTGGTCATAGATGGGGAAGCCGGCACGAATCAGCGGGATCTTCATGTGATTTGCCAGGTCTGCCCCGTGGGAGTTACACACCAGTAAATCAACCGGTGATGCCTCCAGCAGGTGTGCCATATCCTCCAGGTCACCAATTTTGACCTGGTCTACCGGCAGCGTTGCCAGGCCCTGCTGGTTAGTGGCTGCAATCACCGGGCCGGGTACCATGCCCTGGCTGACAGCAAAATCACACCATGCAGACAGCACATCACTTTCACCTGCCAGCGCAATATGCCTGCCCTGAAGCCATAAGTGGCAGTCAATCATGGCATCCTGCAACTGCCCGCGCTGGCGGGTTATCCATTCAGGTACATCATGCCCGGCAAGCTGGTGTAAATAGCTGATAAACTTATCGACTTGTGCCAGTGTCATTAAATGAGGCAGAGCCAGCACGTCACCGCGGCTGCGTTGTTGTATCAGGCTGGCAGCGCGGCTTAATGAGCCCCCAATGACGATAGTGCCCATGCTCTGCCCCATTTGTTCAATCGCCCGCAGTGGCGTTCCCCCCTGGCTGACCGGGGTGAAATCGCCGGTCGCCAGGTGGCCGTCCATCGACATTGACAAATCTGGCAGGATCACAGGTTGCAGGCCAAACGCCTCCACATAGGTGCGAATAAGCTCGATATCACCGGGGGTGGTACTGTGGCTCAGTAAAATATTTACCCGTTTATTACGTTGGCGGGGTTGCGGCTCAGCAGGCACCCACTGAGTGATAACCTGCTCCACCAGCGCACTAAACCCATTTTCCAGCGAGCCATAAAAATCCGGCGTATTGACTGTCAACAATGCGACAGACTTAAAGCGCGTTTCCGTTGCCCGAAATTGCCCAATTGCCCGAGATAAATCAGCCCCCTGCGCTTCGGACAACCCGGTACTTATCAGCACAATCATGCCGGGGGAGTGTTTGCCGCATAGTGTCGTCAGTGCCGTTACGATATTGTCGTCAGAGCCCATCACGGTAGTCGTGGGATCCATGGCGGTTGACTGAATGGGAACCGGCTCGCGAAAGTGCTGTATAAAAAAGACTTTGGCAAAAGAGCTGCACCCCTGTGCGCCGTGAACCAGCGGCATCGAATGCTCCAGCCCCAGGCTTGCCAGAATAGCGCCGAGAGGTTGCCCACTTTTAATTGGGCTGGTTGCCAGCGGTTTTTGATTACGAATTACGGTTGCCATAACACAGCCTTAGCCCAGCCAGGGCGCACGTTGATGGGATTGCGCCCAGACAGGGCTTTCCAGCGTCAGGCACAACGACTGTGCCATCGCCACCAGGCCGGTATAACCGGCATAGGCATGTTCACGCTCCTGGTTGATATCCAGAAACGGCAGGCGGGCTTTCCATGCGGTATACATGTTGCGCCCACCCGCAATCATCATGTCGGCGTTGTAGCGGTACACCACATCCAGCAAAGTGCGGGCATTCCCTTCTTCGAGCATGATGGCGTCTTCCCCCATCAACTCGCGGATCCGTTGCTTATCTTCTTCGGTTGATTTCCGGGTGCCGGTTGCCACTACCTGCATTCCCAAATCCTGGAGTGCCGAAACAATTGACCAGGACTTCACACCGCCGGTGTAAAGCAGCACTTTGCGGCCAGCCAGGCGTGCACGATAAGGTTGTAATGCCTGTTCAACCCAGGCTTCTTCGCGGGCAATAACTGCTTCGGTGCGCGTTAGCAAATCGTCATCGTTGAGCAGTGCCGCCAGTTTAAGTAAGGAATCCCGCATTGCGCGGATCCCATAAAAACTGCCTTCAAACCAGGGTGTCTGGTAACGCTCCTGCAACTGGCGGGCTACGTTAATCAATGCCCGGGAACAAACCAGCATGTTCGCCTGCGCACGGTGCATGGTCTGGATTTCCTGGAAACGGCCATCGCCGGAAAGGCTGGCAAGCACCCGGATGCCCAGTTCATCCAGCAAGGGTTGTACCTGCCAAAACTCACCGGCAATATTAAACTCGCCAATCAGGCCAATATCATGGCGATGTTCCGGTGCAACCGGGCTGCCCTCAGGCCAGGGCGCGGGTTCACGCTGACCTATCACTTTTTTCACCAGCACTTCGCCGGCAATACGGTTACCCAGGTTTTTGTTGCCGTAAAAACCGGCCGCATCAACGCACACCACAGGTGTTCCTGTATCCTGCTCTGCAGCCCGGCATACCGCTTCTATGTCATCACCTTCCATTGCCGGTACACAGGTGTTGTAAATAAAGACTGCCGCGGGGTGGTAATGCTGCACAATGTGCCGAACGGCGTGGAACAGGCGGCGTTCTCCGCGCCCCATGATGACATCCTGCTCGCTCAGGTCGGTGGTGAATCCCAGGCGGTTAATCTCCGGCCCGGAACTCTGGCTACCACGGTTATCCCATGAACTGCCTGCACAGCCGATTGGCCCGTGAACAAGATGCGCAACATCCGCAAGAGGTAAGAGTGTGATTTGGGCGCCATCAAAAGCGCAACCGCCAACAGTCGCACCGGGCTTGGGTGCGCTGCATCCCATTTTCTGCTTGTGATTATGTTCACAGGCAGGTTCATCAAGTAATGCCAGTATTTCATTACCTTTCATTGCAGTCTCACCTTGTTGTTGGCCCAGTAACAAGTAAGGTGCAAGAGTCATTCCATAATCAACTTATTGATTTTTAAAGTTTTAATTTTGTAGGTTTTATAACAAAAGGAATGGACATCACAAAAAAATGGCGACAGTGTCTGTCGCCGAAGTGTGTGAATCACGTACTACTTGTGGTGCACCTGGCGGTGACACCCTGCGGTTGTTAGCCGCTTATCCATTGCTGCTCGCAATGTTTTTTTGCCGAACTTAATGAATTGTTGCCGATATCAAAAAACACGTTGCTCCAGCGGGTTATCCCGGCCGAGGCGGCGTGCCAGCCAGGGTGGAAGGCTGCTGGTCAGCATCTGCAGCACACTCTGGCATTGATCCTCTATGGTTGTTCCGGCTGTCACTTTCATGGGGTGAATATTATAGCGAATCAGCCTTGCCGCAGCCGGCCCGCCTATTGCTTCACAAAACAACAACTGGCAGTCGTCCACCAGCCGTGCCCGGGTCTCGTTATCTTCCTGGTCAGCAACTACCGCGAAACGACGCAACCCGGTTAACCAGTAACCGTCTTCATCGAAACCATAGATAAAGAACAACCGGCACTGGCCAAAGTGACCATCAATGTTGAGACCATCCTGAGAGGCAAATGCCGCCTGAATTTGCGCTGGCCGGTGAGTGGGCGGCACAACACTTAAATGCTCAGGCAATTCACCGTGCAGGCAGGCCGAAACCTGTTGCCAGCGGGCAAATGTCATGCAGTCGGCATCACCAGGGTAGGAGGCTTCCAGTTGCGAAATGGACAGCCCTTCCAGCCAGCTTAACGAGGGCGATGGTGCTTTATCGCCGCCCAGCCAGCTAATCACCTGCTTAGGGGGAAGCTCTGGCAGCACCTGAATCAGTGCAAACAGACGCCAGAACAGTTCATCATCACTGGACATTGTCTTGCTCCTGTTATAACGCAGCACGTGTGGCCCGAAGTGAAACAGGGAAAACGGGTCTGGGTACCTGCGGGTGGACGTGATATGCCCGACCGCCTTCCAGCTCAATCCGGCCGCCCCAGTTGTCATGCTGATCAAACTCGACCGCAGTCACTTTGGCTTCCAGATCAAGTTTTGCTATGTAGCAATACAGCGCCTGATCGCGCTGACGAAAAATCACCATTGGCACAGGGCATCCTCCTCATTATCAGACCCGACAAAGTATCGGGTCTTTGATCAGCGACATAAACCGTTAACGAACCAGGTCAAAGTTGTAGTCAGTTTTGCCGAGTTTCATGGTATCCCTGTCGAGTTTTTCGAGGACGGCGTTGACCAGGGTTGTCAGGATGGTCATGGCGCCTTCGTAGCCCCAGGTTGCCTGGCGGTGTAAATGATGGCGGTCAAACAACGGGAAGCCCAGGCGAATCAGTGGCACTTCAAACTGCTCACCTTTTGCCAGTGTGTCGCGCTGAATAAACTTGCCGTAGGAGTTACCAATCATAAAGTCAGGCTTGTTGGTGAACATCAATGAGCGGAAATGCCACAAGTCGCAGTTGATATACACTTCAGCTTCCTGCCCGTACGGGGAATCTGCCAGCATTTTTTTCATGGCTTTCATCCAGCGCTTGTTGCCGTTGTGGCACAACACGGTGGTAGGTTCACAGCCAAGTTCCATTAAAAACTGCGTCATCCCCATCAGGAAATCCGGGTCGCCATACAGTGCGAAGCGTTTACCATGCAACCAGGTGTGGGAGTCAATCATCATATCGACTAACCGGCCACGTTCCTGAGTCAGGCTGTCGGCAATGGGCTTCCCGGTCAGTGAACTGATGGTCATCAGCAGTTTGTCTGTCGCATCAAGGCCAATCGGAACCGCGACATCCGTTGCAGGCTGGTTCCACAACTCCTGAACCACTTTTTTGGTTTTAGTCAGGTGCCAGGGTTGCAACAGCAGGGTGTCGATAGCATCACCTGCTTCACGCATTTCCTGTTGACTGGTGCCGCCCGCGTACATGCGGTAGTGGCCATCTGCCGGGGTATCCAGCACTTCAGACGGGTCTGACAAAATGCTGCAGGCGACACCCATTTGCGCCATCATGCGTTTAATAACCCGGTAGTTACCCAAATAGGTTTCAAAACCGGTTACCACATTCAGTTTTTGGCGAGTGCCTGGCGCTGCAGGTTTATTCGGGTCCGCCAGCGTTTTTGCAACACCCTCAAACATGTTGTCCCAGCCCGTCACATGGCTGCCGATAAAGCTCGGCGTATGGGCAAATGGAATGGGCATATCTTCAGGAACATGGCCGTCTTTTTTCGCGTTACCGATAAACGCGTGGAGGTCATCACCGATAACTTCCGCCATACAGGTCGTTGATACGGCTATCATCTCTGGTTTGTACAATGCAGCCGCATTTTCCAATCCGCTGTTCATGTTGTTATTGCCACCAAACACCGCTGCATCTTCGGTCATCGAATCCGATACACAGGCAATGGGTTCTTTAAAATGGCGGCTAAAGTAGGTCCGGAAATATGCCACGCAGCCTTGAGAACCATGGACGTACGGCAAAGTATTGCTAAAACCCAGGGAACACAGCACTGCACCTAATGGCTGGCAGGCTTTGGCCGGGTCAACGGTCAGGGCTTCGCGTTTGAAATTAAGATCCTGGTATTCCTGAGTGGTAGTCCACTCAAAGACTTCCTGGACACGTTTTGGGTCATGGCCTTCTTCGAGGGCCCGTTTGCTCCGGAACAAATCTTGGTATTCATCCTGCTCGAACAAGGGATAGCAGGGCTGAATGTTATCAGCAGATTGACTCATTTTTTTCGCTCCTCCCGCGCCACAAATCTGTGAACTGACGGGTCATCAGGATAATTCAGGCGGTTTTTAACCAGGGTGCCGTCAGGGCGCTCCAGCTCGGATTATTCAGGGTCATGTCCATGTCACGGGCAAAAATGGCAAAGCCGTCATAGCCGTGATACGGGCCGGAGTAATCCCACGAGTGCATTTGGCGGAAAGGCATGCCCATTTTCTGGAAAATGTATTTTTCTTTAATACCAGCAGCAACCAGGTCAGGCTTGAGCGCTTTCACGAACTCTTCCAGCTCGTAACTACTCGCATCATCAAACAGCAATGTGCCAGTTTTCAGCTCCGGTAATGTGCGGTCGTAGTCATCGTTGTGGGCAAATTCGAACCCGGCACCAATGATTTCCATCCCCAGGTCTTCATAAGCACCGATCACATGGCGGGAACGCAAACCACCGATATAAAGCAACACTTTGAGCCCTTCCAGCCGTGGCCGGTATTTGGCAATAATGGTGTCTGCCATGACCTGATGACGGGCAATCACCTCTTCCGCTTTTTGCTGGATAGTTTCGTCGAACTGAGCAGCAATTTTGCGCAATGATTCAGCGATTTTGGTCGGGCCAAAGAAGTTATATTCCATCCACGGAATGTTGTTCTGCTCTTCCATATGGCGTGCGATGTAGTTCATTGAGCGGTAGCAGTGCACGAGGTTAAGTTTCACTCGTGGCGTGTTTTCCATTTCAATCAATGTGCCATCACCTGACCACTGAGCGACAACTCGCAGGCCAATTTCTTCAAGCAAAATACGTGACGACCAGGCATCCCCACCAATGTTGTAATCACCAATAATCGCGATATCGTAAGGCGTGGATTCAAACGGCTGGTCTTTGCGATTATCCAGGATCCAGTCACGGATGACGTCGTTCGCAATATGGTGCCCTAAAGACTGGGATACCCCACGGAACCCTTCGCAACGCACCGGGATGACCGGTTTGCCAATTTTTTTGCGGCTGGCATTGGCTACGGCTTCAATGTTGTCGCCAATTAACCCCACCGGGCATTCAGACTGAATACTGATACCTTTGGTCAGCGGGAACAGCATTTCGATTTCGTCGATGACTTTATCGAGTTTTTTATCCCCACCGAACACAATGTCGCGTTCCTGAAAATCGGTGGTGAAGTTCACTGTCCCAAAGCTGTCGATACCACTCATCCCGGTGTAGTAGTTACGGCGCCCGGCACGGGAATACTGCCCGCAACCAACAGGCCCATGAGAAATGTGCGCCATATCTTTGATTGGCCCAAAGACCACGCCCTTGGAACCTGCGTAAGCGCAGCCGCGCACCGTCATTACGCCTGGCTGGGATTTACGGTTAGAAATAATACACTTGCCAACCGACTCCATTTCCTGGTCGGTGGACATAATGTGTTTTCGGCGTTCTTTACGCGTTTTTTCGGGGAAGACTTCCAGGACTTCCTCGACAATCGCCTGATGTTGCTCTGTCAGTGTACTTGACATGTTCTACTCCTCATCTCCGCGGCTGCAGACCCTACACAGCCTGCGCCGCAGGTGAAATGGACTCAGGCTGCGTTTTCCTCAGCTGCCGTTTTCCCGATAATGCTGGTGTCTTCTTCTTCCAGCACGCCGAATTCCATCAACAACTCTTCCAGTTCATCCATCGTTACCGGAGTCGGAACCACTTTCATGGTGTTATTGATGATTTTGCTTGCCAGTGCGCGGTATTCATTGGCCTGGCTGCAGGTTGGGTCGTATTCAATAACGGTCATACGGCGGATTTCCGCACGCTGAACAATATTGTCGCGTGGTACGAAGTGAATCATCTGAGTGCCCAGCTTTTCAGCCAGGGCCATGATCAGTTCGTCTTCACGGTCTGTCTGGCGGGAGTTACAAATCAGCCCGCCCAGGCGCACTTTCCCGGATTTTGCGTATTTAACAATGCCGCGGGAAATATTGTTGGCGGCATACATCGCCATCATTTCGCCAGAGCAAACAATGTAGATTTCCTGTGCTTTGTTTTCGCGAATTGGCATGGCGAACCCGCCACATACTACGTCGCCCAGTACGTCGTAGAACACAAAATCCAGGTTGTCTTCATAAGCCCCTTCCTCTTCAAGGAAGTTAATGGCTGTAATAACACCACGGCCAGCACAACCCACACCCGGTTCCGGACCACCTGATTCAGCACAACGGACGTTGCCGTAACCAATTTGCAGGACATCTTCCAGTTCCAGGTCTTCTACAGAGCCCACTTCAGCCGCCATTTCCATAATGGTGTTCTGTGCTTTTGCATGCAGAATAAGGCGAGTTGAGTCTGCTTTTGGGTCGCAGCCCACAATCATCACCTTTTTGCCCAATTCAGCCAGGGCAGCAACCAGGTTCTGAGTTGTGGTGGATTTACCAATCCCACCTTTGCCGTAAATTGCACATTGACGCATTGCCATAATCATTTCTCCTGTGAGTGATGTGTTACCACTCCTATAAGTGCAGAGAATGTACCAGCGTGAACAAAAACTTATATCTTTATGATTTTTAAATATTTTTAATGTACGCCTTTGTCATATCCGCGCAGCAGACAAGACAAACTCCGAACCAATTGTCGGGTATGTTGTGGTAAATAAGACAAAGTGGACAGCGCGCACAATCCCACTGGCACAATGTGATCCCGGTTGGAAAAATACGTGGTAATAGAGAAGAGAAAGTGAACGGGAGAGCCAGCAAGGTTTGCCCGGTTCCACAGTGACCTGAGCGGATTAAACCAGGAGCAATACGCTACAACCCGAAAGACAAACCCCACAGATTGTTCACAGCGCGACAGGTTGTCGCCTGTTGTGTCTTGTTTCGCCCAAACTTGCCATAACAATTTTGTTACCCGGCAAAACAAAATATTCTTATCTGCCTGATAAATATCAAATTTAAAACCACACTCTAGAATGGCACAGACCATGCTTTCTGGGTTGATAGCGGAATTTACCCGCCTTTGACATCAGACCTCAGCGGTCTGGTTCCTGTCTCGCAAGAGGATGATGATATGGCGCAGAAAATGAAGACGATGGATGGTAACGCCGCCGCCGCCTGGATTTCTTATGCATTTAGCGATGTCGCAGCAATTTACCCCATCACGCCGTCCACCCCGATGGCGGAAAACGTGGATGAATGGGCAGCCAAAGGGCAAAAAAACCTGTTTGGCCAGCCTGTTCGCCTGGTGGAAATGCAATCTGAAAGTGGTGCAGCAGGCGCCGTACATGGCGCATTGCAGGCGGGTGCCTTAACCAGCACCTACACCGCTTCCCAGGGGTTGTTATTAATGATCCCTAATTTGTACAAAATTGCCGGTGAACTGCTGCCCGGTGTATTTCATGTCAGCGCCCGCGCCCTGGCGACCCACGCACTGAACATCTTCGGCGACCACCAGGATGTAATGGCTGTGCGCCAGACCGGGTGCGCAATGCTGGCTGAAAGCAGCGTCCAGGAAGTTATGGACTTGTCTGCTGTCGCACATCTGGCCGCAATTAAAGGCCGGGTTCCCTTTATTAACTTCTTTGATGGTTTTCGGACTTCCCACGAAATCCAAAAAATTGAGGTGCTGGAGCACAGCCAGTTGGAGCCGTTACTGGACCGCGACGCGGTGAACCAGTTCCGCCGCAATGCGCTGCACCCTGACCACCCGGTGGTACGCGGAACCGCACAAAACCCGGATATCTATTTTCAGGGCCGGGAAGCGGCTAACCCCTTCTATTTTGCTTTGCCGCAGTTGGTTGAGGACTACATGCGGCAAATCAGCGCCATTACCGGCCGTGACTACCGTTTATTTAACTATTACGGTGCGCCAGACGCGGAAGATATCGTGATTGCAATGGGGTCGGTGTGTGAAACGCTCAAAGAAACGGTGGATTACCTTAATCAGCAAGGCCACAAAACCGGTTTCCTGAATGTACACCTGTACCGGCCATTCTCAGTCAGCCATTTTCTGGCAGAGTTACCGGCAAGTGTTAAACGGATTGCCGTGCTCGACCGCACCAAAGAGCCGGGCGCGCCCTGCGAACCACTGTGCCTGGATGTACGTAATGCATTCTACGCCCTGGAAAAACGCCCACTGATAATCGGTGGGCGTTACGGCCTGGGAGGCAAAGATATTATTCCTGCCCACCTGGTCTCTGTGTTTTTAAATCTGCAGCGCCGTATCCCGCAGGATAACTTCTCTGTGGGTATCGACGACGATGTAACCGGCATGTCTCTGCCTGTACCTCCGGCCATGCCTCGCCTGGCATCCGACGATATCACTGCCTGTAAATTCTGGGGGATGGGGTCCGACGGCACTGTTGGCGCCAATAAAAGCGCCATTAAAATTATCGGTGACCATACACCGCTGTATGCCCAGGCATATTTTTCCTACGATTCGAAAAAATCGGGTGGGATCACCGTCTCTCACCTGCGTTTCGGCAAACACCCTATCACTTCGCCCTACCTGATTCAGGAAGCGGATTTTGTTTCCTGCTCTCAGCAGTCTTATGTCAGCCAGTACGATTTACTGGAAGGGATTAAACCCGGCGGAACACTGCTGCTTAACTGCACCTGGCAACCGGATGAACTGGATGCACACCTGCCTGCTTCACTGAAACGCGCTCTGGTTGAACGGGATATTCACCTTTACACCATCAACGCGGTGGATATTGCCCGCGAGCTCGGCCTTGGTGGGCGGTTTAATATGATAATGCAGGCGGCATTCTTCAAACTCAGCGGGATTATGCCGCAAGAGGAAGCTGCCGGTTACCTGAAAGCCGCTGTAGAAAAAAGTTACGGGAAAAAAGGCCCGCAAATAGTCGCTATGAATAATGCGGCGATTGATAAAGGCATGGGCGCAATTACCGCCATTGCCCTCCCGGCAAGCTGGGCAGATGCCCACGACCATACACCAGTTGATACGGTGCTGGTGCCTGAGTTTATTCGCAATATTGTTCAGCCCATGAATCGCCAGCAAGGTGACAGCCTGCCGGTTAGTGCCTTCCAGGGGCGTGAAGATGGCAGTTTCCCTTCCGGCACCAGTGCCTGGGAAAAACGCGGCATTGCGCTGTCGGTGCCAGTCTGGCAGGCGGAAGGCTGCACCCAGTGTAACCAGTGTGCTTTTATCTGCCCCCATGCTGCCATTCGCCCGGTATTGATGACAGACGATGAGCGTGCAACATTGCCCGAAACGCTGCTTGCCCGCCCGGCAACTGGTGCCAAAGAGTGGCACTATCATTTGGCGGTGTCACCGCTGGATTGCTCCGGTTGCGGTAACTGTGTGGATGTTTGCCCGTCACGCGGGAAAGCACTGGCGATGGCACCACTCAGTGTACCTAACGCTCAAACCGAAGTCTGGGCCCGCTTAATGGAACTGCCTCTTAAACCGCACCCATTCCGTAAAAGCACGGTTAAGGGCAGCCAGTTTGAAACGCCGTTACTGGAATTTTCAGGCGCCTGTGCAGGGTGTGGCGAAACACCTTATGCCCGCCTGATAACCCAATTGTTTGGCGACCGGATGATGATTGCCAATGCGACCGGCTGCTCATCTATTTGGGGTGCCAGCGCGCCGTCCACCCCCTACACCACAAACCATGCGGGGCATGGCCCGGCCTGGTCTAACTCGCTGTTTGAAGACAACGCCGAGTTTGGCCTGGGTATGGCATTAGGCGGGCAGGCGATTCGTTCACAACTGGTCAGTGATGTAGAAGCCGCTATTTCGTTACCGGTCAGTGAGCCGTTGCGCAATGCAATGGCTACCTGGCTTGAAAACCAGAAACAGGGTGAAGGCAGCCGCCAGTGGAGTAATGAATTACTGGCTCACCTGGCTAGTGAACAGGAAAGCCACCCAACGCTGGCGCGTATTTACCAGAATAAAGATTACCTGACTCGCCGTTCTCAGTGGATCCTCGGGGGAGATGGCTGGGCTTATGATATAGGCTTTGGTGGCCTCGACCATGTGCTGGCAAGCGGTGAAGATATCAATATTCTGGTATTTGATACCGAGGTTTACTCCAATACCGGCGGTCAGTCTTCCAAATCGACTCCTGTGGCAGCCATTGCCAAATTCGCCAGCGACGGGAAACGCACCCGTAAAAAAGACCTGGGGATGATGGCAATGAGTTACGGCAATGTTTATGTCGCACAAGTCGCCATGGGTGCAGATAAAGCCCAAACGCTTAAGGCGATTATGGAAGCTGAAGCCTGGCCCGGACCTTCACTGGTTATCGCTTATGCCGCCTGTATCAACCACGGCCTTAAAGCCGGGATGGGGTGCAGTATGCGTGAAGCGAAAAAAGCGGTCGATGCGGGATACTGGCACCTGTGGCGCTATGATCCTGCCCGGGAAGCGATGGGGAAAAACCCGTTCACCCTCGATTCCGAAGAGCCGGAAGAAGATTTCCAGGAATTTCTTATGGGCGAAGTTCGCTATGCCGCACTGGCCCGCCAGTATCCGGAAATGGCAAACGAACTGTTTGAAAAAACGCACCAGGACGCCAAACAGCGTTTTGCCCAGTACCAACAACTTTCCGACCGATAACCGCCCTCTGAGCCGAATAAGGATGTTCGGCATTTCCTCCCGGCTTGTGAGGATTTTCTTAAAGTCTTTTGGACTGCCGGAAATACAGACTTATGCTATGGGTGTATTTCCGGAACTTTTCTTATGCTGTGGTTTTCGTTGTATCTCAGGATTAATTATGAAAGCCAAAGCCCTCTGGATAAACCAGATAAAAGGTTTGTGTATCTGTCTGGTCGTTATTTACCACTCTGTGATTACTTTTTATCCGTATCTACTCGAAATGGAAGATACTCACAGCGTATTTTTAGCCAAATGCTGGGTTTACCTGAACCTGTATATGGCACCTTTTCGTATGCCGGTATTTTTCTTTATTTCTGGCTTTTTAATCACACGCTATATCAATGACGTCCCCTGGGGAAACAGTATGCGCAAACGTATATGGCCCATACTTTATGTCCTCGCTTTATGGGGCGTCATTCAGTGGTTATCCCTGGTCAGTATTAATCAGTGGCTGGCACCGGAAAAAATATTAAGCACCAGTAATGCGGCGTATTCCGAAACAACGGCCGATTTTGTGGCCCGGATGGGTACTGCCAGTACCAGCCTGTGGTATTTGTATGCAATGATTGTTTACTTCCCACTGTGCAAATTACTCTCCCGCTATAAAGCCGTATTATTGCCAGTAATTATGCTGATAAGCATTGCTATCAATTTCTTCCCAACACCGTTTTGGGGGATGAATAGTGTGATTCGTAACCTGGTCTATTACGCCACTGGTGCATGGTTTGGTGCCCAACTGGTGCCCTGGATTAAAACACACGCATTAAGGGATAATCTGCTGTGGTTTACTGCTGCAATTATTTTTTCTTTTGCTATGTACAACCTGAAAATTAACCTGTTCCTTTCTTTGCTGTCGATTGTGCTTATCATGCGTGTATTCTGGTTACTTGAAGGCAAGCTGCAACCAACAGAACACAGTATAATGAACCAACTGGGTACCAACACCATCTCGATTTACACTACACACCGCATCATTATTGAAGCATTGAGTTTATGGTCGTTGTCGTTAATCAAAGGCGATGTCCTTTCCACACCGGTGATTTTGGGTATTCTGCTGGTTTATCCGTTTATCAGCCTGGCAATTTGTACCGCCGTGGGGATGGCAGCACGCAAAGTGTCCCAGCGCCTGTTCAGCGATATTCTCTTTACTCCGCCACTCCCCGTCGCGACACAAAGCCCGGCGCGTTAACCCAGAGCCAGAGCGGATACCTTCATCTATCCGCTCTGGCACTCACTGTGCGTTACTGGTTAAATTCGCAGCAAGCACACTGAAGCGCTGGCGGTATATTCCCGGTGTCAGCCCGGTCAGCTTGTGGAATATTTTGCGAAAAGCCGCCGGGTCTTTATACCCCACTTGCCAGGCAATCTGTTCCACTGGCTGCACTGTCAGTTCAAGAGCCTCGCGAGCCTTCATAATGCGTATTTGTTGCAAATACTCCACCGGGCGCAGGCCTGTTGCTTTAGTAAAACGGCGCAAGAATGTGCGCTCAGACATCCCTTCTTTTTCAGCCAGTTCAGAAATCACCTGCGCTTCACCGGCGCTGGCATGCAGGTAATGTTGAACGCGCAGGATAACGTCGTCACCATGGTTAAACTGGGGAATGAACACAGCAAAAGGCCGCTGATACAGGCGGGGTGGGTCAAGCAGCAAGAAGCGCGCCGTTGAAAGCATCACCTCCGCACCAAGAAAACGCTGCACAAGTGACAACCCCAGGTCAGCCCAGGCAAGGATGCCACCAGCGGTGATGATATCGCCATCATCAATAACCATATTGTCTTCCGCGACATTAACCTGCGGGTAGCGGGCCGCCAGTTGCCGGGCAAACGCCCAGTGGGTTGTCACGCGCCGGCCATCCATCAGCCCGGTCTCTGCCAGAATAAATGCGCCTGCACACACAGAACACAGTGTACTCCCCTGGGTATGCATGGTTTTCATCCAGGTAGCCGCGGCTGGCGGAATATGCATGTTTTCGGGCATGACTATACTGGGCGGCACAATAATATGCGCCAGCACATGGGGCTCGCCCGGGTGGCTGTCCCAGATACAGGTTACGCATTCACCTTCATCTTCTACTTTCCAGTGAGACACACGAATAACCGGCATGGCTCCATGGCCAGAGGCTTCCTGCGCCCATTCGCCAGAAATGCGAAACAGGTCCGTCAGCCCGTAAATCGCGGCTAACTGGCATTCCGGGTAAATTAACAGGCCAATTTCAGCCACAACGTTCGCTGTTTTTACCATTTGTCTGTTTTACCTCTCATGATGTCATTTTCGCCTCGGTTCAAACCCTGTGCCGCAGTCTATCTTATCCCCTGTCAAAACGTTACTGGTCCCTGAACAGGGACCTGAAGAGGCCGGAATGAATGAAGCCGCCGGTACACCCTTTGCAAATATGAGCAGGCGGGATGTTATCAAGCTGGGAGCAGCCGCAGCAGCACTGGCTGTACTACCCTTTACATCTGCAGCCCAACCGTTTCAGTCCACAACAGGAGTAAAGAACATGGCTACACTGACAACTCAAGATGGCGCAGAAATTTTCTATAAAGACTGGGGCCCGCGTGATGCCCAGCCAATTATGTTCCACCATGGCTGGCCGTTAAGTGCCGATGACTGGGATGCACAGATGCTGTTTTTCCTGTCTCAGGGATTTCGCGTTATCGCCCATGATCGCCGGGGACATGGCCGCTCTTCACAAATCAGTAGCGGCCATGATATGGACCACTATGCCGCTGATGCTGCTGCAGTCGTTGCTCATCTGGATTTACATAATGTCGTCCATGTGGGTCACTCCACCGGTGGTGGTGAAGTAGCACGCTATGTCGCGAAATATGGTCAGCCTGACGGGCGTGTAGCTAAAGCTGTACTGATGAGCGCAGTACCGCCTTTAATGGTCAAAACGGACAGCAACCCGGAAGGCACCCCGCTGAGCGTATTTGATGGTTTCCGTAAAGCTCTTGCTGAAAACCGTTCACAGTTTTACCTCGATGTCGCCTCCGGGCCGTTCTACGGCTTTAACCGGCCAGATACCAAAGTTGTGGACGGCATGGTTTATAACTGGTGGCGTCAGGGCATGATGGGGTCAGCACTGGCACAGTACCTGGGCATCAAAGCCTTTTCAGAAACTGACCAGACTGAAGACCTGAAAACGATTACCGTACCAACCCTGGTAATGCAGGGAGATGATGACCAGGTGGTGCCTTATAAAGATGCCGCCCTGCTGCAGGATAAACTGCTGAAAAACAGTACGCTGAAGGTCTACCCCGGGTTCCCTCATGGCATGCTGACAACCCATGCAGAAACAATCAATAACGATATTCTTGCTTTTATTAAAGGATAAGCGAGGTACTCGTTAATCACAAAAATGCCACCCAGCGTAAGCCTGTTCATGCGTTGGGTGGTGGCTCTTGCGAAAACATATTTATCTGCCTGTAATGAATCCCCCGCCCCGGGTTGCTTCTCGCCAACGAACAAGGATAATAACGACACGATTTCTGGAACACGCCCAGCGAGGATGCAGCCGTTGCTGTTCCCGGGCCAGCAATGAGATGCCTTATATCTGCTATGTCGGAAAACTACCGTTATACTCTGCCCGTTCGTGCAGGCGATGTCCGCCAGCTTGGTGAATTAACTGGCGCTGCCTGCGCCACCGAAGTTGCTGAAATGGCCGCACGCCACAAGGGCCCGGTCATTCTGGTTGCGCAGGATATGCAAAATGCGCTACGCCTTCAGGATGAAATTCGCCAGTTTTATAGTGGCCCGGTATCCAGTCTTGCAGACTGGGAAACCCTGCCTTACGACAGTTTTTCGCCACATCAGGATATTATTTCTGCGCGTCTTGCCACGCTGTACCAGCTTCCGTCAATGGAGCAAGGTGTATTAATTCTGCCCGTCAGTACGCTTATGCAACGCGTTTGCCCGCACAGTTTTCTGCACGGCCATGCACTGCTGATGAAAAAGGGCCAGCGCCTGTCCCGGGACATTCTGCGCGGCCAACTGGAACAGGCCGGTTACCGCCATGTGGATCAGGTCATGGAGCATGGTGAATACGCTACCCGCGGTGCATTGCTGGACCTCTACCCCATGGGCAGCGAACACCCTTACCGCATTGATTTTTTTGATGACGAGATAGACAGCCTGCGCATCTTTGATGTCGACAGCCAGCGAACCCAGGAAGAAGTGGAAAATATCCATTTACTGCCTGCTCATGAATTCCCCACCAGCCAGGCTGCGATTGAAGTTTTCCGTAGCCAGTGGCGCGATAAGTTCGAAGTAAAACGCGACCCGGAGCATATTTACCAACAAATCAGTAAAGGCACTCTGCCAACCGGGATTGAATACTGGCAACCACTGTTTTTCAGTGAGCCACTAAGCGACCTGTTCCGTTATTTCCCGGCAAACAGCCTGATTGTGACCACAGGAGATACCGAAAGCAGTGCGGAACGCTTCTGGCAGGATGTTACCGCACGTTTTGACAGCCGGGGTGTGGACCCCATGCGCCCGTTATTACCACCGGATTCACTGTGGCTGAAAACGGATGGTCTGTTCGCTGCACTGAAAGAGTGGCCCCGTGTCCAGCTGAAAACTGACCTGCTGGCGGAGAAGTCCGCCAATACAAACCTTGGCTACCAGGCTCTGCCGGACCTGGCTGTTCAGGCTCAGCAAAAAGCGCCTCTCGATAATCTGCGCAAATTTTTAGAACAATTCACCGGGCCAGTTGTGTTCTCGGTTGAAAGTGAAGGCCGCCGTGAAACACTGGCGGAATTGCTGGGGCGTATCAAGCTCAGATTAACCACCATTAACACACTCAGTGAAGCGACGGGTAATGGCCGCTACCTGATGATAGGTGCCAGTGAGAAAGGCTACATTGATACTTTGCGCCAGCGAGCGTTTATCTGTGAAAGTGACCTGCTGGGTGAACGTGTTGCCCGCCGTCGCCAGGATAACCGCCGTACACTGAACCCCGACATCCTGATTCGTAACCTTGCCGAGTTGCACCCAGGCCAGCCAGTGGTCCACCTGGAACATGGTGTGGGGCGCTATGCCGGCATGACAACCCTTGAAGCGGGCGGCATCACTGGTGAATACCTGATGCTCACCTATGCAAATGACGCCAAATTATATGTTCCGGTGTCATCATTACATTTGATTAGCCGCTACGCTGGTGGTGCAGAAGAAAATGCCCCACTCCACAAACTGGGCGGTGACGCCTGGGTTCGGGCACGGCAAAAAGCGGCAGAAAAAGTGCGCGATGTGGCGGCAGAGCTTCTGGATATTTATGCGCAACGCGCTGCCAAAGCTGGTTTTGCTTTTAAGCACGACCGCCAGCAGTACCAACTGTTTTGTGAAAGTTTTCCGTTTGAAACCACGCCGGACCAGTCTCAGGCAATAAACGCCGTGCTTAGTGATATGTGCCAACCACTGGCTATGGACCGGCTGGTGTGTGGCGATGTGGGTTTTGGTAAAACAGAAGTCGCCATGCGTGCTGCTTTCCTGGCTGTCGAAAACCACAAACAGGTGGCTGTACTCGTGCCCACCACACTGCTGGCACAACAGCATTTCGACAACTTCCGCGACCGTTTTGCCAACTGGCCGGTACGTATTGAAATGCTCTCCCGTTTCCGCAGTGCCAAAGAGCAAACCCAGATCCTCGAACAGGCCAGTGAGGGGAAAATCGATATTCTGATTGGCACGCACAAATTATTGCAAAGTGACGTGAAGTGGAAAGACCTGGGATTATTAATTGTCGATGAAGAGCACCGCTTCGGTGTCCGTCATAAAGAGCGTATAAAAGCCATGCGTGCCGATGTTGATATTCTGACACTGACCGCGACACCAATCCCCCGCACGCTCAATATGGCAATGAGTGGCATGCGTGACCTTTCCATCATTGCCACGCCCCCGGCCCGCCGCCTGGCGGTGAAAACCTTTGTGCGTGAATACGACAGCCTGGTGGTGCGTGAAGCCATCCTGCGTGAAATTTTGCGTGGCGGCCAGGTGTATTACTTATACAACGATGTCGAGAATATCCAGAAGGCTGCCGAGCGCCTGGCCACACTGGTACCAGAAGCACGTATCGCCATTGGGCACGGCCAGATGCGTGAACGGGAACTGGAACGGGTCATGAACGATTTTCACCACCAGCGTTTCAATGTGCTGGTGTGTACAACGATTATCGAAACCGGTATCGATATCCCAACGGCAAATACCATCATCATTGAGCGAGCCGACCATTTCGGCCTGGCTCAGTTACACCAGCTACGTGGCCGAGTTGGGCGCTCTCACCACCAGGCTTATGCCTGGCTGCTTACGCCCCATCCGAAAGCCATGACACCCGATGCACAAAAACGGCTTGAGGCAATTGCCTCTCTGGAAGATTTAGGTGCGGGTTTTGCGCTGGCAACCCACGACCTGGAGATCCGCGGGGCCGGGGAATTACTGGGTGAAGACCAAAGCGGTCAGATGGAAACAGTTGGCTTCTCTTTGTATATGGAACTGCTGGAAAATGCAGTCGATGCGTTGAAGGCAGGCCGGGAACCCTCCCTTGAGGACCTGACCAGCCAGCAGACTGAAGTTGAATTACGCATGCCAGCCTTGCTGCCTGAAGATTTTATTCCCGACGTCAATACCCGGCTTTCGTTCTATAAACGGATTGCCAGTGCGAAACAGCCTGGCGAACTGGATGACATCAAAGTGGAGCTGATTGACCGTTTTGGTTTATTACCAGACCCGGCGCGCAACCTGCTGGAGATTGCCGCTCTGCGCCAGCAGGCACAAAAACTGGGGGTGCGTAAAATTGAGGCCAACGAGAAAGGTGGCATGCTGGAATTCGCGCCACAAAACAGTGTTGACCCGGGTTGGTTAATTGGGCTGCTGCAAAAGCAACCCCAAACCTGGCGGCTCGACGGGCCAACCCGCCTGAAATTTTTCGTCGATTTAGCTGAACGCAAAACCCGCATCGACTGGGTACGGCAGTTCATGCAACAACTGGCAGACAACGCACTGGCCTGATGTATCCCGGCTTCCCGTAACCAGTTCACCGTTACGGGAGGCCGGGCAAAGTTTTACAAAATATTGCAATACGCCAGGAAATCCTCACATCCGCCTGCACCATAATTTGTTTTTTTGCTTTAACTGGTGAAGGACATCCTGGGCTATGTCAGCAAATAAGCAGCAGTCATCCAAAACATCCCCCCTTTTCTCCCCCGAACGCAAGTGGTCCGTGAGTTGCGCCATGCTGCTGTTAGCCAGCCTGTGGAGTGGCTTCAGTGATGCCCAGACCTGGCCATTACCCGCGCCAGGCAGCCGCCTGGTTGGGGCAAACCAATTCCATGTGGTACAGGATGACGGCGGTTCGCTGGAAGATATTGCCAGCCAGTATGGTGTGGGTTTTCTGGCTTTGCGCCAGGCAAACCCGGGTGTGGATCCCTGGCTGCCTTTAGCCGGAACCGTACTGACCATTCCACATCAGGTGTTACTTCCTGAAACGCCTCGTGAAGGCATAGTGGTAAACCTGGCGGAATTACGCCTCTACTATTACCCCCCCGGCAGTAACCAGGTGGCTGTCTACCCTATTGGCATTGGTCAGTTAGGTGGCGACACATTCACGCCAACAATGGTTACCCGGGTTTCAGAGAAACGCGCAAACCCTACCTGGACACCCACCAAAAATATTCGTGCACGTTATCTTGCACAAGGTATTGAATTACCGGCAGTGGTGCCCGCCGGGCCGGATAACCCAATGGGCCACCATGCTATTCGCCTGGCGGCGTATGGCGGGGTATACCTGATTCACGGCACAAATGCTGATTTTGGCATTGGTATGCGGGTGAGTTCAGGGTGTATTCGCCTGCGTGATGGCGATATCGAAACGTTGTTCAGGCAGGTAACCCCAGGCACACCAGTGCGCATTATCAATGAGCCAGTAAAAACCAGCCAGGAGCCTGACGGGCTGTACTGGGTGGAAGTGCATCAGCCCCTTTCACAGTCACTGGATGACGACCCACAGACACTGCCATTAACTTTGTCTGGCCGGAGCCAGTCGCTACTGGATTCCCCCGCTGTTAATGCAGGCGTAACAGAGCAGTCAATGAACTTGCGGGCTGGCATGCCGGTCAACATCACACACCAGCTACGCGAACCCGGCGCGCAAACGCTGTAATCACACTGGGTTAGTAGTTACATAACCGCTCTGAATACGGGAGTGGCAACCGGTAGCGCTAACCCTGTAATTGCCCGGCCCATTGGCTGATGCCACGCGAAATGGCACAGCACCCGGTTCATCGCTTTTTGGTGACAGTCCCTGATCTGGTTCACTTATTGTTACTTACCTGTGGCTTAGCGGCGCCGTAGTCACTGCCACTGTCTGCAGGCCTGAAGACGCAGACTGAACTTCAACAGCAGCATGATCAGTATGTTTTTCTTCAATTTTTATTCATTTTTCATTCCCTACAGACCAATTAAACAGATTAATTTCCAGCCATTAATTAATGTTTTTTGCTGTATGCTGGCTTGTTCAAATAAATTTATTAATTATCGATAATAAATTAATAACCAGTTTAGATTCAATGCTATAGGTATTTTCTATTTTTTGCTTTTCTTCTGGTTCGTGAGCGTGGTGATCTCTATAATGTGGCTTCACTTAACGACACACAGGTAAAACGGCACCATGACAACTGATGTTTCAGGTTGTGTAAAAAAAAGCCGTGGCCGTCCAAAAGTGTTCGACAGGGAAGACGCACTGGATAAAGCCATGGCACTATTCTGGCAGCATGGCTACGAGGCCACATCACTGTCGCATCTGGTTGAGGCGACAGGCGCGAAAGCTCCCACTCTCTATGCAGAGTTTACCAATAAAGAAGGGTTATTCCGGGCAGTGCTGGACCGGTATGTCGCACGTTTTGTTTCTCAGTATGAGGCGCAATTATTTGCCAGTAGCAAGCCACTGGCACAGGCATTAAAGGACTATATGGTGGCGGTAGCTCTGTGCTACACCAGCAAAGAGACTCCCCAGGGGTGCTTTATTATCACCACATCTTCAGCACTGGCAGCGTCCAGTGAAAAGGTGGCAGAGATGATCAGGCTGCGTCATGTAAAGCAGGCGCAAACCCTGGTAACTTTTTTGGCGCAACGCCAGGCGAGTGGCGAGCTTACGGCCAGTTGCCAGTGCTCCATTCTGGCTAATTATCTTTCCTGTATCATTCAGGGAATGTCAGTCAGTGCCCGCGAAGGCGCATCGTTTGAAACCCTCGAGGAAATAATCAATACCGCGCTCGGTTCGCTGCCAGGTATTGCACAATAACGTGATAATGTGACTGAGGCTGCTTGTTTTGTCTCAGTCCTGCCACCCTTTCACCCTTTCATTGCAAAAGAGAATCACTCGCTTTTCCCTCAATAAATAGGCAAAAACGATTAAATATATCCATCCTGTTAACCTAGATTTAATTGGTACACTGCGGATTATTTACACACTAATAATTATCTTAAATAGTCCACTCAGCACCCTACACAGAACAGGCATTTCATTCCTTTGCTTTATAACAAAGCAATTTATTGGACACACAGCAGAAGGAAGACAGAATGATTTTGCTATTACCCATGCTCAAAGTACTGGTCGTTATTTCGTTGCTGTTCGGGCTTTGGTTGATATGTGGTAGCTCTTCGCTGTTCGCTATTCTTGCCATTATTATCACTGGCGGGCTTTGGTTTAAAAGGCAGGATTTGCTTTGATCGCCTGGTAAAAAAGACCTGTTATCGCACAGGTCTTTTTTTGCTGGCCGGGTGATTCTGCTATTCAGGATTTGTTTACTGTATCGCTTAGCACCAGTTGGCCATTTTTATCCAGTGGTATCTGGCTACCAGGGTTGTGATCCATGCGGATTTTACCCTGCTGGTTACCTATCTGGTAAGTGACATCATAGCCAAGGGTTTTCTCACTGGTGTCATAAACCGTTTTACAACGCTGTTCACTGGTACTGTAGGTATCTTTATCCTGCATTGTACCCTGTACCTGATTACCTGCATAACCGCCACCCAGCGCACCTATCACTGTGGCGACGTCTCGCCCGTGCCCACCACCAAACTGATGGCCAATTACTCCACCTGCTACTGCTCCCAACACCGAGCCTGCGATGCGGTTTTCATCCTGTACCGGGCGGCGATGGGTAACAGTGACATTGCGGCATTCTTTACGGGGGGACTTCACAGTAGAAGTAATAGCTTTCGATGAAATAACCTGAGCGTATTCTGGCCCACTATGAAATACATCCAGACCGGCGACAGCCGCAATCCCCATAGCCGCAGCTACGCCAATGCCTATTCCCGCTAACATTGATTTATTCACAGGACACCTCCTGATAAGACAGGTTTTTATTGTGAGCAAAAATCCAGGAAACAGGGATCAGACGAAAAGAGAAAATCGGGTTATCTGAATATAATTGAGATTTATCCTGGTGGGATATTACGCTATGCGAAAGCTAACTATTTCCCTCTTGAATAGTAAGGCTTTTACCGGAACGATAGTTTTCCCTACCGGTAACCGTGCCAGTCAATGTTATTCAGGGCGGGTCATCGGCTACAAAAAAGGCTCCTTTACAGGAGCCTTTTAACAGGCAAGATTGCCTGACGAATTAATGCAACTTCAGACGCGGGCGAATAATACGGTTGATACGCCCAACCAGCATCATCAAACCGGTCTTAAAATACCCGTGCAGTGCTATCTGGTGCATACGATACAGGGAAATATACACAAACCTGGCGATACGCCCCTCGACCATCATTGACCCACGCATCAGGTTGCCCATCAGGCTACCTACTGTAGAGTAGTTCGACAGCGAAACCAGTGAGCCGTGATCTTTATAGGTATAGGGCTTCAGATCTTTTCCGCTCATCTGCGCCAGAATATTATGCATCGCACACGTTGCCATTTGGTGTGCAGCCTGAGCACGTGGTGGGACAAAGCCCCCTTCAGCGCGGGCACAGGAAGCGCAGTCACCAATCGCAAAAATATCCGGGTCGCGGGTCGTCTGCAGGGTGGGCTCCACAACCAACTGGTTAATACGGTTTGTTTCCAACCCGCCGATTTCTTTCATGAAATCAGGCGCTTTAATACCCGCAGCCCAGACCATCAAATCGGCTTCAATAAATTCGCCATCTTTGGTATTCAGGCCGTTGTCTTGTGCACTGGTTACCATGGTTTTGGTCAGAACGCGCACACCCATTTTGGTCAGTTCACTGTGAGCGGCGCCAGAAATCCGCGGCGGCAATGCAGGAAGAATGCGTTCCCCCGCTTCCACCAGCGTCACGTTCAGCGCTTCGTTCGTCAGGCCTTTATAACCATAGCTGTGTAACTGTTTCACTGCGTTATGCAGTTCAGCAGAAAGCTCAACCCCAGTGGCACCACCACCTACGATGGCAATGTTCACTTTGCCGTTTGCACCGAGATTAGCGGAATGTTTCAGGAACAGGTTCAGCATTTCATGGTGGAAACGACGTGCCTGATGTGGGTTATCAAGGAAGATGCAATGCTCTTTCACACCGGGCGTATTGAAATCGTTAGATGTACTGCCCAGAGCCATAACCAGGGTGTCATACGGCAGATTGCGTTCAGGAACCAGCAGTTCACCTTTTTCATCACGCAACTCAGCCAAAGTAATCACTTTCGCTTCGCGGTTAATATCCACGACCGAACCCAGTTGGAACTGGAAATGGTGATTACGTGCATGTGCAAGGTAACTCAGGGCGTCCACGCCTTCATCCAGCGAACCGGTTGCTACTTCATGCAGCAATGGTTTCCATAAATGACTGTGGTTGCGGTCAACCAGTGTCACTTTCGCTTTCTTACTACGGCCCAGTTTTTTTCCTAACTGAGTTGCCAGCTCCAGTCCGCCAGCACCACCGCCAACAATCACAATTTTTTTCAATGGTGTAGTCAACGTGACCCCCTCAAATTATTAACCAATTGTTAAGTAACGGTTATAAAAATAACTTTTACTTAACAATAGGTTGCTGAATCGAATCGCCCAAAACAGCCTGAGAATACCATGAACGGTGCATTGGTCATACCAAATTTGATATGAATCAAATTTTTCTGGCTAAATTTAACGCAAAAGGGCTGGCCAAAGGCCAGCCGGGGGGAGTTACAGGAAAGTAATGGGGGCGTTAGCCGAGGGTTTTGAAAGCTTTAATACGCTGCAGATGCGGAGAAATATTCTTGAACTTGTGAGTTTCGTTATCATCCCAAACAATTTCGTAATAAGGATGCAGTAACGCTGCAGATTTCTGGTTGTCCAGCGCTTCGTCGTGGCGCGACAGGATTGCCAGGCAACGATCACGGTTCTTCTCCCGGAAGTTATCGACACATTTTGTGGCAATATCAAGATACTCTTCCGGCCGGTCTATTTTCCCTTCCATATTTTCATAAGGATGCAGGTTAGGGTTGAAAATAACCTGGCGAACATCGCAGAGAAAACCAATGCGCTCAGCCCAGAAACCACCGAGACCGACACCACAAATCAATGGCCGTTCATCAACATTCAGCTGCAGCATTTTATCTACTTCTTTAAGCAAGTGCTGCATATCGTGTTTCGGGTGCAGCGTGCTGTAACTGATCAAACGGACATCCGAATCAATAAACTGAAGTTGCAATACCTTCTCATGGTTACCAGGACTGTTTGAGTCGAAACCGTGCAAATAGATAATCATCGCATCCTCACCGTACCAGTTTTTGCCGCTCAGGCACTATGACTGCCCCGCCTTCCTTGCCTGCCATTGCTCATCCAGCGCGGTCAGTTTATGGCTGACTGACTTCCAGATTGCGGATGACAGGAGTTCCTGACGGGAAAACGAACCTTTATGATACAAACCCGTAACACGCTCTGCATTGATCGGTGACAGGTTATCCAAAACACTAACAGCTCCGTTGCGGTTATTACAAACCAGAATCATATCGCAACCAGCATCAAGAGAGGCTCGTGCTCTTTCAGCATAAGTTCCCATAATTGCCGCACCTTCCATTGACAGGTCGTCAGAGAAAATCACGCCATTAAACCCTAACTCCTGGCGCAATACTTGCTGCAACCACCAGGGCGAGCCGCTTGCCGGGCGATTATCAAGTTCCGGGTAAACAACATGAGCCGGCATTATGGCATCCAGCGCCTGTTCATTTATCAGCGAGCGGAAAATAGCCATATCATGTTCACGAATGACATTTGCCGGGCGGTTATCCACGGGTGTTTCTTTATGTGAATCTGCACTTACGGCACCATGTCCGGGGAAATGTTTTCCGGTGGTTTTCATACCAGCCCGGTGCATACCCTGCATAAAGCGCCGCGCCATTGCCAGTGCTACCTGTCCGTCTGCATGGAAAGAACGTTCGCCAATCGCCGCACTGCCATGCCCGATATCCAGAACCGGTGCGAAACTGATATCAATATCCATGGCAATCATTTCGCTCGCCATTAACCAGCCAGCGTCTTCTGCCACCTGCCCACCCACTTCCACACCCAACAATTCAGCATAAGACTGTGCCGCAGGAATACGGGTAAACCCTTCGCGAAAACGCTGTACCCGGCCACCTTCTTGATCCACCGCAACGACCAGTCGCTGCCGGGAAGCAGCGCGAATCTGGCGCACCAACTCCCGTAACTGAGCAGGATCATGATAATTGCGCGTGAACAGTATCAGTCCCCCGGTTAAAGGATGTGCCAGAATTTCTTTTTCTTCCGCATCCAGTTCATAACCCGCGACATCTAACATTACCGGACCCACAGCAACCTCTCTTGTTTCTTGTTATGTGTGTTTCAACCTGCACCAGGCCTGGTCTGCAAGCTGAATAAATTCACTGGTTTGTGTTTCTTGCCACCGGTACTCATACCAGGAGGCCATTAATAAATTAACCCATGGCAGCCAACGGTTAATCTGCTGCCCCAATCTCACCTCATTAAGGTGCATCTGCCTGGCGTAAGACGCAACACATGCCGCAAACTGTGGCGGTTCATCAATTGCCAGAGTGGCAAGCTCAAGCCCTACATCGCCATCCCCGGCATACTCCCAGTCAATCAGGCGTACCTTGTTACCCTGATGGACAATATTACCCGGATGGATATCCATGTGCAGTGGCGCCAGGCGAATGGGCCCAGGCTCCCTGATGCGTTGACATTTCTTCAACTGAGCAAGCCAAAACACCGTTCGCCGTGAAGGCGCAGCATTCTGCCAGTAACGTTGTAATAAAGGCAGTAAAACAATACGCCAGCCGAACAACGGCTGGTGATGTAGCAGGCTCAGAGTGCGTGCCAGCACATCCGCAGGTGGCCAGGATGCAGCAACTTGCCCTTCCACCCATTCAACATACAACCAGGGGCGGCTCATAAAGACGGGGGCTGGCGCCAGTGAATGAGGTAACAACTGCAATGCCCGGTATTGCCGACGCAATTCAGCATGCGTGGAAGCCGTCCGCCGTACCCACTTTCCGCAGGTATTCTCTACCAGCACACTGTTGCCGCTCAGGCCCTGTATGGCGGAAACAGAGCCGGCGGCAAATGCCGCCGGGTGTGACGCCTGGTTGTGGTGATGCAAACCTGCATCACTGCGTTTGCTGTACGGCACCTTTACCAGACCAGATAATTTCACCTGTTTGCACCAGCATCAGTTGCATTTGCACAGCAGGGTTACTCACATTACCTTTCGCGCTGGTATAAAGCACATACTGTGCACCGACATTACGCGCAATACCAATGGCTTTGCTGCGTGAACCCAGGCTGTCTTGCGCAGATAAACCCAGTTGCTGTTTAGCCAGAGCAAGTTGCTGGTCACTGACTAACACAAAAGTTCGGTTATTTGCCAGAGCATTACGTAACGCCTGAGTACCTTCGCTGGCGGGTAAACTGCCATTGGTACGGTTATTCACGGAGTCTACTAACAATACACTGCCTGCCGTTACACCATCAGCTTTGAGCATTTGTGCAACCATCGGCTGAAACGCACTGCTCCAGTCGTAGTGCCGCTCTTTGGGTTGCGGAGTAACAGGTAATGTTGGCGTAACAGGTTCAGGCTGAACCGGTATTTCAGGAACAGAAGGAACGGTGGGCTCCGGCTGTGTGGGTGCGGGTTTGGCAGGCTCTACCGGTGCTGGCTGTTGCTGCTCATTACGCAACACACAACCAGACAGCACAAGAGCAACACCAAGCACGCACAAATAACGATACATACGTTGTTTCAAAATCTCCCCCTTCAAAGATAGAGATACACCCGAACCTGATCTGCGCCAGGAACCTGGGTTATGGCATGAATATCCACAGAGGTAGCCGGCGGAACAACAACACTACGCGGCTCATCCAGAGGGTGTATCTCCAGGCCTTTCTTGTCATACCAGTAAACACGGTAATGGACTGTCACTGGTTGATGACTTTCATTATAAAGTGATGATACCGCCAGGGTATTCACACCTGCATGGCTAATTTCCGGGCGCTCCGCCGTCACCCCGGCAACCAACAGCGAAGACTCAATCACCAACGTCTGGCTGCTATTCACCGGAATCACTGGCCCGGAACTGCATGCACCTAACACAGTAACAAGGCAGGCCAGGCATAACGTGCGCCGAATCATTATGCACCTTTATGGGACAGTAACGGGCCCAGAGGACGGCCACCAAGTAAATGCATATGCAGGTGATACACTTCCTGCCCACCATGACGATTACAGTTAATAACCAGACGGAAACCGTCTTCGGCAATGCCTTCCTGCTCAGCGATTTTTGCCGCCACCGTAATTAAGTGGCCCAGGGCCTGCTCATGCTCTGGAAGCGTATCATTGACTGTCGGGATCAGGATATTTGGCACAATCAGAATATGTGTTGGTGCCTGAGGGGAGATATCACGAAACGCAGTAACGAGGTCGTCCTGCCAAACAATATCAGCGGGGATTTCACGACGAATAATCTTACTGAAAATGGTCTCTTCAGCCATGTGAGTGTCCTTTAGTCAATCGCAGTGATGGGAGTATAACAAGCCCCGCAACACCTTGCTGTAAAAACACTTTATTGTACCGTTTTTCATCCTGGCGGCACAGCCTGCACTGACGAACCAGATTCTTCCTGCTCACTATTCCTGTATGACAAAAACAAATACGACAAAAAACAAAAAAGGGACCAGTGGCCCCTTTTTCGCTCTCCCCGGCAACAATTAGTTGTTGCGGATGTAATCATCCATTTCAGTTTTCAGGTTATCGGATTTAGTACCGAAAATAGCCTGAACACCTGAACCCGCGACAACAACACCTGCTGCACCCAGTTTTTTCAGGCCAGCCTGATCAACTTTCGCTACATCAGCCACGCTGACACGCAGACGAGTGATACAGGCATCCAGGTTAGTGATGTTTTCTTTGCCGCCAAACGCATTGACTAATGCCGGTGCCATTTCGCTGGTCGCAGCAGACTGCGTCTCAGTGGTGGCATCTTCACGGCCAGGCGTTTTCAGATCCAGAACTTTGATAAGCACACGGAACACTGTGTAGTAAACCGCAGCATAGCAAAGGCCAACAATCGGGAATAACCACAGTTTGCTACCGTTACCGCTCAGTACGATAAAGTCAATCAAACCGTGTGAGAAGCTGGTGCCATCACGCATACCCAGAAGGATACAGATCGGGAAGGCAAGACCGGCCAGGATTGCGTGAATCACATACAGGATTGGCGCCACGAACATGAAGGAGAATTCGATTGGCTCAGTAATCCCGGTCAGGAATGATGTCAGCGCAGCGGAGATCATGATACCGCCAACTTTGGCACGGTTTTCCGGTTTAGCGGAATGCCAGATAGCAATGGCAGCAGCAGGCAGACCATACATTTTGAACAGGAAGCCGCCAGACAGTTTACCTGCAGTCGGGTCACCAGCCATATAACGCGGGATATCGCCGTGGAATACCTGACCTGCCGCATTGGTGAATTCACCAATCTGCATCTGGAAAGGTACGTTCCAGATATGGTGCAGACCAAACGGTACCAGGCAACGTTCTACGAAGCCATAGATGCCGAAGGCCAGAACCGGGTTTTGGTAAGCTGCCCATTGGGAGAAGTCCTGAATAGCGGAACCAATTGGCGGCCATACAAAGGACAAGACAACCCCAGTGATAATCGCTGCCAGACCAGAAATAATCGGTACAAAGCGTTTACCCGCGAAGAAGCCAAGATACTCAGGCAGTTTAATACGGTAGAACCGGTTGAACATGTAAGCAGCGATGGCACCAGAAATGATACCCCCTAACACCCCGGTATCAGCCAGGTGTTTTGCTGCAATTTCTTCAGCCGGAAGATGAAGAACCATTGGCGCAACAACTGCCATGGTTTTAACCATAATGCCGTAGGCGACCACAGAGGCAAGGCCTGAAACACCATCGTTATTGGTGAAGCCCAGTGCCACACCGATTGCGAAAATCAGTGGCATATTGGCGAAAACGGAACCGCCCGCTTCGGCCATAACATGAGAAACGATGGCTGGCAGCCAACTGAAGTTAGCGGAACCCACACCAAGCAGGATACCTGCAATCGGCAGTACGGATACCGGTAGCATCAGCGATTTACCCACCTTCTGCAGGTTAGCAAATGCGTTCTTGAACATAATTGAGAGTGCTCCTGAGTATTTGTGCTTTTTGTACGCGATATGCGCTTTGAGTCTGGGGGAGAAACAGACTCTCTTCAGGACATCTAAGTGCCCTTTATTTATTACGCAGAGTAAAATAAATAGCGATTTCATTGTTTGATGGCAGTCACGTTTCCATGACAGACATACAGAAAAATCGCATTTAACCACTCAAATCGTATACATATGTTACAAAAAGGACGTTCACCGCCCGTTTTGTGGCGGTGAACTTTACTCGCTTTGGGGATTAATTACGAGCCTTAAAATAACAAGGATTTAGCTATTCTGGCGTAAAGCAGAAAGGTCGACATTAAAAAGTGATGAGAAATTATTCGTCGTGATTTCCGCAATGGTTTCAACATCCACGCCTTTAAGCACAGCCATATACTCGGCGACGTCACGCACCAGTGCAGGCTGGTTTTCCTTGCCCCGGTGAGGTACCGGTGCCAGATACGGAGAATCCGTTTCAACCAGAATTCTGTCGAGCGGGACATAACGAGCCGCTTCACGCAGTGACTCAGCATTACGGAAAGTCACAATGCCCGAAAACGAGATATAGAACCCCATATCCAGCAATTTACCAGCCGTTTCTTTATCTTCTGTAAAACAGTGTAGCACCCCACCACAGTCCATCACCTGTTCCTGGCGTAAAATTGCCAGGGTATCTGCGCGTGCGTCACGGGTATGAACAATGACAGGTTTGTTTAATGCCCGGCCAATTGCAATATGGTGGCTAAAAGAAGATTGCTGGCGCAATTTGGTTTCCGGCGTGTAGTAATAATCCAGCCCGGTTTCGCCCATAGCTATCACGCCGGGTTGTGCTGCCAGATTGTGCAGGCGATCGACATCCAGCTCTGCATCCTGATTCAATGGGTGTACACCACATGAAAAGGCCACATTATCCCGCTCACCAATTTGCTCACGCATCGCGACATAGCCATCAAGCGTTGTCGCCACCGCAAGACAGAAACCGACATCGCGTGCTGCTGCTTTGCTGAGGACATCATCCACATCTTTATGCAGTGTTTGGTAATCAAGGCCATCAAGGTGACAATGGGAATCAACTAAAAACATAATCGTCTCTTACAGATGTATTGACGGGAGGGTCGCTCCCGGTTGCAGGTAATGCTCCCAGGCCAGTAACTGCTCTGCCAGCAGCAGTTCGCGGTTAATCCCCGGAACAGCCAGCAGTTGTTCGCGTAATTGAAACACTGCAGCGCAAATCGCCTGGAGTACCATTCCCGGGTACCCTGCCAGTTGTTCCACTAGTGGCAGCCTGTCTACATTCATGACGGATTGCCCGGCGTGCTGCTGCAGTTTAAGTGCATCAACTAATAATGTCGAAAACCACCACAATATATCGGTGGCACGTTCCTGGTTCATCAACGCCAGTAAGCTGTAGAACTCGCGGTTATTGAGCGCCTGGGTTAGTTGCTCACAAAATTTATTGCGCAGTGCAGTGCTGTCCGGTTGTAACAACGATAACGCCGCAGCAGGTGCGCCACAGGATAAGCGCAGTGCAGCAAGGCATTGCACGGTATCAGAACCCGATTCACGTTGTAACCAGGCCTGCGCCCAGGGCTCATCAGGCACACCCAACGGGAAGTAAAAACACCGGCTGCGCAGAGTTGGCAATAGCTTATCCGGCTCATGGCAGGCCATAAGGAACCAGGTATTTTCCGGTGGCTCTTCCAGCGTTTTTAATAATGCATTAGCCGCCGCTTCTGTCAGAAGTGTGACATCCTTAATCCACACTACTTTTGCTCCGCCGAGGCTGGCGCGGTTATACAGTTTATCGGTGACATCACGGATAACATCAATACCGAGATTCTGTTTTCCTTTTTCAGGAACAACAGCGGTGTAATCAGGGTGTGTCCCTGCCTGCATTAACTGACACCCACGGCACTGCCCACAGCTTTTATTACCCTGAGGAGACTGGCACATTTTCAGCCGCGCCAGTGCATAACACAGAGCATCTTCTCCCATTCCTGGAATGGCATGAATGAGTAACGCTGGATGCCCATGCCCGGCCTGATGCTGCCCTGACAATTTTTCAAAGGCCGGGCGCAGCCATGGGTACCATTTCATTCACTGTCACCTTTTTCCCAGAGAGCCAGCGTTTCATGTAACGTACGGCGAATAGAGTCAGCAACCTCGGCCTGAGATGCATTGGCATTAACCGTCGCAATACGTTCATCCTGTGCGGCAAGCGCCTGGTAGCGTGCCCGTGTCCGGTCAAAAAACGCCAGGGACTCGGTTTCAATGCGGTCGAGTTCGCCCCGGGCCCTGGCCCGAGCCAGTCCGATTTTGGGTTCGACATCCAAATAGAGTGTCAAGTCTGGAGCGAAATCCCCCAGCACAGTATTACGCAGGGTTTCTAATAACCGGGCATCAATTTCACGCCCCCCGCCCTGGTACGCCTGGGTAGATAAATCGTGGCGGTCGCCAATGACCCAGGCACCACGGGCCAGTGCCGGTTTAATCACCGTTTCAACCAACTGAACCCGGGCTGCATAGAACATCAGCACTTCGGCTTTATCTGTAATGACTTCGTCGCCGACCGCTTTGATATCCAGCACCAGGCTGCGTAGTTTTTCTGCCAGAACCGTACCACCAGGCTCACGGGTAAACACAAGATCGCGGACACCCCGTGACTGCAGTGTCTCGACAATCACATCACGCGCACTGGTTTTACCCGCGCCTTCAAGGCCTTCAATCACTATAAATTTACTGCGCATTTTTTTCCTTTAATGTGTTGATCCATGCCCGTACAGCCTTGTTGTGGTTGGCCAGATTGGTACTGAATGTATGCCCGCCTTTGCCATCGGCGACAAAATAAAGATACGGCGATTTTGCCGGGTGAGCAGCCGCCTTCAATGAAGGCACACTCGGCACTGCTATCGGGCCCGGCGGCAACCCACTAATCACATAAGTGTTATAGGGTGTCGCAGTATCAAGATCCTTGCGGGTCAGTTTACCATTCCAGTCTGCGCCCATACCGTAAATTACCGTTGGGTCGGTTTGTAAACGCATGCCAATACGCAGGCGGTTAATGAATACAGAGGCAACCAGTTCCCGCTCACTGGCAACGGCGGTTTCTTTTTCAATGATGGAAGCCATGATAACCATCTGGTCGCTATTTTTGTACGGCAGATTATCGGCTTTAGACGCCCAAATGGTTGCTACAGTATTCACCATTTTTTGATGTGCACGTTCCAGTATCGCCACATCTGTAGTTCCGGCGGTATATAACCAGGTATCCGGGTAGAACCATCCTTCCACTTCGTTTTCTGGTATATCAAGGGCTTTGGCAACCGCACTATAACTATCGTCTTTCAGGGTATGCCGAATATATGGCGCTTCCCGTAACTGAGCCAGCCACTGATGTACTGTTTGCCCTTCAACCAGACGCAACGGAAATTGAGCCTCTTTACCACTCGCCAGTAACGACATTAATTGACGGACTGTCATATCTGGAGTCAGGCGATAAGTACCCGCTTTAAAGTTTGCCAGTTGCGGTTCAAGGCGCAGCAACCACTGAAAAACACGTGGGCGATTGATAATTTTTTCATCATAAAGTTGATTACCCAGAGCCAGACGGCCTGTACCCGGCTTCAGGGTAAAATAGATTTCTTGTTTAATCAGCAGTGAACTCACTGCAAGCTTACGGACTTTCCAGTAACCCACTCCGGCGGCAACAGCCAGCAGAAGAACGAGCACAAGAACGAGGCGCAGCATTTTTTTCATGACAATATTTTTACTCACATAGTGGGGCAAGGAAGGTAAACAACTCTTGTGATGTGTACCGCGTGGTGATGGCCTGCCGGACCGAAATTATTGGCATCAAAGCATTGCAGATGAAGGCTTCATCTGCGCGCAGCAACGCATCAGGGGCAGCCCGTACTTGATGCACTATTCTGCCCTGCCGCGTTAATTCTGCCATTATATGCTGGCGCATTGTTCCGTTCACACCGGAGCGGTCAACCAATGGCGTGTATACTGCCTCGCCCTCTCGCCAGAATAAATTAGCGGCACAACATTCCACCATCATGCCATCACTGTCAAGAACAATGGTTTCATGCTGGTTTGCCTGTTCAAGTTCCGCCCGAATAAAAACCTGTTCAAGCCGGTTAAGGTGTTTTATACCAGCAAGCTGGGGGTTAATCCCCATACGGACAGAACTCAGCCCCAGTGTCACTCCGGCGTTTTTCCATTCAGCATAAAAGGAAGGGAAACCTGAGACAGACAATATTCTTACCGGGCTGCCACATTGCGCTGGACTGTAACCACGCCCACCACTCCCTCGGCTGATAATCACTTTCAGAACAGCAAGATCCTGAGAACGAGCCATTTCAGCCATTTCTGCTGCCAGAGTTTCCCATTGAATAAAAGGGATAAGCAGACGCTGGCAGGCTTGCTGCAAACGAGCAATGTGATGAGATAAAAAACGAATTTCACCGGCAACAATTCGTGCGGTAGTAAAGCAACCATCGCCAAACTGAATGGACCGGTCGTTCGCTGGCAGGTGTGACTGGTATTCACCATTAATCAAGAACATCGCGCATCCTCACATCATGGAGGCGATAGTGTGACAGGCGGCGAAGTTGAGGGCAAGAGAAGGAGTCTGAGACAGATAAGGCCCGTAATACACGGGCCTGAAGTCACTGTGTTATACACGTTTGAATATCAGCGAACCGTTAGTGCCGCCAAAACCAAAAGAGTTACACAGAGTATATTCCATACCCGATACCTGACGAGCTTCGTGAGGCACGAAATCAAGGTCACAGCCTTCATCAGGATTATCAAGGTTGATGGTAGGCGGAACAGACTGGTCACGCAGTGCGAGAATCGAGAAAATTGACTCAACCGCACCAGCCGCACCCAGCAAATGTCCGGTCATAGACTTGGTGGAACTAACCAGAACACGTTGCGCTGCTTCGCCAAAGACTGTTTTCACAGCCTGTGCTTCTGCTTTATCGCCAGCAGAAGTGGATGTACCGTGGGCATTCACATACCCCACCTGCTCAGGTGTAATACCTGCGTCACGCAGTGCATTAACCATCGCCAGAGCAGCACCTGCGCCATCTTCCGGTGGTGATGTCATGTGGTATGCATCGCTGCTCATGCCAAAGCCAGTCAGCTCAGCATAGATTTTAGCGCCACGTTTTTTAGCATGCTCGTACTCTTCGAGCACCAGGATGCCAGCACCATCACCCAGGACAAAACCATCACGGTCTTTATCCCACGGACGGCTTGCTCCCTGAGGATTATCATTGCGCGTTGACAAAGCGCGTGCAGCACCAAAGCCACCAACACCCAGAGGGGTACTGGCTTTTTCTGCTCCGCCAGCAAGCATTACATCAGCATCGCCATACGCGATAATACGCGCAGCGTGACCAATGTTATGAACACCAGAAGTACAGGCTGTAGCGATAGAAATGCTTGGACCACGTAAACCAAACAAAATAGACAAGTGCCCGGCGACCATATTCACAATGGTGGACGGAACGAAGAACGGACTGATTTTCCGTGGGCCACCTTTTACCAGCGAACCATGGTTTTCTTCAATCAGGCCTAAGCCGCCGATACCAGAGCCAATAGCGGCACCGATACGATGGGCATTTTCTTCGGTAACTTCAATGCCGGCGTCCTGAAAGGCCTGAATACCAGCAACAATTCCATATTGAATGAAAGCATCCATCTTGCGTTGTTCTTTACGCGAGATGAAGTCATCACAGTTAAAATCCTTTACTAAGCCAGCAAATTTAGTTGCAAAGGCGCTAGTATCGAAATGGTCGATCAGGCTGATGCCACTCTGACCGGCAAGCAGAGCTTTCCAGGTGGACTCTACAGTATTGCCGACAGGAGACAACATGCCCAGTCCGGTCACAACTACACGACGCTTAGACACGTTTGTCCTCCAGGGAGGGAAATTATTGATACGCGTGGGACTAAAAGATAAAACTCAGGCGGTCGAATGACCGCCTGGAGATGTCACTTACGCCTGGTGGCCGTTGATATAATCAATGGCAGCCTGAACGGTGGTGATTTTCTCAGCTTCTTCGTCCGGAATCTCAGTATCAAACTCTTCTTCCAGAGCCATTACCAGCTCAACGGTGTCAAGAGAATCGGCGCCCAGGTCTTCAACGAAGGAAGCGCTGTTAACAACTTCTTCCTGCTTAACGCCCAGCTGTTCGCCGATAATTTTCTTAACGCGTTCTTCGATAGTGCTCATACTCTTAAATTTCCTATCAAAACTCGCTTTCGCGATGGTTTTCGTAGTGTATAAAATGTTGAAAAAGATGCAACTAAATCCCGGCAGGTCTTACCACGATTTTACGCTATTTTGCGGGTATTCCCGCTAATAACGCAAATAATTTTCTACTTCTCCGCACTCAGACTCAATAAACGCAGAATTTTCGCACATTCTCTGATTATATCTCAGACAAGTGGACAATCTGTATTCAACGACATTCCGGGCAAAAAAAGTATAGCGTGGTTACACCATGTACATTCCACCATTGACGTGCAAAGTTTCACCAGTGATGTAACCTGCGTCGTCAGAGGCCAAAAATACAACCGCATTGGCGATTTCCTTCGCGTCACCGAGGCGACCCGCAGGAACCTGCGCCAGAATACCTGCACGCTGATCATCAGACAGCGCACGCGTCATGTCCGTTTCAATAAAACCCGGAGCAACAACGTTTACTGTAATGCCGCGTGACGCCACTTCGCGTGCCAGTGATTTACTAAAGCCAATCAGACCGGCTTTTGCCGCAGCATAGTTAGCCTGACCAGCATTTCCCATGGTACCAACCACAGAACCGATAGTAATAATACGACCATGACGCTTTTTCATCATAGCGCGCATTACTGCTTTAGACAGACGGAAAACTGATGATAAGTTGGTTTCAATGATATCGTTCCACTCATCATCTTTCATGCGCATGAGCAAGTTATCTCGAGTTATTCCGGCATTATTAACCAAAATATCGACTTCACCAAACGCTGAACGGATGTTTTCCAAAACAGACTCAATAGATGCCGGGTCGGTCACATTCAATACCAAACCTTTCCCGTTATCACCTAAATAATCGCTGATTGCCTGGGCACCATTTTCGCTGGTTGCCGTACCAATCACTTTCGCGCCACGTGCAACCAGGGTTTCTGCGATTGCACGCCCGATACCACGGCTTGCGCCAGTAACCAGAGCGACTTTACCTTCAAAACTCATAATGTTCCTCATTATTGCTCAAGCGCTGCTGACAGTGCGGCCGGCTCATTGATGGCCGATGCAGTCAGGGTGTCAACAATACGTTTAGTCAACCCGGTCAGTACCTTACCTGGGCCTGCTTCAAATAACTGACTTACGCCTTGAGCAGACATAAACTCAACACTCTGTGTCCACAATACCGGGCTGTATAACTGACGAACCAGGGCTTCCCGGATAGCGTCCGGAGAGGTTTCGCATTTTACATCAACGTTGTTAACAACGGGAATGGCTGGCGCATTAAATGCGATATTTTGCAGTTCAACTGCCAGTTTTTCAGCCGCCGGCTTCATTAACGCACAGTGGGAAGGTACGCTGACCGGCAACGGCAGAGCGCGTTTGGCGCCTGCAGCTTTACAGGCAGCCCCTGCTCTTTCCACCGCTTCTTTATTGCCAGCAATAACTACCTGGCCCGGCGAGTTGTAGTTAACCGGGGAAACGACCTGACCTTGCGCAGACTCTTCACAAGCCTTAGCGATGGATGCATCGTCAAGGCCGATAATGGCAGACATTGCACCCGTGCCTTCTGGCACTGCTTCCTGCATGAATTTACCACGCAGTTCAACCAGACGTACTGCATCACGAAATGCGATAACGCCTGCGCAAACCAGAGCAGAATATTCGCCCAGGCTGTGCCCGGCCATCAGCGCTGGCGTTTTGCCGCCTGCCTGCTGCCAAACACGCCATAATGCGACAGAAGCCGTCAGCAATGCAGGCTGTGTCTGCCAGGTTTTATTCAATTCTTCTGCCGGGCCTTGTTGAGCCAACGCCCATAAGTCATAACCCAGCACATCAGAGGCTTCACGAAATGTTTCTTCAACCACCGGATACTGTGCAGCAAGTTCAGCCAGCATACCGACAGACTGAGAACCCTGTCCGGGGAAAACAAAAGCAAATTGTGTCATTTTTTTGTCCCTGCTAATCAAAAGCGAACCAGTGCAGAACCCCAGGTGAACCCGCCACCAAAGGCTTCCAGCAGAACTAACTGACCCGGCTTAATACGCCCGTCACGTACCGCTTCATCCAGCGCTGACGGAACAGATGCCGCAGAAGTATTACCGTGCCGGTCCAGCGTCACCACCACACTTTCCATTGGCATGCGCAGTTTTTTCGCAGTCGCGCTAATAATACGCAGGTTAGCCTGATGGGGCACCAGCCAGTCGAGATCTTCACGATTGAGGTTATTTGCTGCCAGTGTCTCATCAACAATATGAGCAAGCTCGGTAACCGCCACCTTAAAGACTTCATTCCCTGCCATTGTCAACCAGGATGGATTTTCCGGGTTAACACGGTCAAGGTTTGGCAACGTTAACAGGTCACCGTAAGCACCATCAGCATGCAAATGCGTGGAAATGATACCAGGTTGTTCAGATTTGGACAGCACCACAGCACCAGCACCATCACCAAATAAGATGATGGTACCACGGTCTGCGGGGTCCAAAGTGCGTGCCAGTACGTCAGAACCGATCACCAGCGCGTAATCAACTGCGCCATTTTTGATATATTGATCAGCAATACTTAACGCATAGGTAAACCCGGCACAGGCTGCGCCTACATCAAAGGCCGGGCAGCCTTTAATACCAAGCTGAGCCTGGATTTGGCATGCAGCACTTGGGAACGCGTGCGTCGAAGACGTTGTGGCAACAATGATTAAGCCAATTTGTGTTTTATCAACACCGGCCATGTCAAGCGCATTACACGCAGCCTGATAACCCATGGTCGCAACGGTTTCTTCCGGCGCAGCAATGCGGCGCTCACGGATCCCAGTACGAGTAACGATCCACTCATCAGTGGTTTCTACCATTTTTTCCAGGTCGGCGTTAGTACGCACGTGTTCAGGCAAATAGCTGCCCGTACCAATAATCTTTGTATACATGTACGCTCAGTCACTCTTGGGTAATACAGATTTCAGGCGAGAAGCAATTCGCTCAGGGATTTGCCGCCGCACCGCCTGCACTGCCTGTTCAATCGCGACCTCAAACGCTCGCTGATTGGCCGCACCGTGGCTTTTAATTACAGTGCCGCGCAATCCTAACAGACAGGCGCCATTATACTGGTCGGGGTTGAGGTGACTGAATCGCCTTTGCAGGCTTTTTTGTAACCAATGCTTTAATAAAATCAGCCACCACGCCCTTTTTTTCCCTTCCGACTGCGATTTCAGCAGCGAAAGAAACATTCTTACCACACCTTCCATGGTCTTTAATGTCACATTGCCAACAAACCCGTCACAGACCAGCACATCCGTTTTTCCGGTCAGTAATTCATTTGCTTCCAGATATCCGATGTACTGAATAGCCGGCAGTGCCGCCAGAACAGCCGCGGCACTACGAATAGGTTCAGGGCCTTTGGTTTCTTCTTCACCAATATTCAGCAGCGCAACACGCGGCTGAGACAGCCCTAACAGCTCTTCCGCCAGGACAGAACCCATAATAGCGAATTGCACCAGCATATCACTGTCACAATCCACATTAGCACCCAGGTCCAGAACGACTGTTTTTCCACGCATCTGGTGTGGCAGCATTGTTACCAGTGCCGGGCGCTCAATTCCATCCAGCGGCTTTAATAATAATTTTGACAGGCCCATCAATGCGCCAGTATTTCCGGCGCTGACACAGGCCTGAGCCCGCCCTTCTTTCACCAGTTCCAGCGCAATGCGCATGGAGGAGCCACGGCTGTTACGCACAGCATGCGATGGCCGGGCATCACTGGCAATAACTGACTGAGCAGGAATAATCTGCAAACGTGACCGTTGGTCAAAATCAGCTTTGGCAAGTAATGGAGTAATGGCGTCGGGATTGCCGACTAAAAGAAGGTTCAGTTGCGAATTAGATTCCAGTGCCTGCAAAGCTGCAGGCACTGTCACAGCAGGGCCAAAATCGCCCCCCATGGCATCTAACGCAAGGGTTAGACGTGTCAAAGTATCGCCAGATTACTTAGCGATTACCTTGCGGCCACGGTAGAAACCGTCAGCAGTAACGTGGTGGCGCAGGTGCGTTTCACCAGAAACTTTATCTACAGACAGGCTGGCAGTGGTCAGCGCGTCATGAGAACGACGCATGCCACGTTTGGAACGGGTTGGTTTATTCTGTTGTACGGCCATGGACCTTACTCCTCAATTACTTACGCTTTAAACTTGCTAATACGGCAAATGGGTTTGGTTTCTCCGCCTCTGCAGGCAGTTCACCAAAGACCATGTCCGCCTCGGACACTTCACAGTGTTCAGAATCATGCACCGGAACTACTGGTAAGGCGATGATGATTTCATCTTCGACCATAGCCAGCAGATCGATTTCACCGAACTCGTTAACCTCGATCGGTTCATACGCTTCCGGGAGTGCTTCAGCCTGCTCGTCAGAAACGACCGGGCTAAAACAATACGTTGTGTGAACCTGATGCGGGAATGTGTTGCCGCAGCGCTGACAAGTCAGAGTAACCGACACCTTCGCATCGCCAGTAATAACGGCGAGACGCTGGTTATCAATTGCGAACGACATTTCACATTCTACATCACTGTCCACACTGACGACGGATTCAGCAACGCGCGCCGCCTGCTCAGGGGTATATATGCCCTGATAGTCGAGGCGTTTTTGAGCTGTGCGTACCGGATCCAGTGTCAGGGGTAATTTTACCTTTTGCATAGGGCGCGCATATTAACTTTGTAACGTCTTAGAGTCAAAGAAAAAGGCATTATGACTCACCTTTTGCCATTTATTCGCACACATTGCGGCTGCACAGTTTAAAATATGGCGAACAAATTCGCTATAGATGACAGAAAAAATATGCTTCCAATTATACTGGCCTCCACTTCAGTGTTTCGCCGAGAGCTGCTTAACCGGCTTGCTCTGCCGTTTACCTGCGCAAGCCCGGGCACAGATGAAACGCCATTTCCAGGTGAAACATCCGACCAACTGGTTAAACGCCTGGCAGAGCAAAAAGCCCGTTCTTTGGCAGGGACTTATCCTGGTCATTTAATTATTGGTTCCGATCAGGTTTGCTTACTGAATAATACCATCACCGGGAAACCCTATACGGAGGAAAACGCAGTCAAACAATTATTAGCTGCACAAGGCAAAAAAGTACGTTTTTCTACCGGCATTGCCTTGCTTAATACCCAAACCAATCACATTCAGGTTGATGTTGAACACGTTGATGTCTGGTTTCGCCCGTTGTCAGAGCCTGAAATCCGCCGTTACGTCACATTAGAACAACCGTTACATTGTGCAGGCAGTTTTATGTGTGAAGGGCTTGGAATAACCTTATTTGAGCGCATTGACAGCAGAGATCCCAATACACTCATTGGCCTGCCGCTAATACGGTTATGTGAAATGCTGCGTGCCGCCGGAGCAGATCCTTTAGCAGAATAATGCCGTACCGGTCACACCAGGCAGGTGCTGTGTCATTGTACCCTCCATAAATAAAACAGCGTTTCATTTATGGAGATGTTATGTCGATACCCTTCACCCGCCAGGCACTTTTACTGACCATGAGTTTGGCGAGTTTTACCACGCAGGCAGGAGATACTACATGGCAGCATCCAGGCATTGTTGAAGGTAACTTACCCGCCTGGTACCCAAAACTGGCACAGCAACTCGCCCCTTCAGATAGCTGGCTTAACGGCCATTATGCCCAGTTTTCCACCTGGCGGGCTCATGCACGGCAACTTGTCCGAGATGCCCTGCTGACACCAGACTCTCACCGCCCATTCGCCCCTGAAGTACTCAGCCGCCAGCAACGCGATGGCTACCATGCTGAGAAAGTTGCACTGAATATCACCGATGACAGCCGTATTGCCGCACTTGTGCTCACCCCGGATACCGCAGGCCCTCATCCGGCCATCGTGCTATTACACGACCACGGCTCAAAATTCGATATTGGCAAAGAAAAAATGATACGCCCGTGGGGAGATGCAGCCAAAGAAGCGTCAGCCAAAGCCTGGGCAGAGAAGTTCTTTACCGGGCGTTTTGTTGGTGATGAGCTGGCAAAACGGGGCTACAAAGTTATTGCTATTGATGCACCAGGCTGGGGTGACCGTGGCCCAATGACCTATGAGCAACAACAGGCGCTTGCCAGTAATTTTTTCAATTTTGGGCGCTCACTGGCTGGTGAAATGGCATATGAAGACCTGCGTACTGTCGATTTTCTTGCCTCACAGCCTGATGTAGATAAAGCACATATTGGCGTACTGGGGTTTTCGATGGGAGGTTACCGGGCCTGGCAACTGGCCGCGTTATCCGACAAAGTTGCCGCGACTGCGGTTATCTCCTGGTTTGGCACCTGGCAAGGGCTAATGACCCCGGGGAATAACGTTTTGCGCGGGCAATCGGCCTTTTATATGCTCCATCCGGGTTTGAATGCCAAATTAGACATTCCCGATATCGCGGCAATAGCCGCTCCTGCACCCATGCTTATTTTTAGCGGTGGGAAAGATAAGCTGTTCCCTGCCAGTGCCGTAGATGCAGCCTGGGAAAAAATGCACCGAATCTGGCAGTCACAAGGGGGAGAATCACATTTACTGACAAGGCGCTGGCCAGACCTGGGCCACGTTTTCTATCAGGAACAACAGGTGGTTGCATTTGACTGGCTGGACAGGTGGTTACAGCCGGGTAAAACATCTCCCGGCATAAAATAAGAATCAGCCGCGGCTGGTTTTGCGCAAATAGCTAAGGCACTGCCTCAGTTCATTATCCAGCGGTGCTTCGATGCGTATGGTTTCGCCCGTTGCCGGGTGAGTGAATCGCAGGGCTGCGGCATGAAGGAACAAACGCCCCAGCCCACTGCCGTTTAGCTGGCTGTCGAACTCCCGGTCACCGTAGCGGTCATCAAACGCGATAGGATGGCCGGCATGAAGCGTATGCACACGAATCTGGTGAGTTCTCCCGGTTACCGGGCTGCAACGAACCAGGGTGGCGAAACCAAACCGCTCTTCCACTTTGAAGCGAGTCTCCGACGGTTTACCTTCACTACTGACCTTTACCATGCGCTCACCACTTTTCAGAATATTCTTTAAAAGCGGTGCCTGGACAACTTTAACGTGAGATTGCCACTGACCACGCACCAGAGCGAGGTAGTCTTTTTGCATTCCTTTATCCCGCAGTTGCTCATGGAGCGAACGCAGGGCAGAACGCTTTTTGGCAACCAGTAAGACACCGGATGTATCCCTGTCCAGCCGGTGTACCAGTTCAAGAAAACGTGCTTCAGGACGCAATGCCCGCAACCCTTCAATGACACCGAAACTGAGGCCACTGCCGCCATGTACCGCTGTGCCAGAAGGCTTGTTAAGAATAAGGATATGGTCGTCTTCATACAAAATGGCGTCAGTCAGTGCAGCCACTTTTTGCAAATGAGGCGACACCGCATCTTCTTCCCGCTCAGCAACCCGCACAGGGGGAATGCGCACTTCATCGCCATCAACCAACTTATACTCTGGTTTGATACGTTTTTTGTTTACCCGCACCTCACCTTTACGCAGGATGCGATAAATCATACTTTTGGGCACACCTTTCAGTTGTGTGCGCAAAAAGTTATCAATTCGTTGCCCGGCTTCCTCGTCGGAAATAGCAACTATTTTTACGGTTGGTGTCTCGGTTTTCATGGTGCGCGATTCTAATTACCCCGGACTCATAGCGCCACTTATTTTTCTGTGCTTATATTATTGCGCAGGCAGTTTAAAAATGCTTCCGGGCGTTTTTTTGCTGCTATTTGCAACAATCAGAAATGTGACGTTAAAAAACTGTGAGTAACCAGGTGATAAATGGCAAATGTCATCTTGCTATAACTGGCCTTGCAGTGGAATAATGTTGCGGTTTTCCGCGTTGAGACCTGTAAGAACAAGGAATTTTGCGGAATTACCAATTTTGCCTGAATGTTCATCAACGCAGCAATGGCGTAAGACGTTTTGTACTTTCAGGCAGTTAGCGGGCTGCGGGTTGCAGTCTGGCCGGTAAATGGAAGCTTCTCTGGCGAAAACATTCCCAGGCAGTTCCCCTATAAACAGCGCTGTTTTTCCGTTTGAAATACAGGCTACCGACACGCTGCGCCTCTCAGCAAGCGACAACCGTGAGGTTGACGACTTAGCGAATAGTCACGAGGCCATCGGTTCACATCCGGTCAGCGATTACCTTGCCCGCAGTTCTGTCGTCAATGTAAGAATAACGAGTAAGTTACGATGAAAAGAATGTTAATTAACGCAACTCAGCAGGAAGAGTTGCGCGTTGCCCTGGTAGATGGCCAGCGTCTGTATGACCTGGATATTGAAAGCCCCGGGCATGAGCAAAAAAAAGCCAATATTTACAAAGGTAAAATCACCCGCATTGAACCCAGTCTGGAAGCTGCATTTGTTGATTATGGCGCTGAAAGACACGGTTTCCTTCCTTTAAAAGAGATTGCCCGCGAATATTTCCCGTCCAACTATTCCTCTCATGGTCGCCCAAACATTAAAGATGTTTTGCGTGAGGGGCAGGAAGTTATCGTTCAAATTGATAAGGAAGAGCGTGGTAACAAAGGTGCCGCACTGACTACCTTTATCAGTCTGGCTGGCAGTTACCTGGTTCTGATGCCTAACAACCCTCGTGCTGGTGGTATTTCACGGCGTATTGAAGGTGAAGACAGAACTGAGCTGAAAGAAGCACTGTCTTCCCTGGAATTGCCTGACGGCATGGGGCTGATTGTGCGTACCGCGGGTGTCGGTAAATCAGCGGAATCCCTGCAGTGGGATTTGAGTTTCCGCCTGCGTCACTGGGAAGCCATCAAGAAAGCCGCTGAAAGCCGCCCGGCACCTTTTCTTATTCATCAGGAAAGTAATGTCATTGTCCGCGCATTCCGTGACTACCTGCGCCAGGACATCGGTGAAATCCTGATCGATAACCCGAAAATTGTTGAGCTGGCTCGCCAGCACATCGCTGCACTGGGTCGCCCGGATTTTTCCAGTAAAATCAAATTGTATACCGGTGAAATCCCGTTATTCAGCCACTACCAGATCGAGTCGCAAATTGAGTCTGCCTTCCAGCGTGAAGTGCGCCTGCCTTCCGGCGGGTCAATTGTTATCGATTCCACTGAAGCGCTTACTGCAATCGATATCAACTCCGCGCGCGCAACGCGTGGTGGCGATATCGAAGAAACGGCACTGAATACCAACCTGGAAGCGGCAGATGAAATTGCCCGTCAGTTGCGCCTGCGTGACCTCGGCGGTTTGATTGTTATCGACTTCATCGATATGACACCAGTACGCCACCAGCGTGCTGTAGAAAACCGTCTGCGGGAAGCCGTACGTCAGGACCGCGCACGCATCCAGATAAGCCATATTTCTCGCTTTGGTTTGCTGGAAATGTCCCGCCAGCGTCTCAGCCCTTCACTGGGTGAGTCCAGCCACCATGTGTGCCCACGCTGTAGCGGTACTGGTACTATTCGTGATAACGAATCATTGTCGCTCTCTATTCTGCGCCTGATTGAAGAAGAAGCGCTGAAAGAGAATACCAAAGAAGTTCACGCCATTGTTCCAGTACCTATCGCATCTTACCTGCTGAACGAGAAACGCTCAGCGGTTAGCGCTATTGAACAACGCCAGCCAGATATCCGTTGCGTTATCGTACCGAACGATAATATGGAAACACCGCACTACTCTGTTGTGCGTGTACGCAAAGGTGAAGAAACACCAACCCTGAGCTATCTGCTGCCGAAATTGCACGAAGAAGCGATGGCGATGCCGTCAGAGGAAGAACAGGCGGAACGTAAACGCCCAGAACAACCTGCACTGGCAACCTTTGCCATGCCTGATGTACCGCCTGCGCCACCAGAAGCACCTCATCGTGCAGCGCCTGCAGAAAAAGCGGCATCTGCTACAGCACCTGCAGGTCCTGGTTTCTTTGGCCGAATTGCCGGCGCACTGAAATCACTTTTCGGTTCCAGTGAAGACACCGCCAAAGAGGCACCGGTTTCTGAGCCAGAAGCTGAGAAGAAAGCCGACCGTGGCCAGCGCCAGCAGGACCGTCGCAATAACCGCCGTAACCCACGCCGTGATCGTAACGAGCGTAATGAACGCTCTGAACGTAACGAACGTAACCCGCGTAACGAATCTGACAACGCAGCTCAACCTCGCGATGAGAATCGTCGTGGCCGCCGCCAGAATCAAAATGCTGACGTCCGTGAACCTCGTGGCGCCACACCTGAAGGCAGTAACACACCAGCTACCCGCGAAGAGCAAATTCAGTCTCGCCGTGACCGTAACCGTCGCCGTACTGAAGAGAAACGTCAGGCTCAGCAGGAAGTGAAAAACCTGCAGCGTGAAGAAACGGAAAATACCGTTGATTCAACTGCAACTGCCGAGAAAGAGACTCATGTTCAGGTAATGCCACGCCGTAAACAGCGCCAGCTTACCGAGAAAGTGCGTATCGAAAGTGCCGCCGCGGCTGAAAGCAACAGCAACCTGCCTGTTGCTGCGGTTGAAAACGTACCGGCTACTGAACACGTACCGGCACCTCAGGAAACTGCAGGGTTGTTACCAGTGGTACAGGCTGAACAACCTGAAGCTGGTGAAGAGAATGGGGATGCACGCGAAAACAATATGCCGCGTCGCTCACGCCGTTCTCCACGCCACCTGCGTGTCAGTGGGCAGCGCCGTCGCCGTTACCGTGACGAGCGTTACCCGTCACAATCACCGATGCCGTTAGCCGTTGCCTGTGCTTCGCCTGAAATGGCGTCCGGCAAAGTGTGGATCCGCTACCCGGTAGCCCGCCCGGCAGACGACGTCGTCCAGGATGCGCCAGTACCAGCTGAAGCCTCTCAGGGTGTGGCCGATAACACTTCTCTGCCTGTTGCCGCTGATGTTGCACATGTTGACACTGCGCCAGTTGCTCCAGCAGATATCATGCCTGAAACAGCTGTTGCCAGCGAACAGGAAGCAACAACTCAGGCAGTTGATAACGCAATGGTTAATAGTGAAGAAACCGTCGCTGCACCTGCCGTTGAAACGGTTGCTCCTGCAGAAGCAGTTGAACCTGTAGAAGAGCAGGCTGCACCTGTGGTGGCTGAAGCAGAAACAGTGAAGCCTGTTGAAGCACCGGTAACAGAGCAGCAGGCTGATACTTCCGCCAGCGAGCCTGAAGCAGTAACTGAATCGCCTGCTGAAGTGGCAGAAGTGAAACACAGCCCGGTTGAGGAAACGGTTGCAGCGGTTCACAGTGAAACCAGACAGTTCCATGGCACCGCAACTGCACCAGCCACTCGCGCACCTGCTCCGGTATATGTACCAGAGCCGGCTCGCCACAGTGACTGGGTACGCCCGGCATGGGAATTTGAAGGTAAAGGTTCTGCTGGTGGCCACAGTGCCAGCCACCAGGCGACCGCACCTGCAACCAGGCCACAGCCGCAGGCATAACAGGGTGTAACAGCAACAACGAAAAAGCCTGCTCAATTGAGCAGGCTTTTTTATTTATAGTCAGCCACACAAAACTGTCACCGCTGGCGTTTGCCTTCCTGCATACCACTGAGTCCGGGCATTACCGAGCGCATCAAGTCAATAAACATCCGTAACCTTACAGGGTAGTAGTTCGCCCAGGGGTAGAGTAACCAGACAGGTAGCGGCCAGGCCTGCCACTCAGGCAGTACATGGACCAGCGCGCCACTACGCAAATCCTGCTCGACTATCCATGCAGACAGCACCACTGCCCCAACCCCGCCCAGTGCAGCCTTGCGCGCTGCATACAGGCTGTCCGTATACAAACGGGGAGACAGTGTCACTTCCACGGTTTCACCTTTCTGGTTCGCCAGGATAAGAGCCTTACGATAAAAAGAGCTTACTGAGATCCAGGGTAACTGGCTTAATTCCGCGGGCGTGTTGAGCGGTTTTACCTGAGCGGCTACATCAGGCGTGGCAACGGCAATGCGTGGCACTTCCGCCAGCTGGACTGCGACTGTATCCGGATTAGTTATATCCCCAACATGAATAGCGCAATCAAGGTTATCAGCAATAAAGTCCGGCGATTTATCATTAAGTAACCACTCCACATTCAGCCCGGGGTAGCGGCCCAGCATATCGATGAGTGGTGCCATCAGTTGATCCTGGCCGAAGGCATGAGGCGCCCGAACACGTAACAAACCGGACGGCAGGTTATCCGCATTGCTCAATTCGTCTTCCAGTGCAGACCAGGAACCGGCAACGTGGCGGGCATGCTGATAGCAGTGTTCGCCGTCTTCTGTAAGGCTCATTGCATGGGTAGTACGCAGCAACAGTTTAACACCCAGCATAGTTTCCAGTGTTTTCAGGCGGCGACTGACCGTTGCCTGAGTCAAAGTAAGCTGGCGTGCCGCAGACGATAACGAACCCGCTTCGACAATGCGCACAAAGGTTTGCAGCAGTTCAATTCTGTCTATACGTTCAGTTGTTTTCACTCAATAACCAGTTATACGTTTAACGTATAACTGTTGTACACCGGCATGGGCTACACCGCCAGCAGTTTCCCCCTCACAATACAGTCCATACACAGTTTGTCCTGATAAGGAAACCACCATGTCCGGTACTACATTGCACTCTGAACGCCCTCTGAGCACGGGCCTGATATTCTCACTGGCTGCTGGTGCAGGGTTGAGTGTCGCATCGATTTATTATGCGCAACCTATCCTGCCACTACTGGGGCAGTCATTATCACTTTCTGTTGATGGAATGGGGCTGATTCCAACACTGACGCAAATGGGTTACGCGTTGGGTATCTTATTTTTGATTCCCCTCGGCGACCGTTACGACCGCCGGGCCATTATTCTGCTCAAATGCATTATTTTGGCACTTACACTCGCAGCATGCAGTTTCACCAGTTCATTACACAGCTTGCTGGCTACCAGCCTGCTGATTGGGATGACAGCGACCATTGCGCAGGATATTGTTCCTGCCGCCGCCATTCTGGCTCCGGCTGGCAGGCAAGGGAAAATCGTCGGGACGGTAATGACCGGCCTGCTACTGGGGATTTTGCTGTCCCGAACCGTTAGTGGTTTGGTTGCTACCTGGCTTGGCTGGCGAGCAATGTATCAACTCGCAGCTCTCAGCATTCTGCTTATTGGCACCGTGCTATGGCGTGTTCTTCCCAGGTTTGCCACGCATTCAGAGCTGAGTTACCCGGGCCTGCTGCGCTCCATGGCGACACTGTGGAGCCGTTACCCAGGGTTGCGGATGGCCGCAGCCGCCCAGGGCCTGCTTTCCATAGGCTTTAGTGCATTCTGGTCAGTACTGGCATTGATGCTACTGGAGAACTACCACCTCGGCAGTGCCGTAGCCGGTGGGTTTGGGCTGGCAGGTGCCGCTGGCGCACTGGCTGCGCCGTTATCAGGCAGCCTGTCAGACAAAATAGGCCCGGAACGCGTAACGGTGATGGGTGCCGCACTGGTCACTGTGTCTTTTGCCAGCATGTTTTTGCTGCCATTGCTGCCTCTACATGCGCAGTTGTGCCTGATAGCACTGGCGGCAATTGGTTTCGACCTTGGTCTCCAGTCCACATTAATTGCCCACCAGACACTGGTGTACAGCCTTGAGCCTCAGGCAAGAGGCCGTCTGAATGCCCTGCTGTTTACTGTCGTGTTTATTGGCATGGCTGTGGGTTCTGTATTGGGTAGTAAAGCGTGGGTATCAGCCGGGTGGCCGGGTGTGCTGGCTCTCGCCAGTGTCACAGGTTTACTGAGTCTGGTCATTCGTTGGTGGGCCATTCGCCGCCATTGCGCCAGCCATGCTGGTAGCGTTGCCGAAGAATAAAAAAAATCCCGTACCGGGGTGCCAGTACGGGCAGACAAGGTATGCCCAGTTTCACGACATACCAAAAAGAGCAAAGCCACTAACTATTGAGCTGGAACAGGGACATCCCCTGCATATCGCTGAAGGCCTTATAAGAGGCCTGAAGCGCAGTTTGTTGCATTACATAAGAAGAAATTACTGAGTTCCAGTCTGCATCGACCAGGTTACTCATTTGCTGGGATTGCTGCAGGCTACGGTCATCACCCAGTGAATCCAGGTTATCCAGCTCATTCAGCTGAGTACCCAGTTCTGAACGGACTTTCAGTACGTTGTTCAGTGAGTTTTTCAGACCGCGGCTGGTTTTATCGATCACTGCCTGCAACGCATCTTTGCTCGTTTGATCGAGATCCTGTTGCGGTGTATTCAGGGAAGCGATAGCAGTATCCAGCATAGTAAACAAGTTAGTTTCGCTGGCACTGCCATCAGGCTCTGCTTCAGCGTTACTGGTTATCGAATCAAACACTTCTGAACCGGTATGGCCAATGACCATGGTACGCGCAGAATCCACTTTCTGAGTAATGTTCTCTGTACCGCCAACATAATTAACAGTGGTACCAGAATCATCAAAGGGCTCGGAGTCGGTTTTATAACCAGCGAAAATATAGCGGCCGTTACCGTCAGTGCTGTTTGCCAGGTTCAGTAACTGGTCACGAACCCCCTGTAACTGGGTAGCCAGTGAAGCCCGGTCATCATCGCTCAACGTACCATTGCTGGCATAAACGATTTTTTCCTGCGCAGTCTGAATACTACTGGTAACCTGGCTTAATACGCTTTCTTCCAGCGAAACCTTTTGGTTTGCGAAAGTCCGGGCCGTGGCATACTGGCTGTTCTGTGCCTGAGCCTGCGAAACCACAATCGCCTGAGAAGCCGCAACCGGGTCATCAGACGGGCGGTTAACCCGTTTGCCCGTGGATAACTGTTCACCATAATTCAGCCACTTTTGCTGCGACTGGGTGATACCACGAACATTTTGTTCAAAGATCATCTGCGTGCTGATGCGCATTGGTCATGACTCCTATGAATTAATGGATAGCAGCGCGTCAAAAATCGTTGATGCTGTTTTCAACACCTGTGAGTTCGCCAGATAATACTGCTGAAAACGCTGCAGGTTGGCGTACTCTTCATCCAGGTTCACACCAGAAACAGATTGTTGCTGGTTGGTCAACTGCGTAACCACATTAGCCTGCGTTGTACTGGTTGTTTTCAGTGTACTGGTGGTGTTACCGACCAGAGACACCAGGCTTGCGTAAGCATCGTTGAAGGTTTTGTTACCACCTACTATGCTCTTGTCCTGCAAATCAAGCAGCGCCTGGGCGTTGGTGTTATCACTCTCGCCGGAGGTCGCTGAACTCGCCAGCGCCACTTTCGCTTCATCTGTTACTGAAACGGCCATATTGACGATAGTGTTGGTTACCGGTTTAACAACAAAGCTGTCTTTGGCATCAGGTGAACCATCAACGGTCACCGTCAGGCCATCAAAAGCCAGTGTCGTATTACCACTGCCATCAGTGCCGGTTGTCGGTGTTACTGTGGTATTGTCTGATGTACGGGTAACCGTCCAGGCAGAGCCACTCCAGGTCACTTTATAATTAGTTGCCAGAACGGCAGAGCTGTCTGTGACCTCCGCCGTCAAAGTTGTGGAGCTGGTATTTTTCGCATTGCTCACCACCGCAGGTGCGCCAACAGCAAAGAACGCTTCGCCTGCATCGCCATTGGCGTCAAAACCCGCTTCATGCTGAGTATTGAATGCATCTGCAAAGGATAATGCCAGTTGCCCAAGGCGGTTACGTGCTGCATCCAGGTCTGTTGAACGGAAAGTCAGTAATCCACCCAAAGAGCCGGTTGTTAACTGGCTTTCAGGAATTTCGACGTTTCCTGCGGCTTCATCAACATACGCAACGGTTGTGCGGCCAGGATCAGCACTTGACGCAACTGCCGCCAGTTGGAATGAACGCGATCCCTGAACCAGAGACGTACCATTACCCAAGCTCACGTTATAAGTATTTCCATCCTGGATTGTGACTGTCACACCCACGATGTTATTCAGTTCATTCACCAGTTGGTCGCGTTGGTCCAACAAGTCGTTCGGACTGGCACCGCCGCCTGTCGCCGTCATTTGCGCAATCTTTTTATTCAGATCAGCAATCTGGCTGGTATAGGTGTTAATTTCCTGAACACTGGACTCAATAGCACTGTTTACCTGGCTGTCCATGCTGCGCAGGTAGTTATCAGTGGTTTTGAACTGGTTTACCAACCCCTGGGCCTGGCCGATTAACGCTTCGCGGGCAGAGGAGTCATTGGCATTACTGGTCAATGTGGTTAACGCAGAAAAAAAACTCTGTAACGATGTTGAAATACTGGTGGTTGTACTGGACAACAGGTCATCTATTTGTGAAACCTGGTCATAACGGCTGGACAACGCACTGCTTTGATTCGACGCCTGGCGCAACTGGTTGGTAATAAACTGATCGTATTCACGCTGAACACCACTGACATACACGCCATTACCAATCCAGCTATTACCGGAAAGGGTGCTATTAGACTGGGCCAGTACGGTGGTCTGGCGGCTATAACCGGTGACGTTATAGTTCGAAATGTTATTACTTACCGTATTCAGCGCGGTCTGTGCGGCAGTCAGTCCGCTCATCGCGCTGTTGATCAGGCTACTGGACATGGTGTTTCCTTTTGAGCGTTTAATCACGGGTCCTGACAGAGATTATCGGCAGCACAGGCCAGGACTTGAGGCTAATCAGAACAAATTGCTTAAATCATTGTTATACGCTTTAGAGACCTTATCGCTCATAGATTTTAGCTGCTGAATCAATGAGGTAAGCTTGCTGGCGTAACCTGGATCCGTTGCATAACCAGCGCGTTGCAATGCCTGAGCGCCCTGCTCCGCTGTTGCCGCTGTAGTCACCGCTGCATAACGCGGATTTTTACTCAGCAGGCCCACATAATCTGACAGCGCTTCCAGATACGAACTGTACACACGGAACGCAGCTTTCACTTTTTTCGCCTGGCCATTTTCAAATTCAGTGGTGGTGATTTCGGTAGTTGGCCCTTTCCAGTTGCCGGTTGCTTTCACCCCAAAAATATTGAAGCTGGGTGCACCACTGGCCGTGCGAATCTGGCGTTGCCCCCAGCCTGATTCCAGCGCAGCCTGCGCCAGAATCAGGTGGTGAGGAATGCCACTTTGTTCGCTGGCGAGTTTGGCGGGTAAAGACAACTGCGCCAGGAAGTTTTTGCTGTCACCATCAAGGTCTTTGTCTGCAAAGGAGACAATCGCCCCGGAACTGGGCGGAGCCTTGGGAATGGCTTTACGCACCAGTTGGGTAAATTCCTGAGTTTGATACTGCATGACGGTGTTCATATCGAGTTTCATTGGCACCGTCCCCGCTTTTTCAGACGGAGACTGCGTGCCATTGGTCATCTGTTTTACCATCATGTCTGCCAGACCAAGGCCTTTAGCACTGAGATCATCGGCAATCTGCTGGTCGTACATACTGGTGTACAAACGGGTTTGGTCATTGTCGAGCAGGTCATCTTTCGGCAAAGCCTGGCGCATACTCTTCAGTACCATTTGCACGAACATCCCTTCAACTTTTTTGGCTACCGCTTTCAGGTGAGCCTGAGGGTCATTCGCTGCTGCCCGTTTTAATTCATTCAGCGATTGCGCATCCCACGCAGCGCCAGCCATAGACTGGGTATCATTAATCATCAGATAATCTCCAGTTTCGCCCGCAGACAACCTGCACTTTGCATAGCCTGCAGGATAGACATCAAATCCATCGGTGTTGCACCCAGCGCATTAAGGGCACGAACCACATTGTTCAGATTGGCGCTTGAGTTGATGCGGCGCAGTGCACCACCACTCTGGCGCATATCAATCTGCGTTTGTGGCGTTACCACTGTTTGACCACCCGCGAACGGCGTATTGGGCTGGCTCACCACATTTTGCTGGTTGACGGTTACCGACAAGTTGCCCTGGGCAACGGCACAGTTATCCAGAGTCACTTCGCGGTTCATCACTACAGCACCAGTACGTGAGTTGATAATCACTTTGGCGTCCTGTACCGGTACATTCACCTGCAGGTTTTGCACATCCGCGAGGAAACGCACCTGGGAGCTGTTTCCCGGTGGAACACGAATTTGAACAGTACGGGCATCAATAGCCTGCGCTACGCCATAACCTTGAGAGCGGTTAATGGTATCGGATATCTGCTGTGCAAGGCTGAAGTCCTCCTGGTTGAGTTGCAGGTTGATGCTGTTGCCTTGCCCAAAGTTGCTGGGTAATTCACGCTCAACCACTGCCCCACCAGTAATCCGGCCACCATTGAGTTGGTTAACCTGAACACTACTGCCACCGGCAGATGCCCCCGCGCCACCAATCAGGATATTACCTTGTGCCAGCGCATAGACCTGGTTATCCACCCCTTTCATTGGCGTCATCAGCAGTGTGCCACCACGCAGGCTTTTCGCATTACCGAGTGATGAAACCACTACATCAATACGCTGCCCCTGGCGGGAGAACGCGGGTAAGTCTGCGGTGACCATTACTGCTGCCACGTTTTTCAACTGCATATTGGTGCCACTGGGAACGGTTATCCCCAGTTGTGACAACATGTTATTCAGGCTCTGGGTAGTAAATGGAGTCTGAGTGGTCTGGTCACCCGTACCATCCAGCCCTACCACCAGGCCATAGCCAATAAGTGAGTTATCACGCACGCCCTGTACAGTGGTGAGGTCGCGAATGCGGTCTGCCTGAGCCAGTGTTGCCACCAGCAGCAATCCGATTGCGAAAATTGACTTAAACATATTCACCTCGCTTAGAACGGCGCGACATTAAGGAAGAAACGTTGCAACCAGCCCATTTGCTGCGCTTCATTGATATAGCCGTTACCGACATACTCAATACGGGCATCAGCCACCTGGGTTGATGCGACGGTGTTGCTGGTTGAAATAAACCGTGGATTCACCACCCCGGAGAAGCGAATAAACTCAGCACCCTGGTTAATCGCGATTTGTTTTTCACCCACTACATGGAGGTTACCGTTGGCCAGAACCTGGTCTACGGTAACCGTCAGAGTACCGGTAAAGGTGTTTTGCGCACTGGACCCCCCCTTGCCGGTGAAATCGTTTTTACCTTCCATATCGAGGTCAGCACGAGCGTTACCAAATAACCCCTGTAAATAACGTGGCGCTGTCGTTACTGCAAGACTACTGCTTCCATCACGCGATGCGTTTGAAGAAGAAGATTTGCTGGCACTGACGTTTTCCTGGAGATTAATGGTGAGCGTGTCACCAATATTGCGCGGGCGACGGTCTTCAAATAATGGCTGATACCCATAGTTAATGGGCTGAACAGTCTGAAAAATAGAACCATTGACCGCCGGAACCGGGCCTGGAATAGGCTGTGCCGAAGTTGGCCCCTGAACAAGCGGCTTACTCGGGACCAGTGAACAGCCACCGAGGGCGACACTCAGGCTAATGACAAGCGGTCGATACCACTGGTTACGGTTTTGCATTACGTTTATCTTCAGAAAATATTAGCCGGCGGCGAAGCCGGCCAGATTTTAAAGTTGTGACAGTTTCTGCAGCATCTGGTCCGTTGTGGAAACCGCTTTACTGTTAATCTCGTAGGCGCGCTGAACCTGGATCATATTGACCAGTTCTTCGGCAACGTTAACGTTGGAGGTTTCTACATATCCCTGATACAGCAGCCCGGCGCCGTTCTGGCCCGGGGTTGATTCTGTCGGCGCACCAGAAGCCTGGGTTTCGGTGTAAAGGTTTTCGCCAATACTTTCGAGCCCGGAGGTGTTAATGAACGTCGCCAGGTTCAACTGCCCCACCTGTTGTGTTGCTGTCTGCCCTTGCAGGGTGACACTTACCACGCCATCACGCGCCACAGTAATACTCAGAGCATTACTGGGTATGGTGATAGCCGGCTGCACAGGGAACCCGCCGTTAGTCACTAACTGCCCGTTGGAATCGAGCTGAAATGAACCGTCACGGGTATAGGCTGTGGTGCCATCCGGGAGCTGTACTTCAAAAAAACCTTCGCCTTTAATCGCAATATCTTTGCTGTTATCGGTCTGGTTCAGGTTACCCTGGGTATGAATACGCTCCGTTGCCACCGGGCGAACCCCGGTACCAATTTGCAGGCCCGTCGGTAATGTTGTTTGCTCAGAAGACTGTGCTCCAGGCTGACGTACTGTCTGGTACAGCAAATCTTCAAACACTGCACGCTGGCGTTTGAAACCATTGGTACTGACGTTTGCCAGGTTGTTGGCAATGACGTCCATATTGGTTTGTTGTGCATCCAGACCGGTTTTCGCGATCCATAATGAGCTGATCATGGTGAAGTCCTGTTTTATTAAGTCAGTGACAGCAGTTGGTTCGCACGCTGTTCGTTACCATCAACATTGCTGATAACTTTCATTTGCATCTCAAAACGGCGCGAGTTGCTAATCATGTCAGCCATGGCTTCAACGGCGTTGACATTACTGCCCTCCAGCACGCCCGCCATCACTTTCAGTGTTGGGTCCGCCGCAGGTGTGGCGCCACGCGTGGCCTGCGCCTGCTGGGTGAGATGAAACAACCCGTCATCACCACGCTCCACTTCCTTGTCTGTAGCCTTAACCAGTTTCAGACGGCCAATTGGCGCTGCGGTATTAGGCGGGTCCCCCGGGTTTAGCGCAGTGATGGTGCCGTCAGCAGCAATAGTCAGCTCAGCATTCTGGGGAACGGCAACAGGACCACCATCACCCATCACCAGATTGCCATTCACTTCCAACTGCCCATTGACGTTCACCTGCATATTACCGTTACGGGTGTAGGCTTCCTGGCCATTCGGGGTCCGTACTGCCAGCCAGCCATCCTGCTGCATTGCCACATCCAGATTACGGCCGGTGTAATCCATCGAACCGGTACTCATATCCGAACCTGGTGTAGAGGCAGCAACCAGTGTGCGGGTTGGTAACGATAACCCTTCAACCGGCACTGCACGCAGTGCCTCAAGTTGTTTACGAAAACCAGGTGTCGACGCGTTAGCCATGTTGTTAGCCGTCACAGACTGTAAATCCAGCGTCTGGCTGGCTGCGCCCATGGCGGTATATATTGCGTGATCCATTAAGCCACCCCGTCAGTCGATTAACGCAGGTTAACCAGCGTGTTAAGGATCTGATCCTGAGTTTTAATCGTCTGGGCGTTTGACTGATAGTTACGCTGCGCAACAATCATATTCACCAGCTCTTTACTCAGATCAACGTTGGAAGACTCCAGCGCCCCACTGGTCAATGTGCCGAACGTACCAGTACCAGCAATCCCTAACAGCGCAGCACCTGAAGATGAAGTTGCACTCCACAGGTTGTCACCTTCAGACTGCAGGCCCTCCGGGTTAGCAAAGTTTGCCAGGGCAATCTGGCCCAGTAACTGGGATTCACCGTTGGAGTAGGTACCGCTAATAGTGCCGTCGTCATTGATGGCATAGCTCACCATTTCGCCCGGTGCGTAACCGTCCTGAGAGGTAGAAACAATGTTGTTGCTACCATAGTTCTGCTGCATGGAACCGGTGAAATCCAGCGAGAATGTGGCAGGCGTGGCACCACTGCTGGTGTCGGTGGTCAGGCTCGGGAAGATACCGGCAGTGGCGGTCGCCGTACCGGTGCTGTCTGTAGTACTGGTCAGGTTACCGTTAGAGTCAAAGTTCATCGTCCCCAACAGAGATGATGAACTACCGCTGACGCTACTGTCCTGGGTGTAAACACTCCAGGTGTTATCTGCAGTTTTAACAAAGTACACGTTCATATCATGGGTGTTACCCTGGGTGTCATACACCGTGATCGTGCCTTTCTTGTTATACGTGGTGGAATCGGTTGAATCGAAGGTGCTGGTAATTGCATCGTCTGATGAATTCAGTTGCACTTCCATTGCTGCGGTTGTGGTGGTTTTCGCAGACATTGGGGAGCTCGGAATAGACAGCGTTACCGGGTTTGCACCCTGGTTAATAGTGGGTGGTGTGCCACTCGCCGGATAACCCGTGACATAGTACCCCTGTGAGTTAACCAGGTTACGGTTTTCATCGAGTTGCAACTGGCCGTTACGGCTGTAATAAACCGAGCCGGCGTCATCCGTCATACGGAAGAAACCGTTCTGGTTAATAGCTACGTCCAGGCCACGGCTGGTATTGGTTACTGTACCATCCGAGAAGTTCTGGATAACAGCCGCTACTTTTACACCCAGGCCCACTTTGGAACTGGCGCCGGCAAACATATCGGCAAAGGCAATCCCGGAGGACTTAAACCCGTATGTGGCGGAGTTGGCAATGTTGTTGCCGATAACGTCCAGGTTACTGGAAGCAGCGTTAAGGCCACTGACCGCTTGAGAAAAAGACATGTGTCCTACCCCTGATGGTTAAGTTAGAGAATTTGACGCACTTCGCTAAGCGTAGTGGTGCCGTAGGTACCTAAATCGAGCAAATTACCGCTGCTGCTACTGGTGATGCCATTGACCAGCGCATACTGCAGTGGCTGGGCTGTTAATTGTGTAGAGCCGTTGGTTGCTGTAACCGTGACATTGTAAGAACCATCCGCAACCGTTGAGCCATCAGATGTTGTGCCATCCCATGAGAAGGTGTGGACACCCGCGCTCAGCGCGCCAAGGTTAATGGTTTGCACCACTTTACCGCTACTGTCAGTAATCGTGGCAGTAGTCGCGGTTGATGCCTGTTCCAGTTCCACACCAAACGGCGTGGTCGCACCACTGCCCGCCAGTACAGTAGAACCGGTAACCATGACACCATGGCCAATCAATGAAGAAGCCTGCAATTGCTGGCTGTCATCAATTTGTCCGGAAATAGAGCCCAACGTAGTATTGAGTTTTTCAATACCGCTCAGGGTGCTTATCTGAGCCAACTGCGAGGTCAACTGGCTGTTGTCCATCGGGTTGGTCGGATCCTGGTTTTTCATCTGAGCGACAAGTAATGTCAGGAACTCATCTTGTAAATCGTCTGCACTACTGGTTGTCAGGCCACTGGATGATGTGGTCGAACTGGTTGCTGAACTGGACGCCAGCGCACTGCTGGTATCATTAACACTGACTGAAACAGACATTGTTTCCTCCTTTATTGACCAAGTGTCAGTGTTTTCAACATCATGCTTTTCACAGTGTTGAGCACTTCAACGTTAGCCTGATAACTGCGCGATGCAGACATGGTGTTAACCATTTCTCCCACAACATCCACATTCGGCATCCGCACATAACCGTTGGTATCTGCCAGCGGGTTACCCGGCTGGTAAACCATCTTGAACGGGTCCTGGCTTTCCACGACACCTGCAACCTTCACACCGCCGGTTGGCGAACCAACAGGCGCATCGACCTGGAAAACCACCTGTTTGGCACGATAAGGTTGCCCGTCTGGCCCTGCGACGCTGTCAGCATTCGCAAGGTTACTGGCTGCAACGTTCAGACGGGCGGACTGTGCTGCCATCGCTGAACCTGCAATATCGAAAATATTAAGAAGCGCCATCTGTTACCCCTGTTGTTGCAATACAGACATCATGCTTTTGATTTGGCCGGTAATAGCGGTGATGTCCATCTGGTATTTCAGGCTGTTATCAGCAAAGGCTGTCCTCTCACGGTTCATATCCACGGTATTGCCATCTGCTGCTGGCTGGTCCGGGATCCGGTACATCAAATCCATTGATGGCGAAGACGATGTCTCAGCAGCAATATGCCGTGATGATGTCAGCGTCAGGGAAAGTCCCCCTTCCGCCGCCCTGCCGCGATCCATGACTTTTTTCAGTTCACTGGAAAAGTCGATATCACGGGCCTGATAACCCGGGGTATCAGCATTAGCGATATTCCCGGCGAGAACTTCCTGGCGCTGAGCCCGCAGGTTGAGTGCTTCCTGCCCAAAGCGCAGTGCAGCATCCAGTTTATCGAGCATGTTTCCTCCGCGCAGACGATGAGTTATAGCCGACAGCTTAATTCTCCTTGCGCGCGCTTTATCGACGGAATAAACGCAAAATGCTTCGCTATTTGTCGCCTTGAAATACTTTGCTTCCAGGTAGAATCCTTAACATCCCTAACTGGAGGTGCTTATGTTTTCCCGAATACTCAGCACTGTTGCAGTGCTTGTCGCTGCACTACCGCTTACCTGCCTGGCAGGTGAACTTGATTCCCAGATGGATGCTTTTTTTCAACAGCGCCTGGCGGGGGTCAGTGATGACGTGAAGGTGAAAATCAACTCGCCCCAGGCGCAATTACCTCAGTGCGCTAACCCTGAATTCCGCCTGCCAGCAACCGGGCGTTTTTGGGGTAACCTGAGTGTGATGATGCGCTGCGGTAGCCAGCAGCGTTATGTGCTGGTTTCTGTCCAGGCCAGTGGGAACTATGTGGTGGCAAGCCAGGTTTTAGAGCGCGGGGCGCCGGTAACACCGGGGGACGTCGAGCTAAAATATGGCCGTCTGGACCTGTTACCTCCGAATACACTGTTTTCTGTAGACGATGCGCTCAATGCCGTTACACTGCGTAATATTGCCGCAGGTCAACCCATCATGCGCACTATGTTGCGTGTTCAGTGGCGGGTAAAAGCCGGTCAAAAAGTACAAGTTATTGCGGCGGGACAAGGGTTTAGCGTGAACAGTGAAGGCAAGGCATTAAACAATGCTGCAGTCACACAAAATGCCCGTGTCAGAATGTCGTCAGGCCAGGTGGTCAGCGGGACTGTCGACAGTGATGGGAATATTCTTATTAATCTATAATCTCTTAAAGATTCTGTTCAGGCTGCCGATAAAAATTAGCAACGAAACGAGATGACAGGTATCGCCCGGCGCGACCACCACAGAGGACACAGATATGAGCATTGAGCGCACATCACCACTAAAACCCGTGAGCACTGTTCAAACACGCGAAAGCAGTGACACAACTTCGGCGAAAGTACGCCTGAACAAAACTGGCTCTGAGACCAGCAGCACTGTCACCCTGAGTGACGCTCAGTCCAAACTGATGCAACCAGGTTCCAGTGATATCAACATGGAACGGGTTGAAGCTATCAAAACTGCCATCAAAAATGGCGAACTGAAAATGGACACCGGTAAAATTGCCGATGCGCTGATTCAGGATGCGAAAAGCTATTTAGAAGAGTAATGCTGCCATGAGCCGCCTGTTAGAACTGATGGATCAAATGACTTCAGTGCTGAATGACCTTAAACGCGTTCTGGACGCGGAACAGGCCCAGCTCTCTGCGGGTTTTGTCAATGGTGTTGCGTTACAGCGCATCACCGAAGAGAAAAGCTCGTTACTCGCAACTCTCGACTACCTGGAACAGTTGCGGCGGATGGAGCAACGCCCCCGTCATGCTGCAGCCAATGATGACCCGGTAGAGTTGCGCTGGCAGACTATCAAGAAAAAAACTCGTTATCTGAACGACCTGAACACCCACAACGGCTGGCTGCTTGAAGGCCAACTGGAGCGAAATAAAGACGCGCTGGAAGTGTTGCGCCCCCATCAGGAGCCTGGCTTGTACGGCTCTGACGGACAAACGGCCACACCTAACCGCAGCGGTAAAAAATTTAGCGTCTGATTAAGCCCCCTCCACCAGGGGGCTCACGTTCTTAACCCCTTTCCCTGCTACAACGTTCTGCGGGCGAATTCCTTTATCTTAAATCCCAGCACCAACAGAGTGGCAAAGTAAGCCACAACACCGGCTACAACCACTGCCACCAGGCGCAACAGGCGTTCAGGCATACCACCCGAGTGCCATGCTGGCATGACAGACATCACCCCAACCAGCACCACAGCCATAACGACTACCGCACACACCAGGCGAAACAGAAACAAGCGCCAGCCCGGTTCAGGTGTAAAAATCCCTTTTTTGCGTAATTGCCAGTACAGCAAAGCAGCATTCAGGCAGGCGGCAAGGCCAATAGATAACGACAAACCGGCATGTTTAAGCGGGCCAATAAACGCCAGGTTCATTACCTGAGTCATGATGAGCGTAACCATCGCGATTTTTACCGGCGTTTTAATATCCTGGCGGGAATAAAACCCTGGTGCCAGCACCTTCACCACAATCAGCCCCATCAGACCAACGGAATAAGCAATCAAAGCCCGCTGAGTCATCTGTGCGTCAAACGCCGTAAATTTTCCATACTGGAACAACGATACCGTAAGCGGTTTAGAGAGCACACCCAGCGCCACCGCACTGGGCAATGCCAGCAGGAAACACAGGCGCAGACCCCAGTCCATCAGGCGGTTATATTCTTCATGATTACCACTGGCGAAACTTTTCGACAGCGATGGCAACAGAATCGTCCCCAGCGCCACACCCAGTACGCCAGAAGGGAACTCCATCAGGCGGTCTGCGTAGTACATCCAGGAAACCGAGCCAGAAGCCAGGAAAGACGCAAAAATAGTATTAATGATGAGCGATATCTGGCTGACGGAAACCCCCAGAATAGCAGGCCCCATCTGGCGCAATACACGAATCGCCCCTTCGTTTTTAAAACTGATACGCGGCAAAACCAGCATGCCGATTTTGCGCAAATGCGGTAATTGATAAAACAACTGCAATACCCCACCCACAGTAACCGCCCAGGCCAGAGCCAGCACGGGTGGGTGGAAATGGGGCGCCGCAAACAGCGCGAAGCCTATCATACTGACATTGAGCAATGTCGGTGCGAACGCCGGAACGGAAAACCGGTTCCAGGTGTTAAGAATGGCCCCCACCAGTGACGCCAGTGAGATAAGCAGAATATAAGGAAAGGTTATCCGCAGCAGTTGCGAAGTCAGTGCGAACTTGTCTGCCGTATCAGCAAACCCTGGCGCGGTGATCATAATCACCCAGGGAGCTGCCAGCATCCCAACAACAGTAACCAACGCCAGCGCCAGTGTGAGCAGGCCCGACACATAGGCAATAAATACCCGCGTTGCTTCCTCACCCTCTTTACTTTTGTATTCAGCAAGAATAGGAACGAAAGCCTGAGAAAAAGCCCCTTCAGCAAAAATGCGCCGCAGCAAATTAGGGAGTTTAAAAGCAACAAAGAAAGCATCTGTCGCCATCCCTGCGCCAAAAACCCGGGCGACGATTGCATCGCGGGCAAACCCGAGAACACGGGAAAACATCGTCATCGAACTGACCGCAGCCAGCGATTTTAACAAGTTCATTACAGTACGGTTTCCACAAAAACAACAACGCCTGCAAAGCAGGCGCCAGACTGATGACAAACCTTATGAGGTTACTGAGCAACGCCAGGGTTACCCACTAACTGGCCGGACATGCCACCACAGAGTCGATACGCACAATTTTTATTTACTACCAGCATGGCCTGGCTATGTATTGCTTTACTTACCAGTAATCCCCAGCCACCGCAAAGCCACAAGGCCGCCTAGTCTACCTGAGAGGAAACGCAAAAAACCAGCCACAGAGCGTTACAGGACATAACCACCGGGTTATTCACTTATTGCTTCGCGCCACAACTTTTCAACAATACGCTGCGCCAGCACTGCCTGGTCACCGGATGTTTGTGGCGCAGTCTGGTTTTCCACACAGGAAATAAAATGCTGAACACAACCATAAAACCCGCGCTGTTCAAGCGTGGATTGCCAGCCCGGCACAGGTACCGATACCACACCCTGCCCACATTCCTGAGTCCACTCGCGCATTTCTTTAACCCAAAACAAACCGCCATCCGTCACAGCCTGAATAGTTTCAGCCTGGCTGCCTGCCCGGCGGTGCATACTGGTGGTAACCAATGACTGTTGCACAGCGAAATGGTGTTCAGCATACAACATTTCACCGCTCTCATTGGTTTGAATGCGCCCACTGGTTACCCGGCCTTCACCACCAGCCAGCCAAAGCGCGGTATCAACCACATGCAGGTAGTCATCCAGCAATGTGAAATGCAAATCCTGCGGCCCAACACTGTCTGCACGGTGCTTTTCCATACGTAGCGAAGCCAGGTTACCTGTAACACGAGACTTGAGGGCCTGGTAATGCGGCGCAAAACGCCGGTTAAAACCGACCATCAGCGCACACTGTTTCTGGCGGGCCAGGGAGACCAGTTTCTCTGCATCACTGAGTGTTGCAGCAAGGGGTTTATCTACGCAGACGTGCACCCCTGCCCGGAGTGCTGCACTGACGACATCATAATGGCTGTGGGTTGCGGTATGGACAAACAGGGCATCGCAACCAGCCAGTACATCGGCAAGGCTCGCCGCGCAGGGTATTCTCCAGGCTTCACAAACACGCAGGGCTTTCTCCTGGCCTGGCGACCAGGCTCCTGTTATTTGCCACCCTTGCTCATGAGCCAGCACTGGCAACCAGGCTTTCTGAGCTATATTACCAAGCCCGGCAATTCCCACCCGTAATTTGCCCATTATAACCCCGCAGCTTCAAGCCGCGCTTTTAACGCAGCCAGTTCGTCTTCCAGTACAGCAACACGTTGTACCAGGCTACCCGAGTCCACCTCGCTTTCACTACCCACAGACACAACGACCGGTTCACTCCCGTCACCAAACAAATGTTGGTAACGATGCTCACGCTTACCGGGTTCACGAGGCAGTTTCACCACCATCGGGCCATCGTCACGGCTGACCAGCGCCTCCAGTGTTTGTTCAACTTCCTGCATATCGGCAAAATCATGCATACGCGCTGCACGCATCCGTAATTCACCGGGCGTTTGTGGGCCACGGAGTAACAAGGTTGCCAGCAAAGCTACCTGAGCGCCGGAAAGTTTTAATTGCCCAAACTCTGAATTACAAAAACGCTGCTCATATTTGGTCACCCGGTTCCCAAAGCCACTTTGCGGGCTGACATGATGGCGGCGCACCAGTTCATCCACCACAGACTGAACATCTGCATCACTTAGCGACATCACCGGTTCACGGTTAGTTTTCTGATTACACCCGGTGACAATAGCGTTGAGCGACAATGGATATTGTTCTGGCGTAGTCACTTGCTTTTCCAGCAAGACGCCAATCACGCGAGCTTCCTCTGGGGAAAATTGATGTTTCATGCCCTCTCCTTTTAACGCCCGGGGGTCCAGTCTTTGGTGGTCAGGGCGGTAAGAACGTGATCCTGCCATTGACCATCAATTAGCAAATAATTTTTGGCGTAGCCTTCTTTTTCAAACCCCAGACGCGCCAGTAAATTACCACTGCGATTATTATGCGGCATGTAATTTGCCATAATCCGGTGAATATTCTGGGTCCGCTGCATATAACGTAACGCGCTGGTCAAAGCCTCGAACATCAATCCCTTGCCCTGCCATTTTTCCCCTAACGAATACCCCAGATAACAGGCATGAAAGGCACCACGCACCACATTGGAAAAATTTGCGACACCACAGATTTCTTTTTCGTCCGGGTCAAGTAACGCAAAATAATACGCGCCCCCCTGTTTATGCAGCTCATTAATCATGCTTAACCGGGCTTGCCAGCCTGAAGGATAACAATGGCTTTCATCGCGTATGGGCTCCCAGGGCTTCAGGAACACACGGTTTTGCGCATAATACTCTGCTAACCGGAACGCATCTCTGTCATACACCAGCCGTACAACCAGCCGGTCTGTGGTCAGCCTGACCTTAGGTACATTGCTACGATAGCCAAACATCTCCCCACTCCTGTTTCAGGGCTTCCTGTGCCAAAATTCCCTGTCGTTAACCTCACTCGTATACTGATGACGAGTATAGTGCAGAGCATCATAATAAAAAGCGCGTTGTGCTGCCTGGAAAGAACCAGGCACTTTTTTGATTTTATTCACAAATGAGAGTTATCGCAGCCAATAAAAATATCTTTGTGGCTCTCTGGGCAAGAACAGAGAAATCAGCGATGATAAGTTTCTTATCTTTCATTCCCCTGGAGGGGAAATGGCGCGCGTGAAGCAGGCAAGGAACCTGGGTAAAGCATTCCTTCTTCTCGACAATATGCTGGTAGTACTTGGCTTCTTTGTCGTTTTTCCACTTATCTCTATTCATTTTGTTGACCGGCTTGGCTGGGCTGCCTTATTGGTTGGCATTGGTCTGGGCCTGCGCCAGCTAATTCAGCAAGGCCTGGGGATCTTTGGCGGCGCTTTTGCGGACCGTTTTGGGGCCAGGCCGATGATTGTAACCGGCATGCTGATGCGTGCGGGCGGTTTTGTCGCCATGGCTGTGGCTCACGACCCCTGGGTTTTGTGGGTATCCTGCCTGCTGTCAGGCCTGGGGGGGACACTATTCGACCCGCCACGCTCGGCGCTGGTGGTAAAACTGATTCGCCCGGCACAACGGGGGCGTTTTTTCTCTATTCTGATGATGCAGGACAGCGCAGGTGCAGTTATCGGTGCCATGCTGGGAAGCTGGTTACTGCAATATGATTTTCGCCTGGTATGCTGGACCGGTGCCGTACTCTTTATTCTGTGTGCAGGGTGTAATGCGTTTTTGCTGCCCCGTTACAAGCTTTCTACTACCCGGGCTCCGTTACGTGCTGGCATGCAGCGTGTCATGAAGGACCACCGTTTTGTAGCATACGTTCTGACACTCACCGGCTACTACATGTTGGGCGTCCAGGTGATGCTGATGCTGCCAGTGATGGTTAATGATATTGCGGGTACACCTGCGGCAGTAAAATGGATGTACGCCATTGAAGCCTGCCTGTCACTGACACTGCTGTACCCCATCGCCCGCTGGTCTGAGAAACGGTTTCGCCTTGAGCAGCGCCTGATGGCTGGCTTGCTGATCATGAGCCTTAGCCTGTTGCCCGTCGGGCTGGTCACGAATTTGCACCAACTGCTACTCCTTATCTGCCTGTTTTATCTCGGTTCAATTATTGCAGAACCCGCAAGGGAAACCTTAGGTGCATCACTGGCCGACCCACGGGCCCGTGGTAGTTATATGGGGTTCAGCCGGTTGGGGCTGGCTTTTGGCGGCGCACTGGGTTATGCCGGGGGCGGCTGGCTGCTGGATACAGGCAAAGCACTCAATCTTCCAACGTTGCCCTGGCTGGTTCTGGCCTTTATCGGTATCGCCACATTTGCCGGGTTATGGTGGCAATTCAGCCAGGTAGCATCCCGTCAACAGGGCATTGCCCCCAACCCGTAACATTTGTTGTACCGCTTGTCAGTAAAGTGCGGGGCAAGACCTGGTAATACATTTCAGGTTATTCTTCTGGCCTGCCAGAGAAAAATACTTGATGCTGGTTATGTCAGCAAACTGGCTTATGAAGAAAGTCGAGGATATAGATGAAGAAAGTGTTCTTAGGTATGGTGGCGCTTTGCGCAAGTTTACTGGTTGCCTGCAACCAACTGACACAGTACACCATCACTGAGCAGGAAATTAACCAGGCTCTGGTGAAGCATGACCAGTACAACAAAACCATCGGTTTACCTGGTGTTGCTGACGCACACATTGTGTTGTCTAACCTGCAAACGCAAATTGGCCGCGAGGAGCCAGGTAAAGTGAAGCTCACCGGTGATGCAGATATCAAACTGACATCCATTTTTGGCAACCAACAAGCGTTAATGAAACTAACGCTGAAAGCAACGCCTTCATTTAATGCAGAACAAGGTGCCATTTACCTGAAAGACCTTGAAGTCACCGATACCGATGTACAGCCGCAAAAAATGCAAACGGTATTGCAAACCCTTAACCCTTATTTGAATGATTCACTTCGCGCCTGGTTCGAAAAAAATCCGGCGTATGTCCTGAAGGACGATCGCAGTAACGGCGAAAAGCTGGCGAAAAAATACGCCAAAGGTATTGAAGTGAAGCCGGGTGAAATTGTCATTCCCCTGCTGTAATGCAGCTCTTCTGCCCGCCCAACTGGCGGGCAAATAAATTTGTGCAGAAAAAGGTGCAAACGTAAACGTTTCCGCTTATCCTTTGTGCCCGGCTGAAGCCCACGAACACGTGTCTGACTTTTCCAACGCCGGAGCACTTCATGACTACACCCCAGGTATTAACTATCCGCCGCCCAGATGACTGGCACCTCCACTTACGTGATGGCGACATGCTACGCGCTGTTGTGCCTTATACCAGCGCTGTCTACCGCCGTGCGATTGTTATGCCAAACCTGGTGCCACCGGTGACCACGGTAGAAGCCGCGATAGCGTACCGCCAGCGTATTCTCGATGCCGTTCCCGACGACCATCAGTTTGAACCACTGATGACCTGCTACCTGACTGACAGCCTGGATCCCGACGAACTGGAGAAAGGTTTTGTTCAGGGCGTATTCACGGCGGCAAAACTGTATCCTGCCAATGCCACCACCAATTCAAGCCATGGTGTCAGCAGTATTGATGCCATTAATCCGGTGCTGGCCCGCATGGAAAAGATCGGTATGCCGCTGCTGGTGCATGGTGAGGTTACCCACGCCGATATAGATATTTTCGACAGAGAAGCCCGTTTTATTGAAACGGTAATGGAACCGTTGCGCCAACGTTTCCCGGCATTGCGCGTGGTTTTTGAACATATCACAACGAAAGAAGCCGCCCAGTATGTGCGCGAAGGTAATTCATTACTGGCGGCCACCATTACGCCACAACACCTGATGTTCAACCGTAACCACATGTTGGTTGGTGGTGTTCGCCCACATTTCTATTGCCTGCCAATTCTCAAGCGTAATGTGCACCAGGCCGCATTGCGTGAGTTAGTTGCCAGCGGCTGTGACCGGGTGTTTTTAGGCACAGACTCAGCGCCACATGGCAAACACCGTAAAGAAGCCAGCTGCGGTTGTGCCGGTTGCTTTAATGCACCTTCTGCGCTGGCTATTTACGCGACAGTGTTCGAAGAAATGAATGCTATGCAGCACTTCGAAGCATTTTGTTCATTCAACGGCCCGCGTTTTTATGGGCTGCCAGTAAACGAAGACACTCTGACACTGGTGCGCCGTGAAGAAGTGATGCCGGAAGAAATTTCACTGGAAAACGATACGCTGGTACCGTTCCTTGCCGGGGAAGTTCTTAACTGGAGTATTAAACCCTGATTAATTAACTTGCCCCCCTCATGATGTTACTGTATAAATACACAGTATATTTCACAGGGGGGTTTGTTATGCGTATTGAAATTACTCTGGCGAAAAGCTCGCCACTGCCACCCGGTGCTATCGAAGCACTGACCAATGAATTATCCCGTCGAATTGCAGCACAGTTTCCTGAACAACCAGGGAATGTATCTGTACGTTATGCCGGAGCCAATCAGCTCTCTGTCTTTGGTGGTGCCAAAGAAGATAAAGATCGTATCAGCGAAATTTTACAAGAAACCTGGGAAAGCGCAGACGACTGGTTCTGCGGCGAATAACCCTGTCCAATTTCCATTTTGGTATTTTTGCCGGGCACGCCGTCCGGCTTTTTTCGTCTTTATCTGAGCTATTATCGGCAGGAATCAGGTTTCTCCGAGATAAATGACGATTAATTGTGCTACAACGCTAAATTATTGTAAAAAAAGTTTAGTTCTCAGTTAATCACTCCCATCAAAATTTATTTATTGGTATACTTACCCTTGCTTCACATATAAACATGCATTAAACCTCGAACGTCGTCGCCGTAGTTACGTATAAGGGGGTTATGATGGAAAAAAATAACGATGTGATCCAGACTCATCCCCTCGTAGGGTGGGATATCAGTACCGTAGACAGTTACGATGCGCTAATGCTGCGCTTACACTATCTGACGGCAAATCATCAAGATCCAGAAGAAACTGAAGTTGGTCAGACCCTGTGGCTAACAACAGACGTCGCCCGGCAATTTATTTCCATTCTCGAAGCCGGTATTGCAAAAATTGAATCCAATGATTACCAGGAAAACGATTACCGTAAGCATTAATCGGTTGTTAACTGTAAACAAAAGGCATCCAGTGTGATGCCTTTTTCATATTTCCCGGGTTGTTTGTCACGCGATTGTTAATTACCCTGCTATATATCCACTCTGCCATTATCACCTGTTTTTATCAGGGGTATTAATTTTGGAGACTATTTGTGACCCACTACGATTTCATCGTTGTTGGCAGCGGCTCTGTTGGCTCGGCTGCAGGTTGTTATGCCCGGCTGGCAGGTTTATCGGTGCTAATGATCGATAGTGCCATCCCACCTCATGAACAGGGCAGCCACCATGGAGACACCCGGCTTATTCGCCACGCGTATGGTGAAGGAGAGAAATATGTCCCGCTGGTCTTGCGTGCTCAAGCCTTGTGGGATGCGCTGCAACAACACACTGAACTTCCCCTGTTTCAGCGTACCGGGGTTATCAATGTCGGCCCTGAAGGCTCCGAATTTTTAGCTAACATGCGCCACAGTGCACAACGCTGGTCCATTCCGTTAGAGAGTATGACGGCATCGGATATAGCCGAACGCTGGCCTGCTCTGCGCATTCCTGGTGACTACGAAGCCCTGTTTGAGCCCAATGCAGGTGTACTCAAAAGTGAAAACGCGGTAGCAACATGGGTGAAGCTCGCAAGAGAAGCGGGATGCGCGCAACTGTTTAACTGTGCAGTTAGCGCAATACATTACCAGGATGGCAGTATTCAGGTGGATACCGCTGATGGCAGCTTTACTGCAGGCCGCCTGCTGGTCAGTGCCGGAACCTGGGTAACCCGGTTGATTCCATCTCTGCCAGTCAGCCCGGTACGCAAAGTATTTGGCTGGTTCCAGGCCGACGGGCGCTACAGTGCTGATAACGGTTTTCCTGCTTTTACCGGCGAACTGCCCGACGGTAACCAGTTTTATGGTTTCCCTGCCAGCGATAACGCACTAAAAATCGGTAAGCATAACGGCGGGCAGCCCATCAGTACCCCCGAAGAGCGCACACCCTTTGGCAGTGAAACGGGCGACGGCTCGGAGTGCTTTGCATTTTTGCGCCAGTTCCTGCCAGGCATTGGTGGCTGCCTGTATGGCGCATCATGTACTTACGACAATTCCCCCGATGAAGACTTTATCATTGATACCCTGCCAGAAAACCGCGATGTCATGGTTGTTACCGGGCTAAGCGGCCATGGCTTCAAATTTGCGCCAGTGTTAGGCGAAATAGCCAGCCTGTTTGCTCAGGGGAAAAGCTGCACATTTGATTTAAGCCCTTTTCGCCTGAACAGATTTGGAAGCGGCGAGAAATAACCTGCCAATCTGTTGGCCCGGCACACCTGTACAGAGGCGTGCCGGAACAAATTACTCATCTTCCGGGCTGTTCAGCGTAAGCTTCAGGCGCTGGCGGGATTTATTAAAAATACGGGCTGCATTTTCGCGCCCGGCGCGGCGCTGGCGCTGCTCGGCTTCAGGCAACTGGTGCTCCTGCTGGCACTGTTCACTACAACACCCGTCATATTGCTCCGCACAGGCCGGGCACTGAATAAACAATAAATGGCACCCTTCATTTTTGCAGTTGGTGTGGCTGTCGCAAGGCGCCCCGCACTGGTGGCAGTGAGCAATAACATCAGGTGAGATTCGCTCCCCCATGCGGGCATCAAACACAAAGTTCTTGCCAATAAACCGAACCGGCAGCCCCTGCTCTCTCGCCTTACGAACATATTCAATAATGCCGCCTTCCACATGAGAAACCCGGGTGAAGCCCTGGTACTTCATCCACGCACTGGCTTTTTCACAGCGGATCCCACCGGTGCAGTACATGACAATATTTTTATCTTTGTAAGGCGCCATCATTTCTGCCGCTTTGGGCAACTGCTCACGGAATGTGTCTGCGGGTATCTCCAGTGCGCCCTCGAAATGCCCCACTTCATATTCATAGTGATTACGCATATCAATGAACACGGTATCCGGGTCATCAAGCATCTGGTTGACTTGTTCAGCTTTCAGGTAATCACCCACATCACTGGGGTCAAACGCCGGGTCGTCAATGCCATCCGCCACGATACGGTCTCGCACCTTCATGCGCAGGACCCAGAAAGAGCGCCCGTCGTCATCCAGCGCAATATTCAGGCGCAGACCGTCAAGAGCCGGGTGAAAACGGTACAACTGCTCACGGAAAGCTTCAACATTGCCCTCCGGCACACTAATTTGTGCGTTGATTCCGTCAGGAGCCAGGTAGACGCGCCCAAACACCGCAAGCTGGCTGAATGCCAGGTACAGGGCATCACGGGTGGCATTCGGATCTTCAATTGTGAAGTATTTATAGAAAGATATGGTTTTGCGAGGTTCTGTTTCCGCCAGCATGCGGGCTTTCAGTTCCTCATTGGAAACGCGGTTATGTAACACTGGCATGGTGTTCACTCTGCTCCTGAAGAAAATAGCCCGGCATGATATAGCAATCTACGCTAAATAACATCCATACAAAATACGCTACATTTCACGGCTATAATTATGCACAGAGAGAATAACTGGTGCTAAAAGCACCGTTCTGCACTGAGATATTTTGGGCATTATTCAAATGATGCCACAATACGACTTATGGAGATCAGTAATTTCTGATGGGAGCTGCATGACACATTTACCCCAATTCAACCGTTCACTTCTTCACCCCAAATACTGGCTGACCTGGCTTGGGATTGGCCTGCTCTGGTTGCTGGTGCTGCTTCCCTACCCACTCATCTATCGCCTTGGGTGTTTCATGGGCCGCATGGCAATGCATGTAATGAAAGACCGGGTGCGCATTGCACAACGTAATCTGCAGCTGTGTTTTCCACACAAGAGTGATGCAGAGCGCCAGGAACTGGTGGTAAAAAACTTTGAATCGGTCGGTATGGGGTTAATGGAAACCGGAATGGCCTGGTTCTGGCCTGACTGGCGTGTCGCCCGCTGGTTCGATGTGTCAGGGGTTGAATCAGTTAAACAATTACTGGCTGAAAAACGGGGGATTTTGCTGATCGGAGTACATTTTCTGACACTGGAACTGGGTGCGCGTATTTTCGGGATGCAGACACCGGGTATCGGCGTCTATCGCCCCAATGACAACCCGCTGATTGACTGGTTGCAAACCTGGGGGCGGGTTCGTTCCAATAAAGCCATGCTGGATCGTAAAGACTTTAAAGGCATGGTAAAAGCACTCAAAAGTGGTGAAATTGTCTGGTATGCGCCGGATCATGATTACGGTCCCCGCAGCAGTGTGTTTGTTCCGTTTTTCGCAGTTGAGCAAGCCGCAACTACCTCTGGTACCTGGATGCTGGCGCGGATGTCTAAAGCCTGTATTGTGCCCTTTGTTCCTCGCCGTAAACCGAATGGCGCAGGTTATGAATTACTGGTGCTGGAGCCTGAACTGGATATTCCCCTTGGCTCGGCCGAAGAAACAGCCAGCTGGATGAATAAAGTGGTTGAGAAGTGTATTTTACTTGCACCGGAGCAGTACATGTGGCTGCATCGCCGTTTTAAAACCCGCCCGGAAGGGGTGCCTTCCCGTTACTGAGTTCCCGCCTCTCTGCCTGCTGCAGAGAGGTTTTCTTGTTATTTCCCACTGTAATATGGTTGACGCTCACCAGAGTGCTGTCTATAAATTCCTGATACCCCCGACAACATTGTTACAGGAGTTTATGTATGACCGGCAGCGAACTGAACTACTACTCCACGCTTGAAGAAGCACTTGATGCAGCCCGTGAAGAGTATTTTGCCAGTCATCCCGACCTTGATGAGGATGATGTCGATATTCAGCAGCTCAATATTCAAAAATACATTCTGCAGGATGGCGAAGAGATGTGGGTTGCCTGTTTTTTCGATGACGAAAATGAAGCCGATGAACAGGGTGATTATATTCCCGTGCTGTACGGCCCGGCTGCCCAGGCTGTTTTTAATGGTGATTTTGATGAAGCAGAGCTGCGCATGGAATGGGTGGAAGAAAACACGCTGCACGAATGGGATGAGGGTGAATTCCAGTATGAACCGCCACTGGACGACGAAGAAGGCAGCGAAGCCGCAGATGAATGGGACGAACAGGAATAACACTGCTCCCCGCCTGATGCCTGAGCCTGGCGGGGAGCAGTGTTATTCGTAAGGCCCGTGATGTACGTCAACCGGTAACAGCAGCGTATCGGCAATCAGTGAAAAGGGTAAATCAATTACCGTCAGGTAGCGCCAGGCAGAATCTCTCACATCCCACTGCACACCGGGATAATACTGGTTACCATGCCCCTGTCCGGGAACAGTCCGGCTGATTATGCTGCCACAACCACTTAATAATAGTGCCATGACAAGAATGCCCATCGTTCGCAAATTTACCGCCTTTAAAATGAAGCCGTTTGCTTAATCATAGTGAAAAATTCATGGCTGCTATTTTTCTCATCTCCCAGTAACAAACAACCGGCCCGAAGGCCGGCTGTATAGACATTACTGGGCTTTGCTTATTTGCGAGCCCCCGGAGATATTATTCCAGGCATTTACCCAGGAAGAATATTTTTCCGGCGCAGTCCAGACACGGTAATGCATTCTTGCCATTGTCACCGGGTCACTGAGCAGCACCAGGCGGCGGTCACGGTTGAGTTTATCCGGTGTTTCATTGAGCGCCTGCTCAACGTGCCGATCACGCGCGATTTCCAGCACGTGGCTCTTACCATGACGAGCTGTTGCCATTGCCGTAGCCAACGCGTTATATGTCGGATGAAAGACCGCCAGCATAAACCCATTGAGCAACTCACGCTCACGGTTACGTTTCAAATACGCTTCCGTATCCACCAGCACTTGTGGCGGCGAATACTCTTCCGGAATCAGGAAGAGCTTCCAGCGCTTAGTCCGCAACCCATTGGTTGCCCGGCTGGAAACTACCGAAACAAATGGCGAGAGGATCAGCGAGAATACAATAGGTGCAAGCCAGAACAGGAAACGCAGATCCAGCCATGCCATGCCAATTGCCCAAACCAGGCCCAGCAACAACTGCGAACCATGGCGCATGAAGGCTTCACCCCATGGCGTGGAGTCATCATCACGCTGAGGAGAATTCCACACCACTTCCCAGCCCAAAAAGGCACTGACCACAAACACGGTATGGAACAACATGCGTACCGGTGCCAAAAGCACTGAGAACAGCACTTCCAGAATCAGCGAGATCAACAGACGAAACGCCCCGCCAAACTCTTTGGAGCCTTTACACCAAATCAGCAATACACTCAGAAGCTTAGGCAGGAACAAGAGCACCATCGTTGAGGCAAACAAGGCAATAGCCAGTTCCGGGCGCCACTGCGGCCACACCGGGAATAATTGCCTTGGCTGCAGGAAGTACTGCGGTTCCGTAAGGGCATGTACCACCTGCAAAGCGGTGGACAACGCCAGGAACATAAACCACAACGGTGCAGACAGGTAAGACATTACCCCCGTCAGGAACACAGCGCGGTGCACCGGGTGCATACCTTTAACCAGGAACAAACGGAAGTTCATCAGGTTACCGTGGCACCAGCGGCGGTCACGTTTCAGTTCATCCAGCAGGTTAGGCGGTAACTCCTCATAGGAACCTGGTAAATCGTAGGCTATCCATACACCCCACCCTGCACGGCGCATTAATGCTGCTTCAACAAAATCGTGCGAGAGAATAGAGCCGGCAAACGAGCCTTCACCCGGCAGCGGTGCCAGCGCACAGTGCTCAATGAAGGGTTTGACACGTATAATGGCGTTGTGCCCCCAGTAGTGGGATTCCCCCAACTGCCAGAAGTGCAAACCAGCGGTAAACAACGGCCCGTAGACGCGAGTCGCAAACTGCTGGCAACGAGCATACAACGTATCCATGCCAGACGCGCGCGGCGCAGACTGAATGATCCCTGCGTTCGGGTTTGCTTCCATTAAGCGCACCAGGCCAGTCAGGCAGTCGCCCGTCATCACGGAGTCAGCATCCAGTACTACCATATAACTGTACTGGCTGCCCCAACGACGGCAAAAGTCATCAATGTTGCCACTTTTGCGTTTCACCCGGCGGCGGCGGCGGCGGTAAAAAATCTGCCCTTCCCCACCAACTTCGGCGAGTAAATCCATCCAGGCTTTCTGCTCAGCGACGCAAATATCCGGGTTGTAACTGTCGCTCAGGATATAAACATCAAAATGCGCGTGTTGCCCCGTTGCTTTTACCGACTCCCAGGTAGCCCGCAACCCGGCAAATACCCGGTTAACATCTTCATTGCAGATAGGCATGATAAGCGCAGTACGGTGCTCAGGGTTAATTGGTTCGTCACCCACTGTCGAAGCAGAAATACTGTATTTATCCCGCCCAATAAGCAGTTGTAAAAAGCCCATCAGCGCGGTCCAGAAACCAGCTGATACCCAGCAGAACAACACCGCAAACAGAATCAGAATGCCGCTTTGCAGTACATAAGGCAGTATCTGCATGAACGACACCCATAAATCCTGCCCGACCATATCCGCAGGATTAATCATCGCCCAGCCCTGGTAAGGCAAAATGGTTTTCATATACCAGGTTGCCACAACAGTCTGAGAAATAGTGAGTAACAGGAGGATATAGCGGCGCAAAGTCCCCACCATACGCCACTTCTGCTCTGCCTTTTGCTCTTCTTTAGACAGCGAGTGATGGCGTGGTGAGCGTTCACGACCCAGCAAGCGTTCCCAAACACGCCCAATAGGGTTGGTGCGCCAGGGTTCCGGCGCCATTGACGCGCGGTGGGTTGCAGGCATAGCCTGCAACTGATCACGACCTTCTTTATCTTTCACCATGACACTGCTGTTTGCCACGCCCGGCCAGTTCAGCGCAAGGCGGGGCTTAACAGATACCAGTGGCGAATCATCATCCCTTGAAAAAGCACCAGCCTGTGGTTCCAGGGCCTGGTGTATTGCTTTAATTTCCAGCCCTTTAAGAGCTGATTTCTGCGTGTCAGGCAGCGGCAGATTATCAATATAATCAGGCATAGTTTACAGTCAGCTTATTCATTAGCAGGGAGCTGGTAGCTCCAGGTTTCACTTAATGTCTGATCACCATTGACCAGGGCAGCCCGCATTTCTGTGGTCTTTTTCGGATCTTTAATTTTAACACGCAGAGTTAAACGCCAGCCTTTTGTCACCGGGTTATAACGTACGCTGTTTTCAACAATTTCACCGTTGTCCCCAATACTGGCCTGAGAAGCCACTGGTGTATTATCCGGCAATGTTTTCATCTGCGGCCCGTCAAAATCGACAATAAATGCGATAGTGCCATCGGGCTGGCGGATAAGGTTGGTTTGTTTCACATCCCCCGTAGAACGGCGCGTTTGCGTTACCCATGCATTAGCCGGGTCATGCAATTTGCTTTCGTCTTTGGTAAACGTCAGTTTGTAGTTGAAATTCATTTCTTTGCCAGGGTCAGGCAATTGGTCTGGGGTCCAGAATGCAACGATATTATCGTTGGTTTCATCATTGGTAGGAATTTCCACCAGTTCCACATGCCCTTTGCCCCAGTTGCCTTGCGGCTCAACCCATGCACTTGGGCGCTCGTCATAGCGATCATCCAGATCCTCGTAACGCGAGAACTGGCGGCCACGCTGCAACAGGCCAAAGCCCTGTGGGTTTTCCATACTATAGGTGCTGACCGCCAAATGTTTCGGGTTATTCAGCGGGCGCCAAATCCACTCGCCATTACCGGCATGAATAGACAGGCCATCTGAATCATGAATTTCAGGGCGGTAGTTAATTGTTGGTGAAGGCTGTTGCGGCCCATACAGGAACATACTGGTTAACGGCGCAATACCCAATTTACCCACTTTATCGCGCAAGTAGATTTTAGACTGCACATCAACCACGCTGTCACGCCCCGGGAACAGGACAAACCGGTAAGCCCCGGTAGCACGAGGAGAATCCAGCAACGCGTAAATAGTCAGGCGTTTATCTTCCGGTTTAGGGCGCTCAATCCAGAACTCACGAAAGCGTGGGAACTCTTCACCTGAAGGTAACGCCGTATCTATTGCCAGACCGCGGGCAGAAAGCCCGTACACCTGGCCTGCACCAATTACCCGGAAGTAACTGGCCCCCAGTACACTGAGGATCTCATCTTCTTTATCTTTACTGTTGATGGGATACAGTACTTTGAACCCGGCGAAGCCAAGGTCTTTGACGCTGTCTTTATCGTGCTTCACATCGCCAAAGTTAAAATAATCCGGACTGTATTTGATTTCATGCACACTGGTCGCCGTCACTTCATTAATTTTGACTGGCGTGTCGAAATACATGCCCTGATGGTAAAATTCGAGTCTGAACGGGGTTTTGAGGTTATGCCAGTAGGCTTTATCGTGATTGAACTGAATCTGCTGGTAATCGGCAAATTTCATGTCCTTGAAAACAGACGGCAGATTGCTCTTTGGCGCCTGGTAGCTGCTGCCCGCAAGGGATTTTGCCTGTTTTGCGACATCATCAATGGAGAACGCCCACACAGATGAGGTATAAAGCGACAGTAATACTGCCGCGCCGACCCAACGCATTTTCATCATTTCTAGTTTATGTTTCATATTAACCAGCACATCCCCCTTTGTGTGCTTAAATCAATCCGATCCATTCTAAAGTATACTTCAGGCTTCCGACAACCAAATCCCCTCCTGGTTCAACACACTGGCTCATGGATTAAACAACTGGCAACAAGTTTGCTTCCAATACGTCCTTTAATCCTGGAGACAGCCTCTGTGTCTTCGTGTAAGTTAGCCCGGACTGTAAACAATTCACCGTTTAAGGATAAGGTGAAAAGTCTGAGATTGTTGGAGTTTTATGAGTAATAAACCTGTGCAACGGGAATTTTTCCTCGATTCTATCCGGGCATGGTTGATGATATTAGGGATTCCTTTCCATATATCATTAATCTATTCCACTCATCAGTGGCACATTAACAGTGTCACGCCATCTTTGTGGCTGACCATTTTCAACGACTTCATCCATTCATTCAGAATGCAGGTTTTTTTCGTTATTTCTGGCTACTTTTCATGGATGCTCTACCTGCGCTACAACCGGAAACGGTGGTGGGTGCTGCGCACAGAGCGGGTGGCTATCCCTATGCTGGCCTCCATTCCTCTGCTGACACTGCCACAATTTTTCCTGCTGCAGCATTTAAGTGGTGAAAACCGTAACTGGGGAAGCTTTACGTTCTACCAGAAATATAACACGCTGGTTTGGGAGCTGACTTCGCACCTGTGGTTCTTGCTGGTGCTGGTTATTCTGACGACATTAGGTTTATTTTTGTTTCAAAGAATAAAGCAAGGTAAAGGTTTCTCCTGGATTTTCCCTAACCCAGAAACGTTAACTTTGGGAAAACTCTCAGTTATATTTTTGTTGCTGGGGCTGGTTTATGCCACTTTTCGCCGTGTGATTTTTATTTTTGCACCACAGGCCCTTTCTGATGGCTTGTTTAATTTTACGGTTATGCAAACGCTGTTTTACCTGCCCTTTTTCCTGCTCGGTGCGCTGGCATTTAAATATCCGTCACTGAAAGCCCGCTTCGTTCGCCCCCACGCAGGTTGTTATGTTGGTGCTCTGGCGGGGGTCGCCGTTTACATGCTAAACCAGCATTATGGTAGTGGTGATAAGTGGTTGTATGAAACTGACAGTGTAATAACCATGCTGCTCGGAATATGGATGGTCAATGTGGTGTTTTCCTTCGGGCATACCTTACTGAACAGCCACTCACCGCGTGTGACTTATTTCGTCAACGCTTCGCTGTTTATTTACCTGGTACACCACCCTCTGACACTCATTTTCGGCGGTTTTATCATGCCGCATATTGCATCCAATACGCTGGGCTTTGTCACTGGCATGGTATTTGTCATAGGCATTGCCATCGTGCTGTATGAAATTCACCTGCGCATCCCTGTACTGCGTTTCCTGTTTTCAGGAAAACCCCAGCGCAAGAGCGATGCTGCTACGGTGTAATCCGCTGGTCTGGCAGAGTTTTCTGTCAGACCGCATCACAATTCATCAGCAAGTGCTGGTATAAATCATGGGTTTCCTGGTCGTAACAACAGAACACTACCTGGTGCGGCAAAGAGTGGTTGCGCAGGAAATCACACACGGTGCTCATCGCAATCTGAGCCGCAGCAGGTTTCGGATACCCGTAAATTCCGGTACTGATAGCCGGGAAGGCAATGCGCTGGTAACCATGAGATGCGGCAAGTTGCAGGCTGTTATGGTAAGCATCAGCCAGTAACCCCGCTTCATCGCAGTCTCCCCCCTGCCAGACCGGGCCAACCGCATGAATAATCGCTTTTACCGGTATATCACCTGCCCCCATAATCACGGCCTGGCCTGTCGGGCAGGCGCCATTCTGCCGGTAAATTGCAGCACATTGTTCCAGTAACTCAGGTCCGGCAGCATGGTGAATCGCCCCATCAACGCCACCGCCGCCCTGTAGTTGAGCATTTGCCGCATTGACAATAACATCCACATCCAACGACGTGATATCGCCAGAAATAACCGAGATACGAGACATAAATCGCTCCTCTTACCGCAGAACGAAACACCTGCCTTCGGTGATGCCCGGCAGGGCTCCCTGTTATAAGGGTAGCCAGGCGGGCCGCGATAAACTGCTTACCTCCTCCCAGTTTTACCTGAATCCCTGCGGATAAACACCAGCAAAATGTGTTTTCTGTTGCCTGTTCTTTCGCAGGCAGAAACCCTTGTTTCGGCGCATCTGATACTTAACCCGATTTAACCCAATGCAATGACATTACTATTACTTAAATAAAATTACGTCACCACTACACTTTCATCTTAAGAAAACTATAAAAAAGGGAAACTACTAAAAGATAGTTATTAACATGCGAAAAAATCTTAAATTTAAATATATTAAATATCATATAATCAATAACTTAATTAAATACACCCTATTAAATATAGTAGGTTTTTAATTTTCAGATAAATTCCATTTCATTCATTCAGCAAACACCAATGAAACATTTTTAAATCTAAATTTACTAAATGTTACAGCCAAAAGGTTTGCCTGAACAGGCTAACTGAATAGATTGAAACAATAGCTTTTCATTGCCATTTTGATTTCGCACCCTCAATGGATGGATGGGGTAATAACGTCACACAGCAGCACGTCACCTGTCAGTTGAAAAAGGTTTGCCGTAATTGTGAAAACGTTCTATTGCAGGTGCCATAAACCCGTGGAGTTACATCATGTATCATGAATTCCATCGCTTACATGCCCAGACATTGTTGTTGATAACCAGGCCGTCGCTTCTTTCCACGGCACTGTTCCAGTATCTGCGCACAGAACTGGACCTGGAAGGTCACATCCATAATATCCACCAACCTCTGGAAGCCATTCCTGGCAATACGCTTATTCTGTTTGATATGGCGTTTGCTGAACGTAACCATATTCATTACTGGCAAGAAGTGCTTAGCCATACCACGGCGGGTAGCCAGGTTTTACTTATCAATATGCCAAACACTCAGCCTGAGCATAATGTCAGTAACTGGCAGCATATTGCAGGTGTATTCTTTGTCAGTGAGAGTGAAAAGAGCGTACTGGAAGGTATTGGTGGTATTTTGCGCGGAGAACACGACTTTTCAAGCCAGATTGCCAGCCACTGGATGAAATCATCACCCCGCTCTGAACCTTATATCTACGAATCTTCTTCACTGACTCAGCGTGAAAAGGAGATCCTGAATAAATTGCGCATTGGTGCATCCAACAATGAAATTGCCCGTTCGTTATTTATCAGCGAAAACACAGTAAAAACGCACCTGTACAATCTGTTCCGCAAGATTTCAGTGAAGAACCGTACCCAGGCTGTTTCCTGGGCCAATAATCATATGATGTAAAAAAACCGGCACTGATGCCGGTTTCTCTGTTTAGTCTTTCTGCTGGGCAGGCTGCAATATTTACTGTTGTGACTGCTCGTCTTCTTCCTGAAGTTCATCCCACATAGCCTGAATTGCTTCACGGGTGACCTGGGCCAGCGTGCGCCAGAATACAGTCGTAGCATGGGCTTCAACTTTACCAAGGAAAGTGCCGCACCATGGAAGCAGAAAACTGTCAAACAGGGTCTGCAAGGCGAGAGATTCATCTTCCTGAGCCTGGTCTTCAAGCCAGGATGCCGCCAGTAAGATACCGCCAAAGTTGTCTGCCGGGGAATCCGACAACGGCATACCACGGCTGCTGAGAAACTCGCGGATTTCAGCTTCGTTGCTCCCTTCAACCCAGGCGCTACGCAATGGGCTAACGCTGCACTCATCGCCAACAAACAGGGAGTGGTAGTCTTCGCTGACCGCAGCCATATCTGTATGCTCTTGCAGGCGAGCCAGCAACGCCTCCTGCTCTAAAGGCCAGCTTTGTGCCAGCTTACCTTCCTGAATCGCTGTGTAGAGCGGTACCAACAATGGGTCCTGAGGTTGGCGGTAAAAAAGTGAACCTAAAATACGGCAAAGAATAGAAAACTCATTCATTATCATGACCTTTTCCAGGCATCGGCCTGCAGGGTTAATTCAATTGCAGCAAATTCAGAGTGCTGCGAACTCTTCAACAGGCGCCATACCATGGGATTCCAGAAAATCCAGTAACCGGCGCGGCGATACATTTAAAATACGCTCACGAGGAAAAGCGACTTTATTGAGGATCTTTTCACATTCATGAAAGTGCCCAAGGGTAAAAGCAGTATGCGAATCAGACCCTAATGATAGCCACCCACCCGCTTCTTTCACTGCCGCTGCAATTTCGGTGCAGTTAGCTTCAGACCCTTTACGCGAGTGGGTGAACGAGGAATTATTCAGCTCCAGCGCCACGTTGTAACGCGCAGCCGCGTCCGCAATGGCCGGTATATCGACAGGAAATTTTGGGTTACCAGGGTGGCTGATGATATGGACTTTACCCGATGCCATAGCCGCAATCATTGCTGTGGTATGGGTGTCTTTATCTGCCGGCGGGAAAACAGGCTCATGGAAACCGGCAACCACCAAATCCAGTGAATCACGCATATGCCCCACACAATCCGTTTCACCATCGGTATTTTTAATGTTCGCTTCAATACCACGTAAAATACCCACACCATCAACCATCCGCGGCCAGATGCGCATATTGACGAAGTGCCAGTAATGGGGTGCATCCGCCATTTCCGGACCGTGGTCAGTAATTGCAAACAGTTTGATACCAGCAGCTTTCGCCTGAGCGATGTAATCGTGAAGGGTGCTGTATGCATGGGTACTGGCAACCGTATGCATATGCAAATCTACGGGGTACATAGCAATCTCCTGTTAAAAACAACAACAATGATAACAGTTATCTTTCCGGATGTTGATACAGCGGCGTGTCAGTAACCTCGTTCTTTATCGACCTGCCCGGCGGGTGTAGTGCCTTGCTCAAGAGCATTCATCAATTTTGCCAGGTAGATAATGGCGTCATCAAGCCGTGTGGAGGCAGCAATATGCGGGGTAATTGTTACACGCGGATGTCGCCACAAAGGGTTATTCGCGGGTAAAGGTTCCTCACGCACAACATCAAGCGTAGCACGCAAAATCTGCCCTGATTCAACTGCGGCGATGAGGTCACCTTCAACAACATGCGCACCGCGCCCGAGGTTCAACAGAAATGCGCCTTGTGGTAAGCACGCCAGTAAAGCCTGGTTAATCATGCCCTCTGTTTGCGGGGTGTGCGGTAATAAATTAATAAGCACCCGGGTTTCTGCTAAAAATGCATTCAGGGACTCATTGCCAGCAAAACTGCTCACACCCGGCCAGTCTTTCGGCTGGCGGCTCCAGGTACGTACTGGAAAGCCCCAGGGTAACAGGCTTTCTGCCACACACTTGCTCAGTACACCAGCCCCAAGGATGCCTACGGTGAAGTCACCAGGCTGGTACTCATCAAGAGGCTCCCAGCGCCCTTCCCGCTGCAATTCCTGGTAATCATCAAACCGGCGAAACCAGCGCAATACCTGGCTTACCGCGAATTCCTGCATTTGTTTTCCCATACCGGCATCTTCAAGGCGATACAGCGGCACATGCGCCGGGATCAAATCCGGGTCTTGTTTGAGCTGGTTAAGCACGGAATCCACACCAGCACCAAGAGCAATAACGGCCTTCAGGTTGTGCCGCCCGGCAAGCATTTCCCGCGGCGGGTGCCAGACCAACGCAAAATCCGCAGGTGCGTTATCACCGGGTTGCCATACGCGCACGGTGGCACCGGGCATGGCCTGTTCCAGGCTATGTACCCAACTGGCTGAATCAAAATCGGGGTGGTAGAAAAGTATCTGCATTGCGCCTCCTGTTTTACACAGGCTTACCGCAAAGAGAAGTTAACGCAAGAGCCATGGGAGAAAAAACAGCGTTTTTTGTTGGTTTTGCCAGCATTTTGCTGGAAGTTTAGCTAAACAGTTCTTTTTGCAAAAAAGTTGATTGACGCTGGCAGCGCTTTTCCCTAAATTAAGCGCCGTTCCACTCCGGTGGTTCAACAATTTGGTGAGGTGTCCGAGAGGCTGAAGGAGCACGCCTGGAAAGTGTGTATACGGCAACGTATCGAGGGTTCGAATCCCTCCCTCACCGCCATCTTTCATAGAAGAGCCTGTACTCACGTACAGGCTTTTTTATTGCCCGAAACTCCTGGAGGGAGGGTGAGAACCCTCGCCAGGGTTCGACTGATACCTCAGGTATCAGGACAACCTGTGCAACAGGTTGCCCCGCAGGGGTGAGCGCAGCGAATCAATCCCTCCCTCGCCATTCCCCTGCATACTTCACCCTGCAGGTGCGTTGGCTGTACTCGTTCGCACCGGTCACTTACTCCAGTAAGCTCCCGGCAACTCTCTGCGCTGCCGCCTTCCTGCATGGCGAATTATTTTGGGGAATCCATCACTCAATGCCGCTCACAAACAGCCATTTCTGTTACCTGTAACTTCACGACCAGGTCCATACCCTTATTTTTACTGCATTAAGATATTCGCGCCAGGCAGTTTAAATATTAAATTTTATAGGAATACATTCTTTCAATATCTTTTCTTCTTTTTTTGTAAACATTACTCCCCTTCACGAAATATTAAATCCCCTTAATAAATTTCTTCCACATTACCTTTGCTACCTAAGGTTTTATTAATCTGCCAGATCCAGAATTGTTCAATTGGTTACCTGAATGGAATTCTGCTGTTATGCTGGAATCACTGAACAAAGAATGGTTTTTATCTGTCAATGCTGTTCCAGGCACGCCCGATGGATTAATCGAACTGGCAAAATTCTGCGCGCAATACACGTTATACCTAATTCCGGCCCTGCTTTTAGCGCTGTGGTTTCTGGGCGACAAATACAACCGCAACCAGGCACTGGCATGTGCGATTACCGCACTGGTTGCTCTTGGGTTAGGGGCACTGTGCAGTAAATTTTACTTCCATCCTCGCCCGTTTATGATCCCACTGGGGCATACATGGATTTTTCATGCAGCTGACACGTCATTCCCAAGTGATCATGGCACCCTGTTTTTCAGCGCGGGTATCGCATTGATGTTACACCGGGCGAGAGCCGCTGGTGGCTTTTTACTTGTTGTCAGCCTTTTTGTTGCCTGGTCGCGAGTCTTTCTCGGGGTTCACTTCCCATTCGATATGCTCGGTGCGTTACTGGTGGCAATTATTGCCAACACCCTCGTCTTCCCTGTATGGGAAAAATACGGTGGCTCAGCCACAACATTATGTGAGTCAGTTAGTAATAAATTGTTCTTTAAATTCCCTCTAAAAGGGTAACCCTAATCTGCGACCCTATATTCTTCCTTACGGAGTTATTATGAAGAAAAACATATTCTCTCTGATGCTGCCTGGTATCTTTCTGTGTATTGCCAGTAATGCGTCTGCCAGTACAGTAAGCGTTCAGCATTCAATGGAAAAAATGAGCACGAGTTACCGTTCAATGATGAAAGATAACAACCTTAATGCGTTTAAAAAAGACCTGTCTGCATTTAAGCAGTCAGCACAAACTGCACAGAAAACATCATTGAATGATTCGGGAAAAGCAGTATTTGATGAAGGCATGAAGAAATTGCTTAATGAAGTGGATACCATTGAACAACATGCTCAAACCCAGAATTTGAACGATGTAAAAGCAGAAGCAAAAAAATTACGCAACATTATGGAGCAGTATCACAGTAAGCTGGGGGTCTGAATCACTGGCTTCTTGTTGCCCCAGGGTGGAGTGTTGCAACACTCCGCCTTACTGCTTACCCAAAAATAGTTTCACCAGCAACAGTAGCGAATAAGCTCGTGAAACAATATGGCGTAATAACCTGACTACAAATTTTTGCAGCGTCTTCTACACTTGGTGGTCTGTGCTTTCTAACAACCTGATTACCATGACGAATCCATTATGTGAAGTTTTAAACCTGAAATACCCTATTATCCAGGCACCGATGGCTGGTGTGTCCACACCAGAGCTGGCTGCCGCAGTCAGTAATAGTGGTGCGCTGGGTTCGATTAGTGTTGGTGCAGCAACAGCACCACAGGCCCGGGAGATGATATACCAAACTCAGGCTCTGACCACGGCACCTTTTAATGTGAACGTGTTTTGCCACCCACCAGCCACGCGCAACCCTGCTAAAGAGCAGGCGTGGATAAAGCAGTTCAGCGATATGTTTCACAGCTTTGGCAGCGCTGCCCCTACCGCACTGGACGAAATTTACGCCACCTTTTGCCACAACAGCGCAATGTTGCAGGTATTGCTGGATACCCGGCCTGCAGTGGTAAGTTTCCATTTTGGCCTGCCAGAACCAGAAGCCATTCAGGCACTCAAGACCGCAGGCTGTTTAACACTCGCCAGCGCTACATCACCTGATGAAGCCAGGTTAATTGCCGCTGCAGGTGTGGATTTTATTATTGCCCAGGGGTTTGAAGCCGGTGGGCACCGTGGCGCATTTCTGGCCACAGAGGCAGATGCCCGGTTAAGCACTTCTGAGTTATTGCTACTATTGCAGGAGGCAACCCCGCTGCCCGTGATTTGCGCCGGAGGCATTATGAACGGCACGGATATTGCGCGAGTAATGCAACAGGGCGCTGCAGGTGTACAGATGGGCACAGCGTTTATTCTCTGCCCGGAATCTGCTGCCAATACCGCTTACCGTGGAGCCCTTAGCCTGGCAAAACCCGGTGAAACATGCATGACATCAGCTATTTCAGGCCGCCCGGCACGCAGCCTGAATAACGCATTCTGCAAGGCTACTCGTATAATTTTGCCTGAAAACATTCCGGATTACCCGGTTGCCTATTCTCTGGGTAAAGCACTGGCAGCGGCTGCGCAGTCAGCTGGCGAGGCGGGTTTTGGTGCTCAGTGGGCCGGAACCGGCGCACACCGGGCCCGTAAAGAAAGTGCAGCCCGGCTGGTTGAAATACTCGCCCAGGAGTGGCAACACTCATCAGCCACAATTGAGACGCATCACTAATGGTTTTCGTGGAACAACAGTTGCATCAGATCCTGGTTTGTCATCTTTTCGCCACTGAGTCTGGCAAGCAGCATCTCGCTTGCCAGCGTTTGCAGGGAAAAAACAATATCCGGCTGAACACGTTTAATCTTGTTCAGGTTTTTATCTGAGTTTACCAGAGCAATAATTTTGGTTTCTGGTGAAACCACTTCTTTGGCAGCCAGAACAATAAACGCGTTATCGGAGTCATCATCCCGCAGAACCAGAATATTTCTGGCTTTATTCGCACCCGCATTAAGCAATGTCTGGTTCGCTGAAGGGTCATCGACAATTATGTCTGCCTCGGCCGGGTATTCATGAGAAATGCCTGGTGGGACGATGACCGTCACGGTTTCATTACGCTGCTTTAAGCCCGCATAAACACTCATTGCCAGCGGGCTGGCTCCCACAATAATGATATGATTTTTACGCATAGCGTGTGAAATTCGTCCTTTTATCATACGGTTAAGGTTGCCACCTATCACCGGGCCAATAATTGCACTGACTGACGTCGCAAAAACAGTAATCCCCATAATGATGATGGATACAGTAAAAAAGCGCGCCGTACTGGTGACCGGAATAATATCGCCATACCCCACTGTCGACATGCTGACCGTCGAAAAATAGAGCGCCTGTGCAAACTCAGTAATAGGCGGGTGAAATTGCGCCCCAAGGTAAAGTGAACCAAACAGGGCATAAGTGAGTAATGACGCGAAACTGATAAGTGCGAATAAGGTGCCTGCGGCAAGGCTTGAATGGCTGAAATCCCGCCAGAAATAGAGCAAGCACAAGGTGTCGATAAGGGCCAGATAGCCAATACGCAAATTGCCAGCGGTAAGCCAAAAGTTGAATAGTGCCACCACGACCAACAGTAGCAGCGCGAAAGTCCACGCCACTCTTGCCCGCAAAAACAACCCAATGCTCATCAGCACAATTGCGCTACCCAGAACCACCTGAGGCAGCCTTAACAGGCCAAAAGTTGAAATGGCGTCTTTCCAGCCAGTGAAATGTTCCATGTCTGCCGGCAAAGTGTTCCACACCTGCATCAGCACCGGGTGCAGAAAAATTCCCCCGATAAACAGAGTCAGCAAACTCAACCAGTAGTGTGGCTTTAACCACCCCAAGAAAAACCTGAATTTATTCAACTGAAATTTCATACCGTTAGTTCTTACTAAACCCTGTTAACCAGTGTAGCGAGCTTCACACACTCTGGCCGGGCATTTCAGATGATTAGTGTTAAAAAAACTTTCACTGGCACAAACCCGGTTACGCACTGGCCTTTCCCAGGCTAAAAAACTTCAGCAACCGCCTGTACAAAATTTTCCCCGTTTTATTGACCTGAAGGCAACCCGGTCTACTAACAAATCCCCTTCTCTGGCCGATAACCATTATGAAGTGACACTTCTTACCCCATAATGTGCTTAATTACTAAAGGAATAGCTCATGACTGTTCGACGCTTTTCTCTTATCACCTTCACTGTTTTTCTGATTATTTACCTTTGCAGTAGCGGTACAACCGCCTGGTCCCTGACAGGCAGCAATGAGTCTCTGGATAAAGTGAACAAAGAAATCCGCGTGGTGCTGTCCATTATCGACCCAATTAACCATAGCCGGACTATGCGCGTTAAAGCCATGGAAGCCATGGATTACGCCGCAAAAGGCGATATGGCTGGCTCTGGCAACTCGCTCAATCAGGCAAGCGTTGTACTGGGTAAAGCCGACAACGCCTTTAAGCAGTATATGGATGCACCCAAATATGCCGGTGAAGAGGCCCTGACCGAAGCTTACCGCGCAGCATGGGAAACATACCGCACCCAGGCTTTACTGCCCCTGCTGGATGCAGCAAAACAAAATGACGCGCAGGCGGTAAGAGACCTGGTTACCACAAAGGTGCCAGCACTTGACCGCCAGTTTGAAATAAGCCTGGATAAACTACTGGCATTTCATGAAAGCTACGCACGTGAACTCAACCAACAGGCACAGCATCACTTTACTGGCAGCCTGGTCACTATTGCGGTTTTTGCCCTGGTTTTCATCGCACTGATTGCCGCCAGTATGGTGTTACTTAACCGACGGGTTCTGTCTCCTTTGGAGCAGGCGAAGTCGTTGTGTGACAACATTGCCCGGGGCCAGTTGAGCATGACTATTACGTCAAGCGCCCATGATGAAATTGGCGCTATGATGCGTTCTCTTGAAAAAATGCGCCTGTCTCTGGTCAGTATTATTTCCCGGGTACGGGAATCCAGCCAAATGGTCGGTTATGCGGCTGAAGAAATTGCAGCAGGCAATGAAGACTTATCTGCCCGCACAGAAGAGCAGGCGGCCTCTTTAGGTGAAACAGCAGCCAGTATGGAGCAGCTCACCTCCACGATTAAGCAAACCTCTGATAACACAGCCCAAACCAGCCACCTTGCCAGTGAAATGCAGGCTTCCGCTACGGAAGGCAATACGGTAATGGGCGAGGTTGTCAGCTCAATGAACGTCATTGAAGAAAGCTCAGGGAAAATAGTCAGCATCATCAGTATTATCGAAAGCATTGCCTTTCAGACCAATATACTGGCGCTGAATGCGGCCGTTGAAGCAGCCAGAGCAGGAGAACAAGGCCGCGGTTTCGCTGTGGTGGCAACCGAAGTTCGTAACCTTGCTCAGCGCTCTTCCACCGCAGCAAAAGAAATTAAAGAGTTGATTGAGCAATCTGCCGCACAAATCACTCATGGCAGCGTTCTGGTGAAAAAAACCGGTGAAAGCATGCAACGCGTTATTGGGTCAGTAAGCCAGGTTACCACCCTGATGTCCGAGATTGCGCTCTCCTCCGGCGAGCAAAGCCGTGGCATTGAACAGATTAACCAGGCTGTCGCACAAATGGACACCGTCACCCAGCAGAATGCTGCACTGGTTGAGCAAGCTTCTGCTGCTGCGCAGTCACTTAAAGACCAGTCACATGTTCTGAATGAAGCCGTCTCAGTATTCCTGCTTGGCGACCAAATACAGGAGCCTCACTTATTGTTAGCTGGCCAGTAATCATCGGGCTGCTATCGCTCCGGGATCTTCTTTCCTCACCAGTCCAGGTAGGTGAGTAATAGCAGCTTATTCATCCCAATGCGGGTCTGGAGCAGACCCGCAACAGCGAAGCCCATGGCACACCCGAATCAGGCTTAACGTTCAGCACAGCAACATTCCGGCGAAAAACTCCCTCCTGTCTGTAAATAAAAACTTTTCTTGAAACCCAGTTTCACATGTGGTTACATCCATAACCGCTAATAGTTATTCTTCTCATTATTATTTACATAATTAATTTTCTGCCCGCCGCAATATATCGGTGAGGCGAGCTTTGGGCGGAATTTAACAACTTATTGTTCTAAGGGGATATTCATGTTCGCACTTCCATTCAGGAAGGAACCGCTGTTGCGCAAAAGCGGCTATTCACTCCTGGCAACCAGTATTTCTCTGGCACTGATGCCCATGGCTGGCCTTGCGGCTACAACAGACAAAACAGAAGACACGGTGATTGTTGAAGGCACTACATCCACCAGTAATTCCGCGGCGCAAAGCCAGGATTACAGCGTGCCTGCCACCTCTGTTGGCACCAAAATGACGTTGATCCAGCGAGATATTCCCCAGTCTGTCAGTATCATCAGCCAGCAACGCATGGAAGACCAGCAACTGGAAAGCCTGGGTGATGTAATGGAAAACACCACAGGGATTAGTAAAAGCACTACCGACTCAGACCGCAGCCTGTATTATTCGCGTGGTTTTCAAATTGATAACTACATGATTGATGGCATTCCCACCTATTTTGAATCCCAGTGGAACCTGGGAGACGCCCTGGCCGATACCGCCCTGTATGAACGCGTTGAAGTGCTGCGCGGCGCAACCGGGCTGATGACCGGCACCGGCAACCCTTCTGCGGCTATCAACATGGTTCGCAAACACGCCACCAGCCGCACCTTCACTGGCAACCTTTCCGCCGAATATGGCAGTTGGAATAAACAACGCTACGTTGCCGATTTGCAGGGCCCGGTAACAGAAAGTGGTAATGTGCGCGCCAGGCTGATTGCCGGTTACCAGGATAACGACTCATGGCTGGACCGCTACAACAACAAAAAAACCTTTTTCTCCGGCATTATTGATGCAGACCTGAGTGACACGACTTCGCTATCCGCTGGCTATGAATACCAGCGCATTGACGTGAACAGCCCCACCTGGAACGGCCTGCCATGGTGGAACAGTGATGGCAGCACACGCCACTATGACCGCTCACACAGTACCGCGCCAGACTGGGCGTATAACGACAAAGAATTCAATAAGTTCTTTATTACGTTAAAACAACGCTTTGCAGACACCTGGGAAGCCACCCTGAACGCCACCCATTCACAAACTAAATTCGACAGCAAAATGATGTACCTGGATGCTGTCGTCAATAAAGATACTGGCCAGTTGATTGGGCCTTATGGCAGTTATGGCGCAGGCTATGACTATGTGGGTGGTACCGGCTGGAACTCCGGCACACGCAAAATGGATGCACTGGATCTCTATTCTCAGGGGACGTACGACTTGTTTGGACGCCAGCATAACCTGATGTTTGGTGGCAGCTACAGCAAACAAACCAACCGCTACCTGAATACCTGGGCCAATATTTTCCCGGATGAGTTTGGCAGCTTTTATGATTACGATGGAAACTTCCCGGAAACCCAGTGGGGGCAGCAAACTGTCGCCCAGGACGATACCACTCACATGAAGTCCCTGTATGCCGCTACGCGTATTTCACTGGCCGACCCGCTGCACCTGATCCTGGGCGCGCGTTATACCAACTGGCGAATTGATACTCTGAGCTACAGTATGGAGAAAAACCATACCACGCCTTATGCCGGGCTTATCTTTGATATCAATGACAACTGGTCTGCTTACGCCAGCTATACCTCGATTTTCCAACCGCAAGATTACCGTGACAGCAGCGGGAAATATTTGTCGCCTGTTACCGGCAATGACTATGAAATTGGCCTGAAATCAGACTGGATGAACAGCCGCCTGACCACCACCCTGTCGGTGTTCAGAATTGAACAGGATAACGTGGCGGAAAGCACCGGGCAGTTGATTTCTGGCTCAACAGATTCAGCTTACCGCGGCGTAAACGGTACGGTAAGTAAAGGTGTGGAATTCGAACTAAATGGCGCACTGACAGACAACTGGCAGATGACCTTTGGTGCAACGCGTTATGTAGCCGATGACAACGAAGGCAACGCCGTTAACCCTAACCTGCCGCGCACTTCAGTGAAACTGTTTACCCGCTACCGCCTGCCTGCCATGCCGAAACTGACCGTTGGCGGTGGTGTGAACTGGCAGGACCGGACCTATAAAGATGTGTCCACTGCTTACGGCACATGGCGTGCTGAGCAAGGCAGCTATGCCGTGGTGAATTTATTCAGCCGCTACCAGGTTACCCAAAACCTGGCGGTACAGGCCAATATTAATAACCTGTTCGATAAAACCTATGATGAAAACCTGAATGGTTCCGTGGTGTACGGTGAACCGCGTAACTTCAGTGTTTCGGCAAATTACCGGTTTTAAGCATAACGGCAACCGAAATATTCCCGCCAGCAGGCCACATTGCGGCGGGTAAAAGCTTAGCTTGCCGAATTAACTGATTCGCCCGGAACAACGGCAATTCCGGGCGATGTTACCCCTTAACCAGCGCACCGGCGCGTGCGGAAAAGACTTTCACACCATGCCGGCTAATGCGATCAACAGATACCTGTTGATCTCCTCACGCAGATTCCCGCTCAACCAGGTGAAAACCGATATCAATAATCGGTGCCTTACAAGGCTGCTGTTCAATACGCTCGGCCAGAAGAGACGCCGCCTGCTGCCCAATAGCCCGCCGGTCTACACTAATGGTGGTAATTGTGGGCCGGTTGCTGGCTGCAAAATCCAGGTCGCCAAACCCGATGACGGCCAAATCCTGAGGCACTCGCATACCCCGGCTTTCCGCCTCCATGATTGCGCCCTGTGCCAGAGTGTCTGAACTGCACACAATGACATCAAAGGTTCCTTCGCCAAGCAATTGCGACAACCCGGAACGCCCCAGCGCCAGTGAGGCCGGAAGCGGGACATCCACCTGGGGCAGGCCCTTGCTGATACAACTGGCAAATACATCACACAGGCCTTGCTTACGCTGTGCTGCACGGCTGTCTGACGTCCAAAGTAACCCTGGGCGACGATACCCTTTGCGAAGCAGATATTGCGCGGTTGCCTGCCCTACTCGCTCATGGGAAAACCCCACCAGCATATCCAGCGGTGTTGGCGTTAGATCCCAAATTTCCACCACAGGGACAGCGGCATTAAGAATCACTTTCTTGAGTTCAGTTGTATGGTGAATACCGGTAAGAACCACGCCGTCTGGGCGGCGGGAAAGCAACGTCGCAACCAGCTCGGCTTCAGTTTGTTCGGTATACCCTGCCACGCACAGCAACATATGGTAGCCCCGCCGCGCCAGCTCATCACTCAAAGCCTGGATGGTATCCACGAACATATTGTTGTTGATTTGAGGCACCACTACTGCCACCAGTTTACTGCGCCGTGATGCCAGCCCACCGGCCATAGCATTGGGAATGTAACCTGTGGCACGAACAGCAAGCATCACTTTCTCAACTGTTTTTGGGCGCACCAACTGTGGGGTATTCAACGCCCTGCTCACCGTCATTGGCGACAACCCGGCATTGCGTGCAACATCTTCCAGCGTTGGGGCGCGTGGATGTCTGGTACTCTTCACCGTTGATTCCCTGAAAATCTGTTGATTTATCTGCACATTATTCATCATGCCCCGGGTCATTGCCAGCGCCCCCATCATCTGCCCGAAAAAACCGCAGTACAAACTCACCTTCCGCATTAAAATGTTAACGCAATCATTTTATCTTTCACAAACTTTGCACATGATCAAAAATGTGATCCATTTTGAATAAATCGCTAAATAATCGCTTTTGTTTGTGACGTGATGTTCAATTTCACGCCATCTCTCTGGATAACTACGCTCAGTAAAAATAAAAATGTTAGCGCAATCATTTTTACATTAACCAGGAGAGAACCATGTCTTTAAGTGCAAACTCTGAATCCGTGACCTACGCAAAAGTTGCCAATGGAAAAACCGCCGCTGAAACCGGGGACCAAATCGAGTGGGTAAAACTGTCGCTGGCATTTCTGCCGCTCGCAACACCAGTAAGCGATGCCAAGGTACTGACTGGCCGGCAAAAACCGTTAACGGAAGTCGCTATTATCATTGCTGAAATCCGCAGCCGTGACGGGTTTGAAGGTGTGGGTTTTAGTTACTCCAAGCGGGCCGGTGGCCAGGGTATTTACGCACATGCAAAAGAAATTGCCGATAACCTGCTCGGTGAAGACCCTAATGACATCGAAAAAATCTATACCAAATTATTATGGGCAGGTGCCTCGGTTGGCCGCAGTGGTATGGCTGTGCAGGCAATTTCCCCTATCGATATCGCCTTGTGGGATATGAAGGCCAAACGCGCGGGTTTACCTCTGGCTAAATTGCTGGGTTCCCATCGCGATTCAGTGCAGTGTTACAACACTTCCGGCGGCTTCCTGCACACCCCGCTGGATCAGGTGCTGAAAAATGTTGTTATTTCACGCGAGAACGGAATTGGTGGGATCAAGTTAAAAGTTGGCCAACCCAACTGCGCTGAAGACCTGCGTCGCTTAAGCGCAGTGCGTGAAGCGCTGGGAGATCATTTCCCGCTAATGGTTGATGCCAACCAGCAGTGGGACAGAGAAACAGCAATTCGTATGGGCCGCGAAATGGAGCAATTTAACCTGATATGGATAGAAGAGCCGCTGGACGCCTGGGACGTGGAAGGGCATGCACAACTTGCCGCCGCACTTGATACCCCCATCGCAACAGGCGAAATGCTCACCAGCTTTCGTGAACATGAACAACTGATCCTCGGTAATGCCAGTGATTTCGTTCAACCCGATGCCCCCCGTGTTGGCGGGATATCGCCATTCCTGAAGATCATGGAACTGGCAGCCAAACATGGCCGCAAACTTGCGCCACACTTCGCCATGGAAGTACACCTGCACCTGGCTGCTGCTTACCCACTTGAACCCTGGCTGGAGCACTTCGAATGGTTGAATCCATTATTCAACGAACAACTTGAATTGCGTGACGGGCGTATGTGGATTTCCGACCGGCACGGCCTGGGATTCACTCTCAGCGAGCAGGCTCGCAACTGGACGCAACTCAGTTGTGAATTTGGCAAACGCCCCTGATAACCCGAGGCGGGTAATACCCGCCCTCTTCCCTACAGAGATCATTCTGCCCTTACCCGCGGAGTCGATAAATGAGCACAATAATAAAGCGCACTAAAGTACGCTACAGCATTCTGTTATTTCTGTTTCTCGCTACAGTATTTAATTATGCAGACCGGGCTACGTTATCAGTGGTAGCCCTTATTATGGGAAAAGACCTGGCTTTTGATCCCGAAGCAATGGGCCTGGCTTTTTCCTCATTCGGTATAGCCTATGTCATTATGCAGTTACCGGGCGGATGGTTACTCGACCGCTATGGTTCACGGCTGGTTTATGGCTGTGCACTGATTATCTGGTCACTGGTAACTATGCTACAGGGTACGGTTTATCTGTACACCAGCCCATTAATTGTTTTAGTTATACTGCGTTTATTGATGGGTGCAATTGAAGCCCCTGCTTTCCCGGCAAATAGCCGCCTGAGTGTTCAGTGGTTTCCGAATAATGAACGCGGATTTGTGACTTCGGTTTATCAGGCCGCTCAATATATCTCATTAGGTATTATCACTCCGCTGATGACGATTATTCTGCATAATTTGAGCTGGCATTTTGTCTTTTACTATATTGGCGCAACAGGCGTAATTCTTGGCGCACTCTGGCTGATTAAGGTTCGAGACCCGCTGAAACACCCAAAAGTTAATCAACATGAAATTGACTATATCCGCCAGGGTGGTGGAGAACCCACGTTAGGTAGTCAAAAAGAAACGCAGAAAATCACCCTGGCACAAATCAAAAGTGTTTGCCTGAACCGCATGATGGTTGGCGTATATATCGGGCAGTTCTGCGTCACTTCAATTACCTGGTTCTTCCTGACCTGGTTTCCAACTTATCTGTATCAGGCTAAAGGGATGTCCATTCTTAAAGTGGGTTTTGTTGCCAGTATTCCGGCGATATGCGGGTTTATTGGTGGGTTGCTGGGCGGTGTGTTTTCCGACTGGTTGCTCAAACGTGGTTACAACCTGACAACCGCACGCAAACTCCCGGTTATTTGCGGAATGCTGCTTTCCTGCGTAATAGTGGTTGCCAATTATACGTCTTCAGAATTTGTGGTAATCGCCGCCATGAGCCTGGCCTTTTTCGCTAAAGGGTTTGGTAACCTGGGCTGGTGTGTACTGAGCGACACTTCGCCCAAAGAAGTTTTAGGCGTTGCAGGTGGCGTATTCAATATGTGTGGCAATATGGCGAGCATCATCACTCCGCTGGTGATTGGTATCATCCTTGCCAATACTCAGTCTTTTGATTACGCCATTTTATATGTGGGTTCAATGGGGTTGATTGGGCTGGTTTCTTACCTGTTTGTCGTCGGCCCGCTGGACCGGATTACTCTTGCTCCCAGCGCTGCCTGATTGCACTGTAGTCACCACTTTACTCACGCTGTTTCGGTATTGCCGGAACAGCGTTTAAACATGTTATATACGCAGGACTCGCCTTCGCTTACATCATAATGGCTGATGCTGATATTCAGGTATGACACGTCCTGCGGCAGACATAGTGTTGCCGCTCCTGTTTCCGATGGTTCAGTCAATACGCGCACAGCGTTAATACAGACGCTCATTTCTGGTAAGTGATAGCGATCACGAATACAAAGCATGATCCGCCGTTATGTAACACACCTCAATATCATTTCATTTAGAAAATCATAAAAAAATCAATAACATAAAAAATGGCTAATTAATTTCATTTTATTGGTGTATTGAAATTTTTATTTCCAAAGCATAACCTCTGTTTTAGTAATCAACCTCTACTTACTACGGAGTTATGCCATGAGTCACTCACTTACCCTTGATGAGCTGTTGAAACAGGAAAAAGAACACCGTTTTAGTGAATTTGACTTTAATGCGGCCTGGGAAATTGGACTGGCTATTCGTCAGCGCGCTGCAAAAGAGAGTGCGCCAGTAGCCATTGAAGTATATGCCTTTGGTCAACCGCTCTTTTTCGCAGCCCTGGCCGGTTCCACTTCCGACAATATTGAATGGATGAAACGTAAACGTAATTCCGTGCTGCGCCTTGCACACTCCTCTATGTATGCCGGACTGAACTACGAAAAAACGGGTTCGCGTATGGAGCACCACAACTTTATTAACCAGTTTGAATACTGTGACCACGGCGGTAGCTTCCCGATATTGCATACCTCCGGTGCGGTAATGGGGGCTGTTAGCGTCAGCGGGCTGCCGGCTCAGGACGACCACGCACTTGTGTTGTGGGGTATAGCTCAGTATCTGAACAATAAAAACTAAAGCCGGGATAAACGCTAATGAACCGTGATTACGTGAAACTGGCCATTCCCATTAGATGGACCAATAACGATATACCGGAACTGGACCAAGAGAATACCTTCCAGCAATGCATTAGTGAAATGACCGGCCTGTAATTATAAAACCTCGTCTGGAGTACTCTATGAAAAAAGCATTACATGGCATTTCAACACATTACTGCAACATTCTTACCGATGCGCGCATTGCCCACGACACTGGCTACGAAAGCCTGGAGTTGCTCAGTGCGAAGCTGGTGCGTTATCTGGATAATGGTGGTACCACTAAAAAGCTGAAACAGGTTACGGACGGCTATGGCCTCTCCGTTGGTTGTGTCAATGCATTGCTTGAAATGGAACGCTATAAAGGCGAAGAGAAAAAAGCGATGCTGGCGGAAGCCACCCGACTGACTCGCGCTGCGGCCGAACTGAACTGTCCGACAGTACAGATCCTCGCGCTGAACGGTATTGATGATAAAGCAGACGATACCGTAATGGACATTATTACTGAAAACGTCAGTGCCATTGCGAGCATCGGCGAAGAGTATGGTGTGCGCTACCAGATAGAAGTGATTGCCTTTACCAAGTTCCGTACCCTGCAGCAAGGGCTGGAGGTGATCCGCCGTGTCGGCAAGCAAAATGTTGGTATGGTGATCGACTTTTGGCACCTCTATGCTGCAGGCTCCCCGCCGGAAGAAGTCGCGCAAATGGATAAAGATCTGATTTATGGCGTGCACTTCTGTGATGGACGGTTGCCGAAACCGGGTGAGCCATGGGATCAGATGGTGCTGCGCAATTACATGCCTGGCGAAGGGGAAATTGATATTCAGGCTTATGTCGATGCAGTGAAATCTACCGGTTACGACGGCATGTGGTCGGCAGAGCTTTTCAGCCCGGATCGCTGGGAATATGACCTGTATGACATCGCCACCCTGTGCCGCGAGAACATGGAAAAATATATCGGATAATACGTTCCATCCCACGCTTCCGGTACCGCCGCCGGAAGCACCCTTCCATCATCTGATTTGCCAACGACATTCAATTTGAATGATTAAAATATTTTGTATTTTATTAAATTAGAATAAAAAATTTAAATTTAAGCTCCCATAACGCGAGCCTCAGGTATACGCTTAAATCAGTTCCACTCATCACGCTTTCCTTTATTTTTCCTTCGCCGTCATTCGTGAGGTCATCGACCAGCCAATAACGGCACGGAACCACAGATCGTGGGTAAGATCAGTTTTGCTTCAGACGAATCACCAGACATTAATGCATTGTGGATCGCAGCCGTTCTGTCTGCTTCAAGCTGGATCGTCGTCACCTGAAGAAAAGCT
>NZ_QGTS01000004.1:131480-393192 GCF_003182475.1 Mangrovibacter plantisponsor
AGTTTTGCTTCAGACGAATCACCAGACATTAATGCATTGTGGATCGCAGCCGTTCTGTCTGCTTCAAGCTGGATCGTCGTCACCTGAAGAAAAGCTAATTCGTTCTGTTCTGTCGGGCTTAAACTACCTTTAACACGCGCCTTTTCCAGCAACTCGCCAGTACGACGAGCATATCAGCGACGCACAGCAGAACCACCCGTAAGTGGCTGATAAGGCTTTTTAACGGGATTATCCGGGAGTATGTGGGATAAGACTGGAGAGGCCCTGCTGGCCTCAGCTCGGGCTGTATTGCCCGGCTACCTTCCGGGAGGTATGAAGGACGCGCAGGATGCGCACCCGGGCATTTTCAGTTGCATACACGATAATGAACGGGAAGTGAGGCACCACCAGTTTACGCTGCGTCTCTGAGCGTCCGGCTTTCACCCCGGCAAGCGGGTTTTCTGCAAGGATGCCCGCCATACCCGCCAGCCGTTCATCAGCGGCGATAGCGACCAGTGCGCCCGCTTCCCGGTTCAGATACAGGAAGATATTCTCCCTGTCGCTTTGTGCGCGTTTTTCCCATTCAACACAGACCGTCACAGCTTACCCCGCGTGGCCCGTTGCTTCAGGGCATTCATCCGGTTTTCCATTTCATCGTTGCTGATGTACTCGCCTTCGCCTGCATCATAACGGCTGAACGCCTGTGCTATCTGTTCTTCCAGCCAGCCTTCATGCTCGCTGCTCTGATGGCGGCGCTCTTCAGCGGCCAGCTCTTCCGCACGCTGGCGCATCAGCTCCGTCAGGCTCATCTGCTGACGCTCTGCGGCCTGCATCGCCAGGCGTTTGGTTTCTTCGTCGATACGGAAGTGGATGGTGCTGCTCATCGTCATAACCTCGCGTGGTGTCGATTGTGTTGTCATTATGATGTCAGTCCTCCATGTTGTCATCCGGGATTTCTGTTTCCCGCTCTGCCGGATGTCGGGGCATCGCCCTGATCGGGTAGTTTTTGGGGCACGGCCAACTGGCGGTGGCCACAAAACATTTCCTCCCGGGGGTTTGAAGCACTTTCAGGTCTCAGGATCAAGGCGGCAGGGTGAAGGCGGTACGAGGAGTCTGACCGCTAAAAACACAATCCCGGCGCGAAGGCCGGGATCTGTGCCTCGATTTTTAGTCAGCTGGTTAAGCAATTAGATTGTAAGCATACCTGTTTTAGTTCCACGCACTTTTTGAGATTTCCGGGGTTTCAGCCATCAGCCGGTACTCTTCCGGTGTCAGGTTGTTAAGGGATTCATGAGGCCGCTCGCTGTTATATTCAGCCAGCCAGCGCTCGGTAATTTCCCGTGCTTCATTCAGGGTTCTGAACAGGTAAAAATCCAGGATTTCTGTCCGGTATGTCCGGTTGAACCGTTCGATAAAAGCGTTTTGTGTTGGCTTACCCGGCTTGATAAATTCGAGCTGCACGCCATGTTCTTCAGCCCATTGTGCCAGCGCCAGTGAGACTAGTTCTGGCCCGTTGTCCATCCGCATCTTCAGCGGGTAGCCGCGATTTACCACGATCCTTTCCAGCCCCCGGACGACTCGCTGAGCCGGGATATTAAGGTCAATTTCTATCGCCAGTGCTTCACGGTTAAAATCATCCACCACATTGAAGGTCCGGAAGCGTCTGCCGCAGATCAGCGCGTCGTGCATAAAATCGATGGACCAGCTCTGGTTTAACGCATGCGGCGTCGCCAGTGGTGCTGGATTACGCACTGGCAGTCGCTGTTTTCCCTTGCGACGAAAGTTCAGTTTCAGCAGGCAGTAAATCCGGTGAACGCGTTTATGGTTCCAGGTATTGCCCTGCCTGCGCAGCAGCTGGAACAGCTTCTTAAAACCGTAGCGCGGATAGCGTTCTGCCAGTTCAGTCAGCGCATGGATCACCGGTTCATCACGCCGGGTATCGGGCTGATAAAAATACACTGTCCTGCTCAGCGATAACGTCCTGCAGGCCTGGCGTAAACTCATGGCAAATTGCGCCGTCAGATAGTTGACAAGTTCACGCTTTATCGCTGGTTTTAAAGCTTTTTTTCAATGACATCTTTAAGTGCCCGGCACTCAAGGCTGAGATCAGCAAACATCTGTTTGAGGCGTCGGTTTTCATCCTCCAGATCTTTCATCTTTTTGATATCAGAGGCTTCCATACCGCCATATTTTGCTTTCCAGTTGTAGTACGAGGCTTCAGAGATACCGGCTTCACGGCAGACATCCTTGACGGTACGTCCGGTTTCGACGGACTTCAGAACGGCAATGATCTGGTGTTCGGTGAATCGGGCTTTACGCATGGCGATCTCCTCAGGGGACATAATCAGTATGTCGGAAGATCTCTAAAAGTGAATGGGCCGTTTTGCAGGGATGCTTACACCATCACGGCTCGGATCGCGTACTGCACACTGCTCACGCGTTCCTTCACAACCCCCACCGGCATCCCAGTCATCGCCGTTTGCTGAACCCTTGCTTCCGTTTCCGGTTGCACCGGCTATTGCGGCGGCTGTATTTGCGACTGCTTCCGCAGCAGTTCCCAACACACTCAGCGAGTTATTCTCAACAATACAGGTGGATTATGCGCAGTTGATACTTTCCAACCACGCACAATCAGCATTATGTCTTACGCCCTTTGGGGGTGATAACAATTAAGATGTCTCACCTCAGTTAATATAATTTTACTTTTTAAAATATTTCTTCTTGGCATCATTTAAATTGCTTGAATTTGCTCCACCGGAAAAATCAGGATCCTCAGATTGCACGGGGTCATCTTCCCATCCACAAATAGGACAAATTTCATAATCACCAAGTTCACTTATTGTTTTATTGCCACAACAAGGGCAAGGATATAAATCTTCTATTATCATTTTTGTTTTTCCCAATATTCAAGCCCATTTTGAGGTTTAAACATTGTTTTAGGAGTTCCGTCCGCATTTTTTACAGCAAAAGTATTTGTTGCCGGATTGTAATACATCGTATCTCCGTTCGCTCGTTCTTTTATCAAAGTACCCTTTGGAGGAGTGTTTACAAAATCATGGGCTGCATCAACATACTGCTTTGAATTTTGAAATTCAGGGAATTCACTTTTATGTTTATCCCAGTGACCATAAGCATTAGATACGGGATCTGTTTTTTTAGTTTCAGTCCATATCTGAGAATCTTTTTGTTTACCTGAACCAGTATTTACCTCTACATCATGATCTGGTTTCCATACTCCACTTGATGATTGCGATGTAGGACTTGAGGCAACTTTGTTGGTATACCATCACTCGCTTCTTTTATGAGCTTATTAGCCCCATCAAGATCGCCGGCTTTTAACAGTAATTTAGCCTCTTTCAGTGGTTTCGTGAAAACTTTAGCAAAAGGCAATGTGCCCGCAGCAGCTAATGTGTAATCAATCCAGTCATCAGCTTCAGCAAAACTTTTAAAATCACCGACCACTGGCACAAAATCAATACCTAAAGAAGCGGCTTCTCTGAAAAATTTGTCGCGATCTTCTGCCATTTTAGCTGAGCAGGCACCTGCACTCATTCCTGCACAGTTTTCTTTCCTGTAACGCTCAATCTCTGCATTAACACGCTCTTCAGCAACCTGTTGAGGTGTCTTACCTTGTGATGTGGCATCGATAACATCACTGAGCGAGTTATTCTCAACCTCAACCCGCGCTGCATTACCCGCACTCACCATCCCGCGTGTGTCGCCGCTGGCCACGCTACCGCCCGCAGAAGCCAGTGCAGTAACCAGGGTCGTCACCACACTTTTCTCTTCCGATGTCAGCTCTTCTGCGTCCTTGTTATACAGCGCTTTCGCCAGTTCCTGAGCGCTTACTGAGGATACCAGCCCTCCCACTCCACCGGCTACCGCATTTCCTCCCTGCGCCTTCGCCAGGGCGGCCGAAACCAACGTATGCAATGCCACCCGCGCACTGTCATGCTTCTCTGTCACATCTTTCACCAGCCGCGCCAGTACCGGTGCCGCACCTGATGCCATGCCTCCCTGGATATTCCCACCCAGTACGCCGGATAACAGGCCGGTTACTGCTGTGCCTGCCGTCCAGTATGTGCTGCCAACACCATAATTCGCCTCTGCCTCTTTGTATGTTGCCGATGCCTCCACCCGTTTGTTTACAGCCTCTTCACTCAGCCCCGCCAGTTCTCCGTTGGCGGCCAGTTCCTCACGCGCTTTCTTCCGCGCATCATCAAGTTGGCTGTTCATCCAGGCATCCATTGCCTGTGAACCCAGCGCCGTTGCCTGCAAAGATTCCGCTCTGCTCAACAACAGACTGGTAGTTATTGGTTAACCCGCCGTCGCAACTCACGCTGAAGGGCCGCTGGCTGGAAGATCTCCGCTTTAACACCGGACAGCCCGTTATCGTCACCGTCGAGCGCGGGCGGCTGGAGATTGAGGCGGAGCTTAAGATCTGACAAGCAGATAAAAAATCTCGGCCTGTTAAGGACCGAGATTTTTTAATTAAACGTACTCAATATAGGAGTTCGTCATTAAAAAACACCGCCCTATTCATTCAAGAAAAAATTGAAACTCTTTTTCCTGCCCTTTACCCTGATATCTATCTTTAGTTTTCTCAAATAGTTCAATGATAATATCAAAAGCAGTTCCCAGTTTTTTCCGGGAAACGGCTGATTTTTTCCAATGTAAACACACACCGCAAGCCATCCCTGAACTTAACATGTCCCAAAGGGCATCAGTATTATTACCGTAATATGCCCCAAAATCTAAAGCATTCGCTATTGCACGATGAAAATCGTACTCTGAATCTACTTCATCACCATCTATTGTGACATTGTGGCACATACATACCCCTGATTATTTCCATTTTCCTATTGATGTCGCCGTTTCATAATAATCTGTAGTGATATACAGTAATCCATCGTTAGAATACAACAAGCGTGTACCTGCTTGCTTTGCTCTTGACATCGTATTATTTAATCCAACATCAGCCTCATACCAAGACCGTCCTGGAGCTGAAGGTAGCAAATTGGTTGTATTATGGAATACATCACCGCCTATCTGCCCACCAGAAACATAATTATTTAAGGCTTTACCACCGGCCCATCCATTATCCTCTGCAACTTGCTTGGTTACATAATTTGATGGTAATTTTCCGGTAGTCCGCAAGCTATCCACAACATCATTTGCTGCTTGAGTAGTCTGTAAGTCCAATTTTAATCCAGCATAGCTTGCTGCGTTATGGGCTTCATTACTTATAACCCCAGCCGCCGCTGATTCAGCTTTATTCGTCGTAGCGGTGTTTTTTGCTGTCTGGCTTTCTCCCTGTAAAATATCATCAAGTGTGGATTTTTCCGCTTTTGCAGTTGCAGAAACTGTTGGTGTAGGTAGCGAGCTACCCTTTCCTCCTTTCCCAATCCCAGCCGCTATCCCCGCTGCGCTGGTTCCGGCCACCTGCGCTAACGAGTTTATCGCAAGTTGTTTTGCTTCAGACGAATCACCAGACATTAATGCATTGTGGATCGCAGCCGTTCTGTCTGCTTCAAGCTGGATCGTCGTCACCTGAAGAAAAGCTAATTCGTCCTGTTCTGTCGGGCTTAAACTACCTTTAACACGCGCCTTTTCCAGCAACTCGCCAGTACGACGAGCATAATCTGCTTGTAACTCGCTCACCTCATTGGCTTTATTAACACAGTCCTGAGCGCCTTTACATCCCACAACGCGTTCATGCTGCTCAGCATTTATTTTTTTATATTTATCAACAACAGCATCACAGGCATCACCCTGACACTGAGTCATTTCTCTGGCCCGGTCCTGGTTTTGCTTCACACTCAGCGAGTTATTCTCAACAACAACTCGATCCGACGCATACCCCTGTGATGATAACAGTTTTTCCCTGTACTTTCCGTGAGTTACAATCTATTTTCCCTGCTGTACTTCCGGAGCAGAAACTTTTTACCCTGACGCGCTTTTTTCACAGCTCAATCTTACATTGTCTTTAAAAATGAACAAAGTCATCCAAACTAGAATTATCTTCAACAAGCAATCACAGGATAATCCCCCAAACTAGTTGTAATTACATAAGATTCAAAACCATTTTTTTCAGGAATAATGCGTATATAATTTTCATTGCTAAAACATATGGTTAATATTTCACCATTAAGCATGGGGCATGACTCAACTTTTTGATTAAGCGTAGGGAATAGAAGAATACTTGTTGTTAGATCCTCGCCATGCCCGCTCTTAAGATGACTTTTTTTGCCGCACTGGAAAGGACATTGGATCATAATTCTGCTGCCTGACGAAAATAGCAAAACTAAAGAGCCAACCCCCACAATAACTCCAGTAAGTATCGACTGCTCAAACTCTTTCAGTTCATCGATTGTAATCATTTAAAACTTACCTTTTTGGTGGAATCGTATCCACTGGCAGCGGTATATGAGTTTCCCCACGAGTAAATAGCTTCTCATATTACCGCTCCACCTTTGCCAGCCCATGTTGATTCCCGGGGAAAGGTGGAGCCGCTTTCATAAACTGATTTACCTGTTTGAGTAATTGCCACATACAACAGGGTTATGACGGCTGCCGCTCCACGTTGCGTCAGTATGTGCATCCCAAACGAGCCCTGCGTGCGTCCAAACAGACCGTACGCTTCGAGACGCAGCCTGGTCAGCAACTCCAGCACGACTTGGGTGAAATCGAGACTGTTGTCAACAACCAGCGCTGTAAAGTGAGCTTCGCCGTTAACACCCTCGGTTACTCCCGGCACGTCTATGCATGGGCAACTGATAGCCAGGATGCTGAGCATACCTATGAATCACTGGTCAAAGCCTTTGCCTACTTTGGTAATCCCCCCAAATAAATGCAATCTGTCACTCAAGAGTGATTGTTATTAGTCAAACTCGCCCAGTAAAGCCGGGCGTGTATCTTTCGGGGGTTCAGGCTTCAATCGTGCGGGATCTATCTGGCAAACTGCATGGTCTATAATACCGGCTAATGAGTTTTCTGGAATGTCTTGCCACTGCCCTATTGGGCTTCTTTTAGCGATAACATCCCCTTCCCCCCAATACTGCGAAAAATAGATACGTTCAAACTGCGCTCTCTGATGAGTGTCGCAGTTTACAACATTAATTACCGTTGAACTGGCAACATAGACAGGCTTCTCAGCGCTCATGTGCTGCGCAGGGATATAATGATTGATTAGATGGAATCGCCTTAAATGGTTATTTCCCTGATAAGCAGAGACACTACGCATATCCATATAAGTACCACCGCTCTTATCTTCCAGCATGGTTACCAACCCGGCCGGGCGAGGGCCAGCTTCAGGCTTTTGCGATAGTGTTTCATTGCCAATACTTTTACATCCAGATAACAAGATAAGTGCAATGCATAACATACAGGACTTCATTATTTATTTTCCTCAAGGTCTGGGCGCACAGGTAATATATCTTCTGCTGTAACACTCCCCTGAACCGAACAAAGAAGCCGTGTTTTACCCTGCCAGGTGTCGAGTAACACTAATTTTTCAACACTACCTTTTGCCGGAGCAATACCACTCGCAGAACCGGTATTCACTTGCCACTCACTGTTTGACCCGGCCTGTTTTATCATGGGATTTGCGAAGTATTCACCGTTCCCACCACTTTTGTGCCAGTTTACCTTTGCCAGGGACGCCATAACTGCCTCTGGTGAATCGTCAAGAAGAACGCCCCAGAAGTAGTATTCTCCCATTTCATCAAGGTTACTCTTATCCTGCCAGTAACCAGAAACTGACAATACTCCGGATTTAATTGGCTGAGAGAACCACACTACCTGATTTCCCGGTTCGCTAATAAACCATGCATGATGTGCATTATCTGTCTTCAGCGGAGCAGCATGGTTAAGCGAAATACGCTGGTTATATAACTCGCTAAAAAAACGACTATCACAGTGCAACAGGCTTCCGGGAAGCGTGTCTGCACATGCTGAACCCACCACTGCGATGGCGATGGCAAGTGCCAGCGCTATGCGATATTTCATGAAAACTCCTTAGTAGAAAAATAAAATAAATAAGCCACCATTTCATTTTTGTACCCGGCATTACCGGTGAGCATGAGTGTGCGCCTATTTACAAAAGACCGTATCAATCCTTTTTGAAAACAAGAAATAAGGGATCCAGACAAGAACCCCAACAGCTGCGCCTGTTAAGGCTCGCATGGCATATGAATCGAACGGTGCTTGAAACCAAAGGATGGGGAGCACTGTCAGATAGAGTGCGCCAAGCAACCGAATAACATAATTAATGACCATGATTTTTCGGATACCGGACTTACGCCTGAAAAAGAACCATGAGGTACCGAGCGAGATAACATACCCTATCATCAGAAATGCAACTGCACCCATTGCATAGTACGAAATAAACCCTGTTTTTCTGAAATAACTAACAACAGCATCTATATAGGTATACAGATCAAACAAACCCAGCGTACAAGAAGAAATTAGCCCCAGAGCGGGTAGATACAGCAGCCCATTAATTTTGCGTAACTCTTTTTGTTCACAGTTATCACATAGCCCGGATTCTTTATTTGACTCAAGCTCATTGCATTGAATGCATTTCATTACTCTCTATCCCTTTATGAAAACCAGAAGCTCAGTTACAAGTAGGTATGTATTGCAGCATAGAAGTATCAAACCGAGTTTATTCAGTAAGATGCAAATCAGCTTTATCGGCTCCGTTAGCCATATGTACATATGGATACTAATAACCCCCCATAATAAGTGCATTATCAAAACTTAAATTAAAATATCAGAATATAATAAAAATATTATGCAAACTTATGGTGAATACCCTCCCAGCCAGAATTGTGTTTCTCTTAAAGCAGAATTCTGCCGTACTGACAGGCACAGTTAAACCGTCACCCTTCTGTCATCGTTTTCACACATAACCCTGCCATGCTAACCCTTCCAGTGATCTGCGGAGGACTATGAGATGTTTTTTCCTGCAATCCCAGGCAAGTACAGTACCGACAAGTTTCCGGATACCGTGATGGATGACGAAGCGGAAGCACTGGCAATGAAAATACGGGAGTTAAGGCTGACGCTCTGGAGTGAAGAATCTACTCAGCCCGTTGAAGACCTGCATGGTTTTCATGATGATTAACCAGCAAGTAATGGTTACTACTCATAAGTAATCACTTCCCGTTAATAACACCGGGCGAAGTTTTGTGGGGCGTTAGCCTGCACGAACATCGCCCATTTTTTATTCCCTGCCCCATTACTTTATTATCTTTTTGCAGGCACTGACCTTTTTTATTCCCTGCCCCATTACTTTATTATCTTTTTGCAGGCACTGACCTGTTTCGTTTTTCTGGCTGGTTGTCTCATAAATCCAGATAAACGGTGATTTGCTCGCGCTTTAACCGAACGGCATGTAAACCCTAAATTCTTCTTGACCGTATGGGGATGACTCCCTATAGTAGCGCCCCGTTGCTGCTCACGCAGTAGCGCAAAAATTTGGTGAGGTGTCCGAGAGGCTGAAGGAGCACGCCTGGAAAGTGTGTATACGGCAACGTATCGAGGGTTCGAATCCCTCCCTCACCGCCATCTTTCATAGAAGAGCCTGTACTCACGTACAGGCTTTTTTATTGCCCGTGATTCATTAAGGGAGGGTGAGAACCCTCGCCAGGGTTCGACTGATACCGCAGGTATCAGGACAACCTGTGCAACAGGTTGCCCCGCAGGGGTGAGCGTAGCGAATCAATCCCTCCCTCGCCATTCCCCTGCATACTTCACCCTGCAGGTGTGTTGGCTGTGCTCGTTCGCACCGGTCACTTACTCCAGTAAGCTCCCGGCAACTCTCTGCGCTGCCGCCTTCCTGCACGGCGAATTATTTTGGGGGATCCATCACTCAATGCCGCTCATAAACGGGCAGTTTGCTGGATGTATAAAACCTGAACAATAACCCCACTCACCTGTTCGACTAATACCCTACCGACTCCCCGCTGATTGATTTTCCCCGGCGCACCGGGTAGCGTCACACAATGATTTAACTATGCAGGGATAAACAGCATGAGCGAGTTAACCGCCATTATCGAACGGAACTATGAACAGGCGAAAGCAGGCAATTGGGTGGAGGTTTTGTCTGGCTGGGAATGTTACCCGGTACTGGCACGGCGTTGTAGCCGGTACAGTAAACCCGGGTCGGGTTGGGGTTTTCTTCACCAGGCAGCCTGGTTTGGGCATGAACCAGCCTGCCGCCTGTTAATAAGCCTGGGTGCACCATTAACCGCGCTCACTCATGATTCATCTACCCCGACAGATATTGCCCACCAACAGGGCCACCAGGCACTGGCAGCTTTATTGCAGCACGCCGCTAAAGGCACGGATTCACTCTGGAAGGCGCCAGGTGACCCGGATGTGTTACCAGCCAGCCCGTTATATAAAGAAGCAACGCAGACACAGGCCAGCACCGGGCTGTTGGTTGCTTATGGCGGTGGGCTGGTGCGTATTCCTGCAGGTGCTGCCTGCTTTACTGATTCTTTTGGCCGCATTCTGGTTGGCTGGCACGGTACGTTCAACCCGCCTTGTGGGATGGATGGGGAATCCATGCTAACTGACTCGCCATACCAGACTTAATAAGTAGCGCATTGCACAGACAAAAAAGCCTGCATTCATTTGCAGGCTTTGGCTCTTTCACTACGCCGTTATTCAGACCGGGACGTCATCAATACTCTGTACCCCCTGAGCCGTGCGCACCCAGCGTGGTGCCTTCATTTCTGCCGTGAAGTAGTTCACCAGGTCAAACAACAGCCGGAGTTCTTTGCCGCAAGCCCTTTCCCCTGTGCCACACCATTACACAACAAATCCTCTGCCCTGCTCGCAAAATACGGCAACACCCCATATAACACTCACCCGGCTTGCTACCAGGCTTCCGGCTCTGCCGGGTGGCTGTCATTCATTAAATGCGGGGATTTAACAAACACCCCTTTCCAGGGCACATCGCCACGGTTAACCAGGTAATGTGCTTCGCCGGGTTCACACTGCAAAACATCCCCTTCCTGCAACACATGCAGCACCCCTTCCAGGTAGAGGCACACTTCACCGCTTAGCGTATAAAAAACCTCGCAGGCTTCTTTGTGCCGGTGGTTGCGAAATGACTGGCCCGGGTTCAGTACCACGACGCCCATATCGCACTGTGGGCCACGAACCAGGTACTTGGGCCCGTTATCCCCAAAACGGTACTGGTGCTGCTGCTCACTGGTTTTCAGCATGATTCGCTCTCCTGGGTTACAAACCGGGTGCCTTCCACATTGATGTGGTTAAGCCATGGTCCACCAGCCCGCGCTGGTCCTGGTAAACCGCCAGCCACTTCTGCTGGGCTTCGTGGTACACCGCATAATTGGCCGGGTCTGGTTGGTGTTCCCGGTCCCAGCGCACCAGTTTCTCACCGGTTTCAGCAAGCGATGGGTATATACCGGCCCCCACACCAGCGGCAATGGCACAGCCCAGCGCCGTCGCCTCTTTGACTACCGGAACCCGTACTGTAAGGCCGGTAACATCCGCCAGAATTTGGCTCCAGAGTTTGCCCTTCGCGCCTCCGCCTGCAAATACCAGTGAATCTGCTTCCACGCCGGAGAATTCAGCAATCTGTTTAAGATTACAGGCCGAGACAATGGCTGCATTTTCTTCCAGAGCGCGGAACAACGTGGCTTTATTGCATTTTTCAGGGTCAATCGACAGGTTAATAAACGAAGGTGCCGCGTGGTACCAGGTTTTAAAACGCATTACATCTGAAAAGATGGGCATCACGCCCCAGGCGCCGGCAGGCACCCGGCCCGCCATCTCTTCAAGCAGGGTATACGCATCAATCCCCAGGCGCTCAGCAATCAGCTTTTCCTCCGCGCAGAATGCATCACGGAACCAGCGCATAGTCAGCCCGGTAAAGAAACTGATGGATTCCGTCTGCACCATGCCAGGAATAACATGAGGGTTAATACGTACATTCATGTTTGGGTCGGTGACCGGCTCAGGCAAATTAACCACCTGCTGCCAGAAAGTACCACCCAGTACAGCGGTTTGTGCCGGGCGAACCACCCCCAGCCCCAGGCAACCCAGTTGTACATCGCCACCGCCCACCACCACCGGCGTACCCGCTTTCAGGCCACAGGCTGCAGCGCTCTCAGTGGTAACAACACCCAGTAAACTGCCAGTTTCCCTGACTGGCGAAAGAATATCGGAGCGCAACCCGGCCATTTCCAGCAGGCCTGGTTTCCAGTCCCGGGTTACCAGGTCCAGTAACCCGGTAGTGCCCGCATTGGAAGGGTCCACCGCCAGTTCGCCACTGAGCATAAAGGCCAGCCAGTCGCTGATCATTGTTACGGTGGAAGCCTGGCGGTAGATATCTGGCCGGTGGTGCGCCAGCCACAGCAAACGTGGCATGGCACTCAGTGCCAGCGTTTGCCCGGAACAGCGGTACACCTCATTTTCGAATGTGTAGTCATACAGTTCTTTCAGTTCACTGACTTCATGGGCAGCACGGGCATCAACGTTCGCGCAGGCCCACACTGGCGTGGCATTGCTGTCATAAATCACAATGCCTTCGCGCATAGAGCAGGCAGAAACGGCAACGATAGATTCCGCAACAACATTGCCATTATGCAAAGCCTGGCGAATGCAGTTACAGGTGAGTTGCCAGTTTTTGGTGAGGTCAAATTCCATTGACCCCGGCACATCCGGCACGGCCAGGTGTTGCCACTCAGCCTGGCCGACACTGATTTGATTGCCGTCAAAGTCAAAAATAACGGCGCGGACACTTCCTGTACCGGCATCCAGCGCCATCAGGTAGTGTGGTGAAAGGTTAGGAGTACAGAGTCGGGCCATAAAAAGATCCTCGGCGTTATGTCGCTTCCTGCCGTTGACTGCTCCATGTATCAGGGTAAGTGTTCATTATTAAAATATTTATTTTTCAATCAGTTTCAGTATTTCTGCTGCAGTATTCTGGTCTGTGACCAGTGCGTTGATATAACCGCCTTTCATGGCGGCAAGAATGGTTTCGGCTTTCTCTATTCCCCCAGCCACACCAATCACCAGGGGGATCGTGGTTAATGCATCCAGGCTGAGCCCAATTAACTCCTTGTGAATACGCATGTCTGGCACAATTTGCCCCTGCGCATCAAAGAAATACCCAAGAATGTCGCCCACCGCGCCTTTGCGGCCAATCATCAGTTGTTCGCCTTCGGTGATATAGCCCGAATGCAGAATGGTGGCATCCGTCCGCTGGCTGATGGAGCCAATACCGACAACGGCCACATCGGCAGCCTGCGCCGCCAGCAACACATCACGCACGCTGTTTTCATTTCTCAGGGTTTTGGCAATATCCGCGGACGATGCCCGCAAAGGAGCCGGAATAATATTGACGCTACAAGCGGCATCCAGTTGACCTATCCCGGTCATATAGGGGCCAACACCACCAGACAGCGTCACCAGGCGAATTTGCTGTGAAGAGATAAAACCACTCAGGCGTTTCAGTGTGCTCATGGTGGTTTTACCGAACCCCACCGCCAGCAACTGCTGCGCGCTGAGCGACTCCATTAACATATGTGCGGCGCCAATCCCCAGCCGGGTACAAATATCGGCATCCGGTAACGCCGGGAGCACCCGCACCTGGCGCAAGCCAAAGTGCTGCTTTAGTGTGTCTTCATATTGCAGGCACCCTTCAAAGCGCGAGTTAATCTGCACCCGAATAATGCCCGACTGGTGCCCTTTCTCCAGCAAGCGGGACACTTTCAGGCGGGTCAGCCCCAGGCGCTCGCTGATTTCACTTTGCGTTAAGCTGTCGTGGTAATAGAACCAGGCGATACGCGCCACCAGCTCCTCTTCACTCATTTCATTGCCAGGAATAAATGTGGTTTCACTCATTGTGGTTACTTCGCTTCACTGTGAACATTTTTAAATTTTAAACACAATTGTTCTCATTGCGACAACTAATATCTGTGACATATACCACAAGCCTAACTTTCTTGATGAACAAATAAAAAATAAAAATACAAATATTACAGAAACGTGATCCGTCCAGAGGTTTTATCCTCGCCCCGCAACTATGTTTATGAACAATTAATTTTTCAAAACACATTTGTTCAAATTTCCCGAGTTCAGTTACGGACGGAGGCGCAATGCAAACCAGTCACCCGACAGCCCCACCACTCTTGCAGGTAAGCCAGTTGTGTAAGCAATTTTCCGGCGTCGATGTGCTTAAAAAGATCGATTTCACACTGCAACGGGGTGAGGTACACGCGTTACTCGGTGGCAATGGCGCGGGGAAATCCACCCTGATGAAAATCATTGCCGGGGTTACACCGCAGGATTCAGGCACAATCGCTATTGATGGCGCGGTATGCAGCCGGTTAACCCCGGTTAAAGCACACCAACTGGGGATTTACCTGGTACCTCAGGAGCCGTTGCTGTTCCCCAGCCTGACAGTAAAAGAAAACATTCTGTTTGGGCTGAAAGGTTCGCAGGCAACCACCGCAAAAATGGCCCTGTTACTGAATGAACTGGGCTGTAAATTCGATACCGCCAGCCCGGCGGGAATGCTGGATGTCGCCGACCGGCAAATGGTGGAAATCATGCGCGGGCTAATGCGTGATTCCCGCATTCTTATTCTTGATGAACCGACGGCTTCATTAACCCCTGCTGAAACTGCACGCCTGTTCTCCCGGGTGCGGGAACTGCAGCGCAAAGGTGTGGGGACGGTGTTTATCTCCCACAAGCTCCCGGAGATCCGCCAGATTGCCGACGTGGTGAGCGTAATGCGCGACGGCAACATTGCCCTGAACGGCAAAACACAGGAACTCTCTACTGACGACATTATTCAGGCAATCACGCCAGCGGCCCGCAATGAAGCCCTGTCGCCCACCCAAAAACTGTGGCTCAGCGTTCCCGGCTCCCGCCCGGATGTTGATAAAGGCAGCCCGGTACTGTCGGTTGAACAACTGAGCGGTGAAGGCTTCAGGGATATTGCGCTCGAAGTACGCGCAGGCGAGATTCTGGGGCTTGCCGGCCTTGTTGGTGCCGGGCGCACCGAACTTGCGGAAACACTGTATGGGTTGCGCCCGGTATCTGCCGGGCAGCTTCACCTTAACGGGCTGAACATCACTCACCTGAATACCCGCCAGCGGCTGGCGCATGGCCTGGTGTATTTGCCTGAAGACCGGCAATCCTCTGGTCTGTATCTGGATGCTTCGCTGGTGTGGAATGTCTGCTCCCTCACTCATAACCAGCAGGGGTTCTGGTCCCATACGCAACGTGATAACGCCACGCTTGAGCGCTACCGGCGGGCGCTGGATATTAAATTCAGCGATACCGAACAACCGGTACGGACCTTGTCCGGTGGTAACCAACAAAAAATCCTGATTGCGAAGTGCCTGGAAGCCTCGCCACAAGTTCTGATTGTGGATGAACCCACCCGCGGTGTGGATGTGGGTGCCCGCAACGATATTTACCAGTTGATCCGCAGTATTGCCGACCAGAACGTCGCCATCCTGTTTATCTCTTCCGACCTGGAGGAAATCAGCATGATGGCCGACCGGGTTTATGTCATGCATCAGGGGGAAATCAACAACCTGCCATTGAGTGGTGCAGATATCAGTGTCGACACCATTATGCGCCTCGCCTTTGGCGAAGGGAGCGCCGCACTCCAGCCTCGATCTGACTCTTTAGCCAGCACACAGGGGAAACATGTATGTTGAAATTTATCCAGCAGAACCGGGAAGTGACTGCGTTTATCGCCATTCTGTGTTTGTTTGCCCTGCCTGGTGCGCTCGACAGCCATTACTTTGGTATTGGCACCGTCACCATGGTATTCAGCAGTGCACAAATTCTGATGCTGCTGGCGATGGGTGCAGTGCTGGTCATGCTGACGCGCAATATTGATGTTTCCGTGGGTTCCATCACCGGGATGTGCGCGGTATTACTGGGGCTGATGCTCAATGCTGGTTACAGCCTGCCTGTTGCCATTGCCGCCACTCTGTTACTGGGGCTGTGTGCGGGCCTGGTGAATGGCATTTTGGTTGCCTGGCTGAAAATTCCGGCGATAGTCGCCACACTGGGAACCCTCGGCCTGTATCGCGGCATTATGCTGCTCTGGACGGGAGGGAAATGGATTGAAGGCCTGCCCCCGGAATTAAAAAACCTTTCCGAACCGGTGATTCCGGGCCTTTCCCCAATTGGCATTGTGATTATTTTCCTCGCGCTGGGCTTCGCGTGGGTCCTGGCAAAAACACAAACTGGCCGCAGTTTTTACGCCACGGGAGATAACCTGCAGGGTGCCCGCCAGTTGGGGGTGCGTACAGAATCGGTACGCCTGGCCGCCTTTGCGTTTAATGGCATGATGGCCGCACTTGCCGGGATCGTCTTCGCCTCGCAAATCGGCTTTATTCCCAACCAGGCAGGTACCGGGCTGGAAATGAAGGCCATTGCTGCCTGTGTACTGGGTGGTGTCAGCCTGCTGGGCGGTTCCGGGAGCATTATTGGCGCGGTGCTTGGCGCTTATTTTCTCACCCAAATAGACAGCGTACTGGTGCTGCTGCGTATCCCCGCCTGGTGGAATGATTTTATTGCCGGGCTGGTGTTACTGGGTGTACTGGTCTTTGACGGCCGGTTACGTATGGCACTTGCCCGCAATATTCGCAAACAGAAATATGCACGTTTCGCCCCAAAGCCCCCGGCCAGCAAGAGCGCGATAAACCCGCCAGAAATAACCGCCCATGACAAAAAACGGAGGGTAGCCTGATGAATAACCTCAAACGTTATGGCTGGGAACTGGCACTGGCTGCGCTGCTGGTAATTGAAATCCTCGGGTTTGGTGCAGCTAACTCGCAAATGCTGAACATCAATGTGCTGCTGTTCAGCACCAGCGATTTTATCTGCATTGGCCTTGTTGCCCTGCCGCTGACCATGGTGATTATCAGTGGTGGTATTGATATTTCGTTTGGCTCAACCATTGGGTTATGCGCCATTACGTTCGGGATGCTGTTTCAGGCAGGTGTTCCGCTACCGCTGGCGATTGTGCTCACCGTGCTGGCTGGTACTGTGTGTGGGCTTATCAACGCAGCGCTGATTCTCTACACCGGAATTAACCCACTGGTGATAACACTCGGCACCATGTACCTGTTCGGCGGCAGTGCCCTGCTGCTTTCCGGCCTGGCGGGTGCCACCGGTTATGAAGGCATTGGGGGGTTCCCGGACAGTTTCACCAACTTCGCCAACCTGTCCGTGCTGGGGCTACCGGTTCCTCTGCTGTTCTTCTTATTCAGCGTACTGCTTTGCTGGGCCTGGCTGCATAACACCCACCAGGGGCGCAACGTGTTTTTAACCGGCCAGAATGCCCGCGCCGCCCAGTACAGTGCCACGCCGGTTAACCGCACACTGTTCTTGCTTTACGCCATGACCGGGTTTGCCGCGTCCATCGCTGCCATTTTGCAGGTTTCCTATTTCGGTTCAGCCCGTTCTGACTTGGGTAGCGCCTTTTTAATGCCAGCTATCACTGCGGCTGTACTGGGTGGCGCCAATATTTACGGCGGCTCTGGTTCCATTCTGGGCACAGCGCTGGCGACTTTGCTGGTGGGCTTCCTTCAGCAGGGTTTACAGATGGTGGGCGTACCCAACCAAATTTCCAGCGCCCTGTCTGGCGCACTGCTCATTATTGTTGTTGTCGGGCGTTCCGTCAGCCTTCATCGCGGGCAAATTCGCGACTGGCTGCGGCGTACCCAGGCTGCCTGGCAACGCTAGCGATTACCACTTTTCACGGCCAATGCAACGCACTATTCGGAGAGAACAAATAATGACTATGCAAAGCATCAAAAAAATCGCCTGGCTGGGGGCTGTCGGCCTGGCAACATTAAGCCTGTCTGTGCAGGCGGCTGAGCGCATCGCATTTATTCCCAAACTGGTTGGTGTAGGTTTTTTCACCAGTGGCGGGAATGGTGCCAAAGAAGCTGGCAAAGCGCTCGGCGTGGATGTCACTTACGATGGGCCAACAGAACCCAGTGTGTCCGGCCAGGTGCAGTTAATTAATAACTTCGTAAACCAGGGGTACAACGCCATTATTATTTCGGCAGTGTCACCCGACGGCCTGTGCCCTGCGCTGAAGCGAGCCATGCAACGTGGCGTTAAAGTGCTCACCTGGGATTCAGATACCCGCCCCGAGTGCCGCTCTTATTATATCGACCAGGGAACACCCACTCAGTTGGGCGGCATGCTGGTTGATATGGCGGCACAACAAGTGAAGAAAGAAAAAGCCAAAGTGGCCTTCTTTTACTCCAGCCCAACGGTAACCGACCAGAACCAGTGGGTGAACGAAGCGAAGAAAAAAATAGCCAGCGAACACCCGGGCTGGGAAATCGTCACCACCCAGTTTGGCTATAACGATGCCACTAAATCACTGCAAACTGCCGAAGGGATCATCAAAGCCTGGCCCGATCTGGACGCAATTATCGCCCCGGACGCCAATGCGCTTCCTGCCGCAGCTCAGGCTGCCGAAAATCTCAAACGCGACAATATCGCTATTGTCGGCTTCAGCACCCCCAATGTTATGCGCCCCTACGTTAAGCGCGACACCGTTAAAGCCTTTGGCCTGTGGGATGTCGTCAACCAGGGGAAAATTGCTGTTTACGTTGCGAATACCTTGCTGAAAAACGGCGAACTTAACACTGGCGACAAGCTGGATATTCCCGGTGTCGGCCAGGTGGAAGTTTCACCCAACAGCGTGCAGGGCTACAGCTACGAAGCAAAAGGCAATGGCATTGTTCTGCTGCCCGAACGCGTGGTGTTTACCAAAGACAATATCGATAAATACGACTTTTAACTTTCCGGCACGCTTCAGGCGTGGTTTTACCGCTTTATTATCCGATGGAGTGAACAAATGGCTGACTTAGACGACATCAAAGATGGCAAGAACTTTCACACCGACCAGGCGCAGCGTAACACGGTATTTGCCCTGAAAGGCTGTGGTGCGCTGGACTGGGGCATGCAATCACGCCTGTCGCGGATTTTTAACCCGAAAACAGGCAAAACCGTGATGCTGGCCTTTGATCATGGCTATTTTCAGGGGCCGACAACCGGGCTGGAGCGTATCGATATTTCGATTGCGCCACTGTTTGAACATGCGGATGTGCTGATGTGCACCCGTGGCGTGTTACGCAGCGTGATCCCCCCGGCAACCAACAAGCCCGTGGTGCTGCGGGCTTCAGGAGGCAACTCGATTCTGACCGAGCTGAGCAATGAAGCAGTCGCCGTCGCCATGGATGATGCCGTGCGCCTGAACAGCTGCGCGGTTGCCGCTCAGGTCTACATTGGCAGTGAGCATGAGCACCAGTCCATTAAAAACATTATCCAGCTTGTGGATGCCGGGTTGCGGGTGGGCATGCCCACCATGGCAGTCACCGGTGTGGGCAAAGATATGGCGCGCGACCAGCGTTATTTCTCACTCGCCACCCGCATTGCCGCCGAAATGGGGGCGCAGGTTATCAAAACCTACTATGTGGACCAGGGGTTCGAACGCATTGCCGCAGGTTGCCCGGTTCCCATTGTGATTGCTGGCGGGAAAAAGCTGCCGGAGCGTGATGCGCTGGATATGTGCTACCACGCCATCGATCAGGGTGCCAGTGGTGTGGATATGGGGCGCAATATTTTCCAGTCTGATGCCCCGGTCGCCATGATTAAAGCGGTTCATGCCATTGTGCATGATGGCTTCACAGTCCAGCAGGCTTATGAACTTTTCCTGAGTGAAAAAGGCTAAAAAACCGGTGATAAGGGCCAGTGCAGTCGCCATGCTGGCCCAACCCCAAAGGAGGAAGATTATGCATGTCACGCTGGTTGAAATTAATGTGCATGAAGACAAAGTCGAACAGTTTCTGGACGTATTCCGGCTGAATCACCTGGGCTCGGTGCAGGAGCCTGGCAACCTGCGCTTTGATGTTCTGCAAGACCCGCAAGTGCCCACGCGTTTTTATATCTATGAAGCCTATGCCAGTGAGCAGGCCGTGGCCTTTCATAAAACCACCCCGCATTACCAGGCCTGTGTGGCGGCACTTGAACCGTTAATGACCTGCCCACGCAAAAAGACTGCTTTTATTGGTATTCTGCCCTAAGGAGCCTGCAATGAACGCACACTTTGCCGGGCTGGACAGAGCCGCCTGCGTCCAGTTGCTGCGGCATTACCCGCTGAGTACCGGCATTCTGGCCGGGAAGTGGCTACACCTCAACGACCATTTGCAGGTACTCCGGCAACGGGAGCAACCACTACTCCATGTTGATATTATGGATGGGCAGTTTTGCCCGCAATTCACTGTCGGCCCCTGGGCGGTGGAGCAGTTGCCACAAGAGTGGCTGAAAGATGTGCATCTGATGGTAAATAACCCTTTTCCCGTTGCACAGGCTTGCGTGGCAGCAGGCGCACACTGCATTACGCTACAAGCCGAATCCCCCGGTAATGTGCATGCGGTTTTGCACTGGCTGGGCGAGCAAACTGTACCGGTGGATGGCGGGGAAATGCCGGTGATACGCGGTATCAGCCTGAACCCGGGCACACCACTGGAAACACTGGTACCACTGCTGGAGCAGGTTGAAGTGATTCAGATCCTGGCGGTTAACCCAGGCTTTGGCAGCAAACTCGCTGTTCCGGTACTGAAGCAGCGTTTGGCAGACTTGTTCCGGTTGTTGGGTAATGCACGGGAACACAAAATCATTGCGGTGGATGGCTCACTTCTTTTGCAGGATGTCGCCAGTTTGCGTGCCGGTGGTATCGACCGTGTGGTGTCAGGCAGCGCCCTGTTCAGGGGAAACATGCTGGATAAAAATCTTACTGACTGGCTTGCTGTCTTGACCCCGGCCTGACAACTTTGTGCCTGCCTTTATGGCGGGCACCGCACCCATTAGTCACTTAACCTGTTAGTCCTTATACCCTGATAACCTCACGGCTGTTCGCACCTGCCATTTAACGCCACACTCAGTGTCCTGACATAAAGGAGACTGACTATGCGTGTATTCCTTACCGGTGCCACGGGGTTTATTGGTTCCCATATTGTTACTGAACTACTGGCTGCGGGCCACCAGGTAACTGGACTTGCCCGTTCAGACAGTGGCGAGCAGGTTTTGCGCGCCAAAGGGGTGGATGTGGTGCGGGGAAATTTAGAAGACCCGGCCAGCCTGTTACCCGGTGTCGCCCGGGCAGATGCAGTGATTCACACCGCGTTTGACCATGACTTCACCCATTTTGCCGCCAATTGTGAGAAAGACCGGCGGGTAATTGAAGCACTGGGAAGCGCGCTCAGGGGCACCCACCGCCCGCTGCTAATTACTTCTGGCGTGGGCCTGGGTGATGCAGGAGATGGCCTGCCCGCAACGGAAGCAGTGCAGAATTTCAGCCACCCAAACCCGCGCATTATTTCTGAACAAGCCGGTAACCAGTTACTGGAACAGGGTATCGATGTGCGGGTGATGCGCCTGCCCCAGGTACATGACACCCGCAAACAGGGCCTGCTGACAGCGTATATTCAATTAGCGCTGGAAAAAGGCATGGTGGCGTATACCGGCGATGGCACTAACCGTTTTTCAGCCTGCCATGTGACAGATGCTGCGCGATTATACCGCCTGGTTCTGGAGCATGGGGAAGCAGGTAAACGCTACCATGCGGTTGCCGAGGAAGGTGTGGCGATGCATGCGCTGGCGGCAGCTATTGCCACCCGCCTGGCGTTACCGCTGACTTCGCTGGCAGTTGAGCAGGCACAAGCCCATTTTGGCTGGTTCGCGATGTTTGTTGGCATGAACCTGACGGCAAGCGCCAGCTGGACGCAACAACAATCAGGCTGGTTACCTGAAGGGCCAGGGTTACTGGCAGATTTGCAGCACCTGGAGCTTAGCGGCGCTTAATGGCGCAGCACAGAGTATAAAAAACCTCTCCCCTGAGGGAGAGGTTTTACCAGGCTTACGAGCGCGGTGTTATTCCGGGTTAGTCATAAGCCTGCAGTGTGCGTTGGCACAACTCAGAACGCACGCAGTCATCTTTACCAAACCGCACAACGCCAATCATATCGTCGTTAGCAAAGCGCGCCAGCGCATCACTTAACCCGGAAGCCACGCCACGGGGTAAATCGCACTGGGTGACATCCCCGTTAACGATAACCGTGACATTTTCCCCCAGGCGGGTCAGGAACATTTTCATCTGAGCTGCTGTAACATTCTGCGCTTCATCAAGGATGACGAACGCATTTTCAAACGTCCGCCCGCGCATATAGGCGAAGGGCGCAATCTCCACCTTACCAATCTCTGGCCGCAAACAATACTGCATGAATGAGGCCCCCAAACGCCGGACGAGGACATCGTAAACCGGCCTGAAATAGGGTGCGAACTTCTCTGATATATCCCCAGGTAAGAAGCCGAGGTCTTCATCGGCCTGCAATACCGGGCGGGTGACAATTATCCTGTCCACTTCTTTGTGAACCAGGGCCTCTGCAGCTTTAGCGGCACTAATCCAGGTTTTCCCACAACCGGCTTCACCGGTGGCAAAAATCAGCTGTTTATTGTCGATAGCATGCAGGTACTGCGCCTGAGCGTCGTTACGCGCAACAATTGGCGAACTGTCCCGGCTGTCCCGCGCCATGCCAATTGCTTCAACACCACTCATTTGCACAAGCGAGGTGACCGATTCTTCTTCACGTTGCTTATGGCTGCGTGAATCCCGTCTGAGCACACGTTTGGCTTCACGACGAGCTTTGATCACTGCTTTTTGTCTTCCCATGGATGGCACCTTCTGTTGGTTTCAATTCCCGTATCTGGCGCACAGACACGATTTTAACTAACGTTGAGGTTTGTTGTTGGCTTCCTTGTAAGCCATAGATTGCCTGAAGAGCAGGTACTGCTGTGCGATGGGTTGCACAAGGCAGACCGGTGAAAACAGGTTCAGAGTTGAAAATCAGGGAGTATTCAGGGGTGACGGCTTTTACAGGGTCGGAAGCCCCGGGCCTGTGAAGAAGGCTGTGTTTTCTACAACTTAGTCCATAACAGGACGCTACAACCATTCGCGATCTCCGGCGTAAAAACGCACTTCGTTGAGTTACGCTATGCTCTAAGTACACCAAAAACTATTACAAATGCAACATTTATTTTACGTTGTACTTATTGCATCACATCCAATCACTGTGAATGTTATTGCACAGAAATATTACCGTTTTATAACAGTAAAAAACTCATAGTAAATTCTGATGACCGAATGGCAAAAAAAACGGCGGGCAGTAAGGCATTAATAAGTGCGGGAAAATACTGACGCTCCCCCGGTCCGGCAGGGAGCGTCACATCACGGACTGGTCAGGCTTCAAGCAGTTGCTGAGCCAGGTAGTGCTGTGCATCTGCCACACCTGGCAGGGCAAAAAAGTAACCGCCGCCAATCGGGCGAATATACTCTTCCAGCGGCTCACCATTCAGGCGTTTTTGTACCCCGATAAACCCTTTTTCCAGATCATGCTGGTAGCAGACAAACAGCAGGCCCATATCCAGTTGCCCGGAACCGGTGATCCCTTGGGAATAGCTGTACCCCCGGCGCATCATCAGGCTGTCCTGGGTTTCAGCTGTACGCGGGTTGGCAAGGCGCATATGCGCATCCAGCGGGATAACCTTGCCATCCGGGTCGCTGGCGTAATCCGGCACATCATGCTCATGCTTCATCCCCAGCGGCGCACCGGTGATTTTATCCCGGCCAAAGATATTCTCCTGTTCACGCAGCGGGGTTCTGTCCCAGAACTCAACATGAAACTGAATGATGCGCACGGCCTGGTAGCTGCCGCCATGGGTCCAGGCCGGTTCCTGCTGGCCGGGTGTCACCCAAATCACTTCATTCATCAGCGGCTGGTTCTTGCTGTCCGGGTTACCAGTACCATCTTTAAAGCCCAGTAAGTTAACCGGCGTCACCTTCCCTTTGCTCAGTGCGGCATGCTCGCCAATAAAGCCGTCACGCCGCCAGCGGACACTTAGCAAATCAGGCGTGTGCTTGATAATGTCACGCACGGCATGCACCACGGTATCTACTGAGTTGGCGCAAATCTGCAGCAGCAGGTCGCCATGGCATAAAGACGCATCCAGGGAGTCATTGGGGAAACGAGTCATCACCTGCAGCTTGTCAGGCTTCTGTGCCGCCAGGCCAAAGCGTTCATCAAACAACGCGCTGCCAACTGAAACGGTAATGGTCAGGTTATCCGGCCAGATATGCTCCCCTAAAATACCGGAATCCAGCGGTGGCATTTGCGGGTTTGGCGTGGCTGGTGCTAACCCGCCATGGGTCAGAAAAGCAATTCGTTTGGTCAGCAGCTTAAACAGGCGCACCAGGTCGTCTTTGTTTGCCGCCAGCACGTCAAAAGCCACCAGCATGATGGAAGACTGTTGTGGCGTCAGAATACCGGCCTGGTGTTCACCATAAAAATCCACCGCCTGTTTACGGGCATCTTCATCATCAAAGGTTTTTTCTGCACGTTGCGCAGCCGGTGCCGCGTGAGCCACCGGGCAACCGCCCATCGCCAGCGCGCCACCCAGCATCCCCAGCCCTTTCAATAAGCGCCGACGCCCGGGTTCGGCGCCAGCGGCTAAATGTTTATCAGCCATGATTAATCCAGCCCAAGCACGCCACGCAGCAGTGCAAGGTCTTCCGCCAGGGCGGTAATCGGGCCTTTCAGGGCTTTGCGGTCGGCATCAGTCAGTTTTTCATAACTTTCAAAACCATCTTTGGTGCGGTATTTCGCCAGAATGGTATCCACACGTTTAAAGTTATCGTCCACTTTTGCCAGCAGTTCCGGGTTGGCTTTGCTCAGTTGTGGGCGCAGCAGGTCGACAATTTTCTGGGAGCCATCTACGTTGGCCTGGAAATCCCACAAATCGGTGCGGCTGTAACGGTCTTCTTCACCACTGATTTTGCTGGAGGCCACTTCTTCAATCAGGTCTGCCGCACCACCGACAACTTTGCCTGGCGGGAATGCCAGTTCGGAAATGCGGGTTTGCAGATCCAGCACGTCTTTATACAACTGGTCTGCGTACGGAGTCATACCTTTGGTGGAATGGTCGCCAAACAGCGCTTTTTCCAGGCGGTGGAAGCCACTGAATTTCGGGTCTTCCGCTTTTTTCTCATAATCATCTTCACGGGCGTCAATGCTGCCATCCAGGTCAGAGAACAATTCAGCAATCGGCTCAATACGTTCATAGTGCTGGCGGGTTGGCGCATACAGTGCCTGCGCTTTCTCGATATCACCGGCTTTTACTGCATCGGTAAAGGCTTTAGTGCCAGTAACCAGCGCAGCAGTTTCAGACGTCACCCAGGCTTTGTACTGAGTAATAGCATTGCCCAGCGCCAGGATATTGTCTTTCGCGACGGGTTCTGCTGTGCCGTTCGCCCGCACAATCAGCTTACCTTTCGGGTTGGTCAGCAAGCCACAGGTCATTTCATATTCGCCGGGCTGCAGGTTGGCCGTCATTTTCTGGCTGAAGCCCGGAGCAATGTTTTCCCGCTCTTCGACCACCATCACCCCTTTCAGGATTTCCCACTCCAACGCTTTCTGGCTGTGGTTCTGAATAAGAAATTGCGTTTTACCCGCATCTACAGTGATGCTCATTGGCTCACACTGTTTGTCATTAACGGTCACCTTAACCTGGGGAATATCCGCCGCCAGGGAAGTTGCGGAATAAAACAGCGCGGCTAAAGAAAGTGTCAGAGTGCTGTGTCGAAAATGTTTCATCAAACCCATCCCTATCAAAGTCAGAGTGCAAACAAGAAGATTAACGAGTGCTCCGGGCAGGCTGTACTGCCGGGCGCGCAGGGAGAAAATAGAAAAACAGTGCGGGTATCAGGTAGAGGAAGTACACCGCCACCTCACTCACGCTGGGTGTTTCCTGGTAACCAAGCATGCCTTCCAGCAAAGTGCCAAACAGCGAGTGCGTGGAGAGCACGCCGCTCATATCAAATGCGATGTCCTGGAAGTAGTTCCAAATGCCCGCCTCGTGGAAAGCGCGAACAGCGCCTGCAGCCAACCCGGCAGCAACCAGTAAAATAAACAAGCTGGTCCATTTAAAGAACGCAGCCAGGTTCAGGCGAACACCGCCCCAGTAAATCATAAAGCCCAGTATCACCGCGGTTGCCAGACCAAGCATGGCGCCTAAAGGCGGCCATATTCCCAGGTCCTGCTGGAATGCAGCTAACAGGAAAAACACCGATTCCAGCCCTTCGCGAGCCACAGCGAAAAACACCATCAGTATTAATGCCCAGCTCTGGCCATTGTGCTTTTTCAGCGCAACTTCAACGGCCTGCTCAAGCTGAACTTTTACGTTACGGGCAACTTTGCGCATCCAGAACACCATCCAGGTGAGGATGACCACCGCAATAACCGCAACAATTGCTTCGAACAGCTCCTGTTGTTTCTGGGGAAATTCACCGGTGGTTTCGTTAATAACGATACCCAGCCCCAGGCACAACCCGGCCGCCAGCAGTACCCCTACCCACATAACACCTATCAAATTTCCGCGTTGGGTACGCTTCAGATAACTGGCAATCAGGCTCACGATCAAGGCGGCTTCCAGCCCTTCACGCAACATGATCAAAAAGGGGACAAACATGAATCACTCCCGGTGTGAAGAAACGAATCTTTGCAGTAAAGAAAAGTAAATGGCACTGATAGTGATTATCATTAGTCTTAATCGAAAAACAAGAGCGAATGTTAATTAAAATCGACTGAAACCAGAAAAATTTTGTCATTTGACAACAAACTGCCGTGGCTACGTAGCCAGCTACAACTAAAGTGCTATAAAAGACAGGCAAACCAGGGAACTGAGCCAGAAAAAAACAGGCCCGGCAAAATGCTGCCGGGCCTGTTTTCAGGTGCTAAAACTGCAGAGTGAATTAGCTGTCCGTTTGCAGAGAAACAGGTGCATCACCTTTGTAATGCGCATCTGCTTCAGCAAAACGTTTTGCCATGGCGCTGGACGGTGCTTTACCCAGCAGGCTGAACACCACAATCCCAATACTTGCAAAGATGAAGCCGGGAATAATTTCGTACAGATCAAGCCAGGCGTTCTGTTTCCACACCACAACGGTAATGGCACCAATAATCATCCCGGCCAGTGCGCCGTTACGTGTCATACGGTTCCACATAACAGAGAACAGAACGACCGGGCCAAATGCCGCGCCGAAACCAGCCCAGGCATAGCTCACCAGCCCAAGCACACGGTTTTCCGGGTTCGCCGCCAGAGCAATAGCCACCAGCGCCACCACCAGCACCATCAGGCGCCCGACCCACACCAGCTCACGCTGTGAAGCCCCTTTGCGCAAGAATGCTTTATACAGGTCTTCGGTAATCGCACTGGAGCACACCAGTAACTGGCAACTTAATGTCGACATCACCGCAGCCAGAATGGCTGAGAGCAGCACCCCGGCAACCCAGGGGTTGAACAATATTTGCGTCAATGCAATGAAGATGCGCTCACCATTCTGGTTAACGTCCCCTGCCTGAGCCGGGTTGTTCTGGAAGTAAGCAATACCGAAGAAGCCAACTGCAACCGCACCTGCCAGGCACAAGATCATCCATGCCATACCAATGCGACGTGCTTTAACAATGGTGTGATGCGAATCGGCGGCCATAAAACGCGCCAGGATATGTGGCTGGCCGAAATAACCAAGCCCCCAGCCCATCAGGGAAATAATGGCAACAAAGTTGAGCCCTTTAAGCATGTTGACGTTTTCTATGCTCTTCTGGCGAATCACTTCCAGTGAATCACCCAGTCCACCAACAGAGGCCACCACAATCACCGGCGTAATGATCAAAGCAAAAATCATCAAAGAGGCCTGAACGGTGTCAGTCCAGCTTACTGCCAGGAAGCCCCCAATCAGGGTGTAGAGAATGGTTGCTGCAGCCCCCGCCCACAAGGCGGTTTCATAGCTCATCCCGAAAGTGCTTTCGAACAAACGCGCGCCGGCGACAATACCAGAGGCACAATAGATGGTGAAAAACAGCAGGATAACCAGTGCAGAGATAATGCGCAGTGCGCGGCTGTTATCTTCAAAGCGTGCCGTGAAATAATCTGGCAAAGTCAGCGCGTTATTATTGTGCTCGGTATGGACACGTAAGCGCCCCGCCACCAGTTTCCAGTTAACCCAGGCACCAATAACCAGGCCAATGGCAATCCAGCTTTCTGAAATCCCGGACAGGAAAATCGCCCCCGGCAGCCCCATCAGTAACCAGCCACTCATATCTGAAGCGCCTGCAGATAACGCAGTAACCAGGCTTCCCAGACTACGGCCGCCCAGAATGTAATCGTCGAAGTTTTTCGTCGAACGCCAGGCAATAAACCCTATCAACAGCATCGCGCCAATGTAGATAAGGAAAGTCACCACCATTGGTGTACTCATAGACATTAAAGTTCTCCTGATTATTATGCCGGGTTACACCCCGGATGGTTGCGCCGGAACGTGGTCGCAACCCTTGTTATCACTCTGCAACATTGTTAACGCAGCAGCCATTGTTGTGTTCACAATTGATTTAACACGGTGATTACAATTATTTCACCCCTGCCCAGGTGCTTTTTTGCCACCTGGTTGCACTCGCTCACACTTTCACGAGTTGCACCTTACAAAACTGCCACACAAACCACATAAAACAGACTTCACAGTGATCTTAAGCAATAAACATACCTGTTTTTTAGTTTTAACAAATCAGCATTTCTTAAGCTTGCAACCGAAATCACATTTAACAAGGTTGCACAAAGTTGCAACATAGAGGATATTGCCTGATAACTAACAATAACCGAACAATGCAAACACAGGAGTTGAGGGTATGGGAACCACCACTATGGGGGTGAAGCTGGACGAAGCAACCCGCGAACGCATCAAGACCGCTGCGTCACGTATTGATCGCACACCTCACTGGCTCATTAAGCAGGCAATTTTTAATTACCTTGAACGGCTGGAGAACAACGATGAGTTGCCTGAACTGCCGGCTTTACTGGCGGGTGCTGCGAACGAAAGCGAAGAACCGTCCGCAAGTGGTGATGACCAGCATCAACCCTTCCTCGAATTTGCCGAGCAAATATTACCACAATCTGTGACGCGAGCCGCAATTACTGCTGCATGGCGGCGTCCGGAAACCGATGCCGTGCCAATGATTTTGGAACAGGCACGGTTATCAGGTGAGGTTTCCGGCCAGGTACATAAGCTTGCCTGGCAGCTGGCAGACAAACTTCGGAACCAAAAGAGTGCAAGCGGACGCGCCGGAATGGTGCAAGGTCTGCTCCAGGAGTTCTCACTTTCATCACAGGAAGGCGTGGCATTAATGTGCCTTGCTGAAGCGTTATTACGTATTCCGGACAAAGCCACTCGTGATGCGCTGATCCGCGATAAAATCAGCAATGGTAACTGGCATTCTCACCTGGGCCGCAGCCCGTCTCTGTTTGTTAATGCTGCCACCTGGGGGTTACTGTTCACGGGCCGCCTGGTTGCCACCCATAACGAAGCGAATCTTTCCCACTCCCTTAACCGCATTATCAGTAAAAGTGGTGAGCCGCTGGTGCGTAAAGGTGTGGACATGGCGATGCGCCTGATGGGCGAACAGTTTGTTACTGGCGAAACCATTGCTGAAGCACTGGCCAATGCCCGGAAACTGGAAGAGAAAGGGTTCCGTTATTCCTACGACATGCTGGGTGAAGCCGCACTGACCGAAGCCGATGCGCAGGCCTATATGGTTTCCTACCAGCAGGCGATTCACGCAATTGGTAAAGCTTCCAATGGCCGTGGTATTTATGAAGGCCCGGGGATTTCAATCAAACTGTCTGCCCTGCATCCGCGTTACAGCCGGGCGCAGTATGACCGGATGATGGAAGAACTCTACCCGCGCCTGAAATCCCTCACCTTGCTGGCACGCCAGTATGACATCGGCATTAATATTGATGCCGAAGAAGCAGACCGGCTGGAAATATCGCTCGATTTGCTGGAAAAACTCTGTTTTGAACCGGAACTGGCGGGCTGGAACGGCATTGGCTTCGTTATTCAGGCCTACCAGAAACGCTGCCCGTTTGTTATTGACTACCTGATTGACCTGGCAACCCGCAGCCGTCGCCGCCTGATGATCCGCCTGGTGAAAGGGGCTTACTGGGACAGCGAAATTAAACGTGCACAGCTCGACGGGCTGGAAGGTTACCCGGTTTATACCCGCAAAGTGTACACCGACGTTTCTTACCTGGCCTGCGCCCGCAAATTACTCTCAGTGCCGAACCTGATTTACCCGCAGTTCGCCACCCACAACGCCCATACGCTTTCGGCCATTTATCACCTGGCCGGGCAGAACTACTACCCCGGGCAATATGAGTTCCAGTGCCTGCACGGCATGGGTGAGCCACTGTATGACCAGGTGGTGGGCAAAATTGCCGAAGGCAAACTTAACCGCCCATGCCGTATTTATGCACCCGTTGGCACCCATGAAACACTGCTGGCCTACCTGGTACGCCGCCTGCTGGAAAACGGGGCCAATACCTCCTTTGTTAACCGCATTGCCGACACCGCACTGCCAATTGACGAACTGGTAGCCGACCCGGTAGAAGCCGTTGAGAAACTGGCACATCAGGAAGGGTTACCCGGCTTACCTCACCCTAAAATCCCATTGCCGCGAGACCTCTACGGTAAAAACCGCCATAACTCGAACGGGCTGGATCTGGCAAACGAACACCGTCTGGCATCCCTCTCTTCTGCCCTGCTGAGCACCGCCGGTGAAAAATGGCGCGCGCTGCCAATACTGGAAGGTGATGTAACAGAAGGCGAACTCCAGCCGGTAATTAACCCGGCAGAGCCTGCCGACACCGTGGGTTATGTTCGTGAGGCCAGCACAGAAGAAGTAGAGCTGGCACTGAATAACGCCGTCAATAATGCGCCTATCTGGTTTGCCACCCCGCCTGCTGAGCGTGCTGCCATTCTTGAGCGTGCCGCAGTGCTGATGGAAGACCAGCTACAGCCTCTGCTGGGGGTTCTGGTACGCGAAGCCGGTAAAACATTCGCCAACGCAATTGCTGAAGTGCGTGAAGCCGTGGACTTCCTGCGCTATTACGCAGACCAGGTGAAGCATGATTTCGATAATGAAACCCACCGCCCGCTAGGCCCGGTGGTGTGTATCAGCCCGTGGAACTTCCCGCTGGCCATTTTTACCGGGCAAATTGCTGCCGCACTGGCGGCAGGTAACAGTGTTCTGGCGAAACCTGCTGAACAGACACCGTTGATTGCCGCCCAGGCCATTCAAATTCTGTTGCAGGCAGGTGTGCCTGCCGGTGTGGTGCAGTTGTTGCCAGGCAGTGGTGAACGTGTTGGTGCACAGCTTACGGCAGATAACCGCGTACGCGCTGTCATGTTTACGGGCTCAACCGAAGTCGCCAGCCTGTTGCAACGCAGTATTGCCACCCGGCTCGACCCACAGGGCCGCCCAACACCACTGATAGCCGAAACCGGTGGCCTGAATGCCATGATTGTTGACTCATCGGCCCTGACTGAACAAGTAGTGATGGATGTGGTTGCTTCCGCATTTGACAGTGCAGGCCAGCGCTGTTCAGCACTGCGTGTGCTGTGTGTGCAGGAAGATGTTGCCGAACACACACTGACCATGCTCAAAGGCGCCATGGCTGAATGCCGGATGGGTAACCCGGGCCGCCTGACTACCGATATTGGACCGGTGATTGATGCCGAGGCCAAAGCCAATATTGAACAGCATATTCAGGCAATGCGCAGTAAAGGTCATACCGTTTTTCAGGCCGTGCGTAGCAACAGCGATGATGCCCGTGAATGGCAAAGTGGCACATTTGTTCCGCCGACACTGATTGAACTCAACAGTTTTGATGAACTGCAGCGTGAGATCTTCGGGCCGGTTCTGCATGTGGTGCGCTATAACCGTAACAGCCTTAGCAGCCTGGTTGAGCAAATTAATTCTGCCGGTTATGGCCTGACACTCGGGGTGCATACCCGTATTGACGAAACTATTGCTCAGGTAACGGGCTCTGCCCATGTCGGGAACATGTATGTTAACCGCAATATGGTAGGGGCTGTGGTTGGTGTTCAGCCGTTTGGTGGTGAAGGGTTGTCCGGCACCGGTCCCAAAGCAGGTGGCCCGTTGTACCTGTACCGGTTGCTGTCTCACCGCCCGGAAACTGCCGTACTGGTAACGCTTTCGCGTGATGACACACAACTGGCCACCGAAGCAGGCAGCAAACAAGCTGTCCAGGCGGCACATACTGCACTCACTGAGTGGGCTGCAGGCAAGCCTGAACTGGCGGCACTCTGTGCTCAATTTGGTGAACAGGCTCAGAGTGGTACCCGCCGCCTGTTACCCGGGCCAACTGGTGAGCGCAATGCATACTTGTTGTTGCCGCGGGATACTGTGTTGTGTATGGCAGATAATGAACAGGATGCACTGGTGCAACTGGCAGCGGTTACCAGTGTAGGTTGCCAGGTGTTGTGGCCGGATGATGCATTGCACCAGCAACTGGTCAAACAGTTGCCCAAAGAAGTTGCTGCGCATATCACTTTTACGGGTACAGATGCGCTGGCAGATGCACATTATGATGCGGTAATTTTCCACGGTGACTCGGACCAACTGCGTGACCTCTGTGTCACCGTTGCCAACCGTGCCGGGGCGATTGTTTCGGTACAGGGTTTTGCCCGTGGGGAAACCAACATTCTGTTGGAACGCCTGTATGTAGAACGCTCATTGAGTGTCAACACTGCGGCAGCCGGTGGTAATGCCAGCCTGATGACCATTGGCTAAACAGCAGGTTACCCGTGAACCCTGAGCGGCAAAGGGTTGCCGCGTGGGTTCAAATAGCCAGCTCACGTATCACGACTAATAAGAAAACGCCCTCAAGTCTGAGGGCGTTTTTATTTATCTGTTGTACGTAAGCCTGGCTTACGGCTCTCAGACTCAGGCTTTAGGTTCAGCTTCTTTCAGCTCACCCATCACTTTGAGTTTTTTAGAGATATCACGGCGTTCTTTCGAAATTTCCGCATTTTTGATGATGTAGTCATCAACACGGTCTTCATAGTCGCTTTTCATGCTGGCGATAATGCCCTGAATAGCTTCAACACTCATACCTGGTTTGATGTAATCGCTCAGGTTATCAAGCAACAAGACACGTTTTTGGTTGTCGCGGATTTTCTTCTCAACGTCCTGGATTTCACGTTGCAGTTTGTTTTTACGACGATTCAGACGCACAAACTCCAGCACATCCTGGAATGAAGGTTTGGTATTTTCCATTTTCACACCCCTAATAATTAAGTCTCGGATTCGTTCAGAACGACCGCCTTGCCTTTAAAATACTGACTGAGGCCGTCGATGACAATGCTTTTACGGGTTCACCCTCTTTCAGCCATCATAACCGTAAATAGTGCTGAATCGAAACAAGCTACCACTATTTTGCGACTGGTTGCAGGTTATTTGCGCAATGCTTTACAGATTAATTGCGACAGCAACTCCAGTTGGCGCGCCAGTTCCAGGTTAAGCCAGACATAGCCATGAATGGATGTTTCCTGTAGTGCGCCGGGTGGTTGTTGCTGCATCAGCTCACGCAGTTCGGCAATGATTTCCGTAAGACGTTCACTGTTGGCTTTGACCGGCAAAGGGTTGCCCTCATATAACGCCTGTGAAATTGAAGTAAGCGTGGTATGGGTCAGCGCCTGGGCATCGCGCAGCTTGCGTGAATTAATCATTAAAAAGTGGCTTTCCCGGGAGGCCCAGTGCGCATTTGTTTGTAACTCCAGCGTGCAGATCATATTGCGACTGATAGTCTGAATCGCTTCGAAAATACTTTTCTGTATATGGGTTTCTTTGCTGGCGGGGGTTATCAGTGCGCGGAACTTCACAACATTATTCAGCATCCGGTTAAGGTGGCGTTCAAGCCGGGGGCGCTCAACCAGGTTTGGCGAAACACTGGTCTGATACAGATTACTGAAGGTATGAATGTATTCAGCCATTTGTATACGCCAGTGAATAAATGCCCGCTGCGGGTACAAGCTGGTGAACAACATAGCCAGCAGTGAACCAAAGATGACATCGCCACTGCGCCACAGCGCCGTTGCCATATCACCCGGGGGTGCCCCTACCACAACCGAAAGCGTAATGCCGATTAGCAGTGCCTGGTATGGCCGTTTACCCAGAGCAAGATAACCACAGATAAACATCGCCATACCACACCACAGAAACATCAGCGGCAGTGAATACAGCTCCAGCTTCAGGGCAACCAGGCCGAGTGTGGCACCAAAAACAGTACCGCCAATACGTTGAAAAGCGCGTGGTACCACGTTTCCCCAAAAAGAGATTGGCCCCATCACGACAACCAGCGTAATCAGAGGCCAGGTGCCTTCGGGAATATTCAGCATTCGTACCAGAATAAAAGCCAGCACAAAAGCGACAGCAATGCGAATGCCGTGCACCAGCCGGTAATGGCGGTAGATACGGATCTCAAATGGTGTTAATGACTTGTCGGGACGCACACCCGCTCTCCAGAATACAAAAAGCGCAATTGTACTCTCTTTTTCTCAATGCTCATCCCCATTGTTACAAACAGCAGCATATTTTTTGCAACCGAAATTGACCGGGCGAAGGGGTTTTGTAGTTAAAAAAAGGCAGGTTTATGAAAAAACAGACTTCAGGGGCATCGCTGGTGAAGTTTTTCACCCGGCAACAGTGCAATAGCTGTTACCGGGTGTTGAACACCCAACGTTATACGGGTTCTGATTTACTCGTCACCGGGACATACATATCAATCATCCAGGTTCCTGTTTGAGAGCCATCGCTCTGGTAAACTTCATAGCAGGGTTTGGCATCCATTTGGTAATGGTTGTCCTGCAAGAGTTGCGTAAAAAACGCCCGCCATGGTGTTTCGAAGTCGTTATTCTCGACCTGTACAGAGGCCACGGCATAAGTTCCCCCTGCCAGCGCGGTACAAATTACCCCTTCACTTGCTGGTGGAACAACAAAATCAGCATTCACCCGAATAAAAGTTGAACAACGCAGTTTTTCTGGCGGAACCACATCGGGGTTATCGTAATAAGCGGCAACCCACTCTTCCGGATCCAGTTGCTGGGTACGTACCCATAACATGAGCTGATCAAACCCTTGCTTTACCGTAACATCCCAGGGGCCAACCAGATGAAAGCCGGCAACATGGCGCACAGGCACATCACGAATCTGGTACATGCTACTCTCCTGTTAAACCCGACACACTTGCCACTGAGTTAAGCAAATGCTGAGCAAAACACCACCGTTCAGGGTGAAAACCATGAAGGGCATCGCTTTTCATTACAGGTTACGGCTGTCTTGCGCAGGCCTGTGAGATCCTGGTTATCGATGGTTGCCCATATAGGTTTTTTTATTGTCAAACAGGCTATCCCAGCTATCAATATAGCCATCCACCTTTGCCTTAAGTACTTCATAATGCGGCGATGTCTGGAAAATAACTATTTCGTTCCCGCTTACCGCACGCCAACTGTAGTTAAAAACAGTAAAACCACGTTGTTGCTGATTATAAGTATTCAGACTGCTTTGTTTATCGCCTGTATTTAGTTGATGGCGTGTATGCACCAGGTAAATAATTTGGTTCATAAAACTCAGTTGCCGTGCACTTACCACCCAACGGCTACCTGTCTGGGTATCCGTCTCTACCATATGTAATACACCCCAGCGGCACACCCCTTCATAGTGGGCACTCCCCGCATTAAGGGTCATTTCATAGTTGCAGCCCATACCATTAAAATAAGGCACAGCAAACATTATGCAGGCGACTCCCATCATGGATAACGCAGCAACTGTTCTTTTCTTCATTTCGTTTTCTCTTGAATATTCACAGTCACTGAGCTTTCACCAGAAATAAACATTACCTGATTATTGCCTGGCAAAGGTTTTGCCCCGGTATGTGTTTGCTTATCGGAAACAGAACAGATGTAGCCTTCCCCGGCCTGCTGGCAAGATACCGGTATCCACACGGAATAAAAAAAGTAAACCGTCAACAGCAGCAATAATGCACATCCGGCGACAAATATATTATTAGCGATATTATTAGCAGCCAAATATTTTACCCACTTCGCCACCCCAAAAGTGCCAGGCACTGGTAGCGGGTTATCTTGTGGTACCATTTCAGCAGGTGAAGTTTGTGTTTCTGGTATTAATTCTTCACGAAGTTCACTATCAATTTCAATCAGATACCCTTTACGGGGAATGTTTTTTATTTCCAGCCCATGTTCACCTGAATCAAGATATTTTCTAAGTGTTGCAATTGCGACAGGTAATGACTGAGCACTTACCGGGCGCCCTTGCCACGCAATAGTTGTCAGGTTGTCCTTATCACATAATTGGCCGCAATGAGCCAGTAACTGGTCAAGGATTGCTGCTTCAGCCGCAGACAGGCGCTGACGATATTCGGTATGCGCATGTTTTCTTAACAACAGTTGTAAATGTGGTGCAAAAATAAAGTCACCAAAGTGCCACTTGATATGCTGCATTTCCTTTAGCCAGCAAGCCATTCTTCATCGCGGAATTATAGCATATATTCTAAAAGAAATTAATTAATTGAAAAATAAGCACTTATAAGTTTTTTAATAATTTTTAATAAATATACCGAACCGTTACTATCACTTAAGATTAAAGCCTCCCCATTCCCTGACGATCAATTTATCTTGTTGATATATGAAGTGGTAATGATTCGCAATTACGCATAATCTTGAGTGCTGAACAATGGCTATTGTAGTAATGACAAACAATGACACACTGAAAGCCGGTATTGATTCAATCATTTCCGGTCTTCCCATACAAAATAAACATTCCACCAGAAACTATTATATTGTTGACAGCCATTCACTTACGTTTAATGCAAACACTATTTCACTGAATGACTACGTTATATTATTTTATGAAAACCAGTCTGACCTGAACGTGTTACACTACTTGTATGAATCCTGTCAGATATTTTTTATTTCACTCAAACAAAAAGTGAATGAAATAAAAAACATCATTAAACAAATACTGTCAGCCGGGGGAAAACCCAGTATTGATAATTCCCCTCAGTCAATATGCAAAAATTGAAGAGAAGGCACAACCAGCAGGTATATACCGGCCTGCTGGCTGAACCCAGCCGGGTTACAGTTTCAGGTGAACCCAGTCGCTCAGGCGCGAGAACATGCCGCCTTTTTCTACTGAATCAAGCGCCACCAGCGGCCACTGATCCAGCACTTTATCTTTATCGTACAAAGTTATCTGGCCAATTGCCGAACCTGCCTGTAATGGCGCTTCGAGAATTGGCTGAGTAACGCTGTATTTCGCCTTGATGTTCTGCAGTTCATCTTTGGGTAACACCATCCAGTGATCCTGGTCCGTGCCTACCTGCACCGATGATTTATCCCCGTACCAGACACGTTCATCACCCACTTTCTGGCCCTTGTGCATTACTTCCACTGTCTGGAAGTTTTGCTGGCCCCAGGTGAGCAGTTTGCGGGCCTGGTCTTCGCGCCCTTTGGCGCTGTCAGCCCCCATAACTACCGCAATCAGGCGCTGGTTGCCATTAACACTGGAGGCAATCAGGTTAAAACCCGCACCCGAAGTGTGCCCGGTTTTCAGCCCATCGACATTCAGGGATTTATCCCACAACAGGCCGTTACGGTTATTCTGAGTGATACCGTTCCAGCTCAGTGTTTTCACACTGTACATCTGGTAGAACGAGGGTTCGCCATGAATAATGGCCCGTGAGAGCACCGCCAGGTCATAGGCTGAACTGTGCTGCCCGGGTGCGTCCAGGCCATGGACGGTTTCAAAATGTGTGTCCGTCAGGTGTAATTTCTGAACATACTGGTTCATCAGCGACACAAACTGAGGCTGGCCGCCTGCCACATAATCGGCAAGTGCCACACATGCGTCGTTACCCGAATCAACGATCAACCCGAGGCTTAACTGGTGAACCGACAGGCGGTCGCCAGGCTTGAGGAACATCAGCGAAGAACCATCAAACACCGGGTTGCCTTTCGCCCAGGCATCTTTGCCCACGGTGACCATGTCATCAGCAGTGATGCGCTTACTGTCGATAGCCCGGTCAACGACATAGCCCGTCATCAGTTTGGTCAGGCTGGCCGGATCACGTTGTTGATGCTCGTTGTGCGCAGTCAGCACCTGGCCTGTGGTGTAATCCATTAACACCCATGAAGCCGCCTGAATAGCGGGCGGCGCTGGCGGACCAGAGAAAAAATCTGGTACCTGGGCCGTTGCCGCGCATGCTGTGCCGACGGACGTAGCCAGTAAAGTGGCAATAGTTAAAAAACGGAGCTTCAACGCAATTTCCTCATTCAACGTCAATTATTTCTCTCGCCGCTCTTTTTACGGAAACTGACGTGTCGTTTCCTGTTGAAATTGCAAGAAAATGTGACAGAAGCCGGTTGCAGTTCGTCTTGTTATGTTCCATGCACTTGAAAAGCCTCGGCTCTCAGCACAAAAAACAGGCTGTCTGCCGGATAGCGGTGGTCATCACGACGTTAACTCGCCATAATTCATGGTTAACTGTATTGACCGAAGATGGACACTACCTGCAATGACTGACGCCGCTCAACCAACCTTCCTGTTCCATGATTACGAAACCTTCGGCACGCACCCGGCGCTGGACAAGCCAGCGCAGTTCGCAGCAATACGCACAGACAGCGATTTCAACCCCATTGGTGAACCGGAAGTGTTCTTCTGCCAGCCGGCTGATGACTACCTGCCTCAACCCGGCGCAGTAATGGTTACCGGAATTACACCACAGCAGGCGCGGGAACAGGGTGAAAATGAGGCACTGTTTGCCCGGCGTATTCACGACATTTTCACCGTGCCAAAAACCTGTATCGTGGGCTACAACAACGTCCGTTTTGATGACGAAGTCACCCGCAATATTTTCTACCGTAACTTCTATGACCCTTATGCATGGAGCTGGCAAAACGGCAATTCACGCTGGGATTTGCTGGATGTTATGCGCGCCTGCTATGCCCTGCGCCCGGAAGGCATTAACTGGCCAGAAAATGAAGACGGGCTGCCCAGTTTTCGCCTGGAGCACCTGACTGCCGCCAATGGCATTGAACACAGTAATGCGCACGATGCCATGGCTGATGTCTGGGCAACCATCGCCATGGCACAACTGGTAAAAAAACATCAGCCACGGTTGTTTGATTACCTGTGGCAGTACCGCAGCAAACAAAAGCTGATGACGCTGATTGATATTCCCAAAATGTCACCCCTGGTGCATGTTTCTGGTATGTTCGGTGCCAGCCGGGGCAATACCAGTTGGGTTGCCCCACTGGCATGGCACCCGGACAACCGCAACGCGGTGATTATGGTGGATCTGGCTGCTGATGTTTCGCCGTTACTGGAGTTGGATGCAGATACCCTGCGTGAGCGGTTATATACCCCGAAAGCAGAACTGGGTGCTAACCTGCCCGTGCCGGTTAAACTGGTACACCTGAATAAATGCCCGGTTCTGGCGCAGGCTCGTACATTACGCCCGGAAGACGCGCAACGGCTGAATATTGACCGGGAGCTGTGCCTGTCAAACCTGCGCGTGCTACAGGCCAACCCGGACGTGCGGGAGAAAGTGGTGGCATTGTTTGCCGGTGCAGCGCCTTTTACCCCACCAGAAAATGTCGATGCCCAACTCTACAACGGCTTTTTCAGTGATGCAGACCGCAATGGCATGAAGATTATTCAGGAAACCGAGCCGAAAAATTTACCGGCGCTGGATATTACTTTTGGCGACCCAAGAATTGAAAAACTGTTGTTTAACTACCGCGCGCGCAACTTCCCCGGCACCCTGGATGAAGCCGAACAACAGCGCTGGCTGGCACATCGCCGCGAGGTGTTCTCTCCAGAAAACCTGGAGCACTATGCCAGTGAGCTGGCGCAACTCTGGCAACAGTACGAAGGCCCGGCAGACAAACAGCAACTGCTGAAAGCACTCTACCAATATGTGCAGGAACTGGTGAACTGATAGCTCAGGCAGGGTAAGCCATAAACAATAACGGCCCCAGTGCAGCAACACTGGGGCCATTTATTATTGCAGGTGAGTCAGGTTAATCTCAGGCAATATCTTCGTATTGTGGCACTGGATTACGGAAGACACGGGTCACGCAGGCCAGGTAAATCAGACCGGCAGCCGCCCAAATCAGGCCGAGGATCATGGAGCTTTCTTCCAGATTTACCCACAACGCCCCAACAGTAAGAGCACCCAGTACTGGCAGAAGCAGGTACTGGAAGTGGTCTTTCAGTGTCTTGTTACGTTTTTCACGGATCCAGAACTGTGAAATCACCGACAGGTTAACAAAGGTAAACGCCACCAGCGCACCAAAGTTAATCAATGCAGTTGCTGTTTCCAGGTCAAATTTAATCGCTAAAAGTGCAATCGCGCCCACTAACAGAACGTTCATTGCCGGTGTGCGCCATACCGGGTGCAGGTAACCGAAGAAACGCGACGGGAATGCGCCATCACGCCCCATCACGTACATCAGGCGGGAAACACCGGCATGCGCCGCCATCCCAGATGCCAGTACGGTAACAGTAGAGAATACCACCACACCAAACTGGAAGCCTTTACCGGCAACCGCCAGCATGATGTCTGGCTGGGTCGCTTCTTCTGCAATACGCGGGAACCACAGTTGCAGGAAGTAAGACACCACGATAAACACCACACCACCAATCAGTGCAGTCAGGAAAATCGCTTTCGGAATGACGCGGTCAGCATCTTTGGTTTCTTCAGACAGTGAACTGATACCGTCGAAGCCCAGGAAAGAGAAACACAGAATTGTCGCACCGGTAATCATCGGCACTACGTGTGCATTGCTGTTCCAGAACGGCTGGCTGCTGGTTAGTGTAGCTGCGCCCTGGCCGTGGAATACACCATAAATTAATACCCCGGTGATTACAGCCATCAGCGACAGCTGAAGCGCAACAATCACGGTATTAAAGTTAGCCACTGCCTTGATGCTGCGCAGGTTGGAGATAGTCATGAAACCTACCAACAGCACAACGAAAATCCAGGAAGGAATACTGGGCACCAGCGCCTCAAAATAGATCTTCGCCAGCAGGATGTTGATCATCGGCATAAACAGATAATCCAGCAGTGAAGACCAGCCCACCATAAACCCAACCACCGGGCTGATAGACTTTTGCGCATAAGTATAGGCGCTGCCCGCAGACGGGAAGCGGCGCACCAGTTTGCCGTAGCTCAGCGCGGTAAACAGAATAGCAATTAATGCAAAGGCATAAGCCGTGGCGACGTGACCATCGGTTTTCGCCGATACGATACCAAACGTATCAAACAGGGTCATAGGCTGCATATACGCCAGACCCATCATAATTACAGGGATCAGGGTAAGCGTTTTACGCAAGCCCACACGAGGGGTTGCACCTGGAGTGACGTTATGCGACATGAGCGTTACCTCTTACGGCGTGAGCCATCGCAAAAGCAATAAATTGCCCCATATTGGTATCCTTGAGCGACACGACGGTCGAAATCTGAAAGTGACTATCTATCCGGAACGAAGCCCGGCCTCTTATTTAAACGAAGTGTTTTTTATGCAAAAAAATAACCGACGTGAAATAAACGTCGGCTAATCATCATTTTTACAGGGCGCGTATTCTGCACATTGCGGAGTGTAAAATCAAGCTGACAAAGCACTGACAATAGGTGAAAACGCACTTTCGGTTCAGGGGGGTGTTTAGCGGGCAACTGGCCCGCTGGCTATATTACCGTAACACAATGATAATAAATGATTTTAAATGCCACATAAAATTACTCTACTGGCATAACAAACGGGTCCGCCCAAATGTATTCGAACCCCAGTTCATTACAGATTCGGTTACCGTCCACTTTCTTGCCGCCAGGTTGCCCTGGTTCATCAGTAAATAGTGGCCCAACCACACCCAGCTTTTCAGCCATCATGGGGTAATACTCGCGTTTGGTGGGGTGTGAAGGTGCGCACAGGTTATAGACATGCCCACCTTTTGGGGCTCGCAACAGCAGGCTGATTGCTGCCACCACATCTTCCAGATGCACCAGATTTACCACATTGTTGCCACCTGATACCGTTTTCCCGGCCAGGAAACGCCCCGGGTGGCGTTGTGGCCCCACCAGGCCTGCCAGGCGTAAAATATCCACCGACGTTCCGGGCAAATTATGCAACCAGCGTTCAAGCTCCTGTAACGCCCTGCCACTTGCCGTAGACGGATTTAACGGTGTGGTTTCTTTAACGATGCCGTCAACATCACCATATACCGAGGTTGAGCTGGTAAACAAAATACGGGGTACATGGCGTGCCAAGGCACTGTCTACCAGTTCCTGAACTGCAGTAAGGTAGAAGTTATCCCCCGGCCCTGTTCGCCGGGCGGGTAACGTAATAACCAGCGCATCGACATCCAGCAGTTCATCCAGCGCATCGTTATCGCAGGTTAATCCAGGCTCAAGTTGGAGCTGACAGCAACTGACACCACACATGCGCGCCGCTTCCACGCCATCCTGTGACGTTTTACTGCCCTTCACTTCCCACCCTTGCGCCATAAGGGACAATGCCAAAGGCATTCCCAGCCAGCCCAGACCGACAATGGCGACCTTTTTCATACCTGCTCTCCTTAACGGTGTTCACATCTTGGGTATTAATCAGGGTTTTCCTGGTACGCTATCAGCTTATTGTGCAGTGTTAGCGCTGTGCCAGTTACCCGGCGCATATTACTTAATCCCTTGCAAGCTTAATCCTGGCATTATGGATTAAACCTGCCCGGATTGCCCTGATAGCGTAATCCAGCCCTGATAACATAATCATAGTACTACGCTACGCCTGTCGCGGGTTACCAACAATGTCAGGATGAAAATGAAAGTTCTTAATCTTGTAAAAAAGGGCTTGCGTTCAGCCCTTAACCTGGTTTACGGTAAGTACCACTTAATGAATAGTCATTCATACAGAGAATTTTATGAAAAGCGTTCAATTTAAACACCACCATCATCACCATCATCCTGACTAGTCTTTCAGGCGATGTGTGCTGGAAGACATTCAGATCTTCCAGTGGTGCATGAACGCAATGAAAAGCCCCCGGAAGGTCACACTTCCGGGGGCTTTTTTATTACGTTTTTCGGGCAGAGTTAAACAGGTTAAGAGGTAACAACATAATGTTAGATAATTCACGTTTACGCATAGCTATTCAAAAATCAGGCCGTTTAAGTGATGACTCACGCGAACTGCTCGCCCGTTGCGGCATTAAGGTGAACCTGCACACACAACGCCTGATCGCACTGGCTGAGAATATGCCTATCGATATTCTGCGTGTACGCGATGACGATATCCCGGGCCTGATTATGGATGGCGTTGTTGACCTGGGGATTATTGGTGAAAATGTGCTGGAAGAAGAATTGCTGACTCGCCGGGCACAAGGTGAGGACCCGCGTTACTTCACACTGCGCCGCCTCGATTTCGGCGGTTGCCGCCTTTCGCTGGCTCTGCCGGTTGATGAAACCTGGGATGGCCCGGCTGCCCTGAATAACAAACGTATCGCCACGTCTTACCCGCACCTGCTCAAACGTTATCTCGACCAAAAAAATGTTCAGTTCAAATCCTGCTTATTGAATGGTTCCGTTGAAGTTGCTCCCCGTGCCGGCCTTGCCGATGCCATTTGTGACCTGGTATCTACCGGAGCAACGCTTGAAGCAAACGGCCTGCGTGAAGTGGAAGTGATTTACCGCTCCAAAGCCTGCCTGATTCAGCGTGATGGCGAAATGGATAGCGCCAAACAACAGTTAATTGACCGCCTGATGACCCGTATTCAGGGTGTGATTCAGGCCCGCGAATCCAAATACATCATGATGCACGCGCCAAGCGACCGCCTGGAAGAAGTGATTGCCCTGCTGCCAGGTGCTGAGCGCCCCACCATTCTGCCGCTGGCTGGCGACAAACAGCGTGTTGCCATGCACATGGTCAGCAGCGAAACCCTGTTCTGGGAAACCATGGAAAAACTGAAAGTGCTGGGTGCCAGCTCCATTCTTGTCCTGCCCATTGAAAAAATGATGGAGTAATGACCATGAGCCGCTTCGATACCCTGATTGACTGGAATACGTGCGATGCTGAACAACAGCGCGCACTGTTGATGCGCCCGGCAATTTCTGCCTCTGACAGCATCACCCGCACCGTGAGCGAAATCCTCGATAACGTTAAAAATCGTGGTGATGATGCCTTACGCGAATACAGCGCCCGCTTTGATAAAACCGCCGTCAGTGAATTGCGCGTCAGCGAAGCTGAGATTGATGCTGCAGTGGCACGCCTGGGTGATGACGTTAAACAGGCAATGGCTGTAGCGGTCAAAAACATTGAAACCTTCCACCGTGCCCAGCAACTGGCAACGGTTGATATCGAAACATTGCCAGGCGTGCGTTGCCAGCAAGTCACCCGCCCGGTTGCGGCGGTTGGCCTCTACATTCCTGGTGGTTCAGCGCCTTTGTTTTCAACAGTATTAATGCTGGCAACCCCGGCACGTATTGCCGGTTGCCGCCGGGTGGTGTTGTGTTCCCCGCCACCCATTGCTGATGAAATACTCTATGCAGCGCGCCTGTGCGGTGTAAAAGAAGTTTTCCAGGCCGGTGGGGCGCAGGCCATTGCTGCACTGGCATTCGGTACCGAAACGGTACCTGCGGTGGATAAAATCTTTGGCCCGGGCAACGCGTTTGTTACCGAAGCCAAACGCCAGGTCAGCCAGCGGCTTGATGGTGCAGCCATTGATATGCCTGCCGGGCCTTCAGAAGTGCTGGTCATTGCCGACAGTGGTGCCAACCCGGATTTTGTTGCCTCTGACCTGCTTTCTCAGGCAGAGCACGGCCCGGATTCACAAGTTATTTTGCTGACACCCGACAGTGATATCGCCAGCCGTGTGGCACAAGCTGTTGAGCGCCAGTTGACTGAATTGCCTCGGGCAGAAACTGCCCGCCAGGCGTTGTCAGCAAGCCGCCTGATTGTGGCGCGCGACCTTGCCCAGTGCGTAGAAATATCCAATTTATATGGCCCGGAACACTTAATTATTCAAACCCGTGAAGCACGCAGCCTGGTTGATGACATCACCAGCGCCGGTTCAGTGTTCCTGGGCGACTGGTCACCAGAATCTGCCGGTGATTATGCTTCCGGAACCAACCATGTGTTGCCCACATACGGCTATACCGCCACCTGCTCAAGCCTTGGCCTGGCAGATTTTCAAAAACGTATGACGGTACAGGAACTGTCGCCGCAAGGGTTTGCCAGCCTGGCACAAACCATTGAAACACTGGCTGCAGCGGAACAATTAACCGCACACAAAAATGCCGTGACATTGCGTGTTGCCGCACTGGCGCAAAACAACAAACAGGGTTGAGGGAAACACAATGAGCAGCAAGTCTATTGAAGCACTGGCACGGGAAAATGTTCGCCAGTTAACACCTTACCAGTCAGCCCGCCGGTTAGGCGGCAAAGGTGATGTCTGGCTGAATGCCAACGAATACCCTACAGCGGTACCTTTCGAACTGACTCAGCAAACCCTGAACCGTTACCCGGAATGCCAGCCTGAAGCGGTTATCACTCGCTATGCCGCTTACGCCGGGCTGAATAAAGACCAGGTGCTGGTTAACCGCGGAGCCGATGAAGGTATTGAACTGGTGGTGCGGGCATTTTGTGAGCCAGGCCAGGACGCCATTATGATTTGCCCGCCCACCTATGGTATGTACAGTGTGAGTGCAGAAACCATTGGTGTGGAATGCCGCAAAGTTCCGACTCTCGCCAACTGGCAGCTTGACCTGCCCGCCATGCAGGCACAACTGGATGGCGTGAAAGTGGTGTTTGTGTGCAGCCCGAACAACCCGACCGGCCAGGTGATTAACCCGGAAGACCTGAAATCGCTGCTGGAAATGACCCGTGACCGCGCCATTGTGGTTGCCGATGAAGCCTATATTGAGTTTTGCCCACAAGCCACACTGACCACCTGGTTGCAGGATTACCCGCACCTGGTTGTACTGCGCACCCTGTCAAAAGCGTTTGCTCTGGCCGGGTTACGTTGTGGCTTTACACTCGCCAACAAACCCGTTATCGACCTGCTGTTAAAAGTTATTGCGCCCTATCCGCTGAGCACACCGGTTGCTGATATTGCAGCCCAGGCATTAAGTGAAGCGGGTTTAACCGCCATGCGTGGCCGGGTGGCAGAAATTTTACGCAACCGGCGTGAACTGGTTAGTGCATTACAGGCGCTGCCGGGTGTAGAACAAGTCTACCCTTCAGACACTAACTATGTGTTATTCAAGTTAAGTGAGTGCAGTGTTGTCTTTAAATCCCTGTGGGATCAAGGCATTATTTTACGTGACCAAAGTAAACAACCTGGTCTTGGCGGTTGCCTGCGTATCACTATTGGCACTGAAGCCGAATGCCAGCGTGTTGTTACCGCCCTGAACGCATTGTCAGCCAGCATCACAGCGGAGTAAGTATGAGCCAGAAGTATCTTTTTATTGACCGGGACGGCACCCTGATTACCGAACCGCCGGAAGATTTCCAGGTGGACAGCTATGCCAAACTCGCCTTTGAGCCCGGTGTTATTCCGGCGCTGTTGCAACTGCAAAAAGCAGGCTGGCAGTTAGTGATGGTCACCAACCAGGATGGCCTTGGTACCAGCAGCTACCCACAGGCAGACTTCGATGGCCCGCACAACCTGATGATGCAGGTTCTTAGCTCACAGGGCGTAAAATTCGAAGACGTTCTTATCTGCCCGCATTTCCAGCAGGACAACTGTGCCTGCCGGAAACCCAAAACTGGGCTGGTTGAAAAATACCTGGCTCGCGGGGTAATGGATGCCGCCAACAGCTATGTAATTGGTGACCGCGCAACCGATATCGCACTGGCAAACAATATGGGCATTCAGGGGCTGCAATATGCGCCAGATAACCTCAACTGGGCCGATATCTGCACCAAACTTACCCAGCGCGACCGCTACGCGCGGGTTGAGCGTAATACCCGGGAAACCCAAATTGACGTACAAGTGTGGCTGGACCGCGAAGGTGAAAGCACCATCAACACGGGCGTGGGTTTCTTCGACCATATGCTGGACCAGATTGCCACCCACGGCGGGTTCCGTTTATCCGTTAAAGTCCATGGCGACCTGCACATTGACGACCACCATACCGTTGAAGATACCGGTCTGGCCTTAGGTGAAGCACTGCGTGTGGCACTGGGCGACAAACGTGGTATTGCGCGCTTTGGTTTCGTGCTGCCCATGGATGAATGCCTGGCCCGCTGTGCAATGGATATCTCTGGCCGCCCGCACCTGGAATATAAAGCCGAATTCAATTACCAGCGCGTGGGCGACCTGAGCACCGAAATGGTCGAGCACTTCTTCCGTTCGCTCTCTTATACCATGGGCGTGACATTGCACCTGAAAACCAAAGGTAAAAATGATCACCACCGCGTTGAAAGCCTGTTCAAGGCCTTTGGCCGCACGCTGCGCCAGGCCATTCGCGTGGAAGGGGATACACTGCCTTCATCAAAAGGAGTGTTGTAATGAATGTCGTCATTATTGATACCGGGTGTGCCAACCTGTCGTCTGTCCGCTCTGCAGTACAACGCCTGGGCTATGAGCCAGCCATCAGTAAAGATGCGGATGTTATCCGCCAGGCAGATAAACTGATCCTGCCCGGCGTGGGTACTGCTCAGGCCGCCATGGACCAGTTGCGTGAACGCGACCTGGTAGAACTGGTGAAAACCGCCACTCAACCCTTGCTGGGGGTTTGCCTGGGAATGCAGTTGCTCGGCACCGCCAGTGATGAAAATAACGGCGTGGAAACTCTGGGGCTGGTTGACCAGCCGGTACTTAAAATGAAGGATGCTGGCTTGCCCTTGCCTCACATGGGCTGGAACAAGGTTTACCCTAAAGCCGGTGACCGTCTGTTTCGTGGCATCGAACCAGGTGCCTGGTTTTACTTTGTTCACAGTTATGCGATGCCCGTATGCGCCAACACCATTGCACAATGCAGTTACGGCGAAGCCTTCACCGCCGCCGTGCAAAAAGACAACTTCTTCGGCGTGCAGTTTCACCCCGAACGTTCTGGTTCCGCCGGTGCGCAGTTGCTGAAAAACTTTCTGGAGATGTAAGCGAGATGATTATTCCCGCACTGGATTTAATTGATGGCAAAGTGGTTCGTCTGCATCAGGGCGATTACGGTCAGCAGCGCGACTACGGCAGCGATCCACTGCCCCGCCTGCAGGCCTACGCGGGTATGGGTGCGCAAGTGTTGCACCTGGTTGATTTAACCGGCGCAAAAGACCCGGCGAAACGCCAGATTCCTTTACTGCAAAACCTGCTGGCAGGTGTTGATGTTCCGGTTCAGGTTGGTGGTGGTGTGCGCAGCGAAGATGATGTAGCCGCCCTGCTGGACGCTGGCGCAACCCGGGTAGTGGTAGGCTCAACCGCCGTAAAATCCCCAGAAACGGTTGAGCAATGGTTCACTAAATTCGGCGCTGATGCGCTGGTGCTGGCTCTGGATGTGCGCATTGACGGCCAGGGTAACAAGCAGGTTGCGGTCAGTGGCTGGCAGGAAACCTCTGGCCAGTCTCTGGAGAATGTTGTCGAGCGCTTTCTGCCTTTTGGCCTGAAACATGTACTGTGCACCGATATTTCCCGTGACGGTACCCTGGCAGGTTCTAATGTCGGCCTGTACCGTGATGTGTGCGCACATTACCCGCAAGTGGCCTTTCAGGCTTCTGGCGGCATTGGCGGTCTGGCAGATATCGCCGCTTTGCGCGGCAGTGGTGTGGAAGGTGTGATTGTTGGCCGCGCCCTGCTGGAAGGTAAATTTACCGTAACGGAGGCAATCGAATGCTGGCAAAACGGATAATACCCTGCCTGGACGTACGAGACGGCCAGGTGGTAAAAGGTGTGCAGTTCCGCAACCATGAAATTATTGGCGATATTGTCCCCCTGGCCCAGCGCTATGCAGCCGAAGGCGCAGATGAGCTGGTTTTTTATGATATCACCGCGTCCAGTGATGGCCGTGTGGTCGATAAAAGCTGGGTAGCCAAAGTTGCAGAAGTCATCGACATTCCATTTTGTGTGGCTGGCGGCATTAAGTCTCTGGAAGACGCGGCACGGATTCTGTCGTTCGGGGCAGATAAAATTTCAATTAATTCCCCGGCACTGGCAGACCCGGCACTGATTACTCGCCTGGCAGACCGCTTTGGCGTTCAGTGTATTGTGGTGGGTGTGGACACCTGGTTTGACAGTGAAACCGGGAAATACCATGTTAACCAGTATACTGGCGATGAAAGCCGTACCCGCGTCACCCAATGGGAAACACTGGACTGGGTGCAGGAAGTGCAAAAACTCGGCGCGGGCGAAATTGTCCTGAATATGATGAACCAGGACGGTGTGCGTAATGGCTACGACCTGGTTCAGTTGAAAAAAGTGCGCGAGGTCTGCCATGTTCCGCTGATTGCTTCTGGCGGTGCCGGCACAATGGAACATTTCCTCGAAGCATTTCGTGACGCTAACGTGGATGGTGCGCTCGCCGCCTCCGTGTTTCATAAGCAGTTAATCAATATTGGTGAACTGAAAGCGTATCTGGCGCAGCAAGGTGTGGAGATTCGAGTGTGTTAACAGAACAACAACGTGCGCAACTGGACTGGGAAAAAACCGATGGCCTGTTACCGGTTATCGTGCAGCACGCCGTATCCGGTGAAGTCCTGATGCTGGGTTATATGAACCAGGAAGCGCTGGCGCAAACAGAGCAAAATGGCAAAGTGACTTTCTGGTCACGCACTAAACAACGCTTGTGGACCAAAGGCGAAACCTCCGGCCATTTTCTCAATGTGGTAAGTATTACCGCTGACTGCGACAACGACACCCTGTTGGTAATGGCTAACCCCATCGGCCCCACCTGCCACAAAGGGACGTCCAGCTGTTTCGGCGATACCCACCATCAGTGGCATTTTCTGTACGAGCTGGAAAGCCTGCTGGCAGAGCGCAAACACGCGGACCCGGCCAGCTCTTACACAGCAAAACTTTATGCCAGCGGCACCAAGCGCATTGCCCAGAAAGTGGGTGAAGAAGGTGTGGAAACCGCGCTGGCCGCCACCGTGCATGATAAACATGAACTGACGAATGAGGCATCTGACCTGATGTACCACTTGCTGGTTCTGTTGCAGGATCAGGAGCTGGATTTAGGCACCGTGATTGATAACCTGAAATCACGGCATAAATAATCTCTGCTGTTTTCCATGCACAATAAAACGCCGCAGCTGTGGCGTTTTATTGTGCTGAACAAACAACCTTGCAAAAAACATGTTGAATACAGGTGCCCGTATTCATAATACGGCTAATAGTATAATAATAAACAAACCGCTCCATTATAAAATTATTAACAGCCTGCCATTTTCATTAAAAATAAAACACCTAACCAACGCACACGCTTCCTGGCCTCTGGCGGATTTGTTATTTTTTCCTGATGAACAACCATATAAATAACGTATTTACCGCTGTTTTTTCCTGGCTTACTCTCCGCCCAACTTTCACGAGCGCGATTATCATGGAAAGCTCAGATGGCAGACATTCCCCAGAAGCACCAACAAATTCAGGCAGACACTCTCAACCGTTATTTACTGCTATTTAAACGTACCACCATAGAAACAGATATAGAGTCATTTACCGGGCAGGAAGCGCTGAGTGAGTCGTTTCATTATACAGTCCGTTTTACCTCACCCGAAAAAGATATTCCTGCAGATAACATCATGATGCAGCCAGCCATATTTGTTATACGCCGCCCTAACCCGGATTATTCACGTTACCTGCCAAACCAACCCAAATGGGAATGTCTGCGGGAAATACATGGCATTATTACCACTTTTTCACGCCTGGCAACCAATAAAGATGAATCTTGTTATGAAGCCACAATTGAGCACCCGCTGGTATTACTGCGGCATTCCCGCCGCTACGCTATTTACCAACAAGTTTCGGTGCCAGAGGTTGTTACCCGTATTTTAAAATCCCATGGCCTTCACGGTTATGAAATTAACATGGATAACCTGCTATGGCGTTATCCACAGCGGGAAATGATTGTCCAGTGGGGAGAAACAGACTACGACTTTGTGCTGCGGCTATTATCAGAAACCGGTATCTGGTTCCGGTTTGAGCCTCATGAAAAAGTTGAAAATGTGACAGTTATTGTCTTTAGCGACAGTCTGAAAATGTATATCAGAGGCCATACCATTCAGGCGCTTCCTGAAGCCGGGTTGGTGGGCAACACCTTAACTATTCGCGATATGGTAAGCCATGCACAGGTAACCCCGCGCGCCGCTCACAGCCGTAATTATTACTACCACAATAAAGAAGAACCCTTCCCGGAATCCACCGCAGACCAGGGGCGCGAAGCCCCCTTTACGGTGGGCTGCGATTACCAGTATGGCGACAACACCCAATCAATGGGCGACCGCTATGCGGTGGCACCCGGTGAAGTGGCAGAGAGCGCATGGTTCTATGCCCGTATTCGCCACGAACGCCATTTATGTGCGCGTGTGCAGTTGCATGCCACAGCAGACGACCCGGCAATTTTGCCAGGAATGCTGGTGCAGATAACGGGGGATACACCGCAGGTATTTGAGCCTGGTTTTCTGGTTACCTCACTGGTCTGCCAGGGTGGGCGCGGGCACGGTTTCCAGGCGAAATTGTCCGGTATGCCCAAAAACAACTTAGTGGTATGGCGGCCCGCATATCGCCCTCGCCCGGTGATTACCGGTACTGTTCCGGCACGGGTTTCAGGCTCAAAACGCAACGACCAACTGGCCCGGCCGGATAAATTTGGCCGTTATAAAGTGAAATTTAGTTTTGACCGTGATGAATGGCATAAAGGTGAAGAAAGTATGCCCGTACGCCTGGCCCGAATTTACGCCGGTGACCAATATGGTATTCACTTCCCACTGCTCGATAACATGGAAGTTGCGGTTGCTTTTGAAGGCGGCGACCCCGAGCGCCCGTATATCGCCCATGTGTTGCATAACGCTTTTAATCCCGACGTGGTTAACTACACCAACAGTACCCGCAATGTTATTCGCACCCATGGCAAGAACAAATTGCGCATGGAAGATAAAAAGGGTGAGCAACATATCAAACTGGCTACTGAGCCGGGTAAATCGCAACTCAACCTGGGGCGAATGGTGGATGCTGAGCGCAAGCCGCGGGGAGAAGGTGCAGAATTGCGTACCGATAACCATACCGCAATTCGCTCCGCAAAAGGCATCTTACTGACCACGGCTTCCCAACCGGGTGCAAAGGGTAAGCAACTGGATATGGCGGAGACCATCCGGCAACTGGAGCAGGCCCTTGTTCTGGCGCGCAGTCTGCAAGGGAGTGCGCAACAGGCAGGTAGCGATACCGTAGATACAGGCTCTCAGCAAGAAGCAAACCAGGCGCTGCAACACCTCAACCAACCGGGAATTGTCGCCTGGGGCGATGCGGGGATCACCCAGGTCACCCCCAAAAACCTGCAACTTTCTGCGGGTAAAGATGCCATCGTTACCGCCGAAAACCATGGCAGTATCAATATTCTGAAAACACTTTCTCTTGCCGCAGGCCAGGGGATTTCCGCTTTTGTGCGTAAAGCTGGAATTAAGCTTATTGCGGCCAGCGGTAATCTTAATTTCCAGGCGCAGCGTGGCACGTTATCTGCGCTGTCCGAGCAGAATATGCAACTTACCAGCAGCAAGGGCGAACTCCAACTCAGCGCCAAAAATGGCATATTCCTCCACAGTGGTGGGGGCGGGATACGTATTCACCCTAACGGCAGTGTTGAAATATTTTCGCCTGTCAGCATAGACCAGAAATCCCCCACACTGGCGTGGCACCCAGGGGATACCACCAAACTGGTCGCGCCTGCTTTCAGCCCGGGAGCGTTAGGGCGCAAGGTGCAATTGTGTTGTGCTGGGGAGCCGGGGCAAGTGCTGGTAAACCAGGCGTTCAGAATAAAAAGAGCCGACGGCTCGGTGGTTGAAGGGAAAACCGATGCCAACGGGCACTCGCCACTCCTTTCTCTTACCGAAACAGAAGCCTGCGTTGTTTCACTCAAACGGGAAGCCAAACAATGAGTACGCATAAGGATAATGCCAGCCCGGTTTACAACAACCATGAACTGGGGAACTTTATTGGTGTGCCGGTTGAAACCAGCGGTGCCATGCTGGTGCAGCAATTTACAGCGGGCCGGCCACTGCCCTGTATTGTGATTCTGGTTCATGGGGTAAACGACACGGGTGAAGCCTACCAGCACCAGGAAAAAGGCATTGTTGCCGGGCTGAATACCCGCCTTGCACGCAATGATCTGCATATTCACCAATGGGGGGAACTTGGCGGGCAGACCGACTTGAGCAACCCGCCGCAGCGTATTACCGGCAGTGGCCGTTCACCTGTCATCCCTTTTCACTGGGGCTACCGTCCGGTTGACCACGCCACCTGGCTTGAAGACCAGCGCCGTTACCGGGAAGAAGTGCGTAAACTGGGGCCGGACGCCATGCTGCCTTATGATGCCTGGCTGGAAAATGATGCCAAACGCCTGAAAAAACTGAATCCTGAAGGGCGCGGTTTTCTTAACGACAACTTTGGCAATGTTCTTAACCTTGCCGGGGCAAAAGACGGCGGCACCTTTGCCAACGCCACGACTTGCCTGCCCGATATGCTGGGCCCTGGTGCTGGCGGTGTTGCCACCTGGCTTGCTGGTGGGTACAGCCGCCACTCAAAATTTAACCACAATGATTTCACCCACCCGATTTACCAAAACCCGCACCGCATTTACCAGTTTTTTGCCGCCCAGCGCCTGGCAGATTTAATCCTGGCAATCCGCGGTAATAAAGATACTGAGTTTGATACAATCAATATTGTGGCGCACAGCCAGGGCACCCTGCTGGCAATGCTGGCCAATATGCTGGTAAAGCGGGCAGACAGAACCCCTGCAGACTGTGTGATTCTGTGCCATTCGCCCTACTCCCTTGAACAACGCTTTATGGAAAACCGCCTGCCCGGCCGCCAGCAGACCACCCGCGCCCGCCAGCAAACCTTCGCCAACTTCTGCAACATGATGGCCACTAACCCGAAATATTCCCCGGACGGGCGCTACGCCCCGGATTTTCTCCAGTCCATGGTCAATGACGGCACACTGGGGCTTAACCACCGCTGGCACAGCGACCCACGCCACAGCCGGAATAACTTTGGCCGGGTATATAACTATTTTTGCCCGGACGACGGCACGGTTTCACTTATCAATGTGCAGGGCATGGGCTGGCGTGGCATTCCGGACACCCTTGCCCGCAAGCACCCCAATCTGTTCCAGCGCGTCTTCAGCCAGCGCTACCCTGTGGGCGGGAACCCGGCGCAGGCACCGTTTGAAAAACTCCCTGAACAGCCCGGCGATTTTATCTACGACAGTTGGCCCACCAATGCCAGTTACCCATGGAACAGTGAGGTCACCGTTAACGGTGATGCCCTGCCTGAAGTGTTCACCTTTACCCTGATGGGCCATACCCCCGATGAAGGCAGGCAACGCTACCACAGCGGTATTGGGCGCGAAGACCGCTACATTGACTATTCTGCCCGGTCATACAGCCTGGTCTGGCAGGTAAAAGAGAACCGCAAGGTTATCAATTTGTACGGCCAACCACCCCGCCCCGGGCAGAAACTGACCGATAAAGAGATAGCGGGTATTAACGCTCATTACCAAACCACCTTTACCTCGGGTTATGTGGGTGGCAACCCACAGCATAGGGAGTATGTGCTGTTTCGTAATAAAACCGATGAAGAGATTGACCAGATGGAAAAATATGGCGACCCGGTAAAACTGAGCCAGCACTCCTCAATAGTGATGAGCCCGGATGTACCCGAAAAAGTTATGGCCTGGGACCTGGCAATAGGCAACTGCATGGCCTTTGAAGACCCGGATTTCTGGCAACGCCTGATTCGCCAGGCAGACTGGCGGCACTGGAATAACCCGGATGAATTTACCAGGGAATATTATAAAACGGGTGAATTAAATATAGACAAGACTAAAATCTACATGAACAAGCCTGATGCAATATTACCCACAGGTGAGTTTGGTGTTGTTAATGAATATGCACCCGCAGAGCGCACAGAACCCCCACGCCACCCACAAGACCCGCACCCACAAGTTACCCCCCTGCCCCAGTGGGATATGCCCGCCCCAGCGGGTACCCCATTGCCCAATGCCAACCACAGATGGAACAAACCATGAACCCGGTTAAAAAAAGAGTATTACGGCGCAGCCTGTTAGCGCTACTGGCCTGCGGGTTACTCGCCGCCTGCCACCCACGCCAGCCACCGGTGCAGGTGGTGTACCGCTTCGATGAGCACCGCTGGCTGGAGCTTAAAGGCTGGCACTGTGAAGGTGAACTGTGGTTTATTGACCAGCAGCGGGGCATTCGCAGTGAAGTCAAACCCCAGTTTTATCGTATTTTTACCAAACCCTATATCAATGCCTCTGAACGCTATATCGCCATTCCCTCCTGGCGCACGAAAGGTGTGATGAGTATTTCTAAAGACTACGGGCGTACATGGCAAAACTCGTCTGTCAATGGTGCTGAAGATGACGGTACCACCAGCCCCTCTTATGATGACATCGTCTCACTTACCGTGGTTAATGATCAGGGCTTCCTGCTGACCAGACAGGGCCGGATTTATATGTCCTCCCACCCCTTTGATGACCCCAGGCTGGCGCCCGGCGGCCCCGGTATTGATTACACCATTATGTTTCGTGGCCAACCCCGTCAGCGCCATACCTCACCGCAATTCCCGGGACCAGGGTGGGGCCTTGAATATATCGATCCGCCACGGGTGCTTCACAAGCTGGTTATCCAATATAAAACCAACTTCCAGAACCTGCCGGAAGCCATTCCGGAAGTGAAAGATTACCGCGGCTGGACACATATGCGCTGCGATTTGGGTGCCGGGCTGAAATAGTACTTAAACGCTTTTCAACGAAACCAGATTTCTTTCAAATCATTAACAAACACACTTATAAAGGGATTTTCAGATGATTCGACAACGTGTTATTCGCCTGGGCGATAAACTCAGCAGAGGTGGCTCCGTTACCCAGGCCAGCGGTGCACTCTTTGGCGGAATACCTGTTGCGCTGGCGGGCGATCAGGCATTGTGTGCCATTCACGGCCCAACCATTGTTGCAGAAGGTTACCCGGGATGGCTGATGAATGGCCGCCTTGTCGCCGTTGAACCATGCCATACACAATGTGGTTGTTCCCTCATCTCTTCCTTAGCCGATGCCGGGGTATGCTGAATGATATACTTACGTCATCCTTTACCCGAAAACCCTTATCCCAGTGCGGATACGCTTCATTTCCCTCACAAAACAGCCTGGATTACGGTACTGTGCACCACCATCGTTGTGCTGGTACTCGGTTTAACAACACTGGATGAAACAACGCTTACCTTATCCAGGTTGGTGCAAAAAACCGTGCTACTCCCGTTTCTTTCCGGGGCTCTGGTTATAAGCCTGTTTCTCTGTGCCTGTTTATTCAGAAAACTACGGCACTGGAACCGTGACTCGCTTTATGAACAGCATCGTATATGGTGGAAAGACAAAACATCTGAGGCGATACAAATCGCTGAGCACGCTTCTCTTTTCCCGGTAGATAATGCAACACTAAAAATACTGAATCTGGAAGGAGAAATGCCCGCCAGTAAAGACATTCCCCGAAAACTACCTGTCGCGCCAGATGAACATAATGGCCTTAGCCGCCTCCAGCAGGCATTGTCATTACTCCTGAAAAAACTGTCGTTTTCTGCAGTGCAACAGCCTGAAGCACTAAGTGAAGTATGGTTGTTTATTCGCCATGGCAATGAAGAGGTATTTCAGGATGCCATCACACTGTTCAGCCAATATTACCCACAGTTTCACAAGGTGACTTTCCACACCGAGGCGACCACTCCTGACAGAAACATGCTGGATAAGTGGATAGCAGATGGTTTCAAGGGTTTCAGACTACTGATTATGCTGGAGCTCCACACTGAACCAGAAGATGAATTTTGTGAGCACGGTACAGCCTTCTTGTTCTGCTGGAATGAGCAAGTGGCATCACAGCATGTCCCGGTCTGGTACTTTAGCAGTGTCACCAGCCCATTAAATACGTTAACAAAAACAGTACAAACACTGTTTACCACTGAACGGGTACCTTGCACTGAGTTACGCCGCCTGTGGCGCACCAACATCAATGGAGAAGGCAAATATTTACTGGAGGAGGCCATAAATGCCGCAGGGCTTCCCCCCGGTAGCCAAAAGTGGCATACCCTGCAACCTACTGACCAATGGAGTACGGGGTATTCCTGGCTTATGTTGGAATGGGCCGCCAGTGCGGTTCGCCATGGCCAACAAGGGCAGCTACTGGCGGCAGCGCCTTCACTCAGTGAAATCAATGTCACCCACCTGAGCAGCTATGTGCCTTACCATGAAACTGACTATGAGACGCGGGAAGCTCAAAGCTTTAAATATACCCTGTTCGCCTCGCTTTCAATGGGGTTATGTACCATTCTCGCCAGTAACTTATTGAGCTTCATCTTTTTAACAGGAACCGCGGAGGGAAATATATCTGATGCCTTGATTTTTAGTGTGTTAGCGTTCTATATCATCATATTGGTGGTAATTTTATTCAACGAGCTCAGGTACCAAAGACAACTATTCAGACAGCTGAAATTCTACTATTACTAAGCTAAGCCCAAAAGCCCGGTGACTCCCGGGCAACAAACCGCCCGTTATCTGCAAGCCCCGAACCACTTCCATAGAAAATACTTATACCTTGCATATTACCCTCAGGTTTATTGTGCCATTGCCGATAGCACTTCAGGATTCAATAAAAAAACCTGCATCACTACCCTGCATAACTTTCTGGCTCCCACCGGCACAGAAGCGCATTAGCCGTTTCTGGCCCCTGGCCGCTGTGCGCAAGTGTTCTATTTGAGTGTTAAGGAGTCTGTATGCGATTAATTCCGGCGCGTTTATCCGGGAAGTTGCTTTCCGGTGGTGTCATCATTCTGGCCGTCACAGTGCTGATTGTGTATTTCACCATGCAGTGGTTCGCCCGGCCGCGAATCATTGATGCCAGCAACGAACTGATTCTCCAGGCGGGAAATAACCTGACCGCCAATATTGACCAGCAACTGAAAAAGATTGAAGGCCAGGCCATCAGTATGGCCCGCCTGGCGGAACAACTTCCCCACCAGGATGCGCTCTACAAAGACGCATTACCGGGCATGATAGATGCCCAGCAAAACGACACCATTGCGGGCGGCGGTATCTGGCCAGAGCCAAATGCCTTCAGCGAAGGTGAGGCCCGGCACAGCTTTTTCTGGGCCCGGGGAAGTGACGGTAAGTTGACCTTTTCCAATGGCTATAACGACCCGTCCACTGCGGATTACCATAACGAAAGCTGGTACACCGCGGTGAAAAGCGCACCGGGGAACCAGTGTACCTGGTCTGAAGTTTACCAGGACCCGGTCTCTGGCGTGAATATGGTTACCTGCAGTGTGCCTTACCATAATGCAGCAGGCCAGTTTGCCGGGGTCGCCACCATTGATGTCCAGCTTGATAATCTCGGCGCCTACCTGCAAAAAAGCGGTACGGTGACAGGTGGCTATACCTTTGTACTGGACGCCACCAAACAACTTATTTTTTCTCCTGCCTCACATGAAAAACAGTTGATGTCGCTGGCACAACTGGCGGAAAAACAGCCCTGGCTCGCACCGGTCAATAACGCCGTTAACCAGTTTCACAATGAAGCCAGTGTTACCGCCGTGGCCAACCTGAAAGACCCGTTACTGGGTGAACATGCGCAGGTCAGCCTGTTCCGCATGAAAGGGACTGGCTGGGTCATCGGCCTGGTTACCCCGGATGCCAGAGTATCGGGCCTGGCCGCAACCATCACCCACGGTATTTTGTTGATTCTGGTTCCCGTTCTGGCTGTACTGATGCTGGGTTTCTGGGTAATCAGTAAAACTATTACACGCAGGCTGAATGCCACACAGCAGGCACTGCATGAAATTGCCCATGGCGATGGCGACCTGACCCGGCGGCTCGACGATAGCGGTGAAGATGAATTAGCGGGGATTGCACACGCCTTTAACCAGTTTGCCGATAAAATTGCCGGTGTGGTACGTAGCGCCCAAAGCACCAGTGAAATTGTCGCCCGGGGGGCAACCTCGCTGGCAGACAACAACAGTGGGCTGGCGGATAAAATCGCCGGCCAGGCTGCTGCTCTGGAAGAAAGTGCGGCAGCAATGGAGCAACTGAATGCCACCGTGCGCCAGAATGCCGACAACGTGCGTATTGCCGACCAACTGGCCGAAAAAACAGCGGGTACCGCACAGCAAAATGACCAGGTAATGAAGCAGGTTATCAGCTCCATGAATAATATCCGCCAGGCTTCTGGCCGGGTGGGTGAGATCCTGCGTGTTATTGATGACATTACCTTCCAGACTAATATTCTGGCACTGAACGCCTCGGTAGAAGCCGCCCGTGCGGGGGAACAAGGGCGCGGCTTTGCTGTTGTGGCGGGAGAAGTGAGGTTACTGGCACAACGCAGTGCCACAGCATCTCATGAAATAAAGGCTCTGATTGATGATTCTAACAACCATGTGTTAGCCGGAAGCCAGTTTATCGACAATGCAGGAAAACAACTGGCGCAACTGGTCAATGATGTGGACCAGGTGAAAAATATTATGGCGGAAATACGTGTTGCCGGAGATGAGCAAAGCAAAGGGATTGATGAAGTCACCCGGGCGGTCAGCCAGATGGAACAGACCGTAGCAGAAAACCTCACAACAATTAACCAGACCGCTCATAACACCGCACTGTTGCGCCAGGAAGCGCAGGAACTTGCCAGTGAAATAGCCGTGTTCCGTGTTAGTGAGCAGGTACAGGAAACACCAGTGGTTCAGATGAGGCCAGTGCAGGTATCTGCCCTGCCGGCACCAGTATAATCTGCCGGAATGGCACCGGATGGTGCCATTTCCTGTGCAGCGTTCACCGCACTTTTTATAGCAAGAGAGCCAGTCACCTGGCTCTCAGATTGATGAAAAAGAAGGGAAAAGCGTGGTTTTCCCTTCTTTTTAGTGAGCAGCCGAAAATCAATGAATTGATTTTCCTGGTTTTTATTGGGCGACACCCTCCCGCTCTGTGCGAAAATGAGTTTTGTCACCAGGCTCTCTTTATTTCTTTCAGAGCGTAAAAGCGCCCGATACTGGCAAAGATTAATTACCCTGTAAGCTGGCTATCATCTGGCGTTCATCCAGCCAGGCAAGCAATGCCTGTGGTGTCATTGGCCGGGCAAGCAAATACCCTTGTACTACCGGGTACCCCTGGTCACGCAGGCGGTTAAATTGCTCGCAAGTTTCCACCCCTTCTGCCACCACTGTGAGCCTGAGGCTTTCCCCAATGCCCATAATTGCTTTACTGAGGGAGCAGGCAATCTCATCGTTTTCCAGATCAGCCACAAAGCTGCGGTCCAGTTTCAGCTCACTAAACGGTAACCGGCGCAAATAACTCAGGCTGGAATAACCCGTACCAAAATCATCCATTGATAAGCGGACTCCCAGCGCATTGACCTCATTCAGGCATGTCACGGTATTAACGTTGCTGTCCAGCAGAACACTTTCTGTCAGTTCCAGTGTGAGGTGATGAGGCTCCAGCCCATGTTTTTCGAGGATCCTTGCCACGGTATCTGGCAATGACAGGTCATGAAAACTGGTGGAAGAGAGATTAACCGAGACCGCCGGTACGGGAATACCCTGAGCCTGCCACTCAGCAAGCTGTGCACAGGCTGCATCCATCGCCCAGAGACCTAACGCGGCAATCAGCCCGCACTCCTGAGCCAGGGGAATAAAACGCGAAGGCGGCACCATACCAAACTCAGGGTGATACCAGCGAGCCAGCGCTTCAACACCATATATACTGTTATCACTGAGTGTAATTTGTGGCTGGTAATAGAGCTGCAACCCGCCCTGTTTTACAGCCTGGCGCAGAGCGCTCTCCAGCCGCATACGCTCCTGGGCTGTTTGCCCCATATCATTGCTGAAAAATGCCCACTGCCCACGGCCACAACTTTTAGCCTGAGACATCGCCAGGTCAGCATGCTGAATCAGCTCATCCACGGTTTTGCCATCGTTCGGGAACATGGCGATACCAATAGTTGCCGTGACTGACAGCGACGTGCCGGACAACTCCAGCGGCTCATGGAGTACCGCCTGCAAGCGGGATACCGCTTCCTGAACCTGGTCTTTGTCGCACTGTGGCATCACCACCAGGAATTCGTCCCCGGAAAGGCGACCTGCAATGTCCGTTACGCGTAATGCACATTGCAGGCGCTGTGCAACCTGTACCAGAACATCATCGCCTAACTGGTGGCTGAATGAGTCATTAATCTGCTTAAAGCGGTCCAGGTCAATAAAGAGCACGGCAACGGCTTCGTTGCGATGTGCTGCCGCTTCAATTTCCTGGTCCAGTTTAGCCTGTAACAAACTGCGGTTTGGCAGCCCGGTCAGGCTGTCGTAAAACGCCAGTTGGCTAATACGCTGGCGCGCATGTTCACGGGTCAGCGCCAGTGAACATAAGTGAGTTGAGACATCAATCAGATACTGGTGCAGCAGTGAGATGCGTTCGGTTAGCGGCTGGCGGAAATAAAAAGCAAAGGTGCCAATCACTTTACCCTGGTTATTACATACCGGTGTTGACCAGCAACCAACATACCCCAGCGGCAAGATATGCTCACGAAAAACTTCCCAACGAGGATCAGTGGCAATATCGGTGACCAGGACAGGGTGATTAAACCAGGCGGCAGAACCACAGGAACCCACATCAGGGCCAATCTGTAACCCTTCTATCTGGCGCGAGAAGGATTTTGCCATTCCGGGGCCTGCCAGAGGGAACAGACGCCCCTGGTTATCCAGTTCAAGAATGGTGGCTGTGATATCCGGGGCGATGCGCTCAACTTCATTACAAATCAACTCCAGCACATCGACCAGTGGGCGTTCCTGCACCAGCGCTTCCAGCACCTGTTGCTGCAGAGTTTCATAGATTTTACTGTGTGTGACACTGTGCACCATCCACACCTGGTGCGACACTTGCCGGGTCTGGGTATTCACTATTGGGTAGCAAACCAGCCTTACCCAATGCTGATGCTGGTTTTTGTCCTGAATCAGGTATTCGCCTTCCAGAGGCTCTCCGGCGCTAAGCTCACGGATAACCGCCTGGCGGGCAGACTCATCAATCCCGCCCAACAACAATTCAACCGGGTTCATCCCATTGAGCCCGTTAAGTTCCCAGCCCAGCAACTGTGTGAAACCTTTACTGACATAGCGAATATGGCCGTCACCATCACTCACCATCACAGCAGTGTGGATGACTTCGGTCACCTGGAATTGTTGGTACATCAGAGCGGGTTGTTCAAAATCGTGGCGGGTCTGGTCGGTTGCCGGGCGAACCAGCGCCAGTACGCCTGTTATCTTGCCACTCATGTCCGCGACCGGTACCCAGGTTACATCAACCCAGATAAGACGGCCTGTTTTGTGCAACGCAATAATCACGCCGGAGCCTGAAATACCGCGCATTAAATCCTGCCACAGCACAAGGTAGCGTGGGTGGCTGGCAAAATCAGGCAGGCAGAATTCGCTATGGTGACGCCCTATTACCTCTGCGGCCTGGTAGCCAAACAGATGTAATAAATTATCATTCACCTGGCGTACGCATCCATTGCCATCGAACTCAGCAATGGCAAGTACGTCATCAAGCGCTTGTAGCTGGCTCAATGCTGGCGTAACACCCTGCCCACTCGTTCCGGCATTGTGTATTTTTTCGTACATGGCATCAGCCCTTTCGTCTTGAAGCAAAACCGTCCTTCACCCGGACTGTTATCATCGGTTTTTATTCACCCATTGCTGCAACCTGGATTTACGGCTCAAGAGGGATGCACCGAAAGGTATTGGAAGTATCGGCACTAACTGCTGTTACTTTAGACAATGCTTCACAGTCTTTAGCTATCCCGCGGTAATAAAACTAAAGATAGTCCACATGATTAATAACTGTGGGAAAACAAGTAGGCACAAGGGAAATAGAGGAAGTACAATTGTGCTGACTCAACGGTTTTTGCGGGAAGAGTAACTGCATGCTCAGTATAACGGGGGAGCTGGCGCAAACTATATACTGAAATAGTTCCCTGGTAAGCTCGGTTACCACAGGTTTACCTGCCCCCAGGCCGTTAACGCACCCGAATGCCTTCGGTAATCATGCGCTGGACACCAGACACAGTCTCGGCAAAAAATTGCGGGTCACTGAGGTTTTTTCCGGTTACCGCCTCTATTTGCGTGGCAAAATCGGCATAGTGTTGGGTGGTGGCCCAAATCATAAAGACCAGGTGCTGTGGGTCAACGGGAGCCAGTTTTCCACTGGCAACCCAGTCGGCAATAATCGCGGATTTTTCATCCACCAGCTGTTTTAAATCACCCGATAACTCGGCCATTAATAATGGCGCACCCTGCAGCATTTCCAGGCAAAACAAGCGGGATGCCTGAGGGTAATCGCGGGAGACCTCAAGTTTTCTGCGAATGTAATCACCAATTGCGATCAGCGGCTCCTGGTCAGCGCTGAAAGCCTTGAAAGGCGCCAGCCAGATTTCCAGAATTTCTTTCAAAACTGCTATATAAAGCGCTTCTTTAGACGGGTAGTAATAGAGCATATTCGTCTTGGAAACACCGGCCTGTTCCGCCACCTGGTCAAGGCTTGTGCCATGAATACCATATTGAGAAAAAAGTGCTAACCCGGCGGCCAGAATTGCCTGTTTTTTTGCGGCGACCGCCCGGGAGCGCCGCCCTGTCGTTTTTACCGTTTCACCGGCCATATTTACTCTCCCTGCATGGATGCAGACAGCATAACAAAATCCGCTTCACCTCTCGACAAGCTTGACGAGCCTGCGCTCTGATGGTGCTTTTTTGTGCACCATTTTTGACCAAATAGTCCACTTTATTAACCTTACTTTTTTTGCGTTATTTATTAACTATTTAATAATAAATACTTTTTTGTTTTTGGCATCACAATTGCAACATTTCCGCTACAGCGTGGTGACAGGAAATGCCGGCAGGATGCCAGGCCCATGCATTTACTCAACCAAGACGTGCGAGGTTCGTGATGAAAATCGGTGTATTCATTCCTATCGGTAACAACGGCTGGCTGATTTCAACCAATGCGCCACAGTACATGCCAACGTTTGAGCTGAATAAAGCGATTGTGCAAAAAGCAGAGCATTACCACTTTGACTTTGCCCTTTCGATGATCAAGTTGCGTGGTTTCGGCGGTAAAACCGAATTTTGGGATCACAACCTGGAATCGTTCACCCTGATGGCAGGCCTGGCTGCCGTCACATCAAAAATTCAGATTTACGCAACAGCCGCAACACTGACTCTGCCTCCGGCTATTGTCGCCCGTATGGCATCCACCATAGATTCCATTTCCGGTGGGCGCTTTGGGGTAAACCTGGTTACCGGCTGGCAAAAACCTGAATACGAACAAATGGGCATGTGGCCGGGGGATGAATACTTTTCCCGCCGTTACGATTACCTGACTGAGTACGTGCAAGTTTTGCGGGACCTGTGGGGTAAAGGCCAGAGCGACTTCAAAGGTGAATTTTTCACGATGAACGACTGCCGCCTCAGCCCGCGCCCGGAGCAACCGGTGAAAGTTATTTGCGCCGGGCAAAGTGATGCCGGAATGGCGTTCTCAGCACAATACGCCGATTACAACTTCTGTTTTGGGAAAGGTGTTAACACCCCTGGAGCCTTCGCTCCCACGGCCGCACGTATGAAAGCAGCGGCAGAGCAAGCCGGGCGTGATGTTGGCTCCTACGTGTTGTTCATGGTGATAGCCGATGAAACAGACGAAGCCGCCCGCGCTAAATGGGAACACTACAAAGCCGGTGCCGACGAAGGTGCATTGTCCTGGCTGACAGAACAGAGCCAGAAAGATACCCGCTCGGGGAGCGATACCAATGTACGCCAGATGGCAGACCCGACTTCTGCCGTCAATATCAATATGGGTACCCTGGTGGGCTCATGGTCAACCGTCGCCCACATGCTCGACGAAGTGGCGACAGTCTCTGGCTGTGAAGGCGTACTGCTGACCTTTGACGATTTCCTGACAGGCATTGAAAACTTTGGCAAACACATCCAGCCATTAATGACCTGCCGCAAAGCTGTTCTACCCGCTCAACAGGAGGTTGCCTGATGAAAGATCTGACACTTGAAGCCCGCCCGGAAGCGATTTCGTTTTCCCCCGAACAAAGCGCATTAATTGTTGTGGATATGCAAAACGCCTATGCCAGCAAAGGCGGTTATCTCGACCTTGCCGGGTTTGATGTTTCAGCTACCGGCCCGGTGATTGAAAAAATCAACATTGCCGTCAGTGCTGCACGGGCCGCCGGGATCCCGGTTATCTGGTTCCAGAATGGCTGGGATGAACAGTATGTTGAGGCAGGTGGCCCGGGCTCACCTAACTGGCACAAATCCAACGCGCTGAAAACCATGCGCCAGCGCCCGGAACTGGAAGGCAAATTACTGGCCAAAGGCGGCTGGGATTACCAACTGGTGGATGCGCTTAAACCAGAACCTGGTGACATTTTACTTCCCAAACCCCGCTACAGTGGCTTTTTCAATACCCCGCTCGACAGCATTTTGCGCAGCCGGGGAATTCGCCAGTTGTTCTTTACCGGCATCGCCACCAATGTCTGCGTGGAATCCACACTGCGTGATGGGTTCTTTTTGGAATATTTCGGCATTGTGCTGGAAGACGCCACACATCAGGCAGGACCGGCATTCGCTCAACAGGCCGCGCTATTCAATATTGAAACCTTCTTTGGCTGGGTTAGCGATGTACAAACATTTTGCGACACCCTTGATACCAAACCATTAGCCCGTATTGCATAAGGAACATACCATGCCAAAACAAGTGATTATCCCTGCTGGTACCACAACGCCTATCGCGCCTTTTGTTCCTGGCACACTGGCAGACGGCGTGGTTTATGTTTCCGGCACACTGCCATTTGATAAACAAAACAATGTGGTGTACCCCGGCGACCCAAAGGCACAAACCCGCCACGTTCTGGAAACAATCAAAACCGTTATCGAGACAGCGGGCGGGACGATGGAGGATGTGACCTTCAACGCTATTTTTATCACCGACTGGAATCACTACGCCGCGATTAATGAAGTTTACGCAGAGTTTTTCCCGGGCGATAAACCGGCACGGTTTTGCATCCAGTGTGGTCTGGTTAAACCTGAAGCACTGGTGGAGATCGCCACCACTGCCCATATTGGCAACGGAGCTTCTGCATGAAACTGCACGTCCATGATGCGCCATACCCCGGCGCACCAATAATGGTGCTTAGTGCCGGGCTGGGTGGAAGCGGTAGCTACTGGGTGGCGCAAATCAGCGCCCTCAAAAGCCAATACCAGGTCATCACTTATGACCAGCGCGGTACCGGGGAAAACCAGGCTGAACTCCCGGCTGACTACACCATGGCAATGATGGCCGATGAGTTACACCACGCCCTGGCACACCTGGGTGTAACCCGTTACGCGGTTACCGGGCATGCACTCGGCGGGCTGATTGGCATGCAATTAGCCCTGAGCTACCCACAAGCCATTACCGCACTGGTGATTATTAACGGCTGGTTAAGCCTGAACCCACAAACTGCACGCTGCTTTGCCACCCGCGAGCAACTACTAAGCAGCGGTGGTGCAGCAGCCTGGAACCACGCACAACCGCTGTTTCTCTACCCGGCTGAATGGCTGGGTGAACAACAGCCACGGCTGGAAGCCGAAGAAGCGTTGCATAATGCCCACTTTCAGGGAGAAGCTAATTTGCGTGCACGCCTGGGTGCCCTGAAACAGGCCAATTTTGCCCACACGGCAGGCCAGATAATCCAGCCGGTACTGTTAATTTGCGCCAGAGACGACTTACTGGTTCCCTGGCACTGCTCACAACTGTTGCATGAGTGCCTTCCGGCAAGCCGCCTGTGTGTGATGCCCTGGGGAGCACATGCCTGTAACGTCACAGCCAGTGACACATTTAACAGCCTGTTACTCGATGGCCTGGCTGAATTACTCCCCGCCATGAGTGAAGCGAAATAAAAGGAGATGTTATGCAAGAAGCTCTGACGCCGGATGCGCTGGCGACACTGTATACCGGGGCGCACACGCACAGCCACTGGCTGGAAACACCTGTTCCGGACGCGTTACTGGTTCAACTGTATGACCTGGTGAAAATGGGGCCAACGTCTGCCAACTGTTCCCCTGCCCGCTTTTTATTTGTGCGAAGCCCGGAAGGGAAAGAACGCCTGAAGCCAGCTTTGTCCAGCGGAAACCTGGAGAAAACCATGCTGGCGCCGGTTACTGCCATTGTGGCCTGGGACCCGGCATTCTATGAGCAATTGCCCGCACTGTTTCCTCATGCTGACGCTCGCGCCTGGTTCACATCAAGCCCGGCGCTGGCAGAAGAAACCGCCTTTCGTAACAGCAGCCTGCAGGCCGCGTACCTGATAATGGCCTGCCGGGCGCTGGGGCTGGATACCGGGCCGATGTCCGGGTTTGACCAACAGAAAGTTAACGACACTTTCTTCGCGGATTCTGGCTGGAAAAGTAACCTGCTGATTAATATCGGTTATGGCGACAGCAGCAAAGTACATGCGCGCCTGCCGAGGCTGGATTTCGACGTGGCCTGCGGGCTGGAGTAGGAGGCAACATGCTGGAGAAAACCTTATTTCGTGATGCAATGTCGCGCCTCGGTGCGGCAGTGAACATCATCACCACCGATGGCCCGGCCGGGCGTGCCGGGTTCACCGCATCTGCTGTATGCAGCGTCACAGACGACCCGCCAACGCTACTGGTGTGCCTTAATCGCCAGGCTTCAGTGTGGCCGGTATTTAATGAAAACCGCCATTTGTGTGTCAATACACTGGCAGCTGACCAGTCCGAACTGTCTACATTGTTTGGCGGCAAAACCCCAATGGAAGCACGTTTCGCTGCCGCACAGTGGCGCACTGGAACCACAGGTTGCCCACTACTCGAAGGTGCGCTGGTCAGTTTCGACTGCCAAATAAGCCAGGTGGTGAGTGTTGGCACACACGATATTCTGTTTTGCCAACTGCAGGATGTAGTGAGCGCAGGCGCGCCACATGGTCTGGTCTGGTTTGACCGGCGCTACCACCCATTGATTAGCGCCGCCTGAGCCTTCAGTTATCTGGTGCCTGAGAAGCAGGGACAACTGCATCTTTCGCTTTTTTTCTGTGTTTCAGGCGCATTTCACTCACCAGGACACCCAGCACAATGAATACGCCCCCAACCAGAGCCAGCAACGGCAGGCGTTCACCGGCAAACCGCCCAAAGACACCGGCCCAGACCGGTTCCCCCGTGTAGATAACCGTCGCTCGTGTAGGGGAAACACTGCGCTGGGCCCAGTTCATTGTCACCTGAATAATGGCGCTAAAAATCCCCAGCCCAATGCCCACAAACCACAGCCGGGGCGTCATTACCGGTACAGATTCACCCGCTGGCAGCATGGTGGCAAATGCCACCAACGATGCTGTAGCCAGTTGCACCACCGTTACACGCTTCACATCCACTTTTCCGGCCCAGGCACTGATCAGGATAATTTCCGCCGCAATCGCCAGCGCACTGACCAGCGTTATCACTTCACCATGGCCTGGCGCCAGTAGTGAGCCTTGCGGCCCGGCCAGCAATACCAGCCCGACAAAGGCCAGTGCTATGCCTACCCAGGCCATTACCCCGGGCATTTTGCCCAGGCAAACCCATTGCAACAATGGCACCAGCGGCACATACATCGCGGTAATAAACGCAGACTTACTGCTGGGAATAAAATGCAGCCCCCAGGTTTGCAGGCTGTAACCGAAAGCAATCGAAATACCAATAGCAACCCCGGCTTTTAACTCCAGCATGGTCAAACCACGCAATGAGCGAAGCGAAAGCAGGCCTACTGCTACAGCCGCCGCAGCAAAACGTAACCCAACGAAGAAAAATGGGCCGCTGTCTGCCGTTGCATATTGCACAGCAAGGAATGTTCCCCCCCAGAACATGGTGATAAGCATCAGAATCGCTTCCTGGGGTTTAATGGAGAATTTCATCAGGGATTGCACAACCAGAAGAACCTGTTATCCGGAAAAAAGATGCTCAGTGTGCGCCCGGGATGACTGCGCTTCAAGAGGGCGCTCAAAATATCTCTGGCATACCACCAGCATGAATGGCGCTGGCTAAAAAATTGCCAGCAAATTTGCACTCTGCGCCATGGCACATATCTTTAATAGACAGGAAAGCGGTACGGAAAACCACAACCGCCCACCGGGTTCACAGTAAACATGTTTGGCTAAATACCCTGTTACAGGAGGCGTTATGACAAACCAGGCAAGTAAATTACATCACGTTGGTGAATGGGCTGCCTTGCGCAATACCTCACCGGAAATTGCCGAAGCGATTTTCGAGCTGGTGAATTACGACGAACAACTGGCCGAGAAAATGTGGGAAGAAGGCAACGATACAGCCCTGATTAAGGCCTTCGCCAGTACAGATAAACAAACCCTGTTCTGGGGAGAGCAAGCCATAGAGCGGCAAAACGTTTAATTGCTGTTGTCGCAAGGAGCGGGGTACCGCTCCTTGCCCGGATGCTGTACGCCTTTCATTAAACCGTCATCTCGGTGCCATGCTGTTGCAGTGTTCCCTCACCAGACTGTTTGCCTTCTGAGAGTGGTAATAAGGCAAATGCTGTTATGCGCAGAACCTGGCAAATTTGGTTAATCCTTGCCCCATCGCTGTTTTTTTTAGTGCTGTTTACCTGGTTTCCCCTGGTGCGGTCAGTTTATGACAGCCTGTTTGATACCCGGCTATCCAGTGAGGCCCCGGTTTTTGTTGGCCTGAATAATTTTGCTCGTCTGCTGGCAGACCCGGTTTTCTGGCGCGCGCTGACCAATAACCTGGTGTATATCGTACTGACTGTAGTACCGGGCATTACCCTGGCATTATTGCTGGCCGTCGCACTGTGGGAAAACCACCGGCTTAACCGCTGGCTGCGCACTGCGTTTTTCTTCCCCATGATTGTGCCCATGGTGAGCGCTGCAGCACTATGGTTGTTTATTTTTATGCCGGGGCTTGGGTTGCTGGACCATTACCTGGCTCTGTGGTTTGGCCCACAAAATAACAACTGGCTGGGGCGCAGCAATACCGCGCTGTTTGCATTAGCGCTGATTGGCGTCTGGAAGTTTGCCGGGTATTACATGCTGTTTTTCCTGGCCGGGCTGCAAGGCATACCCGCCTCAACACATGAAGCAGCGCGCATGGAAGGTGCCTCAGCCACACAGCGTTTCTTTCTGGTAACCCTGCCCTTGTTGCGCCCAACGCTTAGCTTTGTCCTGACCACTGCATTGATTTACGGCATTACTCAAATCGACCACGTTGCCGTAATGACCCAGGGCGGCCCGGATAACGCCACCACCGTGCTGCTCTATTACATCCAGAACCTTACCTGGGAAACCCATGATCTTGGTAAAGCATCTGCAGCAACCTTCCTGACACTGGCCGGGTTGTTCGCTTTCTCGCTATTCAACCTGAAGTGGCTGGAGAAAGGAGCCCACTATGAGCGCTGATATATCCCCGGTAACGTTGGCAACACGGCCTCGCCCCCTGGCGCGTGCCCGCACCACGCCTGTGCCTGCAATCACATTAACGCTCCTGTTACTGTGCCTGGCTTTGCTATGGATAAGCCCGTTCCTTTGGATGCTCTCTTCAGCATTCAGTGCCACCACATTTGGCGACGATATGGCATCGCTGCTCCCCCGAGGGCCACTCACGCTGGATAACTTCCGTGATGCGTGGCAGAGCGCCAACTGGCTGAGTCTGTATACCAACACACTGTTTTTTGCTGGCGGAACCTTTGTGGTGCAACTGGTGACCGCCACCACAGCAGGTTATGTGTTTGCCTGCCACCAGTTCCGTGGCAAACAAACGCTGTTCGCACTGTTTCTGGTGCAACTGATGGTGATGCCCGTCGTCATGATGGTGCCCAACATGCTCACGCTGAAAAGCCTGGGCCTGCTCAACACACTCACCGGGGTCATGATGCCCTACTTTACTTCTGCCTTCGGCGTATTTGTGATGCGCCAGGCCTTTATGGCTATCCCCAAAGAGATTGAAGAGGCGGCACTGATGGAAGGCTGTAGTTGGTGGCAGGTGTTGTATCACGTCATGTTGCCGGGTTCGTGGCCTTCCGTTCTCGCCTTTGCCACCGTCAGTATCACCTACCACTGGAATGAATATTTGTGGCCACTGATGATTCTCAATGACCCGGATAAACAAGTGCTTACTGTTGGCCTGGTGTCCTTTGCCATGGGCGCCGAGTCTGGCGGGCAGTGGGGCATGATCAGTGCCGGTACGCTGATGGTATGCCTGCCTTTAATACTGGCCTTCATTCTGTTTCAAAAGCAGTTCCTGAGAAGCTTTGGTTTTTCGGGTATTAAATAACGAGGTGTTTTTATGCTGTTAGCACAAATTTCTGATACCCATTTTCGCAGCCACAACCAGAAACTGTACGGGTTTATTGATGTGAATGCCGGCAACGCAGATGTTGTGGCTCAACTGAATGCACTGCGCGAAGCCCCTGATGCCGTAATTGTCAGTGGTGATATTGTGAATTGTGGCCGCCCGGATGAGTACCAGGTTGCCCGCCAGGTACTCGGCGCATTGCGTTACCCACTACTGGTGATACCGGGTAATCACGATGATAAAGCCCATTTTTTGGAATTTCTGCGCCCGTTATGCCCCCAGTTGGGAACTGACCCGGACAACATTCGCTATGCGGTTGACCACTTTGCCACCCGGCTTTTGTTTATTGATACCAGCCGACCAGGGACATCAAGTGGCTGGCTGACTCCGGAAACACTGGCATGGCTCGATAAGCAACTGGGCGACAACCCCGATAAACCCGCGACAGTCTTTATGCACCACCCGCCTTTGCCGCTGGGCAATGCGCAAATGGACCCTATCGCCTGTGAAAATGGCCATTTACTGCTGGAACTGATCACCCGCCACTCCAACCTTGTTCGGGTGTTCTGTGGGCACAACCATAACCTGTGTATGACGCAATACCGCCAGGCCATTATTGCCACCGTGCCCGGCACCGTACACCAGGTGCCATACCACCATGAAGATAACCGCCCGTATTACGACATGTCGCCCGCTGCATGCACCATGCACCGCCAGGTGGGTGAGCAATGGGTGAGTTACCAGCACTCTCTGGCGCACTTTGCCGGCCCGTGGCTGTATGACCCGCAGGCCAGTTGCCCCACTGAGGAGCCGTCATCGCCATGCTGAAGTTGCGAAACCTGAGTAAAACCTTTGACGGGAAGACTGCGCTACACCCACTGGCACTGGATATTCATGATGGCGAGTTTGTGGTACTGGTTGGGCCATCGGGATGCGGGAAAAGCACCCTGCTGCGCCTGATTGCCGGGCTGGAGGACACCACCACTGGCGATATCTGGCTGGATGACGAGCAAATCAATACGTTGCCAGCCGGGGATCGCAACTTTGCCATGATTTTCCAGAACTATGCGCTGTTTCCGCATTTATCGGTGCGGGACAACATTACCTTCGGCATGAAAGTGCGCAAAGAGGCAAAATCCGGGTGGCAGCCGCGCCTGGAAAAAGCCGCGCAAATGCTGCACCTGGAACCCTTATTAGACAGTAAACCGGGCAAACTCTCTGGTGGGCAACGCCAGCGTGTAGCGATGGCCCGTGCGATTGTCCGTGATCCGCAGTTGTTCTTAATGGATGAACCGCTTTCCAACCTGGATGCGCAGTTGCGTACCGAGGTGCGCGACAGCATTATGGCGCTGCACCAAACGCTGCGCATCAGCACCATTTATGTCACCCACGACCAGACCGAAGCGATGTCAATGGCGGACAGGATTGTGGTTATGAAAGATGGCGTGATTCAGCAAACCGGCCGCCCCGCCGACATTTACCACCATCCGGCCAATGTCTTTGTTGCCGGGTTTATTGGCTCGCCCGCCATGAACCTGCTGCTGTTACCCTGCAAAAACGGCCAGGTTTTCTTGGGGGAACAGGCAATCCCGCTGCCGGTAAGTGCCGGGCAGGCACACCAGGTATGGGTGGGGATTCGCCCGGAACATATTACCGATACCCCACAACCCGGCCAGTTTACCTTCGCCGCCACCCTTCGCCAGCGAGAACTGATGGGGGCCGACTATTTGCTCCACCTGACCACCCCGTTTGGGGATATGCGCTATTGCCGCCGCCACCGGGGAACCATTCCCGAATGTGGCGACATTCTTCAGCCCGGCTTTTCCCACGAAGACTTGCACTTTTTTGATGCTGACACACAGCTCAATTTATTACATCAGGAGACTATTCATGTTTAAGGCCACGCCTTTCCGGTTACCGGCTCTGGTATGCAGTTTAACCCTGGCGTTCACTGCCAGCGCACTGGCAAAAGAAAAGATAGATTTTATGTTTCCGGCCCCGGTCGACGGCAAGCTGACCATGGAAATGAACCGTATCATTAAAACCTTTAATGATTCACAACAGGATGTTGAGGTGCGCGGGATTTTTACCGGCAATTACGACACCACTAAAATTAAAGCAGAATCAGCTCAGAAAGCCGGGCAACCACCAGCGCTGGTGATTATGTCCGCCAACTTCACCACCGACCTGGCACTGAAAAAAGAAATACTGCCCATGGACGAGATCCTGAAATACGGCAACCTGAAAGCAAATGATTTCCTGGAGCAAAATTTCTGGCCTGCCATGTGGAAAAATGCCCAGGTGATGGGTGAAACTTATGCCATTCCGTTCCACAACTCCACGCCAATTCTCTATTACAACAAAACGCTGTTTGCGAAAGCCGGTATAACCCAGCCCCCTCAAACCTGGGCAGAATTACGCGCCGACGCGCTTAAACTGACCAACAAAGACCAGGGCCAATGGGGAATCATGATGCCCTCTACCAATGATGATTACGGCGGCTGGATCCTCTCAGCATTAGTTCGCGCCAATGGCGGTAACTACTTTAACGACACGTGGCCGGGCGAAGTGTATTACAACTCCCCCACCACCATTGGTGCCCTACGTTTCTGGCAAAACCTGATTTACCAGGACCATGTGATGCCCTCTGGCGTGCTGAACGCCAAACAAATCAGCGCGGCATTTTTTTCCGGGAAATTGGGTATGGCGATGCTCAGTACCGGAGCGCTGGGCTTTATGCGTGACAACAGTAAAGATTTTGAGTTAGGGGTTGCCATGCTGCCAGCTAAAGAGCAACGTGCGGTGCCAATTGGCGGTGCCAGCCTGGTCAGCTTTAAAGGCATTTCCGAAGCTCAGAAAAAAGCGGCCTGGGAGTTTCTGAATTACCTGGTCAGCCCGAAAATTAATGGTGAATGGAGCCGCTTTACCGGTTACTTCTCGCCACGTAAAGCAACCTATGACACACCAGAAATGAAAACATACCTGGCAAACGACCCACGAGCCGCAATTGCTCTTAAACAGTTACAGTACGCTCACCCCTGGTATGCCACCTATGAAACGGTTGCGGTACGTAAGGCGATGGAGAACCAGTTAGCTGCTGTGGTTAACGACCCTAAGGTGACACCGGAAAGTGCCGCCCGGGCAGCACAAGAGCAGGCTGACACCATCATGAAACCCTATGTAGACAGCACTGCGCTGGCCCCAGTGAAATAACCTTTTTTAGCTGGTAATCCCCGGCGGCCACAAGGACGTGGCTGCCAACAGATTTACGCTTTACTGGCGTGACCAGGCTGAGGCCTGACTGAAAAGTTCGGCTGAAGGGCGAATACCGGTATACAGTACAAACTGCTCAACGGCCTGAATGGCAAAAACTTCAGAACCCGTTATCACTGTTTTCCCCAGTTCCTGAGCGTAGTGAATCAATGGCGTAACAGCGGGTAGTGCCACCATGTCAAACACCGTGCTTGCTGCCTGGATTTTATCCTCTGCCCACGAAAGTTGGCTTGCCTGTGCCCCCTCCATGCCCAGGGGTGTCGCGTTGATCAATATATCTGCCGCGCACTGCGCTTCTGTTGCACACCACTGGTAACCATATAATTTCGCCAGCGCCTGGCCTGCCACGGCATTACGGGCAACAATATAGCCCTTACTGAACCCGGCATCTTTCAGTGCACAGGCAGCCGCTTTTGCCATTCCGCCACTGCCTTTCAGGGCAAACACCCTGTTCGGATCGAGGGCGTAATCTGCCAGTAATTGCCGGATAGCAATATAGTCCGTGTTATAAGCCTTAAGGTGGCCATTGGTGTTGACAATCGTATTCACTGCCTGAATACCCTGCGCCGAGGCATCCATTTCATCCACCAGTGGAATACAGGCTTCTTTGAAAGGCATGGAAATGGCACACCCACGGATTCCCAGTGCCCGTATTCCCTGTATAGCACCTTCCAGGTTTTGAGTAGTGAAGGCTTTGTACAGATAATCCAGATCCAGCGCATCGTACAGGTAGTTATGGAACCTGGTACCAAAATTACTGGGGCGAGCCGCCAGTGACATACAGACCTGGGTATCTTTGTTCAGTTTTTTTGCCATGCTGGTTTCCTGAGTTGCAGTTTTCTCTGCAGTGGAGTATTGAATAAAAAGATGACCTAAAAAATTGTCCACTTTAGCGAGAAAAATTTCCCCTTTTATGGCTAACCGGCTCACTGAACAGAAATACCTCAAGCTACTGGCGGTTTATGGCAATACGCCAGCCAGTGTAACCTTACAAGAACTGGCAGACCGGCTGTTTTGTACCCGCCGCCATATGCGCACGCTGCTGCAACAAATGCAGGATAACGGCTGGCTTGACTGGCAATCCCGCCCCGGGCGTGGCCTGCGGGCACAATTGCACTTATTGCGTACCCCCACGCAACTCAGCCAGGCTGAAGCCGAACAGTTGCTGGATGCAGGTCGGCTGGACGAAGCGATTGCACTGCTGGGGCAGGATAAACAGCAGGTAACCCAACTGTTGCGCTCGAAACTTGGCTACAGCGTGCAGGCAGATTACCAGCGCTTACGTATCCCTTATTACCGCACCATGCCTTGTTTGCTACCTGGCACCGCCTTACGCCGCTCGGAACAGCACCTGGTCAGGCAAGTTTTTAGTGGGCTGACCCGCATAAATGAGGAAAAAGGTGAAGTGGAGCCCGACCTGGCTCACCGCTGGCACCAGGCGACTCCTCTTTGCTGGCGTTTTTTCCTGCGCCCCTGTGTGCAATGGCATGACGGGAAACAAGTGACAAGCAGCGATGTAGTGAAATCACTGGTGCGCAGTGCCGAACTGCCGTTGTTTTCCCACCTGAACACCATCAGGGCAACTGGCCCACTCAGCCTGGAAATCGCATTATCTCAGCCAGACGACCAGTTACCACAACTTCTGGCGCATGTTGATGCTTTGATAGTGCGTACAGACCAACTGTCTGTGGCAACACCAGTGGGCTCCGGGCCTTATCGGGTGGATGAAAACAGCGACTGGCTCCTGAGGTTTAAGGCTTTTGATAACTACTACGGGCTGCGTGGCCTGTTGGATGAAATAGAGGTCTTTACCTGGCCGGATTTAACATCCACTGCTGCAGGTGCTCCCCCACTGGATATTAAAACCTCTGCCTGGCTCAGCTCCAGCCTGAGCGATGAAGCTTATATTGCCGGGCTTGCCCGAAAGCTGACCGGGAAACCCACAGATGAAAACCCGGAGATGTTCCTGGAGCGCGGTGGTTATTTTTTACTGTGTGACAACCGCTCAGTACACTGGCACACAGACAGCCAGCGGCGCTGGCTGAGAAGCATTCTTAATCCATGGAATATACAGCCCCGGTTACAGGCAGAGATCCGCCCACTTTGGGTACCAGGTGGGAGTGTACTGCCAGACTGGTTCCATACACTGGAAGATGGCCCAGGTGTTTCCCCTTTTTCTGGCAAGGAGCCACACCCAGTATTGCGCCTGGCATACCCGCAAACACACCCGGAATTCGCCATGTTATTTAATATTATGGCCGGGTTACTGGCCGAACATGGCGTGGAGTTGCAAAGCGAAGCGTTGCCCTACACAACCTGGGCCGCCGGGGAATACTGTGCCGATATCTGGCTGGGCACCGTTAACTTCACGGTACCTGAAAACTGGCATGTAGCTGCATGGTTGCTGGGTTCACCATTATTGCGGCGCTGTGCTTTCGGGGGCGAAACGGACAGGGTTAATGCTCAGCTCTCAAACTGGCGAACAGGTGCTGTAAGTGCCAGGCAGTTAATTGGGGAAGTGACTGAATCAGGCTGGTTACAACCGCTTTTTCACCACTGGATGAGGCTGAAAGGCCCTGCGGGGGTACAGGGACTGCACCTGAATAACCTCGGGTGGTTTGATTTTACTTCGGCGTGGATAATGCCTGAATGATGAAGAAATAACCCACTCCCCGTTACCGGAGACAAACCAGCCCAAAGCTTTCTGGCTGCTTGCGGTATATTTTAGAGGGGAGGTTTTTCAAACGCTATTTTACGTAACTTACGTCTACCCCAGTGGCAAGTGACTTTGTCAGCATAATATAATTAAATTTTAATCCTGTATGAGTAACCAATAATCTCCGAAACCTCATCAGGGTTCATGGAGTTGTAAAGCATATTCGCTGCATGATTTTCTGATTCAGCACCAAGCCAAACTTCTTTGCAATTGTGCTCTCTCGCCAGTTGCAGTAATTTCTGCATAATGAATTTACCCACACCTTTTTGCCTTTGATCCATGCAAACATCAATCTCGTCTATGTAAAGCCAGCAGTCGTTGTTATAAGGCTTCATTTCTATTCTCGATGAGGAAATCCCTAGTAGCTTTTCGTCATTACCCCCTGATGAATAGCAGGAAAGAAATATTACCCCTTCCATAGATAAATAATTTCTCAACGCACTCTCAGAGTATCCAAAAATCTGATTTGAGGCATCCCAGGAAGCATTATTTATATCTGATATGATTTTTTCTAAATCATCTCCCAGAGAAAATATTCTTGCTTTCATTTATGTAATCCCATTATTAAGACAAGCAATAATTACGCGCTCTACTAATGAAAACTAACAGTAGTGGAGCGCTATAATCACGAATCATGTAATTTTACAGATTTTTGATACATTGCTGAGTTCTTCAGCCAGATTCAGCAAGCCGGTTTTGTGTTTGATGACGGGATCGGTAGTATGATGCATGAAAGTTACCTCTTTTTTATATAAGGATTCGACACCCATATCAAAACCAGTAACTATCAACCTTCAAGACCATGTGTCAGATCAAATCACGACTAATATATCTAATGAGTGATATTTTTTATCTCTGTAATCCTATTATTATTCATATTAATCAGACAACTCAACATCACTTCACCAAAAGCATGACCACTCTGCTCACTTGTTGTAAGCACTTGGCAAAAATTATCTCTATATTGAATCCAGTCATCTTGACTTTTTTTGAAAGCAGATAACATATTCTGTTTTTGCTCCTTAGTTCCCATCCACCATTTTGTATAATCAGCTTTTTCTAATTCATGATACTTCTCATTATACACGGTTAAAAGTTCACTTTTTGTTTTTTCATTCAATGAACCAAGACATTCATCATCTTCCTCACCATATTTTGCGATGCAATTTTCAAAAGCTTTATTTTTCAATACTGGTAGTGAGTCAGCAATAGCACTAAACTGAAACGCCAGAATGGGTAATAATAAAAATATTTTTTTCATTTTAAGTAATTCAACCGTAAAGTTAGCTTGCGATGAGTATTTTTTGATAAATATCATTTTTCAGACATGTAATAACATCTTGTATACTGCCATTTTTTGCCATTGCAACTACCATACAACCTGCTGTAACATTCCTTTGACATAGCGTATCAACAAAGGTATCTCTAATTTTCTGGGCAATATTATCCCGCGATATACGCGATGGTATTTTTGCCGAAAATTTTACATAAAGATATTTAGCATAATTAACTTTTTCAGCATATGATAGCTCAAAGACCCTGACATGCTGGTAATGACTAATTTCCCTTACAAGGATACCATAAGCTTCAATAAATTTATCAGCCTCACGTCCTGATAAATGTGATCCCAGAGCACAAATCTGTGCTTTATACTCCTCAATCCCGGCCTGTCTTAGTATCGAAGGTATTTCACCAGCACTTCGCTTTTTCATATAAAAACCACGCCCTAACGTTACACCAGTGTTATTGCCAGGATGGTGAAAAATGCGTGAGAACCAAGGCATACAAGAGGGTTGTCGAGAAGATTCCACTGCAATGATATAATCAGCGCCTTCTTTGTCGAAAGTCAACAACCCTTCCTTAACTGTCAAGATCTCCATGTCAATGGAGCCAGGCCTTCAAGGGTTTTAATGATGGACTCGACAATTGGGAAGGCAGAGGAATCTCCTGAACCCTGCGCACATTCTATTTCCCCAATCTTGCCTATTGATACATCTCTGAACGGCATGGGAAAGTCAAAAATATCTATTTAAGCTAAGAGATCACTCACACATCCCATCCCCGCGAGAAGCGTCCTTCTTAAGAATGACTGCTTGCGCTGCAATAACGCATTTCTTATCAGAATCGTAAGCCAGTGAAGGGGAACCATATAATTCATATCCGCAATCCAACATAGCAGATACTCGCTTACAAAAAGCAGCATCATCAGGGCCAGTTAGCAGACGGTATCGAGGCATTTCTGTTGATGATTTTTCGCTCATTACTAATCCCGGATAAAAAATCTGAATACTATATTTACCATAACGAGATCCTTTTGCGCATAAGAGGATACTTGCTCATACAAAAAAGCACTTCACTTCCCCAAAAATAGTCATTTCTACCAATAAACGAGGAAGTCAGTGGCCCGGACAGATACATTAAAGATAATGAATATGAAGCTATCTTTAACCATGCTGATTATGTTGTACAAGTAGGGATGTAGATTACATATTGGTGCGCCGCCCGGCTGGCTGACGTCCTTGGAATTTACTAAAAGAGGTTTTAGCCACCGCTGGGAAAGCGCCAGGCAAAAAGCATCTGTTCATCTCGGGTATGATTTGGACTGTACCTTTCATGATCTGAAGGCTAAAGGAATTTCTGATTACAAGGGGAGCACCAGAGATAAGCAGCTATTCAGTGGACATAAAACCGAGAGTCAGGGGCTCATTTATGACCGGAAAACGAAGGTATCACCTTAACTGGATCTGCCTCTTATTGAGGAATAAATATTCCTACAGCCAAAAGCAAGAAGGGGTTACCTTTCGGTAACCCCTTCTTTTATATGGCGGAAGCGCAGTCCGCCAAATTAATGTCCGAAAATGTCAGAAATAGTTCATTTTTACCATTAATAAACAATATATTGTCAAAATAGATTGTTCGAGGACGTCTTGCGACATCCGAAAAAATCTGACATTTTATGCAGTACCTTATGCATGGCGGGTTGTATGACAGGATTTAACATATGCCAAAGAAAGCCAAAGAACTCACCGGACTGGCTGTTTCAAAGCTAAAAACTGAAGGCTCTTATGCGGTTGGAGGAGTTGACGGTTTGTATCTCCGGGTCCGGGGTCAGTCCCGTTCATGGATACTTTGTATTGCAATGGGAGTCAGAGTAAACAGATTAGGCAGAACAGTCCCCAGACGTTTAAATATGGGACTTGGTGCCTACCCTGAAGTCTCCTTAGCCGATGCCCGTGATAAGGCCCGTGAGCTGCGTAAGCAAGTCCGTAATGGTGTTAATCCACTTGAAGAAAAACACGCCGCCAGAGCAGAACAAGAAAAGCTGGCTCATAAGAGAAAGACATTTACCGAATGCGCCGAAGATGTCATCGAAATTAAGGCCAAGGAACTTAAAAATCAGAAACACATCGCACAATGGCGTTCAACGCTTGAGGCCTATGCTTACCCTGTCGTAGGTGAAAAGCCTATCAGCTCAATCACGAAAGTTGATGTACTGGCAATACTTGAACCTATCTGGTTAACAAAAAATGAAACCGCCAGCCGCCTGCGTGGTCGCATAGAAGCCATTATTGATTACGCCAAGGCGAAAGAATACTTTGAGGGCGATAACCCAGCTTCATGGAAAGGTATGCTTAAACCCCTGCTACCAATGCCAAGTAAGGTGCAGCAACAAAAACATCATGCAGCCCTGCCCTATAGTGAGATCAAACCCTTTATCTCCGAACTGCAGAAACGAGCAGGCATTTCAGCACGAGCACTGGAGTTTTCAATCCTGACCGTTGCCCGTTCTGGTGAGGTCCGGGGTGCTGAATGGAATGAAATTGATCTGAAGAACAAAACGTGGACCATTCCCGCCAGCAGAATGAAAGCCAGTAAAGAACATCGTGTACCGCTGTCTGACGCTGCGGTAGCTTTGTTAAAAGCCTTACCACGTTTCAAGGACAATAATCTTGTATTCCCTGCCCCACGCGGTGGACAGCTATCAGATATGTCTTTGCTGGCAGTATTAAAGCGAATGAATCATTCAGGCTTAACCCAGCACGGCTTCCGTTCAACGTTTCGTGACTGGGCTGGTGAAACAACAGACCACCAACGTGAAGTTATTGAACATGCGCTGGCACATCAACTGGCTGATAAAGCAGAGGCAGCTTATCAGCGGGGAACGTTATGGCCTAAACGCGTTGCACTGATGGATGACTGGGCGGGGTATTGTTCGGCTTGATACGTGCCTTTTCTTTAATGCTGAGGTTAAGTCGTATTTAACAGAGGTTATTAATAGGAAATTCATAATGATAGAAAATATTGACATCAACAAACTTGAGATCATTCCAACATCGAAACTTAGCGCTCAATCTTTAAATGGAAATAAAAAACCCTCTGCTACCAGTAAAACGATTTGGATATTTAAAGAACATATAAGAGCAGTAGATCTTTATTGTTATTTCAATGTAAGGTTTGGAAAACCTAATGGTTTATTTACTCTTCTCAAAAATCATCACGATTCTGATAATTTGATTCATTGGGACTATACTTTTAGCTATGGAGATAAGCAACTAACAATTCTTTGTAAAACATATTACATAGAAGTAATAAAAAACTTCGACATATCAGATGAGAAAAAAGCCAAAGAGAAATTTTTAACTGATATAAAAAATGATTTTCAAAACTATGGACGGGATATTTCAAACTTTAAGAAATCATTAGAGCCTTGGGTCTTATTTGTAAATCCATTTAAGAGACTTAAGCAAGTTATAGAATCGCAATTAGATAAGCTTGAAAAAATAGCAATCAGTGAAATCCCGCATTCTCTTGGATTTGATCCACGCACGAAACCAACAAAAAAAACTATCAAACGATGGGAAAAAGACAGTAAAGAAAAAGTAGATAAATATGTAGAGGCAACCTCATTGGGTCTGTCAGTGAGTATGTTATTACCTGTTTACGCTGAATCATTTATAAATTTCATAATATTTATGCTTGCTAAACCAGAAATTAAAAAAGACAAAAACACTTATGACAATGTATTAAGAATGCGTATCAACGAAAGAGTAAGTTTATTGCATGAAAATTGTATCGGATTCGCTCAACCTGTAGATTACAATCATGTTCAAGCATGCAAAGACTTTCATTCGATCATGAATAAAAGAAATGAGGTCTTGCATGGAAACATCAACCCAATGAATTACCTTTTTGACTCTGTTTATTTTGAATACAGGACCCCGTTATTTGAAACATTTAGAGACATAGAATATGATACTTATAAAGCAACATTACGAGGTATAGAATTTGAGAAAGTTGTAGATGATTATCAAAAGATCCAAGATTTTATTTCTTATATACTTTTATGCCTTGATGCTAAAGTCCTTGAACATGTAAAAATATTAATGGATACCGTACATCCGGGATGGCATAAAAAAGAAAATCGCCTTGGTGTATTATTTCCGAGCCATGCAATTGAGGGAATAGCAGTTTATGGTAAAAGTATAAACATAATATAATCGTATTGGATAATTAAGCTGATAGAAAGATCACACGCGATGAATAATGAAATCTAACAAGGCATTTATCGTCATTACATCCGCACTCTGACAATAGTGCCTTAATTGAATCCGGTTTATTGTCAGTGGATGCTGTAGAGCTTCAAATGAGCGACAAGTAAAGTAACCCTGTCGGTGAGGCTTATATCCACAAAGCCAAGCACATTGATCGGCCCCGCCTGATACTCCAGTGTTGAGCTGATTTCCTTGATGTTAACATCAACGACATGGTCAGGCCGTTTGAGTTTTCTCATCAAAAGTAAAGACTTGAAAAGCAAGAGTGGCTTGCCTCCCTTCTTTGATACATTAATATAAGTAGTTTAACAAAGAATGAAAGAGGCAATATATGTCATCCAGTAATAGCAATAGTAGTTCAACATTTTCTGTATTAAGCTTCGTAGATGGGTTGTGGGATTTAGCAAAAGTTGCAAAAGTAATTTATTTTACCCTGTGCTTTGATGTACTTTTTTTCTGTTTAAAAGGAAATGGTCTATTTGGTATTAAGCTGGGTAAAGAGTTCGACCTCTCATTAGCAGATCTGGCCGGAATGATTATAACTTTAGGTATTTTCTCATCGGTCATATTAGAAATAACAACCCTATGCTTTAATCTACTTCTAATAAGAATTAAATATAGTAATCTACTACAAAGTAAAGATGAGAGGATCTACTCAAAATCATCAACTGAAGTCCTTATGTCAGAGCTACGAGATGATGCCTTAGAAAATGGCGATGACATGTCATTAAAACTGTTTATGGAAGAAAAAAGCAAAAGAGAGAGAAATTATAAAGAAGGGAGAGCAACTGAAATAATTTCTTTTGGGACAATTTTCGTTTTCTCGATAGAATGGTATTTATCTGCATCAAATGGTTCCAGTCGAATGTTTATTGACTGGTTATGGGAGCAATCAAAACATAGTGATCCTACAACACCACATTATCTTATTGGTTTATTAGTTTCTACAGTATTACTTCTCTATGCAGTATCAGTTTGCTGGCCTAAAGAGGATGACCATAAAATATATTATCCCAAGCTTGCTAAAAAGCTGAGAAAAAAGGAAGATGAATGGAAGAAAAAAATTGACAATATGTAACGTAAAATGAAAGGGCTTTTTAGCCCTTTCTGTTTCCCTTTAAGGGAACACTCCACTGGAGTGAATACAGAACTCATTAGTGGGTCAACTAAATCAGACCATGAGTCTGTAAACCGCTCCTCATAAATTTGGCAATCAGACAATTCATTGAATTTAATACCCCCGAACAATTACTACTTAATATAACAATAATTCTTTCATATATATTTCTGTCTTTATAAATTGTATTGTTTTAAACATAAGAAATTGCATTTATTTTTTGAGTCGACTGTTATATAACATCCTGTGTATAAAGGGCTGTGCGAATATAGTATTATATATTCCAAAAAATAAAATCTGATGGATTGAATGGGAGTCCAACCCATACACCGCATCGCCGTATTGATAATTGGTTTTAGCCCCAATCTACGCGGCAGATGCAGATCACGCGATCAATCCATTTATAATCGATAAATAATGATATCTTATTTGAAAATGAAACACAAATTAATAGTTGTATTTTGCAGCGTTTATAACCAACCGCAAATTCCGTCTCGCCCAAGAAATGAGTGCATTTTTCTCAACATACTAATAACCACCTTACAATTATATTATCAGTTCAACTTCAATCCACTTTACTGAAAAATAATAGCATATGATTAAATTAACACTAACTATATAAAGCAATGAATGCCCATGTAATATGAAGAGTATTGAGTTCCATTATGCGCACGCCAGTTCATGTTTCCATTAGAGTCAGGGTTATCTGTCGGTATTAATTGTGTCAGCGCCATTTCTTGACCATCTATTCTGTATGTATTAATACATAATTTAAAACGTCCGAGATCTTTTGTTGTGCCCGGATAAATAGTAAAAACCCCGCCTACCTTCATATATTGTGGATTATTAGCCTTCCAAATACCGGACTGACATGAAAGAGTAGAACCAGCACTATTTTTCGATATCAGGCCGTTTGTGGTGCAGCTCCCTCCTTCGCTCGAAGTCATAGCAGGATAAAGATATTTACCTGTTATGGTTTCTGATGAGGTTATGTTACCTGATGCAACGATACTACCAGTACTATTGCCATCTGACCCTGAACTTACTATGAGATCACCATTATTGCTCTGTTTTCCCCATATCTGAAAGCGGGATTCAGAACTGGAACCACCAGAACGCCATAATGTCAGAGGCTTATTTGAACCTAATCTGAATTCATAATCGTTACCATCGCCGCCACCAATAACATAAGCATCACCGCCTCCATTGTGACCGATAAATTGACCACCGGCAGTAATATTCCCTGTAGAGGATATTGTATTATTAACCTGCATTGCCCCGGCAAACGTGGAAGCACCTCCCACCGTAAGTGTTGAACCAACGGTGGTTGCTCCTGTTGATTTTAATGTTGCTGCTGTTGCTGCTCCAGATGCGGTAATATTAACTGCATTCTTGATATTCTTACCCCCCATATTAAGATCACCTGTCATAGGGAGTGTCCCATCACGACGCAGGTAAACAGAATACATCGCAGAATCATATCCAACACGATAGGCCATAAGACCTGCACTGGAGATATTACTGTAATATGTTGATGTTTCTTTCCACGCCCCCTGCAGCCCTGATACAACGGTTGCTGATTGTGTCATTCCACTATCAATACCAGCTTCCTGCATAGCCTTACCTAATAAATCGTAGCGAAATTTACCGCCCTCACTCCAAGGTAAAGTTGTTGTGATTAGGCCATTAACCACATAGTTAGGAGTGATTCCTGAACGTTTTAACAGTATCTTATAAGAAGATTTATGAGCATTTACCCCGGTATATGATGCTGGCAATAACCCTTCATTAATAAGCGTCTGATAAGTGATTTCACAACCTGAACTATTGCACGTTCTTGGCCCCGGATCACTTGACTGGCTGCTGCTCGATGTAAGAGTGGAAAGCTTGTCATAGCGGATATTAATATAACCATTGACCGCCTCCCCGATCTGCTTTATTTGTTGACCAACAGCCTTAGCTATCACCGTTTCCTGTTCATTTTTCATATCCTGAAAACGCATAAAAGCCATCATACTACCGACACCCAGCACCAAAATGAGTTCCAGTAATGAGAACCCTTTCTTATTTTGTTTTTTCATTTTCATCGTCCTTTTTGTTTCACGTACATATCAATTAACAAAAATAAAAAAGAGGTCAAGGTTGGTGAAGATATAATCCATAAAAATAATTAACAATATATTTTAGGAGGGATAATTTTATCCATTATCGTCTTGTGTATGTTATCCTGCTCATGACCTTAAACACTCAGGATAAAAGATAATGACTGACGCTATTAAAACACTTAATAACATCCGTACCCTTCGCGCACAGGCACGAGAAACAGATCTGGCTACACTGGAAGAGATGCTGGAAAAATTAACAGCTATTGTCGAAGACAGACGCCAAGAAGAATCACTTGCACAGCAACAAAATGCTGAACGTCAGGCTAAAATCGAAGCGCTGCGTGCACAACTGCTTGAAGATGGTATTGACCCGTCCGAACTGCTGGCTAATCCTAAATCGTCTCGTCCGACTGTGGTTCGTGAGCCTCGTCCTGCTAAATACAAATACATTGATGAAAATGGTGATGAAAAGACATGGACAGGTCAGGGTCGTACACCAAAAGCGATTACTGCTGCACTGGAAGATGGTAAAACTCTGGAAGATTTCGCCATCTGAAATGGGGTGTGATTTATTGCCACGGAAGGCAGTAAAAATTGACTACCGCGCCCTCTGGGGCTTGGTCAACAGCTCCCCAGCCTAAAACAAGTTTTAAGCCGGAGAGCTGTTCGGACGTGAAATGATTTTATGGTTTGAATTTTTTGAGAACTCTTTCAATATAGATTTGTCCATTATTCTTATACCGTTCGAAATCGTGTATATGTAGATATGGAACTTCTAACAATATCCCAAAGAGTAATTGTTTATCTACCTCACTTATATCACAGTTTAAAACCTTGGCAACCTCTGCACCGAGAATTATTTTTTGTCGTGTATTTTCTTTTTTGTTATCTCTCTTTTCTTTTGCTTTAAGATAATTGAGCTTATTTTGTGCTCCAGCAATTTTTTGCTCAAGTGTTTTCTTTATTTCTGCCCTGCTTTTGCCACCCTGAAAAGCTTGACCTGTTAGATAGGTATTTTTTATTTCATCATCACTCATTTTTTACTCCATTGATTTCTATGATTATAAGGAACATTATTTCTGAACTCATCATCTGAAAGTGCTCGTTTGATTGATTTAATTCTGGAACGGAATTCTTTCTTTTCCTGTTTCTTTTTAAATTCAACTCTTATTTCTGTGATTATATTTTCTGCTTCACTATACGCTTTTTCCAGATCGGTATAGATTCCATTATCAAGTAATCGCTTTGCCTCAAGATCGATAGCTTCATCGTTATTTTTATACATAAAACCTCCCTGTATTAATTTCCTTATTACTTATTATCACAATTAATAAAATAATCAATAGCATGAGGGGTATTAATTAATATTATCCATTTCATGTTCAGCTAATAATTTTTTAACATATAACTATAATTCATTATTCTTAAAAATGATAATTGATTTTTGTTGTCAGTGTAGCTATAAGGGAGAATAATGACGATGCATCATTTGATGTGGCCCTATTCTAAGGAAATAAGCATGGCTACAAACACAGGAAATGATTCAAGAAAAGGTTCAGTACGAGATCGTACTCAGGTTCAAAATCCCAAGAATGGTAATTATACGAAACGGGATACTGACAGCGGCCAATTTATGGACCAAAAGCAAGATGGTACACCATTCAAAGGTGTAGCTAAAGAAGTTGATAAGCGCCGTAAATAGTCAGAAAGGGCCATAAGGCCCTTTCTTTAGCACTCAGGAAGACTCAAAGGTTATCTAGTTGTTCGTCATCATTTTGTATTTTTAGTATTTATTTGTACTGACTCCTACATGATCTGATAAGCGACACTAAATCGGTTTTGCCCCAAAACCATCCAGCTTCCGATTCATGGCGTCTTCCCATCTTTATTCCTTGACCTACTTTTCCTAATAGCAGATTATGAGTCTAGTTGATCATTTACGACTATACAGACATTGTTAAATGACTTTTGTAGTCACCACATACCTTGTTGTAATAAGGAAATAAAATAATGCTTTTTTATACCATAGTTTTCGTAATTCTCGGTTTCGCACTTGGTGCTTTTATCAAGGATTCCCGTAGTGCAATTATAGCTATTGTAGCCATCTCAGTCATATGGGCATTAGTGTGGGGACCGTGGGCAGTCGCAGCATTTATTGAATTGCTCGTTGGCTATTATATCGCAAAATATGCCTTAGATAAGCCGAAACAGTCATAGCCATTTAATAATAGGCGACAATAGATACATGTAGTTGGGTTCTTGTGGTTTAATGGTATAGCAGTGAGATGCTGCTGCGCCTAACCCTAATTAGGTCAAATAAATCATCATTTGGAAAACTGCCCCTTTACCTCCATTATAATTGCCATGCGTGATTAGTAATGCGATAATGATTTAAGCTTCTTCAAACAGCGAGGAGAATGATCCATACTGATCTTAGATCATATCAACTCAATCTTGAATAGCGTACTTTGTAATTTATGCAACACAAGTGATAGCAATTACTAACTTAAAATATCTAATACTCTCCGCGTTACTTATTTTTGTTTATAAGTGATATTCATTTCACCTTTCCATTTTCTATTCTAATTCCTTATCCTCACCTGTGAATTGTGCAACAGGGAAAACTACCAATATCTTTTCTATTTTAGTGCTTTCCCGCCTTACGGCGGGATAAATTAACACTCTTTTTGTCCTACGGACGTTCTCAAAACCCAATCTGGGTAATACTTCGCCCGTTCATCCAGATTGCGCCGCTTAATTCGGCGTTTTGTTTTACAGGGATTAATATATTTCGTATTAATTAATAAAGGTAAGCTTTATACATTGTTGTTATTTTTTGAGCCATTTATGGCGATAAAAAATAAAGCAATGCCCACTTACGCATTATCGCTTCGCTCTAATGCCGTGGGGTCTACCGACGGTTGCCTGCCGCAGGCTAAAACCATTTCCTTCGGAAACAAAATCAAGGTCAACGTCAACCCCGGCGTTTTCCTTACGTAAAACGAAAAGCAGCATTTGGCATTGAGGAATATTTGGATGGCGATATACAGTTTTAAAATGGAGAACATCAGCAGAGGCGAAGGTCAGTCTTCGGTTAACTCTGCTGCATATCGTCACCGTAAAATGTTCTTCGATAACAGAACAGGTGAAGTGTGTGGCCGCAAAACAGCACATAAAAAGGACCTTGCCTTTGCGCAGATTTTTGCGCCTGAAAATACTCCACCTGACCTGATTGTTGACAGTGAAACACTCTGGAATGCTGTTGAAGCCTCAGAGAAGAGAAAAGATGCCCGTCTTGCCAAAGAGTTTAAAATTGCCCTCCCCGCAGAGCTAACACCAGAACAGAACATTGAACTCACTACAGCTTTTGTTCTTGAGCACTTTACCAAGCAAGGCATCATTGCCGATGTTGTTATCCACGATATCAATGGTCATAACCCGCATATCCATATCATGGGAACAACCCGTGAAATTCTTTCTACCGGCTTTGGTAAAAAGGTCCGTGAGTGGGATAAGCCTGAAACCCTTGATAGCTGGCGTAAAGGCTGGCAGAACATCTGTAATGGCTTCCTTGAGCTGTATGGTCATGATGAACGCGTTGATCACCGTTCTATCAGGGTTCAGTATGAAGAAGCCCTTGAACAGGCAACTGCTGCAGTCACCAATGAAGAGAAAGCTATCTGGCTGGCGAAAGCTATCGAAACGAACCGCGATCCAATACTTCATATCCCTCGTGATCGCTGGGACACTGTAGCCGCTCAGCAACAACGTGCTGTAGAGCAAGCCATACGTGATGAGCTGAAAAAAGAAGCTGTTGAAGCCTACTTTGCCTTTAAGGATTTACCATTAGACATCGTGGTTGATGTTGCCAGCTTTACAGTGCATGCACTGGCTGAACCGGAAGAAATTGTTATCCCGGATAATACAGGGAGAGCGTCATCTTCAGACTCGCAAAAACCTGTTCTGGTGGCCCCTGCACCTCATACACGCACTACGCTGAAAACCCCATCCTCTGCAACGGCAAGAGCGTATAAAAGCACTCCTGTTAAAGCTAAGAGGAAACAGGTTGAACCTCGTCAGAGCGGTATGTTCAAGCGCTTCACCTTACTGGTAGTAGATTATATAAGAGAGAAATTCGTCTGGGCCAAGAAGAAGCCAGCTCCTGTTTCAGTCGATGCGGAACACGATAAGCGTATTGCTGAAAACTATGTCTTTGATGAGGTTCAGGGTATCTATGTGGCACGCGCTGAGTATGAAAGACGAGCCAGATTTAACAAGGATGACTACAAACCTACACCGGATGAAATCAGACGTTTCCCAAGTCGTCTTAAGGAGAAAAAGGTACATATTGACATAGCTATGGATCTAACTCCTGCCATAACATCATTTCAGAACGATAGAACTTCCCCAAAACTTAAACCACCGGGATATAGAAACAAATCGTAATAGAAAATCAATCGACCATATATGTTCACAATAACTTACTTTATACTTCCCAGAGAATAAAAATTAATGTACATTATTTATTCACATGGGGTTAATAGAAGACAAAGGAGTATTACATGAATGCCCCCAAACGTTATCAAATTTTTATCAGTTCCACATATAGCGATCTAATTGAGACTCGTAAGAAAATATCAGAACACATATTGAGCATGAATCATATTCCTGCTGGAATGGAAATGTTTTCTGCAAATGGTAAAGAGCAATGGAACACCATTCAAAAGTCTATAAATAATAGCGACTATTATATACTGATTATTGGTGAGCGTTATGGCACTATTTCAGAAACTGATGGTATAAGCTTTACAGAAAAAGAATATCGATATGCTCGTAAAATCGGGTTGCCTACTCTATGTTTTATCCCTGATGAAAACTATCAAACCACTCGAGCCAATAGAGAGTCAGATCCTGAAAAAATAAAAAAACTTAGTTCTTTAATTGAAGAAATAAAAGGTGAACAACTATGTTCTTTATGGAGTTCGGAAGATGATCTGATTCACAAAGTATCAGCAGCACTATATAAAATCTTTACAGACGAGCCACGCACTGGATGGATTCGAGGGGATTCTGGGGACCCTGAAGTATTAACTAAACTAGTTAATACAATGGAAGAAAACAGTCAACTAAAAAAACAAATTCAACAACTGGAAGAATCTAATAAGACTAAATTACCAATTATTTCACTTCACATTAATAATATCGACCTAAGTGATCATGATCTAGTTTTAAAGATATTAGAGCCTGACGACCTCCCAGAATTAAAACTAGAAACAGTTAAACCTAATTTTGACAAAAATGATATTCCAGAAGATCTTACACCATATATAAATGATGAAGATATTACATTTTATAATGAGAGAAACCCTTCTGTACAGAAGGTTGATGAATACAATAGCGAAATGAAATACTTTGAACAAGTACATTCAATTTCAACTTTACTTCAAATTTCAAATAGTGGTGAGATTAAGGCTAATAACCTTTCAGTTAAAATAACCTTTCCCGACGCAGTTGAAATTTTAGATGCAAAAAGTATTGAGGACATTAAAAAACCTTCAATCTACTTTCCAACATCACCAATAGATTTAGCTATTAAAAGAAAAGAGGATGAAGGAAAAGAGAAGAATATAAGAGGCTTTGCTTCACATAATTTATTTGGTTTATCACCTAGAAGCGATATACAATATGCTCATAGCTCACACTCGATGATTCCATTTTTAAGTAGATCACTTGTAAATGAAGATTGTTTTTATATTTCTGACGAAAATTCAAAAGTAATAATAGGGAGAGTTAAGGGTGTTCGACAGGACTGCATTTCAACAATATCACATAACTTCAAGTTAATCCCATTAAAAAAAGGTGACTTTAAATTCACTATTTCTATTCTTTGTGATGAGTTCAGTAAATGGAATACTAGGGAATTCACACTAACGATAATTTAAAATTCAAGGCCACGCTGTAATAAAGTGGCCTTTGTCAATCTTCAATTACATATGATAAAACTATATTTATATAAATATAAAATAGTTTAAAATTTACATTTTATCAAATAGAACTATACTTATCATAAATAAATACCCCCCGCCTTTAAATTCTTCGCCTAAAAATAATATTTTTCGAGAATATAGGCTTACCAGCAACAGAACTGAACATGGAAATCATTTTTAGGATCTATAAACCCCTCTCTTCACATTATCTATATGTGGGAGGGGTATTTAATCTCAATTACAGTAGCCAATTTTATTATTGGTATTCTCTACACGATGTGTATACAAGCATGATTACTGGATTGAAATATAGCCCCCCAGAGGGTTTTTATGATTACTTGCATCAAAAAACTCACAGCATGATATATTAAATGGTCTATTTGCTGATAGTTCATTTTGAAGACATGTTGTGACAAGAGGTTTTGGTGGAACTAAGATCGTTTCTCTGTTTACATCACCACTTGATCTTAAATTAATAATATTGATGACATTATTATTCTCATTGCGGAGAATTGCGATTTGAAAAGAAGAGCAATACAGAACTACAGAATTAGAAGTTAGCCATAAATCAGAAACAGAATATGTCAATTGAACTAAGTTAGAGTGCCCCATCAAACTGTTAAGAACTTGAGCATCTGAAAACGTAATATCCATGTCAGTATCCTTTTAAATTGAGAATCTACACAACCAGTATCGGCATTAAGAGATAATACTTTAGCGGTTCCTCACACAAAAAATCGACAACGAGTATATCCAAGACCTATCCGGTAATTATTTACTCATCGGCACCAGAATCTATGATGATAACACCCAATTCATTACACTCATCTGAATGTTTTTTACTTTGACATTTACACATAAAAATCGGCTCATGTTAAATATAAGAGTTTTCAGCATACTCTTCCCCCAACTTCAGCTCACCTTAGCCAAACTTGTTGGGTTGAAATTTCCATAAAAACCAATAGTCCATACAAATCTACATTTTTATCTGAGTTATTAAAATGAGTTTTTACTATTTCGTAGTTCTTAACGATATCTTTCCACATATTATTGACTAAAGTTATCGAATTTTTAGCCAATTTAAACTCAAGGTAAATAAAACGATCAATGCGAGTGTTTTTCTTTCTGAATATCAAATCAACATACATATGTTTCCTACCTGACTGATGACGCCGGTCAGCAATAGCGTGAACCCCTCGTTTAGCACTATGTCCTAACGAATTCTCAATAAAATATTCAAATTCAATCTGAAACCATTTTTCCCAATCACTCGTACCTTTATCTAAAATATGAGACATTTTTGTTTTGATATTTTTGTCAGATAGAAATCCTTTAATGTTTATTTGAAGATTTCAAAATCTTAGCGGATCATTTTCATACCCCTATATGTATATAAAACAACAATCAATTATACTAATATACTTTAACTATATCGATTAACAAAGCATCATGTTATATTAATCTAATCACACAAAATTAGTTATGAAAGTCATTGATATTAATAAACCTGATAATAGAGTAAGTTATTAACGATTGAAAACATTCTAATATAACTACGTGATATCAATGTTAATGAAAATGTCTCGCGTGGGTGCCTTGAAGACGCAGATCTCGCAGGGGATAAGGTACGTATCAAAACAGGCGACTGATGGAAGCCAGCACTATCGAGAAAGAATTAGCTCAGCAGTTAGCTCATAATGGTTTCGATGTAGTTTAGCATACGAAAACGATGCGAGTTGTAAAAAAATATTTAATTAACCAGATGCAGATAAGTAAATACAACTATATATCAATACGGAACTAAAAAGCCGACCAAAGTCGGCTTTTTCAAAATAGTAAATTTCTCTTATCAATTCTCCCTTTGTTTTTTCGCAAGTGCATCCCGATAACGCTGCTGCTCAACAATACTCAGATTGGGATCAGACAGAACACTCCGTCCCTTCACCGCAATATCGTAGTCAATTTGAGATTGTGTTTCATATTCTTTGTTCGGCTTAAAATAATCTGATTGTGGTGCAGATGACGATTCAGAAGAACCAGAATATGTTTTACGTCCAGCACATCCTAGATAAGCCAGTAGACAGGAAAGCAGGAAGAAGAATGTCCATACTGTGTTATAGCCGTTAATCGTATATCCACTTCCATTCAAATCTGAAAACACGCCATGAAACCTGACAGCATAGACAATCAGGAATGATGAGAGGATAACAGCCCGACTTTTCCCAACAGTCAAATACTTACGCACTAATTTTACCGTTGGTACTAGCGTGACCGCAAACAGCACTATTGCAGCTAACACCAGCCATATTGGAAACAGCCCGTATTTTTGTGTGATGTTCTGCGATAACGTCACTAACGACAGCACCAAGAAAGCATTAAGCAGAAACAGTCTGACAGCCATCGATACCTTCACGTCCTTTTGTGTCTTCCTCAGAAACAAAACTGGGGCCAGTGATGGTATGTTTATCAGCAGTCCCATGAAAATCACCCAATAGATAGAGTTCATAGCTTTTCCTGTAATTACCTTGCGGCCCAGCCGTTATTGGTTTTCACCAGAACAATTTTGGCTTCTTCTGGTTCAGACATCCCTTTCACGCCAGAGAAGGCATTTTTATCAACCCAGCCCGGAACGCCATCCAGTATCCACGTATAGGTCACTTGCGTGATTTTAGCGCCATTACCCCCACTTGGTTCAGTCCAGCTTTTAACCTCAGCAACTGCCCGATGACCAACACAGGCCCCTTTCTCACGGTCCCAAAACTCAACCTCTTGGCCCTTGTCTGTTACTTCCAGAACATCAACACTGCTAAAGCCGTTAGACTGCTGAGAAACAGTGAGCAGCCCCTGTTCAACAAGTCCTTTAAGGATTTCATTACTGGCACTGTATCCGGCAGAACGGTAGCCACGGTTAACCTTAATCGGAAAACCTTTGTTGAATACAATGTCGTTGTCCTGCAGGGAGTAGCACAGATTTGATTGTGATATTTTCGCGTTGATCGCTTTCTCAAAATCGCCTTTTTCACCGCATCCCGATACAAGAACAGCAAGACCCGCCACGAGTAAAAATTTACGCATAGTGTTATCCCGGAATTAATGATTGATTGTGCCGTTTCTCAGAACAACCAGACGAACTGGCATATCGGCGTTGTTGACGGTAGTGAACCCACGGACTTCGAAATTGTTTACCGTTCCGGTGACGCTGACTTTCTGCCCTTTCTTATAAGTAAGAACTGCATCATCAATACCAGAGTAGTAATCCAGCCAGACCATACCGCCGCAGTAGCTGGTATCGGTTGTTTTAAAGAGCAGGTAATAGTTAGGGGCTGTTTTGGGCATTCCTGTCATCATGTCGCTGGCACTTCTGCCCTTCGTAACTTCAAGAACAGTGGCATTGGTGATAGAGATCCTTTTGCCAGTCCATTTCTTTTCTGCTGCCATCGCATTTTCTTCATAGTCTTTGCATACAGCACCAAGGCCAGATACAGACGATACCGGGCCAAGGTTTTGAGTAGTGGCGGTTCCCCCCAGCGCTTTATCTACTGAAGACAACGACGAGCTGATTGCTCCATTAACTGTATTCACGCCATCGTTGAGCTGCTGGCATCCTGTCAGTGTGGCAGCAGACAGCACCAGAGGCATCACTATCCGTAATTTCATATCTATCCCCAATGTGTGGAAACTTTTTGTCAAAGACAGCCCTACCCATAGGTTGGTCTCTTTGGGCTGTAATAAAGCATTAATCAATTGATAGGATTCAATTTATTTTTCTGTTCGTCATATCGTTTGTATCGATCGAATTCAAATCATTCGATAGACTAAAACTATCGTAATAAAATAATCGATCGATTTAATCAATTAAAATACCGATCAATCAACTTCACTTTGATAGCCATAGGCTATCAAATGTATGTTATCGATCTAAAATAACGATCAATTGAAGATACCTATCGTAAGATATGAATCAGGAGAGGCGGCGTAACGCGTCGCTCATTCGAAGGTTGATGCAGGCAGGGTGAAGAGGATGGTTGGCATTCTCGTGCGAAACTGATAGCCAAGCACAGGATAGATAGCCCCATGAAAGCGCCGTTAACAGAGCAGATTAGGCTATTTTTCAATGCCCACCTCAAATACCAAATTATTTAAGAATATACTTATTTACTTTGAATCCCCCCAGTGTCCTTTTAGTGCTAATAAACTTTTAAGATAAATAATAAATGTGTTATATGAACTTCAAATATCCTTAACTGGATAAGAATCAAAAAAACCTTTAATTAAGGCTGCATTTAGGTCATTGCTGGTATAAATTATGAGGATTATTTTTCTCAACATCACATTGTTTCATAACGATTGGACAAGGAATTAGGGATGAGTAAACGAAGTGATATAGTGGATGGTCGTGATAGCAATAATCTAAAGTATGGGCTGATTTACACCGAGATTCTCGGATGGGTTGACCTCGGACATGCACAAGGTAATGACATCAGAAAACTGCTGAATAGCATAGATGCAGGGGAATCATCAGGCCGGGAAACATACGAAGTAAGCTACTCGCAATCGATGGTCGATCCCACAAGAACCATCAAAATGGGTAAGTTTATTACGTGGAGAATCAAGCATGGTCGTGCATACCACGAAAGAAGAAGTATCGCACTAGCAATGATGATGTCTTTGGCTAGAAAGTTCGAAGGATTACAAGGGGCGTTTCCGATTAGTCTGACTACAGATAGCGGATTTAGTGGTGAGGATCTGGTTTCTGACTTGCTCGGTTTTTATCGTGTCGTATCAATCCAAAACCCCTTTGAGATTTTGCGACCCGTTAGCAAGGAAGAAGCATTGAAACGGTGGGATTACTACGGAAAGATCGGTAATTGGAAAAATACCAACTTCAATCCCTTGTTGTTTCCAGATCCAGAACGATTTCCTAACACTAAACCACGTAAAGGTGTCCTGCCAAACTTTATGCAGACCGTCAGACCGTGGAATGATTTTAGCTCAGGAATAGTCAGAGTTAGCAGTGAAGATGGAAATTATATCGATAAGGCTAAAGGAGGAACATTGCCTTATGCGTAAAAAAAATAAAATATTATGCGTTGTTATTCTTGTCTGCATATGTGTGGTTGCGTATACCATTCCTTACATCAAGATGGAATTCGCAGGTAGCGCACATTATACAGAACAGGATCGGCGTGAGTATAATTTTTATACTCCTGACATTTTAAAAGGAATGCCAAGGATATCTGATCATTATGATTTTGATTTTTCTAATACCACAGGCCCTGCAAACCAAGTGAATGCCATTAAATTTTATGGAACAGAGGATATAAGAATAATTGATTCATATCTTGCATCGTTAGGTTATAAAAAAAAGGAAAAATGTGACATTGAAGCCACCTGCTGGAAAGGAACTGACCCACAAGAAACTATTTACGTAGGTATTCTTAAATCAGAAAAAATTGTCATTATTCAGGTAGTCATGGATTTCTCATAATAGAATAGAAGCCCCTACCTCGTAGAAATACGTTATAAGGGATAACGCATGATGGTCTACTTTTTGGAAAAAAACCTTTAAGTGAACAAGTGAGTTGGATGCTAAAAACGTTATCTATTTTGACTAAATAATATTACGTAGCACTTGCTGCTACGTAACTAACTCCTCCATCCATATAGTGGTATATGATGACCATTATCTCTCACCAAATACTTATCACCTTTATAAGCTCCAGATATAGCATGCAACAGCCTTCGTTTATACTCATCGAAGTTAATGTCTTCAGCATCGCTTAACTTTGTTAAAATAGCTAAAACGATGTTGATCTTTTCTTCTTTAAAAAATAGCATTTTCTTTTCTTCATATGTTTCATACAAGCAAGTAATAGCATATGCGAAATCATCAACATTCAGCTTTGAAACAAAGTCTATATACATAGCAAAGACTTTAGAATCATATTTACTATCAATAAAAACTGAAGTTGAAAAAGCAATTATATATTTAAAAACATTATCAAAAGGTTGTAATTTAATATAAAAAAAACATATATCATCTGGCTCAACAAGCCATTGAAAATCTTTGTTAATTGCATTACTCACTTTAATCCTCCTTTATAAAAAATTATTACTCCAATAATACACAACAGAACACATGTCAATTAAAACTGTTATTAAAATTGTGTAATTGCCGGTTTTTGATATGTTCACTTCAGTAACGGAAACAGGAAAATTATGGATGAGAAGAGACTTAAAGCCCTTGCGGCTGAACTGGCTAAAGGTCTTAAATGGAAGCTAACTTTTAACCAGTTTTCTCGTATACTGACTAAACTCGCCCTCGAAACGGCACATAATGCCAAACTGAGCGACCATCTTTAATCGGGAGGGAAATTACACAGACCTATTTACATAGGTCAAAACCCGCTTATCTATTTAAATTAGAGCGTTTTTTTATGATTAACAGCTTAAGTTGTTCAATTGATAAAGTCTCTTTAAACCTATGAAGCATAGCATGACAATTGGGGCAAACAGGAACTAAATCATGTTCAGGGTTAACTTCATACTCTTCGTTAATAGTATAAAGTGGTTTTAAATGGTGTATATGTATAAAACCGATACCAATTTCACCATAAACATCTTCAAAGTTCATATTACAAACACTGCAGTTTAATCCATGAAGTTCAATAGCCTTATTTCTTGCAGTTCGATCCCTTTCGTATGAATTGACGATAATGTTTTTTTTAGCGCCTTCTATATACTCATTGTCATGTAATAATTCATCTGGGTAGCGAAAATAATTTAATTCATAATCAAGGAAAGATAAATATTTCCTCAAGGCTGTACCGCAATTCCGTACATAACTGTCAGCATAGTACTTACCCGACATTCTCTCTATAATATTTTTAATATCCTGAGCCGAAGATATGGTGTTCCTATTTATATTTATTTTAAGATAGTTAGATACAGAAGTCAGATATCGCCCATAGCTATATGCCGTTTTTGGTAACAAACCAGTATTTACCAAAAAATCTATATATTCGAATTCATTCTCAATCATCAAATAGTCCCTAAAATCACCGAGAGGTAAAAAATCACAAATATAATGTAATCTAAAATTACATTACACCATTTTTAGACGCAATGATAGAAATAACTCCCCTACAATTATAGAAAACCCTTCCTGAGTCAGTCGCCTATTTTTGTCCAAAACCTTATACTACAAGCGTTACAGGCCAATTTCCTCTTAATTTAATTTTGCAAGAAGTAAAAAATAACACTTAATAGGATTAAAGAAACCGGGCGATTTTTATGATCGCAATGTAGCATTTCAACATTCAAAATGAATGACTATTATATGCAAGTTGTATTCTTTTATTTCTCAGATTTCATTTTTCATTTGATTAACATCTTTTTGAAAATCACCATCTTCTATGATAAAGCTCATGTGCTGACGCACGGCTACGCCCTAACGCTGTAAAATATATTTAACGTTTTAACAATGGTATTTGCTATGTTTGCGGAGAAAGTCAAAAGGATCAATCTCTGTTCTTTTAATTATAATAAGATATATATGATCCTATATGTCATAACAATATTAGCACTAAAACATATAGCATTTGCTCTTAAACGTATAGGAAAACTATATACAGAGAAGCAGCACTTAGTGATTGTTCAAAACAATCACATTGCTGAAACAGGGTTCACCCCTGTTAATGATGGATTTATCCATAGAGAATTGCGGCGACAGCCGCCAATAAAATAAAGGTAAAACAATTGCAGTATTCCTGAAACATCAGCAGCGCTGCGTGATTGAACGAAACAATCACTTCGCTGCAAATAACTCTCCGAAAAACCACATATTTTTACGTAAAACTCTCTGCACATACTGTAAAAGGAAAGCTAGACTCTCTTAACTTCTTACTAATTATTTAATTATAAGCACTGTCCCAGCCCAATAAAACCAAGGCTTCACACCTTTTTTTCCTATGTTTAAACATAGCAGTTCCCTATGTTTAAACATAGAATAGTCCTATGTTTAAACATAGCGGGATCTATGTTTAAACATAGTTTTTTTAACATATAGCAATGTCATAATAATAAAAGTTCTATTTTATTTATAGTTTTACTATTGACTTTCATTTTTCTGCATAGTATTAAAATAGGCATAATAAAAACTATAAGAGAGAATAATATGAATACTAATGACACTGAACTACTTCGCTTATTTGAAACATTAACCACAGAGCAAAAGATTGATATCGCAAGACACTTGCTACAAAACAAAGATATAAAATCAACCACCGTTATTGCAACAGAAGAAGATAAAGCGATCTCATTTGCACAGCCTTATGTTTTTGCTTTTACTTCTAACTTTCGTGTTTTTTCTGATCTGGACATATCGAAGAATGAATTCCGTGTATTAACTTATATTTTAGAATATATGGAGTTTGGAAACCTTATCAATCTGTCTCAAGCATCACTCTGCAAGGCATTGAATATCGCATCCGGTAATATGTCAAACATATTCAAAAAGCTAAAGCAAAAAGGTATTCTGGTTGAACATCATGGACACCTGTATATCAACTCTAATATTTTCGCCAAGGGTATGAGCCATCAACTTGATGAGAAACGTAAAGAGCATTTGAGTAATGCTAAAAGCCTCAGTGCTGATATTGAACAATATCCAGAGTATTATGCAGATCTTTCACAGAAAGAAAGACGAAACTTATCTTTGGAAACTAAAAATAAAGAGATCTACACAGATGCCTTTGTTTTTAGCAAGAAGAAGAAAAATAATGCTGTTCCTAATGCTAAAAACAGTGTCCAGATCGATAAACCTCGCAAGGTATATAAAAGAACAAAAGAAAATGAGGTAGCAAAAAAAGACGTGTCTGATATCGACACCTATCTAAAAGCTGCATCCTAAAACAGGACAATAATAAGGAGAAACATCCTTAATACTTTTATGCTACAAAAGTAGAAATGAAATATTTAACCCCCTCATTAATTTGACACCTTCTCTATATATCTTAACATATATATATATCCACTATTTATTAACGAGGTATATATGAGAAAAGTACAATTAAACAACAGTGATTTATTAGCATATTTTAATACGGTTGAAGAACTCAAAAATCATCCATCAATGGAGGAATATAGAACTGGATACCGTAAGCTACGTGATGATGATGCATTTGCATATGAAATAAACAAATATAGGTCTGTACATACCACACTGCGCAGACTGGATAAGAAAAGACAATCTCTTTTGGATAGCTTTATTAGTGAACTTAATCCTATAAGTTACTCAGCAGCTAACACCGCTGCTAAATCATCAGGAAATTTTGATTTAATTAATGAACGAATACTTTACAGAAAATCCCTTGAAGAAAAAAGTGATGCCGAAATCATTGCTCTGGTGATAAAACAACGTACAGAGGCCGCTCTTGAGTTCCAGCGCTCTGTTGAGCTGAGTCTTGAACAGCTTTCCAGTATTTCATCAGATATTGGAGCATCGAATACAAAACGTAGGAAAATGGCTGTTTAAATGAATATAGAAAGACCATATTGATGCCTTCACCAATATGGTATGAAATAATTTAGTGGCCTATCTAGTTAGTTGACCAAAGAGCTGTAAGCAAATCAGTTGACCACTCATAAATATATGAGTCATCATCAAGTGCTCGAAGTGTTATAGCCACTGTATTAATTTTTTCTTTTTGATATCTTGCTCTGCATTGTTCCGCGAATTCTTCCATTCCTAAAAAATTAGTTATCTCTCCTCGCTGGAAATAATCGTCAAACTCACCATCCATTATAGAAATACATGATGGTGGGATGAAAACATTTCCTTCATCTATATCTTTAAATTCTAGTATATATCCTCTAGCTTTTTCAAATAATTCACTTAATTTTATTGAAGAGCTAATATGGAGTAAATATATTGCAGTATTTAACCCCTCCCAACACACCCCAATATTGGTCAGTATATCACTGAGAATCCCTACGAACTCAAGATATAAATCTTTATTTTTACACGATATTGCAATACAAAGTGTAATTAGTTGTGGTGCGCATCCTAAAATGAATTCATCATAATCTCTTGATAACCCGAATGCAGGGGTGATCACCGGCATGTGAGAGCTGTATTTCTGCCATTTAAGCAGTGAAGAAGAGCAATATTTAGACCTTTCGGTATCCTTACTTAAACCGCATAAAAGAGCAGAAATAACCGGAATACACCATTGAGAACCAAGATACGAATCTAAAATTGTGTTGGTAAAATTTTTTTTAGAATCCTCTGTAATCAATTTAACTAAGTCAGGAAAAATACTTGGATCGCAGCGACCTATTTTAATATATGAAGAAATAATGACTTCTTTCGATAAATCTAAGTGGACAGCATCCATAAGTAACTGAGGGTAATCAACTTTTTCTAGCCATAATTCTGATGTAAGTAACTTATGCAACATCAGATAACTTACTTCATTTTTTACTCTAGCATGTTGAGTAAGAACGTCTTTAATAAGATCATTCGCTGCGTTACTACCCAAAAGATAAATTCTATAGTTATGTTTTCCATACAGAGCTTCCAAATTTCTAGGGCGTGCAGAATGATTACCCCCCTGAGCAACAACATGGAAGAAAAAAAGTGGTTTTTCAAATGCTCTGTTCTCTTGAGCATAAATCTTCAATGGGTTATTTGTCATCCCATTAGTAGCTTTACTCTCAACTTCAAAGATAAACAGCGGAAAGCGGTTACCTTTTTGTGAAAACCATGCAACGTCAACTGCTGGAGACTCTCCATATGAAGCCTCATCAACAGGGAACTCTTTTTCAACATGATACCCAAGAACCCGACCTAACTGGACGATCCCTTCTATCAGTTGCTTTCCTGCTGTAAGTTTATGGTTCGCCATTGAGTAACTAGTCCCCTTTCATTGTTAATTCAGTTGATTACTATTATGTGTCATTGATGAATGATCACATTATTAAATAGGTACTAAAAGCGTCATTCAGGGCAAGTGGCATATTGAAAAGAGTACCACAGGGAAGGTAATTTCACTATTTACTTTAACAAAAATGCCAGCGAAATTGATGTGAATTAACCAGCAAAAACTTCATCTTATACCTGAGCTATCATGAGTGATAAATATCTTCTGGTGAAACCCGATCACGCCTCATTTTCTCAATCAACTGTTGTAATCTCTTGGCCCTCAATTTCTGAGCCTTTTTCTCATCAATCTCCTGATAGTATTCTTCCCGGCGCTCCGCGACAACTTGGCGGAACTTCTTCAAAAGCTGTTCCAGCGTTTTCATATCTGTCGTCGCAGCTTCAGCTTGGATTTTTTTATACATATACATAACATGGAATTCATCAATCATATTGGTTATCTCCATTTCATTACAGGATTTTTTCCCTCTGCACGAGGGAATATTGCCATTTTTCAATACTGATTCACAGTCATTTTTAACTTCCAGTAAATACGCTCATCCGCATCATCCGGTTTTATGTTTTTCAGTACAAGTTCAATGATATGCTCTTTATGCCAGTATAAAATCGTGTCCTTTAACTCATCCATATTGATCTCAGATACATCTTTGCCTCTTCCACTTTTAACATAGTCTTCAACTTCACAGACAATCAAAATATCATAAAGTATCTCTGATAACATTTCACCTGTTAAAATATTCATTGCTGTTTCAGGCTGTTTTTCAGAGATGCCATAGATCGTTTCGCAATATCCCTGTAATACATTTGTGATAAGATTTATCGCCATTTTATTACTTTCATTTAAAATAATCTCTTTCATACTGATTCCTTTTATTAAGTTAAATAATAGATAAATATCGAGAAGGTATTAATACTATTTATTAGATACTATTTTGATGATTACAGAATCATATTCCAGATCCATCTCATCATACAGTGTCTCATTTACATAACGATTTAAATCATCTAACAAGGTCTTATCATTCATGATTTCTTCGACAGAGCTACCTCTTAATGCGATAAATATATCCAAGCTCTCTTGGATAAGACTCATCACTTCAGGTGTTTTCTCACATAACATACTTACGATTACTGTCATATCATTCTTCATCTGTTTTTCCTTTTGTTTATAGTTAGCCCCTTGCGGGGCAAGATTAGTTCTTACTTTCTAAAGTTTTCTGAATACCCTACCAGCAGGGCTGCGACTTGTTCAAAGTTAACCTGATTAATATCACCACAGTTTCCTTCTTGCGTGGTAAATCTCTCAAAGTTATTCTGAATATGGTCAATCACATAAATAATAAATGGACTCATAAAATCAGGATCATCCAAATAGTTATTGGCATCTCCATCGCCATTAACTTCCATAAACATATTCCAGCTTGCGGAAAACGATCTACAAGCCAGATCATAAAACAGCTCTGTTGATTTATTTTCAATAACAGTTTCTTTAGACATACTTATATCCTCATAATTAAATGCTTATTTTATTCATTTCGTTTTATATTAGCCCCTTGCGGGGCCGAATAGATGACGCCAGCGATTATGTATGTAAAATATAGTGACTCATCACATGATGTATCTGCCTCAGGTTGACAAGCACTTCATCAAAATATACGTTTTTAATCGATGCTTTATATTTATGTTTTTTCAAGAACTCATTAAAGTCTTTCTTACCGTTCTCTATTATTGATTTTAAAACACCTTCCATATAAACATCGTCTTCAAGGTTATGATAGAACCTTTCCCCCATATACTCATGCATATATCGCAAATAGTAGTCATAGTCTTCGCCACTTTTCAGAACAAAGTATTTTGTATCATCATTACTAACATTTATTCCTATTTTTTTCACTTTCATTTTCGCTTCCTCTTTTATGTTATTTATTATTTCTGCGTGAATCGGAAATGGTATTTTCAATCCATGCATCAATCTCACTTTCCACAAAGGCTACAGATCTTGCCCCTATGATTACCTTATCCGGGAATCGTCCTTCCTTGATAAGCTCATACATTGTGGTTCGACTAAATCCGACTCTTCTCAGAACTTCTGGAACACGGATTAATCTTTTACCTGCGATTTCATTTCTCATTTGTTTTTTCCTCTGTTGTTTCAACGAGGACAATAATAGCGAATTCGCTTATGGCGTTTTAGGGATGTTGGCAAAAGAGTTTTTCAAAAAAAATGGGGGTATGTGAACAGAAAAAAAATAGTTGAGGATGGATGTGATCACGTTCGCTCAGGGCGAACGTAACCCTTTTTTACTTATCTTCTTTCTTCTTCTTCTCGTCTTTGACGTGATCTACAATCTTCGTGTCTTTTAAGACATTGTTTTCCATCATATAATCTTCAAACGATTTCAGATAATTCTCGTCTGTCAGCAACGCCATAGCCAGCGGATAGTCAGTCACCTTAAGCATTCCCTCATCCCTGTCCTTCTCGCTGTTCTCATGCAGCAGCGATGACATCAGTGAAAGTGAGATTTTGGTATCATTATTATCTGCCCCCCAAAAAATCAGATCCATCATCGGGATGAGTCGGTAGTCGATGATTTTTCGCAACGTGCTTTTGCCAAAGCGATACTTCCTAACAGCCGGATCGTTCATTTTTAGCTGTTTCTTCCATTGGGGAATGAGCACTTTCAGGTGTTCGATGATGTCTTCGGTTGAAGCCTCTTGCAGGAAGATATCGACAGTAATTGAAGCCAGACTTTTGATACCGGATTCCTTCAGATACTCCGACATGTATTCAGACTGGCTTATTTTGGATGTTTCAGGATGGGTTCCAATCAGCGTTAAACTTTTCGCATATAATTGTGCGTTGCTCCGGGTAACGGGCACCACTGCATAGGTTCAGGAAAGCCCATGTCCCTGCGTGGATGTGTCGCCGCTAAACAAAATTTCGCCTCTGAGGATCTTATTTCGGTAATCATCCAATAAAAGTCTGCTCAGAGGTGGTAACGTGTCCCGACGCATCAGCATATTGTAGGCCAAGATACGCCGCTCAACCTCAACATAGAATTGCTGTAGGGTGAGTTTTTTTATCACTTCATACCGTTCAACATCAAACCATTCTTCCAATACTTTCCTGAGTTCGCTTCGTTTCATTACTGTGCTATCCGTTTTACCATTTTTAGTTGTTTTAACTGACAGAACAATAGGTTGTCCAGTATTCACGTAATGCAGCTAAGCATCTCATGCAGGTAGGTTCTTAAGATTGGTGAGTATTACAAAATGGACTGCAGGTTTTCTGTTATCAGATTACTGCTTTTAAAGGATTTAGTTGCGCTGGAAGGGCTTAAGACTGGATAAATTTTTGATGAAAAACACGGATTTTAGATACAAAAAAAGCCCGTTTTACACGGGCTTTTAATGCATTACTTTATGCATGACAGAATCAAAAACATTCTGTAAGTTATTGATTTTGCCATAAAAATGGCGGAAGCGCAGAGATTCGAACTCTGGGACCCTTTCGAGTCGCCGGTTTTCAAGACCGGTGCCTTCAACCGCTCGGCCACACTTCCGGAATGAGGCGCACTATAAACGTCCCCTTGCGTCATGTAAAGCACCAATTTGTTCGTTTGCTTTAAAAATCAACAAAACGCAGTTATTTGCATGAAAACACGGCATTATGGTTAGTTATTCGGCAATAAATTCAGCAACAAAGCGTTATTACTTACCTGACTATAACCAGCCGAACAGAGCAATTGTGGGTAAGCGTATTTGCTTAACTGCACATGTTCCATTGATTACTCGCAACCGACAGGTAACCTACAGCCCAAATGTCATGAAAACATCAACCTGGCTCTGAAACCCATCAGGACAGGTAAAGATGGGTAAACGCGCTTTTCTCGTGAAAAAGCCTTACCTATTCTGAACGCTATGACACCTGTATACATATAGAGAGAGTAAAAATGGATCGTATAGTTACCTCTGCCCGCGATCGCTCATCGCTACTCAGTACCCACAAGGTGCTGCGCAACACCTATTTCCTGTTAAGCCTGACACTGGCGTTTTCTGCTATTACTGCAACAGCCAGTACAGTACTTGCTCTGCCTTCTCCAGGCCTGATCCTCACCCTGGTAGGCATGTATGGCTTAATGTTCCTGACTTACCGCCTGGCCAATAAACCCACCGGCATTATTGCTGCGTTCGCATTTACCGGCTTCTTAGGTTATATCCTCGGCCCTATTTTAAATGCTTACTTGTCGGCTGGAATGGGTGATGTCATTGGTATGGCGCTGGGTGGCACCGCGTTGGTATTTTTCTGCTGCTCCGCTTATGTGCTGACAACCCGCAAAGATATGTCTTTCCTGGGCGGTATGTTAATGGCCGGGATCGTTGTGGTTCTGATTGGCATGGTTGCCAACATTTTCCTGCAACTGCCTGCCCTGCACCTGGCTATCAGCGCCGTGTTTATTCTGATTTCCTCAGGGGCCATCCTGTATGAAACCAGCAATATCATTCATGGTGGTGAAACGAACTACATTCGTGCAACCGTCAGCCTGTATGTGTCGTTGTACAACATCTTCGTTAGCCTGCTGAGTATTCTGGGCTTTGCCAGCCGCGACTGATCCTGTCGCCCTGCCAGCCTTTTACTGAATCGCCCCGCCATTGTGCGGGGCGCTTTTTTGGTGCCGGCAAAGAAAGTGCTACACTGAGCGCCATTGTTATTAGTTGATAACCGAATTTAGTGAACAAAATAGTATGTTGATGTTTAACGGCACCGAAATTGAGACAGACACCGAAGGCTACCTGAAAGACACCGGGCTGTGGAGTAAACCGCTGGCAGAAGCTATTGCGCAAAATGAAGGTATTTCCCTAAGCGCAGAACACTGGGAAGTGGTTATGTTTGTCCGCGATTTTTACCTAGAATTTAATACCTCCCCTGCCATTCGCATGCTGGTCAAAGCAATGGCAAAAACTTTTGGGGAAGAAAAAGGAAATAGCCGCTACCTTTACCGTTTGTTTCCTAAAGGCCCGGCAAAACAGGCGACTAAAATTGCCGGTTTGCCCAAGCCTGTAAAATGTATCTAACTAATAGCGGATACCAAAGTTGGTCCACTCGCGCTGAGGGTGGTGAGGCTCTGTGAGAACGCTCTCTACTCTTGCACTGCGTGGGCCGCCCGCTTTCAGCCAGGTGATTAAAGCTTCTACTGCATCCTGCTCCCCGCAGGCCAGTACTTCAACGCTGCCGTCATCCAGATTACGGGCATACCCTGTCACCCCCAATCTTTTCGCTTCAAACTGGGTGCTGTAACGAAACCCCACCCCCTGAACCCGGCCATGAACCCAGGCCATTACGCAATATGCAGCCATTTCCCCGTCTCCTGGCAAAAACCTGTATGCGTTAAGTATACAAGAGTTGCTTTTCTGGTACCTCCCAGAAACAAAACGCAACAGTAAGTGGTTCGGTAATGCTGCCTGGCACGCAATGTGCTACGCTACGCACCTTTCCGATATTAATTCTATGCTGTCTCGCGTTTAAGGTAACCCCTGATGAGTAAACCCTCAATTTCCACTTCATTGTCTGGTTCTCTGCCCCGTCTGGTGCTGGCTAAAGGCCGTGAAAAATCACTCCTGCGCCGCCACCCCTGGGTATTTTCTGGTGCAGTTTCTCGTATTGAAGGGAAAGCCGGTAGCGGAGAAACTGTTGATATTGTTGACCATCAGGGGAACTGGATTGCCAGAGGCGCGCTGTCACCGGCATCACAAATCCGTGCCCGCGTGTGGACATTCGATGCCGAAGAGCACATTGACGTTGATTTCTTTATCCGCAAGTTACGCCAGGCACAACTCTGGCGAGACTGGCTGGCAGAAAAAGACGGTCTGGACAGTTACCGCCTGGTTGCCGGTGAATCTGACGGGCTCCCGGGGATTACTATTGACAGGTTTGGTTCTTTTTTAGTGTTACAGCTGCTCTCAGCGGGCGCCGAACATCAACGAGAAGCGCTGATTACGGCATTACAAACCTGTTACCCGGAAAGTTCGTTATACGAACGTTCTGATGTGGCCGTACGCAAAAAAGAAGGGTTGCCACTTGCCCAGGGGCTTATCAGTGGTGAGATGCCTCCGCCACTGCTGCCGATTAAAGAACATGAAATGCAATTACTGGTGGATATCCGCCAGGGCCACAAAACTGGCTATTACCTCGATCAACGAGACAGCAGGCTGGCTACACGGCGCTATGTTGAAAACAAACGGGTACTGAACTGTTTTTCTTACACAGGTGGATTCGCTGTCTCTGCATTAATTGGTGGCTGTAAAGAAGTTGTCAGCGTTGATACCTCACAGGAAGCGCTGGATGTCGCACGCCAGAACGTCGTGCTGAATAAACTGGATGTGAGCAAGGCTCAGTTTGTTCGCGACGATGTTTTCAAACTGTTGCGCAAATACCGTGACCAGGGGGAAAAATTCGATGTTATCGTAATGGACCCACCCAAGTTTGTGGAAAATAAGAACCAGCTGGCGGGTGCCTGCCGTGGTTACAAAGATATCAATATGCTGGCGATTCAGTTGCTCAACCCGGGCGGTGTCTTGCTTACTTTCTCATGCTCCGGGCTGATGACCAGTGATTTATTCCAGAAAATTGTTGCCGACGCCGCCATTGATGCCGGGCGTGATATACAATTTATAGAGCAGTTCCGTCAGGCAGCGGACCACCCGGTTATCGCAACATACCCGGAAGGGTTATACCTGAAAGGGTTTGCCTGCCGCATCATGTAACTTGAAACCCAATGGTCTTGCCCTCATCTATAGTAGTAACAGAAGAGGCAAGACTCCGGGGAGGTATATATGATTGCCAGCAAATTCGGTATTGGTCAGCAAGTGCGCCACTCCTTGCTGGGTTACCTCGGTGTGGTAGTGGATATCGATGCAGAATATTCGCTGGATGAACCCGCGGAAGATGAGCTGGGTGCAGATTATTCACTACGCAAAGCGCCCTGGTACCATGTTGTGATGGAAGATGACGAAGGCCAGCCGGTTCATACGTACCTGGCTGAGGCGCAATTGAGTGGTGAAATCGCCGACGAACACCCTGAGCAGCCATCAATGGATGAACTGGCTGCCACCATACAGCGTAAACTGGCATCTCCCGTACTTCGTAACTGACTTGCGTTAGCCAGGTATAAGCCTTTATCTGGCCTCAATCTGGCTGGCACATTTTTCCCTGGCTGCAATTATCCTGGTGCCAGACACTGGCTAAAAGTCGTGCAGCATGAGTAATTACTGCTTATTCAGCCCAAGCCGGGGAATTTCAATAGCCGGGCAGCGGTCCATAACAACATTCAGCCCGGCATCTTTAGCCAGTACCGCAGCCTGTTCATTGATTACGCCCAGTTGCATCCATACTGTTTTCGCCCCAACAGCAATTGCGTCTTGCGTCACTTCATACGCAGCTTCTGAATTACGAAACACATCCACCATATCCACTGGCTCAGGGATATCCTGTAAGCGTGCATAACCTTGCTGCCCCATCAACGTTTTGCCTGCCACTTTTGGGGAAACAGGAATAACGTGATAACCCTGTTCCAGCAAAAAGGCCATGACCCGATAACTCGGCCTGTCCGCCTTATCACTGGCACCCACCAGCGCAATAGTGTGAGCCTGTTGCAGAATGCGTGCTATTTCATTATCTGTCATCATGTTTTCCTTATCATAACCAGTTATGAGTCTACTATATCATTACCTGCCTGGCCTGGTACTAACCGGGAAAAACCTGTCAGCCACTTGAACAACATCACTTTTTTTGCGCTGGCGTATTGAAGCTGGAGCAACATCCAGTAATCTGTAGGGACTTTAATCAGGCTGGTGAACTCTTTATGGAACTGACAACTCGTACACTGAGCGCAAGCAAACATATTGCGCTGGTTGCTCACGATCATTGTAAAACACTTCTTCTTAACTGGACCCGGAAGCATCAGTCCATCCTTGAAAAACACACACTGTATGCAACAGGAACTACTGGTAACCTGATTCAGAGAGAAACCGGGCTGAATGTGCACGCTATGCTCAGTGGCCCAATGGGTGGTGACCAGCAAGTCGGTGCGATGATCTCTGAAGGGAAAATTGATGTACTGATCTTTTTCTGGGATCCACTCAATGCCGTTCCACATGACCCGGATGTCAAAGCGTTACTGCGCCTTGCCACCGTGTGGAATATACCGGTCGCGACCAACGCTTCTACCGCAAACTTTATTATTGAATCGCCTGAATTCAGCCAGCCGGTTGATATCCAGATCCCGGATTATCAACGCTACCTGGCTGAACGCCTGAAGTAATCTTCAGGGCTTTTTCAATACAGGCACACCGAGCGCTTTGAGAGTATCCACAAAACGGGAAGGCTGCTCTTTGTTATACAGCAGCCACACTTTTTGCCTTGCCCGGGTCATTGCCACATAGAGTAAACGCCGCTCTTCGGCATCGGGAAACTCTTCAGCTATTGGCAGCAGCCCTTGTTCAAGAATGGTTTCACGTGCAGGTGCCGGGAAACCATCTTTCCCTTCCTGCAAGGCGCAAATAATCACGTAGTCTGCTTCCTGCCCTTTGCTGGCATGAACCGTCATAAAAGTTATCTGCAATTTGGGCCAGCGTGTAGCGGCCTGTTGAAGAAGTTCAGGGCGCAGATAATGGTAACGGGCCAGCACCAGAATGGTTTCATCGGGTTTAACATAACCACTCATTTTGTCGAGCAGTGCATGAAGTTGCGTGTCTTCCAGCAGGTTAACCGCTTTTTTGTCCCCTTTGCGCACGCTGTTCAACGGCTTTTCACGTTGGTTTGGGTTTTGTTGGATGAAAGCGTTGGCGATTTCGCCAATACGGGAATGGAAACGGTAAGTGGTATCAAGAGCACATTCATCCCCCTGGCCGAAATGCTCATTGAATGAAGTAGTTAAATCAATTGCTGCACCACTAAAACGGTAAATTGCCTGCCAGTCGTCGCCCACGGCATACAGTGAAGTCTGTGAGTTTTGCTGCTGTAGAGCACCAAGTAAAGCTGCGCGTTGTGGTGAAATATCCTGAAATTCATCAACCAGAATATACTTCCACGGGCTGATAAAACGCCCTTTTTCCAGTACATTCACCGCCTGATGAATCAGGCCCGAAAAATCGAGCGCATTGTCATCTTTTAGTGACTTTTTCCACGCTTTTACTAATGGTGCCATCAGGCGAATATGCTTCTGGAAAGTGTCCCGAATAGCTTCAGGCGCGCTGGAAATCATATCTGCCTGGGAGCCTCCATGCATACGAATCAACCCCAGCCAGCTTTCCAGACGGGGAGCAAGGCGTTTTTTAACACTGTTATCCTGCCAAAAATCCCCTTCAGGCAAGGTCCATTCCAGTTCCTCTTCAAGCCACTGCCGCCAGCCTTTCGCCTGTGCTTTCTTTTCCTGGCATTGTGTTGACCAGGTATCAAGGAGTAACTGGTGCCTCATGGCAGTGTTACTCTCCAGCTCACTGATTTGCGGTGCCTTACGGCCACCCTGCTCAATAATATAACGGGCAAGAGAATGGAATGTGCGGGCAGTAATATCACCCGTATGAAGCCGGGCCTGGATGCGCTGATCCATTTCTTGTGCGGCCTTACGGCCGAATGCCAGCAGCAAAATTTGGTCTGCACTCGCCAGATTGCGCGTAAGAAGCCAGCCAGCACGAGCAACCAGAACGGAGGTTTTTCCGCTACCTGCCCCCGCCAGCACCAACATATTTTTTTCGCCATTCACCACAGCCCGGGCCTGAGAGGCATTTAACGGCGCGCTTTCTACCTGAGCGAAGAAATCCGCATGGCGCTCCAGCATCACATCCGTGTAGTGCTGATTATGCGCAAGGCGCTTAGCCCGGGCATCATCCAGCCAGTTTTTACAGGATAACCAGGTGTCACGGCACGCATCAAAGGCTGGGATACGCTGGTCAGGAAGAGGTAATGCCTGCAACACTTGCCGGGTACGCTGGCAAATTTCATCCACTTTATCCAGGCTGAGCCATTTATCTTCAGGCGCTGCTTCCTGGTACCAGGCGACCAGGTTATTCAAAGCTTCTGCTGCAACCTGGCTCATTTCCTCACCCCACTGTTCCCAGCGTTCATTGAGGTGATGCCAGAAACGTTGAGTTTCGCTCCATTCCGTTCCATGCAGGCGAACAACTTTATTATCGGGCAGGACAAACTCCAGCTCGCCCCATACCAGACCCCGTTTGCAGTTAATAGCTATCAATTGGTTAAACGGGATAAGATATTCATGCTTATCGCCAGCCACATTTACGCCAGCATTGAGTAATGTGACCCGATTATAAGGGTGCTGGGCCAGGTGTTTCCCCAGTGCGGTTGCTTTTAGTTCCATTATCAGGCCTGATTATCCGGTTTTTATGTCAGTGTACCTGCGAGAGAAATCGTGCTCCAGAGTAAAAACACGATACAATTACCAGGGTTATTCTCCGCCATGTCACATAGCTATGAGATATTATGAGAACCGTATTAAACATTCTTAACTTTGTTCTGGGTGGTTTCCTGACCACTCTCAGTTGGCTCCTGGCAACACTGGTTAGCATTGTGTTGATCTTCACGCTGCCATTAACCCGCTCATGCTGGGAAATTACACGCCTTTCGCTTTTCCCATTTGGTAATGAAGCGGTACATGTTGATGTGTTGTACCCGGAACGCAAAAATGAGCTGATGAATGCGGGTGGAACGCTGCTTAATGTCTTCTGGTTTGTAGTGTTCGGCTGGTGGTTGTGCCTGCTGCATATCAGCACCGGGATAATACAATGCCTGAGTATCATTGGCATTCCGGTGGGTATTGCCAATTTTAAACTGGCGGCAATCGCTTTATGGCCCGTTGGCCGCCGAGTGGTTTCTGTTGAGGTAGCTCAGGCAGCCCGGGAAGCCAATGCCCGTGGTCGTTTCCGCTAAACGGGGCTATGTCTGCAATGTTCATTTCCCAATGGCTGCGCCGTTATACATGGAAAAGTAGCTGGCTTTATAACTTGCGCATTTTTGTTGCTCTGCTGGGTGCGGCTGCGTTTCCCTGGTGGCTCGGTGAAGTTCGCCTCACCATTCCATTAACTTTAGGTGTGGTGGCCGCAGCTCTTACCGACCTGGACGACAGGCTGGCTGGCCGGCTCAAAAATCTGCTTATCACACTGCTGTGTTTTTTTATCGCATCGGCATCTGTTGAGTTGTTGTTCCCCTGGCCCTGGTTGTTCACCCTCGGCCTGATGAGTTCCACCTGCGGTTTTATTCTGCTTGGCGGGCTTGGGCAGCGTTATGCCACCATTGCCTTTGGGGCACTACTGATTGCCATCTATACCATGCTTGGTGTTTCGCTGTACGAGCACTGGTACCAGCAGCCTCTGTTCCTGCTCGCTGGCGCAATATGGTACAACCTGCTGACACTGTCTGGTCATTTGATCTTCCCGGTACGCCCGCTGCAGGACAACCTGTCTCGTTGCTACAAACAACTGGCGTATTTTTTAGAGATAAAATCACGGTTGTTTGACCCTGATATTGAAAGCGATGCACAGGCGCCACTCTATGAACTGGCAATGGCCAACAGTGATGTGGTTAATACCCTGAACCAAACCAAGGCCTCGCTACTGACCCGCTTGCGGGGTGACCGCGGGCAAAAAAATACGCGCCGCACACTGCACTATTATTTTGTGGCTCAGGATATCCATGAAAGAGCGAATTCGTCGCACATTCAGTACCAGGGCCTGCGAGATAAGTTTCGCCACAGCGACATTATGTTCCGTTTCCAGCGCATATTGTTTATGCAATCTCAGGCCTGCAACCAACTTGCACGATGCATTTTGTCCCGCACACCTTATTCACACGATACTCGCTTTGACAATGCGTTCACTCACCTGGATACCGCAATGGCGCGCATTAAAGCCAGCCAGCCGTTAATGCCTGAGTTAACCGCGCTGGATTATCTGATAAACAATTTACGCGCTATTGATGCGCAACTGGCAACAATTGAGTCGGAGCAGACAGAAGCCGGAATCAAGCAGGATACAGACAACCGCCTGGCCGATGACGGGATAACCGGGTTCAGTGACATCTGGCTGCGCTTAAGCCGCAACCTTACACCTGAATCTGCTCTCTTCCGCCATGCTATTCGGATGTCTGTTGTATTATGCATTGGCTATGCCTTCATACAATTTACCGGAATGAACCATGGCTACTGGATTTTGCTCACCAGCCTGTTTGTTTGCCAGCCCAACTATAACGCCACCCGGCACCGCCTGACCCTGCGAGTCATTGGTACTCTGGTTGGGGTTGCCATTGGTATTCCAGTGTTGTGGTTTGTTCCCTCACTGGAAGGCCAACTGGTGTTAATCGTTATTACTGGCGTGTTGTTTTTCGCATTCCGTAATGTGCAGTATGCCCATGCGACAATGTTTATCACCTTGTTGGTGTTACTGTGTTTTAACCTGCTGGGCGAAGGCTTTGAAGTTGCGCTGCCACGAATAATTGACACATTACTGGGTTGCGCAATTGCATGGGCTGCAGTTTCCTTTATTTGGCCTGACTGGCGTTTCAGGCGTTTACCGCAGGTAGCTGACCGCGCCATTAATGCCAACTGCCGCTACCTGGACGCTATTCTTGAGCAATACCACCAGGGCAGAGATAACCGCCTGGCTTACCGTATTGCCCGCCGCGATGCCTACAACCGGGATGCAGAACTGGCATCCGTTGTCTCAAACATGTCTTCCGAGCCACATATGACGCCTGAAGTTCGTGAAGCAGCTTTCCGCCTGTTGTGCCTGAACCACACATTTAATAGTTATATCTCTGCGCTGGGCGCTCACCGCGAGAAGCTCAGTAACAACCAGATACTGGCAATTCTTGATGATGCCGTCTGTTATGTAGACGATGCGTTGCACCACGAACCCGCCGATGAAGATAAAGTTCAGCAAGCCCTGGCAGGGCTGGTGCAACGCATTGGCAACCAGGACCAGAAGTCTGATGGCAAAGAGCCACTGGTTCTTCAACAGATTGGTTTACTGGTTTCTATACTGCCCGAGCTTTCAAAACTGCGCACCCAGATTAGTTAGGTTTGCGCCGCGCTTTGTCTCTGGCTTCCTGCTCGAGTTGTTGCTTTGCCCACTCGTTAAGCTCCCACTGCCTTTGCCGTGGGAGCGCTTCGCTATGGGAACCCGTTATTGCTCCCTCCAAAGAGAGAAGTACTTTGGCTCCCAGGGTATTGCACCGCCGGCGCAGCATTATCCAGCATGCCTTCGCCCCTTTGTTTTTCAGGGTTTCAATATCGCGGATACCCGCTTCCCAGAGCATCATCTCCAGGCCGAAAGTTACGTTGGGCAAATCTTTAATTCTCCGGACAGCCTGTTTTTCCAGCTTTTCTTTTTTAGCGGCATCAAGCGCATGCCCCGCAAGGGTGATGAGCTGAGCGTCATCGTTCCACAACGCTTCATCAACACAGTAATAGTTCAGTGACAAAGGACGGCCACGCTTATGTGTGACCAATAGCGGCAAATTACGCGAGGTAAAGTAGGCTGCATTTTCTTCACAGGCACGTAAGTAGAGCTGCCCTTTACTTACCATGGCAAAAGCAACATTGTCGGCCATAATGCTGTACCCGCCGAACAAAGTCCGGGAAGAAATGTGGCCCAGAGAAGAGAGTTTTTCTAATGACGCCTTGATGCGTGGAGTGGAAACCTTTCCCATAAAAATCCTTACATTTCATTATGTAATAACGAATAATCCCTATCCCGGGACGCCTTTGTTAAACCATAAGAAAGTTATTTCTTTAGAGCAAGAATCCATTACGGGTTTAGGTTATTTGTTATCTGTTTTGCGAGGGAATTTCCAAAATTTTTTGTTGATCTTTCAGTCATTGCGCATTACTGTATATTCATACAGTAACAGAGGCGGAATTCATTATGAACGCATTGGCTTACCAAAACCGAAGTGTCACTCATCATATTAATGAGCATTACCAGGCCGGTTTAGAAGAACAACCGGTTATCACGCAAGGTATTGTCAGTGAAATGGTGTTCCGTGAAGACCAACCCTGGATGTCCCAGTTGATTCTCTTGCCCTTGCTGCGCCAGTTAAGCCAGCAAGCACGCTGGCAGTTGTGGATCACGCCCGGGCAGAAATTAAACCGCCAGTGGCTGGTTTCTGCGGGTTTGCCTCTGTCAAAAGTTATGCATGTTAAGGCCCGGCAGGAACAACAACCCACTACAGTTTCAGCAATGGCCAGAGCCTTAAAATCAGGTAACTACAGTGTCGTTATTGGCTGGTTACCAGAAGAATTGAGCGATCAGGAACGGTTATTATTACAGCAATCTGCTGAAGAAGGACAGGCAATTGGGTTTATCATGCGCCCTGTTTCCCGGGTTAATTTGAGCGACAGACAAAATTTCGGGATAAAAATTCAATCAAATTTGTATCACTAAGTAAATTTAGGATAATTCCTGGACGCAGCGATTCGTCTGAATAACTGGAAATAATCAGCATCAGAGAAGCCCTGTCTGGCGGGATTTCCGCAAAAAGATTCACTTTTTGTGCGCAGTGCGTTGCCTTCATTCTGCTGTAAAAATTTAATCTGCTGTCAGATTTTTTTCATATGTCTGACTGAGTTCACACTTGTAAGTTTCTAACTAAGTTGTAGACTTTAACTCGCCAGGGTTGCTCATTATAAACCGAGTTTATCGGTAGAGTGGCAATTGAGCTATAACCCGGGTGAAGGATTTAACCGTGGGTTTTGATTGATTTAAAGACCTATGGCCTTTTGGATGATAACGAGGCGCAAAAAATGAAAAAGACAGCTATCGCAATTGCAGTGGCACTGGCTGGTTTCGCTACCGTAGCACAGGCAGCACCGATGGATAACACCTGGTATGCAGGTGGTAAACTGGGTTGGTCCCAGTACCACGATACCGGCTTCTATGGCAACGGCTATTCTGCTAACAATGGCCCGACTCATGAAAGCCAACTGGGTGCAGGTGCTTACGGCGGTTACCAGGTTAACCCGTATGTTGGTTTCGAAATGGGTTATGACTGGTTAGGTCGTATGCCTTACAAAGGCAGCGTAACTAACGGTGCATTTAAAGCTCAAGGCGTTCAGCTGACTGCTAAACTGAGCTACCCGGTAATGGACGATCTGGATGTTTATACTCGTCTGGGTGGCATGGTATGGCGTGCTGATTCTAAAGAAAACACTGGCCTGAAAGATCACGATACTGGCGTTTCTCCAGTATTTGCTGGCGGTGTTGAATATGCATTCACTCCGGAAATCGCAACCCGTCTGGAATACCAGTGGGTTAACAATATCGGTGATGCAGGTACCGTAGGTGCCCGTCCTGATAACGGAATGCTGAGTGTTGGTGTTTCCTACCGTTTCGGTCAGAGCGAACCAGCTCCGGTAGTTGCTCCGGCTCCTGCTCCGGCTCCAGCTCCTGAAGTAAGCACCAAACATTTCACTCTGAAATCTGACGTGCTGTTTACTTTCGGTAAATCCAGCCTGAAACCTGAAGGCCGCCAGGCTCTTGACCAGCTGTACACTCAGCTGAGCAACCTGGATCCTAAAGATGGTTCTGTTGTTGTTCTGGGCTTCACTGACCGTATCGGTTCTGATTCCTACAACCAGAAACTGTCTGAACAGCGCGCACAGAGCGTTGTTGATTATCTGGTTTCTAAAGGTATCCCGTCTAACAAAATCTCTGCACGTGGCATGGGTGAATCCAACCCGGTTACCGGCAGCACCTGCAACAACGTGAAAGCACGTGCAGCGCTGATCGATTGCCTGGCGCCAGATCGTCGTGTTGAGATCGAAGTTAAAGGCGTTAAAGACGTTGTAACTCAGCCTCAGGCTTAAGTTACCACGCAACAAAAAACCCACTTCGGTGGGTTTTTTGTTTTTTAGTATTGCGAAAAATGCGCTCAGGGGCAGGCTATTTCTTATCGCCCAGCAACGCCCTGAGGTCGTCTTTAAGTGTAGTCATTTTGGATGCGTATTTTTCTTTACGCTCAGCATCTTCAATTAACTGAACAATTGTTTCTGATAATGTGCTGTTGCGGCGCCGTGCCAGAGATGCCAAACGTTGCCATACCGCAAACTCCAGGTCGATAGACTTTTTGCGGGTATGCTGATGCTCCGCATTAAAGTGCCGCTTGCGGCGTGCGCGAATAGTCTGTTTCATCCTGTTGGCAAGAGCCGGGTTCATGTGCTGGTCAATCCAGCTAAGAACACGCACAGGATTACTTTCCAGTTCCAGCAACGTGGAAACGGCTTCCTGCGCCATGCTGGCTTCAATATGGCGAGTAATGGCCTCACCTTCGCGGTGTTTTTTTACCAGATATTTCCATTTCCAGCCGCTTTCGAGATTTTCGAGTTGTTGATATTTCATTATGATCTCGGCGTAACCGTTTAACCCGTTACAGAATATCAGCTTTTCTGCCTGTTCGCGCACCTGAAATGATAAGTTGTTTGCCTGCAAGGAAAGCAAGTCTTGTTTCAGGTGTGCCACGAAGTGGCTTATTGTATAATCGCTGTTTTGGCAACTAACTTATAAATATCACATTGACCATTAATCGACTGACATCACAAGCACTTACCCTGGATGCAACGCCCTATGACTCGCTGTTTGCACAACCAGGCGATAACGATGCTGTTTCCCAGGCGTTACAGAGCATACAGCCACGCCTTACTGATACACTGACACACTTCCTGCACCCTTCTGTGCCGTCACGGTTTATGGTGATCAAAGCCCCCGGCACACAGCCTTATCTTGATACGCTCCATGAACTGGTTTCTCAACAGTTTACTGGCAGCGATTCACTGTATGGTGGCCATTATCGTTTCTCCACTACAGATGTCACATTTGGCAAACCAGAAACCGAAGATGCGCTGTTCTGCACCCGTCCAAATGTGCTCAGCACAGCCTGGGCGGAAACTGAACAGCTTTGTGGCTGTATTCGCCAGTTCAATGGTGAGCTTTCCGCACAACCCGGGCTTCTCCACCGGGCCAATGGTGGCGTGCTTATACTCAGCCTGCGTTTACTGCTTGAACAACCCTTAATGTGGTTACGGGTGAAGCAGTGGGTCACACGCCAGGTGTTCACCTGGTTTGCGCCGGATGAAACAAAACCGCTGCCAGTAACGATGCCCGCAATTCCTCTGGATATTCGCCTGATTCTGGTTGGAGACCGCGATGAACTGGCAGAGTTAGAAGCTCTCACGCCAGAAATGACGGAAATAGCGGTTTACAGCGAATACGAAGATGAAATTCTGATTAATGACGAACAGGACGTTATTCGTTGGCGAAACTGGATTGATAACCGGGCACAGAACAAAGGTCTTCCCAGACCAGCAAGTGATGCCTGGCCACGGTTGCTGGAGCTCGCAACTCGCTATACTGAAGACCAGTGCTCTCTGCCCGTTAACCCTTTGTGGTTTGAGCGCCTTTTCACATCCATTGCTACCATCACAGGCACTGAGACTTTCAGTGGCGAAGCTTTCCAACAGTTACTGGAACAGCAGGCCTGGCGTGAAGGGTATCTCGCAGAGCGTATTCTGGATGATATTCTCGACGACCAGGTCCGAGTGGACACCCAGGGTGAACAAGTTGGGCAAATTAACGCGCTGTCAGTAATTGAGTTTCCTGGTCACCCCCGCCCTGTTGGTGAACCGTCTCGCATTAGTTGTGTGGTGCATGCTGGTGATGGCGAACTGACAGATATTGAGCGTAAAGCGGAACTTGGCGGGAATATTCATGCCAAAGGCATGATGATTATGCAGGCCTTCCTGATGGCTGAGCTGGATCTGGACCAACAGTTGCCCTTCTCTGCATCGTTAACCTTTGAGCAGTCTTATAGCGAGGTTGATGGCGACAGCGCGTCAATGGCTGAACTCTGCGCCTTTATTAGCGCGCTGGCTGATGTGCCTGTTTACCAGAACATTGCCATTACGGGTTCTGTTGACCAATTTGGCTGTGCACAGCCAGTTGGCGGGCTTAACGAGAAAATTGAAAGCTTCTTTACTCTCTGTGCAGCTCGCGGTCTTACTGGTAACCAGGGGGTCATTATTCCTCTGGCAAATGTGCGTCATCTCAGCCTGTGTGAACCGTTACGCAGCGCTGTGGAACAAGAGCAGTTTTATATCTGGGCTATCGATGATGTGTTCGATGCTCTACCTTTATTAACAGGTTTACCCTGGAGTGATGAAATCCAGGGGCGTAACAATCTTATGCAGTTAGTACAGGAACGCATCGCTCAGGCAAGCCAACAGGATGCCAGGCATCGCCTGCCATGGCCATTACGCTGGTTAAACTGGTTTAACCACAACTGATCGGACTTGTTGAGCGTACACGTGTTCGCTAACCTGCGTGCTTCACTAAAATAAGGCTTATTGTAGACATGGTTGATAAACGCGAATCTTATTCAAAAGAAGATCTACTTGCTTCTGGTCGTGGCGAATTATTTGGCGCCGAAGGTCCACAACTGCCAGCACCTAACATGCTGATGATGGACCGGGTTGTCAAAATGACTGAAACCGGTGGCAATTTCGACAAAGGATATGTTGAAGCCGAACTCGATATTAATCCTGACTTATGGTTCTTTGGCTGCCACTTTATCGGTGACCCCGTAATGCCTGGCTGCCTTGGGCTGGATGCAATGTGGCAGTTAGTTGGCTTTTATCTGGGCTGGCTTGGCGGTGAAGGTAAAGGCCGTGCGTTGGGTGTTGGTGAAGTTAAATTCACCGGCCAGGTGCTGCCCACCGCGAAGAAAGTTACCTACCGTATTCACTTTAAACGTGTGGTAAACCGCCGCCTGATTATGGGCCTTGCAGATGGTGAGGTTCTGGTTGATGGCCGCGTTATTTATACTGCCACAGACCTCAAAGTAGGTTTGTTTAAAGACACATCTGCATTCTGATTTCAGCCATATCCTGGCTAAAACGCGAAACCTCCGCATTGCGGAGGTTTCTTTTTTGCTCTAAAGAGACAGGGTCAAGCGAATGACACCTTGTCCTCAATGGCTTTTCGCCAGCCTCCCAGCCAATGAGACCTCTGATTTAACGTCTGATAAGGACACATCTCTTTTGAGTGGCCAGTAATACCAGCCTGATAGCCTCTCTGGTGAGCCCTTTCCAGGCGATCTCGTTTTTGTCTCTTCATGCCTCGTTTCCCTCATTCATTTGTTGTCTGGTGGAAAAGAAAACAGTGATTACAATCTGTGCAATCACTAATAACGAATACGCTCATTTCAGGGCAGCGTCAATGCGCAAAATTCACGCCAATGTCATATTCATGAGGCATAATTGACATAATCTTTCACCTCAAATTAGCCTCCTGGCAGATAAGTCTCTGATGCAAAAAAAAGCACCTGCCGACAAAAATGCCAGACAGGTGCTGAATAAAAGAAATGTAAATTAGTGTTGTGACTGCAACTGCGCCGCGATACTGCGCGCTTCCTGTTGCCAGGCTGCAGCCAATGCTTTGACCATGGCGTCATAGCCGTCGCCGTGTTGCGGCAAAGTGACAGAGAATGGGCGGCGTGTGTACTGCCCCTGGTGGTTAAGCAACCACTCACCACTCACTACAACCTGCCCGTCATAGCGCCCCTGAAAGCCACTGATGACCACACTCAGGCTGTCCTGGTCATTACCCAGAGGTTGTGACGATACTACCCAACCGGGTAAAGCCGTAGAAAGGTTTGCCACCAGGGTATCACGCAGTTGCTGGTCCAGCGGGCTGGCCCATAAGTTTTGTTTGGCAACCACGTAATTTACATCCGAAGTCTGGTAAACCACACCGCTTCCAGCCAGAAAATCCGGCACGTTAATCTGCGAAACCCACAACAGTTTTTGAGCCGCGCCACTGCTGGCGCTGACTGATGCTACCGGGGTGTGATCCACCGGTAATTGGTACATTTTAGTGGCGGTGGTACTGCTGCATGCCGAAAGCGCCAGTGCCACGACGAACATCATCCATTGCTTCATTATTTAGCCCCCTTCGGCTGCGGATCTTTTTTGGTTTTAGCTTCGAAGATCAACGCATTACTCTTATTATTCAGGGTTTGCAGAACCGGCTGTAACTCACGTAATACCTGGTCGAGGCGCTGCATATCGGCAACCATTTTATTATATGCGGCGGAGCCTGGCTGGAAGCCCTGCATACTCCGGTTCAGTTCACGTAGCGTTTTTTGCATGTCTGCCGGGAGTCCCTGCATGGATTCACTACCTGTTATCTTATTCAGGTTGTTCAGCGTGGACTGCAGCGATTTCATGGTATTTTGCGTTTCTTTCAGTGTACTGGTTGCCTGGCTTAACATCGGGTTAAGTGGCAGCGCGTTGATTTTATCCAGCGCATCCGTCAGCTTCTGTTGGATCTGCGACAACCCGCCGCTGACCGTTGGAATAACCTGGTACGCACCAACCTCCAGAGGGCCTTTATAAGCACCTTCTTTAGGATAAAAGTCCAGGTCTATATACAATGCCCCGGTTACCAGGTTACCGGTTTTCAGGGATGCCCTGAGCCCACGGGAAAGCAGCATTTTCAGGTGCCCCTGAACTTCAGGCGCTTCACCCAGCTCATTCTCAATACGCTGTGGTTCAATGCGTACCAGTACCGGGATCCGGTAATCTTCATTAATTTTTTGCTGCAGTTGTGGCACCAGATAAGGCACTTTCTGTACCGTGCCCAGGCGAATACCACGGAACTCAACAGGCGCGCCCGGCTGCAGGCCACGAATGGAGTCTTTAAAGAACATCAGGTAATCAACATGCTCGGTATAGAACGAATCCTGAATGCTTTTTTGGTCATCAAACAGCTGAAACTCGCTGTGGTCAGCCACTGGCTCACCAGTTAATTGCCCATCCGGCACATCAAAACTTACCCCACCGCTGAACAACGTAGACAAAGAGCCCATTTCGACACGCATCCCGGCAGAAGTCAGGTCAACGGCAATACCGCTGTCTTTCCAGAAGCGGACATTAGTGGTAACCAGGCGATCATTGGGTGCACTGATGAATAACTGATACTGCATGGTCCGTTTCTGGGCATCAAACGAGCTGGTTTCAACAGAACCGACCCGGTACCCTCTGAATAATACCGGGTCACCCGGGTTAAGCTGCCCCGCCCGGTTGCTGTCAAGGATGACGCGAATCCCTTTAGCATCGGGTGGTGCCAGAGGAGGGGAATCCAGCAAATCATAGCGCTCTGGTGCTTCGCCCTGTTTTCCGGGCTGCAACTCAATATACGCCCCAGACAACAGTGTGCTCAGCCCACTGACCCCCTCACGGCCAATCTGCGGTTTCACAACCCAGAAGACAGAATCTTTGTGCAAGAGTTTTTCCATGCCGGTATTCAGGCGAGCTTTGATTTCCACATGGTGCAAATCATCTGTCAGCACCGCACTTTCCACGACTCCGACATCCACACTGCGGCTTTTAATTGCCGTTTTTCCGCCAACAATACCTTCTGCATTGGTGGTGATAAGTGTCACCTCCGGCCCCTGGTGGCTATAGTGATAGAATAAGATCCACGCACCAATCAGGGCGGTGACTATCGGGAAGATCCAAACCGGAGACCAGTTTTTCACTTTATGCACCTTCGCTTCCCCACGGTTTGAATCCATGTTACGACAACTCCTCTTGGCTTGATTCTGGCTTGCGGTCCCAGATGAGACGCGGGTCAAATGTCATTGCAGCAAACATTGTAAGTATGACCACCAGCGCGAACATAAGCGCACCCATCGCCGGGTAAATATTCATTAACGAACCCATGCGGACCAGCGCTGACAATACAGCGATTACAAAAACATCAATCATTGACCAACGCCCAACAAACTCGACAACTTCATAAACCAAATGCATTCTTTCGCTGTCACGCTGTATAAAACCTTTGGCATCAAGGCAAAGCCAGCCAATAGCGATCATTTTAAGGGTTGGCACCATAATACTGGCAATAAAGATGACCAGAGCCACCGGGTAAGAACCTTCACTCCACAGCAACACCACCCCTGCGATGATGGTGGAAGGAAGCTTACTTCCCAGCAGGTCGGTAATCATGATGGGCAGTATGTTGGCAGGGAAATACAGCATCACCGAGGTAAACAGCAGTGCCATCGTCCACTGGAGGCTGTGACGGCGGCGGACATGCCCATGGCTGTGGCAACGCGGGCATTTCTCAACACCCTGCGGCAGTATTGCAGTACAGCATGAACATGACCGTAGCCCTTGTTTCATGCCCGTTTTGCCGGGTTGAAATGCCAGGGGAATAGCAGGAGCAGGGGCAATATCATTCCATAACCAGCGGCGATCCACACACTGAACGGCGCGAAGTTGCAGTACACAGAACAGGCACCATGGAATAAAACTCAGGCCAATACCAATATCACCATAAGCCATCAGTTTCACGAAGCTAACCAGAACGCCGGCAAGGAATATTTCCGCCATCCCCCAGCTTTTCAGGTGAAATAATAGCCAGGCGAGACGCCTTTTTGATACCGGGCTGAGCCGGACACGGTTAACCAGCAGCAGAATGGCTACCAACGACAGAGCAGGCACAGCCTGGACCAAAATCATAAACAATGACCCAAGGCTTGCGTAATCTTCAGAAAACATCACACCAGGGATGGATAACAGTGAAATTTCACTGTTCACACCAGCAACACTCATATTCACGAACGGAAATAAGTTTGCCAGTAACAACATAAATAATGCGGCCAGTGCATAAGCAGTTGGCCGCTTTCGGGGTTCATCCCAGCGAGTAGTCAGCGTATTTCCACAACGTGGGCAACAGGCCTTTTCGCCTGTGCCAAGGGCAGGAAGAGCAACCAGCATATCGCAATGGCCGCACAAAATGGCCTGCTGTGTCAGGTGGTTAGTGCACATATCCTGCCTCTTTGTGTTAATCGCCGTTTTTCAAACCTTCCAGGTATTCCCAACGCTCAAAAGCTGTTTCAAGCGCCTGCTCAGCGGCAGAGAGTTGATCCAGAACCCGTTGGGTAACATCATGAGGCTGGTTGAAAAAACCACCATCGCTAACCTGGCTTTGCAGCACGCCAATGTCGGCTTCAAGCTGTTCAAGTTGAGCAGGTAATTGTTCCAGTTCACGTTGAAGTTTATAACTTAACTTATTGGCCTGCCGTTTGACTGTTTCTGCTTTTGGCACTTTTTGTTGTTCAACCGGCGCATTATTAACCGTTGTTTTCAACGGTTGTGCAGAAGCCTGCTGCCCTTTGGCATCAAAATAGCCGCCAACATACTGACCAATACGCCCTTCACCTTCAAAGATCCAACACTCTGTTACGGTGTTATCAACAAATTGCCGGTCATGGCTCACCAGTAATACGGTTCCCTGGTAGCTGTCGATCAGTTCTTCAAGCAATTCCAGCGTTTCGACATCCAGGTCGTTCGTGGGTTCATCGAGAATTAATAAGTTACTGGGTTTCAGGAATAGCCTGGCCAGTAACAGGCGGTTACGCTCACCACCAGATAACGCACTCACCGGTGTCATGGCGCGTTTGGGGTGGAACAAAAAGTCCTGAAGATAACCAAGGACATGGCGCGAACGGCCATTGACCATCACTTCCTGTTTACCTTCAGCAAGGTTATCCATCACGGTACGGTCAGGATCGAGCTCGGCACGGTGCTGGTCAAAATAGGCCACTTCCAGCTTAGTTCCCACATGCACACGCCCGGACTGAGCCTGCAACTGCCCCAGCATCAGCTTAAGCAGTGTGGTTTTGCCGCAGCCATTCGGGCCAACGAGGGCAATTTTATCGCCGCGCTGCACTTGTGAAGAGAAATTATCCACCAGCACTTTGTCTTCAATGGCGTAATGCAGGTTTTCAATTTCAAACACAATTTTGCCGGAACGGCTGGCTTCTTCAACTTGCATTTGGGCACGGCCCATCACTTCCCGGCGTTCACCGCGTTCCCGGCGCATAGCTTTCAGTGCTCTCACCCGCCCTTCATTACGGGTACGACGTGCTTTGATACCCTGGCGGATCCACACTTCTTCCTGAGCCAGTTTGCGGTCAAACTCCGCATTCTGTAACTCTTCAACGCGTAACGCTTCTTCGCGTGCAACCAGGTATTTGTCGTAATCGCCCGGGTAAGAAACCAGTTTGCCACGATCCAGGTCGACAATCCGCGTGGACATATTGCGAATGAAAGAACGGTCATGGGAAATAAAGACGATGCTGCCCTGGTAACTTTTCAGGAAAGTTTCCAGCCAGTCGATAGTTTCGATGTCCAGGTGGTTAGTGGGTTCATCAAGCAGCAAAACATGCGGGGCACTAACCAGCGCGCGCCCTAATGCTGCTTTACGTAACCAGCCGCCAGATAACGCAGCCAGTTCCGTATTTGGGTCCAGTTCCAGTTGGCTCAGAACATCATTAATGCGGTTTTCCAGTTGCCACAAACCGTGGTGGTCAAGCTGTTCCTGAACCCGGGCCATGGCATTCAGGTTCTTCTCACTCGGGTCCTGCATAACCAGGCGAGAGATTTCATGGTACTCCTTGAGATATACCGCCTGCTCTTCCACACCCTGGGCAACAAAGTCATATACAGTGCCACCCACATCCCGCGGTGGATCCTGTTGCAGCCTGGCAACCACCAGATCCTGTTCATAAATCAGGCGGCCATCATCAAGCGGGATCTCTTTGTTCAGAATTTTCATCAGCGTTGATTTGCCGGCACCATTGCGCCCGACAAGACAAACACGCTCGTTATTCTCGATATGTAATTCAGCATTATCAAGAAGTGGCGCATCGCTGAAAGACAGCCACGCACCATGCATACTAATTAACGACATTATGATTTCCTGGTTACGCGGCGAATAAGCCAGCAGTTATGGATCTGACGATTGCGGGCAAAGTCCTGTGACTGGGTTTTTGCAGTAATATCCTGTGCTTCCAGGCCCAGAGCAGCCAGCCCTTCGTGGTCCATTCTGAAACCGCGTTTATTATTGGAAAAAACGATGGTGCCGCCATCACGCAGCAACCGGTTGAGATCACGCATTACAGCAATATGATCTCGCTGGACATCAAATGTGTTGTCCATGCGTTTTGAGTTAGAAAATGTGGGCGGATCGATAAAAATCAGATCATAGTGTTCATTCGATTCGGCCAGCCAGCCCAGACAATCCGCCTGAATAAGGCGATGCGCACGCCCACTCAGGCCATTAAGCCGCAGGTTGCGTTCCGCCCATTCGAGATAGGTGCGCGACATATCAACTGTTGTGGTACTTCTGGCACCACCCAAACCGGCATGCACACTTGCACTACCGGTATATGAGAACAGATTGAGGAAATCTTTCCCCTTGCTCATTTGCCCAAGCATACGCCGCGCGAGGCGGTGATCAAGGAATAACCCGGTGTCCAGGTAGTCAGTCAGGTTAACCAGGAAGCGGGCATTATATTCGCGCACTTCTTTGTATTGCCCTTTTTCACTGAGCTTCTGGTACTGGTTTTTCCCTTTCTGGCGTTCACGAGTTTTCAGGATAAGCTGGCCTGGAGCCAGAGAGAGCACATCAATCGTGGCTGCGATAATATCGAACAGGCGTTGGCGCGCTTTCACCGGGTCTACTGTTTTAGGTGGTGCATATTCCTGAATAACAATATTGTCAGCGTAACGATCTACGGCAACGTTGTATTCCGGTAAGTCGGCATCATACAGGCGGTAGCATTCAATACCCTCCTGCTTCGCCCACTTATCCAGTTTTTTGGCATTCTTGCGCAGGCGGTTAGCAAAATCCTGCGCAAACTGGCCGGCCTGCTCTGGTACAGTGGCAGACAATTGGTAGTTTTTTTGTACGCAATCCAGTGGGCCGTTTTTCGCTTTAAACTGGCGCTCGGAACGTAGTTGTAAACAACTGAGTAATTCCGCAGAGGCGCTGAACAAAGAGAGTGCCCAACCCGGGAACTGCTGTTTCACAACGCGGCCCAGTACATGGTGCAGTGCAATTAACTCCGGTTCGCTGTCCAGCCGCTCGCCATAAGGCGGGTTACTGATAATAGTCCCGGTTACCTGCACATCCTGTGGGCAGGTAAGTTGAGCCACATCCCCTACGGTAAAACGAATAATTTCGCCAAGCCCTGCTCTCCGGGCATTCGTTTTAGCCCGTTCGATAACCCGGCCGTCAATATCACTGCCATAAAAGCGCGAGGTATACTCAGTAAGGCCCCGGCGCGCACGTACCTGTGCTTCAGTACGAACGGCTTTCCAGGCCTCTTCATCGTGCGCGGCCCACCCGGTAAACCCCCAATGCTGGCGGTAAAGCCCGGGCGCACGGTCCGTCGCCATCATGGCGGCTTCTATCAGTAAGGTGCCAGAACCACACATTGGGTCCAGCAAAGGCGTGCCCGGCTTCCAGCCAGAACGCAAGATGATTGCAGCGGCCAGGTTTTCTTTTATTGGCGCAAGGCCAGTGCTGTCACGGTAACCACGCTGGTGCAGGCCATCGCCACTCAAGTCGAGCGAAATACTGGCAACCTCTTTTTCCAGCCTCACCTGAATGCGGATATCTGGCTGTTCCCGGTCTACATTTGGGCGCGCCAAATTTTTGCGGGTAAAGCTGTCAACAATGGCATCTTTTACCTTCAACGCACCATACTGGCTGTTGCGTATGACATCGTTCAGGCCGTTGAAATGCACTGCGAAAGTAGCATTTTCCACAAACAGAGATGGCCAGTTGATAGCCATAACCCCAAGGTAGAGGTCCAAATCGCTGTAGACTTTGCATTCGCCCAGAGGCAGCAGAATGCGCGAAGCCAGCCGGCTCCACATCAGGCTTTGATACACCAACTGCGTGTCCGCATCAAAATGGACACCCCCCTGAACAACACGGCAATGCTGTGCGCCAAGGTTTTCCAGTTCGGTCTTTAAGAGTTCTTCAAGCCCACGCGCCGTGCTGGCAAACAGAGAGTTCATAGTTTCACTTTGTCTTTCATTAAAATTGTTGCGCATTATAGCTAATCCGGCACACATGTCATAAAGTTGCCCTTTTATTTATTCGTGCAGGGAGACAATGTGGTTACCTTATCTCGTTTGTTTATCCACCCAGTCAAGTCGATGCGGGGAATACAAGTATCACACAGCCAGGTCGATATTCAGGGACCGGCTTTTGACCGCATCTTCATGATTACGAAAACCGACGGTACCTTTGTCACGGCACGCCAGTACCCGGAAATGGTGCTGTTTACACCGGGTCTTCTGAACAATGGCCTGTTTCTTCAGGCACCTGATGGCACCAGTGCCACCGTTCTGTTTGACGATTTTCAGCCCACACCTGCCCCTACAGAAGTCTGGGGGAATCATTTTACTGCACTGATTGCACCTGATGACGTCAACCGCTGGTTAAGCACGTTTTTCCCTCTCCCGGTAGAGCTACGCTGGGTAGGGCCAACACTGACCCGCCGGGTTAAAAAGCGGGATGACGTTCCGCTGGGGTTTGCCGACGGTTACCCTTTCCTGCTGACCAGTGAGAGTTCACTGCGCGACTTACAACAACGTTGCCCCGCCAGTGTCAGTATGAACCAGTTCCGCCCAAACCTGGTGGTTTCCGGTGCTGCAGCCTGGGAAGAAGATACCTGGCAGGTTATTCGTATTGGCAGTGTCGTATTTGATGTCGTGAAACCTTGTAGCCGCTGCATTCTGACCACCGTCAGCCCCGAGAGAGGGCGCAAACACCCTTCTGGCGAACCGCTGAAAACCCTGCAAAGTTTTCGTACTGCTCAGGACAATGGTGATGTTGATTTCGGCCAGAACCTGGTTGCCCGTACCAGTGGCATCATTCGCCAGGGCGATGAAGTACAGATTCTGTCTACCAAACCCGCAAAAGTTTATATCGCTGGCGAAACCGCGGATGAGACTGTTAGCGTGGTTGCACAGGCTGCCGGGGTTAGCATTGACTGGCAAGGCACGACATTCCATGGCGACAACCAGCAAATTTTGCTGGAGCAACTGGAGCAACAGGGAATAAAAGTGCCTTATTCTTGCCGCGCGGGGGTTTGCGGATGCTGCCGGGTGCGTTTAGTGGAAGGGCAAGTCACCCCGTTGAAAAAAAATGCCATCAACGGTGACACAATTCTTGCCTGTAGCTGTGTGCCTTGCGGGGATATAAAAGTGGCTGAGAATCAAACCGCCTGATCAAGGCTTTGTGCATTCTCATCAGTGAATGGCCGTAAGCGGTCATTCATTATTTTAATGGCATCCCCTAACTGCATAGTGCGCCCGGCCAGGGTCAATGCAGGTTGAGCCAACAGGCACAATGCCGCGTTTTCACCCGGTTCGACTACCAGCAGGCGGACACACTGCTGGTCATCGCTAAGCCAGACATTGGCGGGAGAAGCTAATGCAGGCTGCCACTCTTCGCCATGAGCAACAAAATGCCAGCTTTTTGGCATCTGAGGTTTAAGGTAACGGATAGCAACTAATGCATTGAGCACCAGTTCAGCCTGTTGTTCTGCGCTTAAATCAAAGCAGCGGCAGTTTTCTTCAAACGAAAACCAGAGCGCTGCATCATCGACACAAAAACCATTTGTTTCAAAGGCATCAGGCGTCAGCATTTTGCGTGGAAAACGGGAGCGGAAAACCATACCATTCGCCAGGTCGAGCATCATGCGGTCATGGTCTTCATCGTAATACCATTGCCAGGCATCATTGGGTTTTATATTCATTAATCGACCCCGTAATTCACACAATTATTAACACAATTTCTTATACGATTTCTTAGGCAATTTCTTCTGCAGCGTAACCCAAAACCCCTTTTCATACTTCAGGCTGCTGGTGTATATCTTTACCAAACTTTGCAGATTAGATGGCTGAACCACTGCACCTGCCGCCCATGTTATTTAAGGGTATCGCCGCGGGTCTTTCGATTAAATATCACCACTTAAAGGAAAGACTATAAAGCACAAATAAGCAACAAAAAAGGAATATAAAACAACCAGAGCTAAAAATAAAGCCCTGGTTGTCTTAATTGGTGGGTATCAAATATGAGTAACGATATCTTTAATCAGATGTGGGCCTTTAAAAATAAACCCGGAATATATTTGAATCAAAGATGCGCCTGCGGCTATTTTCTCGCGGGCAGCAATGACAGAGTCAATCCCGCCGACACCGATAATAGGTATCTGCCCTTTTAGCTCGGCAGACAGACTACGGATTATTTCAGTGCTCTTTAGTTGTAAAGGGCGCCCACTCAACCCGCCGGTTTCATCGCAGTTCGGCATGCCCTGCACTAATTCACGGCTCAGTGTGGTATTGGTTGCAATTACGCCATCAATATTATGACGCAGTAAACTGTCTGCAACCTGGATCAATTCCTCTTCGGAAAGATCAGGCGCGATCTTCACAGCCACAGGAACATATTTATGATGAATATCGGCTAACTGTTGCTGTTTATTTTTTATCGCAGACAACAGATCATCAAGAGCTTCACCATATTGTAATGACCGCAAACCTGGGGTGTTAGGGGATGAGATATTGATCGCAATATACCCGGCATAAGGATAAATCTTATCCATACAGATCAGGTAGTCATCTTTACCATTCTCAACCGGGGTGTCTTTATTTTTGCCAATATTAATCCCGAGGACACCATCGAAATGCGCCTTTTTGACATTTTCGACAAGGTTATCAACGCCCAGGTTATTGAAGCCCATGCGGTTGATTAACCCCTCGGCGGTGACCAGACGGAAGAGACGTGGTTTGTCGTTGCCCGGTTGTGCTCGCGGTGTAACAGTACCAATTTCAATTGCGCCGAACCCCATTGCGCCCAGAGCGTCAATGCATTCGCCATTCTTATCCAGCCCGGCCGCCAGACCAAGTGGGTTTTTAAATGTCAGCCCCATGCAGGTCACGGGCTTTGCCGGGACAGACTGACGAACCAGCCACTCCAGCGGTGTACCGGTTACCCGGCGTAATTGCTGGAAGGTAAATTCGTGTGCGCGCTCAGGGTCGAGCTGAAAAAGGGCTTTTCGAACGAAGGGGTAGTACATGAACTCTCCTGGATTCCCGGTGTGCAAACCGGGGCAGTATTATTATTCATCTGCACAGGAAAGGGAATTGACTTGCAACAAAAAATAGCCGGACAAGCAAACGTTTTACTCGCCCGGGAACCTCTTGTACCGTGGCAGGCCTGCCGGACGACAGGCCTGTTCTGGTGATCACCCAAGTGCTTTAGTGATTTTCTCGAATAGATCGCCTGAAAGGTTATCCAGCCCTTTCAGTGTTTCCAGTGCCTGGCGCATCAACGCCTGGCGGGACGCATCATAGCGTTTCAGGCGAATCAACGGCTCAATCAGGCGTGAAGCAACTTGTGGATTGCGGCTGTTCAGTTCCGTAAGCATTTCCGTCAGGAATGCATAGCCACTGCCATCAGTTGCATGGAAGGCTGCCGGGTTAGCGCTGGTGAATGCGCCAATCAGCGAACGTATACGGTTCGGGTTACTCATACTGAACGAGCGATGTTGCAATAACCCACGGACATTTTCCAGCACATTATCTGCCGGGCTGGTTGCCTGCAGAATGAACCATTTGTCCATTACCAGGCCATCCTGGTGCCATTTCTCATCGTACTCAGCCATCAGTGATACGTGGCATGGCAGTTGGGCACTGACTGCCGCAGACAATGCCGCCAGCGCATCAGTCATATTATCGGCCTGGTGGTACTGTGCGCTAACCAGCTTATCGGCAAAGTCAGGATCGCTGAACGCCAGGAAATGCAGGCAGGTATTACGCAAGGCACGTTTGCCAATATCGCTATGATCGATACGATAAGCATCAACTTTCATTGCGTTATACACAGCAAGGCATTCATCTGCCAGTTCCACTGCCAGTGCACGGGTTAATGCCTCATGCACCGCAGCAATTGCGCCCGGGTCAATGACCGGGAACAGTTCAGCAATTTCATTTTGCGAAGGCAGTGTCAGAATTTCAGCGGCCAGAGCCGGGTCAATTGACTCATCAAGTAAAATGGCACGGAAAGCGTCCACGACATGCAATGGCAGTGACAGCGGCTGCGCAGCCTGCTGGCGTGCCACGTTGAGTTTAATATAAGTAGACAGCAAGCTCTGAGCGGCATCCCAACGTGAGAAATCATTGCGGGCATGGCGCATCAGGAAGGTCAGTTGCTGGTCGCTCCATTTATATTCCAGTTTGACCGGCGCAGAGAATTCGCGCAGCAAGGAAGGTACCGGCTGGAACCAGACATTATCAAATACAAATGTCTGTTTTTCCTGAGTCACGTTCAGTACATGATGAACCGGATTCCCCTGGTATTGCAGCGGAATCACTTTCCCTTCGTTGTCATACAATTCGATATCAAACGGGATATGCAACGGTAGTTTTTCTGCCTGCTCTGCAGTTGGCGGTGTCTGCTGGCTGATGGTCAGGGTATAACGCTCCGTTGCCGGGTCGTAATCGTCCTGCACACTCAGAACCGGTGTTCCTGACTGGCTGTACCAGCGGCGGAAATGTGACAAATCGACATTGGACGCATCTTCCATCGCCTGAACAAAATCGTCGCAGGTTGCCGCGCTGCCATCATGGCGCTCAAAGTAAAGCTGCATCCCTTTCTGGAAAGCGGCTTCACCCAGAAGCGTATGCATCATGCGAATGACTTCCGCCCCTTTTTCATACACCGTAAGGGTATAGAAGTTATTCATTTCAATAACTTTATCCGGGCGAATGGGGTGTGACATGGGGCTTGCGTCTTCTGCAAATTGCATTGCCCGCATAGTACGAACATTACTGATACGGTTTACCGCGCGGGAACCCAAATCAGAACTGAACTCCTGATCGCGGAATACAGTGAGCCCTTCTTTGAGGCTTAACTGGAACCAGTCGCGGCAAGTCACACGGTTGCCTGTCCAGTTATGGAAATATTCGTGACCGATAACGCGCTCAATGTTTAAATAGTCTTTATCGGTTGCTGTCTCTGCGCGAGCCAGAACATATTTGGAGTTAAAGACGTTCAGGCCTTTATTCTCCATCGCGCCCATATTGAAAAAGTCGACAGCCACAATCATGTAGATATCGAGGTCGTATTCCAGGCCAAAACGCTGCTCATCCCACTTCATGCTATTTTTAAGCGATTCCATCGCCCAGTCAGCACGATCAAGATTGCCTCGGTCTACATATAATTCAAGCGCCACATCGCGCCCGGAGCGGGTTTTAAAGGTGTCGCGCAGGACATCAAAATCCCCGGCAACCAGTGCAAACAGGTAGCAAGGTTTCGGGAATGGATCCTGCCATTGTACCCAGTGACGCCCACCTTCCAGCTCCCCCTGCCCCATGCGGTTACCATTGGACAGCAGGAAAGGATAGGTTTGTTTGTCGGCAATAATTTTGGTACTGAAACGTGCCAGAACATCCGGCCTGTCGAGATACCAGGTAATGTGGCGAAAGCCTTCGGCCTCACACTGTGTACACAACGCTTCACCAGATTGGTACAACCCTTCCAGCGCAGTATTTTGTGCCGGGTGGATGTCATTGACGATAGTCAGAGTAAACCGGGCAGGCAGGTTACTCACAACCAGCGCCCCGCTTTCCAGTTGGTAATCCGGCCACGGTTGCCCATCCACATCCAGGGAAACCAGAGTCAAATCCTCACCATCAAGGCGTAACACCGCCCCTTCTTCCCCCTGCCGTTGTACCTGGCTGACCGCAGTAACCCGGGTTTGCCCGGCATCTAATTCAAACGTTAAGTCAATGTCAGTAATGGTATAGTCCGGCGCACGATAATCATGGCGGTATTTGGCTTGTGGCTGTTGTGTCATAAAACACCTTTAAGGCAGTCTGCAGTTATGATGGTTCAGTCTATTCCTGTTGCAGGGTTGTTTCCATGCAGAATCGTCAGCTTTTCAGCATTTAAGGCATGAAAATATACATCTTCATAACATGAGGCACAAAATGCGCTCGACCAGAATTACGAGTTGTGGTGTGATCCAGCTTTAATAAACGGATAATCCAGGTATACTCCTGCATCTTTAGCTGCTGTTAGCCATTAATGGAAACGCTCCTGTGAGAGGATGCTGAAACGCACCATGACACATTTCGCTTCCCCAATTTTGCACTCTCTGCTGGATACTGACGCCTACAAGCTTCATATGCAGCAGGCAGTATTTCATCATTACTATGATGTCGATGTTGCTGCGGAGTTTCGTTGCCGCGGTGATGACCTGCTTGGGATCTATGCCGATGCGATTCGCGAACAAGTCGAGTCCATGCAAGACCTGGCGCTAACCGATGATGAATACCACTGGCTGGCAAGTTTGCCTTTCTTTAAAGACGATTACCTGTCCTGGCTGCGCACTTTCCGTTACGATGCGCGGCAAGTTCTCATCAGCAACAACAACGGTAAGCTGGATATCCGCTTACGTGGGCCCTGGCGTGAAGTTATCATGTGGGAAGTCCCACTACTGGCGGTAATCAGTGAGGTTGTTCACCGCTTCCGCACACCGGATGTCCCTCAGTCGCTCGCACTTGAGCACCTTGAACAGAAACTGGTGGAATTCAACGCGCTTACCGCCTCTCTTGATATGTCTGGCTTTAAGCTGATGGATTTCGGCACGCGGCGCCGTTTTTCCCGCCTGACCCAACAAAGTATTGTTGAGCGGCTGAGCCATGAACCCTGGTTTATTGGCACCAGCAATTACGACCTTGCCCGCAGGCTCACACTGACCCCAATGGGCACCCAGGCACACGAATGGTTCCAGGCACATCAACAAATCAGCCCGGAACTCGCCAGTAGCCAAAAAGCTGCACTGGAAGCCTGGCTGGAAGAGTACCCTGATCAGTTAGGTATTGCCCTGACCGATTGCATTACCATGGATGCTTTTCTGCGTGATTTTGGGCCGGAGTTTGCAGAGCGTTACCAGGGGCTGCGCCATGATTCAGGGGACCCGGTTGAATGGGGTGAAAAAGCCATCGCTCATTATGAGAGCATGGGGATTGACCCACTGACCAAAACGCTGATTTTCTCTGATAACCTTGATTTAACCAGGGCCGTTGAACTGTACCGCCATTTTATGGCGCGCGTGAAACTTGGTTTTGGTATTGGCACGCGCCTGACCTGCGATATTCCTGGTGTAAAACCACTGAATATCGTGATTAAACTGGTGGAATGTAATGGCAAGCCGGTGGCGAAGTTATCTGACAGCCCGGGCAAGACTATTTGCCATGACAAAGCGTTTGTCAGTGCCCTGCGTAAAGCGTTTGACCTGCCACAGGTGAAAAAAGCCAGCTAAGCCGTGGATTTCCTCAGTCAGAAAGGCACCTTTTGGTGCCTTTTTGCTCAACAGAGCAGTTTTATTGCTTCACACCTTCTAATTCTGCTTGTTTGCTGGCGTCCGCCAGGTAACATAGATATCCCCTTTGCGGGATGCAATTTAACCGTTATTGATAACTAACCAGAGAGAACACTATGAGCGTTGTGCCTGTAGCTGACGTACTCCAGGGCCGCGTAAACGTTGACAGCGAAGTCACCGTACGTGGTTGGGTACGTACCCGAAGAGATTCAAAAGCTGGCTTTTCCTTCCTCGCCGTTTATGACGGCTCCTGCTTTGATCCGGTACAGGCCGTCATTAATAATTCTCTGCCCAATTACAATGACGAAGTGCTGCGCCTGACCACCGGTTGTTCTGTTGTAATTACCGGGAAAGTGGTTGCTTCTGCCGGCCAGGGCCAGTCAGTCGAACTGCAGGCTTCCAGTGTGGAAGTAACCGGCTGGGTTGACGACCCGGATACCTACCCGATGGCTGCCAAACGCCACTCTATTGAATACCTGCGTGAAGTTGCCCACCTGCGCCCGCGTACCAACCTGATTGGTGCCGTTGCACGTGTTCGCCATACCCTGGCTCAGGCACTGCACCGCTTCTTCCATGAGCAGGGCTTTTTCTGGGTATCCACTCCGCTGATTACGGCATCAGATACTGAAGGTGCGGGTGAAATGTTCCGGGTATCCACCCTGGATATGGAAAACCTGCCACGCGATGATAAAGGCAAAATCGATTTCGACCAGGACTTTTTCGGCAAAGAAGCCTTCCTGACCGTTTCAGGGCAGCTTAATGCGGAAACTTACGCCTGCGCGTTATCGAAAGTGTATACCTTCGGCCCAACTTTCCGTGCAGAAAACTCCAACACCAGCCGCCACCTGGCAGAGTTCTGGATGCTGGAACCTGAAGTCGCTTTTGCGAATCTTGATGATGTCGCCGGGCTGGCTGAAGCTATGCTGAAGTACGTCTTCAATGCGGTTCTTGAAGAGCGTATGGATGATATGGAATTCTTCGCACAACGTGTGGACAGCGACGCAGTTGAACGCCTGAAACGCTTTGTTGCAGCTGATTTTGCTCAGGTTGATTACACCGATGCGGTTGCCATCCTCGAAAAATGCGGTCATCCGTTTGAAAACCCGGTTTACTGGGGCGTTGATCTGGCGTCTGAACATGAGCGTTACCTCGCTGAACAGCATTTCAAAGCTCCGGTGGTAGTGAAAAACTACCCGAAAGACATCAAGGCATTCTATATGCGCCTTAATGAAGACGGTAAAACCGTGGCCGCCATGGATGTACTGGCACCGGGTATTGGTGAAATTATTGGTGGTTCCCAGCGTGAAGAGCGCCTGGATGTGCTGGATGCCCGTATGGCTGAAATGGGCCTGAATAAAGAAGACTACTGGTGGTACCGCGACCTGCGCCGTTACGGCACCGTACCACACTCTGGCTTCGGCCTGGGCTTTGAGCGCCTGATTGCCTACGTAACCGGCGTGCAGAATGTGCGTGATGTGATTCCGTTCCCACGTACACCGCGTAACGCAAGTTTCTGATGCACGGCTGACGAAAATCTTCGTTATATTTCTACAAAGACCGCACAAGTTGCGGTCTTTTTTTCGCACTCACTGTTAAAAAACCCGCCCCCAAAGCGCCCGTAAGGACCTGTGCTGCCGTGTAACCGTTAACCAAATTGTTTCATTGCGCACAATAATTGTGCAATGTAAATCCCCCTGCATATCGACTGCCTGTCTGCATCACGATTGTTTATTTTTCGCCCACAAAAAAGACCGATGGTAATAATGCATAAGCAATTCATATATATAAGTTGGTTATCGTGTGCTCATTCGCCAAAGGATTGCGAAATTTGAAGCACTTCACAAAGTTCCCCAAAATACATAAATTGTTACACATTTTTTCTTCCTGAAACTGTATTGCGACATTTGTAGCACTTTCAGGCTGGCGAAACGGTTACATGGATGGAAAGATGCCTCTCAGACACAGAAAGACACCACACTCATGGCAGAAGTTCCGTAAATTTTTTACAGAGTTTATTGGCAGAGATGACAGGTGTTACAAAAAAACCAATGAGGGTAATAAATAATGATGAAGCGCAATATTCTGGCAGTGGTAATCCCGGCTCTGCTCGTAGCAGGTGCTGCAAACGCAGCTGAAATCTACAACAAAGACGGCAATAAACTGGATCTGTACGGTAAAGTTGTTGGCGAACACGACTTCGTTACTTCCGGTGCGACCAGCAACGGTGACAACACCTATGCTCAGATCGGTTTTAAAGGCGAAACTCAGATCAATGACCAACTGACTGGTTACGGTCAGTGGGAATACCGTGCTTACGCTAACGCGCCAGAAGGTGAGCAGACCAACAAAACTCGTCTGGCGTTTGCTGGTCTGAAGTTTGCTGACTACGGTTCACTGGATTACGGCCGTAACTACGGTATCGTTTATGATGTTGATTCATACACCGATATGGCACCAAGCTTCTCTGGTATGACCTGGGCGAACTATGCTGATAACTACATGACAAGCCGTGCTACTGGCGTGCTGACTTATCGTAACAGCAACTTCTTCGGTCTGGTTGATGGTCTGAACTTTGGTGTTCAGTACCAGGGTAAAAATGAAACTGACGCTGTAACCACTCAAAACGGTGATGGTGTTGGTTACTCTCTGGGTTACGATTTCGGTTCTGGCTTCAGCCTGATTGGTGCATACAGCAATGCAAACCGTACTGTTGACCAGAAACTTGATGGTAAAGGTGACAAAGCTGAAGCATGGGCTGTTGGTGCTAAATACGATGCTAACAACATCTATCTGGCAACTACTTATGCAGAAACCCGTAACATGACCCGTGAGAAAGACGGTACATTTGCAAACAAAACCCAGAACTTTGAAGCCATTGCTCAGTACCAATTCGACTTCGGCTTACGTCCATCTGTATCTTATGTTCAGTCTAAAGGTAAAAACCTTGCCAGCCGTGGTACCTTCAACGGTGGCGATGCAGACCTGCAGAAATTTGTTGAACTGGGTGCTTACTACTACTTCAACAAAAACTTCAACATCTATGTTGACTACCAGTTGAACCTGCTTGACAACGATTCTTACGCTAAAAACGTAGGTAACGTAAACGGTAAAGACGACCAGGTTGCAATGGCTGTGACCTACCAGTTCTAATCCCGAACAACATTGTTGTTATGGATATAAAAACAGGGCTTCGGCCCTGTTTTTTTTATTCCGGCCAGCACATCGGCCTGACTTTAGCCGCTGGTCACTCTTTTTATGGCAAACGGTTGGCAATTGCCTTAACTCCCGTTAACCTGATAGCGAAGTTCCCTTCTGTTACCACAATGGAAAAATGTCATGTTTGAGAACATAACTGCCGCGCCTGCTGATCCTATTCTTGGTTTGGCCGATTTGTTTCGTGCTGATGAACGCCCGGGGAAAATTAACCTTGGTATTGGTGTTTATAAAGATGAAACCGGTAAAACCCCTGTTCTGACCAGTGTTAAGAAAGCAGAACATTATTTGCTGGAAAATGAAAGCACCAAGAACTACCTCGGCATTGACGGTATTCCGGAATTTGGCCGCTGTACTCAGGAATTATTGTTTGGCCAGGGAAATGCCATCGTTACCGATAAACGTGCCCGTACAGCCCAAACACCTGGTGGAACAGGGGCACTGCGCGTTGCTGCTGACTTTATTGCCAAAAACACCTCTGCGCCACGTATTTGGGTAAGCAACCCAAGCTGGCCTAACCATAAGAGTGTCTTTAGCGCCGCTGGTCTGGAAGTGTGTGAGTACCAGTATTACGATGCGGCAAACCATTGCCTGGATTTTGGTGGCATGGTCGCCAGCCTGCAGCAAGCTCAGGCGGGTGATGTAGTTCTGTTCCATGGTTGCTGCCATAACCCAACAGGGATTGATCCGACAGAAGAGCAATGGGCCGAGCTGGCAAAACTGTCGATTGAAAAAGGCTGGCTGCCTCTGTTTGACTTCGCTTACCAGGGTTTTGCCCGTGGTCTGGAAGAAGATGCTCAAGGCCTGCGTCTTTTCGCGGCCCTGCACAAAGAACTGTTGGTTGCCAGTTCGTACTCCAAAAACTTTGGCTTGTACAATGAACGTGTGGGTGCCTGTACGCTGGTTGCGGCAGACAGCGACAACGCTGACCGGGCTTTCAGCCAGATGAAAATTTGTATCCGTGCCAACTATTCCAACCCGCCAGCTCATGGTGCATCGGTTGTTGCCACTATCCTGAGCAATGAAGCACTGCGTACACTGTGGGAGCAAGAGCTGACTGATATGCGCCAGCGCATTCAGCGTATGCGGCAGTTGTTTGTTAATACGCTACAGGAAAAAGGCGCGGCGGAAGATTTCAGCTTTATCATTCAGCAAAACGGTATGTTCTCTTTCAGTGGTCTGAGTAAAGAACAGGTGCTGAGGCTGCGTGAGGAGTTTGGAATTTACGCTGTGGCTTCAGGGCGTATCAATGTTGCTGGCATGACGCCTGACAATATGGCGCCATTGTGTGAAGCTATTGTGGCTGTGCTTTAACACCTGAACAAACAGTACCTGCTGTTATTGCAGCGTTCAGAACAAAAATACCCGCCAGCAGAGCGGGTATTTTTATATCTGAAGAATAACTTACCAGACTGGCTGTTCATCCTGCAGGAATGGGTTGTGCAGGCGTTCATAACCCAGTGTAGAAAGAGGACCATGGCCGGGAATAAAAGTGACATCATCGCCCAGGGGTAATAGCTTATTTTTGATTGCCGCAATAAGCTGGCCGTGATCACCACGGGGAAAATCACTGCGCCCTACACCACCTTTAAATAGCACATCGCCGGAAATAAGCAGAGCACTGAGCTTGTCATAAAACACCACGTGCCCTGGCGTGTGCCCGGGGCAATGCAGTACCGACAGGCTCACGTTCCCAACAGTGACGGTATCGCCTTCTTCAAGCCACTGGTCTGGCGTTAATGGCTGGCAGTCTTCCAGACCAAACATGCGGCTTTGTGCTGGCAACCCTTCGAGCCAGAATGCATCTTCCTGCTGCGGCCCAATCACGGGCACATTGTAATGAGCAGCCATTTCAGCAGCCGCGCCAACATGGTCAAGATGGCCGTGAGTCAGCAATATTTTTGTTACATTCACACCCTGACGAGTGACATTATCAATAATGACTTGTGCATCACCACCCGGGTCAACCAGAGCGGCTTGCCGGGTTTCTTCACACCAAATTAATGAACAGTTCTGCGCAAATGCGGTCACCGGAATAATGTGATAATTCATAATTCTCCACACCCGGCTGTGCCGGATTTTTACCAGTGCCTGACCGGCCCGGTATCAATATGAACAAAGTTGCTACGAGGATAATATCCTACACCACCTGCCCGCATCGACAAGGCTGCTTTGCGCACATTGCTCAGAGAGAGGCCTTCGATATGGAAATCCATGGCCTGCCCTTTGGTATGATAGCTCTGTTTAGCCACACCTTTACTGTGAGCCCGTAATTCATTATTGGTATCAAGGCTACGATAGCCCGATATAAGCTGTACAGGCTTGCGCGTGCCCAGCAAACCTTGCAAACGATACAACTGGTCGAAAAGTTTTGGGTCAATATCGCGAACGCGGTTAGCACGGTAATCACGGAAGAAATGGTTCAGGCGGGAAAGTTCATCTTTTATATAACGGGAACCATCAAAAAATTCAGCCTTAATGGACTCTCCGGTATTTAAATTATTCAACATCAGGATACGAGGGCGAGGAGTGGATAACGTCGCGAATGCCTGGCCTGGTAATACGGCCGCGCCCAGCGCTATCCCGCCCAGCGTCAGTAAGCGGCGGCGGTTATGATCTAATTTATTCATCTGGTCGTATTCTGAAGTAAAAAAAGTAAGAAAAAGCCATCTCAGGCGCACTGAGGCACCTTAACTGGCATGTAACGAACAGTCAAGACGGGGTAATCGAGGGAGTAAGCGTAAAAACAGGCCGTTTTTACGCTTCATTACATTTCATACAACCAGAAACTGCTTATTTGCCTGGTAATTAGCGGATCAACTGCTCCGCTTTTGGCAATATTTTGGCTCCCAGAACAGCAGTGTTGTCATAATTGTAAATATCTGTTCGATATTGTGTATGACCATCATCACCCACAAAAGCGGTCAGATAATACAACCGTACCGGGATTTTATGCCGCACAGGTACATACCTTGTATCCCCTACTTTTAACGTTTGGGATATACGTGCATCGTTCCAGCCAGCATCCTGCAGTAACATATTTGCCAGTTCGGAAGCTTTATTCACGCGCACACACCCTGAGCTCAACGCACGCACATCTCTGTTGAACAGATTGTGATTTGGCGTGTCATGCAAATAAATGGCATCGGTACTCGGCATATTAAATTTATACCGCCCCAGGGAGTTATGATCTCCAGGTTTCTGCTGAAAACGGAATGGCAGGTTAGATGGGGTAATTGTCGCCCAGTCTACCATGAACGGATCAATTACCTCGGCATCGCGGCTCCAGCCACTCAGAACAGTGTAACCATGGCGGTCGAGATACCCGGGATCATTCCAGACTTTTGGCAGAATATCTTTACGCGCCAGTGTACCGGGCACATTCCATGGCGGGTTGAGTACCACGTTATTCAGCGCACTGCTCATTAACGGTGTTTTCCTGTCCGGGCGCCCCACGATAACCCGAGATGCCAGCACTTCACTGCCACCAGAATAGTAAATCAGTGAGAAGTTAGGAATATTCACCATAATGGCGGTTTCCATTTTGTCCGGCAGCAAACGCAAACGCTGGATATTCAGTGCCAGTAATGCTGCACGCTGAGCTGGTGAAACGTTCAGCCAGTTACGGGTTGCCGGGCCAACCACACCATCGTCTGCCAGACCCTGCCATTTTTGGAAACGCTCAACCTGGGCTACCAGCGCTTTGTCATAAATCTCACTTGCGGGCGCGGCAACGGTTTCGCTTGCTTTACCGCCCGTTGCGTCTGACGTGCTGGCAGGCTCAGTAGCCACACCAACAGGCGCTGCTGACGGGCTGACTACGCCATTGGCGGCAACGGCAGGTTCTGCAGGCGTTGATGCTAATGGCGCCACAATACCTGCCGCACTGTAAAGCTTGTCAACATCACTGATAATCTGGCGTAACACAGCTACATCGGGGCTGCTGTCACCTGGCCGCAGTGTTTTGCTGGTAGTCAATTGAGGCCATTCGGTTACCGAGGCCGAAGAAGAGAGTAGTTTCAGCAATGACTTGTGCATCACAGCATATTGGGGGTGCTGCGGAGCAAGGGAATCAATGAACTCACCGAAAGCGCCATTACGCAACGCGTCCTGCCACTTCGCAACAGCTTTTGCTGGAGGCGGTGCCAGTTTGTACGGTTTTGAACTGTACAGCCACACGTTACCGTTTTTAGGCACACCAGCGACATACTGCAGGTAACCAAACATGGCATCAGATAATACGATATCCCTGGCCATTCCGGTAACCGCAGGATCTGTTAGCCGCTCCACCCACTGGGTGAACTGTGGCTGGATCCCGGCCATTGCCACTTCAGCCAGTTGTTGCTGAAAGGCTTTCACCGCGTCACGGTTATTCCATACTGGCTGCATTTGGTGCAAAGCATATAACCGTGCCAGTTCATCAGGGTAGGCTGGCGAGAACCCGCCTGCCAGTTGTTGCAATGCTGATTTAGCCTGAGCGACTGACTCAGGAGACACAGACACTGCCTGCGTATCAGTGGCGGAAGAGTCATCACCTACCACCTGAGGTACTTCTACCGCATTGGCATCATCGGGGATGATGGCCGGTTCATCCGCCCATAACTGCGCGCTCGTTGTCAGCCCCACAAAAAAATATGCACTTAATACTGACCAACGAAAGATTTGCTTCGTCTTACTTTGCACGTCCCTGCCCCCTTTAATGCTATTTCATCAGGTAAATCAATTAACAACTCCTGGTGATACTTGCCCCAAGTATATAAAGAGACAGGCGGCTTGTCGCCCTGATTTGTAAAGGTAGTTAAACAGAGCCCTAATGGCAGCGTTTTTTAATGCATTAAGATAAATCAAAAATATATCAGTCGGCAGAGATACCGTACTGGTGTTCTGCATGTGAAACAAAAAACGGGCCGCAGCCCGTTGTTTGTTTGGTATTTAATCAGGAGGCATCGGATGCTGCCGGTGCTGCATCCTGGCCGGCTTCCGCTAATGGCGGAGCAAAACCGCGCAGCCCAACCACATGCACATGTTCGCCCTGAGCAGTCACTTTACGCATCAGTTTATAGGTGGTGCCTTTTTCCGGGCTGATATTTTCCGGTGCAGCAATAATAAGCTGCATTTCAAGGCGTTCACACAATTCAAACAGAGTCGCAATTGACTTCGCATCCAGACGTGCTGCTTCATCAAGGAACAACAACCGGCAAGGTGAAATATCTTTCCCACGCAGGCGGCGTGACTCATCTTCCCAGCTCTGAACCACCATCACAAGGATGGACATCCCGGTACCAATTGCTTCACCCGTTGACAGTGCACCACTTTCCGCACGCAGCCAACCGTCAGAGCCACGGTTAACTTCCACTTCCATATCGAGATAGTTACGGTAATCCAGCAACTCTTCACCAATGGTTTGCGGTGTGCGTTGCCCCATGTCTATTTGCGGGTTAAGGCGCTGATAGAGTTTTGCCAGTGCTTCAGAGAAGGTCAGGCGCTGGCTGTTAAACAGATCCTGGTGTTGCTCATGCTGCTCGGAAAGCACATCCAGCAGTGTGGCATGTGCTTCACGGATATTCACATTAAGCCGAACGCTGTTAACCTGACCGAAAGAGACACTCTGCAGCCCCTGGTTAAGCATACGAATACGGTTCTGCTCACGCTGAATCGTCTTGCGAATAATGTTAGCCACACTACGAGAACTGATTGCCAGTTTCTGCTCACGGGAGGTCAGTTCCTCTGTCAGCCTGCTCAGCTCAATTTCCATTTGTTCAATGGCTTCGACCGGGTCATCAGTGCGAATAATATCCTGACGGATACGCTCACGCAGGTGCTGGTACACCGCCACAAAGAACTGGATCTTGCGTTCCGGGCGCTTCGGATCTTCTGACAGGCGCAACACATCCCGCAGGTGTTCGTTATCGGCTACCGCCTGGCGCAATGCCCCCAGTGCTTTATCCGACATTGAACGCAATTCGTCACCACTCAAATAAGCCAGTTCACGACGATGTAACCGGCGTTCAACACCGTTTTCTTTCACCAGGCGCATCACCGCACACCAGCCTGCTTTCGCAGTCACGACCTGTTCACGAATCTCATGGTAACTGCGCTCCAGGCGGCGTAACGCCCGGGTCAGGTTATCCATTTCGGCTTCACAGAAAGTCAGTTGTTTTTCCAACTGATTACGGCGTGAACGGTTGCCAGACAACTGGTTATGCAATTCATCACGGCGAGTTCGGGCACGCTCTTCTGCACCGGCATCTGCCCTGACACCGATGTCCTGCAGTTCTTTATGGAGATCACTCAGCAGTTCATTTTTGGTTTCCCATGAACTTTTCAGTGACGCCAGAACCTGGTGGTACTGATTAAGCTGTGCGCCATGGCTGCGTAATGCTTCACGGCTACGGCTGCGTTCAGATTCTGCCTGCTCAAGGCGCTGGCGCAATTTTTCATTTAAGTCGGAATTGCCACTGAGGATTTCAACGGCATCAGAGTAACTAAAGTGAGCCCGGCGTTGCACCACCTCAGCCAGAGCAAAGGCTTGCTGGCGTGCTTCTGTTTGAGTGCGTTTGGCGTTCTCGTAGTCACTCTTCAGTTGCTCAAATTGTTCAGGGTCACTTTGCAGTACGCTGGCAACAGGTTCCAGGCGTGCCAGTTGGCTGCCATGTTGCTGTAAATAGCGGGCGGCCTCCTGTGCTTCGTCAACTTGCGCCTGAATCTCTTCAACACGGTCAGCGAGGGTTTCATCACCTAACAGGTTAGCCCGGGGTAACAAGCGGTTAAGCAGTGCGACACCTTCGCGCGCCTGTTCATACTGGGTTTTCTGCTGCTGGTTGTCACTCTCATGCTGCGACAGGGTGCGTTCAATTTCGCTGCGGCGCGTATTCAACTGGCGAATAGCGGCTTCCGGGTCATCATCAAACGCAACCGATAAATGCTGGCCGATAAACCGGCTGAATGCCTGATGCAGGCGCTGCGTTTTCTGCACATCAAAAGAGAGTGTGGCGAATTTTTCGGCCAGTTCTTCACGTTCCGCATGCAGATTTTCAATACGGCTTTCACGTGCAGCGCGGCCAAACAACGGCACAGAAGGAAAGCGAGAATAGCGCCACTGGCGGTCGGCAATTTTCACCACCACCGCTTTTTCCAGCTCTTCGACACTGAAGACGCTGTCGTCAAATGACTGTGGGTCACCTTCAATCAGGTACAAATCTTCCGGGCAGTCTTCAAGACCATCCAGATATTCACGTACCCGCGATAATTCTGGTACCACAATGGCATGACGGGAAGGCCCGTAAAGCGCAGAGAAGTAAGGGGCGTCGTCCAGCCCTACATCATCATAAATCTCTGAAAGCAATACGCCGCCAAAACGCTCAGCCAGAGCATTAAGGCGCGCGTCTTCAGCACCACCTGGCTGGCTCAGGCGTTCGATTTCGTCATCTACTGCCTGTTTGCGAGCGGAAACAGAATCACGTTCAACGATGTTTTCCCGTTCACGTTCCAGCAGTTGCTGAAGGTGCTCAGTTATCTCCTGGCCGGAAGTAAATTCTTCCCCGCTTTGTTCGGATAACTGGTTCAGGCTGCTTTGTGCGGCGAGCCACACTGGCGCTCGCTGCGTCAATAACTGGATTTTCTGCTGGAGTTGTTCATGCTCCTGGCGCAGAGAAGAACGCTCTTCACTGGCCTGAGATACACGCTCAGACAAACTGGCAATTTTGGCTTCGAATTCTTCCCGCCAGGTTTCCAGTTCTTCCGGTAACACCTCACGTCCTTGCTGGCGGCTGAATTCTGCCAGCAGGCGTTCAGCATCCTGCTGTTCACGCAGGCGCTGTTCCAGTTCAGACAACCGCATACGCAGTGCCGGAACTTGCTCGGCCTGGTAGCGCTGGTCTGCAGCGTCACGCAATAAATCACGGGCAACCTGCCAGGCATCACTACGGCTCACCGGCCCGCTAATAGCACAAACCAGTTTCCAGGCTTCTTCAAACTGCGCATGCGCCGTTTGTGAAACGCGCATTTTCTGCTCCAGAGACAGCAGCGTTTCAGTTCCTTCCTGCTCTTTAGCCTGGAAGGTATCAAGCCATTCATCCGCGCTGTCAACGGTTAAATCAGGCAGACTGCACAGTTCACGGGCACGGTTCAGGGCCTGCAACGCCTGTTGATACTGCAAAGCACGAGTTTGCTGAACATCAAGCGCTTGCTGGTAATCGGCCAACTGGTTTTTGAGTTCATCCACCTCCAGCTCTGCTGCTTCGGCCCGCGCTTCGTGCTCCTCATGCTGATCCTGAGCTTCGGCCACCACCTCGTTTTGTTCTTCCAGGCGAATTTGCAGCTCTTCGAGATCTGCCTCATAACGCTCAATTTTCTCTTGCTGGCGTAATGCGGTCTGCACCAGATTCAGGTGATCACTTGCCGCCTGGTAATCAGCTTCCAGATCCCCTTCAGCCCCTGCCTGCTCTGCCAGTTCACGTGCCATTTCTACATGGCGATACTGCTCGGTTGCCAGTTGTTTACGGCTGGTGAATAACTCCTGGCGTGTGGCTAAGGCCTGGTCAAGGTGAATGCGACGCTCATTGGCATGGCGCATGTAATCCGCAGCCACGTAATCTGTCGCTTCGGAAATTAAGTGCTTAAACAAATCACGGTCAGACTGCGTTACCCGAATAGCTTCCAGCGTCATACGGTTTTCGCGCAAAGCGGCTTCCATATCCTGAAATGCTTTACGTACCCCGCTGTTTTCCGGCAACAGGTAATCACGCAATGAACGAGTAATAGCGCTGGAGATCCCACCGTAGAGTGAGGCCTCAATCAGGCGATAATATTTGCTACGGTCAGAAGCAGAGCGCAGGCGACGTGCCACAACGCCCAAGTCAAACATGAGTGCATGGTAATCGGTAATGGAACTGAACTGCCTGAACTGCACCCCTTCCATGGCTTCGGTTTTTTCTTTCAGTTCCTGCAAAGTCAGCACCCTGGCCTGGCGGGCATTAAGCGCCTCAGTCACCAGTTGAGTTGGCTGAACGGCCATTGGCAGGCCCTGAATGGCAAAAGGTTTGATGTCAACTTTGCGATCGCGCCCGGCAACCTGCTGCAAACGTACACCCACCAGCACACGCTGATGACGCGAGTTCACAACATCCAGAAAGGAGTAGCAGACGCCAGCTTTGAGTTTACCGTGCAGGCCTTTATCACGAGAACCTGATGTCGCACCAGCTTCGGTTGTATTACGAAAATGCAGCAGTGTCAGATCAGGGATAAGCGCCGTGACAAAAGCTGCCATCGTGGTTGATTTCCCGGCACCGTTCCCCCCAGAAAGCGTAGTAACCAGCTCATCCAGGTCAAAGGTTCTGGCAAAGAAACCATTCCAGTTAATCAGTGTTAGCGAACGAAACTTCCCGCGTTCAATCATTCCTGTTCATCCTCCGCTGTATCCTGATTATTATTGTCTTCCTGTTCATCATTAAGCTGCAGGCTCTGCTCTACTGGCATAGCCTCTCCGTCGCGAATCATGCGCAATTGCGCCTCGCGCGCATCATCGCCGGCACGGACATCGGCACCAAAGCGGAAAACAGACTCAGATATACGGAATTTGCTGCTGTCATGGCCGAGGAACCAAATCATTCCCAGCCTTCTCAGGCGGTTGAGCGAGGAGCGCACTTTTTCCTGCAGCTTCTGGCGATCCAGGTCGGAGCCGGTCGAGCGGTTGTTCACCAGCTTCAGTAATTTGCTTTCATCTGCCAGTGACAGTAGCTCGTCGTACAGTTCCTGTTGGGTAAAAATCCCTTCATTCGCCAGGCGCTCCGGGCTCAAATAAAGGTAACAGAGGATTTTCCCTACCATCATGTCCAGCTCGGAAAGCACGGAGCGAGGTATAAGGGTTGTTGACCGGGGACGGAGATAAAAGAAACCTTCAGGGGCACGAATAAGCTCTACGTTATAACGAATATAGAACAGTTCAAGTTCTTCCTGAAAATCCATTAAAAAGGCGTGATTATCCAGTTCATCAAGACCAATATGACGGCCAGAACGTAATTGGCTGTCAAGGGCCGGGAACAGTGGGTTGGCAATCGCCTGCGCCAGTTTTACCGGCATTGTTTGTTCAATATTTGTTGATGACATGCGCCTGTACCCTGGCTCCGTAATCATTAATAAGTTGCCACTGAGCGGGAAGCCCAGTGAAATCCGCTTCTGCTATACCCAGCCGTACAGCCTGGTCGACCACGATACGGGCGACATCAAAATGCCGCGCCCGCGGATATTGCGCCAGATATTCACGCATCACCACGCCGAGATCCAGTGGAAGATTTCTGGTTTTGTAGACCTGCAGGGACTGCTCAATCATCGCGGCCAGTTGCTCACGTATTTCATTAAACTCTTCAAATTCAAGGTCAACGGGTAATTCCCCCATGACCTCGTCATCCCGCAAGGACATCTCCTCATCACGCATATCGAATAAACGGTCTGCGTTGGCGTAAGTCAGCGCCCAGGGTGCATCGAAGTAATTTTGTACCGACTGGCGCAAACGCTGGGCAAACACCCGGTTTTTATCCATATCGATAGCTGTACGAATAAATTTATGGATATGACGGTCATAGCCTATCCATAAATCAATCGCCTGTTGACCCCAGCTGACGATACGGTCCAGCTTGCTCTGTAAATCGAAGATTAAGCGTTCGATAAAACCCAGGTCATCCTGCCCAAGAATGGCATCCTGGATCTGCAGCAAATTCGCCTGTAGTTTATCGCCCGCAGCTTCCAGCGTATCCTGCAATTCCCGTAACGTACCGGATGTTTCAGACAACAGCAGCTCACAACTGGAAATTGCTGCGCGCCAGTCCTTGTTCAGCAACTGAGCGATGTCATCTTTCACCTGCTGTTGTTGCTCATCCATAATGCGCTGGGTTAAATCAATGCTGTCGAAAATTTCCGCCACAGAGTATTTCAGTGGCGCAAACACATTACGGTGCCAGTGGAACTCGTCGCCACCTTCATCTGCAGCATCAGCCGCACGTTTGAGCTCCCCGGCAACAATGGACAATTGCATAGACAACCGCAACGTAGAAAACTCACGCTGGCGGATATAATAATCGGTAATGCCTATCCCCAGGGGCGTCAGGCGGTAGATGGCATTGCCTTCTGCCTGCTCGCTGGTAAAGCGGTTGATTAAACGCTGGCGGACCATATCATTAATGGCATTGTTTGCGCGCATGACGACGGTTTCACTGGCCTGCTCAAAAGCTTCGCTCACATAACGAAACGCATCAACCAGCTCACCTTCACTCATTTCTCCTTCCAGCCGCTCGCCATTGAGTGTGGCGACAGCCAGCAAAAAAGCCAGCCTGTCGACAGGCAGTGAAATTGAAAAGTCATTCTTTCTGGCCCAGGCAACCAGTTCAGGTACTGTCTGGGAAAATTCACTCATAGTTTATCCTTGGCTTTCTGGCTTTTGTGCCGTCACATGAATATACCGCCCAAGGCTCACCCAGGGCTCCTGACGACAAAAGCGAGTTTCCAGCTCCAGCAGTTCTTCAAAACAGTCTTGCTGCTGGTGTTTTTCCCGCAAGTAATCATGAAATACCCGCACACCGGTTTTACGGGTAATTCTCCAGCCAATTTGCTCCAGCCAGAGGTAAACGTTCTCTGGCTTTAATGGATGATCTGGCGAAAGTGTGCGCTTTTTACGTTTTGGCATACCCGCCGCCACATAGGCAAAATTACCAGCGACCATGTTATGCATCAGTAAACCATTAGCGTTATAAAACATCAGCGAAAGCACCCCGCCAGGAGCCAGGCATTCCCACAGTTTCGCCAGAACCTGTTCGGGTTCATCTATCCATTCAAGAACAGCATGAAACAATATCAGATCAACCGGGGAATCCAAATGTTCGCGCACCTGTTGCACCGCGGATTGTACAAAATGCATGTTACCGCTCACACCTTGCTCCAGAGCAAGTGCCTGAGCCCGGCTAATCATTTCACCGGAAAGGTCGCACAACAGCACTTCATGGCCCATTGCTGCCAGTTTACAGGCTGTTTGCCCTAATCCACCGCCCGCGTCCAGTATGCGCAATTTGCGCGTGCCAAACCCTTGCAGAATGCAGTCCAGATCCTGCCAAAGAATCGCCTGCCGTAAGCGGCCTTTACTGGTGCCATAGATGTTGCGTGAGAATTTCTCCGCGATGTCATCGAAGTTACGATCTGACACGAACTCACTTCCTTCCGCTAAACGGGCAAATGGCAAAACCCTTATTTTGTCACAGCTACAAGGATATTGAAGCTCTCTGGTGTAAGATCATTCCTGATCAACGGTTATATGGTCAAAAAGGATGCAGAATAATGCTTTTTACCCTTAAAAAATTCATTGGCGGCATGTTGTTACCCCTGCCGCTGGTTCTTTGCTTAATGGCACTGTCACTCATTTTGCTGTGGTTCACTCGTTGGCAAAAAGCAGGAAAGGTCATCATGACTGTGGGCTGGGCTGGGTTATTGTTACTGAGCCTGCAACCGGTGGCCGACCGGTTATTGCGCCCTCTGGAAACCACCTGGCCGACGTGGCAAGGCCCGGTGAACGTCCAGTACATTGTGGTGCTTGGTGGGGGTTATACCTGGGACCCGAAGTGGGCCCCCAGTTCGAATCTGATTAATAACAGCCTGCCAAGGGTAACTGAAGGCGTCAGGTTGTGGTTAAAAAACCCACAGGCGACGCTGATATTTACCGGAGCACCCGCGCAAGGAAACCCGGTGAGCACAGCAGAAGCAGGCGCTCGTGTTGCCCAAAGCCTGGGTGTGCCACGCAGCCATATTATGACGCTGGACCAACCGAAAGATACTCAAGAGGAAGCGGCGGCAGTGAAAAAGGCTATCGGCCAACAGCCTTTTATTTTGATAAGCTCGGCATCACACCTGCCACGAGCCGTGATTTTCTTTCACCAGCAAGGGCTGAATCCACAACCCGCACCAGCTAACCAAATGGCTATCAGCGCAGACCTGAACCCGTGGGAGAAAATCATTCCATCACCATTATGGTTGATGCACAGCGACCGTGCCGCCTATGAAACTTTAGGCCGCATCTGGCAATGGCTTAAGTTTTCAGGTCACCCAGGGCAATAGTTCTTTACGGGCTTTATCAAAAGCTACCCGGTTCATACGGCCAGTGCTGAGTAACTGGCTGACTTCATCCCACAGCACATACAGCCAGCGGCGCCACAGAAAGGCCTCGTCCACAGGGGCCTTTTGCTGGTAATGCCAGAATAAACTTTCCGACAGCCCGGATTCATTGAGGCGGAATAACTCAAATTCACGCGGTGCCCACAGCATGATGCCAGGATTAAGAATCGCCAGTAGCTGGTCCGTTCTTGAATCTTTCAGCATACTGCGCAACGTGAAATTGCCATGCACCAGCACACAGTTATCAGTAAAGCCAGCAAACAGCCCGGGTAAATTTTCTTTGGTGCGCAGTAGAATTGCTTTGTCCTGCATACTCAGGCCGGTATTGGTAAACTGATTCAGTGTGCTCCATAGCACTTCAATACGCTGGCGATACCAGGAAGGCCAGTGGTTTTCCTGGGTGTTATCTACCGTACCGACACAACCCCGGCTGTCCTGCCGGTGCCACGCCAGTAGTCCTTCAACAATTTGGTCTTTTAACTGCGCCCAGCGCTCTGGTGTGCGGGTAGGCGCTTCAACTGGCATTCCCCTTAACCGCTCCATCAGGAGAACATCCGGGCCAGGTTGTTCTTCGTGAGAAATGATACCGTAAACCACAGGCATGCGAACCGTACCTGTGCGGGCTAACAAAGAGATTTTACTTGCCATCTGCGCAGCCATCCCCGGCGAGCTGTAACTTTTCGCCAGCAACGGCAAGGCATTGCCAGAGCTGTCGTAAAGTGACCACAGAGCGGTATCTGGCTTTTCACTGATACATTCAATGCGACTTAACCGTTCACCTAACAGATGGCTTAATTCTGCACGTAATTGCTGCATATTGACCTGCCCATTGAAAAACCACTGTAGTAATAATGAGCGCCACAAACAGGGATGTCACTTTTCCAGATCAATTTACGCGCAGAAAAGAGGGGAAAATTTGAAAGGATTGTATTGCATAGGGAATTTATATTGTGGCGTGGCGGCGAATACCGCCACGAAATAATCACTGGCGGAATACAGCCCGCACATGTTCTAAATCTTTTGGTGTATCAACACCCGTTCCCGGTACTTCTTTAGCAACCGCAACATGAATTTTCTCGCCATACCACAGCACCCGTAGTTGCTCGAGCATTTCGATATTTTCCAGTTGCGATGGTTCCCAGGTTACATAGCGGCGAATAAACCCGGCACGGTAGGCATAAATACCGATATGGCGTAAAAAGCTGTCGCCAATGCTCTCCTTAGACTGAGCAAAACGGTCACGATCCCAGGGAATCGTCGCGCGAGAGAAATAGAGCGCATGCCCTTTGGCATCCATCACCACTTTCACTGCATTGGGATTAAAGGCTTCCTCTGCTGAATCAACAGGTACCGCGAGTGTCGCCATACCTACACCACTGTCGGCCAGGTTATCCGCAACCTGGCGGATAATCACTGGTGGGATCAGCGGTTCATCGCCCTGCACATTGACAATAACGGTATCATCAGCAAATGCGCATTTCTCGATAACTTCAGCCAGACGTTCAGTTCCGGAGTGATGATCAACACGGGTCATGCAAACTTCACCACCAGCCGCCTGCACAGCTGCGGCAACATCCGCGTGATCAGTCGCAACAATAACCCGTTCAGCACCCGATAACCGCGCCTGCTCCAGCACCCTTACCACCATAGGTTTGCCCGCAATATCAACCAGCGGCTTGCCAGGCAAACGGCTGGAAGCATAACGCGCAGGGATAATCACGACAAAACTCATACACCCGCCTCATCATTTTCCAACGGATGCGCTGCTGTTTCGAGCAAGACAGGGATACCTTCATCAATTGGGAAAACCAGGCCATCCACTTTACAAATAAGGGTATGCTTTTCCTGATTAAAATAGAGTTTGCCCTGGCAAACCGGGCAGGCAATGATTTCAAGCAAACGGTGATCCATATTTCCTCCGTCATGGATCCGAAAAATTACGCTCAGCATACCATAATTGGCTTTGAAGGTTAGTTGGTTTGCATGTTCCGCGTTTTCAGGCTGGCAAGCGCTGGCGGCACCTGGCCAAGAGTTATCTGTGTCGCTCCTTGCCAATTGGCAAAATCAACCAATGCCTGCCAGACACCCTGTTCCAGGTGCTGGCTACTGCGAACCCCCTCTTCCAGCCACAGAGCCATCACTTCCAGCACGCCAGTTTTGCGGTGCATTTTGGCATCCATGCGCCCGACAATCTGCCCACGGTGCAAGACAGGCAGTACGAAATAACCGTACTGTCTTTTTGGTGCAGGTGTATAGCATTCAAGCCGGTATTCAAACTGGAATAACTGTGAGGCCCGACGCCGGTCCCACACTACCGGGTCAAATGGAGATAATACCGTTGAGTGAGTGGCATTAAGGGTATCCTGTTCAGCCTGAGGCAACAGGGGCAGCAGGCTGTTATCAAGCCACATGGTTCCGAGGTCTTCCACTTCAACTTGCGTAACCGCCTGCTCACCCAGCCAGCGGTCTGTTACTGTGTTTGCCTGAATATTTTTAAGCCGGTAGTAATCGGCAAGCCAGGCCGGTTTAAAAATACCGAGACACCGGGCACTACGTGACAGCATCACACTTTCGGCTTCACTTTGGGTTAAGCCATGTTGCGCATCATCCCACCCGGGCATGATTCTGTGTGTCAGGTCATAGACCCGCTGGAAATTATGGCGTGACGCCACCATCACTTTCCCGGCAGTGAATAAACCTTCCAGGTGCCGCTTGTGTGGTTTCCACTCCCACCACCCGCTTTGCCCGGGCCTGGGGTGAGCAAAATCAGCAGCACGGACGGGACCATTTTCAGCCATCCACGCCAGTAGCTCAGCAATCTCCTGCTCATGGGTTGCCATCCACTCAGCGGAATACTTCCAGCCCATCTTATGTGGGTTAAGCATCCGGTGACGTATCAGTGCAAAGTCTTCTTTCGGCAAGAAACAGGCCTCATGTGCCCAGTATTCAATCAACTCACCGCGGGACAGTGACTCTTCAAGCCAGGGGAATGGGAAACTCCCTAACCTGCTGAACAGCACAATCCACGGACTGCGGGCAACAATATTAATCGTATCTATCTGGAGCAAGGCCATTTGGCGAATGGTTGTGAGAATATCAGCAGGAACTGCACGCTTACGTGGCTTTTTCAGCAACCCTTGAGCGGCAAGGTGCAAATTGCGGGCTGCTTTACGGGAAAGATAGACCTGAGACATATCGCTCCTTATTAGTCAGAAGATGGCGACTACCTTCAGGATGCCAGCTTAATTATCTCCTGCAGAAGTTTGCCAGCACCAGGTCCGTGCATTTGCGCATCAACCGGCAAGTACCACCAATTGCCCTGGGCAAAATGACGGCATTTCACGGCATCTTTTTCAGTCATGATCAGATGCTGGTGGCTACCCTGTATACTTTCGACCTGCTCACGGTTAAGCGCCTGGTGATCCGGGAGTGAAACACGTTTTACCAGTTCCGCCCCCTGCTGTTCAAGTGTGGTAAAAAAGCGAGGTGGGTGACCAATCCCGGCCATTGCCACTAAATCTTCCAGTGTGGCTACCGGCGTTTCTTCCCCGGTAACCAGATTAACAGCTAAACCCGGAGCGAGTTGCATGGCAATTTCCCCGGGCTTTGGCTGGCCACCATTAACAATAACGGCATCCACCGTTTTCAGGCGGGAAGAGCGTTCGCGCATCGGGCCTGCGGGCAGCCACCAGCCATTGCCAAAGCGGCGCACACCGTCGACAACCACAATCTCTTTATCGCGCCCCAGCGCATAATGCTGCAGGCCGTCATCGGTCACAACAACCTGGACTGACGGATTTCGGGCCAATAAAGATTTAACTGCCTCACTGCGCTGTGGCGCTACTGCAACCGGCGCTCCGGTGCGCTGATAAATCAGAACCGGTTCATCACCCGCCTGTGCTGTTGCAGTATCCGGGCCGACAAGCAGAGGATAATGGGCAGATTTACCACCATACCCCCGGGACACCACGCCAACGCAAATCCCCTGTTGCTGCAATTGCTCCACCAGCCATATCACTACCGGGGTTTTACCGTTTCCCCCGGCAGTCAGGTTACCCACCACTACAACAGGTACCGGGGCCTTCCAGACTTTGCGCAGCCCAATGCGGTAACTGAGCCGGATGCAATAGCTTACCAGCCCATATAGCCAGGATAGTGGCAACAACAACCGCCAGAGTGGTGATTCACCAGACCAGATACGGGAAATCATTCGCCAAATTGCATCCGGTGAAGTTGAGCATAAACACCCGCTTTTTCGATCAGGACACGGTGTGCACCGCGTTCTACAATGCGCCCGTCTTCTACCACAATAATTTCATCTGCCTGTTCAATAGTAGACAAGCGATGTGCGATCACCAGCGAGGTACGGTTTTTCTGCAGTTCATCCAGTGCAGACTGGATAGCCCGCTCAGATTCAGTGTCCAGTGCAGAGGTGGCTTCATCCAGAATCAGTATTGGGCTATTGCGCAGCAGCGCCCTGGCAATAGCAATACGCTGACGCTGACCACCAGAGAGTAACACGCCATTCTCGCCAATCACCGTATCCAGCCCGTTGTCCATCTTATTGATGAAATCCATCGCGTAAGCCATTTTTGCAGCCTGTTCGATATCTTCACGGGTGTACTGCCCGGAACGGGCATAGGCAATATTATTGGCGATGGTATCGTTGAATAAATGTACATTCTGCGAAACCAGCGCAACCTGGTCACGCAATGATGCCAGGGTATATTCACGGATGTCGTGCCCGTCAATTATGATTTGCCCATCGTCGATATCGTAAAAGCGCGTGATTAAACTGGCGATAGTAGACTTACCAGAGCCAGAACGCCCCACCAGTGCAACCGTTTTCCCAGATGGAATAGTCAGGCTGATATCACGCAAAGCAGGCACATCACGACCTGGATAAGTAAAGGTCACATTGCGGAATTCAATGTCGCCAGTTGAACGCTCGATCACTTTAGTGCCGTCGTCTTTTTCCTGCTCACTGTCCAGAATGGAGAACAGTGTCTGGCAGGCGGCCATCCCACGTTGAAACTGTGAGTTCACGTTTGTCAGGGATTTTAGCGGACGCATCAGTGCAATCATTGAAGAAAACACGACGGTGATAGTCCCGGCAGTCAGGTTTTGCATAACACTTGGGAAACTTGCCGCATACAGAACGAAGGCCAGAGCAAGGGAAGCGATTAGCTGAATCAACGGGTCTGAAATGGACGATGCTGAAACCATTTTCATCCCTTGCTGACGCATACGGTTACTGACTTTATTAAACCGTTCGCGTTCAACCTGTTGCCCACCAAAGATCAGCACTTCTTTATGCCCTTTCAGCATCTGCTCCGCGCTGGTCGTGACCTGCCCCATAGTGTTCTGCATGCTTTTACTGATACTGCGAAAGCGCTTAGAGACGACACGAATAGCCATGGAGACAATAGGAGCCAGCACAATGAGGATCAGGGATAACTGCCAGCTGTAGTAAAACATCATGATAAACAGGCCAATAATGGAGGCCCCTTCACGAACCACTGTAATAAGCGCGCTGGATGATGAAGAAGCAACCTGCTCCGAATCATAAGTAATGCGCGACAACAATGTGCCCGTAGATTGTTTATCAAAAAAGGAAACGGGCATCCCCATCATATGGTTGAACAGACGACGGCGCATGTTCATTACCACTTTACCGGAAACCCATGAAATACAATAACTGGACACATAACTGCTGATACCACGAAGCAGCATCAGGCCAATGACCACCAGCGGCATCCACATCAACACGGAACGGTCTGTCTTACCAAAACCATCGTCCAGCAGTGGTTTCAGTAGCGATAACATGAAAGTATCGCTGGCCGCGTTGGCCACCAACGCAACACCCGCCACAATCAGACCTAATTTGAACGGAGCAATAATCGGCCAAAGCCGCCGGAAGGTCTGTAAGGTGGAGAGATCTTTATCGATATGCATTCAATATTAACCAGCACTTGTTGAAATAGCCGCATATTCTACCTGTTATCTGGCCTCACGCCAAACCAGCGTTGATACCAGGGGGTGAAAAAGCGGGCCCGATGCGCAGAAATCCGCCAGCCTGTTGATGAGAAGCTCACACTAACCTGGCCATGCAAAGCGGTGTCGTACCACTGGTAGCTATGCTGCTGGTAACGTTCAATAACCGCAGGAGATGGCATATTCCATGGGTTATAACGTGCAACTGACGCAAGTGCCACAGAGCCTTCAGCCCGCCCGACAAAACGTATCCCGGAAGAGCTTTTGCTGCCATGGTGTGGCACCTGCACGACATCAGCTTTCATGGACGCCGGGTGTTTGGTCAGCAATAATTCAGCTGGCAGCTCAAGGTCTCCCGTTAGCAACACCCGATGAATACCATCACTCACAAGAACAACACATGAGCGGTTATTCTCGCTTCCCTGATATTGTAATGGGGGCCAGACAACATCAAAAGACAGCCCCTGCCATTGCCATTGTTTGCCCTGATAACAATGGCGCCCCCCGGCCCTCGGGGTGTTATGCCATTGGGTTATCCCCGGCCATTGCGCCTGAATTGACGCCAGCCCGCCATTATGGTCCGTATGCTCATGGCTGATAACCACACCCTCTGGCACCAGGTTATGCCAGGCAAGCCAGGGTAAAATGACCTGCTGCCCGGTATTCCCCCCTTCCCACCGGTTACCCGTGTCATACAGAAAAGCATAGCCGTTACGCTCAATAACCATTGCCAGCCCGTGGCCGATATCCAGCATATGTACCCGCCAGCCATTATGGTGGTGACGCAACCACCAGGGCGCGCATAACACCGCGACCAGCGCAGCACAGGTAAACGGGGAAGTTCGTAACCAGTGAAATCGCATAATGACCAGCATGCACCAGGGCAGAAAGGACATTGTGCTCATCCGCCAGTCCACGGGTAACCAGCCTTTTGGCAGCCCGGCCAACACCCAGAACAATGCAGCCAGCAATGTATCCACACATTGCCATATCAAACCTGGAGCCAGCACACTATTTGCCAGCACACTATTTGCCAGCACAATATCAGCCAGAACCCCAAGAAAAATCAGCGGGACAACCAGAAATGTCACCATGGGTACAGCAATAAGATTAGCAGGAAGCGAAGTGAATGATATCCCGTGGAATAAAGGAACCTGTAGTGGCAATAACAGCAGGCATGCCCCAAGTTGCAGGTGAACCAGAGCAGCACAAAAATGCGCTGCCCGGTATTTTTTTACCCCGTAGAAAGGTAACCACTGGCACCAAAAAATAAGTGCACTGACAGCAAAGGCTGATAGCCAAAAACTGTCGGAAAGCAGTGTGAGTGGGTCAAATAACACTACACAGGCAAGACACACCACCAGAACATCCCACGCGCCCCATTGGCGCTGGTATAAGCGAATTCCCCCCCAGGTGCCCAGTGCAATAAGGCTGCGTACAGCGGGCGGGTTGCCGCCACTCAACCAGGTATACCCTGCTGCACAAGCGATACTGGCAATAATGGGAAAAGACGGGCGAATCCAGAGGGCTGGCAAGAAAAACTGAATTAGCCGCGCCAACAACCAGCCAGCACCCCCCGCCTGTGCAATATGTAACCCGGATATCGCCATCAGATGTGCGGTTCCAGTCTCCCGCAATATTTGCCTGACACCTGCCTGCATGTTTCCGCGCTCGCCAAAAGCCAGTGCGTGAATGACGGCATCCCACGCTAAATGCGCAGTCTGTTGCTCTACACGGCGAATTAACGTTGCGCGCCGTGAACAAGAGGCGTTGATAAGCTGAACGTCTGCCATTCGGCCCGATAACACAAATCCACTTGCCATTGCCGCCCGTTGCCGGGAGTAACCACCCGCATTATATTGCCCATGCACTGCTCTTAATGTGCTGCTGACTTGCCAAAGCTGGCCGGAGCAAAGTTGTGACTCAGGTAACTTGCCATACAGTATAACGCCTGGTGGAAACTGCCTTTTTTTGCCCCCCCACTGCACTATTTTACCGTGATGGCGTTCTCCTTGTGTGCGGGTAATTTGGACCACCATACTCTCCCGCTTCCCACTCATTTCGGCCAGGGTAATTAACGCAGATTGCGCATGAACCAGCGCCCAACTCAATGCCAAAGCACCACAGGCGCAATAACGCCACACCATATAGCGAGCGCGGCAGAGCACCCACCCACCAGCGCAAATCAGTATGAGAGCAAACCAGAGTGGTGGGATGACAGGTAACCAAAGAAGTGGGCTTATACCTGCCAGGATCCAGAAACTGAGTTTGGGTAATTGCAGCACAATGTTCTCCTTGTGCTGCCAGTTTGCCGCTGCTGGCAGAAAAACCCAGTGCCAGTCACAATTTCCTGGGGGCGCTTTACGGAATAACTCGCGCTTGCAGTAACAGGGGGGATTTGGTGCGAGGCTCGCTGCAGAAACAGCATGAAGAACCCAGGCTCAACGCCGGGCAGGACCAATGGCGGTAACAAACAGATAAAACAAACGGCACCCTGAGGTGCCGCCTGTGCGAACTAATTAAGCCTGTAAGGCAAATCAGCCATAAATATTGGCGCGGTCACGTAGCTCTTTGCCTGGTTTGAAGTGGGGAACATATTTTCCTTCCAGATCCACTTTATCGCCAGTTTTAGGATTACGCCCGGTGCGTGGTGCGCGGTAATGCAATGAGAAGCTGCCAAACCCCCGGATTTCAATACGCTCCCCCTGCGCGAGGGTAGAAGCCATATGTTCCAGCATTTCTTTAACCGCATCTTCTACAGCCTTGGCTGGAATATGAGATTGCTGGCCGGCAAGTCTTTCTATCAATTCTGACTTGGTCATGTTTCCTCCGGTTTCCATCAGGAAAAATGTTTACAGCTACATTGAACAAGGGCGGCCGAAGCCGCCCTGATTAAGCAGAAAGGTCGATTACTCGCCTTTAGCTGCTTTAAACGCTTCAGCCATTGCGTTAGAGAAGTTGCCGTCTTCTTGTTTGTTAACAGAAGCAATTGCATCTTTCTCGTCAGCTTCGTCTTTCGCACGAACAGACAGGCTTACTACGCGGTTTTTGCGGTCAACGCCAGTGAACTTCGCTTCAACGTCATCACCAACGTTCAGAACCAGAGTAGCATCTTCAACGCGGTCACGGGAAGCTTCAGAAGCACGCAGATAGCCTTCAACGCCATCAGCTAATTCAACTGTAGCACCTTTTGCGTCAACTGCAGTGACTTTACCAGTCACGATAGCGCCTTTCTTGTTCACAGCAACGTAGTTGTTGAACGGATCTTCAGCCAGTTGTTTCACACCCAGGGAGATACGTTCACGTTCTGCGTCAACCTGCAGAACAACAGCGGCGATTTCGTCACCTTTTTTGTACTCACGTACAGCTTCTTCGCCTGCAACGTTCCAGGATATGTCAGACAGGTGAACCAGACCGTCGATGCCACCGTCCAGGCCGATGAAGATACCAAAGTCAGTGATAGACTTGATTTTACCTTCAACGCGATCGCCTTTGTTGTGGGTTTCTGCGAACTGCTGCCACGGGTTAGCCTTGCACTGTTTCAGGCCCAGGGAGATACGACGACGTTCTTCGTCGATATCCAGAACCATAACTTCAACAACATCACCAACGTTAACAACTTTAGACGGATGGATGTTTTTGTTAGTCCAGTCCATTTCAGAAACGTGTACCAGACCTTCAACGCCTTCTTCGATTTCTACGAAGCAGCCGTAATCAGTCAGGTTGGTTACACGACCGGTCAGTTTAGTACCTTCCGGATAACGTTTAGCGATAGCAACCCACGGATCTTCGCCCAGTTGTTTCAGACCCAGAGATACACGGGTACGTTCACGGTCGAATTTCAGAACTTTAACAGTGATTTCATCGCCAACATTCACGATTTCGCTCGGATGCTTAACGCGTTTCCATGCCATATCAGTGATGTGCAGCAGACCATCTACACCGCCCAGATCAACGAATGCACCGTAGTCAGTGAGGTTCTTAACGATACCTTTAACTTCCATGCCTTCCTGCAGGTTTTCCAGCAGTTGATCACGTTCAGCGCTGTTTTCAGATTCGATAACGGCACGACGAGAAACAACAACGTTGTTGCGTTTCTGATCCAGCTTGATCACTTTGAATTCAAGCTCTTTGCCTTCGAGGTGCAGAGTGTCGCGAACAGGACGTACGTCAACCAGTGAACCTGGCAGGAACGCACGAATGCCGTTCAGCTCAACAGTGAAGCCGCCCTTGACTTTGCCATTGATAACACCAGTAACAGTGGCAGCTTCTTCGTATGCTTTTTCCAGCATCAGCCATGCTTCGTGACGTTTTGCTTTTTCACGAGACAGTTGGGTTTCGCCGAAGCCGTCTTCTACTGCATCCAGAGCAACGTCGACTTCGTCACCAACCTGGATTTCAAGTTCGCCCTGGGCATTTTTGAACTGCTCAGCCGGAATGGCAGACTCAGATTTCAGACCGGCGTCAACCAGTACTACGTCTTTGTCGATAGCAACAACAACGCCACGAACGATGGAACCCGGGCGGGTTTCGATTTCTTTCAGGGACTCTTCAAAGAGTTGAGCAAAAGATTCAGTCATGTTGATAATCTTCAGGATCTTCTATTTAACGTCCACCTGGCTCCATGCCGGATGGGGTTGTTTAACATGCCCGCGAACACTCCATTGCCGCAGGTACTACAATTCTGATGCTTGCGCAAAAACAGGAAGTTTACACACTCCCCAGTTTTTCACGTGCATATTCCAGCGCCTTTTCAATCACTTGCTCGATGCTCATCTGGGTTGAATCCAGTAATAATGCATCCTGAGCGGGTACCAAAGGCGCGACAGGCCGGTTGCGATCACGGTCATCGCGTTCTTTTATCTCGGCCAAAAGGCGTTCAAAGTTAACACTAAACCCTTTATCCTGCAACTGCCGCATACGGCGCAAAGCACGTTCTTCCGACGAAGCATCAAGGAAAATTTTAACAGGTGCGTCAGGAAATACCACTGTTCCCATGTCCCGGCCATCCGCAATCAGACCTGGCGCTTCACGAAATGCACGCTGGCGGCGCAATAATGCTTCGCGCACGCGGGGAAACGCAGCAACCTGGGAGGCCGCACTGGCAACTTCCTGAGTACGGATTTCACCACTGACATCTTCGCCTTCCAGCACCACTTCAAGGTTGCCGTTGACAGACAAAAAGCGAACATCCAGATGCGCAGCCAGCGGAACCAACGCTTCTTCACTGGAAGTATCGACATGATGATGTAACGCGGCCAGTGCGAGGACACGGTAAATCGCACCGGAATCCAGTAAATGCCATTGCAATGCTTCAGCCATCGCTTTACACAGAGTTCCTTTACCCGCGCCACTTGGGCCATCGATGGTAATTACGGGAACGTGTGGCGTCATAGTATTCTCCTTCGTAACGAGTGACAGGCCGTTAGCATAAACGCCGCGCATTATACGCCGCATCGCCGCAGACTGTTACCCTCAGGAGAAAATAACGCGTTTTTTGAGAATGGGCCTGCCAGAAGAAGTATGTGCCACCACTTTGGCGGCACATATTATTATCAGGCTAATTCGCTGATACTGGCCAGGCGTTCGAAGTAATCAGGGAAGGTTTTCGCCGTACATTTGGGGTCAAGGATAGTCACTGGCGTATCAGACAACGCAACCAGTGAGAAACACATTGCCATACGGTGGTCATTGTATGTCCCAATTTCCGCAAAGGTCAGTTGGGCTGGTGGGGTGATTGAAATAAAATCATGCCCTTCTTCCACTTCAGCACCTACTTTACGTAATTCTGTAGCCATAGCCGTAAGGCGATCAGTTTCCTTCACACGCCAGTTGTAAATATTGCGCAGTGTGGTGGTACCCTGCGCAAATAACGCGGCGGTCGCAATCGTCATCGCGGCATCGGGAATATGGTTCATGTCCATATCGATGGCATGGAGTTCACGGCGGGTACAGGCAATAAAATCATCGCCCCAGGTTATTTCAGCCCCCATTTTTTCCAGCACATCTGCAAACCGGATATCCCCCTGAACACTGTTGCGGCCAATACCGGTAACTTTAACAGTTCCACCTTTAATGGCAGCTGCAGCAAGGAAATAAGATGCCGAAGATGCATCCCCTTCGACCAGGTATTTACCCGGAGACTGGTAAGTTTGCCCGCCACGAATAACAAATGTTTGATATTGCTGGTTTTCGACCATCACACCAAAAGTCTGCATCAGGTTCAGCGTGATATCAATGTAAGGCTTAGAAACCAGTTCACCCTTAATAGTAATGACGGTGTCCTGAGCGGCCAGCGGAGCAGTCATCAATAATGCAGTAAGGAACTGGCTGGAAACGCTGCCATCCACTTCCACCTGGCCCCCAGAAAAACCACCCTGAATATGCAGCGGTGGGTAATTTTCCTGCTCAAGGTAGGAAATTTTGGCTCCGCCCTGGCGCAGGGCATCGACCAGGTGCCCAATCGGGCGCTCTTTCATGCGTGGTTCGCCTGTCAGCACAATGTCATTGTTGCCAAGGCACAATGCTGCCGCTAATGGGCGCATTGCTGTACCCGCATTTCCCAGAAAAAGTTCGAGAGCATCGGCGGATTTCAGTGGGCCACCCAAACCAGTCACTTCACAATGGGTACGGTCAGCAGACAACTTATATTGCACACCCAGTGCGCTAAGCGCATTGAGCATATGGCGTACATCATCGCTGTCCAACAGGTTTGCCAGCGCCGTGGTGCCTTGCGCCAGTGCAGCCAGCAACAATGCACGGTTAGAGACACTTTTAGAACCTGGCAGGTTAATGGTTCCGTCTACCCGGGCGATGGGTTGTAACGTCAGGGATTCCAGCATGGAGGTAAAGCTCTCAACAAAAAACAAAATAAGCAGAAACCCCGCACCAAGCGGTACGGGGCAAGGAATTAAACACGATGATTAACCGTGGCGGCGTTCAAAATCCACCATAAAATCAGTCAGTGCCTGTACGCCAGCCAGTGGCATTGCATTGTAAATAGAAGCGCGCATGCCCCCCACTACACGGTGGCCTTTCAACGCATGCAGCCCGGCTGCGAAGGATTCTTCAAGGAACAAAGCATCCAGTTTGCTGTCCGCCAGTTGGAACGGAATATTCATACGAGAACGGTTTGAAGCAGCGACATCGTTGCGGTAGAAATCGCTGTTATCAATCACACCGTAGAGTAAGTCAGACTTCTGCTGATTCACTTTATCCATTGCAGCCACGCCACCCTGCTCTTTCAGCCATTTGAAGACCAGGCCTGCAAGGTACCAGGCGAAAGTAGGCGGTGTATTAAACATGGAGTCATTCTCGTTCAGAACGGAATAGTCCAGAATAGACGGGCAGGCTTTACTGGCTTTACCCAGCAAGTCTTCACGCACGACAACCAGAGTCAGGCCAGCAGGGCCGATATTTTTCTGCGCACCAGCATAGATAACGCCATAACGGCTGACATCAATAGGACGAGACAAAATGGTTGAAGAGAAATCCGCTGCAACCACAACATCCGGGCCAAAATCAGGCGTTTCATCAATGGCAATACCATCGATAGTTTCATTGGGGCAATAGTGCAGATAGGCCGCGTTGTCGGACAATTGCCAGTCACGCATTGGGATAATCGCACGTTTGCCATCAACAGTGACTTTCGCATCAATCACATTGGGGGTGAGGTATTTTTTGGCTTCTTTTACTGCGCTACTGGCCCAGTAACCGCCATCGACGTAATCCGCAGTGGATTTATCACCCAGAATGTTCAGCGGTACGCCTGCAAACTGGCCACGACCACCGCCGTGACAGAAGAGAACCTTATAGTTGGAGGGGATTTGCAACAAGTCGCGAAAATCCTTCTCTGCTTCTTCAGCCACCTGAATAAATGGTTTACCACGATGGCTGACTTCCATTACTGACGTGCCGAGCCCTTGCCAGTCGCACAATTCTTGTTGTGCATGACGAAGTACATCTACCGGCAACATTGCCGGGCCAGAACTAAAGTTATAGACCTGAGTCATTTCCCCTCACCACATAAAAGCAATCGTTTTTTCCTGTGACTCCGGTTTTATCACTCACGTGGCAATGCTGCAATGGTTATTCCAGCAGGCCAGATAACATCAGACCAGCACTGGTCGGCAGATTACTCGGGAAAATACTGTATGACTGATAATTTTATCTTTTTATTTGTCACACCCGTGACGCAATCAGCATGTTATAGATGAGTAAACTTTTTGTGTTCATACTCAAGATGATTTCCTTGCGCTGTGGCATATCCGTAGCACAGGAAAAGGAAAAAACGTATCATTGCGCCCTTTTCGTACGAACAAAGTGGACACCATGACTCAAACTTATATTCCCGGCAAAGATGCCGCCCTGGAAGACTCTATCTCCCGCTTCCAGCAAAAATTGACCGATCTGGGGTTCAATATTGAAGAAGCCTCATGGCTTAATCCTGTTCCTCATGTCTGGTCTGTGCATATTCGCGACAAAGACTGTGCACTGTGTTTTACCAATGGGAAAGGTGCAACCCGCAAGGCGGCTCTCGCTTCTGCGCTGGGGGAATATTTTGAACGCCTTTCCACCAACTACTTTTTCGCTGACTTTTGGTTAGGCGACACCATCGCTAATGGGCCTTTCGTTCATTATCCCAACGAGAAGTGGTTTCCTCTGCCGGATGATGATGAATTACCTGAAGGGATCCTCGATACACACCTGCGTGCCTTTTATGATCCGGATCAGGCACTGACTGCCAGCCAGTTGGTTGACTTGCAATCCGGTAATGGCGACCGGGGAATCTGCGCTCTGCCTTTCACCCGTCAGTCCGACGACCAGACGATTTACATCCCAATGAACATTGTTGGTAACCTGTATGTTTCTAATGGGATGTCAGCAGGCAACACCCGGTATGAAGCGCGTGTTCAGGGTTTATCTGAAGTATTTGAGCGCCATATTAAAAACCGTATCATTGCCGAGTCTATTAGCCTGCCAGCTATTCCTGATGAGGTAATGGCTCGCTACCCGGGCGTGGTGGAAGCCATTGCCAAACTGGAAGCGGAAGGTTTCCCTATCTTTGCATATGACGGCTCTCTGGGTGGAAAATACCCGGTCATCTGTGTGGTGCTGTTTAACCCGGCTAATGGCACCTGTTTTGCTTCATTCGGTGCGCACCCAGACTTTGGTGTTGCACTGGAACGTACCGTTACTGAATTACTCCAGGGCCGCAGCCTGAAAGATCTCGATGTCTTCACCCCACCAACATTTGATGATGAAGAAGTGGGTGAGCACGCCAACCTGGAAACACACTTCATCGATTCCAGCGGTTTGATCTCCTGGGATCTGTTTAAAGATGATGCTGATTACCCGTTCGTCGACTGGTCATTTAAAGGCACCACCGACGAAGAATTCGCCACGCTGATGGCTATCTTCCAGACTGAAGGCAAAGAAGTCTACATCGCCGATTATGAACACCTTGGGGTTTATGGGTGCCGTATTTTGGTTCCGGGGATGTCTGATATCTACCCGGCTGAAGATTTGTGGCTGGCGAACAACAATATGGGCAGCCATTTACGGGAAACTATCATGTCGTTGCCTGGCAGCAGGCTGCAACCGGAAGAATATCTGGCACTGATTGAGCAACTTGACGACGAGGGTCTGGATGATTTCACCCGTGTGCGTGAGTTGTTAGGCCTGGCGACTGGCAATAAAAATGGCTGGTATACCCTGCGTATTGGTGAGCTGAAAGCGATGCTGGCACTGGCCGGTGGGTCTTTGGAGCAGGCGTTAATCTGGACTGAATGGACAATGGAATTCAACGCATCCATATTCAGCGCAGAGCGCGCTAACTACTACCGTTGCCTGCAGACATTATTGTTGCTTGCACATGAAGAAGAGCGTGACCCGGCGCAATATCAGTCCGCGTTTACTCGCATGTACGGTGCAGAAGCACTGGCTCATGCTCAGGCGGCACTATCAGGTGAATCAGCCTTCTACGGCCTTCCTGTGATAGATAAAGACCTGGAAGCCTTGCCCGCACACCAGTCATTACTGGCAGCCTACCAAAAGCTACAAAAAGCTAAACAGCTCTGGTGGAGTGAGCAGGATAAATAATGCTTTTGCCTGTAGGCGCAGCGATAACGAAAGGCTATATTACGGGGCAACTTTTTTGCCCCGCTTTTTTATTGTGCTAATTCCTATTAATATGTAGCACATTGGTTAATATTGAGTAACCAAAATATATCCTCACAGAATAATATGTAACTAATCTGACTTATTTATGGCAGATTCTTTAACGCGGATCAGGGGGTTTTAAAAGAAAATTCAAAACTATTTGTAAAATTTAAAAAAAATTTTTATCATTGAATTCATAACGTTATGCCGTTTTCCGCAAGAATCCATGTGGTTTTCGGGTCTATTACACTGGCGGGTTATGATCCATATCAAATTCTACTCTATAATGCTTTGTTAGTATCATCTCGCCGAATTAATTAAGAGAGAGTTAGTGTGAAAGCTGACAACCCTTTTGATCTTTTACTTCCACCTGCCATGGCAAAAGTTGCCGAAGATGCAGGTGTTTATAAAGCAACTAAACATCCGCTAACAACTTTCTATTTAGCGATTACTGCGGGTGTCTTTATCTCAATTGCGTTTGTCTTTTATATAACCGCAACCACTGGCACCGCAGGTATGCCGTTCGGTGTTGCAAAATTGATAGGCGGGGTGTGCTTCTCATTGGGGCTTATCCTGTGTGTCATTTGCGGCGCGGATCTGTTTACTTCAACCGTGTTAATTGTTGTTGCTAAGGCAAGCGGGCGCATCACCTGGGGTCAACTGGCCCGTAACTGGTTAAATGTTTATGTCGGTAACCTCGTTGGTGCACTACTCTTTGTATTGCTGATGTGGCTGTCCGGTGAATACATGACCGCTAATGGTGCCTGGGGGTTAAATGTACTCCAGACCGCAGACCATAAATTACATCATACTTTTGTTGAGGCTGTTTGCCTTGGCATCCTGGCAAACCTGATGGTCTGTCTGGCTGTTTGGATGAGCTATTCTGGTCGTAGCCTGATGGATAAAGCGTTCATTATGGTATTACCGGTAGCGATGTTCGTCGCAAGTGGCTTCGAGCACAGTATTGCAAATATGTTCATGATCCCGATGGGAATCGTGGTTCGTAACTTTGCCAGCCCGGAATTCTGGTCTGCTGTTGGCCTGACTCCGGAACAATTTCCTCATCTGACTGTGATGCATTTCATCACTGATAATCTTATCCCGGTAACAATAGGTAACATTATTGGCGGTGGCTTGTTAGTTGGATTGACGTACTGGGTAATTTACCTGCGTGGCGGCGACAAGCATTAATGTCAATGCTAAGCAGTAAATAAGAAATCCACATTAGAAGGTAGGTGTTACATGTCCGAGCTTAATGAAAAATTAGCCACAGCCTGGGAAGGTTTTGCAAAAGGTGACTGGCAGAATGGGGTCAACTTACGTGACTTCATCCAGAAAAACTACACCCCGTATGAAGGCGACGAAGCTTTCCTGGCCGGTGCGACTGACGCGACTACCGCGCTGTGGGACAAAGTCATGGAAGGCATCAAAATCGAGAACAGCACTCACGCGCCTGTTGATTTTGATACCAATGTAGCTTCCACCATCACTTCTCACGATGCTGGTTACATCAACAAAAGTCTGGAAAAAGTTGTTGGCCTGCAAACTGACGCTCCGCTGAAACGTGGTCTGATTCCGTTCGGCGGCATCAAAATGATCGAGAACTCCTGCAAAGCGTATGACCGCCAGCTGGATCCTCGCCTGAAACAAATCTTCACTGAATACCGTAAAACTCACAACCAGGGCGTGTTCGATGTTTACACTCCGGACATCCTGCGTTGCCGTAAAGCAGGCATCCTGACTGGTCTGCCTGATGCTTATGGTCGTGGTCGTATCATTGGTGACTACCGTCGTATCGCCGTTTACGGTATCGACTACCTGATGAAAGACAAATTTGCTCAGTTCACTTCTCTGCAATCCAAACTGGAAAACGGCGAAGACCTGGAAGCAACCATTCGTCTGCGTGAAGAAATCGCTGAACAGCATCGCGCCCTGGGCCAAATTAAAGAAATGGCAGCTAAATATGGTTGCGATATCTCTGTTCCGGCTGCAAACGCTCGTGAAGCTGCACAGTGGACCTACTTCGGTTACCTGGCTGCCGTTAAATCACAGAACGGTGCTGCAATGTCCTTCGGTCGTGTATCCTCTTTCCTGGATATCTACATCGAACGTGATATCAAAGCTGGCCGCCTGAACGAACAAGAAGCACAGGAAATCGTCGACCACCTGGTGATGAAACTGCGTATGGTTCGTTTCCTGCGTACTCCTGAGTATGATGAACTGTTCTCTGGCGACCCGATTTGGGCAACTGAATCTCTGGGCGGTATGGGTCTTGATGGCCGTACTCTGGTTACCAAAACCAGTTTCCGTTTCCTGAACACCCTGTACACCATGGGGCCGTCTCCGGAACCGAACATGACCATCCTGTGGTCTGAAAAACTGCCTCTGAACTTCAAAAAATTCGCTGCAAAAGTTTCCATCGACACGTCTTCTGTTCAGTATGAAAACGATGACCTGATGCGTCCTGACTTTGACAACGATGATTACGCTATCGCTTGCTGCGTAAGCCCGATGATCGTTGGTAAACAAATGCAGTTCTTCGGTGCTCGTGCTAACCTGGCTAAAACTCTGCTGTATACCATCAACGGCGGTGTTGATGAAAAACTGAAAATGCAGGTTGGTCCGAAAACTGAACCGCTGAAGGGCGACGTTCTGAACTTCGACGAAGTTATGGACCGTATGGATCACTTCATGGACTGGCTGGCAAAACAGTATGTCACCGCTCTGAACGTAATCCACTACATGCATGACAAATACAGCTACGAAGCCTCTCTGATGGCTCTGCATGACCGTGACGTTATCCGCACCATGGCTTGTGGTATCGCTGGTCTGTCTGTTGCAGCTGACTCTCTGTCTGCAATCAAATACGCCAAAGTTAAACCTATCCGTGACGAAGACGGTCTGGCTGTCGACTTCGAAATCGAAGGTGAATACCCGCAGTTCGGTAACAACGACCCGCGTGTTGATGACATGGCTGTTGACCTGGTTGAACGTTTCATGAAGAAAATTCAGAAACTGAATACCTACCGCAACGCTATTCCGACTCAGTCTATCCTTACCATCACTTCTAACGTTGTTTATGGTAAGAAAACGGGTAACACTCCGGATGGCCGTCGTGCAGGCGCTCCGTTCGGTCCTGGTGCTAACCCAATGCACGGCCGTGACCAGAAAGGTGCTGTTGCCTCTCTGACCTCCGTTGCTAAACTGCCGTTCGCTTACGCGAAAGATGGTATCTCTTATACCTTCTCTATCGTTCCGAATGCTCTGGGTAAAGATGATGAAGTGCGTAAAACTAACCTGGCAGGCCTGATGGATGGTTACTTCCACCATGAAGCGTCTGTTGAAGGTGGTCAGCACCTCAACGTTAACGTTATGAACCGTGAAATGCTGCTTGATGCGATGGAAAATCCGGAAAAATATCCGCAACTGACCATCCGTGTTTCTGGTTACGCTGTACGCTTTAACTCTCTGACTAAAGAACAGCAGCAGGACGTTATCACCCGTACCTTCACCCAGTCCATGTAATGGCTGAGGCTTCGCCTTCCAGGCCAGTCGTTCCCCTTCCCGGTAATGCCGGGAAGGATAAAGTAACGGCGGGACTACAACCTGGAAGATGAAGGGTATAAAATAAAGGCTCCACTCTGGTGGGGCCTTTCTTGTAAACCGCACCTCCTCTGTGAGCCCGTTTTGCAAGCTGACTCTGCTTAAGGCCAGCTCGCAAAACAGACTCGACGTGGCGTTCTACGGATTGACCACGCTAAACGCGCCTGAATATTTCAGGCCCGAACGGGAGAATACATCGCAATGTCAGTAATTGGTCGCATTCACTCCTTTGAATCCTGTGGTACGGTCGACGGCCCGGGCATTCGCTTTATCACCTTTTTCCAGGGCTGCCTGATGCGCTGCCTTTACTGCCATAACCGTGATACCTGGGACACCCACGGTGGTAAAGAAGTCACCGTTGAAGACTTAATGAAAGAAGCGGTTACTTATCGCCATTTTATGAATGCTTCAGGCGGTGGCGTAACTGCATCTGGCGGTGAAGCTATCCTCCAGGCTGAATTTGTGCGCGACTGGTTCCGGGAATGCCGAAAAGAAGGCATTCACACCTGCCTGGATACCAATGGCTTTGTAAGGCGTTACGACCCGGTGATTGACGAACTGCTGGATGTCACCGACCTCGTTATGCTCGACTTAAAACAAATCAATGACGACATTCACCAGAATCTGGTTGGTGTTTCTAACCACCGGACAATGGAGTTCGCTCGTTATCTTGCCAAACGTAAGATTAACACCTGGATTCGCTATGTGGTGGTTCCTGGCTGGTCAGACGACGATGACTCTGCTCACCGCCTGGGGGAATTCACCCGCGATATGGGCAATGTAGAGAAAATAGAACTCCTGCCCTACCATGAGTTAGGCAAACACAAATGGGTGGCGATGGGCGAAGAGTATAAGCTCGATGGCATCAAGCCACCCAAGAAAGAGACCATGGATCGTGTAAAAGGGATTCTGGAGCAATACGGGCACAAAGTGATGTACTGAACCCCTATTGGCACACACGCTTTCACAAACACGGATAACAGCCTTTTAAGCCACAAGCGGAATCACTCCGGTGGGTATAAAAAAAGCCTCTGCATTGCAGAGGCTTTTTTGTCTTGAGGGCGGGTTGATCACGCATGAGCAACAGGCGTTGGATGTTTTCCTGCCTTACGCAGCAACATCAGCAAGTAGATAAACGCAACAGTACCAATAGTAATAAACAGCAAGCTGTCGGAGAAACGTTGCATCAGCATTGCAGTCAATGTCGGCCCAAGGAGGCTGCCAACCGTATAGCTGAGCAGTAATGCCTGGTTCATTGAAACCAACTGATGCGGAGCGACACGCTCACACGCCCAGGCCATAGCAACCGGATAAAGGGTGAACCCGGCAGCGCCAAGGATAAACAAAGCAGGAGCCAGTGCAGCCTGAGACAACATGGCGACACAAGCAATAATAACGATAAACACCTGTACGCGCAGAACCAGCAAACGCCCATAGCGGTCTGCAAGGCGGCCAACCGGCCACTGCCCTACAATACCGGCGCTCACCATCAGAGCCATCCAGAAACCGGTTTGCGAATCAGTATAGTTCTGGTGGTTCAACCACAGTGGCATTAAGCCATACAGTGAACCAAGTACCACCCCAGAAATGACACAACCGTTAACACCCAGGCGTGCCTGGCGCAACCGCAACATGCTAAATACCGGAGTACTTTGGTGGTTAATATTTTCCATCGCCGTAATGCGGGTAAACAACAGTGGCAGTATACCGGATAATACAAGAGCCACAGCCCACGGCAGAACACTGAGCAACGCCGTATCCACTTTACTGACCAGTAATTGCCCGATTACGGTTCCAACGTAATACACCATCATGTATGCGGCCAACAGGCGGCCACGATTAGCCGAAGTCCCACTACACATCAGTGCACTTTCAACAACCACCCACAACAGTGCGCAACCAATGCCGGCGATAAAGCGCCAGACAGACCATGACCAAAAGCCGACTGTAAGGCCGAGACCCGCACTGCCAATCGCAAAAATAATCGCGGCAAGATAGTAGCTGCGGTTAAATCCCAGACGTTTAATCAACCATCCTGCCAGTACCGTACCCAGTAAATTCCCGGAAAAATAGGAGGAACTGACAACGCCGACTTGCCAGACAGGCAATTGATCATGAGCAAGCCAAAGCGGAACAAGCGTGTTCAGAACAGCAATCGCCAGAGTCAACAAAAGTAGCCCACAAAGCAACAATTGCACTGGGCGAGAATAGGTACGCATTAAAGTAAAACCGTGAGGGAGGCCACAAAGTGAGCGCATCATGCCACTGAAAAAAACAAAGTCAATATCACTGAAAACCGCGGATGCACAAGAATAATCCATTAATTCAGATTACTTATGATAAGTACATGGTTAGTTTTTTAAATTAAAAGTAAAATACTGTTTTTATTTAAAAAAATAGAAAACAGCGGAAAGAATGATATCAAAAATTTCATGGAATTATTTCCCTTGCTTCTTCCCTGATTTTACCCATTCCAGAGTATGTTTTGCTCAGGCAAACACGCACTACCGTTTCCACCCGGAGCGAAAATAGATAACCACTGCAGTTAACTTTTCTCGTTGCAAAAATCTCATTTAAGGGATATTTTCTCATAAAAGAGATAGTGAGATGAAAAACGATGGATAACTCCTCAGGGCAGGCACTGGCAATAGCACTGCGAAACTTGCGTGTCGCGCGCGGTTTAACCCTGCAACAATTGTCTGAACAGTGTGGCGTCAGCCGCGCGAGCTTATCACGTATAGAAAATGGGGAAGTCAGCCCGACAGCGGATACTCTGGGGCGACTTGCCAGTACCTACGCCCTGCCCATATCGCAACTGCTTGCACCGCTGGAGCAAACTTTTACGCCACTTATCCGCCGCGCCAGCCAAACAACCTGGGAAGATACTGACAAGGGTTTTCTGCGCCGTATTGTTTCGCCGCCAGGTGGTGAACTCGGTATGGAAATTATCGAAGGTAACCTGCAGGCAAACCAGTGTATTCACTACGCACACCCTGCCTTTGCAGGCCACGAGCATCACCTGGTGATGTTATCTGGCACACTGGAGTTGACGATTGAAAATACCCCGCATCTGCTGCATGAAGGCGACTGCCTGCGCTATCGCCTGTATGGCAGTTCACAATTCAAAACGCACAATCAACCAGCACGGTACATTATCGCCATGACGAAAAGGAGCATGTAGTGACAATCGCTTTATTACGACTTGATGGTTCAGAGCTTGAACAGCACCTCAAACCACTGTCCTCCCTGCTGGTTGAGAGCGTGGCACAAGGCGCATCCATCAGTTTTATTAGCCCATTCAGCCAACAGGATGCATGGCAATTCTGGCTTGAAAATGTAAAACCTGATGTTGAATCAGGTGGGCGGGCACTTTTTGCCGCTTTGCTGGATGGTAACCTGCTGGGGACAGTTCAGTTGATTACCCGAATGCCGCCCAACCAGCCACACCGGTGTGAAGTCGCTAAAATGATTGTGCACCCAGGGGCCCGGCGTTGTGGGCTGGGGCGTGCAATGATGCACCACATCATGCAATATGCGCGGGAGCAGGGAAAAACGCTGATGACACTGGATACCCGCACTGGTGCTGCCGGAGAAGCGCTTTACCGTTCAGTCGGTTTTAAGGTTGCCGGAATGACGCCCGGGTTTGCACTGGATACCGATGGCAAGAGTACCCATTCAACAACCTGGATGTACTGCACGTTGTAATGCCCTGCTAACCGCTACGTTTCCCATAAAAAAAGCGCCCGCAGGCGCTTTTTTACTGAGTTTGGCATCAGAATATAGTGCAGGCTTGATTAGCCAATATATTCCAGGCCACGCATATAAGGGCGTAATACTTCCGGTACCTGAATACGGCCATCTGCCTGCTGGTAGTTTTCCAGCACGGCCACCAGCGCACGACCAACAGCCAGACCAGAACCATTCAGCGTATGTACCAGGCGTGGTTTTTTCTCTGTTTTGCTACGGCAACGAGCCTGCATGCGACGCGCCTGGAAATCCCATACGTTAGAGCAGGAAGAGATTTCACGGTAGGTATTCTGTGCCGGGATCCAGACTTCAAGATCATAAGTCTTACAGGCGCTGAAGCCCATATCCCCGGAGCACAACAATACTTTCCGGTAAGGCAGGCCCAACAGTTGCAGAACTTTCTCTGCATGGCCTGTCATTTCTTCCAGAGCGTCCATTGAATCTTCCGGGCGAACAATCTGCACCATTTCGACTTTATCAAACTGGTGCATACGGATAAGACCACGCGTATCACGGCCATAAGAGCCTGCTTCTGAACGGAAACATGGCGTATGCGCCGTCATTTTCAAAGGCAGAGATTCTTCATCCAGAATTTCGTCACGCGCCAGATTAGTCAACGGCACTTCGGCAGTCGGGATCAGCGCGTAATTACTGCTGTCTGCTTCTTCTTCCAGCGGGCGGGTATGAAATAAGTCACCGGCAAATTTTGGCAACTGCCCGGTACCATAAAGCGTGTCGTGGTTAACCAGGTAAGGGACATAATTTTCGCTATAGCCGTGCTGCTCTGTATGCAGGTCAAGCATGAACTGGCTCAGAGCACGGTGCATGCGGGCAACCTGCCCTTTCATGACCACAAAGCGTGACCCGGTCAGTTTTACTGCCGCAGCGAAATCCAGACCACCCAGCGCTTCACCTAAAGTAACGTGATCACGAACTTCAAAATCAAACTGACGTGGCTCGCCCCAACGGAACACTTCCACGTTGTCGTTCTCGTCCTTACCCTGAGGAACACAGTCATCAGGCAGGTTAGGAATGGTCAGAGCGTATTCACGAATATCTGCCAGCAGTGTTTCCAGCTCAACTTTGGCCTTATCCAGTGCCTCACCAAGCTTGTTCACTTCCTGGCGTAATGGCTCAATATCTTCCCCACGCGCTTTCGCCTGGCCGATGGATTTCGATCGTGCGTTACGTTCTGCCTGCAGATTTTCTGTTTCTACCTGCAAGACTTTACGGCGCTCTTCAAGCGCACGCAGCTTATCAACATCCAGCTTAAAGCCCCGGCGTGCCAGTTTTTCAGCGACTGCGTCTGGCTCATTACGCAGCAGATTGGGATCGAGCATGCTTATCCTGTGCTTTTTATCGAATTGAATTTGAGAAAAAAACCCGTGAAACGCATCACGGGCAGTGTTGATAACCTTACCGCAACGACCGCATTAGCGGTAGCGTTTTATAGGGCTATTTTTGTCCTGTTCAGCAAGCCAGGCGAGCTTTTCGCCAATTTTGCCTTCGAGCCCACGGTTGGTAGGGCGATAATAGCGCGTTTGTGCCATTTCTGGTGGGAAATAGTTTTCGCCAGCAGCATAAGCATTTGTTTCGTCGTGTGCATAACGGTACTCTTCACCATACCCCATTTCTTTCATCAGGCGGGTTGGCGCATTACGCAAATGTACCGGTACGTCGTAATCAGGTTGCTCCCGGGCATCATGCATTGCCGCCTTAAACGCCGTATAAACCGCATTACTTTTCGGTGCACACGCAAGGTAAACAATCGCCTGAGCAATTGCCCGCTCACCTTCTGCCGGGCCAACCCGGGTAAAGCAATCCCACGCTGAAATCGCAACCTGCATGGCTCGCGGGTCAGCATTACCAACATCTTCTGAAGCAATAGCCAGGCAACGGCGTGCAACATACAGTGGGTCACCACCAGCTGAAATAATACGCGCATACCAGTACAGGGCGGCATCTGGCGCAGAACCTCTGACAGATTTATGCAATGCAGAAATCAAATCGTAAAAACGATCGCCTTTGTTATCAAAACGGGCGCTACGTTCACCGGCAACTTCGCGTAACAAACTGGCTGTCAAAATGCGTTTACCGCTGGCATCGGTTTGTGCCATATCCGCTAACATTTCCAGCGTATTCAGTGCGCGACGTGCATCACCATTCACCAGTTCAGCAATTGCCTGGCGGGTATCATCGGGCAAAACGAGATTTTGCCCGCCATAGCCCCGCTCACTGTCATTCATGGCCTGCAACAGTACCTGCTCGATATCGGCAGCCGTCAGCGATTTTAATAAATACACCCTGACCCGGGAAAGCAGTGCGGAATTTAGCTCAAAAGAAGGATTTTCCGTTGTCGCGCCAATAAAGGTTACCGTGCCATCTTCAATATGCGGCAGGAATGCATCCTGCTGGCTTTTGTTAAAGCGGTGGACTTCGTCAACAAACAAGATAGTACGGTGGCCTGCATGGCGGTTTTGCCTTGCCCGTTCAATGGCTTCGCGAATTTCTTTTACACCAGAGGTAACCGCAGAAATACGTTCGACATTGGCGTTAGCATAACGCCCAATGACTTCCGCCAGTGTCGTTTTTCCTGTTCCCGGAGGCCCCCAGAGGATCATCGAATGCAACTGGCCTGCTTCAATCGCTTTAGGTAGCGGTTTACCCGGCCCTAACAAGTGCTGCTGGCCAATATACTGCGCAAGATTTTCTGGCCGCATACGCGCGGCCAGAGGCTGGAAAACATTGTCGGAAAAATCGAGTGGCAAATTACTCACAACCGCCTCACTGACGTTGATCGTCTACCGTTACTCCTTTCGGCGGGGTAAAGGTAAACTTGCTCATATCTGTCGCGCCATCTTGCTGGCCGGTGAGCTGATAAACACTACGCTGATCATCCTGCTCAACTGCACTGAACTGGTGGATAGTCCCACTTTGGCTGACATTAATCGTAAATTGTTTAAGGTTACCACTGCTGGTTTTCGGGGTCAGAACAAAGTCATCCCCTTGCTGTTTAACATTATATTGCTGCCAGTCAGATGACTGATTACGGGCAATCAACATAAAGGGGGTGTTACTGGTCGCATCTTTAAGCCATGTGGCACTGGCCTGCTCTACGAACGGGTTATAAAACCAAAGCGTTTTACCATCGGAGATAAGTTCGCTTTCATCAGGCTGAATCATATGCCAGTTGAACAAATTTGGCCGTTTAACCCACAGTTCACCCTGGCCATCCTGAATTTCATTGCCGCTGCCATCAGTCACTTTTTGCGTGAAGCTGGCATGGAAACTGTTCACTTTATCCAGACGGCTTTTCAGAGAGCCAGCGGCATCCGCCCACACCTGAGTGACAGTAAATACTGACAATAACGCACAGGCAATAGCGATCTTTTTCATTACATATCCTCGAATAACACAATTCCAGGTGAAGTTTTTCAACTGGCTAGTCTGGCCGCAAAGCTGTCGCAATAACAGAAGAAAAAGCTGATAGTTGAATTGTTTACGCTTCTTTGCAAAAGAGCCGCAAAAGCGGCTCCCGGGGTTTGTTAACTTATTCAAACGGTGGTGGGGCCAGCACCTCACGGTTACCATTATGGCCTTGTTCACTAACAATGCCCTGGTTTTCCATTTGTTCAATGATACGTGCGGCCCGGTTGTAGCCAATACGGAACTGCCGTTGAACACCAGAAATAGAAGCCTTACGTTTTTCCACAACAAAGGCAACAGCCTGGTCAAACAACGCATCCAGCTCTTCGCCGCCATCAAAACCACCGGCACCACCTTCAGACTGGCTGTCTGCAGTAATGCCATCTACATATTGTGGGCGGCCACGCGCTTTCCAGTCCTGGACCACTGCATGCACTTCCTGATCGCGCACAAACGCGCCATGCACACGCACAGGCAGGGTTGAGTTTGGCCCGGAATAAAGCATATCCCCCATACCCAGCAAAGACTCAGCCCCACCCTGGTCGAGGATAGTGCGGGAGTCAATCTTGCTTGATACCGTAAACGCGATACGTGTTGGGATGTTGGCTTTAATCAACCCGGTAATCACATCTACTGACGGGCGCTGAGTTGCCAACACGAGATGAATACCTGCAGCACGCGCTTTTTGCGCCAGGCGAGCAATAAGCTCTTCCACTTTTTTGCCAACAGACATCATCAAGTCCGCAAACTCATCCACCAGCACAACGATGTTCGGTAATTTCTCCAGTACCGGATGCGTAACATCCATGCTGTCGCCGGGTTTCCAGAATGGGTCAGGAATTGGCCGCCCCATGTTTTCTGCTTCCAGAATACGCTCGTTGTAGCCAGCAAGGTTACGAACCCCCAGTGCCGACATCAACTTGTAACGGCGTTCCATCTCGTTGACACTCCAGCGCAGCGCATTCGCGGCATCCTTCATATCGGTGACCACTTCGGTCAGCAAATGCGGGATCCCTTCATACACCGACAACTCAAGCATTTTCGGGTCAATCATGATAAAGCGCACATCTTCTGGTGTCGCTTTATATAACATGCTGAGGATCATGGCGTTCACACCCACTGATTTACCTGAGCCAGTAGTACCGGCAACCAGTAAATGTGGCATTTTAGCGAGATCAGCTATAACAGGTTCGCCACCAATATCTTTACCCAGAACAACCGTCAGCGGTGACGGGTTATCACGGAATTTCTGGCAATCCAGCACTTCTCGCAGATAGACCGTCTGGCGTTTCTTATTCGGCAACTCCAGCCCAACATAAGGTTTACCTGGAATAACCTCGACCACACGCACAGCAACCGTTGACAGTGAGCGGGCCAGGTCGCGTGACAGGTTTGAAATGCGGGCGGCTTTTACTCCCGGAGCAAGGTTCAGTTCGAACCGGGTAATTACCGGCCCAGGTGAGTAATGAACCACTTCAGCTTTAATACGGAAATCTGCCAGCCGCGCTTCCACCAGGCGCGCCATCTGTTCCAGCGCAAACGTATCTACCGGCTCCACTTCTGAAGGTGGCGGAGTTAACAGGTCCAGTGAAGGAAGTGGCGTCGTTGGGCGCTGCAATGGGCGGCTATCGCCATTTCTCATCAGGAATGGATGAATAAGGCTGTCCTGACCCGGTTGTGATGATTGAGCTGCTGAATGCCCATGCGGGTGCGCGGCCTGAGCATGCTGTTCGGTTTGTGGTGCGGAATTAACCGACTGAACCGGTTGTGCATGCTGGTACCCCGGAGTGGCGACGGGCTGCGAAGGAACCGCAGCCTGTGCCGCATCAGGCGTAAAGACCGGCTCAAACGGCCCTTCAGCCACCGGATGTGTGACCGGTGCCAGGAAATCATCCACAGAAGCTGAATGGCGGGCAGAGGATGCATGGAAATCATGCTGATACTCTTCCCCAAAGCGCGCTTGCTGTGTAGCTGCAAACTGGGCAGCTAATGCCTGTTCTTCTGCATCATCTTCCTGCCCGTCAGGTACAGAAGCCTGAGCAGAAGCAGCATAGTCATGCTCATATTGCTGGCCGAAACGCGCCTGCTGAGAAGCCGCAAATTGCTCTGCCAGTTCAGACTGATATTGTGAATCGTCGTCTTCATTACCAGGCAAGGATCCTGCCTGGTGTTGGTAAGCATGGTGTTGTTGAGAATAGTGCTGTGCTTCGCGGCGTTCCGCTTCCGCTTTCTTACGGGCTTCAGCTTCACGCTGTGAAGGTAGCTTAATACCATAAGAAGCCAGTTCACGACGGGTAGGCACACGCACACGATTTGGCCGCGGTAATTGTGGGCCAATACCCTCTTTCACCTGCGGACGCGGAGCATCACCGGCAACACCAAATACCGGTGGGGCTATATTCACGGCGGAATCGCCATGGTGAGCACCCTGCGCTGCACCAGCAGCAACGGCTGCCGCAGTTGCACTGACTGAAAGGCCATTCGCTGTATGCGACAGACCCGTTGATACCGGAGAGGACTGCTGCGCACGCGCTTGTGCCGCCAGTTGTTCCGGGTCAGGCACGGGCTCATACCATGCAGCTAACTGCTCACGCTCTTTTGCTCGCTTCGCTTCCACTTCTTCGAAGTAATAAAGCGGCGGCCGTACAGCCTTGTTCACCTGGTGTTCAGAGTTATCAGGCTCCGTTGGCGGCAATTCGTCGCGTTCAGTACCGGCATTCTGGCTGTGATACGGGTTATACCCTGATTCTGTGCCTGTTATATCCCCACCCGGTTCAGAAGCAGGATAAGACTCTTGTGGGTAAGCTGGCTGTTCAGCATCACTATAATGCTCTTCAGCATAAGGGCTCAGCGCTGTTGGCACTGGCTCAACAGGTAAGTCAGAAGCCCCTGGATACTGGGAGGGTTCACCATAGCCGCCCGGTGTTGAATACTGAGCTGGCGCAGAACCCACCGGTTCAGCGTAAGGCTCAGGAGTATAAGCTGTGCTGGCCTGCTGCACATATTCTGGCGGCGAACCCTGCGGCTGATGGGCTGCTGGCGCCATACCGGAGTAATAATCCTGCAACAAAACATCCGCTTGCCCGGCACCGCCTGGTTCTGCACCTGCTATGCCCGGATCAGCACCCTGGCCAGGCTGAGCATAGTGCTGATATTCATTTTCCTGAGTGATACGGTAACCGCTCAGTAGTGGGTCATTCTCAACGGCTTCATTTGCCGAATCAGTTACCCGGTTACCGGAAAACAGCACGTCATCAGACGTGGTTGCGGCAGGTATTGTTGGGTCAAAATCAGAATCGTCCATCTTCTTGCCAGAAAACAGCGCTTCGTCTGTTTTTCGACCAAGAGGATTAGCAAATTTTTCACTCAACCGGTGTTTGCGTGCTAAAGCACCACGAAGAATACGCGCCCGGCGGGATTCCCGTTGCTGCGCCTTAACTGGCTCGCGTTGTTCCTCTTCATATTCGTCGTGCTCTTCATAATCATCATATTCTTCGTCATCATCCTGCCAGGTATCATCCCGGCGCGTACGATTACTGGCGAAGGTTAAAACACCCAGTACAACTGCACCGAGTTTTTCCGCAATAGTGACCCACGACCAGCCGGTAAACAGCGTCAGGCCAGCAGCCCAGACACAAAGCAACGCCAGCGTGCCACCACTGCTATTGAGCAGCGGCATCATTGCGGTACTCAGCAAGCTGCCTATCACACCGCCTGAGGCAAAATACCAAATGTCATCGGCATTTATAGCCGCCAGCCCACATGAAGTGAGAACCAGCGCAAGCACGCCAATCAACCGCAGTGAAACGGCAAAATAGTCTACAAGTTCTTCCTGCACACGGTGCCGCCACGCAAACCAGCATGCGCCGATGATGATGACAGGAATGATGTACGCCATGATGCCAAAGATGAAAAACAGCGTATCCGCAAGCCATGCGCCGGGTTTACCACACAAATTGTGGATAGGTTCATGCCATGCGGTCTGTGACCAACTTGGATCTGAGGGGTTAAAGCTCAACAACGCCACCATCAGCCAGACAGCGAACAGGGCCACCACAATCAGCATGGCTTCCAGTGCTCGCCTTCCGCTACTGAGGGAAGTGAGTACAACGTCTTTTTCTTCAGTGTATTCCTGGCTCAAGAAAAACTCTCCAGGGGGGTTATGCTAAAATCGACAACCGTACCGGTTCCCCGATACGGTTGCTGTATGGATTAACAGGAGTGTAATCAAACTCAGCCGATTTTGCACCTGTCTGGTGTTAACGGGTTTTAATAACCAGACGATTACTCTGCTTGACTTCTTCCATAACGACATAAGTACGGGTGTCGTTCACACCCGGCAATCGCAGCAAGGTTTCGCCCAGCAGTTTACGGTAAGCAGACATATCCGGCACACGGGTTTTCAACAAATAGTCAAAATCCCCTGAAACCAGATGACACTCTTGAATTTCCTCAAGTTTCTGTACAGCAGCATTAAACTGTTCAAACACATCCGGCGCACCACGATTCAGAGTAATCTCAACGAAAACGAGAAGTGATGCATCCAGATAATGTGGATTAAGCAGCGCTGTGTAGCCCTGTATAAAGCCCTGTCTTTCCAGACGGCGAACACGTTCTAAACACGGCGTCGGGGAAAGACCCACGCGTTTAGAGAGTTCGACGTTAGAAATACGCCCATCCTTTTGCAACTCATTCAGAATGTTACGATCAATACGGTCGAGATCTTTACCAGGGCGCTTCTTGCTATCTACCATTATTATTGTCTCTCTATATTCCTTCCCTACTCCTGCCATTTCCCCTTTACGTCACTGTTCGAGGATTCGATTGAGAAGACCGCTTGCCCGAAAGCCACCATCGATATCCCACATGGCGTCTGTCCACACCATGGGAGGATGTCAATCGCACGGTAAATGCATAACTTTTCATACAGAACAGACATTCCACATAACAAGTATGCTTTTCTTCAACAAATGTTTTCGCAAAAGCCCAGCGTATTGTCAAAGTAAAACATCATTTTTTAGTGAAACGTGCCAGATTATAGTTGCCAGAGGTGATAATTCGTCATCTTTGTGTCTGTATAACACCATTTTTTTGTCTGTTATTTATTCATTTTGGCGAATTTCGCGCGATCCATAGGTTTCATCTATTAGACATTTCGTTAACAACTTCGCTGCACTCTTTTTTTAGCGTGACAAATTTCCTACAATCTCCCTCACTGTCTGCCAACAACAATGGGGATCTCATGGGCACGGCTAAACATAGCAAACTTCTTATTCTGGGCTCCGGTCCCGCCGGTTATACAGCCGCCGTCTACGCTGCGCGCGCTAACCTGAACCCGGTGTTAATTACTGGAATGGAAAAAGGTGGTCAATTGACGACCACAACTGAAGTCGAAAACTGGCCGGGCGATCCGAACGACCTGACAGGTCCGCTGTTGATGGAGCGTATGCACGAGCATGCGACCAAGTTTAATACTGAAATTATTTTCGACCATATCAGCCGCGTTGACTTGTCTCAGCGGCCTTTCCTGCTGGTCGGTGACAGCGGCGAATACACCTGTGATGCGCTGATTATCGCAACTGGCGCTTCTGCCCGTTACCTTGGCCTGCCTTCAGAGGAAGCATTTAAAGGCCGGGGGGTTTCTGCCTGTGCAACTTGTGACGGTTTCTTCTACCGCAACCAAAAAGTTGCCGTCGTCGGTGGGGGTAATACTGCTGTTGAAGAAGCGCTGTATCTGTCTAACATCGCTTCTGAAGTACACCTTATCCACCGCCGCGACACATTCCGCGCGGAAAAAATCCTGATTAACCGCCTGATGGATAAAGTGGCAAACGGCAATATTGTGCTGCACACCAACCGCACCCTTGAAGAAGTAACGGGCGACCAAATGGGCGTTAGCGGTTTGCGTCTTGCCAGCACTCTGCCTGAAGGTGAAGTAGAAAACCTCGAAGTAGCGGGCCTGTTTGTCGCAATTGGCCACTCGCCTAATACCGCCATTTTTGCAGACCAGCTTGAACTGGAAAATGGTTATATCAAAGTACAGTCAGGGATTAACGGCAACGCAACGCAAACCAGCGTACCCGGTGTCTTTGCTGCTGGCGATGTCATGGACCACATCTACCGCCAGGCTATCACTTCCGCGGGTACTGGCTGCATGGCCGCACTTGATGCAGAACGGTATTTGGACGGGTTGTCTGAAACAAAGTAATTGATCCAAACACATAAGGCGACTGAATAGGTCGCCTTTCTTTTCTGCGCGTTGTAACATTGCCACGCCTCGCCGCCTGTCGGCGCACTTAATCAACCCGGCAAACCGAACGCAATGAATAAAACCCGTCAACAAGAACTGACTCTCTGGCTGAAAAAGCAAAGCATTCTCTCACGTCGCTGGCTCAGCATTTCCCGTGTCCTCGGTACGTTAAGTGGCATCCTGATTATCGCTCAGGCCTGGTTACTGGCATCGCTGCTTAACCAGATGATAATGGCGAAGATCCCCCGGGAAGCCCTGTTGCTCTCTTTCGCATTACTGATTCTGGTGTTCATTCTACGTGCCTGGGTTGTCTGGTTGCGTGAGAAAGCGGGTTTCCATGCCGGGCAACATATTCGCCAGCATATCCGTAAACAGGCACTTGAGCGCCTGCAACAAGCCGGTCCGGCCTGGATTCAGGGCAAACCCGCAGGCGCATGGGCAACACTGGTTCTTGAACAAATAGAAGATATGCAGGACTTCTATGCGCGGTATTTACCACAGATGTCACTTGCCGCCATTGTGCCGTTGTTAATTGTGATTACGCTGTTCCCGGTCAACTGGGCCGCTGCACTGATTCTGCTGTGTACTGCGCCACTCATTCCATTATTTATGGCGATGGTAGGTATGGGGGCCGCAGATGCCAACCGGCGTAACTTTCTGGCGCTGGCTCGCCTGAGCGCGCATTTCCTCGACAGGCTAAGAGGGATGGAGACGCTGCGTATATTTAACCGTGGCGAAGCAGAAATTAAAGCGATGGGTGAAGTATCACGCGATTTTCGCCAACGAACCATGGAAGTGTTACGCCTGGCGTTCCTCTCTTCCGGGGTACTGGAGTTTTTCGCGTCACTGTCTATCGCACTGGTTGCGGTGTATTTTGGCTTTTCCTATTTGGGTGAATTCAATTTCGGCCATTACGGTACCGGTATTACCCTGTTTGCCGGTTTCCTGGCACTGATTATGGCTCCCGAATTCTTCCAGCCATTACGTGATTTGGGCACCTTTTACCACGCTAAAGCTCAGGCAATTGGCGCTGCAGACAGTTTGAAAACCTTCATGGAAGCACCGCTGCAATACCCGCAACAAGGTACACAGCAACTGGAAGATGGGCCAGTTACTCTGGAAGCTAAAGACCTGGTTATCCTTTCCAATGAAGGGCATACCCTTGCCGGGCCACTCTCTTTCACTATTAATCCAGGTGAGCGTATTGCCCTGGTTGGCGTGAGTGGTGCAGGTAAGAGCTCCCTGGTTAATTTGCTTTCCGGTTTCCTCGCTTATGAAGGTTCGCTTACCGTCAACGGTGCCGAGTTCCGCGAAATTGACCTTACCACCTGGCGCCATCTTCTGAGTTGGGTTGGGCAAAACCCGCTCCTGCCAGCAGACACTCTGCGAGACAACATTCTGCTTGGCGCGCCACAAGCCAGTGAAGAACAATTCACCGATGCCATGCAACGTGCCTGGGTACATGAGTTTATCGGCCAGTTACCGAATGGTGTTGATACACGCACTGGCGACGGAGCATCACGCTTATCTGTCGGCCAGGCACAACGTGTTGCCGTTGCACGAGCACTGATACAACCCTGCCGCTTATTGTTGCTGGATGAACCCGCAGCCAGCCTGGATGCGCAAAGCGAGCAGCGTGTTATGCAGGCGCTCAACGATGCAGCCTTACAGCAAAGTACACTGATGGTGACTCACCAGCTTGGTAATATAAAAAACTGGGATCAAATCTGGGTTATGCAGGATGGCAGAATCGTTCAGCAAGGCAATTTCTCTGAATTAAGTAGTAAAACCGGCCCGTTTGCTGATTTGCTGCAACATCGTCAGGAGGCTATCTGATGAAAGCTTTACTCCCCTGGCTGGCTCTGTGGAAACGCCATAAGTGGCTGATGCTGTTGGGTGTTATCCTGGCCATTATCACCCTGCTTGCCAGTATCGGGTTGTTAACTCTGTCTGGCTGGTTCCTTTCTGCATCTGCTGTAGTCGGCACCGCGGGTCTGTATAGTTTTAACTATATGTTGCCTGCCGCAGGTGTTCGTGCCGCAGCCATTCTTCGTACCGCAGGGCGTTATTTCGAACGGCTGGTCAGCCATGAAGCGACATTTCGCGTACTTGAACATCTTCGCGTATTCACGTTTAGCAAATTGCTCCCCCTCTCGCCTGCCGGGTTACAACAATTTCGCCAGGGTGACGTTCTTAACCGCGTTGTGGCAGATGTGGACACACTGGATCACCTTTACCTGCGGGTTATTTCACCACTGATTGGTGCGCTGGTTGTTATTTTAGTGGTCACTTACGGGCTGAGCTGGCTTGATCTTCATCTGGCACTGACACTGGGTGGCATCATGTTGTTAACCCTGCTGATTATGCCCCCCACATTTTACCGGGCCGGTAAGCAAAATGGTGAGCAACTGACTGCCCTGCGCAGCCTTTATCGCCAGCGCCTCACAACCTGGGTGCAGTCTCAGGCTGAGCTCAGCCTGTTTGGCGCCAATGCCCGTTACCGTGAAGAACTGGATGAAACAGAATATGCATGGCACGAAGCACAGCGCCGCCAGGCCGGGCTGACAGCATTATCTCAGGCGCTGATGTTACTTGCCGGTGCGGTGGCTGTCGTCGTGATGTTATGGCTGGCCGCTGGTGGTGTGGGTGGTGATACATCGCCCGGTGCACTCATTGCCTTGTTTGTTTTCTGTGCGTTAGCCGCTTTTGAGGCACTGGCACCAGTAACAGGTGCGTTTCAACACCTTGGGCAGGTGACCGCATCTGCCGTGCGCATCGGCCAACTTACTGAACAACAGCCAGTGGTAAACTTCAACGCAGCCAGCGTTACACAACCCGCTCAGGGTGAGCTGTTGATTAACCAGGTGAGCTTCAGCTACCCGGGCCAGCACCAGCAAGCCCTTACTGATATTTCGCTGCAAATCAGCCCCGGGGAGCGTATTGCTTTATTAGGGCAAACTGGCTGCGGCAAATCGACTTTGCTGCAAATTCTCACGCGCGCCTGGGATCCACAGCGTGGCGAAATCCATATTGGCAATACACAACTCTGCCATCTGGGTGAAGCGGCACTACGTGCATCCATGAGTGCTGTTCCCCAACGTATTCACTTATTCAGTGCCACTTTGCGCGATAATTTACTGCTGGCGTCACCTGGAGCCAGTGACCAGCAAATCAGCGCGGTTCTGGAGCAGGTTGCGTTGCAAAAATTACTGGAAGGTGAAGGCCTTAACCAGTGGCTGGGCGAAGGTGGCCGCCAACTCTCCGGTGGTGAATTACGCCGTATCGGTCTGGCCCGCGCGCTGTTGCATGATGCTCCCATTTTATTGCTCGATGAGCCAACAGAAGGGCTTGATGCACAGACAGAACACCATATACTCGACTTGATTCACCGTGTTACTCAGGGCAAAACCGTATTGATGGTGACACACCGGCTCAGTGGGCTGGGGCGCTTTGACAAAATAATTGTGATGGACAATGGGCACATTATTGAGCAAGGTACTCACGCTGAGTTGCTGGCGCAAATGGGGCGCTATGCACAGTTTTGCCAACGGTGAAACATCACCGGTAACTGTTCACTATCTGCATGCTACCGGTGAAGATTCTGGCTGTATCAGCCGATAATCATTGGTGCGTATTGCTGTTTATACGCACATGGTGACGATGACAGGCTCTTATTCACTATTTCGCCGCAGGCAGCGCCAGGCAGAAGAGTGAATATGCGTGTTTCTTTGCAACTTTTTGTCGTGTGGAGTCCGGTTGTATGCGCCTTGTGCAACTTTCTCGTCACTCTATCGCTTTCCCTTCGCCAGAGGCTGCGTTGCGCGAGCCAAATGGTTTGCTGGCATTAGGGGGAGACCTTAGCCCGTCACGGTTAATGATGGCCTACCAGCGCGGTATTTTCCCCTGGTATTCGCCGGGAGACCCTATTCTCTGGTGGTCGCCGGATCCCCGTGCGGTGCTCTACCCTACCCTGTTTCATATCAGCAAAAGTATGCGGCGCTTCCATCAGCGTTCCCCTTTTCGCGTCACACTGAATTATTGTTTTGAACAGGTGATTACCGGTTGTGCTGATGACCGTGATGAAGGCACATGGATTACGCCTGACGTGAAAAGTGCCTGGATACGCTTGCATGAGTTAGGGCATGCCCATTCGATTGAAGTATGGCAGGGTGAACAACTGGTTGGCGGGATTTATGGTGTAACACAGGGAAGGTTATTCTGTGGTGAATCCATGTTCAGCCGCCAGGAAAATGCCTCTAAAACTGCGCTGCTGGTGTTTTGCGATTATTTCTCCCGCCAGGGAGGAGAATTAATAGACTGTCAGGTTATCAACCCTCACACCCAGTCTCTTGGCGCGGTGGAAATTCCCCGTCGTACTTATCTTGATGAACTGGAACGCTTGCGTAAACAGCCGTTGTCCCATTTATGCTGGGTTCCCCAGGTTATATTTAGCGGACCTTGCTGGAAACCTTCCCCGGTTGAATAATGTGTTACGCATATTTTTATTGAGGGTGGTATAATCATCGCCGCTCAGATTTCGGCACCACCTTTTCACCGTTGAGGAATTGCCTTTCAGGTACCCCGCGCGTATTCCATTTGTGTTTTTGCCAGATGATGGGGACAGCTTTGCTGGGCCTGGGCGAGCACGTGACAAAGTGGCGTAATGGAACAATAAACACGAAATCTTTACATGATACGAGAACTTCGGCATTATCTTGCCGGTTCAAAACTATGGTAGTGATACCCCGAGGATTAGATGGCCAAAGAAGACAATATCGAAATGCAGGGCACCGTTCTGGAAACGTTGCCGAATACCATGTTCCGCGTTGAGCTGGAAAACGGTCACGTTGTAACTGCTCACATCTCCGGTAAAATGCGCAAAAACTATATCCGCATTCTGACAGGCGACAAAGTTACCGTTGAGCTGACCCCGTACGACCTGAGCAAAGGCCGCATTGTCTTCCGTAGTCGTTAAGTGATTTTTTATCATCGCATCTGCGGTGTGTATTTTACACAACATAAAGGCCAGTGAGCTGGCTTTTATGTTCGATGAAAGATCTCTGGTACAGCGATTGCGGTTCACCAGATTTTGCAGCTTGTCGCTCAATTGAGGTTACCCGTAAAGACCTCCCCTCCCGCGTACTGAAAATCATTATCTGGTGTACCTAAGCTGCGCCAGGTCTTAATCTCATGAAAAAGGCCAGGTATTAACCTGGCCTTTTGTCTGGGGCTTATTCACTGATACAGGCGGTTATTCTCAACCCTGTCAGTGAGCAGCTTCAGGCTTGTGTTTTTGAGCGCTCTGAAAATCGTACGTCAGATTGTCTTTCGCCGTATCCAGTTCCACAGTTACCTGCCCGCCATCCACCAGTGAACCAAACAGCAATTCATTCGCCAGTGGTTTCTTCAGGTTATCCTGAATCACACGAGACATAGGACGTGCACCCATCGCACGGTCATAGCCTTTATCTGCCAGCCAGTTGCGAGCATCCTGGCTCACTTCAAGTGACACACCTTTCGCATCCAGTTGAACCTGCAATTCCACAATGAATTTCTCGACAACCTGGTGAATCACATCTGTGGAGAGGTGATTGAACCAGATGATGTTATCAAGGCGGTTGCGGAATTCCGGCGTAAACACTTTCTTGATCTCTTCCTGAGCATCGATGCTGTTATCCTGCTGAATAAGCCCGATGGATTTACGTTCCGTTTCACGGACACCGGCGTTAGTCGTCATAACCAGTACTACGTTACGGAAATCGGCTTTACGACCGTTGTTATCTGTCAGCGTACCGTTATCCATCACCTGCAATAACAGGTTAAACACGTCCGGATGCGCTTTTTCGATTTCATCGAGCAGCACAACCGCATGAGGATGTTTAATGACCGCATCAGTCAGTAACCCACCCTGGTCGAAGCCGACATAACCTGGAGGCGCACCAATCAGGCGGCTGACCGTATGGCGTTCCATGTATTCGGACATATCGAACCGGAGTAACTCAATGCCCATGGCTTTTGCCAGTTGCACGGTGACTTCCGTTTTACCTACCCCGGTAGGGCCAGCAAACAAGAACGACCCAACGGGCTTATGCTCATGACCAAGCCCGGCGCGGCTCATCTTAATTGCTTCGGTTAATGCCTCAATGGCTTTATCCTGGCCGAAGACCAGCATCTTCAGACGGTCGCCAAGATTTTTCAGCGTATCACGGTCACTGGCAGAAACGGTTTTTTCCGGAATACGTGCAATGCGCGCGACAACAGACTCAATATCACTCACATTGACCGTTTTCTTACGACGGCTAACCGGCATCAGGCGGCTACGCGCACCCGCTTCGTCAATGACATCAATGGCTTTGTCTGGCAAATGCCGGTCGTTGATATATTTAACTGACAGTTCCACCGCAGCACGTACCGCTTTCGCTGTGTAACGGACATCATGGTGGGCTTCGTATTTGCTCTTCAGCCCGTTAAGGATCTGAACGGTTTCTTCCACACTCGGTTCAGTAATATCGATTTTCTGGAAACGACGCGCTAACGCACGATCTTTTTCGAAAATATTACTGAACTCCTGATAAGTGGTGGAGCCTATTACCCGAATCTTGCCGCTCGACAGCAACGGTTTAATCAGGTTAGCGGCATCCACCTGGCCACCAGATGCCGCACCGGCACCAATGATGGTATGAATTTCGTCAATAAACAGGATGCTGTTGGTATCCTGTTCAAGTTGTTTAAGCAGTGATTTAAAGCGTTTTTCGAAATCACCACGGTATTTGGTGCCGGCTAACAGTGAACCGATGTCCAGCGAGTAGATTGTGCAGTCGGCCATAACTTCCGGCACATCGCCTTTCACAATGCGCCAGGCAAGCCCTTCGGCAATCGCCGTTTTACCCACGCCTGATTCACCCACCAGCAGCGGGTTATTCTTACGACGGCGGCACAGTACCTGAATTGCCCGCTCCAGTTCTTTATCGCGGCCAATCAGCGGATCTATCCCGCCAACACGGGCAAGCTGATTTAAGTTGGTGGTGAAGTTTTCCATACGATCCTCCCCGCCTGCCTGCTCTTCATTGACTGGATTTTCTGCACCACCGGAAGGTGCACTTCCTGACTCGTCTTTACGCGTGCCGTGTGAAATAAAATTCACCACATCCAGGCGGCTGACTTCGTGCTTACGCAGCAAATACGCTGCCTGCGACTCCTGCTCGCTGAAAATTGCCACCAGCACATTCGCACCAGTAACCTCACTGCGGCCAGAAGACTGAACATGGAAAACAGCCCGTTGCAACACACGTTGAAAACTCAGCGTAGGCTGTGTATCACGCTCTTCTTCTGTCGCGGGCAGAACCGGTGTGGTTTGTTCGATGAAGGACTCAAGTTCCTGTCTCAGTGTTGCCAGATCTACCGTGCAAGCTTCCAGCGCCTCGCGGGCTGAAGGATTGCTGAGCAGAGCCAGTAACAGATGCTCGACAGTCATAAACTCATGTCGGTGCTCACGCGCTCTGGCGAAAGCCATGTTTAAACTGAGTTCCAGTTCTTGGTTGAGCATAGGCACCCCCCTCAATAGATTGCCTTAATCAGGCTTTTTCCAGCGTACAAAGCAACGGATGCTCGTTCTCCCTTGCATATTTGTTCACCATTGAAACTTTGGTCTCCGCTACTTCGGCAGTAAAAACACCGCAGATAGCTTTTCCCCGATAGTGAACAGTAAGCATCAGTTGCGTTGCGCGTTCTACATCATAAGAAAAGAACTTTTGCAGCACGTCAATAACAAATTCCATCGGCGTGTAATCATCATTCATCAGAATGACCTTGTACATGGATGGTGGTTTTAAAGCATCGTCCAGTTTATCTGTCGCAAGTTGTTCAAAATCAAACCAGGAGTTCGTCTTTCCCATCGCCAGTCTTCATCATTTCAGGTTAGCAGACCGCAAAAAATAACCAGCCTTGAGTTTCATAAAACACATACTGAATCTAACTCAGATGCAAGATAAGTATCAGCTATTAGTGCCATTCGCGACTTCGCTCACAATTATGCAAATAGCGTTAACTGCTTCAAATTTTAGCGCATTTCTCACGTTTCCGGCAGCCAGATCTCTTGACGCTGTGCGTGATTTATCTAAATTGTACTGTCGTGCATTGGTGGTGTTTTAACCAGCAAAAAGTGCACTTACCGGCAGTTCCATCTCTACTTAAATAAAAAGCTAAAGGATGTCGAAGCATGGAAACGGGTACAGTTAAATGGTTCAACAATGCCAAAGGGTTCGGTTTTATTTGCCCGGAAGGCGGCGGCGAGGACATCTTCGCCCACTACTCTACAATACAGATGGACGGTTACCGAACTCTCAAGGCTGGGCAGGTCGTCAGGTTCGATGTACATCAGGGCCCTAAAGGCAACCATGCAAGTGTTATCGTTCCTGTTGAAGCTGAACCAGTCACTTAATGTTTCATTCTCATTGTGAACATACCTCTGTCAAAATGCCAGTCACCTTGTCTGGCATTTTTCTTGATTTTTAAACCAAACTTGCGGTTTCTCGCCCGGCATGCGATTCCCCATTCTGGCTACATGGGGGCACACACACCAAATTCAAACCATTTTGTTCAAAACTTATTCACCGGCCTTACACAAAGTATCGGCAGCAAGAAACATCCCTTGATACCGATTATGTGATGCACCCCAAGTCCGGGTAATAAAAATCTGATGCTGTTAATCAGCACGCCCACGCGCAAGCCAGATAACCCGCGAAAACATTTTTTTGAATAATGGGGGAATGGCTTCCAGCCCCCGTTGCGCCGAAACAGCCGCGATTTCAATTGCCAGGTCAGGTTTTGAAGAACGATGAATCGCTTTAGTAATTATACGCCGGGCATTCATCGGTATATTTTCCGGCAACTGTGCAACGCGATGAAAAACATCATCGAACCCTTCCCGGTACATAAAATGTTCCATATCGGGTGCAGGTAGCGGTGTCAGATGATCCCGCTCCAGCTCACGGTTATGTTCCAGTAAACTACGCACTGTGGCGGCATATTTCTTCCCGGCTTCATCACCATCTACCAGCACATGCCACTCAATCCCCATGCGTCGGGCAAAACGAATCAAGGGCTTCAGCCCACACTGCGCAAATTCAATAACCCGCACCCCTTCTGCATCAAAATGGTAGCCACACTGACGAGCCAGCTCGTTCATCATCCAGACTTCGGTTTCCCCTTCCACCAGCAACCAGCAACGGGCAAATAACGAAGAGGCCCGGTTGAACCGGATATGGAATGCAATGCGGCGGCTGTCCTCGGCATTCAGCCCTCCCGGCCCCAGACGCCATGACGACACACGGGATGACTCACGCACCAGGCGGCATACTTCGCTAACCGGGGTTAATGAGAGCAGTTCACCCGAATTAGTGGTGGTGATACGTTGTAATGGCAACAAATTAAGCAACTGCCAGGCGACCGACAGCATGATGGGATGCAAACGAGTTTCCGGGTCTTCCACCAGCAACAGTGGCCGGGCATCCCGGTGGAGATGAACTGCGCCTTTCGCCTGCAACAGCGTGGCAAACATGCCGAGCAGAATCATACGATGATTGCGGCCACCAGGCCGGTCAATCAATTGGTTAATGACATCCAGGTAACGCCAGCTGCGTTGCTCATCATAAGAACGTTTACGCATCAGGCGGTATTGCCCGTTGTCATCACTCTGCTCAGAAAAATAATGTTCCAGTAGCTGCACCATAGCGGAAAGCCCCTGGCGCAGTTGGTTATTAGTAAGGTTCTGCGGGCGCCGTACCAATTCTTTTGCCAGCAAATCCAATTGCTGGGCGGTCATTTCTGTTTCTACCGGCTGAGCCAGTTTTTCGCTGCGCCGACGCCGCAAAAAACGCGCATCCCGCAAGCGCAGGACCGGGTTCAGGCGGCAAATCTGTTCCGCGAGGTGATTAATATTACCTAAACCAAGAGGCTGCCCATGTTGATCAAGAAATGAACGGAGTGTAATGACGCTGTCATCATCCGCCAACGCACCTTCAAGCCGATAAAAAATACGCCGATGCTCATCCCCGCTTTCAGTCCACAGTGGCTCCAGGCAACGGTAACGCCGCCCAAGATAATGCCCGGGAGCTGTTTCTCGAAAGGTCAGAATGATATGCAGATGATGCTCCCGGCCAGCAACATCGCCAGGAGGAAAGTAAAAGTCATCTTTCACAAAGTGGTAGAGTTTCTGGCCCGGAGCAAGTAATAAAGTCAGGGCGTCAAGCAGGCTGGACTTACCCCAGGCATTCTCGCCAATCAGAACATTGTTTTGCTCAAGCGTTAACGACAAACGGTTGATACCACGAAACCCGACTATCTCGACACGTTCAAGCAGCATAGCCACTCCTGTTTGCTTCTGGCGATGCACAACGCAACGCATTGTTTTCTCAGTATAGCGGGGCAAGAAATCAGAAGACATGCCTGAACTCTCAACCGGGGTAAAAACCGGTAAATAATCGCGTGTATCTGTTCACCCTGGTAGCAGTAATAAAGTAATTTAACAGAAATCACCCATAAGTAAGAATTTTCCACCACCTTAGTAAAAATCATCTACACTTTTTTTGTTCGTGATAATATCCACAAAAAGTGAATGAGTTACATATCAATTCACCAGCCTGTTTCTGGTGCGACTGGTATTTCTATTAATGCGCCATCATTTTATTTGCATGGTAACGCATGGCTTTTTCTTAATTTAAATCCGTATTTTAAATACAAAATTTATCTATATTTTTAACGAGGTGAATATGGCCAGAAAATTAGCAGCAGAATTTTTTGGGACATTCTGGTTGGTCTTCGGTGGTTGTGGTAGTGCAATCTTTGCAGCGGCTTATCCAGAATTAGGTATTGGTTTTGTGGGCGTGGCTCTGGCATTTGGATTAACAGTTTTAACCATGGCTTTTGCTGTTGGGCATATTTCTGGCGGGCACTTCAACCCGGCGGTAACTCTGGGGTTGTGGGCAGGTGGGCGCTTCCCGGCCAAAGATGTCGTTGGTTATATTGTCGCCCAGGTCATCGGCGGGATTGTTGCCGCGGCTATTCTGTATTTAATTGCCAGTGGCAAAGCAGGTTTTGACGCAGCAGCCAGCGGGTTTGCTTCAAATGGCTATGGTGAACATTCACCAGACCATTATTCCATGGCCTCCGCGATTATTATTGAAATTGTCCTGACTTGCGGTTTCTTGTTAGTTATTCACGGCGCAACAGATAAAGCCGCACCAGCAGGCTTTGCTCCTATTGCCATTGGCCTGGCACTAACACTGATTCATTTAATTAGCATTCCGGTAACTAATACATCGGTTAACCCGGCCCGTAGCACTGCCGTAGCTATTTTCCAGGGAGGCTGGGCATTACAACAACTGTGGCTTTTCTGGGTTATGCCAATTATCGGCGGTATTCTGGGTGGCATTATTTACCGTACTTTATTAGAGAAACGCCAGTAATTACCCGTAAGTGAGATGCTTTATTATACAGTTGTTACATTTTCCTGCCTTTATGCCCGGTTCAGCCGGGCTTTTTTACGCCTGCTGAGATTACTGTCTTAACAACTATTTATCATTCTTTACTCACTGCCTTTTTTTCGCTAGTGTGACATCTCTTGTTATTTCTCTCATGGATGTCTTCTTAAATGCTTGCGGGACTGCTTATCATTCTTCTGCCCCTTATTCTGGGATATCTGTTACCGTTCAAGAGCCGTTCTGCGCTGAAACTCATCAACCGGATGTTAAGCTGGATTGTGTATATCATTCTGTTTTTCATGGGGATCAGTCTGGCATTTTTGGATAACCTGGGTAGCAACCTGGTAGCAATTTTCCACTATGCCGCTGTCAGCGTTTTTGTCATTCTCACCCTGAATATTGGTGCACTGTGGTTGCTGGAATCACTGCGCCCATGGCGCCACCAGCATCAACAAGAAGCGCTGCCATCGCGCCTTGCCATGGCACTGGAATCACTCAAACTCTGCGGCGTGGTTGTTGCCGGTTTTGTGCTTGGCCTGAGCGGGCTGAGCCTGCTACGCCATGCTACACAAGCCAGTGAGTACACCTTAATATTTTTGCTGTTTCTGATTGGTATTCAGTTACGTAACAGCAGCATGACACTAAAACAGATTGTCCTGAACCGGCGGGGCATGATGGTCAGTGGCGTGGTGATAGCCAGCTCATTGTGCGGCGGAGTGATTAATGCATTTTTACTTGGCCTGCCCCTTAAGGCCGGGCTGGCCATGTCTTCCGGGTTTGGCTGGTATTCGTTGTCAGGCATTTTAATGACTGAGTCCTGGGGGCCGGTCATTGGTAGTGCTGCGTTCTTTAATGATCTTGCCCGCGAGTTGATAGCTATCATGCTGATTCCCGGTCTGATTCGCCGCAGCCGCTCCACCGCGCTGGGTATTTGCGGCGCAACCTCCATGGATTTCACTCTGCCAGTTTTGCAACGCAGTGGCGGAATAGAGATTGTACCGCCCGCCATTGTGCACGGATTCGTACTGAGCCTGTTAGTTCCTGTATTGATGGCTTTCTTTGCCCATTAATCCGGTTTTTGGCGGTAGCATTGCCGCCAAAAATTGCGGTAAATCAAACTAATCTGAAGTTATATTTAAAATACCTTTTCACCAGCACATCCTGATCCTACCCTTAAACATGTATTTAAAATATAACTTTAAGGGTTCAACTATGTTTTGTGTGCAATGTGAACAAACAATGCGGACGCCAGCTGGTAACGGTTGCGCATGGGCTCAAGGGGTTTGTGGGAAAACAGCCCAGACATCTGATTTACAGGATCTGCTGATTGCCTGCCTGCAAGGGCTTTCACTATGGGCGACAGAAGCCCGCGCCAGAGGTATCACCGATAACGACACAGACAGTTTCGCTCCACGTGCATTTTTCGCCACGCTGACCAATGTCAACTTTGATTCCCCCCGTATTGTGGGCTATGCCCGTGAAGCTATTGCACACCGGGAAAGCCTGCGCCAGCGCTGCCTGGCAGTCTCTCCTGACCTGGTGGTAACACACCCAATGGCTGACATTACCCTTACCAGCGATGACCTGGGGGAACTCCAGCGCCAGGCCGCACAGTTTGCCCCCAACCATGACAAAACCGAAATTGGTGAAGATATTCTCGGTCTGCGCCTGTTGTGCCTGTACGGGCTTAAAGGTGCCGCAGCCTATATGGAGCATGCGCGAGTACTGGGGCAGCAAGACGACGATATCTATGCTCGCTACCATAAAATTATGGCGTGGCTGGGCACCTGGCCTGCTGATATGTCTGCACTGCTGGAGTGTGCGATGGAAATCGGCCAGATGAACTTTGCAATCATGCAAATGCTGGATACCGGTGAGACCACGGCATACGGGCACCCAACCCCGACTCAGGTAAACGTCAAACCCGTCGCCGGTAAATGTATTTTAATTTCCGGGCATGACCTGCGTGACCTGCAGAATTTGTTGCAACAGACACAAGGCACAGGCATCAAGATTTACACCCACGGTGAAATGCTGCCAGCTCATGGGTACCCGGAACTGCGTAAATACAGCCACCTGGTAGGGAACTACGGCAGTGGCTGGCAAAACCAACAAAGCGAATTCGCCCGCTTTCCTGGCCCCATCGTAATGACATCCAACTGCATTATTGATCCTGTGCGTGAAGCCTATGATGACCGGATCTGGACTCGCAGCATTGTTGGCTGGCCTGGCGTTAAACACCTGGAAGGTGATGATTTCGCACCAGTGATTGCTCAGGCACAACAGATGCAGGGCTTCCCGTACAGTGAAATTGAACACTTAATTACTGTCGGCTTTGGCCGCCAGACATTACTGGGAGCAGCAGATACATTAATTGATATGGTCAGCCGGGGCGTGTTGCGCCATGTATTCCTGGTTGGCGGTTGCGATGGTGCCCGTGGAGAGAGAAGCTACTTTACTGATTTCGCAACTCAGGTGCCGGAAGATTGCGTAGTGCTGACTCTGGCCTGTGGTAAATACCGCTTTAACAAGCTGGATTTTGGTACGCTGGAAGGTCTGCCACGCCTGATTGACGCAGGGCAGTGTAACGATGCCTATTCCGCAATTATGCTGGCAGTCACTCTGGCTGAAAAACTGGGCTGTGGTGTAAATGACTTGCCACTCAGTCTGGTGCTTTCCTGGTTTGAACAAAAAGCCATTGTGATACTCCTGACACTGCTATCACTGGGGGTGACCAACATTGTCACAGGCCCAACAGCGCCTGCATTCCTGACCCCTAACCTGCTTTCTGTCCTGAACGAAAAATTTGGACTACGCCAAATCACTTCCGTTGAGCAGGATATGCAGCAGTTACTTGGTGCATAAAGGCATAAGGAGCAAGGCTGATGACGATACCCAATCCACGTTGCCCGCACCGTATGCAGGTACATCACATTATTCAGGAGACGCCAGATGTATATACGCTGGCACTCATTTGCCATGATTTTTACCCCTATAAGCCGGGGCAATACGCTCTGGTGAGTATTGGTAACAGCCCGGACACAGTGCGTGCCTACAGCCTGTCATCCACACCGGGAATCAGCCCATTTTTGTCACTGACCATCCGCCGTATTGAAAATGGCACCGGGTCACAGTGGCTGACCCGTGAGGTTCATATTGGTGATGAACTGTGGCTGTCAGAAGCTCTGGGGGAATTCACCTGTGCAGATAAACCGGCTCATCACTGGTTACTGGTCGCGGGTGGTTGTGGCGTAACGCCTGTTATGTCGATGTACCGCTGGCTACAGGCTAAACGCCCGGGCGATGATGTTCAGGTGATTTACTGTGCCCGTTCCGAGCAAGATATTATCTTTGCCCGGGAATGGGAAACCCGCCCGGCCACTCTGGTTGTGGAACAGGGCGCGCGAGCAGGCATGTTAAGTGGGCGGCTTACCGCTGAGGTGGTGAACAGTATACCCAATGTAGCCGGGCGTACCGTAATGACCTGTGGCCCGGCGCCTTTTATGGCACAAGTGGAAACCCTGGCACGGGAAGCCGGAGCAACAGAAATACACAAAGAGGTGTTTTTTGTTCCTCCGGTTAACCAGGCTGGCAGTGGTAAGTTAACTTTCACAACCCACTCGCCACTTAAGAACTTTCAGGCTCTCGCAGGCCTGAGTTTGCTGGAAGTGCTGGAACAAAACCAGGTCGCGGTGAACAGTGCCTGCCGGGCGGGTGTATGTGGTTGTTGTAAAACACGCATTACCAAAGGTAAATACCAGGTCAGCAGCACCGCAACCCTGACAGCGCAAGAGATTGCCGAAGGTTATGTGCTGGCCTGTGCCTGCCAGCCACAAAGTGACCTTGAACTGGCCTGATTCACTGGCAATGAGCAGGAAAAAGCTATTGTTGCCAGGTTGTTAGTAGTAGCACAAACCGGGCGGTTCCGGTAAAACAGAGGCTTCTCTTCGCAAAAACTAAGGAAGCCTCGTGATTGATTTACGCAGCGACACCGTAACCCGCCCCAGTTTTGCTATGCGCGAAGCCATGATGAATGCCCCGGTTGGGGACGATGTCTATGGTGATGACCCAACAGTCAATGCGCTGCAGAATTATGCAGCGCAGTTGTGCAACAAAGAAGCTGCGCTGTTTTTGCCAACGGGTACGCAGGCAAACCTGGTTGCACTACTCAGTCACTGTGAACGCGGAGAAGAGTATATTGTGGGCCAGGGCGCCCATAATTACTTATACGAAGCCGGTGGAGCCGCTGTGTTGGGCAGTATTCAGCCCCAACCAATAGATGCCGCACCTGATGGCACATTACCACTGGATAAGGTGGCCGCGAAAATCAAACCAGACGATGTGCATTTTGCCCGCACCCGCCTGCTCAGCCTGGAAAACACCCATAATGGCAAAGTGCTGCCCGTAGATTATCTCGCCAGCGCCTGGTCCTTCACCCGTGAACACGGGCTTGCCCTGCATATTGATGGGGCACGTATTCTCAATGCCGCCGTCGCCAGCCAGTGTGAGCTGAGTGAACTCACCCAATATTGCGACTCGCTGACTATTTGCCTGTCAAAGGGCCTTGGCGCACCCGCAGGCTCGCTTCTGGTAGGTAGCAAATCTTATATCTCACGTGCATTACGCTGGCGCAAAATGTGCGGCGGAGGCATGCGCCAGGTGGGTATCCTTGCCGCAGCCGGGCTGTATGCACTCAAAAACAATGTTGCACGCCTGCAGGATGACCACGATAACGCCGCCTGGCTGGCGCAGCAATTGCGTGACTGTGGTGCAGATGTCACTCGCCAGGACACCAATATGCTGTTTGTACGCGTACCCCAGGATAAAGTTCAGGCACTGAGTGAATACTTCTCCCGCAAAGAAATCTTGCTTAATGCTGCACCGGTAACCCGCATTGTCACACACCTTGATGTCGACCGTGAGGCGTTACAGAGCGTGGTTGAACACTGGCGTGCGTTTTTCCACAACTGATGGCTCAAAGCGCATTACGTATTCTGGTTTTGGGGGCCAGTGGCTATATCGGCCAGCGTCTGGTTCCCCGCCTGGTGAATGAGGGGCACCAGGTTGTTGCGGCAGCCCGCAATGTTAGCTGGCTGGAAGACCAGCATTGGGAAAATGTGCAATGCCGCCAGGTCGATCTCCTTGATAGTGGCAGCCTGGAACCACTGCTAAACCAGTGTGACATTGTCTACTACCTGGTTCACAGCATGGGTGATGGCGCGGATTTTATTGAGCGAGAAGCCCGTTGCGCCCGCCACCTGCGTGATGGTCTGAAGCAATACCCGGTTCGTCACCTGGTTTTTCTCAGCGCATTGCAATCCCGGGAACCCAGTGCCCGTTCCGGCCATATGCTTGCCCGTTACCAGACAGCACAAATTCTGGCTGAATCTGGCGTGCCGCTCACCGAGTTGCGGGCGGGTATTATTGTCGGTGCCGGCTCAGCGGCGTTCGAAGTCATGCGCGATATGGTTTACAACCTCCCGCTGCTGACTCCGCCACGCTGGGTGCGTTCGCGCACCAGCCCCATCGCCCTTGATGACTTGCTCTATTACCTGGCGCAATTTGCATTTTACTCCCCCAAAGACCACCAGGTTTTCGAAGCAGCAGGCCCGGATGTGCTCTCTTATCAGGAACAATTTCACCGTTTTATGGCTATCAGTGGCGTTCACCGCCCACTGGTTGCCATCCCTCTTCCGGTACGCTGGATCTCCGTGTGGTTTTTGCACCTGATAACCTCAGTGCCCCCTGCCACCGCTCAGGCACTGATTCAGGGAATAGCTCATGACCTGCTCCCGGATGCCAGCCAGTTGCAACAACTATTCCCGCGTAAGCTCACCACTTTTGATGACGCCGTGCGTAAGACGCTGGAAGAAGAACAACACCTTGCACACCCCAGTGACTGGGGGTTTGATGAACATGCCCATGCCCGCTGGCAACCTGAATATGGCTATTTCCCCAAACAGGCAGGCCACACCCAGAACACCACGGCTTCAACAGCCGCTTTATGGCAGGTGATAAACCAGGTAGGGGGGAAAGAAGGCTTTTTCTTCGCAGGCCCACTGTGGGCGACACGCGCCCTGTTAGACCGGTTATTGGGCCACCGGTTACCCAAAGGCCGCCCCAACAGGCTCTGGTTGCAAAAAGGCGATAAGGTGGATAGCTGGAAAGTGCTGATAGCAGACCCGGAGAAACAGTTAAGTTTATTATTTGGCATGAAAGCACCGGGGCTCGGTCGCTTGTGTTTTACCCTGCGGGATAAGGGAGATTCCCGGGAAGTGGATATTCGTGCCTGGTGGCATCCTCATGGCTTCTCAGGGTTACTTTACTGGTTGGTGATGTTCCCCGCACATTTGTTTATTTTTCGTGGCATGGTCAGACGAGTAATCCAGTTGGCTGAACAATCTGGTAAAAAAACCTCGGATTAACCTGTTTTCTTACCTGTCGCCCATTGCATGTACGCGCTTTTCACGGAAAAATGCGCACGTCATTTCAAAAGAAAGCTGAGTTTACATGAAGGTACTGATCACAGGTGCAACCAGTGGCCTGGGCAGAAATGCGGTGGAATACCTGCGCCACAAAGGTGTCAGTGTGCGTGCCACAGGAACCAACGCAGCCATGGGGCAACTGCTGGAAAAACTGGGCGCAGAATTTATCCATGCCAACCTGACAGACCTCGTCTCTTCGCAGGCAAAAGCCATGCTTGCGGGGGTCGATACTCTGTGGCATTGCTCCAGTTTCACCTCTCCCTGGGGAACCCAGGATGCTTTTGATCTGGCGAATGTCCGGGCGACCCGTCGCCTGGGTGAGTGGGCTGTAGCCTGGGGCGTGCGGAATTTTGTCCATATCTCCTCACCTTCACTCTATTTCGATTACCACCACCACCATAACGTACACGAAGATTTTCGCCCTGTGCGCTATGCCAACGAGTTTGCCCGCAGTAAAGCAGCAGCAGAAGATGTCATTCATCACCTTGCGCAATCCAACCCGCAAACCCGCTTTACTGTTTTACGCCCACAAAGCCTGTTCGGGCCCCATGACACAGTCTTTTTCCCGCGGTTGGTACAAATGATGCGCCACTATGGCAGTATTTTACTGCCGCGCGGAGGCGATGCACTGGTGGATATGACTTACCAGGAAAACGCGGTACATGCCATGTGGCTGGCAAGCAGTGAAGCCTGCGACAAGCTGCCATCCGGGCGGGCATACAATATTACGAACCAGGAAGCTCGCCCATTACGGTTAATAGTGCAACGCCTGATTGATGAACTGGGTATAAAGTGCCGCATTCGTTCAGTGCCTTACCCCATGCTGGATATGTTTGCCCGCGGTATGGAACGTTTTGGCAATAAAGCATCGCGTGAACCCGCGCTCACGCACTACGGCGTATCCAAACTCAATTTTGATTTCACACTGGATACACAGCGGGCGGAAACAGAACTGGGGTACCAGCCGGTTATTTCTCTTGATGAAGGCATCCACCTGACTGCAGAGTGGTTAAAAGACCATGGGCGGTTGCGTTAACGTTTTTTTGCTATTCCCTCATTAACCAAAGCGCACCCCATAATGGCTGTGCGCGTTGGTTACCAATACCGCACTCCAGGCGGATGATTAGTGATGCGGGTATTTTTCCAGCAATGCACGGGCGATTGCTTCTGTTTGGGCATCTGGGTTGCCATCATACTTTGCCGGGCGGAAATGCATCTGGAAAGCTGCCACTACCCGGTGTTGTTCTGCATCGCTCATTCCGGGCGTCACTTCATAGCCATAGCGTGAAAGCAACGCCAGCATTTCTGGCATAGGGACTGGCTGCCAGGCAGGGCGCCCGGCAAGATACGCCGTAACCCGAGCTGTGTCGGGCCAGGCGCCAATGCCTTCATGTGCCAGCATTTCCCATGGAAATAACGGGCCAGGGTCTTGTTTACGTTGCGGTGCGATATCTGCGTGGGCCACTACATTTTGCGGCTTGATGTGGTAGCGCTGAATAATATCGCGCGCCAGAGGGATCAAAGCATTAATCTGCGCAACCGGAAACGGAGCAAAATGTTTCACGCCGTGTTCCCGCACCCAACCGGCATTCTCCAGCTCAATCCCAACAGAGACATCATTTAACCGGGTGGTGCCGCGCCAGTAACTGACCCCGGCATGCCACGCGATATCACTTTCAGGAACCAGTTGCCATACCAGCGGTTTATCGCCCGGTCTGGGTTGTAGCTGCGGAATTAAATAGTGTGCGCTGACATTATTACCAACCAGTGTGCTCAGGGAGGTATCGAAATCACCTGCGGTGTAATGAATCACCAGTATGCGCACACGGGGAAATGCGGCATAAGCATGCTGGCTGGTATTAACCTGGTAGGCACCCCGGTCTTCAATGTCATTATTGCCACGGCAACTCACCAGTAACAGCGCCAGCGAAAAATAAATAAATGCCTTGATCATGACTGCATTCTTCCTGCCATTGTTTACTCTTGTTTCCCCAAAAGTAGTGAATACCGGGGAAAAACATCCTGTTAAGGCCAACTATCTTACGCGCTTAGCACAACTGCACCAACCGAATAACACGGAACAAGCTATTCTCTGTAAGAGGTATGCTTGTTCACATCCGTTTTCAAAATACATAAGGAAATAATAATGCGTAAAACATTGGCCGGTTTCTCTCTTGCCAGTACGCTGGTTCTCAGCGCCTGTACCACTGTGACCCCAGCCATTAAGGATACCAGCACTCGCGTGGGTCCATGTGCAGATGGCGGCCCGGACAGCGTCGCACAGCAATTTTACGATTATCGGGCAAACCACCGTAATGCAACTGATGTAGCCGGGTTACGCCCTTATTTGAGCGACAACCTGTGGCAACTGGTTCAGCAGCAACAAAGCAGTACCCTTAAATTCTCCAGTTTCACGCCTGCCCCGGACAGCGCCAGTGTTGCCAGCGCTTCAACCATTCCCAATAGCGATGCACAAAACATCCCACTGCGTGTAAGTATTAAGCAAGGGACAAACGAAGGGAAAGATGAAGTGCTGATGGTGCGTGAAGGCCAGTGCTGGGTGGTGGATGACATTCGTTACCTGACTCCTTCCAGCACTGCGGTCGCAGGAACTCTTCGCCAGTCACTTGAACGCCACTAACTGTAGCTGGCGGCCAATCTCTGCGGGTCAGGAAAAGTAAACCGTATAAATAGTCTGGCATTTTGTTAAATCACCGACATTTATACTCACCTCCCCCTGACCCCGTTATCTTATGCTGCATTTAACTGGATTACCCAGTCGAATTTAAGTTTTAACCCATAAATATTGCATAAGTATTCTGCGAACGTTACTATTTGCGGCCTCAATAGCTATTCGACTGCTTCGCATGAGTATTCAACTAAACAGCATTAATTGCTTCTACGGCGCGCATCAGGCGCTGTTCGATATCACCCTGGATTGCCCTCAGGGCGAAACGCTGGTGCTGCTTGGCCCAAGTGGTGCAGGCAAAAGTTCGCTGCTGCGGGTACTTAACCTGCTGGAAATGCCACGTTCCGGGACGCTGAACATCGCGGGCAACCAGTTTAATTTCACCAAAACCCCAGGTGATATGGCGATTCGCCTGCTACGCCAGAATGTGGGTATGGTGTTTCAGCAATATAATTTGTGGCCGCATCTGTCTGTAATGCACAACTTAATTGAAGCCCCCTGCCGGGTGTTGGGCCTGAGTAAAGATGAAGCCCGCGCCAGAGCGGAAAAGCTACTTAACCGCTTGCGCCTGACCCCGTACAGTGACCGCTATCCATTGCATTTATCTGGTGGTCAGCAACAGCGTGTTGCCATTGCCAGAGCACTTATGATGGAACCACAGGTTCTGTTGTTTGACGAACCGACTGCCGCGCTGGATCCAGAAATTACCGCGCAGATAGTCAGTATTATTCGTGAGCTTTCAGAGACGGGGATCACTCAGGTCATCGTGACCCACGAAGTGGAAGTCGCACGTAAAACGGCCAGCCGTGTTGTGTATATGGAAAATGGCCACATTGTTGAACAAGGCGATGCGTCCTGCTTTAGCGAGCCGCAAACCGATGCGTTTAAACAGTATCTCTCTCACTGATGTTGTTTGGGAAATGACAATGAAAAAAGTAATTATTGCCACGCTGCTTGCCAGCCTGAGCCTTTCTGCGACTGCCGCACAGACAATCCGTTTTGCAACAGAAGCCTCCTACCCTCCGTTCGAATCTATGGATGCCAACAACAAAATCGTTGGTTTCGACGTTGATCTGGCTAACGCTTTGTGCAAACAAATTGATGCAACCTGCACATTTACTAACCAGGCATTTGACAGCCTGATCCCCAGCCTGAAATTCCGCCGTTTTGATGCCGTCATGGCCGGGATGGATATTACTCCTGAGCGTGAAAAACAGGTTCTGTTCAGCAAACCTTATTACGACAACTCTGCACTGTTTGTTGGCCAGAAAGGTAAATACACCACGATTGCTGAACTGAAAGGCAAAAAAGTGGGTGTGCAGAACGGTACCACGCATCAGAAATTTATTATGGATAAACACCCGGAAATCACGGTTGTACCCTACGACAGCTACCAGAACGCTAAACTGGATCTGCAAAATGGCCGTATCGACGCAGTATTCGGTGATACTGCAGTCGTTACCGAATGGCTGAAGGCAGACCCGAAACTGGCGGCTGTGGGCGATAAAGTGACTGATAAAGACTACTTTGGCACTGGCCTGGGTATTGCTGTGCGTATGGGTAATACCGAGTTGCAGCAGAAATTCAACGCCGCGCTGGACAAAGTAAAAGCTGACGGGACATACACCGCCATCTACAACAAATGGTTCCAGAAGTAATCAACTGAATGAACGAAATGTTTCCTTTAGCAAGCGCCGCCGGGATGACCGTCGGCCTTGCCGTTTGTGCACTGGCTGTTGGCCTTGCTCTGGCGATGCTGTTTGCTGTGCTGGAGTCATCGCGCCTGCGCGCCGTTTCGTGGCTGGCCTCCGGGTTAGTTACCCTGCTGCGTGGCCTGCCGGAAATTCTGGTGGTTCTGTTTGTCTATTTTGGCGCTTCCCAGCTGTTATTGACGCTTTCAGATGGTTTTACCCTGCCGCTCGGTTTCACTCAACTCCATATCCAGGTACAGATTGAGAACTTTGATGTCAGCCCGTTCCTGTGTGGGGTTATTGCGCTGTCGATGTTGTATGCAGCTTACGCCTCACAAACGTTACGTGGCGCACTGAAAGCAGTACCGGAAGGCCAGCGTGAATCAGGCCAGGCTCTGGGGCTGAGCAAAGCTGCCATTTTTTTCCGCATTGTTATGCCGCAAATGTGGCGCCATGCCCTTCCCGGTTTAGGCAACCAGTGGCTGGTTCTGCTGAAAGATACCGCTTTAGTTTCACTGATAAGTGTTAACGACCTGATGTTGCAAACCCGCAGTATTGCCACGCGCACTCAGGAGCCCTTTACCTGGTACATTATCGCAGCCGCTATCTACCTGGTCATCACGCTGATAAGCCAGTATGTTCTTAAACGTATTGACCTGCGCGCGACGCGTTTTGAGCGGAGGCCGGAATAATGCTCGCTTATTTACCTGAGTTATTAAAAGGCCTGCACACCAGCCTGACACTGACCGTTGCTTCGATTATTCTGGCGCTCGCGCTGTCACTGGTTTTCACGGTTATTTTAACGCTGAAAACGCCAGTTGTGGCGTTGCTGGTACGTGGCTATATCACGTTATTTACCGGTACGCCTTTGCTGGTGCAGATCTTCCTTATCTACTACGGGCCTGGTCAGTTTCCTTCGCTGCAAAACTACCCGGTGTTATGGCATTTGCTGTCAGAGCCATGGTTGTGCGCAATGCTGGCATTGTCACTTAACAGTGCGGCCTATACCACGCAGTTATTTTATGGTGCAATTCGCGCGATCCCTGCCGGGCAGTGGCAATCCTGCCAGTCACTGGGGATGAGCCGTAAAGACCAGTTGGCAATCCTGTTGCCATTCGCCTTCAAACGCGCCTTGTCTTCATATTCCAACGAAGTGGTTCTGGTATTCAAAAGCACCTCGCTTGCTTATACCATCACACTGATGGAAGTAATGGGCTATGGCCAGTTGCTGTATGGCCGCACCTATGACGTCATGGTGTTTGGTGCAGCCGGAGTCATCTATTTGATAGTAAATGGCATTCTTACATTACTGATGCGTGTAATCGAACGCCGCGCGCTGGCTTTTGAACGCCGTAATTAAGTTTTTAATATTATCAGTCAGTGCAAAAGGCGACTCCGGGTCGCCTTTTTTTTACCCATATAAATAACTAATTATACATTTTAATTGCATATAAATTCATTATGGATAATACTCCCGCTATCACGAACATAAAAAAACAGTGACAGACAGGAGCAACACACAATGAAAAAATGGTTATTGGTTGCCATGATGGCCAGTGCTTTCCAGGTTAGCGCAGCAGAAAAAATTAACTTTGGGCTTTCTGCCACCTACCCTCCTTTTGAATCCTTAGATGCCAATAACCACATTGTTGGTTTTGATATCGATCTGGCCAATGCTTTGTGCCAAAAAATGGCGGCAGACTGCACCTTTACCAACCAGGCATTCGACAGCCTGATCCCGTCACTTAAGTTCCGTAAGTTTGATGCCGTTATTTCCGGCATGGACATCACCCCGGAACGCAGTAAACAAGTCACATTCACCCAGCCGTATTACGCTAACTCTGCTGTAGTTATTGCCAAAAAAGGGCAGTTCACCAGCTTTGCAGACTTAAAAGGCAAACGGATTGGCATGGAAAACGGGACTACTCACCAGAAATATCTGCAGGAAAAACACCCTGAGATTAAAACCGTGGCTTATGACAGTTACCAGAATGCCATCATTGACCTGAAAAATGGCCGCCTGGATGGTGTCTTTGGTGATACAGCGGTGGTGAATGAGTGGCTGAAAACGAACCCGGAACTGGCGGCAGTAGGCCAGCATGTTACTGATCCACAATATTTTGGCACCGGCTTAGGTATTGCCGTTCGCCCACAAAATACGGCGCTGCTGAAGCAACTGAATACAGCACTGGACGCCATCAAAGCAGACGGGACTTACCAGAAAATCAGTAATAAATGGTTCCCGCAATAAACCGGTAGCTACACCAGAAAAACCGCTGTCACTCCGGTGCAGCGGTTTTTTTGTTTATCGCACCTGCCTTCAGCGGCGTAGCAATGCCAGCACTTCATAATGCGCAGTATGCGGGAACATATCAAACAACTGAACCTGCTCAATACGGTAACCAGCAAGGCGACGAATATCTTCAGCCATAGTGACTGCGTTACAACTGGAATAGACAATAAAACCCGGAGCCATATCAGTTAAAAAACGGCACAGCTCAGGGCCAATCCCGCGCCTTGGGGGGTTAACCAGCACCAGGTCTGGTACCGCCTGCTGGCCTGTAGCCCAGGAAGTGGAATCCAGTGCCTGAAAGTCAACATGCTTAAGCCCCAGTTCTTGTGCAGACAGCTGGGCACTATTGATGGCTTCCGGCGCAATTTCTATTCCGGTCAGTTGCATTTGAGGTGTAGCACAGTGCAGGCCGAACCCACCCACACCACAAAATAAGTCCCACATATGTTGCACAGGCAATGCGCGCACCCAGTCTCGGGCAGTGGCATACAATGCACTGGCAACTTGCGGGTTAGTCTGGAAAAAACTTTGCGGGCGGATCCACAATGGCACACCATTGAATACTTCCCGCAAAGCTGTGTCCGGGGTTAACAGAATCTCTTCTTCCCCTTCCATAATGGCCATATGTACCGGCTGGATATTGGCCGTAATCACACGTAACTGGGGAACCTGTTCCTGCAGCCAGGGCAGTTCCTGTTTCAGGCGGGCAATTTTAGCTGCAGAGCGCAACACAAAACGCAGCATCAGGCTGCCATCATGCTGGCTTTGCGTCAGCAACAGGTACTTCAGTTCACCTCGTTGCCGTTCAACGTTATAGGGCGTGAGGCCAACCCTGGCAATAAACGGCTTAATGGCCGCAAACACCCCGGCAAAAGCCGCCGGGTACAGCGGGCAACCCGCCAGGTCCGCCACACTGCCGTCACGGTTACGGACCCCAAGAATTGGGCGTTCAACGCTGCCGCTCACCACCATTTTGGCTTTATTGCGAAACGCCTGCTCAGCACCACTAACCGGCTGGCGCCACTGACCAACAGGCATTTGCGCGAGCAGCTCGCGCAAATGCACCATTTTCTTTTCAAGTTGTTGAGCGAGGGGAAGCGTCAGCCACTGGCAGGAGTGGCAACGCCCTTCAGCATAGAGTTCGCACTGCATAAAAAAGCCCTGAAAAAACGCGGAACGGGATTCTACCACGGCATGGTGCTGCCTGCTGCTTAGTGAACCCGAAAAAAACGCCGACTACGCAGCGGCACAAACAACAGTGCCAGAACCAGTAAGTCGGGTAGTTTTTGCATGAACAACCCATGCAGAATGGCACTTTTGCTTTCACCTGGAATGCTGAATAACTCCGGGTAGCCCCACCCCAGTGAGGCGCACCACAGATACACAGAAGAGATTACCTGAGTTGCCAGAAAAACCCAGCGCCCCCAATTGCGCCCCCGCAAAATAACGAAAGCACAACGTATTTCAATAAAGAGCAAAACCAGGCTGGCAAAGAAAATCAGCGTCAGCGCCCAGGTCTGGACGCTACGCTGTATAAAATCAATACTCCCCTGGACACCCAGCGCGTTAAACAGCATCAGGACATCCAGGCAGCGGGTGGTGATAATGCCAATAGCGGCAATATAAACCAGTGTGGGCACATTCAGTTTTGCCTGACCAGCGGGGTATTTGCTCAAAATATCCACAACCTCGTTTCCTTGTCAGTACATGCTGTTGTAACAGCACGCCTATATCCCACTGATTTTAGGCCTTTCAGTGCTGCCTTGCACGCTGGATATCACGCATACGCTGTTTTTCAGCCCTTGCCATAAACCACCATGCAATCAGGCCGATAACCCCCACTACCCCGAGAATAATTGATGCCAGCGCGTTGATTTCCGGGTTAACCCCCATACGCACACTGGAGAACACCAGCATTGGCAGCGTGGTTGCACCCGGCCCGGAAACAAAGCTGGCAATGACCAGGTCATCCAGTGACAGCGTAAAGGCCAGCAGCCAGCCGGAAATAATAGCCGGCGAAATCATGGGAACTGTTATCACAAAGAACACTTTGAGTGGTGTGGCCCCCAGATCCATAGCCGCTTCTTCAATGGACTGATCCAGCTCACGCAAACGAGAACTTATCACCACCGAGACATACGCTGTGCAGAATGTTACATGTGCCAGCCAGATGGTCATCATGCCACGTTCGCCCGGCCAGCCCAGTGAACTACCCATTGCCACGAACAGCAACAGTAATGACAACCCGGTAATCACATCCGGCATGACCAGTGGTGCGGTGAGCATAAACGCAAAGCCATTCGAGCCACGAAAACGCCCAAAACGCACCATCACCACTGCGGCAATCGTCCCCAGAACAACCGCCATCGTGGCGGATAACGCAGCAATAGACAAGCTCAGCCCAACGGCATTCATCATGGCGGTGTCACGAAACACTTCGCCATACCATTTAGTGGACCAGCCAGCCCAAACGGTTACTAATTGCGAGCTGTTAAATGAGTAGATGACCAGCATCAGCATCGGGGCATACAGGAAGGTAAACCCGACAACCAGGATAAAAATCCGCCATGGAGAACGTACAACAGGTAACGTATTCATTAATGTCCTCCCATGCCTTTGTTCTGATATTTGTGGAACCACATAATGGGCACTATCAATACCACCAGCATTGTAATCGCGACAGCGGAAGCAACCGGCCAGTCACGGTTATTGAAAAACTCCTGCCAGAGGACACGGCCAATCATAATGCTGTCCGGGCCCCCCAGAAGTTCAGGGATAACAAACTCCCCAACGGCCGGAATAAACACCAGCATGGAACCGGCAATAATGCCGCCTTTGGTCAGCGGAACCACAACGCTGAAAAAGGTTTTCAAGGGTTTAGCGCCGAGATCCAGCGAAGCCTCAACCAGGGAGTAATCAATTCGCGTCAGCGCGGTATAAATAGGCAGCACCATAAAGGGCAAATAGGCATAAACAATCCCGATATACACCGCCAGGTTGGTGTGCAAAATAGTCAGCGGATGGTCAATCACGCCCAACCACAACAGCACGTTATTCAACACCCCGTTTTCTTTCAAAATTCCCATCCATGCATAAACACGAATAAGGAATGATGTCCAGGAAGGTAAGATGACCAGCAACAGCAAAATATTACGTGTAGAAGTTTTACTGTGAGCTACGGCCCAGGCGAGTGGGTAACCCAACAGTAAGCAGCAAATGGTTGAAACCGCCGCAACCTGTAACGATTGCAGGTAGGCTTCGTAATACAGTGGGTCATCCGTTAACTGCAGGAAATTACCAAGGTTAATCGACACCGAAAGCTGCTGGTCTGCCCAACTGACCAGGTCAGTATAAGGCGGAATAGCGCGCGCCATATCGGCAAGACTAATCTTGAAAACAATTAAAAATGGCAACATGAACAACAGGCACAGCCACAGATATGGCAAGGCAATAACCAGTTTGCGCCCATGAGCCATTTGCACCCTGCCTAACCAGCGGCGTAATGAACCGGGTGGTGTTTGGGAGGTACTCGACGATGTTGGTGTGGGCTCAGTATAGCTACTCATAGAACAACTCCTAAACTGTCAAGACGACACAGCTATCCGCATCCCAGCAAAGCTTCACTTCGTCGCCCCAGGTAGGCATTCCTTTCCGGTACCGGTGCTCATTCTGTAACTGGGCACTAATCATCTGCCCACTGCTTAACCGCACATGGTAAATAGAGAGGTCACCCAGATAAGCAATGTGCACAACTTCCCCTACCGCAAAGTTAAAACCGTCTGCTGGCGGGTCTTCGCACAAGGTGATCTTTTCCGGGCGCAGGGCCACCCAGACAGGTACGCCTTCTACCACAGAAGCATCCGGGTCCACTTTCAACGGATGGCGCAACCCTGGGGAATCGATAACCAGGCCGTCTTCCTGGCTCTCTTTCAGGATGCCCTCAAATACATTCACCGAACCAATAAATTCCGCGCTATATCTTGTGGTCGGGTGTTCATAAATCTCTTCCGGTTCGCCTATTTGCACAAACTTGCCACGGTTCATAATGGCAATGCGGCCGGCCATAGTCATCGCTTCTTCCTGGTCGTGGGTTACCATCACACAGGTCACGCCAACACGTTCCAGGATATCCACCACTTCCAGTTGCATACGGTCACGCAGTTTTTTATCCAGAGCGCCCATTGGTTCATCGAGCAGTAATAATTTAGGGCGTTTAGCCAGGCTACGAGCCAGCGCAACACGCTGACGCTGACCGCCGGATAACTGGTGAGGTTTACGCTTGGCGAACTCCTGCATATGCACCAGGCTCAACATTTCTTCCACCCGGCTGGCAATTTCCGCTCTGGGTAACTTGTCCTGTTTGAGGCCAAACGCAATATTCTGCTCCACTGTCATATGTGGGAACAGGGCATAAGACTGGAACATCATATTGATGGGGCGCTGATATGGCGGTACATGAGCCAGGTCTACACCATCGAGCATGATTTGCCCTGTTGTTGGTTGCTCAAACCCGGCCAGCATACGTAACAGCGTAGATTTCCCGCAGCCTGAGGCACCAAGCAGTGCAAAAATCTCACCTTTGTAGATAGTCAAACTGACATCATCAACGGCATGCTGGCCGTCGAAGGATTTTGTCAGATTCCGAATTTCCAGTAATGGCGTTAACGCCTTACTACTCTTCGCTTGTGGGCGGGGAATGACATCGTTCACTGATTGTGCTCTCCGGCAAATCTAAAACTTATACGCTAACAGGCGTACAATTTACTGGCTTGCGATGCATAACGTTATTTGCATCATTTTGAGGCAATTGCACCTTATAGCGCACCAAAAAGGTGCATTGCCTCGTTCTATTAACTTACTGACTTATTTACCACTTTTAACTTTTGTCCAGGCTCGTGTTCTTACACGATCCAATTTGGGGTCCTGAACTTTAAGGGTAAACAGTTTTGCCATAACATCTGGCGGCGGGTAAATACCCGGGTTATCACGCACTTCAGCATTCACCAGCGGCGTTGCAGCTTTGTTGGCGTTAGCGTAATAGATATGGTTGCTGATATCGGCCACCACATCCGGGCGCATCAGGTAATTAAGGAACTGATAGGCTTCATCCTTATTCTTCGCATCAGCTGGCATCGCGAAGACGTCAAAAAACGCCAGAGCACCTTCTTTCGGGATTGAATAAGAGATATGCACGCCGTTTTTCGCTTCTTTCGCACGGTTAGCGGCCTGCCATACATCCCCTGCCCAGCCAATCGCCACGCAAATATCGCCATTTGCCAAATCATTAATATATTGAGAGGAATGGAAATAACGGATACTTGGACGCAGTTTCAGTAACAAGTCGGTTGCTGCACCGCTGTAGTCAGATGCATTAGAGCTGTTCGGATCTTTGCCAAGATAGTTCAGCACTGTTGCAAAAATTTCTTCTGGCGCATCCAGGAAAGAAACCCCACAACTTTTTAATTTTTCGAGGTTTTCTGGTTTCAGTACCAAATCCCAGCTATTAACCGGTGCATCTTTACCCAGTACCGCTTTAACTTTATCTACGTTGTAGCCAATCCCGGTAGTCGCCCACATATAAGGCACAGCGTATTTGTTGTCGGGATCATGTTTGGCAACCAGCTTTAACAGCGCCGGATCGAGGTTTTTCCAGTTGGGGAGTTTGCTTTTATCCAGGGGCTGAAACACACCGGCCATCAGTTGGCGTTCAAGAAAGCTGGCCGACGGAACCACCAGGTCAAACCCGGTACTGCCTGCCATCAGTTTGCCTTCGAGTACTTCGTTTGAATCAAAAACGTCGTAAACAACTTTAATACCGGTTTCTTTGGTGAAATTGGCTACGGTATCCGGCCCAATATAATCCGACCAGTTATACACATGCAGCGTCTTTCCATCCGCAGCCAGCGTTGAGGCAGAAGCAGCCATCAGAACGCCAGCCACCAAACCAGACAACCATTTTTTACTTTGGCGGGACATATCTTATTCCTTCTGAATAAAGGGTAAAACTCGCGCTCAGCATGGCGTCGAGTAAAATCAGGCCATTAACCTGATGCAATATTCATGCATATTTTGTCATACGGACGTAAAAAAATTTCACACTCGCGCCAGGCCAGTAACAAGTGATAACGCAGTGTAAATGTAGCCAGGATTTTGGCCGTGGGTGGGGATTAAAAAACGCCTTTTTTCAATTTTTTAGGCATCAATCAGGAAATGAGCAACAAAGCACCACAATATCCACTATTTACACATGGATATAAGCAGCGGGCCGGTACAGGCAGAGAAACAACAGGCGCAGTACACAGATAGCTTTCTGCGCCTCAGGCGGGTAAATCAGTGTAACAGATGGCTGGATACCGGGCGGCGGGAAGCATCATCTTCATCCCCATTCCACAACATTTGTTGGGCGCTGGCTTCCAGAATCACCATGGAGATCTGTTCCTCACTCTGGCGCAAAAAATGCGTAAACTGCTCACGGCTAATACCTACTGCAACGGGAAAAGCCTGGCAAACCACCAGGCGTGGCAGGTTGTCATCCTGAACATCAAGGAACGCTTTCACAGTAAGTGAACTGGCATTGACTGCCGAAATATCCCCTGCCAGTGCCAACAAAGCGGAAGGTTTGACCTCAGCCAGGGCGGAAAAAACCAGCACACTATCAACCAGATCTAACTTGGCATCAAACACACCAGCAAACTCCTGCATATGGGGGAGATGCAACGCCTGGCAGGAATCACACTCGAAAAAGCTTACGCCAGCGTCATCAAGCCAGTGGCGTAGCGTGTCCAGGGTAGGGACGACGAGTGAATCCATACGGGTATAACCTCTTCAATAGAAAATCGACGCCATAGCTTACGCAAAAATGGCGCCCTGTACCACGGCCATATGGCCACAACGCACTTAACCGCCCATTTTGAGACAGAAACCGGGCCGGGCCTGGCTTTCCACCCAGCCGATAATTTGTGCAGCAATATCGATGCCCGTTGTTTTTTCGATACCTTCAAGCCCTGGCGAGGCATTCACTTCCATCACCAGCGGCCCACGGGTGGCACGCAAAATATCCACCCCGGCAACATCCAGCCCCATAGTTGAAGCCGCACGTATCGCCACTTCACGCTCCTGTGGCGTAATACTGGCGACAACTGCTTTGCCTCCCCGGTGCAAATTAGAGCGGAAATCTCCGTCTTTCGCCTGGCGCTCAATGGCGGCAACAACACGCCCGCCGACAACCAGGCAACGGATATCCCGCCCCTGCGCTTCTTTAATAAATTCCTGCACCAGAATATGGGCATTCAGGCCACGGAAAGCGTCAATCACACTTTCAGCAGCCTGGCGTGTTTCAGCCAGAACCACACCAATGCCCTGGGTACCCTCAACCAGTTTTACCACCAGCGGCGCGCCCCCAACCATTTCAATAAGATCGTGGGTGTCGTCTGGTGAGTGCGCAATCCCGGTCATCGGTAAATCGATGCCTTGCCGGGCCAGCAGCTGCATGGAGCGCAGTTTATCCCGGGCGCGAGTTATTGCGACCGACTCATTCAGAGGGTAGCTGCCCAACATTTCGAACTGGCGCAATACCGCAGTACCATAAAAAGTAATTGCGGAGCCAATACGCGGAATGACGGCATCATAATGCGGTAACTGTCGCCCTTTATAATGCACAGACGAACTGGCGGGGTTGATATTCATATAACAGGACAACGGATCGATAATATCGACAAAATGCCCACGATTGAGCGCTGCCTGCTTTAAACGTTTACAAGAATAAAGTGTTCCATCACGGGAAAGAATGGCAATTTTCACCCTGCACCTCTGCAAGAGACTGACCAGCCTTAAAACCCGCGTATAGTACCACCACCCGTTTCCCCCTGTAAGGGGGAAAGCAGAGAGAATATTAGCGGGTTGCCCAGCCTTGCTTATGCAGAAAATCCAGGATAAAAGGGCGACTTTCTGTGACTATTTTGCGGCGAATATGGTCGCTCCAGGTGTCTTTGCGTTTATGCGTAGTGCGGTTGAGGTAATAATCCGCAAGCGTTGCATCATAATTCGCCAGTTCGGCGGCATCTACCGGCTGGTACTGGTTTTCATGTACCAGTAAACTTTCCGGCAGGCGAGGTTTAACTTCCGGTTTTTCATCTGGCCAGCCCAGGCATAACCCGAACAGTGGCAAAACATATTTTGGTAACTTCAACAAGCGGGTTACCGCTTCAATATTATTGCGGATCCCACCAATGTAAACACCACCCAGGCCAAGAGACTCAGCCGCAACCATGGTGTTTTGGCCCATCATGGCGGTGTCCACCGCTCCCAACAATAACTGTTCAGCATAACCCAACTGGGCACCAGGGCAGATTTGCAAATGGCGGTTAAAATCTGCACAAAACACCCAGAACTCAGCAGCACTGGCAACATGTGCCTGGCCACCACTTAGCGTAACCAGTTGCTCCCGTAGTGCCGGGTCGGTAACCCGAATAATAGAACTACACTGTAAAAAGCTGGATGTGGATGTACTGCGCGCAGCAGCAAACAGCGCAGCACGTTGTTCATCGCTGACAGGTTTATCAATGAACTGGCGAATTGAGCGATGCGCACAGAGTAAATCAATGGTTGGCGTCATTATTTTTATCCTTAGCCTTATTGGCAGCTTTTTTGTCATCTGCCGCTGGTGTGTTAGCTCCGTTAAATAATAACGGTGCCAAATTCTTCCCCATCTGGCCAAGTAACACTACTGCAGCAGGCAACATCAGTACAATACCGCTAAATATAAGCAAAATCACAGCCATGTCCGTGGCAAGAAAAGCGGTTACTGATATCACGCCATGGGCAACCAGCCAGGCGACACACAGCAGCACAATGCCAAGGGTTTCCAGCAGCAACACGGATTTAGGTAATGCTCCCAGTGAACGCATGGTCGGTCTCCTTGTGTGGTGGGCCCATTAGTATAGCCCTAAACCACTCCCGGTCAGGCCAATAATGAAAGGATGGCAGACGTCAGGTGAACGCTTTCATTGTTTTCAGTTATCAAAGCAACAGGCAAACTCAACTTCCCCCAACAGGTGCAGAGCAGCAAAATAGTTAGCAAGATAACTTCAGCTAAGGAGCAACTGTGCTTACTGTAATTTTTGGACGCCCCGGCTGCCCGTATTGTGTGCGTGCAAAGGCGCTGGCAGAAGAACTCAGTGCATCACATAGTGACTTTGAGTTTCGCTATGTAGATATTCATGCAGAAGGTATTACTAAAGCAGACCTGCAACAAGCTGCCGGAAAACCCGTCGACACTGTGCCGCAAATATTTGTGGATAAACAACATATTGGTGGTTTTACTGACTTTGCTGCCTGGGTTGAGCAACACCCTGTTCTTTCACCTGCAAACTGAAAAAACACAAAAAAACAAACACCGGGTCTTCGGACCCGGTGACAGGCTGACAGCAAACCGGTGCCCGGCACTGGAGTGCTACCCGGTGGGTTAAACCGCAATCAACACAACCCGTTGACTGTTTTCCAGCTTTTCACCACAAACTAAAAACACTTTTCTGTTTACCCGCAATGACTTACCGGGCTTTATACCCGGTGTTTTCTGGCATCCTGCCGCCAGACAAGCGTAATGAGAAACAGCACACACAGTGCACCCAGGGCATTCCAGAATACCGCACTCAGCAGCCAGGCAAGCTCCTGCAACAAGCCTGCATCGTCCTGTTCCCACACATTGATTAACAACAGGCAAACCGGAACAGCCACTAATGACCCGGCCACAGGCGCAAAAAAGCGCGCACGGCGCGAACACAAACTGCCCAGTACGCCGGGAACAATGAAACACAACATTCCGGGATCCATCTTACCGCTGGCGGGTGCCGAGTCAGTTAAAAAGAGGTTGTGGATCACAAATGCCAGAATGAACAGGATAAAACAGAATAAACCGCCTCCCCATGAACGTTTGAATAACAAAGTCGTCCTCCTTTGCTTTTCCATTACGTTGAGCAACCCAAATGGGCGCTGACTTTACCAATGTCCTTATCAAAACCTGTATTACCCACTCACCTTCACACTGCTTATTTCTGTGTATTCCTACCGGCTCGCTTCACGAACGCCTCATATGAAGCCTCCTTCCGTGGCACATTACCGGTAATGCGAATGATTCCACATATAACAGAGATGCCATTTACTACATTTTTCTTGCTGGCTGTTGATAACCATAACGATTACACTAGCGCCCATCGTACTCTTTGCAGGCGATATAACACTGAAGTTTTTGCCAGCCGATAGTGTTATTTTTATGCGAAAGACGCGTGTAAAACAATCATTTTTTTCAACGAGTTACAAGTAAAGAAGAAGTTAGCTTCCGTGAACATAAACGTCGCAGATTTGTTAAACGGGAATTACATCCTGTTATTATTTGTCGTACTCACCCTTGGCCTGTGTTTGGGTAAATTGCGCCTTGGTTCAATCCAACTTGGTAATTCTATTGGTGTTCTGGTTGTTTCTTTATTATTAGGCCAACAACATTTCACAATAAATACAGACGCACTTAATTTGGGCTTCATGTTGTTCATCTTTTGTGTTGGCGTGGAAGCGGGCCCGAACTTTTTCTCCATTTTCTTCCGGGATGGTAAAAATTACCTGATGCTGGCACTGGTCATGGTGGGTAGTGCATTATTTTTGGCACTGGGTCTGGGCAAACTTTTCGGATGGGATATCGGCCTGACAGCAGGTATGCTGGCTGGATCTATGACATCCACACCCGTTCTGGTTGGTGCGGGCGATACCTTGCGCCATTCAGGAATAAATCACCCGGAACTGGTCAACGCGCTTGACCACCTGAGCCTGGGTTACGCATTAACTTACCTTATTGGCCTGGTCAGCCTGATTGTTGCTGCCCGTTATATGCCAAAACTGCAGCACCAGGATTTGCAAACCAGCGCTCAGCAAATTGCCCGCGAGCGTGGTCTGGATACCGATTCCAACCGCAAAGTTTACTTGCCTGTTATTCGCGCTTACCGGGTTGGGCCAGAGTTGGTCGCCTGGGCCGATGGTAAAAACCTGCGCGAACTCGGTATTTACCGCCAGACAGGTTGCTACATTGAGCGTATTCGCCGTAACGGTATTCTGGCTAACCCCGATGGCGATGCAGTCTTACAGATGGGGGATGAAATTGCCCTGGTCGGCTACCCGGATGCCCATGCGCGCCTGGATCCCAGTTTCCGTAACGGGAAAGAGGTATTTGACCGCGACCTGCTCGATATGCGCATTGTTACCGAAGAGATAGTGGTAAAAAACCACAATGCTGTTGGCCGCCGCCTGGCGCAACTTAAGCTCACGGACCACGGGTGTTTCCTTAACCGCGTTATTCGCAGCCAAATAGAGATGCCAATCGACGACAACATTGTCCTGAACAAAGGCGATGTACTGCAGGTGAGTGGTGACGCACGTCGGGTTAAAACGGTTGCAGAACGCATCGGCTTTATTTCCATTCACAGCCAAATCACCGATCTGCTGGCTTTCTGTGCTTTCTTTATTATTGGGCTGATGATCGGGATGATTACCTTTCAGTTCAGTTCATTCAGTTTTGGTATCGGTAATGCCGCCGGGCTGCTGTTTGCCGGGATTATGCTCGGCTTCCTGCGTGCCAACCACCCCACCTTTGGTTATATTCCCCAGGGCGCACTCAACATGGTTAAAGAGTTTGGCCTGATGGTGTTTATGGCGGGTGTAGGCTTGAGTGCCGGGGGCGGTATTGGTCACAACCTGGGGGCTATTGGCGGGCAAATGCTGGCTTCCGGGCTGGTTGTAAGCCTGGTGCCAGTATTAATTTGCTTTCTGTTTGGGGCTTATGTACTGCGTATGAACCGGGCGTTGCTGTTTGGCGCAATCATGGGGGCGCGCACCTGTGCACCCGCAATGGAAATTATCAGTGATGCTTCCCGCAGCAACATCCCGGCACTGGGTTACGCCGGGACTTACGCCATCGCTAACGTGTTGTTAACCCTTGCCGGGACACTGATTATTGTTATCTGGCCAGGGATGTGACGTTGACCACAGAAAAAAATAAATTTTTTTTAGGTCAGCGGAGAACTTTTTTTGGGGCGTGCAGTCTGAATTAATGCCACTGCTTTTCTTTGATGTCCCCAAATTTGTGGAGCCCATCAATCACGCCATTTTGGTTCAAGATTGATGGGTTTTTTATTGCCTGCGATTTAGCCGCGGTAATAATTTACCCACCATAGAAACATAAGTTACACCTACTCTCTGTTTTCCTTACTGCTTCTTAACCGAGAAAAGTTGGCAATCAACCGTCAGTTACCCTCACCAGCTCCCCACATTCACACACCGCAGACAGCTTGCACTTTGCTTACGGAGCTCGTATCATAATTGTTATGTTATAACATTATTGATAAATAATGAGGCAAAATGAAACCCGGACTTCACCCACAATACCGCACCGTGGTGTTCCATGACACCAGCGCAAATCACTACATAAAAGTAGGTTCAACCATTGCAACAGACCGTGAAATTGAGCTTGATGGCAACACATACCCTTATGTCACCATCGATGTTTCTTCGGCTTCGCATCCCTACTACACCGGTAAGCAGAAAACCTTTACCAATGAGGGAAGTGCCGCCCGGTTCAACCAGCGCTTTGGGCGCTTTTTTAACTCGAAGGACAAGTAATAATGCAGGTACTGAACTCATTACGTTCGGCTAAACAACGCCATCCGGATTGCCAGTTGGTTAAACGCAAAGGCCGTATGTACGTCATTTGTAAGAGCAACCCACGGTTTAAAGCGGTTCAGGGAAGGAAAAAACGCCGCTGAGGTGGTTTAGGTAGTAAAGAAAAAGCCCCGGTACAACTGGACTGTTCCGGGGCTTTTCAGGTTAACGCATCAGTGCTGTGGTTCCAGCACGTTCTGAATCTGTGCAGATGTCAGGTCCAGCCCAAAGAAATTCTGGTAAAAATCGTGGGTCATTTTGCTCATGTCAATATCCTGGAATTGCGCCGGATAAAGCTTTTTCGCCAGCCAGACAAACTGTAATGCTTCTTCACTGGTTTCCCGGCACCACCAGAACATCCCCTGCGGGTTCACAAACACCCGGTGATTTTTAACCGCACTGGTACTTTGCCACTGAGCTGAATGCTCTATCATTTGTGCGGTCTGGCGTGTCATGGCAATGATAACCTGAGGGTCTGCAGCGACGGCACGTTCAACCGGTACTTCTCCGGTGGTGTTGGGTTTGCCACCAAACCATGTTGCCGCTACATTTTTCCCTCCGGCCAGGGTAATCCAGTCATCATTTAAAGACGGTTTTCCCGAAGTCATTACCGGGCTCATCATGGCATGGTAAACACGCAGGCGCTGGCTGTCAGGTATTCCAGCCAGGCGGGACTGCACCAATGCCACATTGTGATTAAAGTAAGCCTGGAACTGCTGCGCTTTTTGCTGAGCGTCTGGCCCCAGAACTTGCGCTGTTTTCATCACCCGCTCAACCATTGCAGCCATTGAGTTATCGGGTAGCACCAGCACTTTTACACCTGCCTGTTCCAGCATATCCTGCTTAGCAATATGCATATTTTCAGGCACAAACAACAATTGAGCACGTTGGGCGAGGATTTGTTCAGGGTTGATATCGTGGCTGGAGGTGAGACTCACATCCGGCACATTTACAATCCCTGGCAACGCCTGGCGAAACAGTGGTATACGTTTTGCTATTGCTGAGGTGCCAACAATATTTTTGCCGTAACCCAGCATGGCAATAATGGTATTTTGCGCAGGCCAGGACGTAGCAATGCGCACATCACTATGTGCTGGTTGTGCTGCAAAAGCGGGTGTAAAAACCGGGCTCAGCAACACCATCAGGCTGGCAACAACTACATGAAAAGATCGTATCATTCGTTTTTACCGCTTCAATAAAGAAGCGGCCTCAGAATCAATCAAAAATCAAACGTTACCGTTGCACGAACTTCGCGGCCTGTCCCCAGGAAAGCGCTGTTGGACGTACCAGAGCCATCGGTTGATGCAGGGAAGATGGATGCCCAATAACGCCGGTTGGTTACGTTATTAACGGAAAGGCGTAATGTCGTGGGAATATTTTCAAATACCGTGGAATAACGGGTACCTAAGTCCAGCGTGGTGTAACTCCCGGCCCAGGTGGTATTCGTATCGTTTGCCGCGCGTTTACCGGTATAGTGCACATTGGCGCTATAGACCAGTTGCGGCATACTCGGCAGGCTGTATTCCACCAGCATATTTGCCTGTACTTTTGGTACCCCAACAACCCATTTATTACTGGTGCTTTCGGAAACAGTATTTTTTAGTTGCGGGTCAAGGAAGGTAACGCCACTGTAGATATTCAGGCCTTCCATAACCGGGCCAGATGCCGTCAGTTCCAGGCCATTATTTACCTGATCCCCTTCTTCTTTGTAAACCATGTCAGTCGAGTCAACATAGGCGAAGGGGCGTTTCAGGCGAAACAGCGCAGCACCAAGGTGCATGTTGTTCACCTCGGCTTTCAGACCAACTTCATATTGTTTGCTGCGAATCGGATCGAGAGTCTGCCCTTCATTGCTCAGCCCTTCTCCGGTGGGAACGGTATCGCCCTGTTCCAGAGAATCCGCATAGCTCACATAAGCCATCACATCAGGTGTGATTTTATACATTAAAGCGACGTTCGGGCTCAGACCATCCTGGTTAACCTGGCTGCTTTTAGTACCGGAGCTGGAGTAATTGGCAGTTTCCAGCCAACTCTGGCTAAGGTAGAACATGGCCGACCATTTTGGTGTAAAGGTCACCGTGTCACCGGCGGTGATGCTTTGCTGGGTATTGGTACTGGAGCGATAACGGTCACCATTGGTGATAATTTTGCCATCACCCGGTTCATCCATAGAATCCGGGTCATATAAATCTGTGGTTCCCAGGCTGTACCGCACACTGCTACCTTTCGCAGAGTAGATACTCCAGACATACCCCGATGTTGCGAAAGCAAGATCGTGCCCAATACTGCCAGTATCAACATGCCCATTAAGGCTGAGCATATTGCTCAACACCCTGAAACGCCCTGCTGCGCTGGAATCCGACAGGCTACGGGTCAGCGTGCCATTGTTATCGCTAATCGTATTTGAGACAGAGCGCATTGCGCGGTCAGCCTGTTGGTAACCCACACCTGCTGTCAGAGACCAGCCATCATTGAAATCCTGTAATAAACGGGTGCTGATGGTGTCAGTTGTCAGATCCATACCCGCGGTATCCAGCGCGTAGTTTCTGTTTTTCGGATTAAGTTTGGACGCTGAAGGAAGATTTATGCCATTGGCATAGCTGAACCCTGAGGGGTAACCCTTCTGAATAAACTCATAATGGCTGGCATCCAGTTGAACCTGCGTGCCGGGCTGAATATTCCAGTCGAGCGCTACAGCGGCTAATTTCCTGCGCAACGTGCTGCCGGCAACATCACCTTCACCTTCTTCGTGCAATAAATTGACTCGATAACCAAATTTACCATCATCAACATGGCCGCCTAAATCAACATGGCCGGTGTAGGCGCCACGGCTCTGATAACCCAGAGTGACACGGTGCAAAGGCTGGTCTGTAGGGCGTTTCGCCACAAAGTTAAATTGCCCTGCCGGGCTTGCCGGGCCATAAAGTGCACCTGTCAGGCTGTTAAGCACATCCACGCGTTCCAGCATTTCTACCGGGAACGCCGTGGTGGCAACCATGTTCAGGCCATCAAGCCGTGTATTCGCCACCACACTGCCTTCCATACCACGGCTTTGTGGGCGGCCCACATCCATACCACCGCGGGCTTCCATCTGGGTACTTGGCGCATATTTCAGTAACTCACTGACACTTTTCGCCTGCTGGTTATCAATCATTTGGTGAGTGATAGTGGTGGTGGAATACGGGGTATCAGTCCAGCTTTTATCACCCAGCGGCCCTAAATTAACCTGCTGTGCGGTAAAACCTGCACCGGATTTTGCCTCCTGAGTTGTGTCGCCCTGGCTTTGTTGCTTCGCCGTCACCACTATTTTGTCTTCTTTACCAGACTTACTGGTGGTTGCTGGCGTGCTACTGGTCGCCGAACTGTCTTCTGAAACTGCGCTGAACCCTGGAGTGGGGAGCGTTCCTGCCAATAAAGGAATGAGTAATGCGAGCTTTGTTTTGTTCATTTTGTAATCATCGTAATATAAAGTATTATATTACGATCTGTGACGAACCTCACCTTTTGATCGAGATCAGACTTTCCCGGCAATTGGTTATATATAAGCAAACATAATCAATTGGTTATCATAGCCATAACAAAAAAGTTTCTTGCTGCACTTATGTACAACCTTTCGTGCAGTTGTTACTGTTCATTAATCGGAATTTAGTTACAGGGATTTTATGCTTTCCTCGTTATCCTCTTCGCATGCCTTGCGCCAGCGCACATGGGCTCTGTTCGCGTTATTTTTTCTCCCCGGCCTGTTGATGGCCTCCTGGGCCTCTCGTACTCCGGCCATTCGCGATGACTTGCAAGTCTCCATTGGTGAAATGGGGATTGTGCTGTTCGGGCTCTCAATTGGCTCGATGAGTGGCATTCTGAGTTCAGGCTGGCTGGTGAACCGTTTGGGTACCCGTAAGGTCATTCGTTTTGCCATGTCATTAGTGGTTACTGGTATCTTGCTGATGTCCGGAGCGCTGTTGCCGGGCCTGCCCTGGCTGTTTTCTCTGGGGCTTGCCTGCCTGGGCGCCGGGTTAGGTGCCTCCGAGGTAGCGGTGAATGTTGAGGGTGCCATTGTTGAGCGGTTGCGCGGGAAAACCCTGTTACCGATGATGCACGGGTGTTACAGCTTCGGTACCTTAATCGGAGCAGGCGCCGGGATTGGTTTGTCGGCGTTAAAACTGCCGGTAAGTTTTCATTTGTTTATTGCGGGCCTGGTCAGCCTGGTTCCACTGGTTCTTGCAGTGCGAGCCATCCCACCACATAACAGTGGTAACACCACCGCAGGTGAGCAAGGTAACGAACCTGCACATATTCCCTTCTGGCGTGATATTCAGTTACTTCTTATTGGGGTTGTTATTCTGGCGATGGCACTGGCGGAAGGTTCCGCTACCGACTGGCTATCTTTACTGATGGTGGATGGTCATGGGTTTTCCCAAACATCCGGCACACTTATCTATACCGGGTTTACACTGGGAATGACGCTGGGACGGTTTACTGGCGGCTGGTTTATTGACCGCTATAACCGGGTTGCAGTAGTGCGCACCAGCGCATTGTTGGGTGCGCTGGGGATTGGCATAATTGTGTTTGTCGATAACCCGTTTCTGGCAGGCTGCGCTGTTCTGTTATGGGGCGCTGGCGCATCACTGGGTTTTCCGCTCACCATTTCAGCAGCAAGCGACACCGGCCCCAACGCGCCAGCCCGGGTAAGCGTCGTTGCCGCAACAGGCTATATCGCCTTTCTGGTTGGCCCCCCAATGCTGGGTTACCTTGGGGAGCACTACGGTTTGCGCCAGGCGATGGTGGTTGTGCTGGCGCTGATGATAGTTGCCGCACTGGTTGCCCGTGCAGTGGCAAAACCCCAGCCAGCAACGACCCGTTCTGACTGAAACCCGGCACGTACTTTCAGGGCTGTTGCTTACTACCTACGGTTTTATCCCACAAAAACCAGGTGGTCAGGGCAGCCCAAATTAAGCCACAGGCCAGGTTTACCGCAGAAAAAGCCCCCATTCCCCCCGCCAGTTCAACATGTTTACTGAATTCAATACCCACAATAAAAATCAGCATCTGCAGCATTCCCATTGCGGCAGAAACCGTACCTTTACTCATATCGCTGGAAAAGAGCGTTAAACGCACCAGGCCGGCGTTAGCCAGACCAATACCAAAAGCATACAGGCTCAGCCCTGCTGTCATCCACAGCCATGCATGTGGGTCAGACCAGGTTGCCAGTGCGGCCAGTAGCAACCCAAGTGTAATAGGCCAGGCACCCAGCCAAATCAGTTTACGTACAGCATGGCGTGCCGTGAGCTTTGCCAGCACCAGATTGCCCGCAATCAACGATCCAAAAATTGGTACCTGCAGCAACCCGTAATCCAGGGAAGACAACCCTTGTTCTTCAATAATCATCACGGGAGATTGCGCTATCCACGCCAGGAGTGGCAATGAGACAAAACCAATGCCCAGAGCACCGGCGACGAAACGCCGATTGCGCAACACTTGCGCGTAATCTTTCACCAGAGCAGGCAGAGAAAGCGGTTCACCAATGCGGGTGGCTGTTTCTGGCATGGTGTGCAACAACCCAATAAAGGCGACCAGTGCCAGAACCGCAAATAACACAAACATCCACTCCCAGGGAGCAACCGCAACCCAGGCCGCACCAGCCAGTGGGCCAAGCAGAGGTGCTATTAGCGCAACATTTGCCATCAGCGCAGTAATTTTTATACAGCGCACTTCATCAAAAGATTCTTGTATTGCGGCGTACCCGACTGCGCCAATAAAGCACAGGCCAACCCCCTGCATAAAACGCAGCACGGTAAAAGTCACAATGTCGTGTACCAGCAATGTTGCCAGGCAAGTGAGAATAAACCACAGGGCGCCAGCCAGCATCACCGGGCGCCGCCCGCGCCGGTCAGATAATGGGCCAAGCAACCACTGCAAAACCATCCCACCCGCCAGGTAAGCAGTCATGGATCCAGAGACCCAGGAAACATCAGCCTGGAATTGTGCCACGACGGCCAGCATTCCCGGCTGGATCATGTCGTTTCCGATATAAGTTGAAAACTCATACAGCACCAGACTAAGCGGGAAAATAACCATATAGCTGAATGATTTACGTTTGTTACCCATTATTTCCCTGATTACTGTCGATGAATGTTCGCGCCGATTTTAAGGAATTGTTACGAAAGCACCAGACAAATTGTAGTGAATAAAAAAAAACAGTTTTGTGTCAGTTTTGTTTAAGGTTTTCTTAAGCACAACAGTCTAGCATTACAGGCTGATAAATCAGTGTCTTTGGTAAACCATGTCACAGTACAAAAATCACCTCACACCAGTAAAAACCAGGACAAAACCCCTTTACCTGCTGCCCCTACATTTCTATGGTTATCAGCTTCTTGCCCTGGCTGTGCTGGGGGTTATCTTTTTTTGGTTTTCACGCAATGAGGTGCTGGATTACTCACTGTCACATTACTGGTTTGACCCTGCCACTCACCACTTTCCATGGAAAGAAAATATCTGGCTGGACAGAATTAACCACCGGTTACTGAAGTATCTGGTTATAGCTGCAGGCGCTTATTTTCTGGTGAAAGGGGCATGGCAGAAGAACCCTCGCATGGTTGTCATTGCGGTTCTCATGGGCCTTGGCGCTGCTGTTGTTGGCATTTTGAAAGCAACCAGCCACCACTCTTGCCCCTGGGATTTGCTTGCCTTTGGCGGCCATGCTGTGGAGTACCCCCTGTTAAGCAATGTGCCTGCACTGAGTGGTCCGGGGCGTTGTTTTCCTGGCGGGCATGCATCCAGTGGTTTTATGGCAATGGCGTTTTTCTTTTGGTTTTATCCGGAAAAACCGCGGCTGGCCTGGTTTGCTTTGTTCTGTGGCACCCTGTTGGGGCTTGCAATGGGTTATGGGCAGGTGATGCGAGGCGCACATTTTTTCAGCCATAACCTGTGGGCCGGCTGGTGGGTCTGGCTGGTACAGGTTGCCGGTTACTTTGGGTTGTCCCAGGGTTTTGCGTGGTTTAGAAGAGGGAAATAATGGAAACACTTAATACCACACTATTTTTGCTGATCAACGCGACACCTGCGTCTCCAGACTGGCTGATTCGCCTCGCAGTGTTTATCGCGCGGGATATGATTTCAATTGTGCCTTTACTGGCAGTCGCTTTGTGGCTATGGGGCCCGCGCCAGCAGATTTCAACCCAGCGGCACCTGGTTATCAAACTCACAGTGGCTATGGCCGTTAGCCTGGTGGTTTCCTGGGGCCTGGGCCTGGCCTTCCCTCACCCCCGTCCATTTGCTGAGGGTATTGGTTATCAGTGGCTACACCACAGCGCCGATGATTCATTCCCCAGCGACCATGGTACTGTTATCTTCACCTTCGCAATCGCATTCCTGTTCTGGCACAGAGTGTGGTCAGGCATATTCATGCTAATTCTGGGGTGCGCTATCGCCTGGTCACGCGTGTACCTTGGCATCCACTGGCCAATGGATATGGTGGGTGGTTTTCTGGTGGGGCTGCTTGCCTGCCTCAGCAGCCAAATTCTCTGGCCCGGGCCTGGCATTAAACTTTTCCGTATTGTTCAGCGCCTTTACCGGCTCTGTTTCTCTGCACTTATCAATAAAGGCTGGGTGCGTGACTAACCCCACGCATGACGCTAAGATGCAATCATTAACCCGGTAATGGCCGCCGGGTTTTTTAATGAGAGCAATATGGAAACACGACACGACGAGCGAGTCCAACAACTCCTTCTGGCAATTAAGCGCAGCGACAAACTCCATTTAAAAGATGCTGCACGGTTGTTGGGTGTATCTGAAATGACCATCCGGCGTGATATTAATACCACCGATGCCCCGGTATCATTACTGGGTGGCTACCTGGTGATAGAAGCACATGCCGCCAATGCCAGTAATTATTTACTTAGCGTACAAAAGCACCGGCTGGTCAAAGAGAAACAATTTATTGGCCGCCTGGCAGCAAAGCTCGTTAAGCCGCATCATACGGTCTTTTTTGACTGTGGCACCACAACTCCCTGGGTTATTGACGCCATTCCTGATGACCTGCCGTTTACCGGCATTTGCTATTCCCTGAATACCTTTCTGAGCCTGCAAGAAAAACCCATGTGCCAGGTCATTCTGTGCGGTGGGGAGTTTCACCATGAAAATGCAGTCTTTACTCCCGTTACCTTTCAGGAAACTCTGGATCATTTGCGCCCGGATCTGGCATTTTTCTCTGCTGCTGGCGTTTCCCCTCAGAAAGGCATCACTTGCTTTAATATTAATGAATTGCCTGTAAAACATTGGGCAATGAAAGCAGCAAGCCGCCATATTCTGGTCGCAGACCACAGTAAATTTGGCGTAGTCCGTGGGGTATTTATGGGTGAACTCAGTGCATTTGATTCACTGGTAACAGACAAAGCCCCTTCAGAAGCGGAGCTGACAGCGTTACTCACCAGTGCAATCACGGTTATCTGTGAAGAATGACAAGGCCCGGCAGACCCGGGCCTGAAAGGTAATACAGCCAGCAGGTTATCAGGAGAACCAGCCACCAAACCACTGGTGGAATTTAAACTGGATGTAATCCCATACCCGGCTGAAGAAGCCACCCTCTTCCACTGCTTCCATCACAACCAACGGGCGCTGCTCAATAGTTTGCCCATTCAGTTGAAAATTAATGGTCCCGACAACTTCACCTTTTTTCAATGGCGCAGTCAGTTCAGGAGAGTTTAGTGTGTAAGAAGCCCGCAGGTTTTTCATTTGCCCGCGCGGGATGGTAATGGCGCCAGCATCACCCGCCCCCAGGTTAACTTCTGAGTTATCGCCATACCAGACACGCTGTGTCACAAAGGGCCGGTCAGGGCTGATGGGGGTTACTGTCTCAAAGAACCGAAAACCCCACGTCAGTAATTTTTCCGATTCATTGAAACGAATACGGTCAGTTTTCGCCCCAAGCACCACTGAAATAAGCCGCATGTCCCCCTGAGTTGCAGAGGCGACCAGGTTATACCCGGCCCCTGCGGTCGTGCCGGTTTTCATACCATCGACATTCAGGTTACTGCTCCACAGCAGGCGGTTGCGATTAGGCTGGCGAATATTATTAAAAGTAAACTCTTTCTCTTTGTTGACGGCGTACTCATTGGGCACATCGCGCACCAGCGCCTGGCCTAATAACGCCATATCACGCGCAGTAGTAAACTGCCCTGGCGCATCCAGGCCGTGTACCGTTTTAAAAGTGGTATTGGTCAGATTCAGGCGTTTTGCATAACCGTTCATCAGGTTAACAAAAGCGTCCTGGCTGCCAGCGATATAGTCTGCCATGGCAATACAGGCGTCGTTACCAGACTGAATAACGATCCCTTTATTGAGGTCATCAACAGACACGCGATCCCGGGGCTTTAAAAACATGACCGACGAGCCACGCAGCGCCGGGTTGCCGGTCGCCCAGGCATCGTCTCCCACAGTGACCATATCTGTAAGGTGAATTTTACCCGCTTTCAGAGCCTGGCCGACGACATAACTGGTCATCAGTTTCGTCAGGCTTGCGGGGTCGAGTTTTTCGTCTGCATTCCCTTCCGCCAGCACTTTGCCACTGGCGTAGTCCATCAGGATCCAGGCTTTTGCATCAATGGCCGGTGCCGCAGGTGCGGCTGGCTCTGCAAAAACCTGGGGGGAAACGAGTAAGAGAAGTGTTGTTCCCGCGCACCAGGCACGAAACGAGGAGGATAAACCACGTTTATTCATAACTTTGCCACCTGAGTATCCATTCCAAAACAACAGCGCCTTGCGACCTGCCCAAAAAAGATAGCCAGTAACCTAACGCGCTGCTTGTGTTAAAGAAACCTTGAATTGGTAAAGTTTTTTAAGTTTATGCGATAACCGGGAACCCTGCTTTTCATTGTTACTAATTAATAAACAACATGTTGGTAAATTGCGTACCTGCGCGCATACTGACAAACTCATTTACTAGTTGGGAGAAAGTGGTGATAACAGTCTGGGGCAGAAACAACTCAACCAATGTGAAGAAAGTTTTATGGTGCCTGGAAGAACTGGGGATGGAGTATGAAAATATTCCAGTGGGTGGCCAGTTTGGAAAAACGCACGACCCGGAATACCTGGCAATGAACCCTAACGCACTTATCCCCTGCCTGCAGGATGACGCAACCGGTATTACCCTGTGGGAGTCCAACGTTATTGTGCGCTACCTGGCGGCACAATACGGGCAACAAACCCTGTGGACAGAAAACCCGGCAAAACGTGCGCTGGGTGAGAAGTGGATGGACTGGTCTGCCAGCACACTCCCCTACGCCTTTCGCGGTGTTTTCCTTCCTCTGGTAAGAACACCACCGGAACAACGCGATGAACAAAGTATTGAGCAAAGCCGCCAGGAGTGTGAAAAGTTACTGACTATGCTGGACCAGGCGCTGGCAGATTCTGCATGGCTGTCTGGCGAAGAATTCGGTATTGCGGATATCGCCCCGGCGCCCATCGTTTATGGGCTACTGAACCTGGGTCTCTCCTGGCCTGAATGGCCGCATCTGCGTAACTGGTATCAACGCCTGGCAGAACGCCCGGCATTCCAGCGTATTGTGATGATTCCCCTTAGTTGACCGGCAAAAAACCAGTGCTGGCGCGCTTCTTTCCCAAAGCGCGCCACATATTATTATGTCACCCCGTCTTCAGCATGTGAATCAAGGTGGTTCAGGCACTCATCGAGGTCATCAATACATGCCTGCAATTTACTGGCATCTACGGTTATGTACGATGGGCAATCGTGCCCGCCCGATAATAAACATAATGATGCCGACGCCACTGCTTCTATAGCCCGATGAAAATCAGTAATTTCACTACCGGGCAAATCAGCCCGAATAGCAGGCCAGTCGTCACGGAAGTCATTGCACAACGCCAGCAATGTTTCTCGTAACTGCAGCCCTTCGTTAACGGACATATACCCCTTGGCCCGTCGCAACTCTGAGTAGCACTGCAACGCCGCCCGGGCTGCGGTCATTTTTGCCACCAGTTCAGCTTTGCATTTTTTTGCGATCATCATAAATCCCTCCCTTGGTATTAGCCAAAGACATAACTCTGGCTAATACAATAAGGCTAGATCTGTTTATTGTGCTGAATACTGCCGCAGGTCAATTTTTAACCACCAGATCGAAGAATTTACATTACAGCTACACGCCAGACTGTGGCTGTCATGGGGCTGACTGGGTATAATCGCCCGATTGTGAGCAATGAACTGTATAAAAAATGTCTAAAATTGGATTTCTGTCGTTAGGTTGCCCAAAGAATCTGGTGGATTCAGAACGCATCCTGACTGAATTACGTACTGAAGGCTATGATGTGGTGCCCAATTATGATGACGCCGACCTGGTCATCGTTAACACCTGCGGTTTTATCGACAGCGCGGTCCAGGAGTCACTGGAAGCGATTGGTGAAGCCTTAAACGAGAACGGTAAAGTTATCGTCACCGGTTGCCTGGGAGCAAAGGAAGACCAAATCCGTGATGTCCATCCTAAAGTGTTGGAAATCACAGGCCCGCATAGCTATGAACAAGTGCTGAATCATGTTCACCACTATGCGCCCAAACCTGAGCATGACCCGTTTGTCAGCCTGGTGCCCAAACAGGGTGTTAAATTAACGCCACGCCACTACGCTTACCTGAAAATTTCAGAAGGCTGTAACCATCGCTGCACTTTCTGTATCATCCCTTCCATGCGTGGTGACCTCGACAGCCGGGCAATTGGTGAAGTGCTGGATGAAGCCAAACGCCTAGTTGAAGCCGGTGTCAAAGAACTGCTGGTTATTTCTCAGGACACCTCAGCCTACGGCGTTGATGTGAAGCACCGTACCGGGTTCTGGAATGGGCAACCGGTAAAAACCAGCATGGTCAGCCTGTGTGAACAGCTCTCCCGCCTTGGTGTCTGGACTCGCCTGCACTATGTCTACCCCTATCCTCACGTAGATGAAGTCATCCCGTTGATGGCGGAAGGCAAAATTCTGCCTTACCTTGATATCCCGCTGCAGCATGCCAGCCCCAGGATCCTGAAGCTGATGAAACGCCCGGGAGCTGTTGAGCGTACCCTTGAGCGCATTAAGCGCTGGCGCGAAATTTGCCCTGAGTTAACCCTGCGTTCAACTTTTATTGTCGGCTTCCCGGGGGAAACTGAAGAAGACTTCCAGATGCTGCTGGATTTCATTACCGAAGCACGCCTCGACCGTGTCGGCTGCTTTAAATACAGCCCGGTAGAAGGTGCCACAGCCAATGAGTTGCCGTCTCCGGTGCCAGAAGATATCAAAGAAGAACGCTTCCACCGCTTTATGCAGTTGCAGCAGAAAATTTCTGCTGAGCGCCTGCAAGAAAAAGTGGGCCGGGAAATTCTGGTTATGATTGATGAAACCGATGAAGAAGGCGCGATTGGCCGAAGCATGGCGGATGCACCAGAAATTGACGGCGCGGTATACCTGAATGGTGAAACCCACCTGAAAGCCGGGGATATCGTTAAAGTGAAAGTGGAAAACGCAGACGAATACGATCTGTGGGGGTCACTGGTTCGCTAACCCACTAACCTCAGGCCTGTTTTATGGCCTGAGGTTTCATTACACACCTGTGCTGCACCCAACAAAACTTCTCTGCTCACAGTCCGCCGGTATTTCCGTTACGATTCCGGGCCATCGCCTTCCAGTGCATCCCGCAGCCCGTCACCAAGCAAGTTAAACGCCAGTACGCTCAGGAAAATAGCCAGGCTTGGGAAAATAGCAACATGAGGAGCCATCACCATATCGCTTCGGGCTTCGCTGAGCATCACGCCCCACTCCGGCGTTGGCGATTGCGCGCCCATCCCCAGAAATGACAGGCTGGATGCGGAAATAATAGATAACCCAATACGCATAGTCAGGAACACCAGAATAGATGACAACGTACCAGGCAGAATATGGTGTACTAAAATAACCCAGTCAGAAGCACCAATGCTGCGCACAGATTCAATAAACATCTGGTTTTTCAATACCAGCGTATTGCCTCTGACCAGGCGGGCAAACGCCGGGATACTAAAGATAGCAACCGCGATAATCACATTACTCATCCCATTGCCCATCACAGCCACAACCGCAATAGCCAGTAAAATCCCCGGGAAAGCAAACATCACATCGCACAGGCGCATAATCAGCCGGTCATACCAGCCTTCATAATAACCAGCCACCAGCCCAAGCCCGGAGCCTATCACCATCCCAATAAACACCGCCAGAACGCCGGCCGCCAGTGAAATACGCGCGCCAACCAACACCCGGGAAAAAATATCCCGCCCAAGGGAATCAACACCAAACCAGTGAGCCAGCGAAGGCCCGGCATTCAGTTGGTCGTAATCGTAGTAAGTCTGTGCGTTATAAGGGGCAATCCATGGTGCCAGGATAGCCAGGATAATCAGCAGGCACACAAACCCACCAGCGGCCATAGCAATGGGCTGGCGGCGAAAACGTCCCCAGAAAGTACGCCAGGGAGGTGTACCCCGTAGCGGATGAATCACAGGCATTGCTTTAATGATTGCCTGGCGTCGCCAGTTAAACAGAGTCATGTTGCTCGTTACACCCTTCTACTTATAACGAATGGCCGGATTCAACAGGGCGTAGATAACGTCCACAGCCAGGTTTATCAGAATAAAGATTAAAGAAAACAGCAGAACTTCGGCCTGAATCACCGGGTAATCACGCATTTCTACTGAATCCACCAACAACCTGCCAAGCCCGGGCCAGTTAAAAACCTTTTCCACCACAATCGAACCGCCCAACAAGAAACCGAATTGCAGGCCCATCATGGTGACAACCGGCACCATTGCATTACGCAAGCCATGTTTCAGGATAACCACCTGTTCACGCAGCCCTTTTGCCCGGGCTGTGCGCATGTACTCTTCCTGCAATACATCAACAAATGCCGCTCGCGTAAAACGGGCCATTACTGCGGCAACCCCCGCGCCTAATGTAATGGAAGGCAGAATATAGTGGCGCCAGGTATCTGCCCCAACAACCGGGAACCAGCCAAGATCCACCGCAAAGACCTGAATCAGTACCATTCCCAGGGCAAAAGCCGGAAAAGAGATGCCGGTTACTGCCAGCGCCATACTCAGGTAATCTGGCCAGCGGTTGCGCCAGACGGCCGCCGCCACACCACTGATTAAGCCGAAGATGACAGCCCAAAGCATACTCAGGCAGGCCAGCCAAAACGTAGGCATAAAGCGGGCAGCGATTTCCTCGGTTACCGGGCGATGAGAAACCATCGACATACCGAAATCACCCTGCAATAACTGCCAAATAAAATGCAAAAATTGCTGCCATAAAGGCGCATCCAGGCCGAGCTGTTTGCGCACCATTTCGACCACTGCAGGCCCCGCTTCCGGGCCTGCCATCAGCCTTGCCGGGTCACCCGGCAGTAAATGCACAAACAAAAACACCAGTACACTGACAAAAAACAGTGTTGGGATAAGCCCGAGCAAGCGCTTTGCTACATAAGTCAACATGCCGCGGCTACATCCAGTTGTTATTCATAATAAAAAGCTATCCTTTGGTTACGCTGACTGCCACACCCAGGGCAACACCTATTGAAGGTCAGCATTGTCAAAACTAAACCCGGTATCGGGCATGACATAAAAACCGGTCAGTTGCTTACGATGCGCTGAAACCAACTTTTCAACAACCAGTGGAACCCACGGCGCGTCATGCCAAATGATGTCCTGGGTATTTTTATACAAACGGGCTTTCTCCTGCTCATTGGTTGTTTTTAAAGCCAGCGCCAGGTTACGGTCAACCTGAGAGTTGCTATAAAACGCGGTATTGAACAATACTGGCGGCCAGTTTTGGGTGGCAAACAGCGGAGCCAGCGCCCAGTTTGCTTCGCCGGTTGACGCAGACCAGCCGGTATAGAACAACCGCACATCACTTTCTTCCCGGTCTTTCGCCTCAACTAATGCGGCCCGCCTTCCGGCATCCAGTGCAGTGATTTTCGTTTGAATGCCAACCGTTGCCAGTTGTTGCTGGAGAAATTGCAGCACTTTCTGTGCCGTACTGTGATTATGAGATGACCATAACGTGGTGGTGAAACCATTCGGATAGCCCGCTTCGCGCAATAACTCCCGTGCTTTGGCCGGGTCCCAGGGCCAGGGAGCGTACTGCGTTGCCCCGGCAATCGCCGGTGGAACAATTCCCGTCGCTGGTGTGGCATACCCGGCGAAGGCCACTTTCACCAACGCATCGCGATTAATCGCATAATTAATTGCTTCCCGTACCCGAATATCATTAAACGGTTTGCGGGTGACATTCATACTGATATAGCGCTGCATGATAGACGGCGTGGAAACCAGTTCAATATCCGGGTTTTTCTCCAGAACAGGAGCCTGCTCATAGGGGATGGGGAACGCAAAAGTGGCTTCTCCAGTTTGCAGCATGGATGCCCGGGTGTTGTTGTCCACCACTGGCCGCCAGGTGATGCTGTCAAGCTTTGGCAGGCCAGGTTGCCAGTAACCGGCGAATTTTTTCACCCGCAAATAGTCTGTGGTATTCCAGGTATCGAGCACATAAGGCCCGGTGCCTACCGGGTGAAAACCAATATGCCGCCCCCACTGATGCAAGGCCTCAGGGGAAATCATTACCGTTGCCGGGTGAGCAAGTACGTTGATAAATGCGGAATACGGCGTTTTCAGCGTAATGCGTACCTTGAAGGTATCCAGCACATCCACGCGAGTTATGTCTTTATACAGGTTATAACGCTTAAGACGATTCTCCGGGTTTCTGGCCCGGTCCAGATTTATTTTTACCGCCTCTGCATTAAAATCCGTACCATCCTGAAACTTAATGCCTTCACGCAAAGTTATAGTGTAATCCAGGCCATCTGGAGAAACCTGCCAGGTTTTCGCCAGCACCGGGATAACTTTCATATTCCGGTCAAGGCCAAATAACCCCTGATAAAACGACTTTGCTACCGCCTGCGACAACGTGTCATTGGCGTCATAAGGATCCAGGGTTGTGAAATTGGAACCCACAGCAACAATAATATCTTTATTAGCCAGCGCCGGGGGGCTCAGGGCAAGCCAGGCCACCAGCGTAATACTCCACACCCCCCAAAGTAGCCCACTGCGTTGTCGCATAACATTCTCCTGAAAAGCAGGCTTGTAAGCCCAACTCCGAAGTTAAGAAACCGCCCCAACAATAGGGTGACGGGCTACGAAATGGCCGGGCGAGACTTCAAGCAACGGCGCAACAAAAGGCTCATCGCCAATACGCCGGATGGGCGATGGCGGATCATCGGACAACAAAATACGTGGGCGGTGCCGGCGGGCAGGATCGATAACCGGAACCGCTGCCAGCAGGCGCTGCGTGTAAGGGTGTAGTGGGTTATCGAACACATCCTGCCGCGTGCCAACTTCCACTATCTGCCCCAAATACATAACAGCAACCCGGTGGCTGATACGCTCGACCACCGCCATATCATGTGAAATCAATAAACACGCGATACCGGTTTCACGCTGCAACGACATCAACAAATTAATGATTTGCCCACGGATGGGCATATCGAGCGAAGACACCGGCTCATCGGCGATAATTACTTTGGGTTTTAATGCCAGCGCCCGGGCGATACAAATTCTTTGCCGTTGCCCGCCAGAAAACTGGTGAGGGAAACGTAACGCATGTTCCGGTTTCAGCCCCACACGGGCTAAGAGTTCAACCACATATTTGCCGGCATCGGCCCGGCTCATAACCCGGTGAATCAGCAAGGGTTCCATCACCGTTTCACCAATGGTCATGCGCGGGTCTAAAGAAGCCCACGGGTCCTGGGGAATATACTGAATATCCCGGCGAGTGGCCTGTAGCTTCGCGCCCTGCAAGGTATCCATACGGCAGCCATTAATTTTAACTTCTCCCGTACTCGCCACCAGGCGCAATAACGCGCGGCCAACCGAAGACTTACCGCAACCCGATTCCCCCATTAATGCCAGCGTTTCCCCGGGCCACAAATCAAAGCTAACTTGTTCCACTGCATGTACCTGGCGGGTTATACGGTTAAACACCCCACTGCGAATTGGGAAACGCGCCACCAGGCCGGATACCGACAGAACAGGTTTTTCTTGTACACATACCGTGTCCTGCGTGCCCTGCTCAGTGTCTGCCGAACTATTTGAGCGCGGGAAAATACGAGGAAGTGAAGAGCCCAGCATCGCGCCAAAATGCAGAACAGATGCCAGCATTTCGCGGGTATATGGATGCTGTGGAGCACTCAGGAGTTCAGTGGTCTCACCTTCTTCCACCTTGCGGCCATCCTGCATCACCAAAATGCGGTCAGCCATACCGGCAACTACACTCATATCATGGGTGATAAAGATCACCCCCATATCCATTTCTTGTTGAAGAACGCGAATTAACTGCAGGATTTGCGCCTGAATGGTCACATCCAGTGCGGTGGTGGGCTCGTCAGCAATCAGTACCGCCGGGCGCGATGAAAGCGCCATAGCAATCATCACCCGCTGGCGCATCCCTCCCGATAACTGGTGCGGATAGCGCGACATCACCTGGCCGGCATCAGGGATCCGCACCCGTTCCAGCATCCGTTCCGCTTCGTGTAACGCATTGCGGAAACTCAGCCCCTGATGAAGCCGAATAGATTCAGCCACCTGTTCACCCACAGTAAATACCGGGTTAAGTGAACGCATCGGCTCCTGAAACACCATTGCAATATCCGCCCCGCGCACCGAGCGTAATTGCGATTTACTGATATCGCTGAGAGAAACCACCTGGTCGTTTCGCCTGCGTAACAGCATGGCATCGCTCTTCACTTTGCCTGCCGCCGGGTCGGTCAGTTGCATCAGGGCCATCGCCACAACAGACTTACCGGCCCCGGATTCACCAACCAAAGCCAGTGTTTCCCCACGAGCCAGCGTAAAGCTGAGGTTGTTCACCACAGCAATATCCTGCCTGCCATCAGAGAAGGAAACATTAAGATTGGAAACGGAAAGGACCTGGTTTTCCGGCAGATTCAGCATACTCACTGGCTACTCCTGCCAGATACCGACACTGGGCATATCCCCGACCCAGGCCACACCACGATACATGCCTTCCGTGTTGAAAGGCATCACAACATGGCCTTCACGGTCGATGGCGATTAACCCACCTTCACCGTTAAGCGCCGCCAGTTTTTCTTTAATAACCCGGTCGGCTGCTTCCGGCAGGCTGACACCACTGTATTCCATTAGTGCAGCTACATCGTAGGCTGCCAGCATGCGAATAAACACTTCCCCGGTTCCGGTGCAGGATACAGCTACATTGGCATTATTGGCATAACACCCGGCCCCCGGTAACGGCGAGTCACCTACCCGGCCAGGGCGCTTATTGGTCATACCGCCTGTAGAAGTTGCTGCGGCCAGGTTTCCCTGCGCATCAAGGGCGACAGCGCCTACCGTGCCAAACTTGGTATCAGGTGAAATCGGTGGCACCGGCACATCGTGGTCAAGAAACACTTGCTCCTGGCCACGAGCCAGGCGCAGTTGCGCGGCACGTTCCGCAGTGGAAAAAAAATCAGGCGCCACAATTTCCAGCCCCTGTTCACGGGCAAACTGTTCGGCTCCGTCACTAATTAGCAAAACATGCGGGCTGTTATCCAGTACCGCACGAGCGGCCAGAATGGGGTTACGCACACAACGGACACCAGCCACCGCACCAGCATCAAGCCGCCGGCCGTCCATAATGCAGGCATCCATTTCATGTGTGGCGGCGTGAGTAAATACCGAGCCTGTTCCTGCATTAAACAGCGGAATATCTTCCAGCAGGCGTACTGCTTCGGTCACAGCATCCAGCGCACTGCCGCCAGCCGCAAGGATTGTCTGCCCGGCGAGCAAGGTCTGGTGTAAAGCTTCTGTATACTCACGTGCTGTTTCCGGGCTGGTATTGCTGCGGGAAAGTGTCCCGGCACCACCATGAATCGCTATCACCGCTTTTTCCATTGAGCTCTGTCCTGAATCACGTCGTCAGTATGAGATAGTCCTGTGATTATTATGCGTTACTGTACTGTCAGTAGTTTATTTGGCAATAGCTAAGCGTAACGAATATCAGTTTCGTTACATACACTATTTAGTGTAGCCAGGACATCAACTTGCCTGCATGCCAGACCGGATCATTCGCCATTCTGTGGCCGGGCATTTTCTGCCATAATAACCGCCATTCTTTTACCAGCGCAGGAGCGTTACCATGGCGCAGTCCAGTGAGTTAATTTCCCTTGATACGGCGCTGGAACAAATGTTGTCTCAAATCGTACCGATTTCCGCTACCGACATTGTTCCCCTGACCGCCGCCTTTGGCCGTATTCTGGCCGAAGATATTCTTTCCCCTCTCGATGTCCCGGGTTTTGATAATGCCGCAATGGATGGTTATGCCTTGCGGGAAGCGGATTTTTCCGCCAGTGCTCCATTGCCTGTAGCCGGGAAAGCTTTTGCCGGGCAACCCTTTACGGGGGAATGGCCTGCAGGAACATGTATACGCATCATGACTGGTGCTCCGGTGCCTGAAGGTTGTGATGCCGTCATCATGCAGGAAGATGTCACCGCCAGTGATGCTGGCATTGTGATTAACCGCGCCATCAAGTTGCATCAAAACATTCGCCGCCGTGGCGAAGATATAGCCCGGAATGCGGTGGTGTTTTCAGCCGGGCAACGCCTTACGGCTGCGGAAATTCCGGTCATTGCCTCACTGGGTATTGGTGAGGTTTGTGTAACGCGCAAAGTAAAAGTTGCCGTATTCTCCACGGGCGATGAACTGCAACAACCCGGCCAGCCGTTAGGCCCGGGGCAAATTTATGACACCAACCGGCTGACAGTACATGTCATGCTGGAACAGTCCGGGTACGAAGTGGTCAACCTGGGTGCTGTAAGGGATGACCCTGCTTTACTGCGGGAAACTTTTCAGAAAGCCGACCAGGTGGCGGATGTCGTGATCAGTTCCGGTGGTGTTTCTGTTGGCGAAGCTGACTACACCAAACAGATTCTCGATGAACTGGGTGCTATCCATTTCTGGAAACTGGCAATGAAGCCAGGTAAGCCTTTCGCTTTTGGCAGGCTCAGCCATAGCTGGTTCTGTGGGCTGCCGGGCAACCCCGTTTCAGCTGCGGTAACATTCTACCAATTAGTGTTACCCATGCTGGCCCGCCTTAGTGGGCAAACCGGTGTAGCGGGCGGCAAGCGCCTGCGGGTGAAAACCACTCAGCGCCTGAAGAAATCGCCAGGCCGCCAGGACTTCCAGCGTGGTATTTTACACGCCGATGACGCAGGTGAGTTAGTGGTCAGCAGTACTGGCAACCAGGGTTCCCACGTATTCAGTTCTTTCCATGCGGGTAACTGTTTCATCGTGTTGGAGCGCGAACGCAGCCATGTCGAACCGGGTGAATGGGTGGATGTCGAGTTGTTTAACCACTTGTTTGGGGGCTGAAATGGCTGAACTGTCCGATGGCGAAATCCTGCGGTATAACCGGCAAATATCACTGCGTGGTTTCGACTTTGAGGGCCAGGAGGCACTCAAAGAATCGCATATGCTGGTTGTCGGGCTGGGCGGGTTGGGTTGTGCTGCGGCACAGTATCTGGCAGCTGCGGGCGTCGGCCACCTGACGTTGCTCGATTTCGACACGGTTTCGGTTTCTAACCTGCAGCGCCAGGTATTACATACCGACGCGACACTGGGGTTGCCTAAAGTGGAATCGGCCCGCCAGGCGCTCACGGCCATCAACCCGCTGGTGCAGGTAACCGTGCACAATGCGTTGCTGGAAGGTAGTGACCTGGACAATCTGGTCAGGGAACATACGCTGGTGCTTGACTGTACAGACAACGTAACCGCCCGCAACCAAATCAACCAGAGTTGCTTCAACCACAAAGTCCCTTTGGTATCCGGGGCTGCAATTCGTATGGAAGGGCAAATCAGCGTGTTTACCTGGCAACAGAATGAGCCCTGTTACCGTTGCCTGAGTCGCCTGTTTGGTGAAAACGCACTCACCTGCGCTGAAGCCGGGGTGATGTCTCCACTGGTGGGCATTATTGGTGCGCTTCAGGCAATGGAAGCCATTAAAGTCCAGGCTCAGTTTGGAACCCCGGTGAGTGGCAAAATTCTAATGTACGATGCCATGAGCGGTCAGTTCCGGGAAATGCGCCTGACACGCAACCCTGGCTGTGAAGTCTGTGGTACAGCGGCCAGTTAGCCATACAGACCATCACGTTGTACGCTGGCCGGGCGTTTGCCTGGCCGGATACGCCGCACTGAATCACGAACCGCCAGCGATCCGTTGAGTAACAGTGTCCCGACCGGGGCTTCAGGGCGAATTAACCGCTGCTGTAAAACATGCACGGCCTCTTCGCCCAGAGTATCACGCGGGACATGCACTGCGGTTAACGGTACATCCTGGATGGCGACAAGGTTAAAACCGTCAATACTCATCACAGATATATCCTGCGGCACCCGCAAACCGGCTTTTTGCAAGGCACTTACCGCGCCTGATGCCATAAAATCTCCGCCCACCAACAGAGCACTGGGTAAACGTGAAGCGGGTAAGTTGGCAAGCCACTGTGCAACAATACGCTCACTTTCCGCAGCACTAAAGTTGTCGGCCACCAGCAGGTTATCTGCCGGAGAAAATGGCAGGTTATGGTCATCCCAGGCGTCCCGAATCCCGGCCAGGCGTAACTCCATTGTGTAACGGCGCAGGCACAATAAATTCATGACAGACTTATGCCCCATATCGAACAGGTAACTGGCAGCAAAAGCGCCAATTAACGCGTGATCCGGTGCCACTACTGGCAGGCGCATTTTCTGGTCGCGGCAGTTAATCAGAATACAGGGCTTACCGATGTCAACCGCCAGGTCGTGAATATGAGGGTCATCGATCCCCACCAACAGTGCAGCTTCGGTCTCTTTTTCGTTCATGCGGCTGAGAAATGCATTGGCATCACTGTCGTTTTCTTCCAGTGCACAAAACCGTAACCGGACATCATGGGCAGCAACCGCCTTGCTAATGCCCTGAATGACCCGGTAGTAAAAGATATCTGAACGCTCATCAAATGCCCGTTGTGGCGCAAACACCACAATGCTGTTAAGCAACAGCCTGCCTGCCGCCATTCCCTGAAATACCCCCAGTTCCCGGGCGCAGGCCATAACCTGTTCGCGAGCGCGCTGGCTGGTATTCGCTTTCCCCGCCAGTACACGTGAAACCGTGCTGATGGAAAGCTGCGTTCGCGCCGCAATTTCGGTGATTTTTAGCTTTTTATCCATTTTGTGATCTTGCTCCATTTGTGAAATGAAAAAATTTTCATTTTCTACAAATAAGACGATAACCGGGCTGATAAGGATCATGACAAAATATTTTGGCTGTGTATGAGAATATTTGCACAAAATCCACTATTGCCTGCTTTTTTTCTCCTTTAAGGTGAATTCACCAGCTAACTTCCATACTAGTTTCACTGGTAATGATGATAGATAAATTCAATAATTATCAACAACATATAAACAATTATACCTGAGACATATCCCCTACCGTCCGTCTTGTGGAGAAAAAAAATGAGTCAGGACATTAATACCCCTGTCGCGGTCAGCAAAACCCGCCGCGTCATTAAAAACCTGCGCTGGTATATGTTGGTGCTGTTCTTACTCGGCGTCACCGTAAACTACATAACCCGTAACTCTCTTGGCATTCTGGCACCAGAACTGAAAACCAGCCTGGGTATCACTACCGAACAATACTCATGGATTGTCGGTGCATTTCAGTTGGCCTATACCCTGTTCCAGCCTCTGTGTGGCTGGTTAATTGATGTCATTGGCCTGAAGATAGGCTTTATGGTTTGTGCGGGGGTGTGGGCACTGATGTGTATCCTGCATGCCGGAGCCGGCTCCTGGATACACCTGGCAATTTTGCGCTTTATGATGGGTGCATCTGAAGCCGCGGCCACACCGGCAAACGCCAAAACCATTGGTGAGTGGTTCCCGAAATCAGAACGCCCGGTTGCGGCTGGCTGGGCTGGCGTTGGCTTTTCAATTGGTGCCATGCTCGCCCCGCCGATTATCTATTTCGCCCATGCATCATTCGGCTGGCAGGGTGCTTTTATGTTTACCGGCGTGCTGGCTGTGTTATGGGTCATTCTGTGGTGGGCTTTTTACCACAACCCGGATAAACACCCGAACCTGAGTAGTACTGAGCTGGACTATATCCGCCAGGATAACGAGCCGCCTGCAGTTAAACTGCCTTTCTTTACTGCACTGAAAACAGTCTCCAAAAACAAACGCTTCTATGGGATAGCTATTCCGGCGTTTATGGCAGAACCCGCCTGGGCAGTACTGAGTTTCTGGGTACCGCTTTATCTGGCAAAAGATCATGGTATGGATCTTAAACAAATAGCAATGTTTGCCTGGTTGCCCTTTCTCGCTGCCGACCTTGGTAGTGTGGCCAGCGGTTATCTGACTCGCGTTTATACCCGGTTTTTTGGCTGCACCCGCATCAACTCCGTGGTTGCCAGTTCAGTCACCGGTGCCTTTTTAATGATCTCACTGGCCATTGTTGCCTTTACCCGTGACCCGTACATCACCATTGCCCTTATCTCTATTGGCGGCTTTGGTCACCAGATTATCTCCTGCATGTTAAGTGCCCTGGTGGTGGAGTCCTTTGATAAAGGCCAGATGGCAACAGTAAACGGCATGCGCGGTTCCGCGGCCTGGATTGCCAGCTTCCTGTTCTCACTGCTTATCGGTGTGACTGCCGACAAGATTGGTTTTAACCCACTGTTCATTGCAATGGGCTTCTTCGATTTGATAGGCGCGGTCTTCTTAGTGATGTTTATTGCTGAACGCCGCACCGCACGTAACTAAAGGATAAGTCACTGATGAAAACCCTGAAACACTGGCGCGTTGCGCATATTGATGAGCACCAGGCTGTACTGGATGTTGAGGAAAAGCATCAGCTCTGTATCACTCTTTTAGAACCGGGTATGTTCCGGGTTAGCCTGAAACGCCAGGGTAACTGGAGCCTGGATCGCACCTGGTCTGTAGCGCCAGGAGGTGAAGACACCCCGTTTTCTGGCCGCCCGCGTGATGCGCTCACCGGGTTCACACTGCCTTCAATGGTGGCAGAACAACAGAATGATACCCTCACCCTTGCCAGTGAGCAGTTACGCGTAACCGTTCACCAGCCGTTATGGCTGGAATGGCATTACCGTGATACAGCAGGCGAGTGGCAGTTTATGGCAAGCGACAGGCCAACCAGTGCTTACCTGCTCAATGCTCATGGTGATGGCGTTGCCCACTACCAGCGCCGGTTTGCTCAGGACCGCTATTACGGCCTGGGTGAAAAAGCTGGCGACCTGGCTCGCAACGGCAAGCGTTATGAAATGCGTAATCTGGATGCCATGGGGTATAACGCCCAGTCAACAGACCCTTTATATAAACACGTACCATTTACCATCACCCACCGCCCGGATATCAGTTTCGGGTTGTTTTACGACAACCTGAGCAGTTGCTGGTTTGACTTAGGGAATGAGCTGGATAACTACCACACCGCCTACCGGCGCTGGCAGGCTGAGGCTGGCGATATTGACTACTATATTTTTTCCGGTAAACAGGTGCTGGATGTCACTAAAGCTTTTGTACGCCTCACCGGGAAAACCTTTTTCGGCCCGAAATGGAGCCTGGGTTACAGCGGCTCCACCATGCATTACACCGATGCACCGGATGCCCAAAACCAGTTAATGCAGTTTATTTCTCTGTGCCAGGAACATGCGATTCCTTGTGACTCATTCCAGCTCTCGTCGGGTTACACTTCCATTAACAACAAGCGTTATGTGTTTAACTGGAACTACGACAAAGTGCCTAATCCCAATGCACTCAGTGCTGCGTTCCATGATGCCGGGTTACGCCTGGCTGCTAATATCAAACCCTGCCTGTTGCAGGATCATCCGCAATATGCACAGGTCGCCGAACAAGGATTGTTTATTCAGGATTCAGAAACCGGGCAGCCCGAACGTTCCAGTTTCTGGGATGACGAAGGCTCTCACCTGGACTTCACTAACCCCGCTACGATTGCCTGGTGGCAGGAAGGCGTTACCCGTCAGTTACTGGAAAAAGGCATCGATTCCACCTGGAATGACAATAACGAGTATGAAGTCTGGGATGGGGAAGCACGCTGCTTTGGCTTTGGGCAGCCTGTCGCCATTAAGCATATTCGCCCAGTGATGCCTTTACTGATGATGCGCGCCTCCATGGAAGCCCAACAGAAGTTTGCACCAGAAAAACGGCCATACCTGATTTCACGCTCGGGTTGCGCCGGGATGCAGCGCTACGTGCAGACCTGGAGTGGTGATAACCGAACCAACTGGCAAACCCTGCGCTATAACATCCGAATGGGCCTTGGGATGAGCCTGTCTGGCCTGTATAACGTCGGCCATGATGTTGGGGGCTTCTCGGGCGATAAACCAGACGCGGAACTGTTTGTTCGTTGGGTACAGAATGGCATCATGCACCCGCGGTTTACCATTCACTCATGGAATGATGACCAGACGGTGAATGAACCCTGGATGTACCCGGCGGTTACGCCAGCTATTCGGGAAGCCATTGCACTGCGTTACCGCCTGCTCCCTTATTTGTATACCTTATTGTGGCAGGCACACCAGGACGATGAGCCAATGCTACGCCCGACATTCCTTGACCACGAGCAGGACGCACAAACCTTCGCAGAGTGTGATGAGTTTATGCTGGGCCGCGATATTCTGGTTGCCAGTGTGGTTGAGCCGGGGGTTCGGGAAAGAACATTATGGCTGCCAGACAACCAGGCAGGCTGGTATGACTTCTGTACTGGCGAATGGTTTGCCGGTGGCCAGTGGGTAACCCGCCCGGCACCGCTGGAAACACTGCCATTGCTGGTGCGGGCAGGGGCTGGCCTGCCACTGAGTGGGAATATTGGCCATGTTAACCCCGAGGCTGATAACCAGCGCACATTGCAACTGTTCCCGTTGCGTAACCCGGGTAGTTGTCATGGCATGTTGTTCGAAGACGACGGTGAAAGTTGGGGTTACCAGACCGGCAACGCGCTGTGGGTTAACTGGGTGATGACCTGCACTGCCGAAGAAATTCAGTTAACAGTTACTGCACAAGGTGATTACCAGCCAGCCTGGCAAAGCCTTGATGTAAAACTTCCGGCAGGAGAAACCCGCAAATTAGTCATTAACGGTGTGGAAAGTACGCACTGGAAGCGCTAAAACATGCAGAGTTTATGCGGGTAAATAACACGGCTTCCAGGCTTCCCGGAAGCCGTGTTACTAACTAAAAAACCGATTACTCAATGCCTTTGCTGCGCAGGTAATCTTCGTAGCCACCAGTGAAGTCGATAACACGCTCAGGCGTTATCTCCAGTACACGGGTTGCCAGTGAGCTGACAAACTCGCGGTCATGGGAAACGAAAACCAGTGTTCCCTGATACAGTTCCAGCGCGGCATTCAGCGATTCAATAGATTCCATATCCAGGTGGTTAGTCGGCTCATCCATAATCAGGATGTTCGGCTTTTCCATCATCAGTTTGCCGAACAGCATCCGCCCTTTTTCACCACCCGACAGTACGCTGGCCGGTTTCTTAATATCATCCTGGCTGAACAGCAGACGCCCCAGCACACTGCGCACGGCCTGCTCATCATCACCTTCCTGTTTCCACTGGCTCATCCAGTCAAACACTGTCAGGTCGTTGTCAAAGTCGGCTGCGTGATCCTGAGCATAATAGCCAATACTCGCGTTCTCAGACCATTTGACTTCACCAGCGTCAGGAACCAGTTCACCCACCAGGGTTTTCAGCAATGTGGATTTACCCACGCCGTTGGTACCCAGAACAGCCAGGCGTTCACCCACTTCCAGCAACAACGACACATCGCTGAACAACGGGCCATTATCAAAACCTTTCTTAAGCTTTTGCACTTCCAGCGCGTTACGGAACAGTTTCTTGTCCTGTTCAAAGCGAATAAACGGGTTCTGGCGGCTGGACGCTTTCACTTCATCCAGTTTGATTTTATCAATCTGGCGGGCACGGGAGGTTGCCTGGCGGGATTTTGATGCGTTCGCGCTGAAGCGGCTGACAAAAGACTGCAGCTCGGCAATTTGTGCTTTTTTCTTGGCATTATCAGCCAACAGGCGTTCACGCACCTGGGTTGCCGCCGTCATGTACTCGTCGTAATTGCCCGGATAAACACGCAACTCACCATAATCGAGATCTGCCATATGTGTGCAGACCATATTCAGGAAGTGGCGGTCATGGGAAATAATTATCATGGTGCTTTCACGTTCGTTAAGCACCTGCTCCAGCCAACGAATGGTATCGATATCCAGGTTGTTGGTCGGTTCATCAAGTAACAGAATATCCGGGTTAGAGAACAGTGCCTGCGCCAGCAACACACGCAGTTTCCAGCCAGGGGCCACTTCACTCATTAACCCATAATGCTGTTCAATAGGGATCCCCACTCCCAGCAACAATTCCCCTGCGCGCGCCTCGGCGGAATAGCCGTCCATTTCGCCATATTTCACTTCGAGGTCGGCAACTTTATAGCCATCCTCTTCACTCATTTCAGCCAGGGCATAAATGCGGTCGCGCTCTTGCTTCACTTCCCACAGCTCACCATGGCCCATGATCACGGTATCCAGCACGGTGAACTCTTCAAACGCAAACTGATCCTGGCGCAATTTACCAATACGTTCGTTCGGATCGGCGGACACATTCCCAACAGACGGGGCCAGGTCACCCCCCAGTATTTTCATGAAGGTGGATTTGCCGCTACCATTGGCGCCGATAAGGCCATAGCGGTTTCCGCCGCCAAACTTAACTGAGATATTTTCAAACAGCGGCTTACTGCCAAACTGCATGGTGATATTACTGGTGACTAACACAGGCTCTCTTCCCAAAAAAATGTGACAAACGATCTATTATGCCACAAAACCTGCCATGACGCCCGTCAGTGGTTCACTCCATTTTCTCCGCTGAAGAAAAAAAATGTGATTTCATCCACATCTGAATTCCCAGCACGTAAGAATAAACCTATAATGCGCCACTACCTGTTTTTTCAACTAACGGCCCAAGTGGCATCGTGACTTGCATAGCGCAATATGAACATGAAATTACGTACTCTTTTACTGGCAGCATTTTCTGTGGTGAGTTTCTGCAAAACCGCCTCGGCTGTGACCTATCCCCTGCCCACCGACGGCAGCCGTTTGATTGGTCAAAATCAGGTTGTTACTATTCCAGAAGGCAGTAAGGAGCCGCTGGAATACTATGCATCAGAATACCAAATGGGGTTGTCCAACATGCTTGAGGCAAACCCGGGCGTGGATGCGTACTTACCGAAACCGGGTACCGTGCTGAACATTCCTCAACAACTGATTTTGCCGGATACCCCCCATGAAGGCATTGTTATCAACAGTGCTGAAATGCGTTTGTATTACTACCCGGCGGGTACCAAAACGGTTGTTGTACTGCCGATTGGTATTGGTCAGTTAGGTAAAGACACTCCGATTAACTGGGTAACTAAAGTTGAGCGGAAAAAAGCGGGCCCCACCTGGACACCAACAGCCAAGATGCATGCTGAATATGCTGAGATGGGTAAACCGCTACCCGCCGTTGTTCCGGCAGGCCCGGATAACCCGATGGGGCTGTACGCCATGTACATTGGCCGCCTGTACGCCATTCACGGCACCAACGCCAACTTTGGTATCGGCCTGCGTGTAAGCCACGGTTGTGTGCGCCTGCGTGCTGAAGACATTAAATATTTATTTGATCATGTGCCGGTTGGTACCCGTGTTCAGTTTATTGATGAACCGGTAAAAGCCACCACCGAGCCAGATGGTTCACGGTTCATTGAAGTGCATAATCCGCTGTCAACAACGGAAGCACAAATGACCAATAACGAAGTGGTTCCAATTGCCCTGACCAAAAGTGTCCAGGCTGTTACTAATGAACCCGACGTTAACCAGGATGTTCTGAGCCAGGCTGTCGAGCAACGCTCTGGTATGCCTGTTCGCCTGAACTGAGACTATGCGGCGTCTCTATAATAAAAAAGCGGAAGCGGCCTGTGGTCGCTTCCGTTTTCTTATTGCCGGTATTTTGCATTCAGCTTTCAGCAAGGTTCCTGTTCGCGCTGCTGCTGTTGGGTGAAACGCGCAAATGCCGCCAGGGTTTCCTCGCTGACATGGTGCTCCATACCTTCCGCATCCACCCGGGCAGTTTCCGGGCTTATCCCCAGCGCTAATAAAAAGTGCTCCACAATGTGGTGACGTTCCCGGTTTTCCTGTGCCAGCGCTTCCCCTTCGGGTGTCAGAAAGATTCCACGCCAGGGAATCTGCTCAATTAAACCCATACCGGCAATACGCTTAAGCATTTTTGCGACAGTAGGCTGAGAAACCCCCAAACGCGCCGCCATATCAACCTGACGGGCTTCCCCTACTTCGCGAATCAAATCAGAAATAAGCTCAACATAATCATCAACCAGCTCCCGCCGGTGCGCTTCCCGAACCTGGCGAAAACCCTCAACATGCGCCTCAACATTAACCAGTTGAGTGGCGCTATCCGTATTATTTTTTCCGGCGCGACGGACCATAGTGCTTCCTCTTTCTTTCGCGATGGTGTCATCACGGGGCTGTCATTGTAATCCAGCAAGGCCCGGACGCAAAAAAAACATAAATAGCCATAGCTATATAATATAGCTCGTGCTATATCTGTATATAACACAACCAGCACGGAAAGCCGGTAACCCTACAGATGCCACCAGGGAGGTCACAATGAATGAAGTTAAGAGGTGCCTAAACGTGTTCAGCCATTCTCCTTTTAAAGTGCGCCTGATGTTGTTGCAATTGCTGTGTGAACGGCTTAGCAGCACACCACAAAATTGCGACGACAAACGCGCCTGATAATGACTTCCCGGCTGTGGTCAGCCTGCCGTGCACCACAGCTGTAATATTATTGTCAAATTTGTAACCCTCCTCTCAAAACGGATGCCGGTATCCCGTTGAACTTCGCCCTGCAACGCTTTATCTTTGCCTCACCTTGCATAAGAAAATCTGATAGCTGAAACAGCAAGGCATACCTACACCTTTGTGCCTGGGTCTCGACGGCGCTTTTTGAAGCACAACTTATGAGCTTTATTACAAAAGACACACCCGCCATTACTCGTTTATCTTTTGATTTCTGGCCGTTATTCTATTTTGTTCTGGCTTTTTTTATTAATACTGCGATGGGTTACGGCATAAGTATTCTCTATGCCTGTGCTTTTGCTTCTCTGCTGGTTGCGCTTTATACCTTCTCCCCCAGGAGCCAGAAGGTACTCATTCTGGTATCTGGCCTGCTCGCCGTATTCTATTACCCATTTGCCATGATTTGGGGTGCCCCCAACTTCAACACACTACTGGCACTGCATGCCACCAACATGGAAGAGTCGACCGAGATTTTAACGCTCTTCCCATGGCACAGTTACGCTATTGCGCTCCTCATTTTGTTACTGACGTTTTATGCGCTGCGCCGCCCGCGGGCAACGGTACAACCAAAACGTTATGTTACCGCTCTTTGTTGTGCCTTCAGTATGGTGTGCATTTTTATTGCTCCAGTGCAAAACCGGCTGTATGGCGGGGTTTTTGCTCTGAAAGACACCGGTTACCCGGTGGTGAGGTTTGTGATGGATGTAGTGGAAAATAACCAGTCGGTCGTGCGCGAGCTCGAACGGATGCAGCAGCTCGCTATGCAAAAAGATACCTGGCAAATTACCCAGGTGGCAGCGCGATACCATCTTTACGTTCTGGTTATAGGTGAAAGTGCCCGCCGTGATGCACTGGGTGCGTTTGGCGGCCAGTGGGATAATACCCCGTTTGCAAGCCACGCCAATGGCGTACTGTACACTGACTACATTTCTGCAAGCGCATCAACACAAAAATCCCTTGGCCTGACATTAAACCAGGTTGAAAACAGTAAGCCACAATACCAGAACAATATCGTCACACTGGCCAATCGCGCCGGCTTCCAGACATGGTGGTTTTCTAACCAGGGGAAAATCGGGCAATATGACACGCCAGTCGCCAGCATTGCCCGGCATGCAGACGAAATGCAATTTCTCAAAGATGGCGACTTTGAAGATAACCAAAGTAGCCAGGACACATCACTCCTGTCACTGACTGCCCAGGTACTGGCCGTCAAGCGCCAGCCAACGCAATTTATTGTGCTGCACCTGATGGGCTCTCACCCAAAAGCCTGTGACCGCACACAAGGGCGTTACAGCACTTTTGTGACCTCTGAAGAAACATCGTGCTACCTGCAGAGCATTACCCAAACCGACACGCTGTTAAGAGATCTTTACCAGCAACTGCAGCAAAGCGGTGAATCCTTTTCTTTAGCCTACTTTTCTGACCATGGGTTAACGTTTCATGAACGTGGTACGCGAAACCAATATCTTGCGCATGATGATAAGTTTCACCAAAATTATCAGGTGCCGTTTTTGGTACTGTCCAGTGATGACAAAACGCATAAGGTGAATACAACACCACGTTCTGCAAATGATTTTTTGCTGTTCTTTTCTCAATGGACAGGCATTAAAACCCAACAGATTCCGTGGCGATACACCTTTCACTCTGCAGATTCAGCAGGCCCACGTTATGTCACCAATTTTAAGTTAAGAAAAATACTCTGGCAGGAGCTGGGTGAAGACAGCTTTGGGGCAGATTCGCGCTAAATGCGCATTTAGGGTGTAGCAATAGCAATATTGCAGGCAAAAAAAATCCGCCATCAGGCGGATTTTTATTCCCCGAAAGGAATTAGAAGCGGTAACCTACACCAGCGATCCAGGTGCCAACGTCAACGCTACGGATGCGGCTTTGTTCATAGGAGAAGTCCAGCGCAACGTTTTCGATCGGGTTGAACTGCAGACCAGCACCGTAGGAGAAGCCGTAATCGCTCATGTCACCTTTTTCCGGGTAGTTAGTCTGCTGGAATTTACCATAGCCCAGACCAATTACGCCGTAGATGCTTGCCCAATCGTTGATGCGGTAAGCAGGACCTGCAGTGATACCGTAGTACTGGCCTTTATGGTACACACTGTCTTCACTGCGATTTTTTTCGGTATAAGTGAAGGAACCGATAACACCCAGCGGGCTGTTATCAAATTCGTAGCGGTATTTCAGGTTGAAACCGCCAGCTTTGTTAGCAGCGCCCTGCATATCGCTCTGAGCGTAACCACCAGTAACAGTGCTGGTACCTGCAAATGCAGAACCTGCGGAAACGGCCAGAACGCAAGCCAGTGCTGAAAGACATGCAATTTTTTTCATAACCACCTCAAATGTGCTTCAAATAATTCCGTAAGTGTCCAATATATCAAACTTATGGAAGAAACTCCTGCCGTTTTGTGTTGTCTAACGCAGAATTTCCTGTAACAGAAACTTTCCTGAAGATTAATTTTCCTTAATTTTCATACAAGTAAACCAAACAGCGTTTATTTACTAATCACTTATAATTTGTATTAATAAAGGATTATTCCTAATGCGCGTTATATTCATAAGCCTGATGGATGGCTATTGTATGCCGCCTTCCGCCATTTTTTTTCAATAGAACATCAACCAGCCCCACTAAAATCCTCTAGAATAAGCGTCGCTTTTGCCTTGTGGCCTAACGACTAAATCTGTTGATGAAAGGACGCTCATGCCAGCACAACTGCGCAAATCCCGAAAATCTGTTCTGCTCTCTGTTTTTGTTCTGATTATTGCCATGATCTCTGTTCAAAGTGGCGCATCGCTGGCTAAATCACTTTTCTCTGAGGTTGGCGCGCCGGGTGTGACAGCCTTACGTCTGGCTTTGGGTACCCTGATGCTGGCTCTCTTCTTTAAACCCTGGAGATTGCGTTTTACTGCGGAGCAGCGTATCCCTTTGCTGGTATACGGCATTGCACTGGGTGGGATGAACTACCTGTTTTACCTGTCTATTCGCACCGTTCCACTGGGCATTGCTGTGGCTCTGGAATTTACCGGTCCGCTCGCCGTTGCCCTTTTTTCTTCGCGGCGGGTGGTTGACTTTGTATGGGTGATTCTGGCTGTACTGGGCTTATGGTTTCTGTTACCTCTGGGGAAAAATGTTGCCGGCGTGGATTTAGCCGGTGCGCTGTATGCACTGGGTGCCGGGGCATTTTGGGCACTGTATATACTCTTTGGCCACCGCGCAGGGGCTGATCATGGCCCGGCAACGGTGGCGATGGGCTCTCTGATAGCCGCTGTCGTCTTTGTGCCGCTGGGCATGTTTCAGGCCAGCGCCGGGTTATGGCACTGGGGAGTACTCCCTCTGGGGTTGTGTATTGCGTTATTATCCACCGCAATACCTTATTCTCTGGAAATGATTGCCCTTACCCGCCTGCCAACCCGTACATTTGGCACCTTAATGAGTATGGAACCTGCCCTTGCTGCTATTTCCGGGTTAATTTTCCTTGGTGAAACACTCACCTGGCCTCAGGGTCTGGCGCTTATTTCTATTATTGTTGCATCTGCAGGCTCAACTATGACTCTGCGCCGTGATGCAAAAATACAGAGAGTTGATATTAACTAATATTTACATCTATTTTTTGCCCCAACATATATTGCCATAAACAGCCCGTTCAAACGGGCTTTTCTTCAAAGAAAACAAGTCACATCAAGGCAGCAAGCTTATTTTGTAACACACGAACCCCACCCGGAAGATATATTCATAAAGAACATTCTGATAATCAACCCTGCATCAACCCGGCAATAAATCAATATAACCAATTGATTTAGAATAAAAATATAAAACAATGCTTGCGATAACTATTTAACTGATAGGTAGTGACAGAAATAACCTCCACTGAGTAGCTGCTATAATTGGTTCCGTAAGAAATTTGGAACCTGACGAGAGAGGATATCGACAATGAGTACTGCGAAACTGGTTAAAATGAATAAAACTGACCTTCTGTATACGCGTAATGATGTCGCTGACAGTGATAAAAAAGCCACTATTGAATTACTTAACCGTCAGGTGATTCAGTTTATTGACCTGTCACTGATCACCAAACAGGCTCACTGGAATATGCGCGGCGCCAATTTTATTGCTGTACACGAAATGCTGGACGGTTTCAGGACTGCATTAACAGACCACCTGGATACCATGGCGGAACGTGCTGTACAGCTTGGCGGGGTAGCTCTTGGCACCACACAGGTAATCACTACCCAGACACCACTGAAAAGTTATCCGCTGGATATTCATTCCGTTCAGGATCACCTGAAAGAGCTGGCTGATCGCTACGCTATCGTGGCAAATGATGTACGTAAAGCCATTACAGAAGCGAAAGACGAAGATACGGCGGATATTTTCACTGCGGCATCCCGTGATCTGGACAAATTCCTGTGGTTCATCGAGTCCAACATCGATTAAAACTACAGCAGCCATAACGCTTAGTTACGCTGTTAACTTAAGCGACATGCACCATAAAAGCGCACTCCAGTGCGCTTTTTTTTCGGATCAGGTAAATAAGATAAGTCTAATTAGTTGCAAAAACGTAAAATACGGCTATTGTTTCAGCGAAATACGCAGCAAAAACCACCACCCAGTTGGTGAGTGATGCAATGCACCATAACAAAGCCCCACAATGGTGCATCAATACCACCTTGCATCACTGTTTGTGCGATGTTACATATCCCTCATAAGCAAAAACAATATGTTGTAAATCTGGCACGATTTTTTCATGTTGCGCATGCTTTCGCAGGGGCTTGCCCCAAGGTTTAACTAAGGAAATGCTATGAAGTCTATTTTAAAAGTCTCACTGGCTGCACTTACCCTGGCCTTTGCTGTTTCTTCTTCGCACGCAGCAGAGAAAAAACTGATTGTGGCAACCGATACTGCATTTGTGCCATTTGAATTCAAACAGGGCGATAAATACGTTGGGTTTGATGTGGACCTGTGGGCCGCTATTGCTAAAGAAGCGAAACTGGATTACACACTGAAACCGATGGACTTCAGCGGGATTATTCCGGCACTGCAAACCAAAAACATTGATGTAGCTATGGCAGGTATCACCATTACTGACGAGCGCAAAAAAGCGGTCGATTTCTCTGATGGTTACTACCACAGTGGCTTGTTAGTAATGGTTAAAGCCAACAATAACGACATTAAAAGCGTTAAAGATTTAGACGGCAAAATTGTTGCAGTGAAAAGTGGTACCGGTTCTGTTGATTATGCTAAAGCGCATATCAAAACCAAAGAACTGCACCAGTTCCCCAATATCGATAACGCATATATGGAACTGGGTACCAACCGTGCCGACGCAGTTCTGCACGATACACCAAACATTCTTTACTTCATCAAAACTGCGGGTCATGGTCAGTTCAAAGCTGTAGGTGAATCGCTGGAAGCTCAGGAATATGGTATTGCTTTCCCGAAAGGTAGCGATGAACTGCGCGATAAAGTTAACGCAGCGCTGAAAACTCTGAAAGCGAACGGTACGTACAACGCTATTTATAAAAAATGGTTCGATACCGAGCCTAAATAATAAAAAAATAAAGCAGTCCCAGGGGCGCTCTTTTGGTCGCCCCTGCTATTTTTAAAAAACACGGTAACAGGAACCCATCATGCAGTTTGACTGGAGCGCCATCTGGCCTGCCATCCCCGCCTTAATGGAAGGCGCAAGATTAACCTTGTGGATCTCTGTCCTCGGGTTAATTGGTGGTTTAATCATTGGCCTGGCAGCGGGTTTTGCCCGTACTTATGGCGGTAAAATCGCTAATCTCATCGCACTGGTATTCATCGAAGTTATTCGCGGTACGCCAATTGTCGTGCAAGTTATGTTCATCTACTTTGCACTGCCAATGGCTTTCCCGGATTTGCGTATTGACCCACTGACAGCCGCTGTTGTCACCATTATGATCAACTCCGGTGCTTATATTGCGGAAATCACCCGCGGAGCGGTGTTGTCTATTCATAAAGGCTTCCGTGAAGCTGGCCTGGCATTAGGTTTATCCCGCCGGGAAACCATTCGTTACGTTATCATGCCACTGGCTTTACGCCGTATGTTGCCCCCGCTGGGTAACCAGTGGATTATCAGCATTAAAGATACGTCACTGTTTATTGTCATTGGGGTAGCCGAACTGACCCGTCAGGGCCAGGAGATTATTGCCGGTAACTTCCGGGCACTGGAAATCTGGAGTGCTGTAGCGGTTATCTATCTCATCATTACTCTTGTTCTGAGCTTTATCCTGCGTCGCTTTGAGAAAAGGATGAAAATCCTGTGATTGAATTTAAGAATGTCTCCAAGCACTTTGGGCAAACCCAGGTGCTGCATAATATTGATTTAAAAATTAACCAGGGTGAAGTGGTAGTTATCATTGGCCCTTCTGGTTCCGGCAAATCCACCTTACTGCGTTGCATTAACAAACTGGAAGAGATAACCAGCGGTGATCTGTTTGTTGATGGCCTGAAGGTAAATGACCCCAAAGTGGACGAGCGCCTGATTCGCCAGGAAGCCGGGATGGTATTCCAGCAGTTCTACCTGTTTCCACAGTTAACTGCGCTGGAAAACGTGATGTTTGGCCCAACCCGTGTACGCGGCATGTCCAAACCCGCAGCCGAAGCGCTGGCAAAAGACCTGCTGGCAAAAGTGGGGCTGGCAGAGCGCGCGAATCATTACCCGTCTGAACTGTCTGGTGGCCAACAACAGCGTGTTGCTATTGCCCGTGCACTGGCAGTTAAACCGAAAATGATGCTGTTTGATGAACCCACCTCGGCACTGGATCCTGAGTTACGCCATGAAGTGCTTAAAGTAATGCAGGACCTGGCGGAGGAAGGTATGACGATGGTTATCGTTACGCACGAAGTTGGGTTTGCTGAAAAAGTCGCATCACGCCTCATCTTTATTGATAAAGGGCGCATTGCAGAAGACGGCAATCCACAAGAGCTTATCGAGAACCCGCCAAGCCAGCGTTTGCAGGAGTTCCTGCAACACGTTTCCTGATGTAGACAGGTAATCTAATCAGTTAATTAAACAGGGCGCAGCCAGTAATGGTTGCGCCCTTTGCTATTACCCCCGGTTACAGGCGGTTTATTATCAGAAATGGTGCGTCAGGTTTAACAGGAAGCCTTTGTCCTGTGCGCCGTCTTCACGCCAGTGGAACGCATTCGCCCCGATATCCAGGCTGC
>NZ_QGTS01000005.1:0-132871 GCF_003182475.1 Mangrovibacter plantisponsor
GGTGTGTAAGCGCAGCGATGCGTTGAGCTAACCGGTACTAATGAACCGTGAGGCTTAACCTTACAACGCCAAAGATGTTTTGGTGTGAGAGACGACGATTTTTAGCTTGTTAACGGATAAGTAAAGTCGTGATGGATTTTACGTTATGGCAAGGCGCAGAGCCGCACAGCGCAGGGAGCATACTGAAGTATGTGACTGAGCGAGCAGGCGAAAGCAACACAGCAAGAACGTAAAAGAGACACGACCGAGCACAAAGAATATGCCTGGCGGCAACAGCGCGGTGGTCCCACCTGACCCCATGCCGAACTCAGAAGTGAAACGCCGTAGCGCCGATGGTAGTGTGGGGTCTCCCCATGCGAGAGTAGGGAACTGCCAGGCTTCAATTAAGAAGAACCCTCAGCGAAAGCTGGGGGTTTTTTGCTTTTGTGTTTCAGCATTCAGCAAATTAACAGTCAGGCAGAAGAGAACCAGCCTGTACAGGGTTAACATAGACAACACCACAAATATGTTAAGCCGCAATGGAAAACAAATACGAGCAGTATCAAATAAGAGTGGGAATAACTGGCTTAATAAGACAGGAATAGCAGGAGAGAATAAAACCTTGCCTGGCGAACCCAGACAAGGAAATAAAGGCAGGTTACAACATTCTGCTAATCAACTTATCGATACGGATTCGGCGTAAACGGCGAATGAGTTTACGCACTTTAACCGGGTAGTCTGCAATACTTTGCAGGTCACGATAATGCTGAACTATAGTTGTGTGCTGGCGAATTAACTGGAGTTCGTGCTCTCGTGAAGCTTCCAGTTCATTAAGTGGGTCGTGCACCAGAATGGCATTTTCAAGATCAAGCCGCCACGCGCGGGGATTCAGGTTGTTGCCCGTTAATAGCATCCATTCTGTATCTACCCACATACCTTTCAGGTGATAGCTGTTGTCTGCATCTTTCCATAAACGAACAATTAACTGGCCACTGTTGACATAATATTGCAGCCGGCTAATAAACCTGCGCAAATTGATCTCATAAAGATATGGCAGGGCACCAATAATTTTAAAAGGCTGATCTTCGGGGATGTAAAAATCATTGGCCGTTTTATCGCCCACAATAATTTCGACTTGCTTACCTGCTCGTAGTAGCCCAATGATATTACGCACTAAAATAGCGGGTAAATTAAAATAAGGTGTGCAGATAGTCAGCTTATGTTCAGTGCACGGAATCAGATGGCAAATGGTTCTGTTCAGTAAACTGGATTTACCGAGACCAACTAGTGGTGTCACCGATAATGTTTCGTTATCTGACCGCCCGGTATAGTGGTAGCTACTTTCCCGTAGTTTCTGCCGGTATAAGCGAATATCATTTTTGATATCCTGGCTTTTTGGCCGCTCAGGCGCATCGAGCCGGTTTACCGCCATGCCAGCTACCAGATTTTGTTTTACCCAAACATACAGCGTATCTGCCAACGCGCCGTTGCGGATTAAGTGGTAGCGGTCGTAGCGGTATTTATCATGCTGATGAAGGTATACATCGTTCAAACTGGCCCCGCTGTACAAAACAGCGTTATCAATGATGAACCCCTTAAAATGCAGTACGCCCAATGCTTCACGTGTGTTGACAGGAACGCCATAGACGGGAATAACCGTACCCGGATGTTCAGACGCCATTCTGGCGTACCAGTCTGCGTTTGTATCAGATGCCGCAACACCTATGCGGCCGCGCTGTGCACGGTGCCAGTCAACCAGCACCGTTACCTCTAATTCTGGCCGGAGCTTTTTAGCCTGATACAGAGCCGCAAGCACTGCCTGTCCGCCATCGTCCTGCTCCAAATACAGCGCAACAATACAGATGCGCTTTGTCGCCGTCGCTATTTTTTCCAGCAGCGTTTCCCTGAAATCTGCAGGGGAAAAAAAGAACTCAACATCATCAACTGACTGAGGAAGCTTGGGTAACTGGGCAAGGTGTTGTTGATGTTTATTTCGCTTAAGTCTGGACAACATCACAGTGCTAATCTTCTCTCTATTTAGGGCAGCCAGGCGCTTAAGCCTGGCGACAGAATCTGTCGATGATACCACTACAAGGCATGAATGTAGCTAACATATTCATAATTCAGACTCTGTTGATAGTGGCAGGGTCAGGCTGACAATACCATCTTCCAGCATCGTCTCTATGCGAAACCCCAACTTTTTAGCCAGTGTTATCATCCCCTGATTTCCTGGCATGGTGATACCGTTTAAGTTATTGAGCCCATGATCCCGAGTATAGCTGATGAGTTTTTCCATCAATTTTCTTCCCAACCCCAGGCCCTTAAGATCAGAACGAACCAATACGGCAAATTCGGCATCGACATTATCGGGATCTGATATTGCCCGTGATACACCGATAATTTCATCTCCTCCATGTGTTGAACGAACGGCGACAAAAGCCATTTCTCGATCGTAGTCTATCTGCGTCATGTTAGCTAAATCATCATGGGTAAATTCATTGATTTCGCTGAAATAGCGGTAATAGAGATCTTCTTTTGTCACCTGGCTGATAAACAGCTGCAGCAGGGGTTCATCCTCTGGAAGAATGGGGCGAAATAAACAGTTGGCTCCACTTTTCAGTACGACTTGCTCTTCGAGTTCATGGGGATAAGGGCGAATAACAAGCTGGTGTGGTGTTGTATTTTCTGGAGAAGCCAGTTGCAATGTTACATCCAGCAAACTGAAATCACTGCCAGAAACCAGCAACGGATGAATATCCAGCTTACTGATTTCCGGGCAATCAATAATCAGGTTGGATACTTGCACCAGAATGTGGCTCAGGCCAGCAATATCGAGTGGTGATAGCGCACTTTGCCCCCGAATTTTCCCTAATTTAATTGCCTGAATGATCAAATAGCGCGCCAGATTCATATTCAGGGGAGGTAAGGCAACAACGGCTTGTTTATCCGGTTGCCAGTCTCGGCCACCTTCACCCAGCATGATCAGCGGGCCAAACAGTGGGTCGTTATCCACCTGAATACGGAGTTCCTGCGCTCCCGCCCGGTTAGCCATGCTTTGAACTAACAGACCATGAATACTTGCCTGAGGCCAGGTCAGCCTGACACGGTCAATAATTGCTTCTGCCGCATGCTCAACTTCGGCGGGAGTCCTGAGGTACAACATCACCCCCTGAACTTCAGATTTATGAGGAATGTCTGGGGAACGTAATTTCAGGGCGACCGGGTAGCCAATTTGCTCCGCAATATGCACGGCTTCAGCACTGTCACCTGCAATCCATGTTGGCAGTGTTTTCAGACCGTAAGCTTCCAGAATTGGGCGAACCTCATGGGTATCGAGGGTGGTGACGCCTTGCTCTAATGCCTGCTGTAATCTCCGGTGCGCTTCTGTTGTATTCTGTTGCAGGTTTGCGGGCAAGGCTGGGGTTTCACGCAATTGCTTTTGGTTGCGCCGGTATTCAACCATATGCATGAATGCGGTGATGGCACCCTCTGGCGTCCGGTAAGTAGGGATGGCTGCGTCACTGAATAACCGCCGGGCCTCAATCGAGGAATGCTCCCCACACCAGTTAGTCAGGATGGTCAGGCGTTTGCCACGCGGGTGCTGTTTCAATTGCTGAATAATCGCCTGAGCACATTCTGTTGCCGGGGCTGCAGCACTGGGGGCGTGAATAATCAGTAACGTATCAATATTGCTGTCATCAAGCATACAGCTTAATGCCTGGCAATAATGCTCAGGAGTGGCATCATCCCGTAAATCAAGCGGGTTACTGGCCTCCACACTGGCAGGAAGCAGCTTTGCCAGATGGCTGCAGGTCTCTTCTGTTAGTTCACTTAGCTTGCCGTTTCTTAACCACAAAGCATCAATTGCCAGTGCGGCAGGGGCCGCCCCATTGCTCATGATCATAATTTTCTCGCCCTTTAGTGGGCGCATGTGGCTGAGGGTTTCTACTGCAGAGAAGAGATCATGGGTATCCTGAACTCGGAGCATACCCGCGCGCTGAATGGCCGCATCCCATGCAATATCCAGCCCACCGTGGGTTTTGAGCAACTTCCAGGCTTGTTCACTACGCCCACTTTTGATAACAACCACAGGTTTGTTACGGGAGGCACTTCTGCCGGCAGATACAAAACGGCGGGCATCAGAGAGGTGTTCAAGATACAACAGAATAGCGCTGGTCTTGCTGTCCCGGGCTAAAAAGTCGAGCAGTTCATCTACGCTGATGTCCAGGCTGTCACCAAGCGCGACAAAATAAGAAAAGCCCATTTCACGCTGTTGAGCCCAGTCAAGGATAGTGTTGGAGACAGCCGCCGACTGAGAAATAAATGCCAGTTTCCCCTTGCGAATAGGAACAGGAGAAAAGCTGGCATTCAACCCTTGCCATGGCGCAAGTAACCCTAGGCTATTAGGGCCAAGAATGCGCATTTGCCATTGTTGAGCACAGGCGAGTAGCTCAGCCTGTTGCTCCGGGGGAGAAGAAAGCACAATGCACGTTTTGCAGCCTTTTTTACCCAAGGCCGCCAGCAATTCAATATTGCGTTTGGCATGAGTGCAAAGTACCGCGAGATCTGGCGAAAAAGGTAATGCACTGACTTCAGGCCATGCCAGAACACCACAAACAGCTTTCCATGCGGGTGTGACGGGCAATACTGGGCCTTTAAACCCTCCGGCCAGTAAGTTTTGCATCATCAGAAAACCCGCACGCCCTGGTTTCATTGACGCGCCAATAACGGCAATTGATGCAGGCCGTAATAGTGCTTCCAGTCCTCTCTGGCTCATCTTCCTCTCCCTAAGAGATATGACTCGCTGAGTTTAAATGCTTTCTTCCAGTTTTGCTGTGACCTTGTGTGAATGATGAGCTTTTCCGGCAAGATAACGTTCGCGGAACAGCGTGAAATGCCGGGTTAATTGACGGGATGCAACAACATCGCCAGCAAGTTCCAGTAAGGCAATTGCCACTTCAGCTGTGCAATACTGCCCTTCACCGTGAGCTTCACGTAACTGGTAGCTGGAAGTGGCATTCAAATCCACAGAAATGACCGGTAGCGTGTCCAGCCAGGGGCTTTTGCGAAACATTTTTCGGGCTTCGCTCCATGTCCCATCCAGCATAATAAACAGTGGCGGTTTCCCGGTAGTTGGGGGGCGATGATATACCTTGCGTGATTCACCCGTATCGTTGGCTGGAAACACGACCATAGGTTGCCAGTTACCTGATGAAATTACTGATAATAGCGGTTCTGGTGGTTCGGTGCGTGACCACTGAAATGCGGTTGTTTCCGGCAGAATATCTGCAATCAGGCGGCCTGTATTACTCGGCTTCAATGGTTCAGTATCATACATAAGCAAACTGAACTGGCTGCGTGAAGGTGCTGTAACCAGGGTGTCACACAAGCATTGCGTCAGCGCAAGCAGGCAGCGCTGGCAGCGACGCACCTTGTTGCCACGGGCAAGAAATGGGCGAGTAGAACGGGCAAGTCTTGCCTCGCGTAAGCGGAGAACGGCGTTATCGTGCATGGAAGTGGCTTACAAGAAAAACGCCATTCTCTCAGAGTGGAGATATTGGAACAAGTGATTCAGGATTGTGGTTCCAGGCATTCATTCAACCATTCATCAAACGGAGCTTTTGGCATAGCACCATTGAGCATATCCACCAGTTCGCCTTGTTTAAACATCATGATGGTGGGGATACTGCGGATACGAAAACGCGCACTCAGTTCTTGTTCGGCTTCGGTGTTGATTTTCACGAAACGTATATGTTCACGGCGTTCCTCCGCGACTTCTTCAAAAACAGGTGCGAAGTTACGGCACGGGCCACACCAGGGAGCCCAAAAATCAATAACTACAGGCAGGTCATCTTTGAGGATAGTATCCAGTGTTTTACTGGTAGCATTGATGATACTGCCATCGAACAGTGCGTGACCGCACCGGCCACATTTTGCGCCATCCTGGAGGCGTTCTTCGGGAAGGCGATTGATGGACTGGCAGGCGGTACATACTGTTTTCATAGTTAACCTCAACGATAATTCGTCACTGTGAAGTTACGGATAAATGTTTAATATATGTTGCGTATTATTATTGTTAAGGTTGCTAACAGCAATGCGATTTATTCGATGGGTACAATAGTTGTTAGCTTTTGCGTAAAGGAAATAGATAACGCTTGCTACATCAGGTAATCTTCGCGCTTCGCGCAGCGCTGGTGGAGAATGAGAATGAGCGACGAAATGAAAGGTAAGAGCGGTAAAGTTAAGGTGATGTATGTTCGTTCGGATGATGCCTCAGGTGAACGTGGGCGTAATCCTCGCACAGGCAAGGGCGGCGGTCGTCCGGATAAGCCATCCCGGGGGCAGGGGAAAGGTCCACGTAAAGACACAGACAGCAAGGCGTCGCGCGAACGTTCTCCATGGCGTACTGTGTCCAGGGCGCCCGGCGAAGCAGAACAGCCTGAAGTGGATCATGGTGGCATTAGTGGCAAAAGCTTTATCGACCCGGAAGTTTTGCGTCGGCAGCGGGCAGAAGAAACGCGCGTATATGGCATCAATGCCTGTCTGGCATTATTCCAGAACCGCCCTGAGGCGATTGTCCGTGGTTGGTTTGTTCAGAGCGTAACCCCACGCTTTAAAGAAGCTTTGCGCTGGATGGCAGCTAACCGCAAAGCGTATCACGTGGTTGATGATGAAGAACTGGCGAAAGCGTCAGGTACTGAACATCATGGCGGCGTGTGTTTCCTGATTAAAAAGCGCCGTGGTATTGAAGTGGATACCTGGGTAAGCCAGGCGGGCGAAACAGATTGTGTTCTCGCGCTTGAAGATGTCAGTAACCCTCATAACCTGGGGGGGATCGTCCGCTCCTGTGCTCACTTTGGTGTGAACGGGGTTCTGGTGAATGATGCCGGGTTACTGGAGTCTGGCGCTGCAGTGAGAACAGCAGAAGGTGGAGCCGAGCATGTTAGCGCGATTACCTCCGGTAGTGTTGAGGAAGCGCTGCGCCAGTTCAGGGCTGCAGGCTACACCATTGTTGGCACTTCCGGGAAAGGTGGTACACCTTTATTTTCAGCAGAGTTGCCGAAAAAGGTTGTTTTGCTGATTGGCCGTGAAGGCAGCGATGAGAAACATGAAGCTCTGCTCAATTCCGATTTGCATGTCTCAATTGATGGGACCGGCAGCGCCAGCAGCCTGAACGTTTCCGTAGCCAGCGGGATTATTCTTGCTGAATGGTGGCGCCAGAATCACTAAGTTTTCTCAGGCGTAATGAACAAGCCGGTGCATTGATTTTGCACCGGCTTTTTTACAGGTGTTACGCTTGTGCTGCTTCAGGTAAATGAGGTACCCAGTCGATGGGAGGCAGACCACGTTCAGCTAAATACTCATTGGCCTTAATAAAATGCCCACACCCAAAGAAACCACGGTGAGCAGATAACGGCGACGGGTGAGGAGCCTGTAAAACGAAATGTTTTTGCCGGTCGATTATACTGCCTTTTTTCTGGGCATGGGCGCCCCATAACAGAAAAACGACACCTTCACAGTGCTCATTAATCAATGAAATCACTTTATCTGTGAATGTTTCCCAGCCAAAACTGGCGTGAGAATGTGCTTTTCCTGCCTCAACGGTCAGCACTGTGTTGAGCAGTAATACCCCCTGGCGTGCCCAGCTTTCAAGATAGCCATGGTTTGGGCGTTGAAAACCGGGTAACGAACCTTCCAGCTCTTTATACATATTCACCAGTGATGGTGGCGGTGCAATGCCTGGCAGCACAGAGAAAGCCAGACCATGGGCTTGCCCCGGGCCATGATAAGGGTCCTGACCCAGAATCACGACTTTGATATCACTTAATTCTGTATAACGAAATGCATTAAACACATCTTTTGCTGGTGGGTAGACTGTAATACCAGACCGGCGAACATCTGCCACTCTTTGCAGTGTTTCGATGAAATAAGGTTGCTGTTTTTCCTCAGCCAGCACATCGTGCCAGGTTAGTTTTCCTGCCATGCCTCTCTCCCACAATTTTTCTGGAGCTAGCTTACCGTGTTCCCCCTGCGAAGAAAAATGGCACCTTCATTTTTGTCTATTTCATTCAAATTTTTTTGAAAATTTACAAAACTTTTATCCATCAATGAAATGCATAAGTTGATGTAAAACAAATAGAACCATTAATGACCATTTTAGCTGCATGGTTTTTATTGATTAAAATCAAAGAATGCAAACCTGGCGACTGGTATATAAACAATATCGCAACAATGGTTTTACCAATTGGCCAGGCACTGGCCATTAAAATCACGAAGAACTGCTCTTAGGGAGACATAGCATGATTACTGGTATTCAGATTACAAAAGCTGCAAATGACGATTTGATGAACTCTTTCTGGCTGCTGGACAGCGAAAAAGGTGAAGCACGTTGTGTTTGTGCGAAAGCAGGCTTTGCCGAAGATGAAGTGGTTTCAGTTAGCAAACTGGGTGAAATCGAATATCGTGAAATCCCAATGGAAGTTAAACCAGAAGTTCGTGTTGAAGGTGGTCAGCACCTGAACGTGAACGTACTGCGCCGTGAAACACTGGAAGACGCAGTGAAACACCCGGAAAAATACCCGCAGCTGACTATCCGTGTTTCTGGTTACGCAGTGCGTTTTAACTCACTGACGCCAGAACAGCAGCGTGATGTTATTGCCCGTACTTTCACTGAAAGTCTGTAATAGTACGCTAACCGTTTTTTTCAGCGCCATACCTGCGGGTGTGGCGTTTTTTTTTGTGTTCATGGCCGGTCAATACAAATAAATAAGCCCGTGCATGAGCACAGGCTTATCGTGTGGAATAACGTGTCTGCGGCAATTATGACTGTTTGTCCGTGCCTTCTGCTTCTGGTGAAGTCTGTTTAGCAGCGGCTGGCTGGCGCCTTTTACCTACATTTTTGGTGTCACGGTGGCGCTGCTTCACTCGCCCTTTGGTTTTATCCTGCTCTTTTTTCTTCTCTTCACGGCGAGCTTTAACCTTTTTGGACGGTTTCCCTTTCAATTTGTCACTTGGGGTTCGCGTGGTGGGGCGAAGCTCCTCAATGACTCGTGATTTGAGTGGCTCCTGAATATAACGCTCAATTTTACCCAGCAATAAATGGTCGTGTGCTTCAACTAGCGAAATGGCTGTCCCTTTGCGGCCGGCGCGGCCGGTTCTGCCAATGCGGTGAAGGTAAGTGTCGCTCCCACGCGGCAAGTCGAAGTTAAATACATGGCTGACATCAGGAATATCAATACCACGAGCGGCAACATCCGTTGCAATAAGCACATTAACCCGGCCATCGGTCAGGCGTTTGATTGCTTCATTACGTTTAGCCTGAACCATTTCACCTTCGAGATAACAGGTTTGAATTCCTGCATCGCGCAGCCACCCGGCTAACTCATGCACACGCTCACGCTTACGCACAAAAACAATGGAACGAGTAACATCAGGCTGACCCAGCAGGTTTACCAGCAACGCAGTTTTATGCTCAACGTTGTCAGCACGGTAATACCACTGGTGTATTTTTTTTCGCTCACGAACGGATGGCGTGGCAGACACTTCGGCCGGGTCTTCAAGTAAACGTTCAGCAAAATCTTTTATCGCCTGCCCTTCAAGAGTGGCGGAAAACAACATGGTTTGTTTACGCCAGCGAGTTTCCCCTGATATATGCTCAATATCTTGGGCAAAACCCATATCCAGCATCCGGTCTGCTTCATCGAGAATCAGCATTTCAACGGCGCGGCAGTCGAAATTCTCTTCTTTAATGTATTGCAGCAGGCGGCCAGTTGTTGCAACAACAATGTCCTGGTTTTCACTGAATACTTCCGCATGGTTCATGTAAGCAACGCCGCCAGTAATGGTGGCAATATCCAGCTTTGTATGGGTAGCCAGCTCTTTGGCATGCTCTGCAACCTGCATTGCCAGCTCGCGAGTTGGCGTTAGGATCAACACCCGAGGAGGCCCTGACTTTTTACGCGGGAAATCGAGCAGATGTTGCATCACCGGCAGTAAGTAAGCCGCAGTCTTCCCGGTTCCGGTTGGTGCGGAGCCCAGGATATCGCGGCCCTCCAGTGCAGGAGGGATTGCCTCAGCCTGAATAGCTGTTGGGCGAGTAAAGCCTTTATCCTGGAGTGCATCCAGCAGGCTTTCATCAAGTTCGAGTTCGGAAAAAGTGGTTACAGTCATCATCTACCTCTGAGTGGGGGGGCGATTATAGACGTTTAGGCTAATATGTTCATCTCTAATATCATGAACCCCTTTTCCCGTAACGCCCTTTCTCCTATGCTACAACGGATTCAGGTAAAGGTAGCAAGTATGACCGGGCATAAAGCAGTACTTCGTCGGGGTGGGTTCACCTTCAAACAATTTTTTGTGGCGCATGACCGTTGTGCGATGAAAGTCGGAACTGATGGTGTACTCCTGGGTGCCTGGGCGCCTGTGGCCGGCGTGAAGCGCATCCTGGATATTGGCACGGGAAGTGGCTTACTGGCATTGATGCTGGCTCAGCGTACCCATGGGCATGCGTCCATTGATGCTGTTGAGATTGATAATGAAGCAGCTGTTCAGGCCCGGGAAAATGCCGCAGCTTCGCCATGGGCCGATAAAATTACGGTTCACCAGTCTGATATTAAACAGTGGCATTTGCAGCACACTGAACGTTATGAACTTATTGTCAGTAACCCGCCGTATTTCGACAAAGGTGTATCCTGCGCAACACCTCAGCGCGAGCATGCCCGTTACACTACGCAACTCGATCATAGCTCTCTTTTGCAGTGTGCGGCAGACCGCATTACTGAACAGGGCTTTTTTTGTGTTGTGTTGCCAGAATCAATAGGGCAGGCTTTTGTGTCGCAGGCAGAACAACAAGGCTGGCATTGCCGTTTTCGTGCAGATATCACTGAGCATGAAGGTAAGCCTCCACACCGTGTGTTGCTTGGTTTGTCGCCAACTGCCGGGGAATTCTTTGCGGAGCGAATAGTTATCCGCGGGCCAGACCAGCATTACTCAGAGGCTTACACCGGCCTGACCCAGGATTTCTATTTATTTATGTAGCTGGTGGGCGAAAGAATGGTTGGCCCGGATTCAGGCAACGTATCCGGGTAATCCAGCGTGTAATGAAGCCCACGGCTCTCTTTACGCATCAGAGCGCAACGGACAATTAGCTCAGCAACCTGAACCAGGTTACGCAGTTCCAGCAAATTATTGGAAACGCGGAAATTGGCATAATACTCATGGATTTCTTGCTGCAGCATCATGATACGCCGTAACGCCCGCTCAAGGCGTTTATTGGTTCGAACAATCCCCACGTAATCCCACATCAACAGGCGAAGTTCATGCCAGTTATGCTGAATGACCACCCGCTCATCGGCATCATCAACCCGGCTTTCATCCCAGACTGGCAGGTGTTGGACATGTTTGGTTGCAGGCAGCCGTTTGTTAATATCTTCTGCTGCAGACCAGCCATATACCAGGCATTCCAGCAATGAATTCGATGCCATGCGGTTGGCTCCATGCAGCCCGGTATAGCTTACTTCACCAATGGCATATAACCCGTCAATATCGGTTCTCCCGTGTTCATCAATCATTACACCGCCGCATGTGTAATGCGCTGCGGGAACAACGGGAACAGGGTCAGTAGTTAAATCAATACCCAGCGTTAACAGCTTCTCGTAAATCATGGGGAAGTGCTGGCGAATGAAAGGTGCGGGTTTATGGCTAATATTGAGGTACATGCAATCTGCGCCAAGGCGTTTCATTTCATGGTCAATTGCCCTGGCAACTACATCCCGGGGAGCAAGCTCTGCACGCGGATCGATCTCTGGCATGAAACGGGAACCATCTGCGCGGGTAAGATATGCGCCTTCGCCCCGGAGTGCTTCCGTTAATAAGAAGTTGCGTGCCTGTGGGTGAAATAACGCAGTGGGATGGAACTGGTTAAACTCAAGGTTTGCCACCCGGCAACCTGCGCGCCAGGCCATAGCTACGCCATCACCAGAAGCAATATCCGGGTTTGTCGTATACTGGTAGACCTTTGATGCACCTCCGGTAGCCAGTACCACAGAACGCGCCTTGCAGGTTTCCACTTTCTCTTTTTCACGGTTCCAAATCCACGCGCCGACCACTCGTCGGGTGCCGGATAAGCCAATCTTGTCGGAAATGATAAGGTCGACGGCATTAAACCGTTCGAGAACGCGAATATTGGGGTGGCTTAACGCCTGGCTGACAAGCGTGGTTTCGACAGCTTTACCGGTGGCATCTGCAGAGTGCAGAATTCGGCGATGGCTGTGTCCCCCTTCACGAGTCAGGTGATAGCCAGCTTCACCGTTTGGCTGAGTTTCAGTATCGAACATTACGCCCTGGTCTATCAGCCACTGAACGCAATGACGGGCATTGCTGGCAACAAACTCAACAGCACTCTGTTCGCAAATGCCCGCTCCGGCTACCAGCGTATCTTCCACATGTGCAGTGACACTGTCTGTTTCATCAAAAACAGCAGCAATTCCGCCTTGCGCATAAAAGGTGGAGCCTTCGCTGATGGGGCCTTTACTCAGTACAATCACCTTGTGGTTACTGGCAAGGCGTAACGCCAAAGACAAACCAGCAGCACCACTCCCTATAATCAGTACGTCACTAATATAATCAGATGAAGTTGTCATGATGTTGTGTTTAATTTACTAAACAAGATTTGCTGAGCATAGCACCAGGCTGTGAAAAAATGCACAATTTTTTTATTTTCGTAGCAAAGACTAAACAGGTAAGGTGGCGCAGGCAGGGATAAAGCGCAAATTTAAGTAAATATTTGCGAGGCTTGTCCTTAGTCTGTGATTTTGAGGTGAAAAAACATGATGCATGAGATACCCTGCACAAGCCTGAACGCAAATTTCGGTTGCTAATATTTGCGTTCAGCTGCGGCAAAAAAGAATGAAAATGATATTTGTCCGTAATCAATGAACAAAAACAATAGCGTAATGGAACTCTGGTTGTTTCTGCGTGTCTTAGCTGGTGCTTGCTCATTGTGCGAAGACAGAGTGGCAGTTTGGTTACGCGTGGAAATTTGGGTTTGGGGAGAAATTACCTCGGATGAGCGAGCAGTTAGCGGATCAGGTTCTTGTCGAACGGGTCCAGAAGGGAGATCAAAAATCATTCAACTTACTGGTTGTTCGCTACCAGCATAAGGTTGCGAGTCTGGTTTCCCGTTATGTTCCTTCAGGTGATGTACCTGATGTGGTTCAGGAATCTTTCATTAAAGCATATCGCGCACTGGATTCTTTCCGGGGTGAAAGTGCTTTTTATACCTGGCTATATCGTATTGCGGTGAATACCGCGAAAAATTATTTGGTTGCTCAGGGGCGCCGCCCGCCATCCAGCGATGTTGATGCAAATGATGCTGAAAATTTCGAAACTGGTGGGGCATTGAAAGAAATTTCGAACCCTGAGAACTTAATGTTGTCTGAGGAACTGAGACAGATTGTTTTCCGGACAATTGAGTCCCTCCCGGAAGATTTGCGCATGGCTATTACATTGCGGGAGATTGAAGGGCTGAGCTATGAAGAAATAGCTGCCATCATGGACTGCCCTGTGGGTACGGTTCGTTCTCGTATCTTCCGGGCCAGGGAAGCAATTGATAATAAAGTTCAACCGCTTATCCGGCGTTGACGATAGCGGCATACTGGAAAAAGGTATCTAGGCATGCAGAAAGAAAAACTTTCCGCTCTTATGGATGGTGAAACACTGGACAGTGAAACTATCAGCGAGTTATCGCGCGATAAATCACTGTTACAGACGTGGGAAAGCTATCACCTTATCCGTGACACTCTTCGTGGCGATACAGGACCAGTCCTGGATTTTGATATTTCCGCCCGTGTTATGGAAGCCATTGAAAAAGAGCCCGCACGTAATCCGTCGCCTCTTATTACAGAATCTCAGCCAACGCCTCACCAATGGCAAAAAATGCCATTTTGGAAAAAGCTTCGCCCCTGGGCGAGCCAGCTTACCCAAATTGGTGTTGCCGCGTGTGTATCGCTTGCCGTGATAGTCGGCGTGCAGCAATATAATACCGGTGGCAGAGCAGCCGATTCAGTTGCTCAGCCTGAAACTCCGGTGTTTAATACCTTACCCATGATGGGGAAAGCCAGCCCGGTTAGCCTTGGTGTGCCATCTGACAGCATGAGTGTTGATGGTGGCCAGCAACAAATGCAGGAACAGCGCCGTCGCATTAATGCCATGTTGCAGGACTATGAACTGCAGCGCCGGTTGCACGCAGAAAAACTGCAATTTGAACAGGCACAAACTAAGCAGGCGGGTATTGAAGTTCCCGGCAATCAAACTTTAGGAACGCAATCGCAGTAATGAAGCAGCTTTTGTGCGTTGTCTCTTTACTGGCTGGTAGTATTTTTTTTACGCATAACGCCTCGGCAGATACTACATCGCCCGGGGCGTTGTTGCAGGAAATGAACCAGGCCAGTCAGTCTCTGAACTATGAGCTTTCTTTTATCAGCATCAATAAACAGGGTGTGGAATCACTACGTTATTCTCATGCCCGGCTGAACAATGAAACTCTGGCTCAACTCCTTCAGATGGATGGCCCACGCCGTGAAGTCGTTCAGCGCGGCAATGAAATCAGCTATTTTGAGCCTGGTCTGGATCCTTTCACGCTTAACGGCGATTATATCGTCGATTCATTACCCTCTCTGGTCTACAGCGACTTCAAGCGTCTTGCGCCCTATTATGATTTTATTCCGGTAGGCCGTACCCGGGTTGCTGACAGGCTGTGCGAAGTGGTGCGTATTGTTGCCCGCGATGGTACTCGCTACAGCTACATTGTCTGGCTGGACAGCGAAACACACCTTCCGTTACGGGTTGATTTACTTGACCGCGATGGCGAAACACTGGAGCAGTTCCGGGTTATCTCCTTTACCGTTGAGCAGCAGGTACCGGACAAAATCAAGAAACTTGAAAAGGCCAGTTTACCGCCTCTGCTTTCTATGCCAGATACGGAAAAAAACAACTTCACCTGGGCTCCTACCTGGTTGCCACAGGGGTTTACTGAAGTATCCAGTAGCCGTCGCCCGATACCAACTCTTAGTGTTCCCGTAGAGTCTCGTCTCTATTCTGATGGCCTGTTCAGTTTTTCAATTAATATTAATCGTGCTGAAGGTGTTACAGGTGATCAGGTATTACGAACTGGCCGGCGAACTGTCAGCAGTGAAGTGCGTAACAGTATGGAAATTACTGTTGTGGGTGAGTTGCCTCCACAAACAGCAAAACGTATTGCAGACAGCGTAAAATTCAGGGCTACACAATGATTAAAGAGTGGGCAACCGTAATATCCTGGCAAGATGGCACTGCGACAGTGCAGTGCGATGTGCAAAGTGGCTGTAGCCAGTGTTCATCGCGCAAAGGTTGTGGTAGCCGGGTATTAAACAAACTTGGGCCAGAAACGGTACACCAAATTTCGGTTCACTCGACAGAGCCACTCAGCGCCGGGCAAAAAGTGGAACTGGGTATTGCTGAAAGCAGTTTGCTGGGCTCTGCTTTACTGGTTTATATGGTGCCACTGATTGGCCTGTTTATGGTGGCCGGTATCTGCCAGGGTGTTTTTGCCAGCAACCTCTGGACAGGCATTGGTGCACTGGCTGGTGGCCTGCTGGGGTTTTATGTTGCGCGTTGGGGCGCCTCCCGCCTGAGTGCACGCGCTTCAATGCACCCGGTTATTTTGAGCATTGGGTTGCCACCAGACGCCTGGCGTACTGTTGATTCATCCCCTGCCACCCCCAGGTAATCCCTCCCAAACACAACGGGTGCCCGCTGCTGCCTCTCAATAAATGAAGCAACCGTGATGCTGGAGTGCATGAGCATTTCCTCGCTTTCTGGTTGTAGTGTAGAATGCAGCGTTTCAGGCACCAGTCGGCCATAAAGATAGCAGGCTTATACTGCGCATAGCGCGGAGCCTCCCAGGATTTGAAAGGCATAAATCTCCACATATGAAGAACATACGCAACTTTTCTATCATCGCCCATATCGACCACGGTAAGTCGACTCTGTCGGACCGAATTATCCAGATTTGTGGCGGTTTGAGTGACCGGGAAATGGCCGCGCAGGTGCTGGATTCCATGGATCTTGAACGTGAGCGCGGTATTACCATTAAAGCGCAAAGCGTGACACTCGACTACAAAGCAACTGATGGCCAGGTTTATCAGTTAAACTTTATCGATACCCCGGGGCATGTTGACTTCTCCTATGAAGTTTCACGCTCGCTGGCCGCTTGTGAAGGGGCTCTGCTGGTGGTGGACGCCGGGCAAGGGGTTGAAGCGCAGACCCTGGCAAACTGCTACACCGCTATTGAGATGAATCTTGAAGTGGTGCCCGTACTGAACAAAATTGACTTACCGGCTGCAGACCCTGAGCGTGTCGCAGAAGAAATTGAAGACATTGTCGGTATTGATGCCGCTGATGCTGTGCGTTGCTCGGCTAAAACCGGTGTCGGTGTACCTGATGTGCTGGAACGCCTGGTACGGGATATTCCGGCTCCGGAAGGCAGCCCTGAAGCACCGTTGCAGGCTCTGATTATCGACTCATGGTTCGATAACTACCTGGGCGTTGTCTCTTTGATTCGTATTAAAAACGGTAGCCTGCGCAAAGGCGATAAAGTCAAGGTGATGAGTACCGGGCAAACCTACAACGCAGACCGTTTGGGTATCTTTACGCCAAAACAAATTGATCGCGATGTCCTTAATTGCGGCGAGGTGGGTTGGTTAGTTTGCGCGATTAAAGATATCCATGGCGCGCCAGTGGGCGATACGCTGACTTTGGCTCGGGCACCAGCAGACAAAGCTCTGCCCGGTTTCAAAAAAGTGAAGCCGCAGGTATACGCAGGGTTATTCCCGGTCAGTTCCGATGACTATGAAGCGTTTCGTGATGCGCTGGGTAAACTCAGCCTGAACGATGCGTCTTTGTTCTATGAGCCGGAAACGTCCAGTGCACTGGGCTTTGGTTTCCGCTGCGGCTTCCTTGGCCTGCTCCATATGGAGATTATCCAGGAGCGTCTGGAGCGTGAATACGATCTGGACCTGATAACAACAGCGCCAACAGTGGTATATCAAATTGAAACCACGGCAGGTGAAGAGCTGTATGTTGACAGCCCCTCCAAATTACCTGCTATCAATAATATTGCGGAATTACGCGAACCCATTGCTGAATGTAACATGCTGTTGCCGCAGGAATATCTGGGCAACGTGATCACGCTGTGCATTGAGAAACGTGGTGTGCAGACAAACATGGTCTACCACGGCAACCAGGTCGCGCTGACTTACGAAATTCCAATGGCCGAAGTGGTTCTGGATTTCTTCGACCGCCTGAAATCAACCTCGCGTGGATATGCTTCGCTTGATTACAACTTCAAACGTTTCCAGACTTCCGACATGGTGCGTGTAGATGTATTAATCAATGGTGAGCGCGTGGATGCCCTGGCAATCATTACTCACCGGGATAACGCACCTTATCGTGGCCGTGACCTGGTTGAGAAAATGAAAGAGTTGATTCCGCGTCAGCAATTCGACATTGCAATTCAGGCCGCGATTGGTAACCACATTATTGCCCGTTCTACGGTGAAACAGTTACGTAAAAACGTACTGGCAAAATGTTATGGTGGTGACGTCAGCCGTAAGAAGAAACTGCTGCAGAAACAGAAAGAAGGTAAAAAACGCATGAAGCAGATCGGTAACGTAGAACTGCCTCAGGAAGCCTTCCTTGCAATTCTGCATGTGGGTAAAGATAGCAAATAATAAGGAGTTGGCATGGCAAATATGTTTGCCCTGGTCCTTGTCATTGCAACACTGGTGACGGGCGTATTATGGTGCATTGACAAGTTTATCTTTGCACCAAAACGACGTGAGAAGCAGGCCGCCGCACAGGCGGCCACAGACGGTACACTTGATGCAAAAACATTGAAGAAAGTTGGGCCTAAGCCTGGCTGGATGGAAACCGGCGCATCAATTTTTCCGGTTCTTGCCATTGTTTTGATTGTCCGTTCATTTATCTTCGAACCCTTCCAAATTCCATCGGGTTCTATGATGCCGACGTTGTTGATAGGCGATTTTATTCTGGTAGAGAAATTCGCCTATGGCATTAAAGATCCTATTTTCCAAAAAACACTGATTGAAACCGGGCACCCTAAACGTGGCGATATTGCGGTATTCAAATATCCCAAAGACCCGAGTCTTGATTACATTAAACGTGTTATTGGTCTGCCCGGTGATCGCATTACTTATGATCCATCAACCAAAGAACTGACTATTCAGCCGAATTGCAGTTCAGGCCAGGCATGTGGCAGCGCGTTGCCGATTACTTATTCGAACGTTGAAGCCAGTGATTTTGTTCAGACATTTGAACGTACCAGCGGTGGTGAGGCTTCAAGTGGTTTCTGGCAATTACCGCAAAACCAGACAAAAGATGGCGGTATCCGCCTTGCTGAGCGTCAAGAGAGCCTGGGTAACGTAACTCACCGTATCCTCACGGTGCCTATTGCTCAGGATCAACTGGGGATGTATTACCAACAACCTGGCCAGCCACTGGCGACCTGGGTTGTGCCACCTGGTGAATATTTTATGATGGGTGACAACCGTGATAACAGCGCAGACAGCCGTTATTGGGGTTTTGTACCTGAGGCTAATTTGGTTGGTAAAGCTACTGCAATCTGGATGAGTTTCGAAAAACAGGAAGGTGAGTGGCCGACTGGCATTAGATTTAGCCGAATAGGTGGAATTCATTAATTAAAAGATTAATCAGATAACGACATCCCTTGTCGTTGTGTATAGAATATCCCCCCGTGTTTTTAGGTTGGCTCCCTTAAATGGGAGCCACAGCACACGAAACAGGTTTGGAAATCAGCTCTGTTCCGTGTGCTGAATTGTTGACGCATTCATTAATTGGTATCACATGAACCCCATCTTAATTAATCGGCTTCAGCGGAAGCTGGGCTACACTTTTCATCATCAGGATCTTTTGCAGCAGGCATTAACCCACCGTAGTGCCAGTAGCAAGCATAACGAACGTCTGGAGTTTCTTGGTGACTCTATTCTTAGCTATGTTATTGCTAATGCGCTCTATCACCGTTTCCCTCGGGTGGACGAAGGGGATATGAGCCGTATGCGTGCCACATTGGTGCGGGGTAATACACTGGCGGAAATTGCCCGTGAATTTGAATTGGGTGAATGCCTGCGTTTGGGACCGGGCGAATTGAAAAGTGGGGGGTTCCGTCGGGAGTCTATTCTGGCGGACACAGTAGAAGCACTGATTGGCGGTGTTTTTCTCGACAGTGATATCCAAACGGTTGAACGTTTGATCCTTAGTTGGTATCAAACGCGCCTGGATGAAATCAGCCCGGGTGATAAACAAAAAGATCCGAAAACGCGTTTACAAGAATTTCTGCAAGGGCGTCATTTACCGTTGCCTGGTTATCTGGTTGTTCAGGTACGGGGCGAAGCCCATGACCAGGAATTCACGATTCACTGCCAGGTTAGTGGCCTGAACGAACCCGTGGTTGGCACTGGTTCCAGCCGCCGCAAAGCGGAGCAGGCAGCCGCTGAACAGGCGCTAAAACAGCTGGAGCTGGAATGAGCGAAGAAAATACTTACTGCGGGTTTATTGCAATAGTAGGGCGTCCGAACGTGGGTAAATCCACGTTGTTGAACAAACTGCTGGGGCAAAAGATTTCCATCACCTCGCGTAAAGCGCAGACGACACGTCACCGTATCGTCGGCATCCATACTGAAGGCCCGTATCAGGCAATTTATGTTGATACCCCAGGCTTACATATGGAAGAAAAACGGGCGATTAACCGCCTGATGAACCGTGCTGCAAGTAGCTCGATTGGCGATGTAGAACTGGTCATTTTCGTTGTTGAAGGCACTCGCTGGACGCCAGATGACGAAATGGTGCTCAACAAGCTAAAAGATGGCAAAGCCCCGGTCATTCTTGCTGTGAATAAAGTGGATAACGTGGCAGACAAAGCCGACCTGTTACCCCATTTACAGTTCCTGGGCCAGCAGATGAACTTCCTCGATATTGTGCCGATTTCCGCAGAAGACGGTACTAATGTTGACACCATCGCGAGCATTGTCCGTAAACATCTGCCGGAAGCTATTCACCATTTCCCGGAAGACTATATTACGGATCGCTCACAGCGCTTTATGGCCTCAGAAATCATTCGTGAAAAACTGATGCGTTTCCTGGGTGCTGAATTACCGTATTCCGTTACCGTCGAAATTGAGCGTTTTGTTACCAACGAACGTGGTGGATACGATATCAATGGCCTGATTCTGGTGGAGAGAGAAGGCCAGAAAAAAATGGTTATTGGCAACAAAGGCGCCAAAATAAAAACCATTGGTATTGAAGCCCGCAAAGACATGGAAGACATGTTCGAAGCCAAAGTGCATCTTGAACTGTGGGTGAAGGTGAAATCAGGCTGGGCTGATGACGAACGGGCTCTGCGTAGCCTGGGTTATGTCGATGATCTTTAAGGTCTGATTCAGTGGAAGGCTGGCAGCGGGCTTTTGTTTTGCATGGTCGCCCCTGGAGCGAAACCAGCCTTCTTCTGGATTTGTTCACTGAAGAACAGGGGCGCATACGCGTAATTGCCAAAGGTGCCCGTTCCCGCCGTTCCCACCTTAAAGGCACTCTCCAGCCCTTCACTCCACTTCTGGTTCGTTGGGGTGGTCGGGGTGAGGTGAAAACCCTGCGCAGTGCTGAAGCCGTCTCACTGGCATTACCTCTTACTGGTATTGCGCTGTACAGCGGTCTGTATATCAATGAGCTGCTTTCCCGGGTACTTGAGCAAGAGACCCGCTATTCCGCACTGTTTTTCGACTATCTGCACTGTATCCAGAATCTGGCTGGAGCCACCGGTTCCCCGGAACCTGCGTTACGCCAGTTTGAACTGGCGCTGTTGTCCTGCCTGGGTTATGGCGTTGATTTTCTGCACTGTGCTGGTTCAGGAGCACAGGTGGATGACACCATGACTTATCGTTACCGCGAAGAAAAAGGCTTTATTGCCAGCCTGGTCATCGATAACACCAGTTTTACAGGACGGCAACTCAAGGCGCTCGCCAGCCGTGAGTTTCCTGATGCAGATACCCTTCGTGCCGCCAAACGGTTTACCCGTATCGCCCTCAAACCTTATCTGGGTGGAAAACCGCTGAAAAGCCGGGAACTTTTCCGCCAGTTCCTGCCGAAAAGATCACCACTTACTCCCGATGGCGGTAGTGAACATTAAGCGAACGTAGCCAGGCTTTCGGTGCGCGGTGTACACTCCGCTAATATCGTATTCATAACGGAGAGCTGTCATGGCTGATTTGTTGTTAGGCGTTAACATTGATCACATTGCGACGTTGCGTAATGCACGCGGAACCGCATACCCGGATCCCGTTCAGGCTGCGTTTATTGCTGAGCAGGCAGGAGCCGATGGCATCACGGTGCATTTACGTGAGGATCGCCGCCACATTACTGATCGTGATGTGCGTATTTTACGCCAGACACTGCATACCCGAATGAACCTCGAAATGGCAGTAACAGAAGAGATGGTTGGCATTGCCTGTGAAACCCGCCCGCATTTTTGCTGCCTGGTGCCAGAAAAACGCCAGGAGGTAACGACGGAAGGTGGTCTGGATGTCGCCGGGCAACCTGAAAAACTGGCAGACGCCTGCAAACGCCTGGCTGCGGCAGGCATTCAGGTTTCTTTGTTTATCGACCCTGAACATACTCAAATTGATGCCGCAGTGGCGGCTGGTGCCCCCTATATCGAACTGCATACCGGTTGCTATGCTGATGCAGAAGATGAAGTCTCGCAGGCGAAAGAGCTGGCCCGTATTAAAGAGGCTGCTCAGTACGCAGCAAGCAAAGGCCTGAAAGTGAATGCAGGGCACGGTCTGACTTACCACAATGTCCAGGCAATAGCAGCCATTCCGGAAATGCATGAACTGAACATTGGCCATGCGATTATTGGCCGTGCGGTAATGTCCGGGCTGAAAGAAGCTGTCAGTGAAATGAAACGCCTGATGCTGGAAGCCCGTGGCTGATGGCTATTGTTGGTATTGGTACGGATATCGTTGAAATTGCCCGTATCGAAGCTGTGATGGCGCGCACTGGTGAACGTTTTGCAAAGCGAATTCTTCATGCAAACGAATGGCAGCAGTTTGCCGCTCACCAGCAGCCAGCACGTTTCCTGGCAAAGCGTTTTGCAGTGAAAGAAGCTGCATCGAAAGCCATGGGGACAGGTATTCGCAATGGCCTGGCATTTGAGCAGTTTGAGGTGGTGAACGATGCGCTTGGCAAACCTCAACTCTGCTTACATGGTGAAGCAGCAGCACTGGCTGAAAAGCTGGGAGTGAACTTCATGCATGTTTCTATTGCCGACGAACGGCATTACGCCTGTGCTTCAGTGATATTTGAGCGCTAGATTTTATCCGCATGATGGAGCAGGACGAATTTATCCCATAACTGCTCCTCATTTTCCTGGTGTGCCGGGTCCGTAATAATGGTATTGGGGATGGGGCACACTTTCTGGCAGGTTGGCGTTTCGTAGTGGCCGATACACTCTGTGCACCGGTCTGCGTCAATCTGGTAGATATCCGCGCCCATGGAGATAGCCTGGTTCGGGCACTCTGGCTCACACATATCGCAGTTAATACATTTTTTAGTGATCAGTAGTGCCATGATGCAGTCTCGGTAACGCAGAAAAAATGGGCTGGCATTATACGCTTTAACTGAGTTTTTTTACCAGTTCCTCACTGTGGCGGATGCGATCCGGAGCATTATCGATATCCTGCTGTACCAACCCCATGAATAAGAGGTCAGCCAGCATCATTTGAGCTGAATTTGCGGATATCGACGCACTGCGTGTCGCCTGCTCTTCGGCAATGGTATACAGGCAGTGTGTTGCCCGTTGTTGCAGGCTATTCGGTGTAAAACCGGTAATCGCCAGCACTTTTGCTCCCACCCGTAGTGCTTCATCTGCGGCAAGATTAATCTCGCGTCGCTCTCCCGTATAGGAAATAGCCAGAAATACATCTTCCTGGTTCATTGCCTGCACACTGGATAATAATGCGTGGGTATCTAATACGGGGGCGGCGCGCAGGCCTATTTTCATCATCTTCCAGGCCATGTTCTGCGCCACTAACCCGGATGCGCCAATCCCGGTAAGAATGATTTGCCGCGCACGGCGCAATAAGGTGACACTGCTGACCAGTTTTTCTTCGGTGTTGACATCCAGCGAAGCATGCATCGCCGCGACGTTATCTTTTATGAGTTTTTCACCCACCAGGCGTAAAGGGTCATCGCCCAGAATCTGGTTATGAACCGGCACGGAATGGGGGTTAGGCGAATTGGCAAGCGCATCGCTGATTGCCAGTTTCAGGGCGGGAAAACCTTTATATCCGAGCTTCTGCGCAAACTTTACCACACTGGACTGGCTGACACCGGATTCTTGCGCCAGTTGCTGTGAGCTTAAATGGCGGGCATGATCAGGATTAGCCAGGATGAAATCAGCAAGTTTACGGTCACTCTGAGCCAGTACAGGGTAACGCTGGCGAATGCGAATCAGGCAGTTCATGGTCATTCCATTTGTCAGTATGCGGGCCGGTTGGTTAGCATGCGGCCAGAAATCTCGCAGAAAAGAATTTAATATTCCATTATAACGCGATTGTTGTGAATTAAATATTCTGAGGAAAAGAAATGAATCTTGGTGCTCTGGTATCAGAAAGCCGCAATCCCGAAACTATGGATTTAGACGCACTCTCTACACTGGAGATGGTGACACGCTTTAACCAGCAGGATGAGCGTGTTGCTCCGGCAGTTCAGCTTACATTGCCAGAAGTGGCGAAGGCGGTTGATGCTGCGGCAACAGCATTAAAGTCCGGTGGGCGAATCATCTATATGGGGGCGGGAACAAGTGGCCGCCTGGGAGTGCTGGATGCATCTGAATGCCCGCCAACTTTTGGGGTACCTCACGGTTTGGTTATTGGCCTGATTGCGGGTGGCCCCTCTGCGTTACTGAAAGCGGTAGAAGGTGCAGAAGACTCCCCGGAGCTGGGCGAAACTGACCTGAAAAACCTTAATTTGGCTGAAAACGACATTGTTATCGGGCTGGCGGCTTCCGGCCGCACACCTTACGTGATTGGCGGCCTGAAGTATGCCCGTAGCCTGGGGTGTTGCGCGGTGGCAATTTCATGCAACCCGGATTCCCCTATTGCGCAGGTGGCGGACATCGCTATTTCACCTGTCGTTGGGCCAGAAGCACTTACCGGGTCGACTCGCCTGAAATCCGGCACCGCGCAGAAACTGGTACTGAACATGATCTCTACCGGTGCAATGGTTCGGTTTGGCAAGGTCTGGCAAAACTTAATGGTGGATGTGAAAGCCACTAACGTGAAACTTGTCGACCGTACCTGCCGCATTGTTACCGAGGCGACAGGCCTGAGTTATGAGGCGGCAAAAGCCTTACTGGAGCAAACAGGGTATGAAGCGAAACCCGCTATTCTGATGGCGCTCTCCGGGCTCAATGCTCCTGCCGCAAAAGACAGGCTGGCTCGCCATAACGGTTTTCTGCGTGAGGCGCTGAATGATAAAACCTGAGGAAAATCAGCCAGCGGTAACACAGCAATCTGCAGAGCGGCGCATTGTCTTTTTTGACCTGGACGGTACATTGCACCGGGAAGATTTATTCGGTGAATTTATGCTTTTTTTACTCCGCCGCCAGCCATTGAATGTTCTTTTATTGCTCATGGTATTGCCGCTGGTGGTGGTGGGGTTTTTGTTGCAGGGTAGGGCTGTGCGCTGGCCAGTGAGCCTGCTGCTATGGAGTTTAACTTTTGGGCGCAGGCAGTCGCGGTTGTTAGCGCTGGAACAGGAATTCACGCTGGCGTTTCGTGAACGGGCGACAATATTTGAGAGAGTTCAGGCAAGGCTCGAAGATTACGCCCGTCAGGAAAATGTCGATATCTGGTTAATTACTGGTTCACCAGAAAGCCTGGTGCGCAAAGTGTATGGCCAGGCCCCCTGGTTTGCATCCGTAAACCTGATAGGCAGCAAGATAACCCGGGGGCGTGGCGCCTGGTGCCTGTCACGGCGCTGTTTTGGTAAAGAAAAAGTAGCGCAGCTCAGGTTGCGTATTGGCGAGCCACTGTCGCTATACAGCGGTTACAGTGACAGTGTCCAGGATAACCCTTTGCTGGCTTTCTGCCAGCATCGCTGGCGTGTTACACCGGGTGGTGAACTGGAACAATGGCGCTGAACTTGCCCGCTTCTTCTTATGTGCTGTCTGTGTATAATGCGCGGCGCCTGGTTAATTTAGCCTTTAGCCTGGTATCTCAGGTGTAACTGCGTTGTTCGCCATGTTCAGGCCGGTGCCCCGGTGCCGGGTATCAGGCTGCTTGTGCAACTCTGCCCGCCAGAACCATTATGAGGAGGCACCAGCTATGCCAATCCTTTTGCTACTCACTGGAGAGAATTGTGACCGGAAGTGAAACTGACCATATCCGCTGGATGCGCCATGCGCTTACCCTTGCTCAGCGCGCCTGGGATGAGGGCGAGGTTCCGGTTGGAGCTGTGCTGGTTTACCAGGGCCAGGTGATTGGTGAGGGCTGGAACCGGCCTATTGGTCACCATGACCCAACAGCGCATGCTGAAATGATGGCTCTGCGCCAGGGGGGAATAGTGCTGCAAAACTACCGCCTGCTTGATACCACGCTATATGTTACGCTGGAACCCTGCGTAATGTGTGCCGGGGCTATGGTACACAGCAGAATAGGGCAGTTAATATACGGAGCCAGTGATGTCAAGACAGGGGCTGCGGGCTCGCTGATGGATGTTCTCGGGCATCCTGGCATGAATCATAAAGTATCAGTGGCTGGCGGTGTGTTGGCGCAAGAGTGTGCTGGTTTACTGAGCGATTTCTTTCGTATGCGCCGCCAGGTGCACAAGGCTAATAAACAGGCAGCCAGGCAACAATCCGAAGATCAGTGATTATCAGCGCAACCTTATATCAGGCATCAATTCTGCCAGTTGTGTTTTGTTCTGGTCGCTCTGTGCCACTTTCTCTTTTTCACGCAGGTATCCGGCAAGGCTCAACTGATAGCGCCGGATATTTTCAACATATTTATAAGCTTCATTACCGCGCGCATAGCCGTATGTCGTTTTACTGTAATAGCGCTTCTGGCTAAGCAGTGGCAAACGCTGTTTAACATCAGACCAGCTGTCAGGGTTACCTTTCTGGCGGGCAGTAAGTGCTCTGGCATCCATCATATGCGCATATCCCATATTGTAGGCGGCCAGCGCAAACCAAATCCGCTCATCTTCCGGAATGGTTTGTGGAATTTTGTCCATCAGCCTTGACAGGTAACGTGCACCACCGCTGATACTCTGCTCCGGGTCGAGCCGGTCAGACAGGCCCATGCTTTGCGCTGTGTTGCGGGTTAACATCATCAACCCGCGAACACCTGTTGGTGACGTTGCCAGCGGATCCCAGTGGGATTCCTGGTAGGAAATCGCTGCCAGTAACTCCCAGTTCATACCTGTGGCATATTTCTCAAACAGGGGGCGTAAATCGGGCAATATGTTGTCAATTGCGCGCAAAAAAGTTCGTGTGTCGACATAGTCAAAATCACCAACGTGCCCCAGGTATTTTTCTTCCAGCCGTGCAAGGGTACCGTCTTCTCCCATGCGGTTAAAAAAATCCAGCATCGCAGCAGGCAGGCTGCCATCACTTTCTTTGCGGCTGAACCAGGTAACGGGTTGTTCATCGGTGACATCCTGCACAATCGCCAGTTGTGGATGAACGCGCTGAAATACACTGATTGCGACGGAATCGGCAATAGTAAAGTTAATTTTCCCTTCAACCACTTGCTCCATCAGCGTTGTCATGTTGTGCCGGGCATCGGTTTGCCAGGTTAGATCCGGGTAGTGGGTTTCTTTCAGCGCTTTCAGGTCATCAATAACAGCCTGGCCTGGGGAGAGCACCAGTTCACCGGGTTTGACACCCCCCAGAGAACGCGGGTGCGGGCTACCCATGCGATACACCATTTGTTGTGATACTGAATAGTAGGTTGGCCCGGCCTGGTAATTTTTAGTGCGTTGCGGGCTGTAGATAAGCCCGGCAGCAAGAATGTCTGCTTTACCACTGTCCAGGTCATCGAACAGTTGGTTCACGTTCTGGCGAACGGTGACTTCGAGTTTAACACCCAGGTAATCGGCAAACTCACTGGCAAGTTGGTAATCCAGCCCATCGGGTTTGCCATTGACTGAGTTCCAGGTAAGAGGTGAGCTGATTGTGCTGACGCGTAAAACCCCCCGGGACTGAATTCCGGCGATTTCATTTTCGGCTTTGCCTAACCAGGAAATTGAGGGCCACAATGCCACTGCAAGCAACAAGGTTACGACACCGATGAGAAGATAATTAATTTTTAACTTTTTCAATTAGTTAAATCTTTACGGTGTAAAACAGTCAGCTAACAATAGTCATTCAATAGTGGTATCCAGTGAGGAACTGAGCGGCATTTTGCTTAACAAAACGCCAGTTGGCAACCCGTCCGCACAAATTGCCACAATAACAGACATGGCTGGTGAGGGATTTTATTTCTGCGCAAACGGTTTCGTCAGAGGCCGGTATTCTCTATAATGACGCCCGTTTTCCCCCGAAATACCTGGCTAAGCGTCTATTGGCCCTTCGAAGACGAGAGATTTAATGATGGAAATTCTGCGTGGTTCGCCTGCATTGTCGGCATTTCGTATTAATAAACTGCTGTCCCGCTTTAAGGATGCTCATCTGCCTGTGAGCAATATTTACGCCGAGTATGTTCACTTTGCTGACCTCAAAGCACCACTCAGTGCCGATGAACTCGCCCGCCTGCAACGCTTGCTGAAATATGGCCCGACGCTGGCGGAAAACGCACCGGTTGGGCAGTTAATACTTGTCACGCCGCGTCCTGGCACCATTTCTCCATGGTCTTCTAAAGCGACCGATATCGCACATAACTGCGCTCTGGATCAAGTCAGTCGTCTGGAACGTGGTGTTGCTTACTATGTTCAGAGCTCACTGTCAGAGCAACAGTGGCAGCAGGTGGCTGAGCTACTGCATGACCGCATGATGGAAACCGTGTTCAGCAATATGAATGATGCTGAGCGTCTGTTTGCTCACCACGAACCCGCACCTGTTCAATCGGTCGATATCCTTAATCAGGGTCGTCAGGCGTTGGTTGATGCCAATATTCGTCTTGGTCTGGCACTGGCTGAAGATGAAATTGATTACCTGCAGGATGCGTTTACTCAGCTTGGTCGTAACCCGAACGACATCGAACTGTATATGTTCGCTCAGGCGAACTCAGAGCACTGCCGCCATAAAATCTTTAACGCCGACTGGGTTATTGATGGTGAAGAACAGCCTAAATCGCTGTTTAAAATGATTAAAAATACATTCGAAACCACGCCAGACCATGTGTTGTCAGCCTACAAAGACAACGCTGCTGTTATGGAAGGTTCAACGGTTGGGCGTTTCTTCGCTGAGCGCGGCTCTGATCACTATGATTTTCACCAGGAAGACGCTCATATCCTGATGAAAGTTGAAACCCATAACCACCCAACGGCAATTTCACCATGGCCGGGTGCTGCAACGGGTTCCGGCGGGGAAATTCGTGATGAAGGCGCAACCGGGCGTGGTGCAAAACCCAAAGCTGGTCTGGTTGGGTTCTCGGTATCCAACCTGCGTATCCCGGGTTTTGAACAGCCATGGGAAGAAGACTTTGGTAAGCCTGACCGGATTGTTTCAGCACTGGATATCATGCTGGAAGGCCCACTTGGTGGTGCGGCGTTTAACAACGAATTTGGCCGCCCGGCACTGAATGGCTATTTCCGTACTTATGAAGAGCGGGTGACCAGCCACAACGGCGAAGAACTGCGTGGTTACCACAAACCGATTATGCTGGCGGGTGGTATTGGTAATATTCGTGCCGATCACGTTCAGAAAGGGGAAATCCCCCCCGGTGCCAAATTGATTGTGCTGGGTGGCCCGGCGATGAACATTGGTCTGGGTGGTGGCGCTGCATCTTCCATGACTTCCGGCCAGTCTGATGCCGACCTGGATTTTGCCTCTGTGCAGCGTGATAACCCGGAAATGGAACGCCGTTGCCAGGAAGTTATTGACCGCTGCTGGCAGTTGGGTTCTGACAACCCGATTCTGTTTATTCATGATGTTGGCGCGGGTGGTTTGTCAAATGCGATGCCTGAGCTGGTCAGTGACGGCGGGCGTGGCGGGCGCTTTGAATTGCGCGATATCCTGAATGATGAACCCGGAATGAGCCCGCTGGAAGTGTGGTGTAACGAGTCCCAGGAGCGTTATGTCCTGGCCGTGGCTCCAGAACAACTGGCCTTGTTTGATGAATTGTGCCGCCGTGAGCGTGCGCCTTATGCGGTCATTGGCGAAGCCACTCAGGAACAACATCTGACCCTGAATGACCGGCACTTTGATAACCAGCCAATTGATATGCCGCTGGATGTGTTGCTGGGCAAAACACCGAAGATGACCCGCAATGTAACCCGCCTTAAAGCCGAAGGTAAGGCGCTGGCATGTTCAGCGATTAATCTTGCCGATGCGGTAAAACGCGTAATGCATTTGCCGGTGGTTGCGGAGAAAACCTTCCTGGTCACGATCGGTGACCGTACTGTAACCGGAATGGTTGCGCGGGATCAGATGGTTGGCCCGTGGCAGGTTCCGGTGGCAAACTGCGCTGTTACCACCGCCAGCCTGGACAGCTACTATGGTGAAGCAATGTCCATGGGCGAGCGTGCTCCGGTAGCACTGCTGGACTTCGGCGCCTCTGCACGCCTGGCTGTTGGCGAAGCGCTGACCAATATCGCAGCCACACACATTGGTGATATCAAGCGGATTAAATTGTCTGCAAACTGGATGGCAGCAGCCGGGCACCCGGGTGAAGACGCCGGGTTATACGAAGCAGTGAAAGCCGTTGGCGAAACACTGTGCCCGCAATTGGGTCTGACCATCCCGGTGGGTAAAGACTCCATGTCAATGAAGACCCGCTGGCAAGAAGGCAACGAACAGCGCGAAATGACTTCTCCGCTGTCGCTGGTTATTTCGGCCTTTGCGCGTGTGGAAGACGTGCGCAGTACCGTAACACCACAATTACGCACTGGTGCCAACGCACTGTATCTGGTTGACCTGGGTGAAGGGGCAAACACGCTGGGTGCAACTGCACTGGCTCAGGTTTACCGCGACCTGGGGGATAAACCAGCTGATGTCCGCGATGCCGCGAAGCTGAAAGGCTTTTACGATGCAATGCAGGCACTGGTAGCCGAAGGTAAATTGCTGGCTTACCACGACCGTTCTGATGGTGGTCTGCTGGTGACTCTGGCGGAAATGGCCTTTACAGGGCACTGCGGTGTTCAGGCGGATATTTCTGGGCTGGGTGACACATTGCCTGCTCTATTCACTGAAGAACTGGGCGCAGTTATTCAGGTTGCCGAAGCCGACCGTGCTGTTGTTGAACAATGCCTGCAAAGCTATGGCCTCGGAGCCTGCGTTCACTACCTCGGCCAGGCCGTCGAAGGGGACAGCTTTACCCTGACAGCCAACGGTGACACGGTCTATAGCGAAAAACGCTCTCAACTGCGCATGTGGTGGGCGGAAACAACCTGGCAGATGCAGCGTCTGCGTGATAACCCGGATTGTGCTGACCAGGAACATAACGCGAAAGCCAACGAGCAGGACCCCGGCCTGAATGTAGCGTTGACCTTCGATATTAACGAAGATGTTGCCGCTCCATATATTGCTACTGGCGCTCGTCCAAAAGTGGCAGTACTGCGTGAGCAGGGTGTCAACTCACATGTGGAAATGGCTGCGGCATTTCATCGTGCAGGTTTTGACGCTATCGATGTCCATATGAGTGACTTACTCTCTGGCAAGCGAGACCTGGAAGCCTTCCAGGCGCTGGTTGCCTGTGGTGGTTTCTCTTATGGTGATGTGTTAGGCGCCGGGGAAGGCTGGGCAAAATCCATTCTGTTTAATGAACGCGTTCGTGACACTTTCCAGACTTTCTTCCACCGTCCACAAACCCTGGCTTTGGGGGTGTGTAACGGGTGCCAGATGATGTCCAACCTGAAGGAATTAATTCCTGGCAGTGAATTGTGGCCGCGTTTTGTTCGTAACCATTCAGACCGCTTTGAAGCTCGTTTCAGCCTGGTTGAAGTGGCGCAGAGCCCGTCATTGTTGCTTGATGGCATGGCAGGTTCACATATGCCGGTTGCCGTTTCCCATGGTGAAGGCCGTGTGGAAGTGCGTGATGCTGCACATCTGGCAGCACTGGAAAGCAAAGGGCTGGTGGCATTGCGCTTTATTGATAACGCAGGTGGCGTCACTGAAAACTACCCGGCTAACCCGAATGGTTCCCCTAATGGTATTACAGCGGTTACCAGTGAAAGTGGTCGTGCGACAATCATGATGCCGCACCCGGAGCGTGTATTCCGTACCGTCAGTAACTCATGGCACCCGGAAAACTGGGGTGAAGACAGCCCCTGGATGCGGATTTTCCGTAATGCCCGTAAGCAGTTGGGGTGATATTGTTTCAGGCAGAATCATTTCACAAAGCCTTCCTTCGGGAAGGCTTTTTTGTTTTTCAGGCACTATCTGGCTTGTTGTGTGGCTGGGTGTCTCTATTTGCCAACAGAGTGATTACTACGCTGTCGCCATTTGGTGACACTTAATTAATTGATTATATTTGTATTTATTGTATTTAATTTATGCTGTCTCTTTTTGGCGACATTTTGATTGTGCGGTTACTCAGCTTTTTACTGACCAGGTTAGGTTAATATTATAATAATCAATATGTTATGTTTTATTTTTATACCTGGCACACTCTGTGCATATATTTATGCAGTGGCTCATTCACCTGTTTATGTCAGCCCCATTTGGCCGCGCTACATAAAAACCGAATGACGCACAAAAAGGTGCCTGCCGTCCAACTACTGATTATTGCATTGCTTTATCAGGCTCAGGGCGAAACGTTGAGTTAGGCACCGCCTGAATTCTGAACAAAGGCAGGGTTTTATTCCCTGCCTTTGTTGTTTCTCCGTCTGGTGCTTTTCACCGGCTTACTGGTCAGTTAGCATCGAATGATTCAGGATGATGTGAGACAACCATGTTACTACCCCGCCAGCTTATTCCCCGCTCACTTCGCCAACTGGTTATTATGGCGTTCTTGTTAGTGCTGGTTCCTCTGTTGGTTCTGGCCTGGCAAGCCTGGCAGAGCCTGAATGCTCTGAGCGACCAGGCCGCGCAAACCAACCGCAATACTTTGGTGGATGCCCGCCGAAGTGAAGCCATGACCAGCCTGGCGCTGGAAATGGAGCGCAGTTACCGCCAGTTTTGTGTGCTGGACGATAATACATTACGCAATGTTTACCAGACGCAGCACAGCCGATACCTGGCGTTGCTGGATGCGTGGAACAGCGGGTTGCCAGACAGCACAATTTTGCAGCAACTGCGGGCGAATCTGGATGCCCTTTCACACCTGCAGTGTACCAACAGCGTGCCGGAGAAACGGTCTGCCCGGAATCTGGAGATCTTTGCCGATAACAATGCATCACTGGTTCAGGCGACAAGGGCAATGGTTTATTCCCGCGGCCAGCAACTCCAGCAAGAGATTGCTGAACGGGGTCAGTTCTTTGGCTGGCAGGCTTTAATTTTATTTATTGTCACTCTGGTGCTGGTGATGCTGTTTACCCGCACCATCATCGGCCCGGTAAAAGCAATAGAAGCAATGATCAACCGGCTGGGAGAAGGGCAATTCCTCTCCAGTGAAGAAAGTGTCAAAGGACCGAAAGAACTCCAGGTAATCAGCCAGCGTATAGTCTGGTTAAGTGAGCGCCTGGCCTGGCTGGAATCTCAAAGGCATGAGTTTCTGCGCCATATTTCTCATGAATTAAAAACGCCTCTTGCGAGCCTGCGTGAAGGCACTGAATTGCTGGCCGATGAAATCGCCGGGCCGCTCAATACTGACCAGCAGGATATCGTACAAATACTGGATTCAAGTAGTATCCAGTTACAAAAGTTGATTGAGCAATTGCTGGATTACAACCGGAAAATAGCGGAGAGCGCAGTCGAACTTATGCCGGTAGATCTGGGAGTATTAGTCAACCAGGTTGTCAGTGCTAATGCGTTGCCCGCAAGAGCGAAAATGATGCATACCGTGATTGAACTGGAAGTGCCATATTGCCTGGCAGACCCGGCTCAGCTCACCACTGCGCTGGATAATCTCTACTCCAACGCCGTGCACTATGGTAATGAATCCGGTAGTATTTACCTGCATTCAGCCCGCTCTGGTCAGTACATCAGCATTGATATAGTGAATACCGGTACGCCCATTCCTGATTCTGAAAAGAATATGATTTTTGAACCCTTCTTTCAGGGGCGCCAGCAACGCAAAGGTGCCGTGAAAGGTAGTGGGCTTGGCCTCAGTATTGCTCGCGACTGTGTACATCGTATGCAGGGGGAACTGAGCATAGTTGAACACGAAAAAGGTGATGTCTGTTTTCGCATTACGTTGCCTGTAGTTAAAACGGAAGTTGAGACGGAACACTTAAAAAATGCCTAATCCTTTTAGTACCTGTAGTGCACCTGTACGCAGGTTTTCTTTGCGGGCTATGTTATACCGGGTTTTATCGGGGGGAGTCTTGCTGGTACTGGCAGGTTGCCAGTCTGTGGGAGAAAATACCTCATCATCCGGCACATTCAAAGCGCCACCGGTACCGCAAACTGAACTGACGGATTACCTGGCAATGCGTTGCTCTGATTTACTGCAAATGCGTACCCGGGAAACGAATATCATTGAGAATCCGCTTTACTGGGCGGCTTTCATTTCCTGTGCGCGCCAGACTGAACCGAATACTGCCCGAGTGATTGCAAGCCGCTGGGCTGAGTCTGGGTGGTATAACACTTTGCGTACCGCTATTGTGTTGTCCCGCTCTTTGCCGGAAAACACAGTACGCCAGAATTACCTTAACCAGGTATCGCTGGTACATGAACAGATCCCTGCCAGCGTCACTCCTTTATTCAACATGTGGTGGGACAATGAACAACTGGCTCTTAAACTGGCAGAACAACAAAGCCAGTATGCGTTGTTGAAGAGTAACACTGACCAGGAGCTTGAAACGTTGCGCCAGCAGCAGCAACTCCTGCACCAGCAACTGGAAACCACAACGCGCAAGCTGGAAAATTTAACGGATATTGAGCGCCAACTTTCAACACGTAAAGCGGGTGGCGCCTATACCCCTGATACAGGTGCGGGCCATTCAGGTACTACGCAATCATCAGGCAGTGCATCAGGGCAGGCAGGCTCTGGTGGAGAGGAAACACCATGACATTAGTGGTCAACGCACATTTATTATTAGTGGATGATGACCCGGGATTATTGAAACTCCTGGGAATGCGGCTTGCCAGCGAAGGTTACCAGGTTTCAACAGCAGAAAGCGGGCTGGAAGGGCTACGGGTGCTGTCGCGTGAGAAAATTGATCTGGTGATAAGCGATCTGCGCATGGACGAAATGGATGGTCTGCAATTATTCAGTGAGATCCAGAAACGCAGCCCCGGTTTGCCAGTGATCATTCTGACTGCTCATGGATCGATACCTGATGCCGTTTCCGCTACCCGCCAGGGGGTCTTCAGCTTTCTGACCAAGCCGGTTGACAGAGAAGCACTCTACAAAGCAATTGACGAAGCGTTATCCCAAAGCGGGAGTGCTGTGGATGAAGCGTGGCGTGAAAACATTGTTACCCGCAGCCCGCTGATGCAACGCCTGCTGGAACAGGCCCGAATGGTTGCGCAGTCTGATGTCAGCATTTTGATTCAGGGGCAAAGTGGTACCGGTAAAGAAGTGCTTGCCCGGGCCATTCATGCTGCCAGCCCCCGGTCAGGAAAGCCTTTTGTCGCTATCAATTGTGGTGCGTTACCAGAACAACTCCTTGAGTCGGAACTGTTTGGTCATGCCAGAGGCGCATTTACAGGGGCTGTAAGTTCCCGGGAAGGGTTATTTCAGGCGGCTCAGGGTGGTTCACTGTTTCTTGATGAAATAGGCGATATGCCACTGGCATTGCAGGTTAAATTACTGCGGGTGCTTCAGGAGCGCCAGGTGCGCCCGTTAGGCAGCAACAGCGATATTGCTGTAGATGTGCGTATTATTTCTGCCACACACCGTGACTTGCCTAAAGCGATGGAGCTGGGTGAGTTCCGGGAAGATTTGTTTTACCGGCTGAATGTTGTCAGCCTGAAAATACCGCCGCTACAGGCCCGCCCTGAAGATATTCCCTTGTTGGCAAACCACCTGCTGCGCCAGGCTGCTGGCCGTAATAAACCTTTTGTTCGCCGTTTCTCAACCGAAGCCATGAAATTGCTGGTTGCGGCTGCATGGCCGGGGAATGTGCGGCAGTTGGTGAATGTGATTGAGCAGTGCGTGGCGCTGACGGCCGCGCCGGTGATTAATGAAGCACTTGTCGCTCAGGCGCTGGAAGGGGAAAATACAGCACTGCCAACATTTGCAGATGCCCGTAGCCAGTTTGAACTCAATTACTTGCGCAAGTTACTGCAAATAACCAAAGGGAATGTTACTCAGGCTGCGCGAATGGCCGGGCGTAACCGTACTGAGTTTTATAAGTTACTGGCCCGTCACGAACTGGACGCCAGCGATTTTAAAGGTGCATGATTTTTTTGGCGCATTTACGTACCGCTGCCTACCCGGTATGTGTTACCGTTAGCGCCCGCTTATGCTGTTCGTTGTTGCCTCCCCTGCGTGGCGTTTTAAGGAACCACCATGAAAAAGATTGATGCGATTATTAAACCGTTCAAACTGGATGATGTGCGTGAAGCTCTGGCTGAAGTGGGCATCACAGGGATGACGGTCACCGAAGTGAAGGGTTTTGGCCGCCAAAAAGGCCATACAGAGCTCTACCGTGGCGCTGAATACATGGTGGATTTCCTGCCGAAAGTTAAAATTGAAATTGTCGTGACTGACGACCTGGTTGATATGTGTGTTGATACCATTACACGCACTGCTCAGACCGGTAAAATTGGTGATGGCAAGATTTTTGTGTTCGACGTGGCACGCGTAGTACGTATCCGTACTGGTGAAGAAGACGACGCTGCAATCTGATAATCATCAGCGCCTAATCACCTCTGTTCTGAGCCCTCGCAATGTGCGAGGGCTTTTTGTATTTACAGCACTTTATGCGGGCCAAAGCATTCGTAGTGAATGTGTTCGGCATTAACTCCGTTATCCACTAACTGCCGGGCAATAAATTGCATAAACCCAACCGGTCCGCACAACCACCAGGTCATTTGTGGGTCGTTCAGGCTGGAGATGTACGGGGTCAGGTCCATATGGCCTGCTTTAATGCTGCCTGTCTCTATGGCATCTGTCTGCTCAGGTTTGCTGTACCATACCTGCTGCGTAAAGTGGCGCAACTGTGCACCGGTATGGTTTACCTGGCCCGCAAATGCATGCCGGCGCCCATTTTCTGCTGCATGAAACCAGTTAACCTGGGCCTGGTGTTCGCCCCGGGCCAGTGAGCCCAGCATGGCGAGCAATGGGGTCTGCCCGGTACCCGCTGAAATTAAGCTCACCGGGGTCTGGGGGGTAACATCAAGGTAAAAATCGCCAGCCGGAGGAGCCAGGTGGATAATATCACCGGGCTCAGCGCAATCATGTAGCCAGCGAGAAACCAGCCCTTTATCGTCACGCTTAACAGCAATACTGTAGTGTTGCCCGTCAGGCTGGTGGGTCAGGGAATACTGGCGGATTTCCTGGTTCTCAAAACCAGCAGGTTTGATCCATACCGCCGTATATTGGCCCGGCAGGTAAGGCATTACGGGGCCACCATCTGCGGCGGCAAATTTAAAACCGGTAATGGTTTCACTTTCACGTATTTTGGCGACAAGGCGGAAAGGGCGTGTACCTTGCCAACCGCCATCCTGATTCTGGTTACTTTGGTAGATTGCAGCTTCGCGGCGAATAAATATCCCGGCCAGCACCTGGTAAGCCTTTCCCCATGCATCCAGCACATCCTGCCCCGGGTTGAGCATTTCTTTGAGTGTTGCCAGTAAGTGATAACCCACGATGTCATATTGCGCAGGCTGAATACTGAAACTGGTGTGTTTTTGGGCGATTTTCTCAACGGCGCTGGCCAGAACCTCCGGTGTTTCCAGGTGGCTGGCCCAGGCGCAAATTGCATTGAACAGCGCTTCACGCTGGTCCCCATTACGCTGATTGCTCATATTGAATATTTCTTTGAGTTCAGGGTTATGGTTGAACATGCGCTGGTAAAAGTGTGCTGTCAGCGCCGGTCCGGTTTCAACAACGGTTGGAATGGTGGATTTCACAATGGCGATGGTTTTTGCGTCGATCATAAGATTGTCTCTTTTTTTATAACATGCATTTTATATGCATCTTATAAAATAAGCTGTGATGTTGTAAATGGCTATTTTTTGCTGGACAAAGCGAGGGCGAAGATGAAATAACATGCACGACATGTTGAGAAAATATCCTGTTCTTTATGCATGTAATTGTTTTGTTGAAAGCCTTGTGTGGCGCGATGCCAAACGTTTGCGTAAAAACCTCCGTAAGCCTCTATCTTCCCTCTGTGAATCGGTTTAAACTGTTGCCCGTTGCCCACAAGGGTCCCCTAAAGCAGTATATTTTTTACCGTTAGCTGAGTCAGGAGATGCGGATGTTAAAGCGAGAAATGAACATTGCCGATTATGATGCCGAACTTTGGCAGGCGATGGAGCAAGAGAAAGTGCGTCAGGAAGAACACATTGAGCTGATCGCCTCCGAAAACTACACCAGCCCGCGCGTTATGCAGGCACAAGGTTCCCAGTTAACCAACAAATATGCAGAAGGCTACCCTGGCAAGCGTTACTACGGTGGTTGTGAATACGTAGATATCGTAGAACAACTGGCCATTGACCGTGCTAAAGAACTGTTCGGCGCGGACTACGCTAACGTTCAGCCTCATTCAGGTTCTCAGGCAAACTTTGCCGTTTACACCGCATTGCTGCAACCGGGCGACACAGTGCTGGGTATGAACCTGGCTCACGGTGGTCACCTGACTCATGGTTCACCGGTTAACTTTTCGGGCAAACTGTACAATATCGTGCCTTATGGCATCGATGAAACCGGCCATATTGACTACGCTGATTTAGCCAAACAGGCAGAAACCCATAAACCCAAAATGATCATCGGTGGCTTCTCCGCCTACTCAGGTGTGGTTGACTGGGCGAAAATGCGTGAAATCGCTGACAGCATTGGTGCTTATCTGTTTGTTGATATGGCACACGTAGCAGGCCTGGTCGCTGCAGGCGTTTACCCGAACCCGGTTCCTCACGCACACGTCGTAACAACCACTACCCACAAAACGCTGGCTGGCCCGCGCGGTGGTTTGATTCTGGCGAAAGACGGCAGCGAAGAGCTGTATAAAAAACTCAACTCTGCTGTGTTCCCGGGTGGGCAGGGCGGTCCGTTGATGCATGTGATTGCCGGTAAAGCCGTGGCGCTGAAAGAAGCCATGGAACCTGCGTTCAAAACATACCAGCAACAGGTTGCTAAAAACGCGAAAGAGATGGTGTCTGTATTCCTGTCTCGTGGCTATAAAGTGGTTTCTGGTGGCACAGATAACCATCTGTTCCTGCTGGATCTGGTCGATAAAGAGATCACTGGTAAAGATGCCGATGCTGCTCTGGGCCGTGCCAATATCACCGTAAACAAAAACAGTGTGCCGAACGATCCGAAGAGCCCGTTCGTGACTTCCGGTATCCGTGTTGGTACACCTGCGGTGACTCGCCGTGGCTTTAAAGAAGCCGAAGTGCGTGAACTGGCAGGCTGGATGTGTGATGTGCTGGATAATCTTAACGATGAAGCCACCATTGAGCGTATCAAACAAAACGTACTGGCAATCTGCGCACGTTTCCCGGTTTACGCATAATTCCGTATTACCTTGTTAAAATGCATACAACAGGCCGCACAGTCGGCCTGTTTTTTTATGTGTTATCACGCTGTTAATTACTACTTGCATGCCAGGTGCCCCTCAGCGAAACTATCGCCCTTGCACAGGGAGGCAGAATGGTTATGCAGTCTACGCGCTGGCTGGCGCTCAGTTATTTCACCTATTTTTTCAGTTACGGTATTTTCCTCCCCTTCTGGAGTGTCTGGCTTGAAGGCCGCGGGCTGAAGCCCGACACCATAGGTTTATTATTGGGGTGTGGGCTGGTTGCCCGCTTTCTGGGAAGCCTGTTGCTGGCTCCGCGTGTTAACGATCCTTCCCGTTTGGTTTTTGCTCTGCGCCTGCTGGCCTCTCTGACCTTCTTCTGTGCACTCGGTTTTTGGGCAGGAAACCAGGTGGTTTGGTTGTTACTGGTCATGGTCGGGTTCAACGTTTTCTTCTCGCCACTGGTTCCCCTGACTGACTCTCTCGCCGGAACATGGCAACGGCAGTTCCCTCTGGATTATGGCCGGGTACGCCTGTGGGGGTCTCTGGCATTTGTTATTGGCTCTGCACTGACAGGAAAACTGGTTAGTTTGTATCAGTCAGATGTGATTCTGGTACTGCTGATGTCAGGTACCGGAGCAATGGTGGCTGGGATGATGCTTCGCCCGTCTGTCATGCCTCAGGGGGCGTTACGCCAGCAGGATCATACTGGCTTTGCCGGGTGGTGGGCCCTGGTTGTACGCTCATGGCGTTTTATTGCCTGTGTGTCACTGTTGCAGGGCGCACATGCCGCTTATTACGGTTTCAGTGCTATTTACTGGAAAGATGCCGGTTATTCTGCCGCGACTGTCGGGTATTTGTGGTCGCTGGGCGTGGTGGCGGAAATTGTCATCTTTGCATTAAGCAATCGCCTATTTCGCCGCTGGAGTGCCAGCCAGTTGTTACTACTTTCGGCATTCTGTGGTGTCATTCGCTGGTCAATTATTGCTGAAACTACCGCTTTGCCTTTTTTACTGGTGGCGCAGGTACTGCATTGCGGCAGCTTTACCGTCTGCCACCTGGCGGCTATGCGGTATATTTCGGCACGTCAGGGCGCAGAAGTCATTCGTCTGCAGGCTATTTATTCGGCAGTGGCAATGGGGGGAAGTATCGCGCTAATGACGTTGTTTGCTGGTTTCCTGTACCAGCATTTGGGCGCGGGGATGTTCTGGGTGATGGCGGCTGTCGCCTTCCCGGCAATATTTATCCGCCCGGCACGCCCGGTAGCTAACCAGCCTTAACCTTCGAGAATCGCGCGGATACGTTGCTGCTGGTGGAGTGTTAAAGGCTCCACCGCGTGAATCAACGGGGGCGATACCAGCGGAAAATGTGTTTCATATGGGCTTATCACCAGGTCAATTTCCCCTGGTGTGCCCTCGTGGTGAAAGGCCTGAACCGTCTGGTACTGGATATTTAACGGTAATAGCGTTAATTCCCGCACTTGTTTTTCCAGCTCTTTTTCGCGTGGTGGGTTATCACCCGTCAGTAACAGTACTTGTTTCTCATGTAATGCATCAGCCTGCATAAGCCATGCCCCAAAAATCACGGCAATCAACCCTGTTTCCTGGGCGGAGAAATGCAGTTGGTACTGCCCGGATAACGGTTGCAGCACTTGTTGTGTTGTACCAATTAACCGCGGGTACAGGCGCACAATCTCGTCAGGCAGGTTGGTTTCAATACCAATTCCCAGTATCACTCGTTCCAGTGCCTGAAACAGGTGAATATACAACTGCCGGTGCAGGCCTTCTTCATCACTAAAGTGCAGGCCTGTTTGGGTGCGAAAATCATGGATCATCCGCCGGATTGCGAAATGTAATTGCTCTTCATGTTGGCCTGTTATGCAGACCGGATCGGGGATTTTCAGTAAAGAAAAGATAAAACCCAGCAGGTGAGAATGGCCGCTGTGCAGTGGAACTGATAATTGCCGGCTGATATGTTCGAATACTTCACTGGCGGCTGAAAACTCACTACGGCTTTCAATCCATTCACGCTGGGGGCGATTAAATTCAGGTAAACAGGCTGCCAACTGGTGATGCAGGCTGTAGAGTAGCCAGAATCGCAAAAAACGCTCATCACGCTCGCTGAACTGCCGGTTCAGGCGGCGGGCACTTAGCGAGACTAATGCATGCAGATTCATTTCATCGTATAAAGCGCGTGTGATGCCTTGCTGTTTGAGGCCTGCTTTAACACGGGGAATAATCTGGTTTTCGACGAATCCCGGTGAGATACGCAATGCACGCCTTAACCAGTGGAACAGGCACAGTTGTTTGTCGAGGCTGGTTCCTTCAATAATGTAGCCGCCTGTAGTTTGCGGGCGGATAGCTAACCGGTGGCAGGCATGAATTTCTTCATGTGTATCAGCAATATCGCTATGCAGTGTTTCTATATCAGTATCATTAATGGTACTAAGTAATTCCGCTGTGAAATGTTGTTCTGAGAGCAGTAGCAATAACAACAATTGGCACTGGCGTTGCTGACGCGTAAGCACTGTTTTTGCTGGCGCTGGCGTCGTTGTTGTCATGCTGCCTCTCCTGAAGATACATTAAGTAAACTTAAGCATATACGCTGTCAGGCAGCCAGATACGTTTTTATCCGCGGAATTTTGACTGGCTCACAAAATTTTATGTTGAGGAACTCTGTTTTGAGAAACGCCATGAAATATAAATGGATTTTACTTATGACGTTGACCTGTACTGGCCCGCTTCTGGCTCATCCCCATAGTTTTATTGATATTCAAACTCATGCGGTGGGCGATACACAGTTATCCAGTCTGCAAATGCGCTGGGAGATGGATGAAGTAACATCGGCAGACTTGCTATACGACGCAGGCGAGGCACCTGAAGGTGATGCTGTGTGGCAGAAACTGGCGCAGGAAGTTATGGACACGATTCGCCAGCAGCACTATTTCACCACGCTGTGGTATGACCAAAAACCGGTGAAATTGCAGGCTGGGCCAGATAGCGGGAAGCTGTATAAAACAGGGCACAAAGCTGTGTTGTCTTTCACGCTCGTGCCGGATACACCTTTAGCGCTTGCCGGGCACACCTTTCGCCTGCAAACCTATGATCCAACCTACTATGTAGACATGTCCTGGGTGAAAGACAGCGATGTCACCTGGCCTGGCGAGTGTAAAGTTGCAGTAAAAACCCCCAAACCCGATGCTGATATGCGGGCCTGGGCGTTATCGCTGGATAACCAGTCTGTACCAGACGAAGACCTGGCTTTAGGCGAGCATTTTGCCCAAAAAGTGGAGGTGACATGTCCTTGATCTTCACCCCACGCAGCCAAAAGGTCCGGGGCAGAGATCTCTGGCCGTTATTCGTCTTTGTTGTTGGTCTGGTGGTTGCCTGCGCCTGGTTGTGGGCTAACTGGTCACTAGTGTTGTTGCAAAGTGCTGCCTGGCAACGGGAACTGAATCAACTGGCGAGCCAACTATTGCGGGGTATCGCCAGTACGCCTGTTAAGTCCGGCGTTATGCTGGTTGGCGTGAGTTTCTTATATGGGTTTTTGCACGCGCTGGGGCCGGGGCATGGGAAAGTGGTTATTGCGACATGGCTGGCAACAAACCCTGCAAAACTAAAAACCAGCCTGCGTATGACACTGGCGGCTTCTTTGCTGCAGGGCCTGGTCGCTGTGATGCTGGTTTTTGTGGTTCTCTATTTGTTGGGGCTGCCATCGCGCCAGCTTCATTACAGCCACTATTTGCTGGAAAAAGCGAGCTTTATAGTGGTGACTTTGCTGGGTGTTATGCTCTGTTTGCGGGCTGTACGCCAACTGTGGCGCACACTAAAACATCCACTACGTTTTAAGCGCCTGTACCCTGCAGGCAGCACAACTCCGGCTCATATCCATTCTGCTCATTGTGGTTGTGGGCACCAGCATATGCCTTTATCTGAACAGGTTTCGCAGGCAACCACCTGGCGCGAGAAAGCTTTAGTTATTGGTTCTATGGGGATGAGGCCTTGCTCCGGCGCAATCATGGTTCTGCTGTTCAGCAAAGTGGCTGGCGTATTTTTCTGGGGAATTGTTGCGGCGATGGCTATGGCGGCGGGCACAGCGCTTACTATTTCATTGTTAGCTTTTTTAACGCACGGCTGCCGGGCCCTGGCGCAACGCCTGGTACGGGAACGTGGGGTGGTTTACTGGCAACAAACTGCCTGGGCAACTCTTGCTCTTGCTGGAGGAGTGGTGCTTTGTGTCTGCGGCATTGTGTTGTGGCAAAGTACTGAACTGGTCTTGCCTGGCTTACGGGGAAGGGGGTAAATCCACAGTTCCCTTCTCCGCATGGCAGAGAAGGGAAAAGCGTAACTTAGCGTTTCAGTGCTTCGCTCAGCTCATCACGCATGGTAGACAGCATGTTTTTTACTACACGCGGGTTACCAGCAACGATGTTACCGGTGGTCAGGTAGTTGTGGCCACCAACAAAGTCGCAAACCAGGCCGCCAGCTTCACGCACCAGTAATTCACCAGCCGCGAAATCCCACGGGCGCAGGCCAATTTCAAAGTAGCCATCCACGCGGCCAGCGGCAACGTATGCGAGATCCAGTGCAGCAGAACCGGTACGGCGGAAGTCAGCACATTCAATGAACAGTTTGCCCATAATATTCATATAGGTAGTGGCGTACTGTTTGGCCTTGAATGGGAAGCCGGTTGCCAGAATGGTTCCGTCCAGATCACGGGCAGTGCTGCCACGCAGACGGTAGCCATTGAGCTGTGCGCCCTGGCCACGAACGGCAGTGAAAAGTTCATTGCGCATTGGATCGTAAACAACAGCCACTTCGGTGCGGCCTTTGATACGAACAGCAATAGAAACAGAGAAGTGCGGTAAACGCTTAACGAAGTTGGTCGTGCCATCCAGCGGATCGATAACCCATTGTACATCCTGGTCAGTACCGGCCAGTTCACCACTTTCTTCAGTAATAATAGTGTGCTGAGGGTAAGACTTTTGAATAACCTCAATAATCAGACTTTCGGCGGCTTTGTCCACGTTAGTCACGAAGTCGTTGGTGCCTTTCTGGCTTGTTTCAACGCTATCCGGGGTTTCGTAATTTTTGGCAATTAGGTTACCCGCCTTGCGTGCAGCGCGCACGGCGATATTGAGCATTGGATGCATCAGGTTTCTCTCGCTGGATGTTAAAGAACAGGAAAACGGGCGGAGTATAGCAGAGGGTTCGGAATATGTCTCAGGTTTATGCTAATATGGCGCGATATTCTTAATCTGCTGTGAACATTATGCTGCAAAACATACGCGTAGTACTGGTTGAAACGTCTCATACCGGCAACATGGGTTCTGTTGCCCGTGCCATGAAAACCATGGGGTTAACCAATCTTTGGCTGGTGAATCCATTGGTAAAACCTGACTCACAGGCAATTGCACTTGCTGCGGGCGCCAGTGATGTCATTGGTGATGCACAGATTGTAGATACACTGGATGAAGCTCTGGCAGGATGCAGCCTGGTGGTGGGCACCAGCGCACGTTCCCGTACTTTACCCTGGCCAATGCTGGATCCGCGTGAATGTGGTCTGAAAGCAGTAGAAGAAGCGCAACATGCGCCTGTCGCTATTGTCTTTGGCCGTGAGCGTGTTGGCCTGACGAACGATGAACTGCAAAAATGCCACTACCATGTTGCTATTGCAGCAAATCCGGATTACAGCTCCCTTAACCTGGCTATGGCTGTGCAGGTCATTGCCTATGAAGTGCGTATGGCATTTTTAGGCCAGAGCGACGCTCATAAAAGTGAGTCTGAACCTGCTCCTTATCCCCTTGTGGATGACCTGGAACGTTTTTATACGCACCTGGAACAGGTGTTGCTGAATACCGGGTTTATTCGCGCCAACCACCCCGGCCAGGTCATGAATAAACTGCGCCGTTTGTTTACCCGGGCACGCCCGGAGAGCCAGGAATTGAACATTCTGCGTGGCATTCTGGCGTCGATTGATCAGGGTGAACACCCGCACGAAAAATAGTTGACTAAAATAGTCAGGTAAATAGTTGACCAATTTACTCAGGAATGTCAGACTTGTCTTCGCTGTGCAAAACTATTCTATGATAAACCCCCGGCTCGAGGGGCATTTTTGAGGTTAAGTAAGACATGAGACTGACATCAAAAGGGCGCTATGCCGTCACCGCAATGCTGGACGTTGCACTTAACTCCGAAGCGGGCCCGGTTCCGTTGGCTGATATCTCTGAACGCCAGGGAATTTCGCTCTCTTATCTGGAGCAGTTATTCTCCCGCCTGCGTAAAAACGGCCTGGTTTCCAGTGTTCGCGGTCCTGGCGGCGGATACCTGCTGGGTAAAGATGCCACATCCATCGCTGTGGGTGAAGTGATTAGTGCAGTAGACGAATCGGTAGATGCCACCCGTTGTCAGGGTAAAGGCGGCTGCCAGGGCGGAGATAAATGCCTCACTCATGCTTTATGGCGTGATCTGAGTGACCGCCTGAGTGAATTCCTCAATGGTATTACGCTGGGTGAACTGGTGAATAACCAGGAAGTGCTGGATGTTGCTGACCGCCAGCACGGCGATAACACCCTTCGCAGTTCGCGTCCGCAAGACGCCATCAATGTTAAATTACGCGCATAAAAACGTAATAATATAGTTATTTCGAATCAGGCCAGGGTTTCCTGGCCGCTGATATTACGCCGTTATTGGCCTGGTTCGCCGCATTGAAGTGATGTACGGAGCTTAAGAGCGATGAAATTACCGATTTATCTTGATTACTCAGCCACAACGCCGGTTGACCCGCGTGTTGCTGAGAAGATGATGCAGTTTATGACAATGGATGGGACTTTCGGCAACCCGGCCTCCCGTTCTCACCGTTTTGGCTGGCAGGCAGAAGAAGCTGTGGATGTGGCTCGTAACCAGATTGCTGAACTGGTTGGTGCAGACCCGCGCGAAATCGTCTTCACCTCTGGCGCAACAGAATCCGACAACCTGGCAATTAAAGGTGCTGCAAACTTCTATCAGAAAAAAGGCAAGCACATTATTACCAGTAAAACAGAACACAAAGCAGTTCTGGATACTTGCCGCCAGCTAGAGCGTGAAGGTTTTGAAGTGACTTACCTGGCACCGCAAAGCAACGGTATTATTGACTTAAAAGTTCTTGAAGCAGCAATGCGTGATGACACCATTCTGGTTTCTGTCATGCATGTGAATAACGAAATCGGCGTGGTTCAGGATATCGAAGCTATCGGCGAGTTGTGCCGTGCGCGTGGCATTATCTACCATGTCGATGCGACCCAGAGCGTAGGTAAATTACCTATCGATCTGAGCAGCCTGAAAGTTGACCTGATGTCTTTCTCTGGCCACAAAATCTATGGCCCGAAAGGTATTGGCGCGTTGTATGTTCGCCGTAAACCGCGTGTGCGTATTGAAGCGCAAATGCATGGCGGTGGTCATGAACGTGGTATGCGTTCAGGTACGCTGCCGGTTCACCAGATTGTTGGTATGGGTGAAGCCTACCACATTGCCAAACAAGAAATGGCAAGTGAATCTGCTCGCCTTGGTGCACTGCGTGAACGCCTGTGGAATGGCATTAAAGACATTGAAGAAGTCTACCTCAATGGTTGCCCGGAACACACCGCACCAAACATCCTGAACGTCAGCTTTAACTATGTTGAAGGTGAGTCACTGATTATGGCACTGAAAGACCTTGCGGTTTCTTCCGGTTCCGCCTGTACGTCAGCAAGCCTTGAACCTTCTTATGTGCTGCGTGCTCTTGGTATGAGCGATGAGCTGGCTCACAGCTCTATTCGTTTCTCATTAGGGCGTTTTACGACAGAAGAAGAAATTGATTACACCATCGAACTGGTTCGTAAATCTATCGGTCGTCTGCGTGAACTTTCTCCGCTGTGGGAAATGTTTAAACAGGGTATCGATCTGACGACCATCGAATGGGCTGAACATTAATCAATAAGCAGGACATAAGGAGAATTCACCATGGCATATAGCGAAAAAGTGATTGATCACTACGAGAATCCCCGTAACGTGGGTTCCTTTGATAACAACGACGAAAACGTTGGTAGCGGTATGGTTGGCGCCCCGGCATGTGGCGACGTCATGAAACTGCAGATCAAAGTAAATGATAACGGCGTGATTGAAGACGCACGTTTTAAAACCTATGGTTGCGGTTCCGCAATTGCATCCAGCTCACTGGTTACTGAGTGGGTAAAAGGGAAATCCCTGGATGAAGCACAGGCGATTAAAAACACTGACATCGCTGAAGAGCTTGAATTGCCGCCAGTGAAAATTCACTGCTCCATTCTGGCAGAAGATGCTATTAAAGCCGCAATTGCTGATTACAAAAGTAAACGCGAATCAAAATAATGTCTTCCGGGCTTGCCCGGAAATCTGAAAGCTTATTGAGGTTGTTGTATGTCGATTACCCTTAGCGACAGTGCTGCTACTCGAGTTAACACTTTTTTAGCTAACCGCGGAAAAGGTTTTGGCTTGCGCCTTGGGGTGCGTACCTCGGGTTGCTCCGGCATGGCTTATGTACTGGAGTTTGTTGACGAGGCGGCCGCAGAAGATGTGGTGTTCGAAGACAAAGGCGTCAAAGTGGTTGTCGACGAGAAAAGCCTGCGTTTTCTTGATGGCACTCAGTTGGACTTCGTAAAAGAAGGCCTGAACGAAGGGTTTAAATTCACTAACCCTAACGTGAAAAATGAGTGTGGCTGCGGCGAAAGTTTTAACGTCTGACAGCACACCCTCCACCGACCCCATAGCAACATGTTTGCTGTGGGGTATTGCTTTTAGTCTGCAAACTCCGGAACGTTTATGGATTACTTTACCCTGTTTGGGGTGCCGGTAAGTTATTCGCTCGACAGCAGTCAACTGGCGGACCGGTACCAGGAACTGCAGCGTCAGTTTCACCCCGATAAATTCGCCAGCCGCCCACAAGCGGAACAATTACTGGCGGTTCAGCAGTCCGCCAACATCAATCAGGCGTGGCAGACCCTGCGTCATCCTCTTTCTCGTGCAGAATATATTTTGTCCTTGCATGGCTTTGACCTGGCAAGTGAACAACATACGGTGCGTGATACCGCATTTCTGATGGAGCAACTGGAATTACGTGAAGAACTGGATGGCATTGAGCAAAAACGTGATGAGGTTCGTCTGGAAGCGTTTTTAGCACGCGTCACGCAAATGTATAATTCGCGCCATAAAGATATGGTGTTGCTGCTGGATGCCGAACAGTGGGAAAGCGCCGCAGACAGTGTGCGTAAGTTGCGTTTTCTGGACAAATTACGCTCGCAGGCAGAACAACTCGAAGAAAAATTGCTCGATATTTGATGCTGGTGTTTTCCGGCAACCATCAACCACCTGGTAACCCAGGTGATGAATTTGGAAGCTTAACATGGCCTTATTACAAATCAGTGAGCCCGGCATGAGTGCTGCGCCGCATCAGCGCAAGCTGGCGGCGGGGATTGACCTGGGGACCACAAACTCGCTGGTGGCGACGGTCCGTAGTGGGCAAACCGAAACCCTGGCTGACCATGAAGGGCGTCATTTGCTGCCATCAGTGGTGCACTATAGTGCCACGCAACATTTGGTCGGTTGGGAAGCGCGTACCAATGCCGCCCAGGATCCTGCCAATACCATCAGCTCAGTAAAACGCCTGATGGGCCGTTCACTGAGTGATATTCAGGCTCGCTACCCGCATTTACCCTACCAATTCCAGTCCAGTGAAAATGGCCTGCCGCTTATCGTTACTCCGGCTGGCGCACTGAACCCGGTACGGGTTTCAGCAGATATTCTCAAAGCGCTGGCGGCAAGAGCGGTTGAAACACTCAATGGCGACCTGGACGGTGTGGTTATTACTGTACCGGCTTATTTTGATGATGCTCAGCGCCAGGCAACCAAAGATGCAGCCCGTCTGGCGGGTTTGCATGTACTGCGTTTGCTGAATGAACCTACTGCTGCGGCGATTGCGTATGGCCTGGACTCCGGCCAGGAAGGCGTGATTGCCGTGTATGACCTGGGCGGTGGTACTTTTGATATTTCTGTTCTGCGCCTGAATCGCGGTGTGTTTGAAGTGCTGGCAACCGGTGGGGATTCCGCGCTGGGTGGTGATGACTTTGACCATTTGTTGGCAGACTGGCTGTGTGAGCAGGCAGGGCTGAATACTCCGCTGGATAGCCGCCTGCAACGCCAGGTGCTGGATACAGCAATCGCCACTAAAATTGCGCTGAGCGATGCACAACAAACTGAAGTGCGTATAGGCGACTGGCAGGGCACAGTTACGCGTTCACAATTTAACGAACTGATTGGCGCACTGGTTAAACGGACTTTACTCTCCTGCCGCCGTACGTTGAAAGATGCCGGTATCGATGCCAGTGAAGTGCTGGAAGTCGTGATGGTGGGGGGCTCTACTCGTGTACCACTGGTGCGTGAACGGGTAGGTGAGTTTTTTGGCCGTACCCCGCTGACGTCAATCGACCCGGATAAAGTTGTGGCAGTTGGCGCGGCGATTCAGGCCGATATTCTGGTGGGTAACAAACCTGACAGCGAAATGCTGTTGCTGGATGTCATCCCCTTGTCACTGGGCCTGGAAACGATGGGTGGCCTGGTGGAAAAAGTCATTCCGCGTAACACCACGATCCCGGTGGCCCGCGCCCAGGAGTTCACCACCTTTAAAGATGGCCAGACTGCAATGGCGATTCATGTCTTGCAGGGGGAACGTGAGCTGGTCACTGATTGCCGTTCACTGGCTCGTTTTACCTTGCGTGGTATCCCGGCAATGCCGGCTGGTGGTGCGCATATCCGTGTCACTTTCCAGGTGGATGCGGACGGGCTGTTGAGTGTAACAGCAATGGAAAAATCGACCGGAGTAGAAGCGTCGATTCAGGTCAAACCGTCTTACGGTCTGTCGGATGGCGAAATTGCGTCCATGATCCAGGATTCCATCAGCTTTGCTGAGCAGGATGTCAGCGCTCGTATGCTGGCAGAACAAAAGGTTGAAGCTGCCCGTGTTCTGGAAAGCCTGGCCGGAGCTCTTGATGCAGATGGTGCCTTGCTGGACGAAGAAGAGCGCCAGGCGATAGATACTGCAGCAGCACAACTGCAGGATGCCGCTCAGGGAAACTCCCCTGACGCCATTGAAAATGCAATAAAAAATGTTGATAAGCAAACCCAGGAATTCGCTGCGCGCCGGATGGATGCCTCCATTCGTCGGGCGTTGAAAGGCCATTCCGTCGACGAGGTTTAATATGCCTAAGATTGTTTTTCTGCCCCACCAGGATCTTTGCCCGGATGGCGCAGTTTTGGAAGCACAGACGGGTGAGACGATTCTTGACGTTGCTCTGCGCAACGGCATCGAAATCGAACATGCCTGTGAGAAATCCTGCGCCTGCACTACGTGCCACTGCATTGTGCGTGAAGGTTTTGATTCCCTGCAAGAAAGCAGCGAAGATGAAGACGATATGCTGGATAAGGCCTGGGGGCTGGAACCAGAAAGCCGCCTGGGTTGCCAGGCGAAAGTTACGGATGAAGACCTGGTGGTTGAGATCCCGCGCTATACCATTAACCATGCACGTGAACACTAACAGGAGAGCGACATGGGGTTAAAATGGACCGATAGCCGTGAAATAGGTGAAGCGCTGTACGACAGCCGCCCGGATGTTGATCCGAAGACGGTGCGCTTTACCGATATGCATCAGTGGATTTGCGAACTGGATGAATTCGACGATGATCCCAGTGCATCCAATGAAAAAATTCTTGAAGCCATCCTGCTGGTTTGGCTGGATGAAGCGGATTGATACCAGGTACGGGCTGCATTTAGCGGCCCGTTTTTGCGTCTGTCCGCGGCATATTTTTTGTGTGAATCGTTACACACAGTTTTAAGGATACCAACAATGACAACTGAAGTGATGAACATCACGCTGTCCAGCACACCCGCCGATGCGCGCTGGGGCGAAAAAGCACTGTACAGCATCAATAATGAAGGGATTACCCTGCATTTAACCGGCAACAATGATAATGCGTTGATCCAACGTGCTGGCCGCAAAATTGATGGCCTGGGGTTCAAACAGGTCGCTCTGGCTGGCGAAGGTTGGGATGTTGAAAAAAGCTGGGCGTTCTGGATGGGCTACCGTGCGCCAAAAGGTGTGCGCAATGTTGAATGGCCGGTGCTTCCTGAGTCAGAGCAGCAGGAGCTCAATAACCGCCTCAAGATTATTGACTGGGTGCGTGACACTATTAACCTGCCGGCAGAAGACTTGAGCCCGGAACAACTGGCAACCCGTGCTATTGATTTATTAGTGGATGTCGCGGGTGACCAGGTGAGTTACCGCATCACTAAGGGTGAAGATTTACGTGAACAAAACTATGCCGGTATCCATACCGTTGGGCGTGGTTCTGCGCGTTCACCCGTGTTGCTGTCCCTGGATTTTAACCCCACGGGCGATGCAGATGCTCCGGTATATGCCTGCCTGGTGGGTAAAGGTATCACCTTCGATTCTGGTGGCTACAGCCTGAAACAAAGCAGCTTTATGGATTCCATGAAGTCTGACATGGGTGGGGCTGCGCTGGTGGCGGGCTCACTCGCTTTCGCGATTACTCGTGGCCTGCAAAAGCGCGTCAAACTGCTGTTATGCTGTGCCGATAACATGGTGAGTGGTAACGCGTTTAAACTGGGTGACATCATTCGCTACCGCAACGGCAAAACCGTTGAAGTGATGAACACTGACGCCGAAGGCCGCCTGGTGCTGGCCGATGGCCTGATTGATGCCAGCGCATTAAAGCCAGAGTTGATTATTGATTGTGCGACATTAACCGGTGCGGCGAAAACTGCGTTGGGTAACGACTACCATGCGCTGCTGAGCTTTGACGATGCACTGGTCAGTAAATTGATGACCAGTGCAACTGCGGAAAATGAAGCCTTCTGGCGTCTGCCGCTTGCGGAGATCCACCGCCATCAGTTGCCATCAAACTTTGCTGAGCTGAATAACACTGCCGGAGCTGTTTCCCCGGCGGGTGCCAGCACAGCTGCGGGCTTCCTGTCGCATTTTGTCGAAAACTACCAACAGGGTTGGTTGCATATCGACTGCTCAGCGACATACCGTAAGTCTGCTGTTGATCTGTGGTCTGCTGGTGCGACCGGGATTGGTGTGCGCACACTGGCTAATCTGCTGACCAACGACTGAGTTGCCTGTGTAATCCGGAGCCTGGGGGGCTACCTCAGGCTCTTTTCTTACCTGTACTTGATGAAAGCAAGATGGCCGATAACCAATCTCAACCTACTTCTCAAAATCAACTGGAAACACTGCTGGAACAGGCTGCGACTGAACCTGCATGGCGCCCGGCATTTTTCCGCGAATTACTTGATACCAGCGTTTGGGTGCCGGGCTCTTCGCCTGATGAAGCCGTGATTACGGCAGATTCTGTAGTTGACCTGCAGCACTGGGAAAAAGAAGACGGCACATCCGTGATTCCGTTTTTTACTTCTGTGCAGGCGCTCGAACAGGTCGTGGCTCACGAGCAGGCTTTCATTGTTATACCTGCCAGAGTGCTGTTTGAGATGACTCTGGGGGAAACCCTGTTTCTGAATGCCCGTTTACCAACCGGGAAAGAGTTCCTGCCCGGTGAAATACGCCACTTGCTGAGTGAGCAGGGTTCACCACTGGCAGAGCACACGGTGCTGGAAGGTGGCAGCCAGTTGCAACTCTCTGCTGTGGAAAACCCACCGGCACAATTAGTTGAGTCACTGACTACGTTATTTAAAAACCACAACCGGGTAAAACGCGCGTTTCTGTGCACGCTGAAAGAGTCACCTGAAGAGGCGGGTAATTACCTGATTGGTATTGAAGCCGAAGGGGATATTGAACCTCTTATCTATGAAGCCGGGAATGTGGCTGCCGATACGCTTACGGGCGATGAACCGGTAGACATTTGCCTGGTCGCAGAAGGAGAAGCGGGAATCAGCCACTTTATGCTGGCCCACCTGACGCCTTTTTATGAACGGCGCTGGGGCAGTTTTCTGCGTGATTTGAAGACACAGCGCATTCTGTAAAATTACCCCGGCAGGGGAAACTGCCGGGGTAATCTGTTAACTCAGGGTTCAACCGGTAAATCGGTTCGGCTTCCCCATTCACTCCATGAACCGTCATACAGCGATACACCGTTCACATCCAGTGAAGTGAGTGCCAGCACAACCACCGCGGCAGTGACGCCAGAGCCACAACTGGCAATAATCGGCTTGCCAAAATCCACACCAGCGCGAGTGAACACTGCGGTTAACGCTTCCGGGGTTTTTAATGTGCCATTTTCAACCAGCGTTGCCCAGGGCACATTTAGCGAACCCGGTATATGCCCACGGCGTAAACCCGCACGGGGTTCATCAACTTCTGCGTTGAAACGCGAAGCGGCCCGGGCATCAACAATTTGGGCAGTACCTTCATGGCTGACCAGTAACACATCCGTGACGTTTTTTATTACCAGTGGGTCGAAATGGACGTCAAAATCGCTTTCCGGTAGGGAAGGCGTACCTGTTTCCAGTGGCAGGCTTTGTTTGCGCCATGCGGCCAGACCACCAGACAAAATCGAAACGGTTTCCACGCCAAAAGCCCGCAACATCCACCAGGCGCGTGGGGCAGAGAACAGGCTGCCGTCATCATAAACGACCAGATGTTTATCCTGATGAATGCCCAACTCACGCATTGCAACCGCAAAGGTTTCCGGGCGCGGCATAGTGTGAGGCAACGGGCTGCTGTGGTCAGATAATGCTTCAATATCAAAAAATGGCGCACTGGGGAGATGGCCTGCCAGATACTCTTGCTGCATATCGCAATTTTCATTGCCCACTGCTGCCATGCGGGCATCAATGACCTGGACTTCCGGGTCGCTCAGGTGCTCAAGAAGCCACTCAGGGGTGACAAAAAAAGCAGTACTCATGTTGGCCTCCTTTAATCATTTATTGGTTAATTCTCGGTGTTTACGTATGTAATTACAACCAACACGCGCATGACATTGACCGGGCTAACATACCGAATCCAGGGATATGGCAAAAAGCGAATCTTTAGCATAATACTGCTTTATCTTTTTACCGGCCTTTTTCGGCCAGGGATACCGCCATGAAATATGCCCGCTATGCTTGTGTGGCAGCCTTATTCTGCGCCCTCAGCGCACTGAGTGGCTGCGATGATAATACAACGCCTGCGTCAGGTTCAGCGCCGCAGTCACAGGCTTCTGCCCTTCAAGAACAAAAAACGGATGCCGCACAACGGGAAAAACTGGCGAAAGCGAGTGCAGGAAAGCCGTTTACACTCCAGGATTCCTCTGAAATTCAGCTCGACGGTGCCAGCACGTTGGCACTGACATTCTCGGTTCCCCTCGACCCTGACCAGGATTTCTCCCGGTTTGCACATGTAGTGGATAAAGAAAAAGGCAAAGTGGATGGCGCCTGGGAGTTATCAGACAATTTAACCGAATTGCGCCTGCGTCACCTTGAACCTCGCCGTGAGTTAACGATTACTCTCGACCCGGGTCTGAAAGACATTAATGGCCAGGCCTTTGGGAAAACCTGGCAATCTTCACTGACCACGCGTGATATTGAGCCGGTAGTAGGTTTTGCCAGCCGAGGCTCACTGCTCCCGACAAAAGTGGTAAAAGGCCTGCCAGTTATGGCACTTAATATCAGCCAGGTAGACGTCAATTTCTACCGGGTAAAACCCGAGTCTCTGGCGGCGTTTATCAGCCAGTGGGAATACCGTAACAGCCTGAGTAACTGGGAATCAGACACCCTGCTGAAAATGGCAGACCTGGTGTATACCGGGCGGTTTGAACTCAACCCGGCAGCCAATACCCGGGAAAAACTGCTGCTGCCGCTTGGGGATATCACTCCGCTACAGCAGCCCGGTGTTTACCTTGCAGTAATGAACCAGGCGGGGCATTACAACTACAGTAACCCGGCAACGTTATTTACCCTTAGTGATATCGGGCTGTCACTGCACCGCTATCACCAGCAAATGGATATTTTCACGCAAAGCCTGGAAAACGGTAGCGGGCAACAGTCCGTTGATATTCAGTTGCTCAACGATAAAGGCCAGGTGCTGGCGAATGCCACAACGGACAACCAGGGCCATGCCAGCCTGAAAACCCCAGAGGGTGCTGCACTGTTACTGGCAAAACATGACGGGCAAACCACAATGCTGGATTTAAGCCAGCCGGCACTGGACCTGGCAGAGTTCGATATTGGTGGTCAGCCTGGTTACAGCAAACAGTTTTTCATGTTTGGCCCACGGGATCTTTACCGCCCAGGAGAGACTGTTGTCATCAATGGGTTACTGCGTGACAGTGATGGTAAACCCGTGGCAGACCAGCCGGTAAAACTGGACGTGGTTCGCCCTGACGGGCAGGTAGCACGCACCACTGTTTTGCAGCCGCAAAACGGCTTGTACCAGTACCGTGTCACTCTGGATAAAAATGCATTAACCGGCCAGTGGCATCTGCGCGCCAATGTGGGCGATAACCAGGCGCGAAGCTGGGATTTCCAGGTTGAAGATTTTATGCCTGAACGCATGGCGTTACGTGTCGATGTTCAGCCGCAGCCTCTGGCTCCGGGAGCTGATGCGGTATTCCGCGTTCAGGGGCGCTATCTGTATGGTGCTCCGGCTTCGGGTAACACCCTGCAAGGGAAACTTTTCTTGCGCCCATTAAGGGATGCTGTTCCTGCACTGCCTGGCTTCGAGTTCGGCAACATCAGTGAAGCAAATCTTAGCCGCAGCCTTGATGAAGTCCAGACCACGCTGGATGATACTGGCCGGGTAGATATTTCCGAAACCAGCCAGTGGAGTGATACCACTTCACCAGTAAAAGTGATTTTCCAGGCAAGTTTACTGGAATCAGGTGGTCGCCCGGTTACGCGCCAGCGTGAACAGGCTGTCTGGCCGGCAGAAGTGTTACCGGGTATTCGCCCGCAGTTTGCTAAAAAAAGCACTTACGATTACCGCACGGGGAGTGAATCCAGCCAGGCGGTGGTTGATGAAAATAGCCAGGCCGGGTTCGATATTGTTTATGCCCGCCCGGATGGTTCACGAGTGGCAGTTAATGGGCTTACTGCGCGGCTCATTCGGGAACGGCGCGATTATTACTGGAACTGGTCCGAAGATGATGGATGGACATCGCGCTACGATCAGAAAGACCTGGTAGAAGGGGAACAAACCCTGAATCTTGCTGCTGGTGAAACCGGCAAAGTGAGCTTCCCGGTAAGCTGGGGATCTTACCGCCTTGAAGTGAAAGACCCGGAGGGGAACCTCAGTAGTGTTCGTTTCTGGGCCGGTTACAGTTGGCAGGATAACAGTGACGGCACCGGTGCCCAGCGCCCGGACCGCGTGACGATGAAAATCGATAAACCCTCTTATCAACCAGGCGACACTATTCAGTTGCATCTGGCGGCACCGCAAGCCGGTAAGGGATATATCATGGTGGAATCCAGTGATGGCCCACTATGGTGGCAGGCTATTGATGTTCCCGCTGATGGCATGGACCTGAGTATTCCGGTAGACAAAACCTGGCATCGCCACGACCTCTACCTCAGCGCTCTGGTTGTCCGCCCTGGTGACAAAACACAGGCGCTTACCCCGAAACGGGCTGTTGGCCTGCTTCATCTGCCATTAGGTGACCAAAGCCGTCGCCTGGATGTGACACTGCAGGCACCGGTTAAAATGCGCCCCAACCAGCCGCTTACTGTGAAGGTTCAGGCCAAAGCTGCCAACGGTGCTTTGCCGGATAAAGTCTACGTGTTGCTCTCAGCTGTAGACAGTGGTGTGCTGAATATCACTGACTATGTTACGCCAGACCCTTGGCAGGCGTTCCTGGGGCGTAAACGCTATGGTGCCGATATTTATGATATCTACGGCAATGTGATTGAAGGCCAGGGGCGGATGGCGGCACTGAAATTTGGTGGTGACGGCGACGACCTGAAGCGTGGTGGTAAGCCGCCAGTGAATCACGTCAACATTATTGCCATGCAGGCTCAACCGGTGGCGCTAAATGCCCAGGGGGAAGGTACGGTCACATTGCCCATTGGTGATTTTAATGGGGAACTGCGCCTGATGGCACAGGTGTGGTCAGCAGACCGCTTTGGCAGTAGTGAAAGCAAAGTCGTTGTTGCCGCACCGCTGGTGGCTGAGCTCAGTACACCACGATTTTTGGCCGGAGGCGATCACTCTCGCCTGGTGCTGGATCTCTCTAACCTGACGGATAAACCCCAGCATCTGACTATTTCCATGGCTGCCAGTGGGCTGCTGAGCCTTGATGCCGGCAACACACAAAGTGTGGCGCTGGCTCCACAGCAACGTACCGCGCTGGCGATTCCGGTTCAGGCCGGGCAAGGTTATGGCGATGGAGTACTGGACGTTACGATTAACGGCATTTCCCTGCCTGGTGAAACATTCAATCCGCTGAACAAACAATGGAAAATTGGGGTGCGCCCGGCTTTCCCTGCACAAACTATCAGTGCCGGTACCCAATTAATGCCTGGTGAGCAGTGGCGCTTGCCAGCAGGCTGGCTGGACGGGCTATCGGCGTCAACACTGGAAGGTAAGCTGCTGATAAGTGGGCGGCCACCGCTGAATCTGGCCCGTTATATCAGCGAACTGTATGCCTGGCCTTACGGTTGCCTTGAACAAACCACCAGTGGGTTGTTCCCGTCATTGTATACCAACCGGGCGCAGTTACAGGCTCTGGGAATCAAAACGTCAAGTGACGAAAAACGCCGGGAGGCAGTAGAAAGCGGTATTGCCCATTTGCTCGAAATGCAGCTGGAAAATGGCGGTTTTGGCCTGTGGAGCAAAGACAGTGCAGAGGAATACTGGCTTACTGCTTATGCTACTGATTTCCTGATTCGCGCCAGCGAGCAAGGTTACAGTGTGCCAGTTGCCGCTCTGGAGAAAGCCAATAACCGGTTGTTACGTTACCTGCAAGACCCGGGCATGATTAGTGTGCGCTACAGTGATAACCCGGCAGCCAGCCGTTTCGTGGTGCAAAGCTATGCGGCTCTGGTGTTGTCCCGCCAGCAAAAAGCGCCGTTGGGTGCTCTGCGGACTCTGTGGGATAAACATGCTGCAGCGCCATCCGGCTTGTCGCTGGTGCAGTTGGGCATTGCACTTAAACGCATGGGGGATACAGAGCGCGGCCAGCAGGCAGTGTTAAGCGGTATAGCAATGCCCCGTAAGACGCATGCCTGGTTAGGTGATTACGGCAGCCCGGTGCGCGACGAAGCCCTGGTATTAAGCCTGTTGGAAGAAAATAACCTGATGCAAAACCAGCAGCCGGCCTTGTTGGCGGCCCTTTCCCAGGCAGTATGGGGCGAGGCCTGGCTATCAACTCAGGAAAATAATGCGCTGTTCCTCGCGGCCCATAATACCGCACTGCAAGGGGCAGAATGGCAGGTACAAAACCAGAACGGCGAAACCCTGTCGGGCAAAACTGACCAGGTTTCGGTGCTGTCTGCCGCGCAGCAATCTGCTCTGAGTCTCACCAATACGGGAACGGGCCCCTTGTGGGTACGTTTGGATAGTACTGGCTACCCTGAACAGTCACCTGCACCTTACAGCAATGTGGTGCACATAGAGCGCCATTACCTGGATACTCAGGGCAACACACGCTCACTCAGTAACCTGCACAGTGGTGAATTGGTGTTGGTATGGCTCGATGTCTGGGCAGATAAACGTGTTCCTGACGCACTGGTGGTTGATTTACTCCCCGCCGGGCTGGAGCTGGAAAACCAGAACCTGGCAAGCAGTTCGGCCTCGCTCAGTGAGAATGGTTCAGAGGTGCAAAACCTGATTAACCAGATGCAACAGGAAGATATTCAGCATATTGAGTTCCGTGATGACCGCTTTGTTGCGGCAATGACACTTAATGAAGGGCAGCATTCAACACTGGTCTATCTCGCCCGTGCGGTGACGCCGGGGGGTTACCAGGTGCCCGTTCCTCAGGTTGAATCTATGTATGTGCCACAGTGGCGCAGTACAGGAAATGCGATGGGCTTGTTACATGTGGCGCCCTGATTAATGCAACCGGGGAAATATAAAATTTGCTGGAAATTGTGGGGCGGCTGCCTGGCCGCCTTTTTCTTGTTCATTGCTGGCTTGTTGCTTGCGGACAGGCTTTGTCCTTTGCCATTACATAATGTTCACCCTGCCCGTATTGTGGTGACAGAAGACGGTACACCACTGTGGCGCTTTGCAGATGAAAACGGCGTCTGGCGTTATCCGGTGGAGCCCGATGAAGTTTCCCCGCGTTATCTGGAAGCGTTAATCAATTATGAAGACCGCTGGTTCTGGCATCATCCGGGAGTGAACCCGCTCAGCCTGGTTCGCGCAGCCTGGCAGTGGGTTCGCAATGGTGAAGTGGTGTCGGGGGGAAGCACGCTGACCATGCAGGTGGCTCGCCTGATTGACCCACAACCCCGTACAATCACAGGTAAGTTGATTCAAACTGCCCGGGCGCTGCAACTGGAATGGCACCTTTCCAAACAGCAGATTCTGACGCTTTACCTTAACCGGGCACCTTTTGGCGGCACGCTGGAAGGGGTGGGCGCAGCCAGTTGGGCGTACCTTGGTAAATCGCCTGCACACCTGACAGATGCGGAAGCCGCACTACTGGCTGTATTGCCACAGGCTCCCAGCCGGTTACGCCCGGACCGTTGGTCAGAAAGGGCACAAAAAGCACGCGATAAAGTGCTGGCCCGGATGCAGGAAGAGCATATCTGGTCTGCCCGGCGGGTGCGTGAAGCCATGCAGGAACCTGTATGGCTTGCTCCCCGGCAAAGCCCGCAACTGGCACCGTTACTGGCACGTTACCTGCTGACTCAGGATAATCACCAGCGGATTGTCACCACGATTGATGCCACCCTGCAGAGCCAACTGGAAACCCTGGCACTTAACTGGAAACACCGCCTGCCACCGAAAACATCGCTGGCGATACTGGTAGTTGACCACCAGACCATGAAGGTGCGTGGCTGGGTGGGGTCGGTCGATTTAAACGATGACAGCCGGTTTGGCCATGTTGATATGGTTCGGGCTGTCAGATCTCCAGGTTCATTACTGAAACCTTTTCTGTATGGCCTGGCGCTGGATGAAGGGTTAATACACCCCGGTTCATTACTTCAGGATGTACCCCGGCGCTTTGGGGATTATCGCCCTGGGAATTTTGACAGCGACTTTAATGGGCCAGTAAGCATGAGTGAAGCACTTGTGCGCTCGCTTAACTTGCCCGCGGTACAGGTTCTGGATGCGCTGGGGCCGAAAAATTTCGCCGGTCATTTGCGTAATATAGGGTTAAACCTGCGCCTGCCTGCTGCGGCGGAACCTAATTTGTCATTAATTTTGGGCGGGGCAGGAACCCGGCTGGATGAACTGGTCTCTGCTTACAGTGCGTTTGCCCGAGAAGGGAAGGTTGCCAGGTTACGCCTGCAACCACAACAACCATTGGTTGAACGGCGGTTACTGTCACCCGGTTCAGCCTGGATAATTCGCCGTGTTCTGGGTGGTGAGGAACAACCATTGCCGGATGGCGCACTCCCTGCCGTTGCGCCTTTTGCCTGGAAAACGGGTACCAGTTATGGCTACCGTGATGCCTGGGCAATTGGTGTTTCACCCCGTTACCTGATTGGCGTCTGGACCGGGAGGCCAGATGCGACACCGGTTGCCGGGCAGTATGGTTTTGCCAGTGCAGTACCGGTGATGAACCAGGTTAACACGCTGCTCAGGGCAAACACCGGCCTGGCACAAAACCGTGAGCCAGCAGACCCAAGACCTGGCAGTGTGACATCCGGTACGATTTGTTGGCCTGGTGGCCAGAGCCTGCCTGAAGGCGACAGTAATTGCCGTCGGCGGGTATTTACCTGGTTACTGAATGACAGCCAGCCGCCAACATTACTGGCTCCTGGGCAGGAAGGCCCTTTCGGTATAGTGCAGCGCCTTTGGCTGAACTCAAAAGGGTTGCGTGTTGGTGCTGATTGCAAAGATGCACACCCGGCAACATTACTGTTGTGGCCCTTGCCACTGGAGCCCTGGCTACCTGCGAAGGAGCGGCGTGACACGCGGTTACCTGCTGTATCCACCCAGTGCCCGCCTATGGTGCAGGCAAACCTTAGCCCACTGTTATTGCTCGGTGTGCGTGATGGCGCTATGGTGAAACCACCTGCCGGGCAGGCGGTACTGAATATGCCACTCTCCACGCAGGGTGGTGGGCATGACCAGTGGTGGTTTTTGAATGGCGATGCCCTGCCACAACAGGGTAATCATGTGACGTTGTCCTTGACGCATTCAGGGGAATACCAGGTGCTGGTAATGGATGACAGCGGGCAAATTGCTGCAGCGCACTTTACTTTGCTGCCCAAATAACTCGCGAAGTCATCACTTTGTATGGGTTTGTTGCTAAAACGCAGCTTATTTTAAAAAAATGTTACCTTTATCCATAGGCAAGGCGGTAACAGGTCATTATAATCTGCGCCACTTTGTTGCCGGGTTCCCCTGGCATTTTTAGAGAGCAAACAGAGGTAATCATGGCAATTGAACGTACTTTTTCTATCATCAAACCAAACGCTGTTGCAAAGAATGTAATTGGCAGTATTTTTGCGCGTTTTGAAACCGCAGGGCTGAAAATTGTTGCCACTAAAATGGTGCACCTGACTCAAGAGCAGGCGCGTGGTTTCTATGCTGAGCATGATGGTAAGCCGTTCTTTGATGGCCTGGTTGAGTTCATGACTTCTGGCCCTATCGTTGTTTCTGCACTGGAAGGTGAAGACGCAGTACGCCGTCATCGTGAAATCCTGGGTGCCACTAACCCGGCGAACGCACTGGCAGGTACACTGCGTGCTGATTACGCAGACAGCCTGACTGAAAACGGTACCCACGGTTCAGATTCTGTTGAGTCTGCGGCCCGTGAAATCGCATTTTTCTTTGCTGAAGGCGAAGTGTGCCCGCGCACCCGCTAATTGCTGCCTTTATTTGTGCTGTGATGCGTTAAGGCGTAGCATCACTGGCAGAGAATTTGTACAATGCTGCGCCCCGGATGAGCGAGCCTGCTCACCCGGGGCGTATCTATTTACTCATTTACCTGGGGCCATAACGTGTAACAACGAGGCCGGAAAACTTTATGTCACAACAGATTACCGCACCTGAGTCCGTCACCGTTTCTGACTCGTCAAATTCAAATACCGGCAAAATCAACCTGCTGGATCTTAACCGCCAACAAATGCGCGCCTTTTTCACTGACATGGGTGAAAAACCGTTTCGCGCAGATCAAGTCATGAAGTGGATCTATCACTATTGCTGTGATGATTTTGACGAAATGACTGACATCAACAAAGTGTTACGTGGCCGTCTGAAAGCTGTCGCCGAAATTCGCGCACCAGAAGTGGCTGAAGAACAACGCTCTTCTGATGGCACAATCAAATGGGCGATTCAGGTTGGCAGCCAGCGTGTTGAGACCGTGTATATCCCTGAAGATGACCGGGCTACACTGTGTGTTTCATCACAGGTTGGGTGCGCACTGGAATGTAAATTCTGTTCTACCGCTCAGCAAGGCTTTAACCGTAATTTACGGGTGTCTGAAATTATCGGGCAGGTGTGGCGTGCCGCTAAAATTATTGGTGCAGCGAAAGTCACCGGCCAGCGCCCAATTACCAACGTGGTAATGATGGGAATGGGGGAGCCATTGCTCAACCTGACCAACGTGGTTCCGGCCATGGAAATCATGCTGGATGACTTTGGCTTTGGCTTATCCAAGCGCCGGGTAACATTATCCACATCAGGCGTAGTACCTGCTCTGGATAAACTGGGCGACATGATTGATGTGGCTCTGGCGATATCTCTGCATGCGCCAACAGATGAAATCCGTGATGAAATTGTCCCGATTAATAAAAAATACAATATTGAGACATTTCTGGCAGGTGTGCGCCGTTACCTGGAAAAATCAAATGCCAACCAGGGGCGTGTCACGGTTGAGTATGTCATGCTCGATCATGTGAATGACGGCACTGAACATGCACATCAACTGGCGGAGTGTTTGAAAGACACGCCATGTAAAATTAACCTTATTCCCTGGAACCCGTTCCCGGGGGCACCTTATGACCGTAGCTCCAACAGCCGAATTGACCGTTTTTCCAAGGTGTTAATGGAGTATGGTTTTACCACCATCGTGCGTAAAACACGTGGTGATGATATTGACGCCGCCTGTGGTCAGTTAGCCGGTGATGTTATTGACCGGACCAAGCGTACAATGCGTAAACGTATGCAGGGTGAACCGATTGCAGTGAAAAGTGTCTGACAGGCAGACCTGTGGGCGAAGGCCTGAATATTCAGGTTTTCGTCCACCGCTTGTGATGTGTCATCAATTGTGACAACGAAAGTCTCTGTTGGCGCAATAATTACGGTGCGTTTTTTTGCACTTTGAGGCAGTATGTAGCGGCACAACAACAGTTTAGCCGCGTAGCTCACCAGACAGGCGTTATTTGGTGAGAAAGTATCCAGGTGAGGGTGTGGGCATATGCCCAGGGCCGTTGCAATTTGCCAGAAAGTTTTCTGGTGCTGGGTATGCTGGGTGTTTCGGGCGAGCGGGGTGCCATACTTCGCAACAGGTTATTTCGCGGCGCGGGTCAGTGAGGTCGCTATTGGTGACAGTGCTGGCCGGAGCCAATTTTTTCATTCAAACAGTACCAGCAGTTGTAGCTAATGAATACTGAAGCCACTCACGAACAAAATATCGCACAAACCACGGGCGAACGCCTCCGGGCCGCACGTGAGCAACTTGGACTCAGCCAGCAGATTGTGGCTGAACGCCTGTGTTTGAAAGTCTCCACAGTTCGGGATATCGAAGACGATAAAGCGCCTTCGGATCTGGCTGCGACCTTTCTCCGTGGCTATATCCGCTCCTATGCTCGCCTCGTCCATGTTCCCGAAGAAGAACTTTTGCCTGCGCTGGCAAAACAAGCTCCTGTCAGAACCGCTAAAGTTCAGCCAATGAAAGGTTATGCCATTGGGAAGAGCCGCAAAAAGCGCGACGGCTGGCTGATGGGCTTTACCTGGCTGGTATTACTGGTTGTTATTGGTCTGACTGGTGCCTGGTGGTGGCAAAACCATAAAGCGCAACAGGCAGAAATTAATTCAATGGCAGATCAGTCCGCCACACCTGCTGATAATGGGCAGTTTGTGCCTTTGCATAATACCGGTAGCGATGACAACTCCGCTGCTGTGCAGGATAACCCGGCCCCTTCTGATAGCAGTGCCACAGATTCTGCACAGGCGAATACGCCAGCTCCAACGGCAGATAACAGCGCAGCACCGGCAGATAATTCGGCTGCAGTGGTTTCTCCGGGTCAGGCGAACACCGATTCCTTAACTAATACTGCACCTGCCGCAACGACTCAGGACTCTGGGGCATTACCAGCAGAACAGGCAACCACAGCCCCAGCAGCCAGTGGTGATTTGGTCATGAATTTCTCTGCTGACTGCTGGCTGGAAGTGTCCGATTCTACGGGCAAAAAATTGTTCAGCGGCCTGCAACACAAAGACAGTACCTTAAACCTGTCAGGCCAGGCGCCATATAAACTGAAAATTGGCGCACCCCGTGCAGTCACTATTCAGTTCCAGGGTAAACCCGTTGATATGAGCCGCTATGCCCGGTCTAACCAGGTTGCCCGCCTGACGCTAAATGCAGAGCCTTCTGCTACTCAGGTGCAGTAACGACGCGTTTTCGGAGATTTTTATGCATAACGAAGCGCCCATTCAACGCCGTAAATCTAAACGGATTTACGTAGGGAATGTGCCAGTCGGCGATGGTGCGCCCATCGCCGTTCAGTCCATGACAAATACCCGCACCACAGATGTTGACGCCACAGTGCAGCAAATTAAGGCCCTGGAGCGTGTTGGTGCGGATATCGTCCGTGTATCTGTTCCCACCATGGATGCCGCAGAAGCCTTCCGGCTTATCAAGCAACAGGTTGCCGTTCCTCTGGTTGCCGATATTCATTTCGATTACCGCATAGCGCTGAAAGTTGCCGAATATGGTGTGGATTGTCTGCGCATTAACCCCGGTAATATCGGCAATGAAGAGCGTATTCGCCAGGTGGTGGATTGCGCGAAAGATAAAAACATTCCGATTCGTATTGGGGTGAATGCCGGATCCCTTGAAAAGGATCTACAGGAAAAATACGGTGAGCCAACTCCGCAGGCGTTGCTTGAATCCGCCATGCGCCATGTTGATTATCTGGACAGGCTCAATTTTGATCAGTTCAAAGTCAGTGTGAAAGCCTCTGATGTTTTTCTGGCTGTAGAAGCTTACCGCTTGCTGGCAAAGGCCATTGATCAACCTCTGCACCTTGGGATAACCGAAGCAGGTGGTGCGAGAAGTGGTGCGGTTAAGTCGGCTATTGGGCTCGGGTTACTGCTTTCTGAAGGGATTGGCGATACGTTGCGTGTTTCGCTGGCAGCGGATCCTGTCGAAGAGATCAAAGTTGGCTTCGATATACTGAAATCCCTGCGCATTCGCTCGCGTGGGATCAACTTCATTGCCTGCCCAACCTGCTCACGCCAGGAGTTTGATGTTATCGGCACAGTGAATGCGCTGGAACAACGCCTGGAAGATATCATCACACCGATGGATGTTTCTATTATTGGTTGTGTGGTGAACGGGCCAGGCGAAGCGCTGGCTTCAACGATGGGTGTTGCAGGTGGTAGCCGCAAAAGTGGCTTCTACGAAGATGGCGTCCGTAAAGACCGCCTGGATAACGACAATATGATAGACCAGCTCGAAGCGAAAATTCGCGCCAGAGCATCGGTTCTGGACGAAAGCCGTCGTATTGACGTGCAGCAAGTTGAGAAATAACAAAACATGGGAAGCCTGATGCTTCCCGTGTATGATTGAACCCACAAAGCAGCCTGGCAACATATAACCGGGTTGATTCGGGTTCATTTTTTTGTATTCAGGAACAGAGATAACGTGGCAAAGAATATTCAAGCCATTCGCGGCATGAACGATTATCTGCCTGGCGAAACGGCCATCTGGCAGCGTATTGAACGCACATTAAAGCAGGTGCTCGGCAGCTACGGTTATAGTGAAATCCGTTTGCCGATTGTAGAGCAGACACCGCTATTCAAACGCGCGATTGGTGAAGTGACCGACGTGGTTGAAAAAGAGATGTATACCTTCGAGGACCGCAATGGCGACAGCCTGACACTGCGTCCGGAAGGCACGGCGGGCTGTGTGCGTGCCGGTATCGAGCATGGTCTGCTGTACAATCAGGAACAGCGCTTGTGGTACATCGGGCCGATGTTCCGCCATGAGCGTCCGCAAAAAGGGCGTTATCGCCAGTTTCATCAGTTAGGTGCTGAGGTGTTTGGTCTTCAGGGGCCGGATATTGACGCTGAGCTGATTATGCTGACGGCGCGCTGGTGGCGTGCACTGGGTATCGACCAACATGTCAGCCTTGAGCTGAACTCCATTGGTTCGCTGGAAGCCCGGGCAAATTACCGTGATGCGCTGATTGCTTACCTGGAACAGTATAAAGATAAGCTGGATGAAGACTGCAAGCGCCGCATGTATACCAACCCGTTGCGCGTTCTTGATTCCAAAAACCCGGAAGTTCAGGCGCTGTTGAATGATGCGCCTGCACTGGGCGACTATCTGGATGAAGAATCTCGTGAGCATTTCGCCGGTTTGTGCGCGTTCCTTGACGACGCCGGTATCAGCTACACCGTCAATCAGCGCCTGGTGCGCGGCCTTGATTACTACAACCGCACTGTCTTTGAATGGGTAACCAATAGTCTTGGTGCTCAGGGGACCGTCTGTGCTGGTGGGCGTTACGATGGCCTGGTTGAACAACTCGGTGGGCGTGCGACGCCAGCTGTTGGTTTTGCCATGGGGCTGGAACGTCTTGTTTTGCTGGTTCAGGCAGTTAACCCGGAATTTACTGCAGATTCTGTTGTCGATATTTACCTGGTGGCATCTGGCAACGGTACCCAGTCTCCTGCAATGCAACTGGCGGAGCAGGTACGTGACAGCTTGCCTGGCTGTAAACTGATGACGAACTATGGTGGCGGGAACTTCAAAAAGCAGTTTGCCCGGGCAGATAAATGGGGCGCACGTGTTGCGCTGGTGCTGGGTGAAAATGAAGTCGCAAACCAGCAAGTCGTGGTGAAAGATTTGCGTTCAGGCGAGCAGGAAACCGTTTCTCAACGTGACGTAGCTGGCCATTTGAAAACGCTGCTGGGCGAATCCCGGTAACTTATCGTTAAGGAGAAGGATTGCGTGGAGATTTACGACAACGAGAACGAACAAGTTGAAGCAGTCAAACGCTTCTTCATCGAGAACGGCAAAGCGCTGGCTGTCGGCGTCGTGTTAGGTATTGGTGCACTGGTAGGCTGGCGTTACTGGGCAAGCCACCAGGTGGACTCATCTCGCGAGTCATCTATGGTGTATCAGAACACGGTTCAGGCATTGAAAGCGGATAAACCAGGCAGCCTTGCTGCCGCGGAAAAATTTGTCGCTGATAATAAAGGTACTTATGGTGCTCTGGCATCACTTGATGTAGCAGAACAACTCGTCAACAAAAAGGATTTTGCCAATGCTGCCGCGCAACTGAAGGCTGGCCTGGCTGATACCTCTGATGAAAACCTTAAGGCACTGATTGGCTTGCGTCTGGCGCGTATCCAGGTGGAGTTAAAACAGGCTGATGATGCACTGGCAACGCTTGGCAGCATTAAAGGTGATGGCTGGAGTGCCATGGTTGCTGACATCAAAGGCGATGCGCTGTTAAGTAAAGGCGATACCAAATCTGCCCGCGAAGCGTGGAGCAAAGGTGTGGGCATTGCCGATGCCTCGCCAGCACTGCGTAATATGATGCAAATGAAAATGAATAATTTGTCCAGCTGAGAGGGCACCAATGCAATTGCGTAAATTAGTTTTGCCAGGGCTGCTGTCTGTTACTTTGCTTAGTGGGTGCTCACTGTTTAGCGGCGAAGAAGACGTAGTAAAAATGTCTCCACTGCCCACCGTTGAAAACCAGTTCACGCCATCTACTGCGTGGGATGTTTCAGTGGGAAGCGGTATTGGCAAGTATTATTCGAATCTCCACCCGACAGCAGATGCCGGTGTGGTTTATGCCGCAGACCGTCATGGTCGTGTAAAAGCGCTCAGTGAATCTGATGGCAAAGAAGTCTGGTCGGTTGATTTGTCAGAAAAAACCGGCTTTTTCTCCAGCAACCTGCCAGCCTTGCTTTCTGGTGGCCTGACTGTTGCTGGTGGCCACGTTTATGTGGGAAGTGAGAAAGCCAAAGTTTATGCGCTGAATACTTCCGATGGCAGCGTTGCCTGGCAGACGACTGTGGCTGGTGAAGCTTTATCCCGCCCGGTTGTAAGTGACGGTGTGGTACTGGTTCATACTGGTAACGGTCAGTTGCAGGCACTGGATGAAAACACGGGTGCCATCAAATGGACAGTGAACCTGGATATGCCGTCACTGACACTGCGTGGCGAGTCTGCACCTGCTACAGCTTACGGTGCTGCGATTGTTGGTGGCGATAATGGCCGTGTGACTGCGGTATTATTGCAACCCGGTCAGATGATTTGGCAACAACGTATCTCCCAGTCGACCGGTCCGACTGAGATCGATCGCCTGAGCGATGTTGATACCACACCAGTTATTGTCAACGGGGTTGTCTATGCGCTGGCATATAACGGTAACCTGACAGCACTTGACCTGCGTTCAGGCCAGATAATCTGGAAACGCGACCTGGGTTCAGTGAATGACATGGTAGTTGATGCTGGTCGTATCTACATGGTTGACCAGAATGACCGTGTACTGGCGTTGAGTACTGACGGTGGTGTTACTCAGTGGACCCAGAGTGATTTACTGCACCGCCTGTTGACTGCGCCAGTGCTGTATAATGGTTACCTGGTTGTTGGCGATAGCGAAGGGTATATGCACTGGATAGACCCAGACAACGGTCACTTCGTTGCACAACAGAAAGTGGACAGCTCAGGCTTCCTGACCAACCCGATTGTCGCGGATGGTAAATTGCTGATTCAGGCTAAAGATGGCACGTTATATGCCATAACCCGCTAAACTATCCGGGTGTGATATCAGCTAAACGGCTCCTGATTTCGCCAGGGGCCGTTTCCTGTTTATAGTCAGGCGCACTTTTTTGGTGGTGCCTGGCTGGTTTTTTTTAAGTTATGAGGCTTTGAAAATGATACCTGTGGTCGCGCTGGTCGGGCGCCCGAATGTGGGTAAATCCACATTATTTAACCGTTTAACGCGCACCCGCGATGCACTGGTGGCGGATTTCCCTGGATTAACCCGGGACCGTAAATATGGTCGCGCTGAAATTGAAGGCCGCGAGTACATTGTGATTGATACTGGCGGCATCGACGGCACTGAAGACGGCGTAGAAACGCTGATGGCAGAACAATCACTTCAGGCAATTGAAGAAGCGGATGTTGTGTTATTCATGGTAGATGCTCGCGCGGGATTGATGCCTGCCGATAAAGCTATCGCCAAACACCTGCGTAGTCGTGAAAAGCCTACCTTTGTTGTCGCAAACAAAACTGACGGTATTGATCCGGACCATGCTGTTACGGATTTCTATGCTTTGGGCATGGGGGAAATTGTCCCTATTGCTGCAGCCCATGGCCGTGGTGTTACCAGCCTGCTCGAACAGGTTCTCCTGCCCTGGATGGAAGATATCAGCCCATCTGAGCCTGTTGATGAAGATGCGGAGTATTGGGCTGCTCTGGCGGCAAAAGAAGCCGGTGAACCGGAAGAAGAGCCAGAGGATGATTTTGACCCGCAGTCTTTACCTATCAAACTGGCAATTGTGGGCCGCCCTAACGTGGGTAAGTCAACACTGACTAACCGTATTCTCGGTGAAGACCGGGTTGTGGTTTACGACATGCCAGGCACCACGCGTGACAGTATTTATATCCCGATGCAACGTGACGAGCGTGAATACGTGTTGATAGATACCGCGGGTGTGCGTAAACGCGGCAAAATCACCGACACCGTTGAGAAATTCTCAGTTATTAAAACCCTGCAGGCGATTGAAGACGCGAACGTAGTGCTGCTGGTTATTGATGCCCGCGAAGGGATTTCAGACCAGGATCTTTCCCTGCTGGGCTTTATCCTCAATAGTGGGCGCTCACTGGTAATTGTCGTGAACAAGTGGGATGGCCTGAGCCAGGAAGTGCGTGAGCAGGTAAAAGAAACTCTGGATTACCGCCTGGGCTTTATTGACTTCGCCCGGGTTCACTTTATTTCCGCTCTGCATGGCAGTGGTGTGGGTAACTTGTTTGAATCAGTACGCGAAGCCTATGACAGCGCCACAAAACGTGTGAGCACTGCCATGCTGACCCGTATTATGACGATGGCAGTAGACGATCATCAGCCACCTCTGGTGCGTGGTCGCCGTGTGAAACTGAAATATGCCCACGCAGGTGGTTACAACCCGCCTATCGTGGTAATTCACGGCAACCAGGTGAAAGACCTGCCGGATTCCTACAAACGCTACCTGATGAACTACTTCCGCAAGTCGCTGGAAGTAATGGGCACGCCGATTCGTATTCAGTTTAAAGAAGGCGAGAACCCGTATGCGAATAAGCGCAATACGCTGACCCCAACGCAGATGCGTAAGCGTAAGCGCCTGATTAAGCATATTAAGAAAAGTAAATAAGCGGCCGAATATCGTTTATTGAACCAGAAAATACAGCGCCCGCGGGTGCTGTATTTTTTTAAGCTTTTGCAGCGCAAAATGTTACTGAACAGGCAGGCTGTGGCGCGTAAACTATCACCAGAAATACAGAATAATCAGGGAGTAAAAATGGAATACCGTTGCCCCGAATGCCAGGGTGAATGCACTCAACAGGGTGAACACTGGGTGTGTGAGAAATGCCATAAAACTATGGTGTTACAGCCTCTGTGCCCTGAGTGCCATAAACCGCTGGAAGTACTAAAAGCCTGCGGCGCAGTAGATTATTTCTGCCAGAACGGCCATGGGCTGATTTCCAAAAAGCGCGTGGAGTGGCAACCTGTAGCCGGTTAATCCTGAGATGTTTTACGTACCCGCTGTCGGCCTTTTTTGACCGGGGAAATCGCAGTAACCTGGCTTTGTACCACGCCATCTTTGAGCCGGGTAGTTAAGGTTTCACCTGCCTGAATTTGGGTAACCGCTTTAACCACTTCACCTTTTCCGGTGACTGTTACGCTGTAGCCGCGGGCAAGCGTTGCTAACGGGCTGACAGCCTCCAGGTGGGTCACCGCCAGACCAAACCGCTCACGGGTTTGCCCTAACTGGCTGCGGATTGCCTGGGTCATACGGAAGCTTGCTTGCTGCAGTGTAGCGCTGGCGCGCTGGATGCGCATGCCGGGGTGTTGCTGCTGTAAGCGCTGGTTAAGGCGCTGTTGTTGCAACTGACCGCGTTTCAGGCGAGTTTCCAGCGCAGAAGACAGGCGCTGGCGCAGAGCCAGCAGCCGTGTTTGCTGGCGAGCCAGGCGCAACTGTGGGTGCTGTTGCTCCAGGCGGTGGCGCAACTGGCTGAAACGCTGCTGGCGCTGGGCAATATAGTAATCCATTGCCATTTCCAGCCGTTGTTGCTGGCTGGTGAGCTGGCGCACCAGTTCTTGTTGGTTACGGCTGACAACTTCGGCGGCAGCAGAAGGGGTAGGGGCGCGTAAATCGGCGACGAAGTCAGCAATAGTGACGTCAGTTTCATGGCCGACGGCACTAACGACCGGGATGCTGCTTGCCACAATAGCCCGCGCTACCGCTTCTTCGTTAAAACACCACAAATCTTCCAGTGAACCACCGCCACGGCCAACAATCAGAACATCACATTCGGCCCGTTTATTGGCCAGTGCTATCATCCGCACTATTTGCCCGGTTGCATCTGCCCCCTGAACGGCTGTGGGGTAAATGACTACCGGTAATGCCGGATCCCGCCGTTTTAAAATGTGCAGAATATCCTGCAATGCCGCCCCGGTTGCAGAGGTGACAATGCCAACACAAGTTGCCGGTGCAGGAAGCGGTTTTTTGAGTGCCGGGTCAAAAAGGCCTTCATCGGCCAGGCGTTGTTTAAGCTGAGCAAATTTTTGCTGCAGCAAACCTTCACCGGCAGGCTGCATGCTTTCTGCAATAAGTTGGTAGTCTCCACGCGGTTCATAGAGCGTGACACTGGCTCGCACTAATACTTGTTGCCCGTGTTGTGGGCGGAAAGTGACACGACGGTTGCTGTTGCGAAACATAGCGCAACGCACCTGAGCATTGTCATCTTTGAGAGTGAAGTACCAGTGCCCGGAAGAGGGCTGCGAAAGGTTGGATATTTCACCACTGACCCAAATTTGCCCAAGGTCTTGCTCCAGCAACGTACGCACTGCCTGATTCAGCCGGCTAACAGAAAAAATTGATGGAGAATTAAACTGTGACATGTGACCTGGATCAAATTCTAAATCAGCAAGTTAATCAGTCGATAGTAACCCGCCTGTCAGTGAAGGCAAGACTTTTTAGTAAAAAAATGTAGCCGCCACCCTTTATGCTCTGTATAATGCCGCGGCAATATTTTATCTGTTCTCATTCATCCCAGGTTGAGATATTGCCATGCTACGTATCGCTAAAGAAGCACTGACGTTTGACGACGTTCTCCTCGTTCCCGCTCATTCTACTGTTCTGCCGAATACTGCAGATCTCAGTACTCAATTGACGAAAACCATTCGCCTGAACATTCCTATGCTGTCTGCTGCCATGGACACCGTGACAGAAGCACGCCTTGCTATTGCACTGGCTCAGGAAGGCGGGATTGGCTTTATCCACAAGAACATGTCCATTGAACGCCAGGCAGAAGAAGTTCGCCGGGTGAAAAAACACGAAAGCGGCATTGTTACTGACCCACAAACCGTTTTGCCAACCACCACCCTGCGTGAAGTAAAAGAACTGACCGAACGCAATGGTTTCGCTGGCTACCCGGTGGTGGCTGCCGACAATGAACTGGTTGGGATCATCACTGGTCGTGACGTTCGCTTTGTGACTGACCTGAACCAGGCTGTCAGCGTTTATATGACGCCGAAAGATCGCCTGGTTACGGTTCGTGAAGGCGAATCCCGTGACGTAGTGTTGTCTAAAATGCATGAAAAACGTGTTGAGAAAGCGCTGGTTGTGGACGAAAGCTTCCATCTGCGCGGCATGATCACCGTTAAAGACTTCCAGAAAGCAGAGCGTAAACCGAACGCCTGTAAAGACGAACATGGCCGTCTGCGTGTGGGTGCTGCAGTAGGTGCTGGTGCCGGCAACGAAGAGCGTGTGGATGCCCTGGTTGCTGCTGGTGTTGATATCCTGCTGATTGACTCCTCTCATGGCCATTCTGAAGGTGTATTGCAGCGTATTCGTGAAACTCGCGCTAAATACCCTAACCTGCAAATCATTGGTGGTAACGTGGCAACAGCTGCGGGTGCCCGTGCACTGGCCGATGCCGGTTGCAGCGCAGTGAAAGTAGGGATTGGCCCGGGCTCCATCTGTACTACCCGTATCGTAACAGGTGTGGGTGTACCGCAAATTACCGCTGTTTCCGACGCAGTAGAAGCGCTGGAAGGTACCGGTATTCCGGTTATCGCTGATGGCGGTATTCGCTTCTCTGGTGACATCGCGAAAGCGCTGGCTGCGGGTGCAAGTGCTGTAATGGTTGGTTCCATGCTGGCAGGTACTGAAGAATCCCCAGGTGAAATTGAACTCTATCAGGGCCGTTCTTTTAAATCCTACCGTGGTATGGGTTCTCTGGGCGCTATGTCCAAAGGCTCTTCAGACCGCTATTTCCAAAGCGACAACGCAGCAGACAAACTGGTACCTGAAGGGATTGAAGGCCGCGTTGCCTATAAAGGCCGCCTGAAAGAAATCGTTCATCAGCAAATGGGCGGCCTGCGTTCCTGTATGGGCCTGACCGGCTGTGGTACTATTGATGAATTACGCACTAAAGCGGAATTTGTACGTATCAGCGGTGCCGGGATTCAGGAAAGTCACGTTCACGATGTGACCATTACCAAAGAGTCTCCGAACTACCGTCTGGGCTCATGATTATTCACGCCCGGCAGTCGTGCCGGGCGATTCTTTATTCTCTGCCTCGGAATTAGCGTCAATGACGGAAAATATCCATAACCATCGCATCCTCATTCTTGATTTCGGTTCTCAGTACACTCAGCTGGTTGCGCGCCGCGTGCGTGAGCTGGGCGTTTACTGTGAACTGTGGGCCTGGGATGTAACAGAAGAACAAATCCGTGCCTTTAATCCGAACGGGATAATCCTGTCTGGCGGCCCGGAGAGCACCACAGAAGAAAACAGCCCTCGTGCGCCGGAATATGTCTTCACTGCAGGCGTACCGGTACTGGGCGTGTGCTACGGCATGCAAACCATGGCAATGCAGTTAGGTGGCCATGTTGAAGGTTCTAATCAGCGTGAGTTTGGTTATGCTCAGGTTGAAGTGATGACGGATTCTGCCCTGATTCACGGCATCGAAGACAGCCTGAGCGGCGAAAATCGCCCGTTGCTGGATGTCTGGATGAGCCATGGCGATAAAGTCACTGCAATCCCGTCTGACTTTGTGACTGTCGCCAGCACAGAGACTTGTCCGTTCGCCATTATGGCTAACGAAGAAAAGCGTTTTTATGGCGTGCAGTTCCACCCGGAAGTAACGCACACTCGCCAGGGGCAGCGTATTCTGGAACGTTTCATTCGCGATATCTGCAAATGTGAAGCGTTGTGGACGCCTGCGCGAATTATTGATGACGCGGTATCCCGCATTCGCGAGCAGGTAGGTTCTGATAAAGTAATCCTTGGCCTGTCTGGTGGGGTGGATTCATCTGTAACGGCAATGCTGCTGCACCGCGCTATTGGTGAGAACCTGACTTGCGTGTTTGTAGATAACGGTCTGCTGCGCCTTAACGAAGCCGACCAGGTGATGGAAATGTTCGGCGACCGTTTTGGTCTCAACATTGTTCATGTGAATGCAGAAGAGCGCTTCCTGACTGCTCTGGCTGGTATTGATGACCCGGAAGCCAAACGTAAAACCATTGGCCGTGTGTTCGTTGAAGTTTTTGATGAAGAAGCACTGCGCCTGGAAGACGTGAAATGGCTGGCTCAGGGCACTATCTACCCTGATGTTATCGAGTCTGCTGCTTCTGCTACCGGTAAAGCCCATGTGATTAAATCACACCACAATGTGGGCGGCTTACCGAAAGAGATGAAAATGGGCCTGGTTGAACCGCTCAAAGAACTCTTTAAAGATGAAGTCCGCAAAATTGGCCTGGAGCTTGGCCTGCCATACGATATGCTCTACCGTCACCCGTTCCCGGGGCCGGGCCTTGGTGTTCGCGTACTGGGCGAAGTGAAGAAAGAATACTGTGATCTGCTGCGTAGTGCTGATGCCATTTTTATTGAAGAACTGCGTAAAGCCGATCTCTACGATAAAGTGAGCCAGGCGTTCACTGTATTCCTGCCGGTACGTTCTGTTGGCGTGATGGGCGATGGCCGTAAGTACGACTGGGTGGTTTCCCTGCGCGCTGTCGAAACTATCGACTTCATGACAGCTCACTGGGCTCACCTGCCGTATGACTTCCTTGGCCGCGTTTCCAACCGGATCATTAACGAAGTGAACGGTATTTCCCGTGTGGTTTATGATATTTCCGGTAAACCGCCAGCTACGATTGAGTGGGAATAAGCCAATAACCCTTCCTAAGTATTCATGAATAGATAAAACTGCAATCAACCCTCTGTTTTACAGGGGGTTTTTATTTATGTGCACCTGTGGATACATTCCACTTTCAGTGAGTGGAAGAAATCAGCTTCCGGCAGGAACAAATTGAACTCTGTACTTAATCTGGGCCTATTTCTCAGAAGAGCAGGGGGGCATGAGATCTTGTTGGTGGTCTAAATATAGTCTATATTAAAACCGAGACATGACCATTAGGCGGACCAACATGAAAGTAGAGACAATCAGCTACGTTAAAAAGAACGCAGCAACGCTTGATCTGTCAGAACCCATCCTGGTCACACAAAATGGTGTGCCTGCTTACGTTATAGAGTCTTATGACCAGCAGCAGGAACGGGAGAACGCCATTGCTTTGCTGAAGCTGCTTACCCTGTCAGAGAAAGATAAAGCGGAAGGGCGCGTGTTCTCGAAAGACGAGTTGCTGGATGGAATTACGGATTAAACGCAGCGCGCTCAACGTTAAAGGATTTTCATGGAACAGCAGGTGACTTTTGAGTACACGCTGACGGTAAAGCACTGCATCGACACAATAGCCAGTTTCCTGAAGCGCGTTGATGTTGAGCCGCGTCCGGTTATCGCAGATATTCTCACACAGTTTGAGAGTACCGTAGGCCAGTTCCCCCTGGGCTGCCAGATTTGCCCCGAATTGCTGAAAATTGGCTGCGCCAAATACCGGGAGTTTAACCACGCTGAAGGCTACCGGGTTTTGTATTCCGTAGACGGAACGTTAGTGACCGCGCATGCGATCCTGGCACATCGGCAGGACGTCCAGCAATTGTTGTTTAAGCGTCTGATCATGGCCTGATAGCCCTGGATGTGTGTTGTACGGCAATAATTCGAGTCTAAAGAGCGTGTTTGTAAATCATCATAACAATATGATTAATATCACAAATTTCATCATCTTGACGGTATTTATTACAGTGTCATCTGGAAGTGGTTGTCATAAAACTCTGTGATAACAAGATGTTGGATGGTTTCTAAACCATTGAGTGGGGCTCCTTTAAGAAAGGTCTGGCATTAACAGTCACTAAATAATACTTAAGTCCACGTAATTGCGGACTTTTTTTATTTTTGGATTAGTCATTTTTGGCAATATCTGGCAACACCAGGCATGGTTTGACCATGGTATGTAGTACTAGTCTTTCGGATCAAGCTGCCAGTCATGCTTAGGGTCTGGTATAAATGTGGTTCCACTTCCATCATAGTTCGTCCCCCACCATGTAATAAATAGCCATCCGCCATGTACTTTGGCTCTCCAGGAGTCTCTGGGGCCCCCTTCATTGTCAATACGTTCCCACTTTAATACTCCGGTACTTTTAGGTTTAGATAACAATCCCATAAATCCTTCCTCCTTCACCATGGTGCTTAATGTTAAGCTCAATTGTGCCCCATGGAAGATACCTCAGCCTATAAATTAAAACTGCAATAGACGAATGTACATGCGTCTATTCAAATGAATGGTTACACGCAATTATGATCTCCATAATTGTCGATATTGAATATTAAGATTTGTACCACCGGAACCTGAACTATCATCTACATACAGGTCCCATTTGTTAGGCTCTTCAATATTTGTTACTCCAAACCCACCAACATACAAAAAATCAGCATTCCGGTTTTTAAAAACGTCTCTGCCTATAATATATTCATAGTCGTGAAGATATTCGTAGAGTTTTATTAAGTGAGCAGGGGAAATTCCATCGTTGTTACCGCACACCATGAGCTCCAGTTCCTCGGGGGTATCTATTTCAAACTGTTTGCTGTCCAGTTTATCTGATTTGATTAAGTATGTTGATACATCAACTGTAGCGAGCCAACACTCTTTAGGAAAATCATCTTTAACACTGAATGGAGAAAGAGAGAACTTGATTCCCAGTACGTCAATTAATTGATATTTCACCCATTGGTGATATCTGGAGAATTTAATATTTCTGCTTTCTTCAAGGAATTTTTTAAGCCAGTGTTTTTCACCTACAAAAACGAACTTCTTATCCTGCTCTAATTGTTCCAGCTCTGCAATTCTCTTTTCTATATCTGCCGAACTAAAAACACTGAGCGCAGTGCCAGTAAATGATATTGTTCTTTGTGAATTAAATATTTCCTCATAATGTTCTGGTTCTATGAAATCTCGATTTCTTTTATCATCTATAGTTAAAATCATCTATGTTTCCTGTATGTATAACAGTGTCTTCTCAGTAGGCGTATTTTTATGGAACTCTCATAACATACTGACGCTGGGAACGTAATACACAGCTATCACCGGCTTATTCGATTGAGAATCGAAAAAATTACAGAGCATGTCTGTATAACCACAAATTCACAATCACTGTCATAATCTATTATTAACGTATGTGGGTCAAGGACTGACAAGACAAAGAAGCCTGGATACCAGGTGTTGGATGAATTTGGGGCAGAAGCAAGCTGGTTTTTTAGCAACAAAAACCAGTACATTGTTGATGAACTGTATAAGTGTGGTGACCGGGGCTGATTGCTTACCATTTACAACATTGACCTGCAGTAATCATGAGATCAGCAGTGGGGTAATCCAGTAAGCCGCAACTGCAACGCCCAACCAGCATGCTACATATTACCAGTATGCTAAAAGCCACTGTATTTGTATGAATCTACTGGCCAGGAGAATGCAAAACCTATTGTTATCAGTATAATTTAGCTCTGATTGCCTCAGGTTTGATATGGTTTTGTGTGTCAGTCATTGTTTCGTTAGCCCTTTCAGTTATGGTGAAAATATATAGGGAGTGTCGGGTGGATTATAAAGATAAAGCACTGTGTAAAATACGGACGGTAACGGCATTTTTATCTTTAAATAGAGATAAAGAAAGTTGGAAAGGTGAAGTTAACCGGGCTTCAAAATTTTTATCAGAGTTAACTGCTGAGTTTAAAAAACATCACTATACGGTACAGTCTGTTCGGGTGGTGACCAATCCATTTGGGGAGTATCTCAATTTAAGCAGTTTAGAGAGCGCCCGGGCTGATTTACGTTACATTAGTGATTTACTCGCTGAACATAGCCAGTCAGGAGTAAGGGTCAGGTTTGCTGTTGGCGAAGCAAAAACCGCAAGAGAAATTGAGTTGCTTCCTGAACTCATTAGTGAGTTTGGGGATTTATGCAATGCATGTGTGAATGTTCCCCTGGATGAGTTTGGTGTTCTCGATAATGAACTCATAAACAACGCTGCTATATGCGTGAAAAAAATCAGTGCGATAACGCCCCGTGGGGAAGGTAATTTTAATTTCACCGTTAACTTCAACTGTAAACCGCTCATTCCATATTTCCCGGCCGGGTACCATCAGAGAGAATTAGGGGATTGTTTTGTCATTGGCCTGGAAACCCCCGATTTGCTGGTCAGCACACTGAAAGCTTTTAATGCCGAAACAAAAGTTACCAGCCATAATGAACGGTTCAGCAGTTATTATAAAATACTGCATACAGCTCTTCAGTATCATATCTCTGCTATTCAACAGATTATGGCTGATGCAGAAATGGAATTCCCTTTCAAATTTTCCGGTTTTGATAGCTCAGCCGCACCATCAAAAAACTGTGCCAGTATGGCCGAAGTCTATGAACAAATGGGCGTGGAATACTTTGGCGCAGCAGGCACTGTCGAAGTATCTGCTTTATTGACGAAGGTATTCAAATCAGTCAAAGAAACCGAGTTAGTGGGTTTTTCAGGGTTAATGCTTGCGTTAACTGAAGATAAAGGATTAGCGGATGGCTCTGTAAAAGCAAACTTTGATATTCGTGCCTTACTGACATACAGCGCTGTTTGTGGCATCGGCCTGGATACCGTACCTGTACCTGGTGATGTCTCTGTTGAAAAACTGGCTGCTTTAATGAGAGATACCGGGACGATGGCTTTTCGTTTAAATAAGCCACTTACTGTGCGTGTATTTCCGGTTCCTGGATTGCAGGCTGGTGATATTACGCAGTTTGAAAGTGATGACTTGTGTAATTGTGCAGTGCTCGCTGTTCCATAATGTTATTCAAGAAATATCAATGGCGGTAATTAATACCGCTATTGATACTGGTATTTAATACAGATCTGTTTAAAAGTAGTGGCCTGAAAAGTAGCAATTATTTTTTTGCGTAAATTCACCAGCTAATGGTCTGAGGGAATGACAGTAAAACAGCCGCTCTTAACCACAGGCAACCTGTGCTTTGTGTGTTTGCACTCGAGCCCGACGGCTATTCCAGCATCTTCATTACCGGGCATGGGTTGTTAATAGGGCGCAAGCAAGCCGCCAGAGCGTGTGTCTGGATTGTGGCCTTCACTTTACTGGCTGAGCCTTACAGCACAGATGCAGAGGGTTCTGTCTGCCAGCCAGTACCAGCAAACGGGGCTGTTTACCCGGCAAAATTTTTAAATCATTGCGTGCTACTGTTGTGATTGTTGCTGAGAGGTGGCATCGATACTCAGGCTGGATTGCTGAGACTGGATTTTGTTCTGGTGGTGATACCATGCGCCAATGGCGGAATAAACAAAACGACCAAAGAAGAATAAAAAGCTGATTAACAACACTGTTCGTGCTATTCGGCTGTTAAATCGGTGTCGTCTGCGCATAGTGGTGGCGTTTGTCACGAAATGGAACCTGTAGTAAACCCAAATGGGCGATACGCTTATTTAGGCACAGCTCTGTTATAAGGTCAATTCTTAATCACTAAAAAGGCATGCCTGCACTCGATATGTGGTGTGCTGTTCAGATAATTCAAAAGGGAAATATCTGTATTTTCGCTAAAACCGTGCATTCAGCGCCAGCGCTGGTTAACAATTCAGCGTGGATTGATCTGCGTCAAATTAAAAGGGTGGGAGGGCACTAAAATTGCACGCCATTTCAGTCAGGCTCCTGGCGCAACGAAGGGAGCATTCACCGCCACAGATTTTTGGGCGAGGTTAAGCGGGCAATATGAAGAGCTGGTATCAACGTAATAAAAATCAGTGGTGGGCATTACCGGGTTTGCTGCCATTGTTTTTATTGCCACTCGCAGCATGGTGCAACACTTTTACCGTTCTTGATGACGGGCGTACTGTGCTCTATTACCTGCCTCATGCATTGTTCATGGCGCTCATGCTGATTTTCGACTGGGCGGCGTTGCCGGGTATCGCGCTGGCTATCTTTGTGCGTTACTTCCCCGGTTATGGTCTTAGCTATACCCTGAATGCCATCTTGCTGATGGTGGGGCCTCTGGCGCTGTGCTGGTTTGGTTACCGGGTGTTTGTCTGGCGGCGCTACCGGGTCATCTTTGGCTCACTGAGCCTCACTTTCTCGCGTTGCATGTGGCTGGTGTTAATTTATTCCTCTATCTTTCTTGTCTGGTATCAGTTGGCTGTTTTCCTTGGTTTTCTTGATGGTTATTACAGCCTTAACGGTGCTGAACCACTGAATATTCGCACGTTGATTAATTTCCAGTCATTAATGGTTGGCACAATCTCCGGAATGCCCTTGTGCTATTTCATTATCCGCGCCATTCGCAACCCGTCTTTTTGCCGTATTTTTTGGTTGCGGCTAAAAAAACAGTTTCACCCGCATGTACATCTGCCTGAAATACTGACCTGGTTTTTTCTCACCGGGGTGCTGGTGGCTTTGATGGTCTCCAAACCGGGGCCTTCCAGTACGATTTTTAATACCAGCTATACCTTTACGTTGCTATTACCGCTGATGCTGTGGGCGGCTATGCGTTTTGGTTATTTGTTTATCACTACGGTGTGGGGAATTTCCCTTATTGTCCTGTGCCGCTACTTTGGTAACTATGTACCTGATGGCGAAGATTTTGCTCTGCAACTGGCAATAACATCTTCTTGCTGGATGGTTTTTTCTTTCACTATTGCGCTAATGGCGGCGATGACCACTCGCCAGCGTGCAGTATTTTTTCATGTGCGCCAGTTGGCATTAATTGACCCCGTTTTCCAACTCCATAATTTACGGGCTCTGACACGCGATACCAGTAAATATGCCAGCTCACTGCTATGTTTTATCCGCATACCGGAACTGGAAATTCTGGGCCGCAACTATGGTCTGTTGTTTCGCATTCACTATAAACAACATTTGGGCATGTATTTGCGCCAAAGCCTGAGGGAAAACGAAAATCTGTATAACCTCTCCGGGCATGACCTGGTATTGCGTTTGAATAACAGCGACGATGATGAGCAGCGCCTTAATCATTTGAGTGAGGCAATTCAACAGTTTCGCTTCTTATGGGATGGCATGGTTTTTCAACCGCAAACCGGTATTAGTTACTGTGTTGCTTTGCCGCCAGTAAATCACCTGCCTTTGTTGCTGGGTGAGTTAAGCACTATGGCCGAATTTTCGCTGACCACTCGCCGCGTGGAAGGCTTACTGGACAGCCAGCTTCACCCGTTGCAGGAAGATATGCGAAAAAAAGTAGCAATGATGAATATGCTACAGGAGGCGCTGGAACATGACCATTTCCGTTTGCTGGCGCAGCCCATTCAGGGTGTTCGTGGGGATACCTGGTATGAAGTGCTACTGCGTATGTCCGGGCCTGGTGGCAAAGTGATATCTCCGGAAGTATTTTTTCCGGTAGCCTGCGAATTCGGCTTGTCTTCTCGCCTGGACTTTTGGGTACTGGAACATAGCCTGGCATTTATACAGCGCCATAAAGAGCGCCAGCGTGGCATCAGGTTATCTGTCAATTTATCTCCCGCCTCTGTTTGCCATAATGGGCTGGTGCGTGAGGTTTCCCATCAACTGGCGCGTTTCGAAGTGGAACCCTGGCAACTGGTGCTTGAAGTGACGGAGACAGATGAATTAACCAATGTAGAACAGGCAAGGCATAATCTTGCCGGGTTGCAGGCACTGGGGTGCAGTATCGCGATTGATGATTTCGGTTCTGGGTATGCAAGTTATGCGCGCCTGAAAAAAATGGACGCCGATATTCTTAAAATTGACGGCAGCTTTGTGCGCAACATACTGACCAGTAGCCTGGACTACCAAATCGTTGAGTCCATTTGCCAGTTAGCTCGGGTGAAGAGGATGAAAGTTGTCGTGGAATATATTGAAAACGAAGCTATTTGCGAAGCGGTTAAACAGATGGGGGTTGATTACCTGCAAGGGTATTATATTGGCCACCCGGAGCCTATCGAAAAATTATTTGACCATGGTAACCCGGCTCACTGCCGTGTAGTGGAGCCTGCTTAATCCCCTGGGGCAAAATAATGGCGGGCAAATAGCATGTTTGCCCGCCACCAGGTAAGAACTGTAACCAGAGGGAATCAGGCCGCAGATGCCTCTTCCGGCTGAGCCTCTTCTATAGTCAGTTTCCAGCCAGTCACGGCTTCCCAATATTGCTGTTCTTTTTCTAAATCCAGTAATACCAGCGCATTCTGGCTGAACCAGTCATGGGGGAAGCACAGTGTCCAGTGGTTCTCGTCTGTTGTCAGCACCAGCGATGGCGGCGTGGTAGTCGCCTGGCGTTGGTTATTCAGTAACACGCCAAGGCGTAGTAGCTGAATCAATGGCAGGTACTGTTTCTTTTTAAACAGTGTAAACCGCGGTAGCTCATCCAGTTTGATGGCCTTACGATGAAAACGTACCAACAGCGCCATCAGCGTTTGTTGTTCCTGGTTAAAACCAGGCAGGTTGCTGTTTTGCAGAATATAAGCAGAATGGCGGTGCATACCACTATGGTTAATATTAAGCCCTATCTCATGTAGCATGGAGGCCCATTTCAGGAGTGCGGCCAGTTGTGGGTTAGATAGTTTTGGGTTAGCAGCCTGCCATTGATCAAACAAATATGTGGTTGTTTCCAGTACACGACGCGCCTGATCATCATCAATATTGTATTGGTTCGCCAGACTCTGTGCAGTGCGGATACGAATATCCTGGTGGCGGAAACGGCCTTCCATTTCATACAGCACACCTTCGCGCAGTGCCCCGTCAGATAAACGTAGTTCTTTGATCTTCAGTGCATCAAACACCCCGCACAGAATGGCGAGGCCTGGCAGGAAGACTTCCCGGCGCTCATCAGAAAGACCTGGTAATGAAAGGTTGAGCACATGGTTATATTTCAGCACTTCAGTGGTCAGTTTATCCAGGCGTTCCGGGGTGATCATGCCGTCTTTCTCCCCCATGGCAAGCAAGACTTCACAGGCAGCTTTAATTGTGCCCGATGCCCCCATTGCCACATCCCAACCTTTCAGGCGGTACTGCCACGCCAGTGTTTCCAGTTTCTGTACTGCGGCGAGCCTTGCCCGGTTAAATGCTACCGGGCTGATAACCCCGTTGGGAAAGAAGGTTTGACCAAAGCTCACACACCCCATCCGGCGGCTTTCCACCAGAACAGGATCGAAGTTTTCACCAATAACCAGTTCAGTTGACCCACCACCGATATCCACAACCAGCTTGCGGCCTTTTTCCGGCTGAGTATGCTCCACACCCATAAATATCAGGCGGGCTTCTTCATTACCCGGGATAATTTCAATCGGGAAGGGGATAACTTTTTCCGCTCGTTTGAGAAATTCCGTGGCATTACGTGCCTGACGTAAGGTATGCGTGCCGACGATACAAACATTGTCCGGGCTGAACCCCTGCAGGCGCTCGGCGAACAGCGCCAGGCAGGATAACCCGCGCTCCATCGCTTCTTCGTTCAGCATGCTGTTATCATCCAGCCCATCGGCCAGATGCACACGTTGTTTTAAGCGACCGATAATTTGCATCGCACCATCGACCACACGCGCTATGACCATATGGAAGCTGTTGGAGCCGAGGTCGACCGCCGCAAATTCTTCAGGGCGGGGAGTATGTTTGGTTATTGGCATAGATTAATCAGGTTGTTCCAGGGATTTGAGATAATCGTAAATCGCCAGTTGCGCCTGTACCTTGCGGCGGTTACCGCGGGGCACATAACGATTGCTCAGTTCTTTATCAATAAAACGCGCCTTCACTGTATCACTAAATAGTATCTCAATAATATCCAGAACGCGCTGTTTCAACACCGGGTCCAACAACGCGACAGCCACTTCGATACGGTAGTCGATATTGCGCGTCATCCAGTCGGCAGAAGACAAATAGACTTTTTTGTCACCGCCATTCTCAAAAATATAGACCCTGTCGTGCTCAAGGTAGCGGTCAATAATACTGATAACCCGAATATTTTCACTAATCCCTTCTAAATCAGGTATTAATGAACACATGCCGCGAATGAGCAGGTTGACTTTAACACCAGCAGAAGAAGCAGCATACAACCGGTCTACCAGGCCTTTATCAACCAGGTTGTTGATTTTCAGTGTAATAGCCGCAGGGATACCTTGCTGAGCATTCGCAATTTCCTGGTCAACCAGTTTGTAAAGCATGTTCCTGGAGTTTTGCGGTGACACAATCAGGTGGTCGAAATTCACCGGGCGATAGGGGTTTTCAATAAAATTAAACACGCGCCGTACTTCATTGGTTATCCGCTGATCGGCGGTGAGTAACGCATAATCGGTATACAACCGGGCGGTTTTTTCGTTGAAGTTACCTGTACCAATATGGGCATAGCGCACCACTTCATCACCTTCACGGCGAGAAATCAGGAACAGCTTGGAGTGAATTTTTAACCCGGGCGCCGAGAAAATAACATGAACGCCGGCTTCAGTAAGCCGTTTTGCCCAGTGAATATTGGCGGCTTCGTCAAAACGCGCCTGCAATTCCACGACCACTGTGACTTTTTTGCCGTTATGCGCCGCGTGAATCATTGAGTCAATCAGGCGCGAATCTTTGGCAACCCGGTAAATGTTTATCTTGATAGCCAGTACATTCGGGTCAAACGATGCCTGGCGGAACAGTTCAAGCACATGCTCAAAGGTGTGGTAAGGGTAGTAAAGCAGTACGTCCCGTTCACGAATGGCATCAAAGCCGTTACGGAATTTATCGAACCACAAATGGCGCAGGCGCGGCAGGGGTTTATTGAGCAGGTTGGGTTTGCCAATATTCGGGAAGCCGATAAAGTCTTTAAAGTTGTGGTAGCGCCCACCAGGAATAATGGAGTCGTAGCGTGAGATAGAGAGTTTTTCGCGCAACAATTCCACCATTTCTGCCGGCATATCGCGCTGGTAAACAAAACGCACCGGCTCTGCGGTTAAGCGTTGTTTCAGGCTGGAGGACATCAGTTCCAGCAGGCTGGATTCCATTTCTGTGACCAGGTCATATTCTGCGTCACGGGTCATCTTCATGGAGTAGGCATTCAGTTCGTCATAATCAAAAAAGCCTTTAAAAATATCATCCAGACAATAACGAAGAATGTTATCCAGTAAGATCATTGGCTTGCGCCGACGAGGTGTTTCTGGTGGCAGGTTAACGAAGCGGGGCGCTTTATCGGATGGTATCTCCAGCAGCGCATAGTTCACCACATCGCCATTGATTATTTCGACTGCCAGGTAGGTGAAATCATCTTTAAGAAATTGCACCAGGTCGGTTTCGCGGGTGATAAGAATAGGCGCGATATAGGGGCGCAAATGTTGCCTGAAGTATTCTCTTAACCAGACTTGCTGGTTATCTGACAACTGGCGCTCGTTAATGAGAAATATTTGGTTGCGCGCCAGCTCCAGCAGAAGCTCATTGTACAGCCCATCAAACTCCTGATCGGTTTTTAATACCTTGGACTGAATCTTGCCCATCAGGTGGCGATAGTGAGCATTACTGCCTTGCTCTTCACTGATAAGAATGCGCCGTTTTAACTCCGCGAAACGTACTTTGTAAAATTCGTCGAGGTTGTTGGAGTAGATGCCCAGAAAGCGCATACGCTCAATGAGTGGGTTGTTTTTGTCTGCGGCTTCCTGGAGTACGCGTTCATTGAAAGCCAGCCAGCTCAGTTCTTTATCAATATATAACTTATCCAGACCCATGAATCCTTCAACTCCGGTAAATAAAACAGAGGACACGCCTGACCATCCTGCAATAACTATTATGGCGAGCTTTGTCCGGGAATGTCCAATAATGTCATAACAGTATGACAAGAAAGCGAGCGACTTGATTGACTAATAAAAGCGCAAAAACAACTAACAGAGTGGGTGAAGGTAAGCAGAGAAAAAGTAACTGACGGGCTTTTGTAAATTAAGCAGAGGGCGAAAGCTGCACCTCTGCCAGGTAATTATTCGTCACCTGCATAGCCTTGAGCAGGCAGGCGCTGGCCATCGAGCCAGGCATGGTTACTGTGCATCACCAGGCGTTCTGAAAGAAACCAGTTAATGACCAGTGGGTAAATAGCATGTTCCTGAACCTGAACCCGCGCGGCAATAATCTCTTCATCATCGCCATCGAAAACCGGAACTTTCGCCTGCAAAATAACCGGGCCACCATCAAGCTGCTCGGTGACAAAATGCACGGAAGTTCCGTGCTCTTTATCACCATTCTCCAGTACCTGGCGGTGAGTGTGCAGCCCCGGGTACTTAGGTAGTAATGACGGATGGATGTTGACCATTTTGCCCAGATAGTGGCTTACAAAGGCCGGGCTCAAAATACGCATGTACCCGGCCAGCACAACGACATCAGGCTGGTAAGCATCAATTTGCGCCATCAAAGCGTTATCAAAAGCTTCCCGGCTTTCAAACGATTTTGGGTCGAGAGAAAAAGCCGGAATGCCCGCTTCACTGGCACGGGTTAGCCCGTACGCACTGGTTTTATTACTGAAAACAGCAGAAAGGGTGCCGTTGATTTTGTTCTGGTTACAGGCATCAATAATGGCCTGCAGGTTACTGCCATTACCGGAAATCAGCACCACAATCTTTTTCATTACGCAATGACCACACGCTGTTCATCACTGGATGCTTTAATTGCACCAAGCTCCCAGGCGTTTTCACCAAGGTTGCGCAGCAGTTCCAGAGATTTTGCGGCATCTGAGGCAGCAACGGCAATCACCATTCCCACACCACAGTTAAAGGTGCGGTACATTTCATGGCGGCTGACATTACCAGCCTGTTGCAACCAACTGAACACAGCAGGCCACTGCCAGGAGGCTTCATTGATAACCGCCTGAGTGTTGTCGGGCAGTACGCGTGGGATATTTTCCCAGAACCCGCCACCCGTTAAGTGGGCAATGGCATGCACGTCAACTTTGCTGATTAATTCCAGTACTTGTTTAACGTAGATGCGTGTTGGTTCCAGTAAATGGTCGGCCAGAGGTTTGCCTTCCAGTTGAGTGGTTAACGGGTCGCAACCACTGACTTCAACAATTTTACGTACCAGTGAGTAGCCATTGGAGTGCGGGCCGCTGGAACCCAGCGCTATCAGCACATCGCCGTCAGCCACTTTACTGCCATCAATGATTTCTGATTTTTCTACCACACCAACACAGAAACCAGCGACATCGTAATCTTCACCGTGGTACATACCCGGCATTTCTGCCGTTTCGCCACCAACCAGTGAACAGCCAGATTGCAGACAACCTTCAGCGATACCTGTGATAACGGAAGAAGCTGTATCTACATCCAGCTTACCTGTAGCGTAGTAATCAAGGAAGAACAGGGGTTCTGCACCTTGTACTACCAGGTCATTCACACACATAGCAACCAAATCGATACCAATGGCATCGTGGCGTTTAAGATCCATCGCCAGACGCAGTTTGGTGCCAACACCATCAGTCCCGGAAACCAGTACAGGCTCACGATATTTCTGTGGCAAAGCGCACAGTGCGCCGAATCCGCCCAAACCCCCCATAACTTCAGGACGGCGGGTTTTTTTTACGACACCTTTGATTCGGTCGACCAGAGCGTTACCTGCGTCAATATCAACACCGGCATCTTTATAGCTGAGAGAGGTTTTGTCGGTCACTGCTAAGTCCCCACGCGGTTGCGGTTGGTGCGCTACCCAGGCCAGCATTCAGGCAAGCTTGCGCGTACAAATGTGGCGTGTTCCGGGTAGTGCGCTAAAAATCGCGGCAATTCTAACAGTGCAGGCAAACGTTTGCGAGCCTATTCTGAAACCTGAATGCAGAAATCTTTGCTGCCGGGCAATTCCACCGCAGTTGATCCCGATCAAGCCTTAACGGGGAGTGAAAGGTGGAACCGTTCAGAAAAAGCGGTATAATCCGGCGATTTTTTTTGTGGCTGCTACCTGTCTGGGGGAGAAAGAGTATGAAGATTGTGGAAGTGAAACACCCACTCGTCAAACATAAGCTGGGTCTGATGCGTGAGCATGATATTAGCACCAAGCGCTTTCGGGAGTTGGCCTCTGAGGTGGGTAGTTTGCTGACTTACGAAGCAACAGCCGATTTAGAGACAGAGAAAGTTACCATTGAAGGCTGGAATGGCCCGGTGGCTGTTGAGCAAATCAAAGGTAAGAAAATCACCGTTGTACCTATTTTGCGTGCAGGCCTTGGCATGATGGAAGGCGTGCTTGAGCATGTGCCCAGTGCCCGAATCAGTGTTGTCGGTATCTACCGTAATGAAGAAACACTGGAGCCGGTTCCTTATTTCCAGAAGCTGGTGTCTAACATTGACGAACGTATGGCGCTGGTGGTTGACCCGATGCTGGCAACGGGTGGTTCGATGATTGCCACAATTGACCTGTTGAAGAAAGCAGGTTGCCACAGTATTAAAGTGCTGGTGCTGGTGGCTGCGCCAGAAGGCCTTGCGGCGCTGGAGAAAGCGCATCCGGATGTTGAGCTTTACACCGCATCCATTGACAAGGGGCTCAACGAGCACGGTTATATTATTCCCGGTCTTGGTGACGCGGGCGATAAGATTTTTGGAACGAAATAATTATTCAATAAGCCGACTAATGAGTCGGCTTTTTTTTGGTGAAATCACCACGCTATTACACAACATAACATCACTGAGGAACACACTATGACGCGCCGCGCTATCGGGGTGAGCGAAAGACCACCGTTGTTGCAGACCATCCCCCTTAGTTTACAGCACTTGTTCGCCATGTTCGGCGCAACCGTGCTGGTGCCTATTCTGTTTCATATTAATCCGGCAACCGTTTTGCTGTTCAATGGCGTGGGGACACTGCTCTATATATTTATCTGTAAAGGAAAAATCCCGGCATATCTGGGTTCTAGCTTTGCATTTATTTCCCCCGTCCTGCTGTTGTTACCTTTAGGCTATGAAGTGGCTCTGGGTGGCTTCATTATGTGCGGCGTGTTGTTTTGTATTGTCGCGCTGATTGTGAAACAAGCCGGGACAGGGTGGCTGGATGTGATGTTCCCACCCGCTGCAATGGGGGCAATTGTTGCCGTTATCGGGCTGGAGCTTGCTGGTGTGGCAGCCAACATGGCCGGGTTATTACCTGCGGATGGTAAACCCGCAGACAGCACCACTGTGATTATTTCTGTCACAACTCTGGCGGTAACTATCCTTGGGTCAGTGCTGTTTCGCGGTTTTCTCGCCATTATCCCAATTTTGATTGGTGTGCTTGCGGGTTACGCACTTTCATTTGCTATGGGGGTTGTGGATACCACTGCAATTCGTGAAGCCCACTGGTTTGCCTTACCAACTTTTTATACTCCCAAGTTTGAGTGGTTTGCGATTTTCACCATTTTACCTGCTGCGCTGGTAGTTATTGCTGAGCATGTCGGGCACCTGGTTGTGACTGCGAATATCGTCAAAAAAGATTTGATTCGTGACCCGGGTCTGCACCGTTCAATGCTGGCAAATGGGTTATCCACCATCCTTTCCGGGTTCTTTGGCTCCACACCTAACACCACTTATGGTGAAAACATTGGTGTGATGGCTATCACCCGTGTTTACAGCACCTGGGTTATTGGCGGTGCTGCGGTGTTCGCGATTCTGCTGTCCTGCGTGGGTAAACTGGCGGCAGCGATTCAAATCATACCTGTTCCCGTAATGGGGGGTGTTTCACTGCTGTTGTACGGCGTAATCGGCGCATCCGGTATCCGTGTGCTGATTGAATCTAAAGTGGATTACAGTAAAGCGCAAAACCTTATTCTGACTGCGGTGATTTTGATTATCGGGGTGAGTGGCGCGAAAGTGCACATTGGTGCGGCTGAACTAAAAGGGATGGCGCTGGCAACGATTGTTGGTGTCTGCCTGAGCCTGATTTTTAAAGTAATCTCTGTGTTACGCCCGGAAGAAGTTATTGAAGACGAAAGTGGCGATGATAACGCCCCGGCGAAGTCCTGATATGATAACGGGCAGCCCTGTGCTGCCCGGTTCATTCACCATGTGTTTCTGTGTTACACTGCATCTGTTTTTTGGTAAGCCCAAACTGAGGTCCTTCTGAACACGCCGGCACAGCTCTCTTTGCCTCTCTATCTTCCTGACGATGAAACTTTCGCGAGTTTCTGGCCGGGTGATAATCCTTCTTTGTTAGCAGCAGTACAAAATGTGCTGCGGCAGGAACATAGCGGGTATATCTATTTTTGGTCACGAGAAGGTGGCGGGCGCAGCCATTTGCTGCACGCTGCATGTGCTGAGCTTTCTCAGCGTGGTGAAGCGGTTGGGTATGTCCCGCTGGATAAACGCACCTGGTTTGTGCCGGAAGTACTGGACGGCATGGAGCAACTTTCACTGGTCTGCATAGATAATATTGAGTGTATAGCCGGTGATGCATTGTGGGAAATGGCGATTTTCAACCTGTATAACCGAATTCTGGAATCTGGCAAAACGCGTTTATTTATTACGGGTGACCGCCCTCCACGCCAACTTAACCTGCAACTTGCCGACCTTGCCTCACGCCTGGACTGGGGGCAAATCTACAAGCTTCAACCACTTTCTGATGAAGATAAACTGCAGGCTTTGCAATTGCGGGCGCGGTTGCGTGGTTTTGAATTACCCGAAGACGTAGGCCGTTTTCTGCTTAAACGCCTTGACCGGGAAATGCGAACGCTGTTCCAGACACTGGATCATCTGGATAAAGCCTCTATTACTGCACAGAGAAAGCTGACAATTCCTTTCGTTAAAGAAATTCTCAATCTGTAGTATTACTAACCGCAGTATTTCAAACCATAGTACTTCAAACCGTAGTACTTCAAGCCGTAGTATTGCGAGCTGTCGCGTTTTGAACGGTTGTACTTCGAACAGGAACCCCAGCACTGCGCACAGCTGCACCAGTGTGAAAACGCAGCGCCAGGCACTGCGTTACTCTCTGTTAAATAATATCCAGCACTTGTTCAGGCGGCCTGCCCAGCCGGGCTTTCCCGTTGCTAATCACAATAGGGCGCTCAATTAACTTCGGGTGCCTGGTCATGGCGTCAATCAACGCATCTTCACTGGTTTCATCAGCAAGATTAAGTTCTTTATACAGTGCTTCTTTCGTGCGCATTAACTGGCGGGCACTGTCCATACCTAACTGACTTAGCAGCGTTTTTATTGTGCTGGCAGAAGGTGGTGTATCCAGATAAAGCACCACTTCTGGTTCAATCTGTTTTTCTTTCAGCAATGCCAGAGTTTCACGGCTTTTGGAGCAACGCGGGTTGTGATAAATAGTGACTGCCGGTTTCATTGTGCTGTGTTACCTCTTTTCATATGTCCGAAAACGTTGCTGCAACTGGCGCAACTGGTCAATACGCGCGTCGTAGCGTTGTTGTTGCAGGCTACCCAGTTTTACTTGTGAACTCGCTGAGCTGAGAGTTGTGATGGCCTGGTCTATTTTGCCGGTGAGAGCCAGGTTCTCTGCCCGTGCCGCCAGTTCCTGGTCACGGTGACCAAGCGCCGCCTCTGCCTGAGCCAGCAAATCCCAGCCATTGGTGTCGTCGGGGTTGCTGAAGGTATAGCGGTTCAACATTTGCGCGGCCTGCTCATTCTGCCCGGCCTGAATAAGCGCGTTTGCCAGGTTGAGCTGGAGCACAGGGTTGTTACGTAAATCGGGTGCTTTTTGTAACCTGGCTATGGCTTCGGTATTTTTTTTCAGGCCAAGGTCTATATCGGTCGCGAGATCAAGATACCAGGGGTCGTTTGGTTGAGCAGACAATAGCGGCTGCAAAAGTTTATTGGCATCAGCATATTTACTGGCTTCCAGTGCCAAAATTGCACGCCCATACTGCGCCGCATGTTGCTGGCGAATATTCCCTTTTGACCAGGTATCCAGCAGGTCACTGGTTAGCTGATTTTGCCCGGAATTATACATGCCTAATACACGTGCTTTCGCCATGTAGAAATCTTCTGATGAGTGCACTACGACATGAGGCATTTGGTTAGCACGGTTACGCGCATCGGCCAGGCGGCTTTCGGGTAATGGGTGAGTCAGTAAAATTTCAGGCGGGCGTGATGCATAACGCGACTGGTCGAGCAATTTTTCCATAAAAGCAGGCATTGCCTGTGGGTCGAAACCTGCGCGTTGCAGCACCTGAATACCAATACGGTCAGCTTCCTGTTCATTTTGTTGTGTGAAGCTGATAATGCCCTGCTGAGCGCCAGCCAGGGTACCGGTTAGTGCTGCCATACCTGCCTGAGGGTTCGCCATTGCCAGCAGAATAGAGCCCAATGCTCCCACCCAGGTGAGAGGAGCATTGCGTTTCTGGTCTTCCATGGCACGCGCCAGGTGGCGTTGTGTGACGTGGGAAATTTCATGCGCCATGACAGAGGCTAACTGGCTTTCGTTATCTGAAAAACGGAATAAGGCAGAATGCAGAACAACGTTGCCGCCGAAAAATGCGAAGGCGTTGAGTTCATCGCTGTTAATTAAGTAGAAGTGGAATGGCGTTCTTACTGAGTTTGCATGTGAAACCAGACGCATCCCCAGCTTGTTAATGTACTGGCTTAATAGCGGATCGTTGATAAGCGGTGCACTGCCTCGCAACTGGCGGACATAGTAATCCCCCATCTCCATTTCCTGGCCGATTGATAATGTGCTGCCCGCTGAGGTGCCCATATCTGGCAAATCATCGGTACCACTGGCAAATGCCGGAGCAACCTGCCCGGCAAGCGTGCTGAGCATCAGCGATGCAACCAATGATTTTTTTAACACACTGAACATAACTCTCTTCCTGTTGTTATGGTGTAATCAGGTCTTCTGCTTTACCTGTGCCACCTTACAGATGGCGCCTGCAGTATCGCACAGTCATCCACGGTAACAAGAGCAATTACATAACACTACTGTATCGATATATAAAGAATATCGCGCCGCGCAAAGAAACAAAAAACGAAGTCTTTTTTGTGACATTTAGATACAATTCGCCAGATGCTTTGCTAATGAGGACAGGGAAGAAAACTATGCTCGAAATGTTAATGCAGTGGTATCGGCGCCGGTTCAGTGACCCGGAAGCGATTGCATTGCTGGTAATTCTGGTTTTCGGTTTTGGGATCTTATTCTTTTTTCATAGTTTGCTGGCACCTCTACTGGTTGCCATTGTGCTCGCCTATTTATTGGAGTGGCCCACAACACGCCTTGAACGCATGGGGTGTTCACGCCGTTTGGCTACCTCTGTGGTGCTGATTCTCTTTGCCGGGATTTTGCTGCTGATGGTCTTTTTTGTTGGGCCGGTGGCATGGCAGCAAGGTATAAACCTGATCCGCGACATGCCAGGCATGTTCAATAAGTTGTCGGACTACGCGGCGACATTGCCCAAGCGTTATCCGGCGTTAATGGATGCCGGTATTATTGATGCGATGGCGGAAAACTTGCGAGCCAGGATGATTACGGTGGGCGATTCTGTCGTGAAATTTTCGCTGGCTTCATTAGTGGGGTTACTCACATTATCCATTTATCTGGTACTGGTGCCGTTAATGGTTTTTTTCCTGTTGAAAGATAAAGACCAGATGATTAACGCGGTACGCCGGGTTCTGCCAAAAAACCGTGGGCTGGCAGGCCAGGTATGGATAGAAATGAACCAGCAAATCACCAATTACATTCGCGGTAAAGTGGTGGAAATGGTGATTGTCGGGGTGGTGTCTTATATTTGCTTCCTGTTATTTGGGCTGAATTATTCGCTGCTCCTCGCTGTGTTGGTTGGGGTATCTGTGCTGATCCCTTATATCGGCGCGTTTGTTGTTACTGTGCCAGTGGTTGGGGTGGCGATGTTCCAGTTTGGCCTGGGCACAGAGTTCTGGAGTTGTTTCGTTGCTTACCTGATTATTCAGGCACTCGATGGTAATTTACTGGTGCCGGTATTATTTTCAGAAGCGGTGAACTTACATCCACTGGTTATTATTCTTTCGGTGGTTATTTTTGGTGGGTTGTGGGGCTTCTGGGGCGTATTTTTCGCCATTCCGCTGGCAACGTTAATTAAAGCGGTTGTCCATGCGTGGCCGGAAAGTGTCAGCCGTGAGGACAGGTTGTCCTGAAACAGCAACGGGTGAGCAGGGCTCGCATAACTGCACGTTCGCGTAACTATGATAAAAGCCGGCATACCGCCGGCTTTATATTATTCAGAGCCAGAAGGCAGGAATCAGCTATCAGCTGTTGGCTTTCAACCAGCCCAGCACGATGTCGTGGTGATTACTGGTTTTAAAATCATCAAATACATGCTCAATAACACCGTCGGCATTAACCAGGAAACTGGTGCGATGTATGCCGTCATAGGTTTTCCCCATGAAACTCTTTTCTCCCCAGATCCCAAATTGCTCACAAACCTGGTGGTCTTCATCAGAGAGCAGCGTAAAGTTCAGAAGTTCTTTCTCTGCGAAGCGTGAAAGCTTCTCTGGTTTATCTGTACTGATGCCCAAAATTTCAACATTGAATTGTTTTAATTCATCCATGTTATCGCGCAGGCCACAGGCCTGAACGGTGCATCCTGGTGTCATAGCTTTGGGGTAGAAGTAGACCAGAACACGCTGTCCCTGGAAGTCGGTCAAATTTACTTGTTCGCCATCCTGATCAGGCAAACTAAATTTCGGTGCGGTATCACCGGCTTTCAGTGGGTTCATTACGACTCTCCGTCTTTATTCATCTTGCTGTTGGTAATTCACCACGTTAATAGTGCCTTGTGCATCGAGTTCTGTACACAGGTCTTTGAATGCCTGCTCGATTTCTGATGCATTTTGCGACGCCGGACTGTGCGCCGTAATTTGAATATATAACTGTGGCGGCAAATTATCCTGTGCAGGTTGGGTGCGGGAGACCAGTTCAGCAATATTCATGTGCCATTCATCAAATAAAGCGGTGAAGCGCTCAATAATATGCGGTGAGTCTTCTACTTCCACCTGAACCCACACGGTTGATGGCATCGCTTCGCGGTCGTGAGCGACCGTTCGCTTCATCACAATCAGTAAATCCAGCTCGGCCCCTTTCAACGGCAGGGTTGACTCAATGAGCGTAATGGCGTTCCAGGAGCCAGAAAGCAGCATGATAAAAGTGAACTCTTCGCCCAGCATTGCCAGCCGGCTGTCTTCAATATTACAGCCGCAACTGCTGACATGGCGGGTGATTGTGTTCACGATCCCTGGGCGATCCGTACCCAATGCTGTGATGACCAGATAATGTTGTGATGAAGGCGTCAAACGGAATCTTCCTGCGAAACGATGGAGTTACATTAGGAAAGCACAAAAAAAACCTGTGTACAACCGCGCATAAGCCTTTGTGCGCTTGCTTTTCTGACATTACAAAACGTACCATTGACGCACTTGTTTGCGGAGAGGATGGGCAATGTTCACGGGAAGTCTTGTTGCGCTTATTACACCGATGGATGCTAAAGGTAATGTCTGTCGGTCAAGCCTGAAAAAACTGGTTGATTATCATGTCGATAACGGAACGTCGGCGATTGTTTCAGTAGGGACGACTGGCGAATCAGCCACACTGAGTCATGATGAGCATGGTGATGTCGTCATGTTGACACTGGAACTGGCTGATGGCCGTATACCGGTTATTGCAGGTACAGGTGCCAATGCCACTTCTGAAGCCATCTCTTTAACGCAACGCTTTAACGATTCTGGCGTTGTTGGCTGCCTGACAGTCACGCCTTATTACAACCGTCCTACTCAGGAAGGTATGTACCAGCATTTTAAAGCTATCGCTGAAAATACGAGTTTGCCGCAAATTCTGTATAATGTGCCGTCCCGTACCGGGAGCGACATGTTGCCAGAGACGGTAGCGCGTTTGTCTAAAATAAAAAATATCATCGGGATTAAAGAAGCAACCGGGAACTTAAGTCGCGTTAACCAGATCAAAGACCTGGTTCAGGATGATTTCATCCTGTTAAGTGGTGATGACGCCAGCGCACTGGATTTTATGCAACTTGGTGGTGATGGTGTGATTTCCGTAACAGCTAACGTTGCGGCGCGCGAGATGGCGGATGTTTGCCGTCTGGCTGCCGAAGGTCATTTTGCGCAGGCGCGCGAAATCAATAAACGTTTAATGCCGTTGCACCATAAATTATTTGTAGAACCCAATCCAATCCCGGTGAAATGGGCCTGTAAGGAGTTGGGGCTTGTAGCAACCGACACGATGCGTTTGCCAATGACACCACTGACAGATGCCAGTGTCCCGGTCATTACCAACGCACTCAAACATGCCGGTTTGCTGTAACGTTAGGGAGATTTGATGGCTTATTCAGTACAGAAATCGCAGGTCGCCAAAGTTGTCAGCCTTTCGCTGGTTATGCTGTTGGCAGCCTGTAGTTCCGATTCCCGTTATAAACGCCAGGTAAATGGCAATGAGGCTTACCTCTCCGCCACACCACTTGCTGAATTGCACGCGCCATCGGGCATGATTTTGCCGATTGAAAGCGGTGATTACACCATTCCGCCTGGTGGTGGCAAAGGGGCCGTAGGCCTGGCTCTGGATATTCGCCCACCAGCACAGCCACTGGCGCTGGTGAATGGTGCGCGTACTCAGTTTACGGGTGATACAGCCACATTATTAGTGGAACGTGGTAGCGATAACGCACTGTGGGCGCAGGTAGTCAGCGCGGTTCTGGCTCATAATTACCCGGTTATGAAGCGTGATGATGCGAGCAAGACCCTGACTACTGACTGGGTTCAGTGGAATCGTGCCGATGAAGACGAACAATATCGTGGTCGCTATCAAATCAGCGTGAAACCACAAGGTTACCAACAGGCTGTTGTTGTCCGCCTGCTTAACCTTGAGCAAAATGAAAAGCCAGTTGCAGATGCCGCATCTATGCAGCGTTACAGCACTGAAATGCTGAATAATATCGCTGAGGGTGTTGATAAATCTCAGAATGCGCAATTGAATGCCAACAACCATGGGATTCGGGAAATCGATGTCCAGAGCGGCGCCGATGATACCGGGTTACCGATGCTGGTGGTACGTGCGCCATTCAACATGGTCTGGGATAAACTGCCCGCCGCACTGGAAAAAATAGGGATGAAAGTAACAGACAGAACGCGTTCCCAGGGGAACCTGTCTGTGACGTATAAACCTGTTTCTGACAGCGCATGGCGTGAACTGGGTGCACGGGATCCAAACTTGCCTTCCGGGGATTACAAACTCCAGGTGGGTGATTTAGATAACCGCAGCAGCCTGCAGTTTACTGACCCGAAAGGGCACATACTTACGCAGTCGCAAAACGATGCGTTGGTGGCGGTTTTCCAGGCCGCATTTAATAAGTAATTCACAGGGCCGGTTTATCCGGCCCTTTGTATCTTGATTTCGCGTTAAGAGTCTGGCTACCTGGCTCAACATCATCAGGCCACTCAGTGGTCGTTAAACCTGGAGTAATTAAAGATGCAAAAGCAAGCTGAGTTGTATCGTGGCAAAGCGAAGACCGTATACAGCACCGAGAATCCGGATCTGTTGGTACTCGAGTTCCGCAATGATACGTCAGCAGGGGATGGCGCGCGTATTGAACAGTTCGATCGTAAAGGTATGGTGAATAACAAATTCAACCATTTCATTATGACCAAACTGGCAGAAGCGGGCATTCCAACCCAGATGGAAGCGCTGTTGTCCGACACTGAGTGTTTGGTGAAAAAACTGGATATGGTTCCTGTTGAATGTGTTGTGCGTAACCGTGCCGCTGGCTCTCTGGTAAAACGCCTTGGTATTGAAGAGGGCATTGAACTGAATCCACCGCTGTTCGACATGTTTCTTAAGAATGACGCCATGCATGACCCGATGGTGAACGAATCTTATTGCGAAACATTTGGTTGGGTGAGCAAAGAACATCTGGCTCAGATGAAAGCGTTGACTTACAAAGCCAACGACGTCCTGAAAAAGCTGTTTGATGACGCCGGGCTGATTCTGGTCGATTTCAAACTGGAGTTCGGTTTGTTCAAAGGCCAGGTTGTACTGGGTGATGAGTTTTCACCAGATGGTAGCCGTCTGTGGGACAAAAATACTCTGGACAAAATGGATAAAGACCGTTTCCGCCAAAGCCTGGGTGGTTTGATTGAAGCGTATGAAGAAGTCGCACACCGTCTGGGTGTTAATTTAGACTAACCACGCAATCGTTTCCGTTGCAGGCTGGTACACCGTTTTGTGCTGGCCTGCTTTGCCTGACGCGCTCTTCCCTCCGTTCATTTCCTTTTCCTGGTCTATTTTCAGTGGTAATCACCGGCCAAATAATCCAGGATCTTGTTATCTCATACGCACCAAAAGGGGATGTTATGCGTTGGCAAGGGCGTCGCGAGAGCGATAACGTAGAAGACAGGCGTAATCAACAACGCAGTTCTGCGTATCAGCGCAGGGGCATGCGTTTGCCCCGGGGGAAAAGCGGCCTGGTTATTTTGGTACTGGTCGGTGTGGCAGGGTATTACGGTGTCGATCTTACTGCATTGATAACCGGTGAACCGGTGTATCAACCGGCTCAACAGCAAACAACACGCCCCAGTGCCAAACAGGATGAAGCCGCAAAATTTACTTCGGTTATTCTGGCTACCACAGAAGATACATGGCAAGGCCTGTTCAAACAAATGGGTAAAAACTGGCAACCGCCGCGCCTGGTGATGTACCGGGGGGCCACACACACTGGTTGTGGGACCGGGCAGTCAGTTATGGGGCCGTTTTACTGCCCGGCAGATACCACTGTTTATATCGATCTCTCGTTTTATGACGATATGAAACATAAACTGGGTGCCGGAGGGGATTTTGCTCAGGGGTATGTTATTGCTCATGAAGTAGGCCACCATGTGCAGAAACTGCTGGGTGTGGAAGCTAAAGTGCGCCAGTTGCAGCAGCACGCCACAAAAGTTGAGGCAAACCGCCTGTCGGTGAAAATGGAGTTGCAGGCAGACTGCTTTGCAGGCGTTTGGGGCCATGCGATGCAAAAAGAAGGTGTTCTGGAAGCCGGAGACCTCCAGGAAGCGCTGAACGCAGCCGAAGCTATTGGTGATGATCGCCTGCAGCAGCAAAGCCAGGGGCGAGTAATTCCTGACAGCTTCACTCATGGTACTTCTGAGCAGCGTTATACCTGGTTTAACCGCGGTTTTAAAAGTGGTGACCCCGCGACATGTAATACATTCGGCAACACCCGGATATAATCGCTCGTGGCACATCTTTTTCCCACAGATAACTGGCTGGCTTTGACGCAACATATGGCGCGTGCTGGCCAGCGCCGTTTACTGTTGCTGGCAGGAGATAATTCCTGGAGTGAAAGCCAGGCAGCTCACCTGCAACATTGCCTGCCGGGCGACTGGCTATGGGTGAGCGATAAAGCTAATCAGGCGCAGGCCTGTCCCCCCCGTAATGCCCGGGCGTTATTAGGGCGGGAATTTCATCATGCGGTCTTTGACGCCCGTTTGGGTTTCGATGCCGAAGCCTTCGCCATTCTTGCCGGTACCTTGCGTGCAGGCAGCTGGCTGGTCATGCTGACCCCACCTTTTGCTGATTGGCCAAACCGGCCTGACTGTGACAGCCAACGCTGGAACGACCAACAGCAGCCCACCGCTTCGCCACAGTTTGTTGCCCGTTTTCTTGCTGTGCTGCAAAGCCAGTCGGCGGAGATGCTGGTGTGGCATCAGGGGCAGGCTCCTGTGTTCCCGGCGCAGTACCCGTTGGCCTGCTGGCACCCTGTACAGGGTGAGCCTCTGCAAACGCAGGCAGCGATTCGTGATGAATTGCTGGCGATGGCATCAGGTATCGCTGTTGTGACTGCCGGGCGGGGGCGGGGAAAATCGGCACTTGCCGGTATGCTGATTCGTGCCTGGCAGGGCACGGTGTTAGTCACTGCCCCGGCACGAGTGGCAACGGATGTTATGGCTGAGCACGCTCATAAACCACTGGCGTTTATTGCCCCGGATGGCTTACTGGAGCAAATGCACTCTGGTAAAACTCCGCATGCTGACTGGCTGGTGGTGGATGAAGCCGCAGCCATTCCCTTGCCTCAACTGGCCGCCATGATTGAGGGTTTTTCACGGGTATTACTAATCAGTACGGTTCAGGGGTACGAAGGAACCGGGCAGGGCTTTATCCTCAAACTCTGTAGCCAGTTGCCGGCATCTCGCCGCTATGTGCTGAACACGCCGGTACGCTGGGCTCCTGATTGCCCCCTGGAGCTGTTTGTCTCCAGCCTGTTGTTGTTTGATGAATCGGGCACAGGTACAACGCCAGTTTCTGGCGAGATGCTTCCTGCGCCAGTTTTTGGCACTGTTTTACCCAGCGAGCTGACAGATGTATACCGGTTATTGTCCAGTGCGCATTACCGCACTTCCCCCCTCGATTTACGCCGGTTACTGGACGCGCCGGGCCAGCATGTGGTTGCCGCAAAAATTGGTGGTAAACCGATTGCAGCAGCCTGGCTGGTTACAGAAGGGGGGTTAACTCAAAAACTAAGTGAAGCGGTATGGGCCGGATTCCGCCGCCCACGCGGGAACCTGGTCGCGCAGTCTCTGGCGGCACATGGTGGCTCTCCCCGGGCTGCAATGTTAACGGGCTGGCGGGTATCTCGTATTGCTGTTTATCCCGGTGCTCAGCGTAAAGGTGTAGGGCAGGCATTGATTGCTGAAGTAAAACGCCAGGCACCTGCCGGTTGTGATTACCTGTCTGTCAGCTTTGGGTATACCCAGGCGTTGTGGCGCTTTTGGGAACGTTGTGGTTTCCGGCTGGTGCGGATGGGAACCAGTCTTGAAGCCAGTAGTGGGTGTTATACGGCAATGGCGCTTTTGCCGCTCACGCAGGAAGGAGAAGCACTGGCCGCAAATGAAGCCCGGCACTTGTCGCGCAATTTATCCTGTTTGCAGCCCTGGCTGCCATTTCCGCTACCTGGTGAGCCGGATACCGGTCGCAACCTGTTACCTGGTGACTGGCGCGAGCTTGCTGGCTTTGCCTGGGGATACCGGCCGTTAATGTCCTGCCTTGTGAGCCTGGTGCGGGTGCTTGCTATCTGCCCGTTAGAATTGCCCGCTTTGCGAGGTGAGTTGCAGTCGCGCCAGCCAGCCGCTGTGCTGTGCGGTAACCTGGGGTTGGCCGGGCGCAAAGCTTTGCTGTCCCGTCAGCGGCTGGAGGCCGGGCAAATACTCGTCTGGCATGACGAAAACCAGGCCCACACTCTGAAAGCCTGGCTGGCGCAATTGCAATTTTTCGACTAAGTCCTTCAAGAGTGAGCCACGGTTATTCATGGGGAATATGATGATGTGGTTGAAGTCCGTACCGCACAGCAAGGCTATGTCGCATTGCTGCATGCTGGTGGCGATGTGACGTTGGATATTGTTGATGACCTTGGGCACGCTATTGATGAACGCAGTATGAAGTTCGCGCTGGATCATTTGCGTTATACCATCCCACGCCGCTACTTTGACGATGCGTTAAGCGTTTCGCCCGGTAAAAGTGATGTTATTGGGTTGCGTTGACACAAAATTGTTGCCTGCAAAAAACATCAGCCCCTGCCGGAACAGGGGCTGATAACGTTATTTGCTTTTTTTACCCGGCCAGTTATCGTCATCGTCCCACTTGTCATTGCAATCACGATGTGGTGGCAAATCAGGCTTATTGGCGAGGAATTTTTTGTGATCAACACGCATCAAATCTTTGATAACGTTGATGAACACTCCAAGTAAAAATACCAGTACCAGTATCCACCAGTATTTTGATAACCATTCCATTGCTTGTTCCTCTTTCAGTGCTGGCGCGGTCAGGCAACCAGGTGTTCCATAATGCGTTGATACATGCGGGCAAGAAGCTGCAGGTCTGAAGCTTTTACACATTCATTAATTTTATGAATGGTCGCGTTGACCGGCCCCAGTTCAACAACCTGGGCACCCATACGTGCAATAAAACGCCCGTCAGATGTACCGCCATTGGTCAGCAACTGCGGTTTAATTTCATTATAGTGTTCAACGGCATTAACTACTGCATCCACCAGTTTACCGCGTGAGGTAAGGAAAGGTTGCCCGGACAGCCACCAATCCGTGGTGTAACGCAACTGGTGTTTATCCAGCAGTGCTGTTACTTGTTGCCTGATGTCTTCATCTGTCAGTTCAGTGCTGAAACGGAAGTTGAACTGCACGAACAAATCGCCCGGAATAACGTTGTTACTGCCTGTACCAGCCTGAATATTGGCAATCTGCATACTGGTGGGCGGGAAAAACGCATTACCTTCATCCCAGCGAATGTTCACCAGCTCATTGAGCATGGGCGCAGCTCGGTGTACCGGGTTGTCCGCAAGATGCGGATAGGCAACATGGCCCTGAACGCCATGGATTGTCAGGTTACAGGTCAGGGAACCACGGCGGCCATTTTTAACGACGTCACCAACCACTTCGCTACTTGAGGGTTCACCGACCAGGCAGTAATCCAGGCGCTCATTACGCGCCATTAGTGCCTCAACAACTTTCACTGTGCCATTTGTGGCACTGGCTTCTTCATCAGATGTAATCATAAATGCCAGGCGGCCTTTATGATTGGGGTGCTGGGCGACAAAACGTTCAGCCGCAACAACCATTGCCGCCAGTGAGCCTTTCATATCTGCCGCACCGCGGCCAAACAACATGCCATCACGAATGGTTGGTTCGAACGGTGGGTTAATCCAGCGGTCATAATCGCCTGCCGGCACTACATCGGTGTGCCCTGCAAAAGCCAGCGTTTCACCTTCGCCACGCCAGGCCCAAAAATTCTCGGTATCGCCAAAATTCATTGGCTCAACTGTAAAACCAATTGCCCGCAACCTTTCTGTCAGTAGCGCCTGGCAACCGGCATCATCCGGGCTCAGGGAAGGGCGACGAATAAGTTGCTGAGTCAGTTCAATAACCGGGCAGGACATACACTACACCTCACTCACAAACTGCTGATATTTTTCTTCACTAAAGCCCAGCAGCATAGGCTTACCGGGGGCGCAGAGCAATGGGCGTTTAATGATGGCAGGCATTTCTTTCATCAATTGTTTCGCAGTTTCCGCAGATGTAATTGACGCCCGGTGCGCTTCATCCAGTTTACGCCAGGTTGTGCCCCGGGTATTCAGCAGCGCTTCCCACCCCAGTTCTGCTATGAAGCTATCCAGCAGCGTGTCGTCCAGACCATCTGCACGGTAATCATGAAACTGATAAGCGACCTGATGTGTGTCCAGCCAGCGGCGTGCTTTTTTAATCGTGTCGCAATTTTTAATGCCGTAAAGTATTAATGCTGTCGTGTTTGCCGGGGTTACCATGAATCTGTATCACCTGTTATATTTGATGTTTCTGCTTTGTTTTATCCCGCAGGTAAAAACCTAACCGCTGATAATGCCGTACACACCGCGGCAGATCCATAGCTTAACGACAAGTTGGTTAAATAACCGCCATTGTGTTCGCCGCCACAGCAGGGTATTCGCAGCGCCAGTTTCCTGTGAAAGCAACCTGTTAGCCATCACCATGAGCAGCAGGCTTACCTTGTGCCAGTGCAAACCAATAACCACTTTTTATATATTGTTATTATGTGCTTTCCCATGTTATTGGCTGATAATGGCAATGATGAATTATGCGGAAATACTTTCTGTTGTCATTACCATCAAAATAATTAACCATGTTATTCAAATAGCATGACAAACTATTTACCGAATATAACCATTCTTCCGTAGACTGAATAAATTTTCACTCTTATCGCATACCATTCCAGTTAACAATACGCAAAAGCCGTGCTTTTCATAAAAAGGAATTTTATCCGGCACCGCATAAATGAAAGTTTTGCCGTAGGGAGACAAGGTTTCTTTAATCGTCAGCATCAATTGCTTCCCTAATCCGGTACCCTGAAAACCTGGGGAAACAACGACATCAGCTAAATAACTCGCCCAGGTTAAGTCACTGATTGCACGGGCGGTCGCGACCAGTTTATCTGCTTCAAAACCAAACCAGGTAAAGGTGCTGTGCATAAATGCCTGCTGTACCTCTGAAGGGTTACGTTTATTTAACCCTCCCGATTCAATAAGGTCTGCCACTTCTTGCCAATTAATTTTGGCATCATTTTTATCAGTCAAAATAATCATATCTGGATCACCTTTTTTTTCATTTCATACCGCAATTATTGCGGTGCGTCACATAAAGTTTTTCATCAGAAGCCGATATTATTAGCAAGACGCAAAGGTAATCACCGGCGAACAGAGAAAAATCTTATCACAGCAATTGGATAAATTTTCTTCACATCATTGTTAATTTTTTGTATTATTAAGTCAATTATAAGAGAGGTTGTTATGATTGAACGTGAACTGGGGAACTGGAAAGATTTTATCGCAGGCATGTTGCGTAAATAATCTTTCTGTTTTTAAAGAAGAAGCAGTGTGGTGATCGTCCATCGCTGCTATAGCGAACAAACGATCAAATGAAAAAGGCGACTTGAATGTCGCCTTTTTGTTGCTCTGTTTTTTACTTCAATGGTTATCTGTCAGTCTTCATAAGGTGGCGGCAGTGGGAAGCGGCGCCGGATAAGCGTAAAGAACAGCGGAACAAAGAACACAGCCAGAATGGTGGCTGAAATCATCCCGCCCATCACCCCGGTGCCAACAGCGTGCTGGCTGGCAGAACCGGCGCCAGAACTGATTGCCATTGGTAATACCCCAAATACAAAGGCCAGTGAGGTCATCAAAATAGGGCGCAGGCGCTGGCGGCAGGCTTCCAGAGTAGCGTCCAGCAATGTTGCTCCGTTGGCGTTGCGCTCATTGGCAAATTCCACAATAAGGATGGCGTTCTTCGCGGATATCCCTATGACAGTCAACAGCCCAACCTGGAAGTAAACATCGTTCTCCAGCCCTCGCAACCAGGTGGCAACCAGTGCGCCAATCACGCCCAGCGGAACCACCAGCATGACAGAGAATGGCACCGACCAGCTTTCGTAAAGTGCTGCCAGGCACAGGAAGATAACCAGTAAAGATAAGCCATACAGTGCCGGTGCCTGGGCACCAGACAGGCGTTCCTGGTACGACAAGGCTGTCCATTCGAAACCAAAATTACCCGGAAGTTTTCTCACCAGGTCTTCCATAATATTCATGGCCGTCCCGTTACTGACCCCCGGTGCTGCTTCACCGAGGATCTCCACTGCGGAATAACCGTTATAGCGTTCAAGCCTTGGTGAGCCGGTTTCCCAGCGGGAAGAGGCAAAAGCGGAAAATGGCACCATACCGCCGCTACTGTTGCGGACATACCACTGGTTAATGTCATCAGGTAGCATGCGATATTGGGCTTCGGCCTGCACGTAAACTTTTTTCACGCGCCCGCGATCCATAAAGTCATTCACATAGCTGGAACCCCAGGCAGTTTGCAAAATACTGTTGATGTCATCGACAGAAACGCCCAGAGCCTGAGCCTTACGCTGGTCAATATCAATGCGCAGTTGCGGGCTGTCATCAAGCCCGTTGTGGCGCACTCGCACCAGGTCCGGGTTATTGGCGGCCATGGCAAGAAGTTGGTCTCTGGCCTGCATCAGTGCATCGTGGCCGGTGCCTGCATGGTCTTGAAGCTCCATATCGAACCCGGCGGCGCTGCCCAGCCCACTGATTGGGGCAGGGTTATTCACAAAAATACGCGCTTCACGAATATGGGACAGCGCTTTTGTCGCACGCTGAATAATGGCAGAGGCGGTATCCGCTTTGGATTCCCGCTCATCCCAGTCTTTCAGGCGAATAAACAAACGCGCGACGTTTTGCCCATTCCCCCCCGGGCCAGCACCAACTGTGGCGAAAACAGAGGTTACGTTCTTTTTCTCTTCATGCAGGAAATAGTGCTCTATTTTCTCAACCACTTTCAGAGTCTGGTTCTGCGTGGAACCACTGGGGAGCTGTACTGAAGCCAGGAACATCCCCCGGTCTTCAGTGGGTAAAAACGAAGTGGGTAACCGTAAAAACAGGACAGCCATTGCGCCAATCAGCAGCACATAAAGCAGCATCCAGCGCAGGCTGTGTTGCAGAATGCTGCCAACAGCGCGCTCATAGCGTAAGGTATTTTTGGTAAACGCCCGGTTGAACCAGCCAAAGAAACCTTTCTGCCCGTGGGAATGCCCTTGAGAAAGCGGTTTAAGCAGCGTTGCACACAATGCCGGAGTGAGAATCATCGCAACCAGTACTGACAACACCATGGCCGTAACGATAGTAATGGAAAACTGCCGGTAAATTGCGCCAGTAGTACCACCAAAAAACGCCATGGGAATAAACACTGCGCTAAGCACCATGGTTATCCCAACCAGCGCACTTTGGATTTGCTTCATCGATTTTCGGGTGGCGGCTCTGGGAGACAGCCCTTCCTCCGCCATAATACGCTCGACGTTTTCCACCACGACAATGGCATCATCAACCAATAACCCAATTGCCAGCACCATCGCAAACATCGTGAGTGTGTTGATGCTGTATCCAAAGGTATACAACACAGCAAAGGTACCTAACAAGACAACAGGAACCGCGATGGTGGGGATTAACGTTGCCCTGAAGTTTTGCAAGAACAGGTACATGACCAAAAACACCAGGAAAACTGCTTCTACCAGCGTTTTCACAACATCGGTAATGGATGCCTTAACGAATGATGACGTTTCGTAAGCGACACGGTATTCAAGACCGTGGGGGAAATAAGGAGCCAGCTCATCAAGTTTAGCCAGCACCCGTTTCGCGGTTTCCATTTCATTGGCACCGGATGCCAGTTTGATTCCCAGGCCAGATGCAGCCTGGCCATTATAACGGCTCAGGTAGTTATAACTTTCAGCCCCCAGTTCAACATTGGCGACATCACCGAGCGTTACCATTGAACCATCCTGGTTAACTTTCAGTGTGATTGCTTTGAACTGTTCCGGGGTTTGTAACAACGATTGCGCATTAATCGTAGCGTTCAGCGCCTGCGTGTCGAGGGAAGGTAACCCTCCTAATTGCCCGACTGCAATCTGGCTGTTCTGGGAAGTGATTGCACTGACCACATCAGCGGTAGTGAGCTGGTAACTGTTGAGTTTTACCGGGTTGAGCCAGATGCGCATGGAGTATTGGGAACCATAAGCATCGATATCACCCACGCCATCAATACGGCTTATCGGGTCCTGAATATTACTGGCGACGTAGTCGGCAATATCCTGCTTACCCATACTGCCATCTGTGGAAACAAACGCGATGGTCAGAATATTGGTATCACCGGTTTTACGTACTGTTACCCCCTGGTTCTGGACTGCCTGGGGCAATTTACGCATCGCAGTTTGCAACTGGTTCTGGACTTGTTGCACGGCTTCATCTGGATCGGTTCCGGCCTGAAAACTGAGTGTAATAATCGCCTGACCAGAACTGGTACTTTGCGAAGACATATACATCAGGTTATCGATACCCGTTAAGTTCTGCTCAATAATCTGCGTGACGGTGTTTTCCATGGTTTTAGCAGAAGCACCGGGGTAATTCGCAGTAATACGAACATTGGGTGGAGCCAGATCGGGGTATTGTTCAACGGGAAGAGAAATGATTGCCATCAGGCCTGTAAGGCACAACAGAATGGCGATAACCCAGGCAAAAATTGGGCGATTAATAAAAAAGTTCGCCATGTTGGCGGAATCCTCAAAGAAGGCAATTCATTATTATCAGTTACCCACCATGTTAACTTCGCACATGCGCCACAACATGGAGAAAACAGGAAATGAGTGTATGTATTTTTTTTAGAAATAGGGTTTCATTTTTACAATTGTTTGCCGAAAGGCATTAAATATCATATCTGCAAAAAAGCAAAAAGTGATAAAAGTGCGATTTTTCACAAAGTGACAAATTCTTATTTTTTCTGGCGTTGGCGTCTCTCACGTCCTCTTGTGGCACCAACTTTAATTGCTGTAAGTAACAATTCCGGGTCGTTATCTTTTACCAGGTAATCATCGGCGCCTGCAGCCAGGGCTGCCTGCATATCTTCCGGTGCATCTGAGATAGTAAGAATCAATACATGGGCAATGGTTTGTTGAGCGCGTAAAATACGTAAAGCTTCCAGCCCGCTCATACCACTCATATTTAAATCAAGAATGACTAAATCCGGCATCAGCGCAGCAACCTGGTCCAGTGTCTGTTGCCCGTTTTCTGCTTCGCCAATGATAACCAGATCATCTTCCAGCTCGATAAGCTGGCGAACCCCTTTACGAATTAATGGGTGATCATCAACAACTAAAATACGGCATGGATCAGTGTGTGGCATAACTCCCCCTGTGATAATCACGATGCTGCTGCACCGCTTGCGCTGCCGGTATCAGTTGAAAAACTCAGGCTTACCAGCGTCCCACCTGTTACCGGGCATGAGATAGCCAGTTTCCCGCCCAGGCGTTGTGCCCGCTCATGCATAATATTTAAGCCATAATGCCCGGCGGGTTCATCAAGGCTTTGGATCCCGCGGCCATTATCACGAACATAAACAGCATGCCCGCCATCGGGAGATGAGATACAACTTACCGAGATTTCACTGGCATTCGCGTGTTTGATGGCATTGAGTACCGCTTCCCGTACCAGTTGCAGTAAATGGACTTGTTGCTGAGCATCCAGGGCCTGTGTAGGCATTCGGCAGTCAAGGTGGATTTGTGCCGGGGTTTGCGCACGTAAAGGCTCAATCATTTCCTGCAGGGCTGCAGACAAATCGGCTTGTTGCAGTGTCAGGCGGAATGTTGACAGCAGTTCACGTAATTGCCGGTAGGCATCATTCAGCGCTTTAGAAAAATCCTCAATGATTTGCCGCGCCATCGGGTTTTCCTGAGGAATACTCCGGTTAAGCAGAGCCATCTGAATACGTAAGTAAGAAAGCACCTGAGCCAGGGAGTCATGCAATTCACGGGCAATAGTGGCCCGTTCTTCCATCAACAAAAGTTGCTGATAGTGTTTTTTTGCCTGGTTGAAAAACAACCCACGGCCTAACATATTAGAGACACTTTGCATCATCTGTGCAGGTGGCGTATTGGGTTCTGCCTGCCAGCGTAACTGGCCAAATACTGTATCCTGCATAGTGACCGGAATGGTCTGCCAGTTTCCGTCTGGTACCTCGCTACCTTCACGGATAGACCAGTTTTCCCCTACCAACATTTCAATACACTCAACATGTTCATGCTGGCGGATTATCTGCAATATGTGGCGAAAACTCAGCGGGTCCATCGAACTGGTGTTCATTGCCTGAGAGCAGTTATACAACACTTCCAGCATGCGGTTGGCTTGCTGTAAATCTTGTGTTTTCTCTGAGACTTTTTCTTCCAGCGAGCGGTAAAACTTGTGCAGTTCATTCGTCATCGCAGTAAAGCTGCGCGACAGCATACCCAGTTCATTTGGTAAGTCTGTATGCAGTGGTGGAATGTGGAACACGCCTTCCTGAATTTTTTTACTGGCAACAACCAGAGATTCCAGCGGAGACACCACATGCAGGCGAATGCGTTCCAGCGTAAAAAAGATAACCAGTAAAATGGTCATAAAACCGAGTGCGGCGAATACCGCCACCAGCATCACTTTCTTTTCCGCATACTGCTGGAGCGCAAAAACGAATTCGTTGATGTTACCAACATAGTTGGCAATATTTTGCTGGTACCAGGTTTGGTTTCCTGCCTGCAGTTGTTGCTGCATTTCACCCCATGCAGCATGGATTTGAGCATACCGTTCGCGCACATTGGCGGGAACATACCAACGGTTCAGCGCGTGAAAAACAGGGGAGTTAAGAGAAGCGGTATATTTCTTTTGGTGCTCAGGCAACATCGCCGGGTTGGCCTGGAGATCATAGCCCATTCGGTAACTTTGCATGCGTAGTGAACCGGCAATATTCACGGCTTGTGCATCACTCAGGCTGCTGGAAAGCGTTACCAGCGCCAGACCAGTGGACAGCAGCGAAACCAGAACAATATACAGGAATGCACGGGCAAGGGTTGAAGATACTGATTGCTTAACGATCACATGCCGTCCTTTTAACAAACGTATCAATAAAACGTTACCAGAAAGTAATTATGTCGGAAGAATTGCCACTTTTGCAGAATCTTTTTTGATATTGCTGCGTAACGGGGTACAGAGCCACCCTCAGAAAAGTCCATATTAAATAAAACTATGTTTTATAAAAAACGACAATTATTTGATCCAACACAGTATAACTGCATTTTCCAGATAAACCTGGGCAACTGAACATTGCCTTACCACAAACAGGTCGGGTAATTAAATGAGTTTATACCCTTATTGCTTTTCGTGAAGGGTATCGTGACCTGCAAGGGGAAGGTGGCAGTCTGGTCTGCTGGTAGTTCTTCTGCTGAAGTGCGGGCGCTTATAAAAACTGTACCTATTGATAATGGCCAGAATAATGATGAATCGTTTTGTGATTGCCAACACCCAGGACTGCCTGGGGTGCCATGCCTGTGAAGTTGCCTGCGTGATGTCCCATAATAATGAACACCATGTTGTCGCGCCGGAACAGTTTTTGCCGCGAATTCATGTGATTGCGCAAGGTGAGCAGCGCAGTGCGGTAACCTGCCGCCATTGTGAAGATGCCCCTTGCCTGCAAAGCTGCCCAAACGATGCGATTTATCGTGAATCTGGCACTATCCAGTTGCGCAACCAGAGATGTATTGGTTGCAAATCTTGTGTTGTCGCCTGCCCGTTCGGGGCGATGGACATTGTGGTTGATGCACCGGCAGCAGCTGGCCGGGGGATTGCCCAGAAATGTGACTTATGTGCAGAGCGAGAATCCGGCCCGGCCTGTGTAGAAAATTGCCCAAGCGGGGCATTAAAGCTAATTACCCCACAAACGCTGACATCTCTTGCCAAACAACGCCGCCAGCAAGCTGCCGGGCGTGAAGCGGGGGGCGGTGTTCCGATTAAAGTGGGGGTGAATACCAAAGTGCAGCAAATGCGCACTACCGCCCATCGTGAAGAGGCTGTCAAACTTGATGCTGAGCGGCGTAAACGCTGCTTTGATGAAATTTACCTGACTTATGACCGCGACCAGGCCAGCAATGCGGCTCGTCGTTGCCTGACTTGTGGCGAACACAGCATCTGTGAATGGTCCTGCCCGTTACATAACCATATTCCACAGTGGATAGAGTTGGTCAAAGAAGGCAGGGTGATGGAAGCCGTTGAACTCTCACACCAGACCAATAGCCTGCCTGAAATTACCGGGCGTGTTTGCCCGCAAGACCGCCTGTGCGAAAGCCAGTGCACATTGCGTGACAAATCCGGAGCCGTCACCATTGGTAACATCGAGCGTTATATTACCGACCAGGCCTTCTCCGCTGGATGGAAACCGCAGTTGGGTAATATTTCACCAGCCAATAAATCTGTCGCTGTGATTGGTGCCGGCCCGGCAGGGCTTGCCTGCGCGGATGTCCTGACTCGTAATGGTGTCTCGGTAACTGTGTTTGATCGCCACCCTGAAATTGGCGGGTTGCTCACGTTTGGTATTCCGGCGTTTAAACTGGAGAAAGGCCTCTTACAACGCCGCCGGGAAATCTTCACTGAAATGGGTGTTACATTCCATCTGAATTGCGAAGTGGGCGCAGACATTCCGTTACAACAAATCCTCGAAGAGTACGACGCGGTGTTTGTTGGTGTGGGAACCTACCGTTCAATGAAAGCTGGCCTGGAAAATGAAGACGCACCAGGCGTCCATGATGCACTGCCGTACTTAATTGCCAACACGCGTAATGTTATGGGCCTGCCCGAATCACCCAATGAACCTTATGCGAACCTGGCCGGGAAAGATGTGGTAGTACTGGGTGGTGGGGATACCGCAATGGACTGTGTGCGTACTGCCCTGAGGCAGAATGCCGCCAATGTCACCTGTGCTTACCGGCGCGATGAAGCCAATATGCCTGGTTCGAAAAAAGAAGTAAAAAATGCCCGGGAAGAAGGGGCTGCATTTGAGTTTAACGTCCAGCCGCTGGAAATTGTGCTCAATGAACAGGGTAGTGTTGCAGGAATTCGTATGCAGCGCACCCGTATGGGTGAACCTGACAGCGCTGGCCGCCGGCGCCCTGTTCCCATTGAAGGCAGTGAGTTCGTGTTACCGGCTGACGCAGTGTTAATGGCATTTGGTTTCCATCCACACAATTTACCCTGGCTGGAAGAGCAAGGCGTTTCTCTGGATAACCGTGGGCGTATTCTGGCACATGTCACCAGCACTTATCGTTACCAGACCAGCCACCCGAAAATCTTTGCTGGTGGTGATGCAGTCCGTGGGGCCGACCTGGTCGTCACCGCCATGGCTGAAGGCCGGCATGCGGCTCAGGGGATTATGAATTACCTCAGTATTGTGCCTCAGCAGGCCTGGCTGCAATAGCGTTTTTACGGTAATAAAACGGCAACGACAAATTGCCTCTGGCGGCGTAGTATGGTGACTCATGTCTGTTTTCAGGAGCCGCTATGCCGCCAAAAATTACTATCATCAAAGACAAAGTCCTCTCTGATAATTACTTTATTCTGCGCAACATCACCTACGAACTGACCCGTAATAATGGCGAAGTTATTCGCCAAAAGCGCGAGGTTTACGACCGGGGAAACGGCGCAACAATCTTGCTGTATAACCGCGACCAGCGCAGTGTGGTGTTGACCCGTCAGTTTCGTGTGGCAACCTGGGTGAATGGTAACGAGGATGGGCGGCTGATTGAAGCCTGTGCCGGGTTACTGGACAACGATGCACCTGAAGCCTGCGCCCGTAAAGAAGCCATGGAAGAAACGGGTTACCAGGTGGGTGAGGTCGAAAAAGTCTTTGAACTGTATATGTCTCCTGGCGGGGTAACAGAAGTTGTTTATTTCTTTATTGCACCTTATAGCGCGCAATTGAAGAAAAGTGCCGGGGGGGGCGTTGATGATGAAGCCATTGATGTCATTGAAATGGCTTTTGATGATGCAATGGAAAAAGTGCGTAGCGGCGAAATTTGCGATGGCAAGACAGTGATTTTACTGCAACATCTTAAGCTAAGTGGCTGTATGGATTAACGGCCACATTCATTTTGAGATTCGTTTTTTTTCAATCCGACAAATCTTATTGAGCCAGCCCGCAAGGGGAACGAAGATACGGCGACGTTATTTTGCTCATTCTGGTTTACAGGATTGTCTGTGCGCTTATCATCCGGTCGTCTCTTTTTTCTGGGTATTTTATTATCCGGCATGTTGCCGGGGCTGGCTTTGGCTGGCCCCGCGCAGCAGCAATTTGCTGACTGGCTGGTCACCTGTAATAACCAAAATTTTTGCCAGGCCCGTAATGTCAGCCACCATCACGGGCTGATAATGGCGCTGTCGCGCAGTGCCGGTGCCAAAGACGATATGTCTTTACGTATTGAACTGGGCTCACTTTATGCGCCGCCAACCAAGCTCCCGGCGATTAATGGCCGCCTGTTATGGCGTGGGAAACCATTACAACTGGATAAAAAATCCTGGCAAATTACACCTCATCGGGTAAAAACCACCAACCCGGGTGTGATAACGGACTTGTTACGCAACCTGGTGGCAGACACGGATAATTCCCCCATAACGCTTGTGCATGCGCAGGGTTCGGTTTCCCTTGATGGCCTGAAAAGTGCTCTGGAATTTATCGATACCGTGCAACAACGCCTGGGTAACCAAAGCGCCTGGATTGATCCTGGTGGCTTACCGCCAGAGAAAACACCACCAGCTCCTGGTTTAGTGGCCATTAATAAACCTGAACTTCCCGTAACGCCACTTAGCGCAACTGAGCTCAACGATCTACTCGATTATGGATCATGGCGCATGGCAAACAGCCGTTGTTCAATGGATCCTTCGCAACGTGAAGTTCGTGTCGCTCCGCTGTCCGGTAATAAAGCCATTCTGATGGTGAGTTGTGAGTCCGGTGCCTATAACGTGGTTGATCTGGTGTGGGTTCTGAACCGTGAAAAACCTTTTCATGCCCGGCGTATTCACCTGCGCCTGCCTTTTAACTGGGAAGATCACGACAGGGATGTGGAACTGATGAACACCCGTTTTGATGACCATGACCAGGAGTTTGTTACTCTGAATAAAGGGCGTGGGTTTGCTGATTGCGGAGTGACGACCCGCTGGCGCTATACTGACGATCAGTTCAGCCTGGTGCGCCTGGCTTCACAGCCCGTGTGTGACGGGCAGGAAACCGCAGATGCCTGGCCAACGCTGTGGGTGGCCAACTAAAACCTGTACTGGTAAGGTAGCTGAGGCCGAATATCATCACGGCCCCGCCACCTGGTGAGCCTGCTACTGCTGGTTTTTGGCTGCCAGTAGATCTTCCAGTTTGCGCTGGTCAGCGGCGAATAATCGTATTCCCTCGGCCAGTTTATCTGTCGCCATTTCATCCAGGTTTTGATCCCAACGGAATGCCGCTTCACTTAACGGTTGTGGTGTTGAGAACGTTTCAGAAGACGGGATCAATTTACGGATAACCGGTTCATCACTATTCTGCAGTTCTTCCAGCAACGCCGGTGAAATGGTTAACCGGTCACAACCGGCCAGTGCCAGAATTTGTTCAATACGGCGGAAGCTGGCACCCATGACAATGGTCGGGTAACGGTGGCGTTTCAGGTAATCGTAAATATTACGCACCGATTTCACACCTGGATCTTCTTCCACGATGTAAGGCGATAACGGCGTGCGGGTCTGGAACCAGTCATAAATACGGCCGACAAAAGGCGAGATAAGAAAAACACCCGCCTCAGCACAGGCTCTGGCCTGAGCCAGTGAAAATAACAAGGTGAGGTTACAATGAATACCATCGCGCTCCAGGTGTTCTGCTGCGCGGATCCCTTCCCAGGTCGCTGCCAGCTTGATAAGAATACGCGACGTATCAAATCCCTGAGCGGCATACATTTCCACCAACTCATGTGCCTTACGAATACTTTTCTGTGTATCGAAAGAGAGGTGCGCATCCACTTCGGTTGAAACCCGGCCCGGGATATTTTTCAGAATTTCCGCACCGACATTTACTGCCAGTTTGTCACAGGCGGCTTTAATTTGAACTTCCTGGGTTGCACCTTGCTTGTTGCCCCAGGCCAAAGCGTCTTCAATCAAATGCTGATATTGCGGCAGGCTGGCAGCCTTGAGCAATAAAGACGGGTTGGTGGTCGCATCCTGCGGCTGGTAGTGCAGGATAGATGAGATATCGCCACTGTCGGCGACGACGGTCGTAAACTGTTTAATTGCATCAAGTTGGTTCATGTTGACTTCTCCTGTATTCAGAACCGGCGCTTTCTCCGCACGCCAGGTAAAAAACGAGACCTGGTTAACAAAAAGCGTAGCAAACAACCCATGCAGTGGCTCCGCAGCCGGGTAACATACCATTTATAATTAGCTAACAAATCTTTGACTATTTTCAGGAATCTAACTGCCTTCAAAGTTTAGGTTGCACCGCCAGGTAATACTTGTCGGGCCTGGCGGGTTACATCGTACCGCTTCTTTTCATCGCCTGCTTGAAACTAACAGGACTACAAAATGGACGAACAACTAAAGCAAAGTGCCCTCGATTTTCATGAATTCCCCGTACCGGGTAAAATTCAGGTTTCGCCAACCAAACCACTGGCAACCCAACGCGACCTGGCACTGGCTTATTCACCGGGCGTGGCTGCACCCTGCCTGGAAATTGCCGAAAATCCACTTGCCGCGCATAAATATACTGCGCGCGGCAACCTGGTGGCAGTGGTTTCTAATGGTACTGCGGTTTTGGGGTTGGGGAATATAGGCGCACTGGCCGGAAAACCCGTAATGGAAGGTAAAGGGGTTCTGTTTAAGAAATTTGCCGGTATTGATGTGTTCGATATTGAAGTGGATGAACACGATCCGGACAAACTGATCGACGTGGTGGCGGCTCTGGAGCCAACATTTGGCGGGATCAACCTGGAAGATATTAAAGCGCCAGAGTGTTTCTACATTGAGAAGAAACTTCGCGAACGCATGAAGATCCCGGTTTTTCATGATGACCAGCATGGCACGGCTATTATCTGTACGGCAGCGGTATTAAATGGCCTGCGGGTAGTGAAAAAGAATATTGGCGATGTCCGGCTGGTGGTTTCCGGGGCTGGTGCCTCCGCGATTGCCTGTATGAACCTGCTGGTGGCACTGGGAATGCAAAAGCACAATATTGTGGTGTGCGATTCCAAAGGCGTTATCTACCAGGGGCGTGATGCCAATATGGTGGAAACTAAAGCTGCCTACGCCGTGGTCGATGATGGCCGCCGTACCCTGGATGATGTTATTGCTGGTGCTGATATTTTCCTGGGGTGTTCTGGCCCGAAAGTTCTGACGCAGGACATGGTGAAAAAGATGGCCGAATCACCATTGATTCTTGCCCTGGCAAACCCGGAACCAGAAATCCTCCCGCCACTGGCTAAAGAAGTTCGCCCTGATGCCATTATTTGTACCGGCCGCTCTGATTACCCCAACCAGGTGAACAACGTATTGTGCTTCCCGTTTATTTTCCGCGGTGCACTGGATGTGGGAGCCACCGCCATTAACGAAGAGATGAAACTGGCTGCAGTGCAGGCTATTGCTGAACTGGCTCACGCAGAACAAAGCGAAGTTGTGGCATCGGCTTATGGCGACCAGGAACTGAGTTTTGGCCCGGATTACCTGATTCCGAAACCTTTCGACCCCCGGCTGATTGTCAAAATTGCCCCTGCGGTGGCGAAAGCCGCGATGGATTCTGGTGTGGCGACCCGCCCTATTGAAGATATGGACGCCTACCGGGAAAAACTGACTGAGTTTGTGTATAAAACAAACTTGTTTATGAAACCGATTTTCTCTCAGGCACGTAAAGACCCGAAACGCATTGTGCTGGCCGAAGGGGAAGAGCCACGCGTACTGCATGCCACGCAAGAGCTGGTTACCCTTGGTCTGGCCCGCCCGATTCTGATTGGCCGCCCGGGTGTTATCGACATGCGTATCAAAAAACTCGGCCTGCAAATTGAGCTGGGTAAGGATTTCGATATTGTTAACAATGAATCCGACCCGCGCTTTAAAGCCTACTGGACGGAATACTACAACCTGATGAAACGCCGTGGCGTCACTCAGGAGCAGGCTCAGCGTACCGTTATCAGCAACACAACGGTGATTGGTGCGATTATGGTGCATCGTGGTGAAGCCGATGGGCTGATTTGCGGCACCGTTGGGGAATACCACGAACATTTCACCATTCTGGAAAAATTGTTTGGCTACCGTGATGAAGTAAAAGCAGCAGGGGCGATGAATGCGTTGTTGCTGCCCAGTGGTAACACTTTTATTGCTGACACTTACGTCAATGATGATCCCAACCCGGAACAATTAACGGAAATCACTTTGCTGGCGGCTGAAACGGTACGCCGGTTTGGGATTGAGCCGCGTGTGGCATTGTTGTCGCACTCAAACTACGGCTCTTCTGATGCACCAGCAGCGATAAAAATGCGTGAAACCCTGAAACGAGTTCGCGAGCGTGCACCCGACCTGATGATTGATGGTGAGATGCATGGTGATGCGGCCTTGATGGAAAGTATCCGCCATGAACGGATGCCAGACAGCCCGCTGAAAGGTGCGGCCAATATTCTCATTATGCCAAACATGGAAGCTGCACGTATCAGCTACAATCTGTTGCGGGTTTCCAGCTCTGAAGGTGTCACGGTAGGGCCGGTGCTGATGGGTATAGCCAAACCGGTGCATGTTTTGACGCCAATCGCCTCTGTGCGGCGTATTGTGAACATGGTGGCACTGGCTGTAGTGGAAGCGCAAACGTCACCAATTTAACGGCTCTGCGGGATACTTTGGTTGTGCTGTTGGCAATACTGCTGCACACAGAGTATCCCGTCCGTTGGCTGTTACACGCCTGGCGTTATAACCGAATTTTAGTATTACAACGTTGATGTCTGTTTGCCCCACATTGTAGTGGGGCTTTTTTGGGTATAATTACACCCATTCCCTGACAGGCAGAAAATCCGTATAAAGTGCGGCTTCCGGGCTGCCTTCTTCCGGTGACCAGTCGTACTCCCAGCGTACTAACGGCGGCATAGACATCAAAATAGACTCCGTGCGCCCGCCACTTTGTAAACCGAATAACGTACCGCGGTCCCAGACCAGGTTAAATTCAACATAACGCCCGCGGCGGTATAACTGGAACTGGCGTTCACGTTCCCCCCAGGGAATACCTTTGCGCCGTTCAACAATGGGCAGGTAAGCCTGAGAGAAGCCTTCACCTACTGCCTGAGTAAAGCGAAAACACTGGTCGAAGTTGGGGGTGTTCAGGTCATCAAAAAATAAGCCGCCAATTCCCCGGGCTTCGTTGCGGTGGCGCAACCAGAAGTACTCATCACACCACTTTTTATAACGTGGATACACCTCATTGCCAAAGGGCGCGCACAAGTCATGTGCTGTGCGGTGCCAGTGCACGGCATCTTCTTTAAAACCATAGAACGGCGTAAGGTCAAACCCTCCACCAAACCACCATACCGGGTCTTCTCCGGGTTTTTCTGCCATAAAAAAACGCACATTGGCATGGCTGGTGGGCACGTACGGGTTGTGCGGGTGAATAACCAGCGAAACGCCCATTGCTTCAAAGCTCCGCCCGGCAAGTTCTGGCCTGTGTGCTGTTGCTGAAGCGGGCATTGTGTCGCCATGAACATGGGAGAAATTTACACCAGCCTGTTCAAACACCGTGCCGCGCAGCACGCGGCTACGCCCACCGCCACCGCCCTCTCGGGCCCAGTTATCTTCACTAAATTCTGTTGTGTCCTGAGCACTTAATTGCTGGCACAGGTGGTCCTGTAACCCCAGCAGCCAGCTTTTAACGGCATTGAAATCAGGCTGTTCCATAAGTTATCCGTGCCGCGTATGGGCTTTGTGGTTATCAAACCAGTTAAAGTAGCTGTCAACGCCATCGGAAATGGCTGTGGCTATCTTTTTGCGAAACGCAGTGGTACCAAGCTGGCGCTCTTCAGCCGGGTTGGTAATAAATGACGTTTCAACCAGCACTGAAGGAATAGACGGCGATTTTAACACGACAAACGCGGCCTGCTCGGTGTGATTACTGTGCAGGTGGTGAATCGGTTTTATCTGGCGAATGATATGTGAGCCGAGCGTCAGGCTGTTTTTAATGGTATCTGTCTGCACCAGGTCAAACAGCACCTGCTGCAAATAATGGTCGCGGTCTTTTACTTGCTTACCAGCTACATCATCTGCGGCGTTTTCACGGTCAGAAAGATATTTTGCCATGGCACTACTGGCACCACGGTTGGAAAGCGCAAACACCGATGCACCAGCAGCCTGTGGGCTGGTAAACCCATCGGCGTGAATGGATAAAAACAGATCTGCACCATGTTTATGTGCTATTTCAACCCGGTCGTACAGCGGAATAAATGTATCGGTAGTCCGGGTCAGACGCGCGTCGAACCCTTTCTGGCGCAACATTCCCCGCACATATTTGGCAATAGCCAGAACGACATGTTTTTCTTCTGAACCATGGTGCCCGATGGCACCTGAATCAATACCACCATGCCCCGGGTCAATCATAACAATACGCCTGGCGCTTTTATGGCTGGCTTTTGCCTTGCTGTGGGCATTGTGTGTTTTCAGTGGCTGAGCCGTTTCTTTCGCAAGCGCTTTTGTGGTGCTTGCTACGGTCAGCGCCGCCAGGCCCGTCAGAAGTAACTGGCGGCGGGAAGTAAGTTGTTTAAGCAGTTTTAATTTACTCATGCGGCCTGAAATATATGCTAAGTGGATTCCTGAATTATTGTTATATCGTATCGTCAACACTTGAACGACAATCGCTGCATTAAAAAAGTTTTACGTTTCATTTCAATGGATGACAGCCGGGCATTATGCCATTTTTACAACATAGATGTGTCTGATATTGGCTATTGCTGCGCTAACGTTCATAATCATCTCTTTGGGTTAACTTAGTGAGGATAACCATGGAGATACGCGTTTTTCGCCAGGACGACTTCGAAGAGGTGATTACTCTGTGGGAACGTTGTGAACTTTTGCGCCCATGGAATGATCCGGAAATGGATATTGAACGTAAGATGAATCACGACCCGGAGCTATTTCTGGTAGCTGAAGTGGGTGGTGAAATTGTCGGTTCTGTCATGGGTGGTTATGATGGCCATCGTGGTGCGGCCTATTATCTGGGGGTTCACCCGGAGTTCCGTGGGCGCGGTATCGCGAATGCATTATTGAATCGCCTGGAGAAAAAGCTGGTTGCCCGCGGTTGCCCCAAAATTAATCTGCTGGTGCGGGAAGAAAATGACAGTGTTCTGGCAATGTATGAACACCTGGGTTATGAAGTGCATGATTCAATTAGTATGGGGAAACGTCTGATAGAAGACCAGGAATACTAAGCCTGTTTGTGCCGATTATTGTTATATTTAGTGGCGTTTTCTTACATCTGTTAGCAGGTGAATGGCATTTTTATCCTTTGTTTTATTAAGGGTAAAGCCCGGTGGCTCCGGCGCTTATTTATCCCTTCGGCCCCAGGTTGAGCACCATGAAAAATAAATATACTCAGGTTACGCCCGATGATTACGATGCTGCAGGGCGTTTACGCTTACCTGTCTTATTTTGGTGTGTGTTACTGCTACAGGCCCGGACCTGGGTATTGTTTATTATGGCTGGCGCCTCCCGCCAGCAAGGTGATACCTTACTTACGCTTTTTTACCCTGATCACCAGGCATTCTGGGGCGGCTTATTAATGGGGCTGCCTGCGCTTGCCGGTTTTTTCTTGTGTGCATGGCGCCAGCATTTTCTGAGGCTTTGGCACTACGCATACTGGATTCTGCTGGTGGTTCAAGTGGTTATCATGTGCCAGACGGCATTCCATTTTTTTCAGGACGATGCCAGTTCGCCGGTGTCGTTACTGTTTTGTGTTGCTGACGTTGTCGCGCTTTTTTGGTGGGTGACGAATCCCCGCTTACGGCAGTGCTTTTCCGCCCCCATGGAGTAAAGCCACCAGTGCAGCAATACAATCAGGATAAGGAACCCTGTAGATGAATACACGACGCATTCTGATTTGCGCAATACCGCTGTTGTTGAGTGGTTGCGCTTCTTTCTCCTCTTTTCAGTGGTCTTCCCTTGCGCCCTGGAATTGGTTTGGCAGTGATTTATCCGTAACTGAGCAAGGGCTTGGCACTCTCACCACCCGCACACCGTTAACCAGCGAAGGCATCAGTGCTGCGATTGGCAGTGACTACCACTTGCGTGAAGGGATGAAAATGCAAGATGGTGAAGTGGTTCGCTACTTTGAAGCACTCAAAGATAACAAGGTGATGTTAGTCATTAGTGGTGACAAAGGGTCTCTGGCGCGTATTGTGGTTACCGACCCGGAAGTTAGCAGCAATGCTGGCGTGCAAATTGGCGCGCCCTTTAGTGGTATTTTTGATAAAGCACAGGGGCATTGCCTGGCTGGAACCGGAGATGAACGCGGTAATGTAGATTGCACGGCTCCTGGCAGCCAGCATATTCACTATGTCTTCAGTGGTGAATGGCAAGGGCCGGAAGGGCTTATCCCACCGGATGAAACACTCAGGAACTGGACAGTCGCGCAAATTGTTTGGGTGCGTTGAGTCCTGATTTGCGCAGTCGCAAAGAGTGTTACTCAAAAAAGAATATAATCATGCCCAAAAGTGCCGCATCAGGCGGCACAATTTTATTCAGGAGGCGTTATGTCTGAGGCACAAAGTGGTATTTTGCCTGAACATTGTCGGGCCGCAGTCTGGCTGGAAGGCCGGGTTCAGGGAGAGGTTGGCGCATTACGTGAAGCGAGCAAGCGCTTTAGCGAAAAACTGAGTGAACTGCAAGCGCAGTTCCCGGATGCGCATTTAGGTGCGGTTGTTGCGTTTGGGCATGATACCTGGCGTGAATTAAGTGGCGGCAAGGGTGCCGAAGAGCTGAAAAACTTTACCCCATTAGGCAAAGGCCTGGCACCGGCAACTCAGCACGATGTAATGATTCATATTATGTCATTGCGCCACGATGTGAACTTTACTGTGGCACAGGCTGTTGTGTCACTGTTCAGCTCTGTGGTGAGTTTTGTTGAAGAAACCCATGGTTTCCGATGGGTTGAAGACCGTGACCTGAGTGGTTTTGTTGATGGTACAGAAAACCCGGCAGGTGACGAACTTCGCCGTGAAGTCGCTGTTATCAATAGCGGCATTGATGCTGGCGGCAGCTATGTTCTGGTTCAGCGCTGGGAACACAACCTGGAACAACTGAACCGCATGGCAGTTCCTGAGCAGGAAATGGTGTTTGGGCGAACCAAAGTCGCTAATGAAGAAATTGACCCGGATGAGCGCCCGGTTACGTCGCATCTGACCCGTGTTGATTTGAAAGAAGGCGGCAAAAGCATGAAAATTGTGCGCCAGAGCCTGCCTTATGGTACTGCCAGTGGCACGCATGGCCTCTACTTTTGCGCCTACTGTGCACGGCTACATAACATTGAAGCACAACTGCTGAGTATGTTTGGCGAGGCAGACGGAAAACGCGATGCGATGCTGCGTTTTACCCGCCCGGTCACCGGAGGCTATTATTTCGCGCCTTCGCGTGAGCGCCTGGCTAACCTGTAACTGTCATTAAATTGCATACCACACCAGCCATGTGAAGTGCCGGTGTGGTATAGCGCTAATCTCTCTTAACCTTACATACGTAAGCCCGGACAAATCGCGCTTTCCCTGCAGGTATGTTGCCTGGTGGGTTTGTGCTTGCTTTGAGCCCCTTCATCGCCACATAAATCAACCTGCGGGCAGATACGCTTAACGCTGTCGTTGGCAATATTCCACCTGAATAGCCCGGCCTCTCAGTGCTGGCTTGTATACTTCCTATTCCTTCACTCTTTCCCTCTCTCCCTCCACAACCCTGATGTGCATTTTTTAAGGCAGGGTATTGGGTCATGCCTGGTTTTTTACTTGGTCGTTATTTTTAATTCCCTGAATTGTTTTTAGGATTTATATTCTAAGAAATTCCTTATTTACAATATAAAGATCTAAATATTTGATCAAAAATATAATGTTGCTCTATTATCACTGCCGCTGTGTGAAACTTATACACAGCTTCCGGCCGCGCCAGGTCAACAGACATCAGGCGTGACAGTAAGGTGAAGGAGAACAGGGATGAAGATTTATCGCCCGCTTTGGGAAGACGGGGCCATACTGGCACCACAGCAGTTTCAGCAGCAGGCTAACTGGCAAGAGTATCTGGTTGATTCGCTGGCCCGTATGGGGGTTTCGCACCCATGGGGTGTAGTGGCCGCTGAGTTTGATGACTCTGCGCTGGAGGTGTCACGCCTGAATATGACTCGCCTGGTGGTACGGTTTCAGGATGGTACGCTTGTGGATACGGGGCTTGCAGACAATCTGCCGCCGGTTTGCGAAGTGCCTTTAGTAGCCGGAAACGAAGCCATTGAGGTTGTGGCAGCGTTACCGTTATTAAGTGCCAGTGGCGGTAACCTGGCAGCCGGGCAGGGCAGTGATCGTCCACAGCGCTGGAAGGCCGAGCGAATTGTGGTTCAGGACCTGGCAGGCCATGAGCGCACCGAGCTCGCCGTATTGCGCCATGCCATCACGCTGCGGTTGTCTGGCCAGGAAAATACCGCATACCTCACTTGCCCGGTTGCCCGTCTGGTGCGTAATGCCCAGGGGCAGTGGTGCCGTGACAGCGCATTTATCCCACCATTGCTTTCTGTTGCAGCAAGCCCGAGCCTGGTTTCAGCGCTGAATGAATTACTGGTGCGTTTGCAGGCCCGTCGCCGCCGCCTGATGGCAATGCGCCGTGAGAGCAATGCACGTATGGCCGATTTTGCGGTGGCGGATGTTTCCCTGTTTTGGCTGCTTAATGCCCTGAACAGTGTTGAGCCGGTACTGGCCGCATTGTTACAGGCGCCATCGCACCATCCGGAGTTGTTTTACCGCGAACTGGTGCGCCTTGCAGGCAGCCTGCTCACCTTCTCACTGGCACATGATGCCGCAGATATTCCCGCATACCAGCATAATGCGCCTGAACAGGTGTTTCCCCCGCTACTGGCACTGCTCGACAAACTGCTGGAAGCCAGCCTGCCATCGCGGGTTGTCAGTATTCAACTTGAGCATGCCGACCAAATTTGGAAAGGCTCCCTGCACGATGCCCGCCTGCGTGAAGGTGCCGATTTTTACCTCTCGGTGCGTGCTTCTCTGCCCAATCATGAATTGCAGGTGAAATTCCCACAACTGTGCAAGGCAGGCAGTTTTGGCGATGTGTCTGATGTGGTGAATGTGGCGCTGAGCGGCATTGTCATCATTCCACTTTCCCATGTTCCCGCAGCTATTCCACTACGCCTGGAGAATCAGTATTTCTCGCTGGACCTGCACTCGGATGCGGCAAGAGAAATGCTGGAAACTGGCAACTGCTCTTTTTACACCCCGGCTTCGCTGGGAGACGTGCAACTTGAACTTTATGCGGTACTGCGTACATGAACAGAAAAGAACAACAGCAAATTGAGCGCATCTTCTACCCGGGCTGGCTGATGGCAAGCCAATTACGCAGCGGGCTGGTGGTACATGATGGCAAAGCTCTCTATCGCCGGGCCTGCCAGGTGGTAGAAGAGGCGCGAACTGCGCTTACTGAAGCAGGGTACAGTGATGCCCGGCGTGACCATATGGTCTATGCCCTGTGCGCACTGCTCGATGAGAGGGTGATGAACAGGGGAACAACCGATGACGGCTACCAGGCCTGGTACCGTGACCCGTTACAGGCGCATTTCTTTGGCACACTGAATGCGGGTGAGGCTGTGTGGGCGCTTATTCGTGAAAAGCGCCATGATCCCGAGCCAGATACCGCAGTGCTTACCTGCCTGTATCGCACCTTACAGCTTGGGTTTGTTGGGCAGTATCGCTCGCAAGATGATGAACAGCGCGAGGATGTAGTCAAGGCACTTGCCGAACGGGTTCCCGGGTTCACCCTGGCTCAGGATGCACCCATTGTGGTCATGCCTTCTCAACGGCACAGCGGCAGGCAGGGCTACTGGCTGTTCTGGGTAACCGGAGCCGGGATGCTGGCTGCGCTGTGGCTTGTGCTTTCATCCTCTCTTACTGAACTGGTTAACCAGATAATCCTGCCGGGGTAAACGATGCGTGATCTTTACCCGCGGCTGTTAACCATACTGGGTGCCGCGCTTGTATTGTGGCTTATTCTGGGTTTTTGGCCGCTTTCCGTAGCCAGCAAGGCTGTGCTTAGTCTGTTGGTTGTACTGGTGTGTGGTGTCATGCTCTGGAGCCAGACAGGAAAGCACCGGGCACTGGCAACCAGGGTTAAGGGCACCAGGCCGGAACACTTACCGCCGGAAGACTACCAGGGCGCTGTCATTCTGGTTTGTGGCGATAATACGGCCTTTTTCGCCCCTGATTCCTGGCAGCGTGAAACCTGCCACGGCTGGTATTTGCGTGTAGAGGATGCGCCACAATTACCATTGTTGGTACAACTCCTCAATCAGTACCGCCCTGCACTGGTATCACAACTCTCTATTTTGCTGGCAACGTTTCCAGAGCAGCATGTATGTGAGGGTGATTTCACCCACCACCTGCGCGGGTGGCAGCGTGCTGTGGGGCAGTGCCATTTAACTCTGGGCTGTGCACTTCCATTATGGGGGGTAACCTGGGTGTCGCCGCCAGTGGCTGGAACGGGGGCCGGGCCAGTCTGGTTTTCAGCCCTCAGCCACCATCCGGAAATGCAGGTGCACCAGCCCGGCCAGGTGAACCAGCCGTTATCTCAGTGGGTGAATGATGCGTACGGCCGTTCACGCCTGCCCTGCGTGAGCATGGCACTGTGGCTGGGCAGCCTGCTGGCCTGGCGCGAACGCACCATCCAGCCAGTATTGTCGGTGCCAGCAGGGGGGTTACCCGCACTGGAATTCTGCCAGCAAGGTGTTTGCGTGGCACCAGTGCAAGGTGAGCAGGGTAATTTGTGGCAGCAACACATCGCTTCATACACCGCACTGCCACCGGATGTCACCGCAACGGAAGCTTCATTACCTCTACCGGACTTGTTTTTACCTGAGTTACCACGCGGCCCGGGTATTACGCCGCAGTGGGTTTTCTGGCGTTATGCCGGGTTACTGGGCGGCGCTTTTCTTGCCCTGGCGATGCTGGCATCCTGGGTGAACAACCAGCAGCTTATCCGTAATATTGGGGACCACCTCGCACTATACCAACGCACTAATGGTGAACTGGTTGAGCCCAGGTTACGCACGCAGCAACGCCTACAGGCTGAGGCCGCTCAACTGGGCACCTGGCAACGCCAGGGTGTGCCGCAGCGTTATAGCCTGGGTCTTTACCAGGGCGAGCGCCTGTTACCGCTACTGGAAGCGGCGCTTATCAGCCAGTCTCCACCGCCATTACCTCACCCTGTTGCCACAACCACTCTTCCGGAGCCAGAGACTCTGAACCTGGACAGCCTGTCGCTGTTCGATTCCGGGAAATACAAACTCAAACCTGGCTCCACTTCTGTGTTAGTGAGTGCGCTGGTCGCTATTCGGGAAAGACCAGGCGGGTTGGTCGTTATTGCCGGGCACACAGATAACACTGGCAATCCGGCACATAACCAGTTGCTCTCGCTGAAGCGTGCCGAAGCAGTGCGTGACTGGATGCGCGATACCGGTGGGGTGCCAGAAAGCTGCTTTGCAGTGCAGGGCTATGGTGAAAGCCGCCCTGTAGCACCGAATGGCACACCGGAAGGGCGGGCACGCAACCGCCGGGTTGAAATTACGCTGTTACCCGGGGCTAACGCCTGCCAGGTACCGGGTTCAAACACAAATACGGCCGCATAACGTACTACCCAACAGCTGCCATGTGCGGCACATAAACCGGAAACCACGCCTGATGTGCTTTGGCTCCCAGTGAAGGGAAAAGCAACGGGCGGTAGCGTGCCTGCAGGGGCACCACGTAAATGAAACGTACAGATGCCCGCATCAAGAACAGCTTTACTGATATAAAGGGAGTTAACACCATGAATCTGACAGGGATGCGCAATACGTTCACCCGCAACACCCTGAACCGCTACCGCCTCTCTATTCCTTCCTGCAGCGCCGACATTGATGTGGAAGATTTCCGTGGCGAAGAGGCGATGAGTGCGCTTTACCACTACACCATCAGGTTTACCAGTACCGACAAAAACATTGATGCCCGCCAGCTCCTGACCAAACCCGCAACGCTTACGATGGGCGCAGGCAACCTGCTTTCCCTGGCGGACCGCAAAGTGGTGCACGGGGTTATCACGAATTTCACCCGTACCGGCGGCTCTGCAGATGAAGCGAAGTACAGCATTGTACTGGAGCCCTTTATTGCACTGCTGGCTAACCAGTTCCGTACTCATCGCTTTTTCGTCAATAAATCGGTGCCGGAAGTGGTGGCCGAAGTCCTGCGGGAGCACAACCTGAATGGCTGGGAGTATGAGTTTATCCTCAGCCACGACTACCCAAAACGTGAACAGATTAATCAGTACCAGGAAAATGACCTGGCGTTTATTGAGCGCCTGCTGGCTGAACTGGGGATTTTTTACTTCTTCAGCCTGCACCCGGAAACACAAACCGAAGTGGTGCACTTTGCCGACAGGCAGAGCGCCTGGTCATTCGGGAAAAAACTGCCGTTAAACAGCCCGTCCGGCGCTAACGATAATGGCGCAGATTCGGTATGGGATGTCCAGGTTACGCAGAATGTGGCGGTGCGCTCGGTCACCGCTGGTGACTACAACCACCGTGAAGCACAACGGGTATTGCTCTCTGAGCCCGCCGACATGACCCGGGGCGACGGCGAGGGTGTCACCTGGGGGGATGTCTACCACCACCGGCCACGGCACCAGGCGCGCGGAGATAACATTAACCCGGAGCCTGAAACCGGCCACTTCTGGGCGCGCCTGGAGCACGAACGCTTTTTATCGGACCAGACCCGGGTAACGGGCAGCAGCACCGACCACAGTCTTGGCCCGGCGCAGGTTCTGGTTATCACTGAGGCGGCCATTCCACCCACACTGCCCAGGGAAACAGAAAACGGCGTGGTGATTACCCGCGCAGTTTACACCGCCAGCCGCCAGAATGCCCTGCAGGTGGCGTGGTCGGCCATGCCTTTTTTTGAAAACCGCTGCTGGCGCCCGGCGGCCAGGCCACGCCCGGTTGTCAGTGGCACTCTGATGGCGCGGGTGACCAGCGCCAAACCAGACGACATCTACGCCTGGCAGGATGCCTCAGGCCTGTACCGGGTAAAGTTTGATGCCGACCGCGACGACAAACGCAAAGGTATGGAAAGTATGCCGGTGCGCCTGGCCAAACCTTATGGCGGGCACAAATATGGTTTCCATTTCCCGCTGGTTCAGGGCACCGAAGTGGCGATAGCCTTCCATGAAGGCGACCCGGACCGCCCGTACATCGCCTACGCCCTGCATGACTCCTGCCATATTGACCCGGTTACGGAACTGAACAGCACCCGCAATGTGGTGAGAACTGCTGGGCGGAATAAGCTGCGCATGGAAGACAAGCGCGGGGCAGAGCACGTCAAACTCAGTACTGAATACGGCGGCAAGACCCAGTTGAACCTGGGCCACAATGTGAATGCTGAAAGAAAACCGCGTGGCGAAGGGGCGGAGTTGCGTACCGACCGGCATGTTGCCATCCGCGGTGGTGCCGGGGTGTTTATTACGGCAGATAAGCAGCCGAAAGCCCAGGGCGACATGCTGGATATGAATGCTGCAGTTGCACAATTACAAAATGCATTACAACTGGTCACCGCCCTTGCTCAGAGCGCCGGTACGTCTGGTGCACTGGATGCAGATATTACTGCACAGCAACATCTCGCACAGGTTTTGAATCAGCTAAAAGAAGCGGGATTGCTGCTGTCTGCTCCGGCTGGGGTGGCAGCCGTTACGCCGGAGAGTATTCAGCTTTCCGCAGGGAAAACCCTCACAGCGACAGCCGGTGAAAATGCGGATGTGACCGTATTCAAAAGATTCACTGTCGCCGCAGGTGAGGCAATCAGTTTATTTGCGCACAAGCTGGGGTTGAAGATCTTTGCCGCCCGTGGCCGGGTGGATATCCAGGCGCAGTCAGGTGCCATGCAGCTTCAGTCTGACCAACAGATGTCAATTAACAGCGCCAAAGGCGAAATAGTACTCAACGCTGCACAAGGCATCACGCTGACCAGTACCGGAGGCGCGTATATCAAAATTAAGGATGGCGCGGTTGAAATAGGCGCGCCAGGTAAAATCAGCCTGAACAGCCCCATGCTTGACTGGGGCGGCCCGGCTTCGCTGGAGCGGGCGCTGATGCCTGCCGCAGCGGCAGACCCGCAATATCAGTTTCCTGTGAGTGGTGGGTTTCAGGTGGTGGATCAGGTAACCCGGCAACCGAAAGCCTGGGTTGCTTATCGTATCGAAACTCCGGAGGGGAAAGTGTTGCGCGGCAGAACGGATGAAAATGGCTGTACGCAGCAACATTATGGTATTGACCCCAAAAATATTGAATTATTTTTTGAATAATAAGGTGAACTGGGTATGGATGCTCAAAATAACGCTGACGCTGAATGCCAGCTGAATAAATCTGAGAACAATATTGTTCAGGTGTGCCATGAATCCGGGATGCTTTATTTTCGCCCGGAAACAGAAGAAATTATTGTTGTTCCCGCGCTGGACGCAGGGGAGTTTGAAACCCATTGTCTGGATATGTTAGGCCGTGTTGATGATTATCATCAAGCCAGCCACGCTTATTCAGCCGCAATTGAAAAATATGGCCAGCAAAGGCAGTTACCTGGTGTCAGTACTGAACCACAGGCAGCAGAAGTTATTGCCGCAGAGCTTCTGCTGGAAAACAAGCGTGCAGCCTTGCTGGATAAACTTAAAGATGGTGAAACCAGTAATATGGGGTACCAGGATGTTGTGGAATTACTTCCCTTACTCGACACCCGTAAACGGGGTGGCGGGAAGCAGCTGGGAAAACGTTATGTTTACGCCAGCCAGCGCTATTTCTCTGAACGTTCCGCTGGCCGTTCGCAGAGCGGGGCTAAGAAAAAGTGGCATACCGTTACCCTGAAAAATAAAGATACCGCAACAGGGCAGAGCAGTATTTATTCTGTTGACAGCCAGGGCCGGCGAACAATAGATACGAAAAAAATGAAAGAGCAATTTTCTCAGGGAATATTGCCAAAAATAAAAATCGAACTTAAAGATTATGTGAATCTGGATGATTACAACCTGGATGAAACATTATTTGGCTGGGCAGAAAGCTGGAATGAAAGCCTGGCAGGGTCACATACCTTTGATAACGGTATTGAAGTATCTGGCGCCGCCCAGTTTATGCGTTTTATTTCCAATGTTGGCGCTGCGGCAGAATTTAACCCTGGTGAAGGGCATGTCAGTATTAAAGGCGAAGCGACGGCCTCCCTCTCTGTGGCTTCCGGTATTGGCCGGGCCGTGTTCTATATTCCGGACCGGCTGGGCTGGGATTTGCGCTATATGCCTGGTGAAGAAGAGGACACACCGCTACTGGTGGGCCTGAATATGGGGGTCATCCGCCTTTATATTGAAAAGCAGCTGATTGGTTTTGTGGGGGCGTCCGCACAACTGGCAGCCCAGCTTCAGGTTATGGTTAAAGATGATGAACAACAGATTGTTGCCGGTCTGCCACAGGGCAGGCTGCCGCGTTTCCAGGAGCGTCAGGGCGGCAGGAGCGGGCAATTTTATAAACAAATGAAGCAAGAGGAGGAAGGGGCCTCGGTCTCTGCTGAGCTGTTTGCTGGTGCCCGGGCAGAATATGCGCTTCAGGGGGCAGTTCAGTGGCTGAAACCCACGGCACCGCCTTCATTAACCGCCACCACAGTGGCCAAAACAGTGGGCGAATTTACGGATTTCGCCACCATTGGCGCCAGTATTGCCGGGCTGGCTGGTATCGGTGCCGGGGCGAAATTTCATTGTACTTTCATTAACGGAAAGTTTTGCTTTAAAGTTGCCGCCAGCCTGTGTTGTGGTGTGGGGGCCAAAGGGGCGTTTATTTGCGAGGTGGCAGGTAAAACCCTGGCGGAGTTTGGTGCCTGGCTGGCCTATCAACTCTTTGCTCTGGATTACCGCTTTTTTGAGTTGGTTGCTGAACCGGCATTTGAAACATTTACCCGTATATGTGTTATGCAGATTGCGGATATAACAAAAGATATCTACCAGATGTATAATAAAGTAAAGGTGGGTATAGATTCTGTTTCAGCCATATTTGAAGGTTTTGTTAGAGAAGTGATTGATGAAACTAAAAATAATATTGAGGCTTCAAAAAATCGTAATCAGTTAGCTAAAAATATTATTGGTAATCCGCAGCAGTTATTAACCTTCACGCCAGAAGCTAAAGGTATTTTATTATATCTGTTAACCCGCCACGGCAAGTGGGACCATGTGGATTTGGCTAACCGCGGCCGGTTGTTACTGGATATCTACTCTGAGCGCAAAGAAGCGGTTATTCAGGTGCTGTACAGCATTCAGACCCGCCGTGAGTGGCGCAAAGTTATGTGCCACCGTACCCGGGATGGCTCCTGCCTGGTACAAAATGGAGACGAAGCAGCGGCAGTGGAAATACAGGAGCGCCAGTTGTGTGAATTCTTGCAGGAGGGCTTTAACCGCGACCAGGATATGAAGCGCCATGCAGCAGAGCTGGCGGCGCAGAAGTTAACCACAATCTATAACCGCCTGAAAACCGGGAATGAGCTTTCCTGGGGCTATGCACTGGCAATGAATAATACCCCCTGGTATAACCTGAACCGCATGCCTAACCCCCACTTCCCGCAACGCTGTGTATTTGGCCCCTGTGAATCACCCGGGGCATTAATAGTGTAACTATAAGGATATAGCAATGAATAAATATACTATTGGGCTGCTGGCCCTTTTATTTCTGAGTGCCTGCGATAACCATCCGGCCGCAACTTCTGCTGCCACTGCCGCGCAAAATCAACAATCCAGCCCCGAACTGCAAAATATGCTGCACCAGGTAAAACAGAAC
>NZ_QGTS01000005.1:133400-375658 GCF_003182475.1 Mangrovibacter plantisponsor
ACCCGCCCAACCCGCTGGGGCTTTACGATATGGCAGGGAATGGCTATGAGTGGATGCAGGACTGGTATGACCCGGACTATTACCAGCACTCCCCGGCAGTTAACCCCCGGGGGCCGGAAAAACCGATCTATAAGCGTTTAGTAGAAATTGATGATACGGAGCCTCAGTATACCAAAGTACTCCGCGGGGCGGGTTTCTCTGGTCCATTTGAAGGGTTAACCATTGTCCGGTCTAATCAAAGTCCGGGAACAAAACTGATAGATGATAAAACCGTTCGTTGTGTGGTCAACAGCCCGAATCCCGTAAAACCGTAACGGAGTCAATAATGAACAAAAGGACTTTTCTGCTGCTATTGGTATGCAATAACTAATTGGTGGCTTTTGTAGGCTATTTATATTGGTGTGCGCTGTGTTTTAAATAAGTGTGGTTGCACGCTTATTATTTTCTGTTTGATATTTTATTTAACCAGGTAGCCAGATGGTATTTGTTTTTCGCTATTTGGCTGGTTTTTTTAACAGTATTGCATCCGAATATTCAACAAAGCTAAGAGGGCTTTATTATGCCTGGTGTTATTCGCATTGGTGACACGACATCCAGTGGTGGGAAGGTTTTGCAAGGCAGTACAGGTGTTATATTTCAGGGGAGGGCTATTTCCTGTAAAGGAGACAAAGTGTTATGCCCTGTACACGGAGAAACCGCTATTGCAGAAGGTGATGAAGGTTCCAAAATTAAAGGAAAACCCATAGCGCTTCATGGGCACCGTTGTGGCTGTGGTTGTACGTTAATTACCTCATTGCCTGTTGCTGGTCGGCGGTAGCTTATGCCTATTGATCTTAATAGCATTCCTGACAAACAAGCCGCACCTGAGCACCCGAAAATATTGCGATGGACGCTGGTTATTATTCTGTTTACCTGCGTGGGTGCGATGTTTTCGCTTTATTTATGGCCTGGCGGTATGGCAACTCACTCAGCATGGTTCTGGTTTTGTACCCTTGTCATACCTTTTACTACCGGTTTTGCCTGTTATGGTATTCGGCTACGAATTTATGAAAATTCGCGTGACAGTATTGCTTATTGGAATAATCTCCACCAGGAGCAATATGACAGACTGGTGAATACGGGGCAACGTTTCGCAGGGTTGGTGGGAAAAGCTTATATTACCCCAATAGCATGTAACAAGCTGGCCTCTGCTCTTGTGAAATTTGGTAGCCAGTTACAGGCACACTACTTTGTGGACCTTCAACGCGTTCAGACGGTTGCCTGCCTGGATAAGCCTTCAAATACAAGTTACAAGTCGAGGCTGTCAGGATACCTGTCTCAGTTACTCCGTATGCTGGAGCCAGATTTGTTAATGATCCCTGGTGGTGATTTTTCTGTGCGTATTCACCATGACGGAGCGCTGGATAATAAAGTGATTGAAGATATTTGGCAGGGTATGTTTCCAGACAAGTATCACACAAACTCGCTTATTGTTGAGACAGAGTGCGATGGTTTAATCTGGCTTGATCCCTGGCTGGATCATGGTGAAGCCTGGGTGACACTCTCTGTTGAAATCAACCTGTTCAGTATGCCTCTGGATTATCAGGCGGAATCTGTATCTGCTCTGTTACTGGCTTCACCTGAATGGCTTGCTCAATATGATATTAAACCTGAAGTAGCAATCCACCGCCCGGTTGTGTCAACGGAAGATATTTCTACCACCAGAGATATGCTGCTTTGGGGGGGGGTGTCTGCAAAAGAGCCCTATGGAATTTGGCGGGTTCAGGTGAACCAGAACACACTCAGCCGGGTTATCAAACAGGTTGAAAGTATGGGGTACTCACCAGGGAAACGTGAGGAATATAGTTTGGATGATTTATTCGGCAACCCCGGAGCAGCAACAGGGAATATTAGCTTAATTTGCGCCAGTGAACATGCTGTTACATCCGCCATGCCCCAGTGGATAATGGCAGAAAATAAAACAATGCATCAGCTAATTGTACGCAAAGTCGATTATTGAAGGAAAATGGCGTGGCAAAGAATAAACGCATTAGCACATGGATTATTATTGCGATAATTTTATTGATAAGTGCCGGGCTGATTTGGCTGAATAATCCATTTTTAAAAATTATTCATCAGGAAAAGAAACTGTTTGTATCACTTATTGTGGTTGTGGTTTGCCTGGTGATTCTGCTGTTTGATGAAATATTTGTACGGCTACTGGAATGGCTGGTTTCCTCTCATTTTATTCAGAAGTATATATTGCTTACAGGCAAAAGACCGCAGGCAGATCTGGGCGAGCAGAAAAACGACAGAAGCTGCGTTAAAGCAAAACAAATCCGTGAGTATCTTCACCACCTCCACGGCCGTTTCTGGCAGCATAAAATCCGTATCCTGCTGGTAACCGGGACGGTTTCTGATGTGGAGCAACTGGCACCGGGCCTCACCCGTGAATTCTGGCTGGAAGATGGCGGTACCCTGCTGTTGTGGGGCGGTGACCCGTCTGAGCCTGCCGACAACACCTGGCTGGCGGCGCTGGGGAAGCTGCGTTACCGCCCGGCAGATGGCCTGGTGTGGGTGACTTCCGCTTTCGACCAGCTTGCCACGATCAACCCGGCGCCCCCGCACCCGCTACCTTCTGGCAGTGACATGAACGCGCTGGTGCATGCCCTGCGTGAACGCATGGCAGTGGCGGGCTGGAAACTGCCGGTGTATGCCTGGTCCCTGCACCCGCGGGCCGGGAAACCGGCGGGCCGCACCGTGCAGGCCACGGGTTGCCTGCTGCCTGCCAGGTGTGATGCGGACACACTGGCGCAGACACTGGCGTCAATGGTGCCGGAACTGGTTTCCCGGGGCGTGCAGCAGGTATGTTGCCGGGAGCCGCACCCCTTTCTGCTGGCGCTGGCCGACCAGCTGACACGCCAGCCTGCCAGTATCACCGGGCCGCTGTCAGCCATGACAGGCCCTCACCGCCCGTTCCCCCTGGCCGGAGTGGTCTTCAGCCAGCCCTTCGCCACAACGCAGCCATCCGGACAACACCGCTGGGTTATGGACAACTGCTGGGAAGTGTTACCGGTACATGTCCGGGCATTACCGCCACCGTTGCGCCCCCGGAAATCAGGGGTACCCTGGCAAAAAGTGTTATCCCCCATGGCATTCGTACTGCTGCTGGCATCAGTGGCATGGATATGTGTGGCGTATACCAGTAACCGCAGCCATATTACCGGTGCCCGTGAACGGGTGGTTGCGGGCGCACAACAAAACCAGCCGCTGGCTGCCCGCCTGCAGGCCCTTGCTGAATTGCAGAAAACACTGGCCCGTTTACAGTACCGGGCTGCACAGGGTGCCCCCTGGTATACACGCGCCGGCCTCAGCCAGAATGAGGCGCTGCTGGCCGCGCTGATGCCCCATTACCAGGCCAGTGCACATGCCCTGTTGCGTGATGCCGCGGCGGACCACCTGCACTCGCAGCTTCAGGCGTTTACCGCGCTGCCGCCAGGCAGCCCACTGCGTGAACAGCAGGCAAAAACCATCTATGACCAGTTAAAACTCTACCTGATGCTGGCACGCCCGCAGCATATGGATGCAGACTGGTTTGCACGCACTTTGTTGCAGGGCTGGCCAGCGCGTGATGGCGTTAACGACACGGTCTGGCAGGGCCTGGCACCGTCACTGTTATCGTTTTATGGCGCACAACTCCCCACTCACCCGGAAGGGGCTTTACCAGAGGATAAACAACGGGTCAGGCAGGTGCGCGCCCTGCTTATTCGCCTGATGGGGCAGCGCAACAGCGAAGCCACCCTGTACCAGAATATGCTGGCGCAGGTGGCGCACCTGTACGCTGATATGCACCTGGAAGACATGACCGGCGATACGGATGTGTCCCGGCTGTTCACGACCGGCGAAACCGTACCGGGCGTGTTCACCCGCCAGGCCTGGGAGCAGGCAGTACAGCCCGCGATTGAGCGTGTGGTGGCAGCACGCCGTGATGAACTCGACTGGGTGCTGACAGACAGCCAGCAGTCCGCGTCGTTGCAGGAGACCATTACGCCTGAAGCGCTGAAACAACAGCTCACGGAGCGCTATTTTGCGGATTTCAGCGGTGCATGGCTGGCATTTCTTAACAGCCTGCGGCTTCAGCGTGCAGCCACGCTTTCAGATACCATTGACCAGTTAACGCTGATGGCGGATGTGCGCCAGTCGCCGCTGGTCGCCCTGATGAACACTCTGAATGTGCAGGGCCGCACCGGGCAGGCCCGGGAAGCCATCTCTGATTCGCTGGTGAAATCGGCGCGAAACCTGCTGGGCAGTGGCAGCCAGGGGGTTATTGACCAGAGCACAGGGGTTACCGGTCCGCTGGACAACACCTTCGGCCCGTTACTGGCGCTGACGGATACCACCCGCACCGGGCAGCAGGAACACAGCCTGCAGGCGTATCTGACCCGGGCAACCCAGGTGCGCCTGCGCCTGCAACAGGTGACCCATGCGGCCGACCCGCAGGCAATGGCGCAGAGCCTTGCGCAGACTGTTTTTCAGGGCAAAACCGTGGACCTCACCCAAACCCGCGACTACGGCAGCCTGCTGGCCGCAGGCCTGGGGCAGGAGTGGCGTGGGTTTGGGGAAACCCTGTTTGTCAGCCCGATGGAGCAGGCCTGGCAGCAGGTACTGGCACCTGCTGCAGACAGCCTCAATGCACAGTGGCAGCAGGCGGTAGTCAGTGAATGGAACCGTGCGTTTGGCGGCCGCTATCCGTTTAACAATACCGGCAGCGATGTGTCATTGCCATTGCTGGCAAAATACCTGAACAGCGATACCGGGCGCATCACTCAGTTTCTGCAAACCCGCCTGCAGGGTGTCCTGAACCGCGAGGGCAACCAGTGGGTGGCGGACAGCACCCATTCACAGGGTCTGGTTTTCAACCCGGCTTTCCTCCGGGCTGTTAATACCCTGAGCCATATCGCCGATGTGGCCTTTACTGAAGGGGAGGCAGGCATGCATTTTGAGCTGCGCCCGGGCACAGCAGGGGGCGTGATGCAAACCGACATGGTTATCGACAACCAGGCGCTGGTGTATATGAACCAGATGCCGGCCTGGAAACGTTTCACCTGGCCTGCGGATACAGAAGCCGCCGGTGCCCGTTTAAGCTGGATGAGCACCACAGCCGGAACCCGCCAGTATGCGGATATCCCCGGGGCCTGGGGCTGGATACGCCTGCTGGATAAAGCAACGGTGAGTGCGTACCCGGGAGTAGGCAGCAGCTACAGCCTGAGCTGGCAGGCTCAGGACGGGCGGGCGCTGAACTACACCCTGCGAACCGAAGCCGGAGAGGGCCCGCTGGCGCTGCTGAAACTGCGTGGCTTCCGGTTGCCGGAGACAATTTTTATTACAGGTGCGGAAACATCGGGGCGGGCTGTAGAGCACGGCAGTGAAACTGCCCTGGAGTTTTGATGAGCAAACATTCCTGGAAATCGGGTGGTGAGAAGAGCCTGGCTGTTCAGGGAACTTAAGGTACGGCTGAAATATTCTAGCGATATTTTTTTAATATATTGAAATTAAATGTTTTTTATTAGGTGTGGTGGCGTTTTTCCTCCACAGTAAATGAACTTTCAGGATTCAGTTTGTTATGGATGATTTAACCCTGCGGTATTACGAAGCCGAAATGCGCTACCTGCGTGAAGCCGCAAAAGAATTTGCACAAGCGCATCCCGACAGAGCTGCCATGCTTGATTTAGATAAAGCAGGTACGCCCGACCCTTATGTTGAACGCCTGTTTGAAGGGTTCGCTTTTTCAATGGGGCGTTTGCGTGAAAAGATTGATGATGACTTACCAGAGCTGACTGAAGGGCTGGTCAGTATGCTCTGGCCCCACTATTTGCGTACCATTCCCTCTCTCGCCATTGTGGCATTCACACCAGATGTGCATACCGTGAAAATGGCTGAGAATGTACCGGCGGGGCTGGCAATTTATTCCCGCCCGGTGGGGCCGAAGAATACAGTCTGCCGCTATCGCACCACCCGGGATATGATGCTCAACCCACTGAGTATATCTGCGGTGACTATGGCAACTGAGGCTGATGGCCGCTCTGTACTACGCATGCGTTTTACCTGCAGCCAGCAGGCAGACTGGTCAAATGCCGATCTCAGCCAGCTAAGCCTTTACCTGGGGGCAGATGCGCCTGTGAGCAGCCATTTGCACCTGATGCTCACAAAACGCCAGGCTGTTATGTATATGCGCCTGTCTGGCCAACAAGAACGTAAAGAACTGGATGGCTATTTTTCGCCAGGTGGTTTTCGCGCAGAAGACAGCCTGCTGCCGAAAACAGATACCGCATTCAGCGGCTACCAGTTACTGCTGGAGTATTTCGCTTTTCGTGACAAGTTTATGTTTGTCCATCTCCATGGCCTTGACTCTCAGCCTCTCCCGGAGGGAACTGAATATATTGATATCGAGGTGGTATTCAGTAGCCTCTGGCCAGCAGATCTGCCCGTCACCCATGAGGCGGTTCGCCTCCATTGTGTACCGGTGGTTAATTTGTTCACACTGGAAGCTGACCCGCTCACTGTCTCCGGGCTGGAGCAAGAATACCTGCTGCGCCCCAAACGCCTGCAGGATGGGCATACAGAGATCTATTCTGTTGACCAGGTAACCGGCTCAAGCCGAACCAACCAGGCAGAGTATGTGCCATTCTCTAGTTTTCGCCATAAAGGCGGCATGATGCGGCGTCACGCCCCACCACGTTATTACCACACTCGTGTGAAACGCAGCGTGACGGGGCTGTATGATACCTGGCTGATCCTTGGCGGGCATCAGTTGCAGGGCGAACAGCGCATAGAGTATGAGACAATATCACTGCAAATCACCGGCACTAACGGCCAGCTACCGCGCCGGGCGCTGCAAAGCACGCTGCTTGAGCGTTGTGAGCAGGTGGTTCAAACACCATTGCCGGTAATCAACCTGTGCAAACCTACACTACCCGTTTATCCCCCTGTTGAAGACCGGTTTCACTGGCGAGTAATGAGCCATCTGGGAACCGGTTTTCTCAATATGATGAATAGCGCAGAGGTGCTGCGTGGCGCTCTGGCGCTCTATAACTGGCAGGAAGATGAATGCAATACTCGCCGCCTGGAGGCTATTCAGCATGTGGCGTATCACCGCCTGCAGCGTTTTGAGCAGGGCTATCTGCTGCGCGGAGTGGATATCGAAGTGACCCTCGACAGCAACGGTTTTACCGGGGAAGGAGACATCCATTTGTTTGGGGAATTACTTAACCGTTTCTTCGCGCTCTATGCCGATATGAATCAGTTTAACCAGCTTACCCTCATTGTTCAGCCAGAAGGAAAGTGCATCCGGTGGAAAGAGAATCACAATCCGCGCCTGCCAGGTTGATAAACAGCCTCGGTGACAGGTTACCTTTAGTTAATTTTTATCGCCTTTGCCAGTTACTGGAACAAAGCCAGCCAGATAACCCGGTGATGGGTAGTACCTGGCAGGTTCGCCAGGAGCCAGTGCGTTTTCGCCCTCACCCGGGAATGGGGTTTCCTGCCTCAGAGATAAAAGCTTATGAACCGGCGGAGCTGCCGCATTTACCTGTAACAGTTCGCATCACTTTTATGGGGTTGTACGGGGTGACTTCTCCGTTGCCAACACACTATGTCAACGACATCGCCCAGCAGCGGGAAGGGTATGAAGTAACCGCTGACTTTCTTGATATATTCAACCACCGGCTGATTACGCAGTACTACCGGATATGGCGTAAATACAGCTATCCGGCCACCTTTGAAGCGGGCGGGAAAGACAAAACATCGCAGTACCTTCTAGGCCTTATTGGGCTGGGAGGTGATGGCTGCATGGCAAGTGCAACTGCGCCGTTATCGCGCTTTTTGGCGCTGTTACCGGTGATGTTGCTGCCGGGAAGAACTGCCGAAGGTATGGCTTCTCTGGTGAACCTGCTGGCACCGGGTACACAGGCAAAGATTTGGCACCATGACAAAAAACGTGTGCGTCTCAGTTCGCCTCTGGCCCTGAGTACCCGCCACCCCGTTACACTGGTAAACCGCCCGGTGATGGGAAACTATGCCACGGATGTGAACAGCCAGGTGCTGATGCAGCTCAGCACGTCGGGTTTTGATGAAGTGCAGGGCTGGCTTCCGGGCGGTGAGCTTTACGCGGATTTAATGGCGTTGCTGCACGTTTATTTAGGCTCACGCCTTGATGTGCGGTTGCAACTGTGTGTGAACAGTAATCTTCTTCCACAGGCGGTGATGAGCTGTAAACCCACCCCCGGGGCAGGGCAACTCGGACGTACTGCTGTGATGCGCTTTCGTAACCCGCTACCAGGGCAACAGCCAAAAAAAATGACCATCAATCTGGGGCGTTATGCGGGCCTTCAGGAGAATATGCAGCGTAAGGAGAGCGGCGAATATGGCGGTTATCGTGAGTAAGATTCCCCAGTTTGTACTGGTAGCCGGTATGTCGATATTACTGGCCGGTTGTGGTGTGACACAGAAAGTGGCCGAGAGCTCGGCCGCTGTGACCAAATCTGTTTTTTATAAGCAGGTTAAAACTCTGCACCTTGATCTTCGTGCCCGTGAAGCAGTGAACACTAATGACAGTGGCGTGGCATTGTCCACTGTGGTGCGCGTCTACCAACTTAAGGACCGCAAAGCGTTTGACCGCACAGACTATGCGTTATTGTTCACCGGTGGCGCTCAGGTACTTAAAGCTGATTTGTTGGCAGAGAAGGAAGTGCGCCTGCAACCGGGAAGCACCCTAATGGTTGATATGCCAATGAATGAAAGCACCCGGTATGTGGCTGTCGCCGGGATGTTTATCTCGCCCGATCAGGGGAATAATACCTGGCGAGTTGTGCTAAGCCGTGATGAACTCCATCCTGATAAACCCCGGGTTATTGAAGCAGGTAATAACCAGTTGGTCCTGAAGGGCCTGTGCGGTGAGTGATAAGTAGCGTCAGTGTGGAATAAATGAGTCCCGGGCTGTTTGGCTTGTGGCCCGGGAATGTGTATTGCCTGGTGCTATAAATCGCTGCCAAAGGAGCCTGGTACCCGGCGGCAGGCGTATTCTAACGGTTTGAAATTATTACGATGATGTGTAAATAAACAGGTTAAAACTAACCTTTTCCCCATTTTGATGAAGACTGCAACTATGCTGTTTTCTCCCGCCTTGTCTTATTCCCTTTTGCGCTTGAAAATCACGAAACGGTATATAAAACCGTTATAACTTTTGACTCGCTTCTCAATACACTGGAGTTCTATTTCATAAGGTCTGAGTGAAGGTGCAAAATGGCGGGTAAGTCAGTAAAACGTGTCTTGAGTGCAATGGCGCTGTCTCTGGTCCTGGCGGGCAGTGCGCATGCGACGGAGCTGCTGAACAGCTCCTATGATGTCGCGCGCGAGTTGTTCGCGTCATTGAACCCGCCATTTGAGAAACAATGGGCTCAGGATAACAACGGCGACAAACTGACTATCAAGCAATCCCATGCCGGTTCATCACGCCAGGCGCTGGCTATTTTGCAAGGCCTGAAAGCCGACGTTGTCACCTACAACCAGGTAACCGATGTTCAGATCCTGCATGACAAAGGCAATCTGATCCCGGCAGACTGGCAAAGCCGCCTGCCAAACCACAGCTCACCGTTTTACTCCACCATGGCCTTCCTGGTGCGTAAAGGTAACCCGAAAAACATTCACAACTGGAGCGACCTGGCCCGTAGTGATGTAAAACTGGTGTTCCCGAACCCGAAAACCTCAGGCAATGGCCGTTACACCTATCTTGCCGCCTGGGGCGCAGCCGACCAGGCTGACGGTGGCGATGAAGCCAAAACCAAAGCTTTCATGACCCAGTTTCTGAAAAACGTCCAGGTATTTGATACCGGAGGCCGTGGGGCGACCACTTCATTTGCTGAACGTGGCCTTGGCGACGTGCTGATTAGCTTTGAATCTGAAGTGAACAATATCCGTAAACAGTACCCGAACGAGCAGTTCGAAGTTGTGGTACCCAAAGTGGATATTCTTGCTGAATTCCCGGTGACCTGGGTTGATCGTAACGTGAAAGCCAATGGCACCGAAAAAGCCGCCAAAGCGTACCTGAATTACCTCTATAGCCCACAAGCACAGGAAATTATTACCAGCTATTACTACCGGGTAAATAACCCTGAGCTAATGGGCAAAATGAAAGACAAATTCCCGGAAACCAAACTGTTTCGCGTAGAAGACAAATTTGGTTCGTGGAAAGACGCCATGAGCAAGCATTTTGCCAGTGGCGGTGAACTGGATCAGTTGTTAGCAGCAGGGCGTAGCTAATGTTTGCCATCTCTTCCCGGCGTGTTTTGCCGGGTTTTACACTCAGTATGGGCACCAGCCTGCTTTTTATCTGCCTGGTGTTGTTATTACCGCTGAGTGCACTTGTGATGCAGTTAAGCCAGATGACACTGGCGCAGTACTGGCAGGTTATTTCAAACCCGCAGATGGTTGCCGCATATAAAGTGACAGTGCTGTCTGCTGGTGTGGCCGCCCTGTTTAACGGTGTGTTTGGCTTGTTGATGGCCTGGGTGTTAACCCGCTACCAGTTTCCCGGGCGCAGCCTGCTGGATGCCTTAATGGATTTACCTTTTGCATTACCCACGGCGGTTGCGGGGTTAACGCTGGCATCGTTGTTTTCGGTCAATGGTCTTTATGGCGAATGGCTGGGCCATTTTGGCATCAAAGTTACCTATACCTGGTTGGGTATTGCGGTTGCCATGGCTTTTACCAGTATTCCTTTTGTAGTGCGAACTGTGCAGCCAGTGCTGGAAGAGTTAGGGCCGGAATATGAAGAAGCGGCAGAAACCCTGGGTGCCACCCGCTGGCAGACTTTCCGCCGCGTAGTGATGCCTGAATTATCACCGGCGTTAATTGCGGGTATCGCATTATCATTCACTCGCAGTCTGGGTGAATTTGGCGCAGTCATTTTTATTGCTGGCAACATTGCCTGGAAAACAGAAGTGACATCATTAATGATTTTTGTGCGCTTACAAGAGTTCGATTACCCGGCAGCCAGTGCAATTGCCTCAGTTATTCTGGCGGCATCACTGATTTTGCTGTTTGGGATTAATACGTTACAGAGTCGCTTTGGTCGGCGTGTGGTAGGGCATTAATGGCAAATATTTCACAATTGCGCCCCCGGCGTGAACCCATCAACTGGGGTAAATGGTCGCTGATTGGCCTGGGTGTGGTGATCTCAGCCTTTATTCTTGTTGTGCCAATGGCATCGATTTTCGCCATCGCCTTTTCTAAAGGCATTATGCCGGTGCTGCAAAACCTGGTTGACCCTGATATGCGTACTGCTATCTGGTTAACGTTGCTGATTGCTGTTATCACAGTTCCGGTCAATCTGGTGTTCGGTACATTGCTTGCCTGGCTGGTCACCCGTTTTACCTTCCCTGGCCGCCAGTTAATGCTGACACTGCTGGATATCCCCTTTGCGGTATCACCAGTCGTTGCGGGCCTGGTTTACTTGCTGTTCTACGGCGCTAACGGTATTGCAGGCAGCTGGCTTGAGGCACATAACCTGCAACTGATGTTCGCCTGGCCGGGTATGATTATGGTGACCGTGTTTGTTACCTGCCCGTTCGTGGTGCGTGAGCTGGTGCCCGTGATGATGAGCCAGGGCAGCCAGGAAGATGAAGCCGCAATTCTGTTAGGTGCATCCGGCTGGCAAATGTTCCGCCGGGTAACATTGCCAAACATCCGCTGGGCCTTGCTGTACGGCGTGGTATTGACCAATGCGCGTGCGATTGGCGAGTTTGGCGCGGTATCGGTGGTTTCCGGGTCTATTCGTGGTGAAACGCTGTCTTTGCCACTGCAAATAGAGATGCTGGAACAGGATTACAATACGGTGGGGGCATTTACTGCCGCCGCATTACTGACATTAATTGCAATTTTGACTCTGTTTTTGAAAAGTGCAGTGCAGTGGCGCCTGAACAGCCAGGAAAAACACCTGCAACAGGAAGGTAATAGTGAGCATTGAGATAAACAACATCAAAAAATCTTTTGGCCGGACTCAGGTGCTGAATGATATCTCGCTGGATATTCCCGGCGGGCAAATGGTGGCGCTGCTTGGCCCTTCTGGTTCCGGGAAAACCACACTGTTGCGGATAATTGCAGGCCTTGAACACCAGTCCAGTGGTCGTATCAGCTTTCATGGTAATGATGTCAGTAAGCTGCATGCGCGTGACCGGCGGGTTGGTTTTGTGTTCCAGCACTATGCGCTGTTTCGCCATATGACCGTGTTCGACAACATCGCTTTCGGCTTATCGGTGTTGCCACGCCGTGAGCGCCCGTCTGCAGCGGTTATCAAACAGAAAGTGGCTAATTTACTGGAAATGGTCCAGCTTTCTCACCTGGCTGACCGTTTCCCTGCTCAGCTTTCCGGTGGGCAAAAACAACGTGTTGCTCTGGCTCGCGCACTGGCGGTAGAGCCACAAATTCTGCTGCTCGATGAACCTTTCGGTGCACTGGATGCCCAGGTGCGTATGGAATTGCGCCGCTGGTTGCGTCAGTTACATGAAGAGCTGCAATTTACCAGTGTCTTTGTTACTCACGACCAGGAAGAAGCGATGGAAATTGCAGACCGGGTTGTCGTGATGAGCCAGGGGAATATTGAACAAGCTGACGCACCTCAGCAAGTCTGGCGTGAACCTGCAACTCGCTTTGTTCTTGAGTTCCTTGGCGAAGTGAATCGGTTAAAAGGATCTGTGCAGGGTAGCCAGTTCCACGTTGGCGCTCACCGCTGGCCTCTCGGTTTTACCCCAGGTTACCAGGGCCCGGTAGACTTGTTCCTGCGCCCCTGGGAAGTGGATGTAAGCCGCCGAACCAGCCTGGATTCTCCGTTACCTGTTCAGGTACTGGAAGTCAGTCCGAAAGGGCACTATATGCAGCTGGTTGTGCAGCCGGTTGGCTGGTACACAGACCCTCTGACCGTTGTCATGCGTGATGACGTGGTGCCGCAACGCGGTGAACGCTTATTCGTGGGCCTGCAACATGCGCGCATCTATCACGGCGATTTGCGCATTGAGAGCCTTGCTCTGGCGCAGTCAGCCTGATAATTTTATAAGCATACCTTTAAGCGGCCGCAAGGCCGTTTTTTTATTGGGAAAAATCGCGCAATGATACTTGAACAGACCATTGGCCATACGCCGTTGGTGCGTTTGCAGCACACCGGGCTGAATAACGGCAGTGAAATTTGGGTAAAACTGGAAGGCAATAACCCGGCTGGCTCAGTAAAAGACCGTGCCGCGTTATTTATGATCACTCAGGCTGAAAAACGCGGTGATATCGCACCTGGCGATACACTAATTGAAGCAACCAGTGGCAATACGGGTATTGCACTGGCGATGATTGCAGCCATGAAAGGCTACAAAATGAAGCTGCTGATGCCGGCCAATATGAGCCAGGAACGCAAAGCAGCTATGCAGGCCTATGGCGCAGAGCTGATTCTGGTGAGCCGGGAGCAGGGCATGGAAGGTGCGCGGGAGCTGGCTCAGAACATGGCAGACAATGGCGAGGGTAAGATTCTCGACCAGTTTAATAACCCGGATAACCCGCTGGCACATTTCACCACTACCGGGCCGGAGATCTGGCAACAGACAGAAGGGAAAATTACCCACTTTGTTTCCAGCATGGGTACCACCGGTACTATTACAGGCACGGCCCGTTATTTAAAAAGCCAGTCTGGTACTGTGCGTATTGTTGGCCTGCAACCGGAAGAAGGGAGCAGCATTCCCGGTATTCGCCGCTGGCCAGCAGAGTGGATGCCAGGTATTTTTGATGCGTCTTTGGTTGACCAGGTGCTGGATATAAACCAGATTGACGCGGAAAACACCATGCGCAAACTTGCTGCAACAGAAGGGCTGTTCTGTGGGGTAAGTTCTGGCGGGGCGGTGACAGGGGCATTGCGGGTTGCCAGTGAGAACCCAAATGCGCTGGTGGTGGCTATTATTTGTGACCGCGGTGACCGTTATCTGTCCACCGGTGTGTTTAGTGAAGAGCACTACACACAAGGTGCCGGGATTTGAGTTTCCCCTTTGGGCATAAAAAAACGGCACCCATGAGGTGCCGTTTTTACAGAACAGGCCTGGTTATTTTTTGATGCGGATAACCGGGGTTTCGCCCACAGTTACAGAACCAGTCAGTTTCACCAACTCTTTGATTTCATCCATATTAGAGATGACAACCGGAGTCAGTGTAGATTTCGCTTTTTCTTCCAACAGCGGCAGATCGAATTCGATGACAGTGTCACCGGCTTTCACGCGCTGACCTTCTTCAGCAATACGTTTGAAACCTTCGCCTTTCAGTTCGACAGTATCGATACCGAAGTGGACAAACAGTTCGATGCCAGAGTCAGATTCAATAGAGAAGGCATGGTTAGTTTCAAAAATTTTGCCGATAGTGCCGTCAACCGGAGCAACCATTTTGTTACCATTCGGTTTGATAGCAATACCATCACCCACAATTTTTTCAGCAAACACCACATCCGGTACATCTTCGATGTTAACGATTTCACCAGACAGCGGAGCAATAATCTCAATAGTTCCGGTATCTTTTTTATCATCGGAAACCAGAGATTTCAGTTTATCAAACAAACCCATGATCTTCTCCTAAGCAGTAATTGGGCCGCATCTCGTGGATTAGCAGATAGTTTTTTCTTCAATGAACTTGTTAACCAGCTTCATTAACTCGTCCGTAGTCGGTTGAGCAAGAGCCTGCTCTGCTAAAACCTTGGCATCTTCGAAGTTCGTGTTACGAATAATCTTCTTGATGCGCGGGATAGAAATGGAACTCATACTGAATTCGTCGAGGCCCATCCCCAGCAACAGAAGTGTAGCACGTTCATCGCCAGCAAGCTCGCCACACATACCTGTCCACTTACCTTCTGCATGAGATGCATCAATAACTTGCTTGATCAGGTTCAGTACAGACGGTGACATCGGCTGGTAAAGATGTGAAATCATATCATTACCACGGTCAACCGCCAGAGTATACTGCGTTAAATCGTTGGTACCGATACTAAAGAAATCGACTTCTTTCGCCAGATGGCGGGCAATGGTTGCCGCAGCAGGTGTTTCCACCATTACGCCGATTTCAATATTTTCATTAAATGCTTTGTCTTCAGCACGCAGCTCGTCTTTGTAAGACTCCAGAGCGGCACGCAGTTCGCGCACTTCCTCAACGGAAATAATCATTGGGAACATGATGCGCAGTTTGCCGAAAGCAGAAGCACGCAGAATGGCACGCAACTGGTCATGCAGAATTTCGCGACGATCCAGAGCGATACGTACTGCACGCCACCCAAGGAACGGGTTCTCTTCTTTCGGGAAGTTCATGTAAGGCAGCTCTTTATCGCCACCGATGTCCATGGTACGGACAATGACAGCCTGGTCGCCACATGCCAGAGCAACGGCTTTATAGGCTTCAAATTGTTCGTCTTCAGTGGGCAGTGCGTCACGGTCCATGAACAGGAATTCAGTACGGTACAGGCCAACACCTTCCGCGCCATTGCGTTCAGCGCCAGCGACATCACGCACAGTACCGATGTTGGCACAGACTTCTACCTGGTGGCCATCAAGAGTGATAGCAGGCAGGTCTTTCAGTTTTGCCAGCTCAGCTTTTTCTTCAGCAACCTGAGCCTGAGCTGCGCGCAACGCTTCGATCTCTTCGTTGTCCGGGTTAACGTAAACTTTGTTGTTTACTGCATCCAGAACCAGATAATCGCCATTTTTAACCTGAGTGGTTACATCGCCAGTACCCACAATGGCAGGCAGTTCCAGAGAACGCGCCATGATAGAAGTATGGGAAGTACGGCCACCTAAATCGGTAATAAAACCGAGGACTTTCTTCAGGTTTAACTGTGCAGTTTCTGACGGAGTCAGATCAGTGGCAACCAGGATAACTTCGTCCTGAATTGAACTTAAATCGATGATAGCCAGGCCCAGAATGTTGCGCAGTAAACGCTTACCGATATCACGAACGTCTGCAGCACGTTCTTTGAGGTATTCGTCGTCCAGCTCTTCCAGGGCGGTAGCCTGACCTTCGATAATTTCGTTAGCTGCTGCATCAGCAGTAACCAGTTTATCTTTAATCAGGGCTATGATTTCCTGCTCCAGCTCCTCATCTTCCAGCAACATAATGTGGCCTTCGAAGATGGCTTCTTTTTCTTCACCAAACGTTTCGCCAGCCTTGATTTTGATGGCTTCTAACTGTGCCGCAGCTTGTGCGCGGCCATTCAGAAAGCGCTCAACTTCCTGGTCGACTTTGTCGGCAGAAATCTTTTTCCGGTCGATGACAATCTCATCTTCTTTCAGAAGCAGCGCTTTACCAAAAGCAATACCCGGGGATGCTAAAATGCCTGAAATCATAACCCTACCTTACTTGTGACTGATATAGAGAATTCGCTCGAATAACAAAAACTTATTCGAGTTCCGCCATCAGTTTAACCAGATGTTCAACTGCTTTTTGTTCGTCGTCGCCTTCAGCAGAGATGGTAACAACGGTGCCCTGAGTCAGACCCAGAGTTTGCAGCTTGAACAGGCTTTTAGCGCTGGCGCTTTTGCCATTGGAAGTCACAGTGATTTCGGCGTTAAAGCTTTTTGCTTCTTTAACAAACTGGGCGGCAGGGCGGGTGTGAAGACCGTTCGGAGCGGTAATAGTAACTTCTTGCTGGAACATTGTTTTTCCCCAACTTATAGGTTTAGTGTCTGGATCTAAAGTAGAGCCGTGTGGCATAACTTTAGCTTGTATCTGTCGCTTGCGCGTAGACAAACCGTGTCAAAAGCAGAAAAGCGCTAAATAGCGCTGGCTGGCTGCCCTGCACATCGCTCGTCTGAAACATTATGTATTATGCCGCTAATGTGTAACCTGTAACAAATCAGTAAATCGATTCAGCAAGCCAGATCACGCATTAGCGATTAATTTCGAGCTTCGAAATAAAGTTGCAGGTTAAATACCAGACCCGGGCAAATGAAGCAATGCCGGGTAGCGTAAAAATTTGAACTGTGCCACAAAAAAGCACCCAGCCGGGTGCTTTTTTGTTCATTTTGCCTGGACTGGCATCACTGTTGCAATTCTTTCTCTGTGAACAAGTCTGCAAACAATGCTGTGCTGAGATAACGCTCGCCGGATGAAGGAAGAATAACAACAATATTCTTGTTGATAAAGGCTTCATCTTCCTGAAGCTTCAACGCAGCCGCAACAGCCGCACCAGAAGAGATACCTGCAAGGATACCTTCTTCTTCCATCAGACGGCGTGCGGTGGAGATAGCTTCGTCGTTAGTGATGGTTACCACTTTATCGACCAATTTCAGGTCGAGATTGCCCGGAATAAAGCCGGCACCAATACCCTGGATTTTATGCGGGCCAGGTTTGATTTCATCGCCAGCCAGCGCCTGGGTGATAACCGGAGAATCAGTTGGCTCTACCGCCACGCTGATAAGGTCTTTCTTGCCTTTGGTGTTTTTGATGTAACGCGTTACACCGGTCAGTGTACCGCCGGTGCCCACACCTGCGATAAACACATCAACCTGGCCGTCGGTATCTTCCCAGATTTCCGGCCCTGTCGTTTTTTCATGAATCTCCGGGTTTGCCGGGTTACTGAACTGCTGCAAAAGCAGGTATTTTTCTGGGTTGCTGGCAACAATTTCTTCTGCTTTCTGAATGGCGCCTTTCATCCCTTTAGGGCCTTCGGTCAGCACCAGGTTTGCGCCCAGCGCTTTGAGCAGCTTACGGCGTTCAATACTCATGCTTTCAGGCATAGTCAGCGTTAACTTGTAACCACGGGCGGCTGCAACGTAAGCCAGAGCAATACCGGTGTTACCGCTGGTAGGCTCAACCAGTTCAACGCCGGGTTTCAGTACACCGCGTTTTTCGGCATCCCAAATCATATTGGCACCGATACGGCATTTCACGCTAAAGCTCGGGTTGCGGGATTCGACTTTAGCCAGAATTTTACCGTTACCGATGCGGTTGAGGCGAACTAACGGCGTATGACCAATCGTCAGTGAGTTGTCTTCATAAATCTTACTCATAGCCAGTCCTTAACTGTATGAAATTTGGGAACCGTCCCAGCATACCTTCTCAGCATCACGGGTGAAGGACGGATTTCGCATATCTATATTCAGATGAGAAATAATAACCAGCAGGATGGAATAAAGGATGGCATAAGTTGCCCTGAGTGCAAACGTGCCGCGCAGGGATTATTGCCGGGCTGAAACTGGCCCACACCATAGTGGGCCACGAAAACCGTTTTATTGCGCTGAAGGCCAGCGGCCATGCTTAGTGCGATACTGATCAACCCACATTGCCGTAGCACCACATACTGCAACCGGCATAATAACCAGGTTAAGCACCGGCACCAGAGTGCACAGGCTGACCAAACCACCAAATTGCATATTCATGACTTTCCGCTTGCGCAGAGCTACTCGCATCTCTTTAAAAGGTACTTTGTGGTTATCAAAAGGGTAGTCACAGTACTGGATTGAAAGCATCCAGGCACTAAACAAAAACCACAATACGGGGGCGACAGTTTGGCCTATTCCCGGAACCAGGTAGAGCAATAACAGGACAATTGCCCGGGGTAAATACCAGGCCAGCTTTTGCCATTCGCGCTTCATGATGCGCGGGACATCTTTGGCGATATCTAACAAGCCTGCATCAGGTGGAGTATTGCCAGTCAGGCGGGCTTCCAGTTGTTCAGCCAGCAATCCATTAAAAGGTGCGGCTATCCAGTTGGCTATAGTTGAAAAAAAGTAGCCAAAAATAAGCAAAATAGAGATGACAGCCAGCGGCCAGAGTAAATAGCTCAGCCATTGTAACCAGTTGGGAACATGGCTCAGAAGGGCAGGTATCCACTGGTCAAGCCGGGTAAACAGCCAACCAAATGCGGCGCCCATCAACACTATATTTACCAGTAAAGGCATAAAAACGAACCGGCGAATGCCTGGTGCAGTGATGAGTTTCCATCCTTGCGAGAAGTAAAAAATGCCGCTACGTGAAGCCGCAGGGGATGATGAAACCATATTGTTCAGTACTCCTTGAGTCATCCGGATTATATCGCCCGTGTATCATAACCCTGAAACCGGCTCAGACTTCAAGCCGTCGAATTCCTAAGGTGATATGGACTAAGCTGAAAAATTTGCGTGCAGGGTAGCAGGATGAATCTGAGAATGGTCGAAAAAACAGCAAAGAACACGTTTTATTTCATCTTTCTGTCTGGAAAAACACGCCTGCACTTGCACTTGTTGTGATGGACAAATACTCTTAGTGAGTAAATGTTTGCCGCTGTGGCAAGGTGTTAGAACAACCGAGAATATAATGATGCAGGATTTGCGTCTGATATTAATCATTGTTGGTGCGATTGCGATTATTGCGTTACTGGTCCATGGGTTGTGGACCAGCCGTAAAGAGCGCTCTTCCGTGTTCCGCGATCGCCCTTTAAAACGGATGAAGTCGTTGCATGACGACGAAGACAGTGAAAATTACGACGACGAGGAAGAAGAAGGTGTCGGCGAGGTTCGTGTTCACCGGGTAACCCCTGAGCACCACAATGAGCCTGTAGCACCACCCACTCCTCAGCATAACTATCAGCCGCCTTATGAGTCGGCACAACCTCGTCGCCAGCCTCCAGCGCAGCAGCCACCTGCGCCTCAGGCAGAGAAAGAACCTGAAATACGCGAGCCAGTCGCGCGTCACGCTCAGCCTGTCACTCATGCTCAGCCAGCGCCGGAGCCCGTGCGCCATCCGCAACCACAGAAACACGTTGATGTGGAAGTGTCGCATTACCGTGAGCCGGCGCCAGTTCATCGTGAACCGGAACAGGCACCTCAGGCAGAACCAGCTCCGCAGCCGGTACAGCAGCAACACTCTGCACCACAGCCTGAAGCTAAATCGCAAACGAAAGAAGCTGTCATTATTATGAACGTGTCTTCCCATACCGGGGGGCAGTTTAATGGTGAGGCATTGCTGAACAGTATTCAGCAGGCGGGCTTCCAGTTTGGCGAAATGAATATTTTCCACCGGCACCTCAGCCCGGATGGTAGTGGCCCTGTTCTGTTCAGCCTGGCAAACATGGTAAAACCCGGCTCATTCAGCCTTGATGAAATGTCCTCGTTCATGACTCCGGGCGTGACTATTTTTATGCAGGTTCCTTCTTACGGCGATGCCTCGCAAAACTTCAAGCTGATGCTTCAGTCTGCGCAACACATTGCAGATGAAATGGGCGGAGTAGTGATGGATGACCAACGCCGGATGATGACGCCACAGAAACTGCGCGAGTATCAGGACCTGATTCGCGAAGTTAAAGAGGCCAACGCGTAACCTTTTCGCTTTTCTTAACAAGGCCCCCGCTAGTCGGGGGTTTTTTATATTGATGGTGTGTTATGGAACCTATCGAACAAAAACTCAATCAACTGCGAACCACTCTTCGCCATCACGAATACCTTTATCACGTTATGGATGCCCCGGAAGTTCCGGATGCCGAATATGATCGGCTGATGCGTGAATTACGTGAACTGGAAAGCGCACACCCTGAAAAAGTAACCCCTGACTCCCCTACCCAGCGGGTTGGAGCTGCGCCGTTAACTGCTTTTACTCAGGTCACTCATGAAGTTCCCATGCTTTCGCTGGACAACGTATTCGATGAAGAGAGCTTCCTGGCTTTCAATAAACGTATCCGCGACCGCCTGAGTGACACCCAGGACGTTGTGTACTGCTGTGAACTGAAACTGGACGGTCTGGCTGTCAGTTTGCTGTATGAAAATGGTGTGCTGGTTCAGGCGGCGACCCGTGGTGATGGTACTACCGGGGAAAATATTACCGCAAATGTCAAAACTATCCGTGCCATTCCGTTGCGCCTGCAGGGCGACAACATTCCTGCACGCGTGGAAGTGCGTGGTGAAGTCTTCTTACCACAGGCTGGTTTCGAGAAAATTAATGATGAAGCGCGTCGCACTGGCGGGAAAGTGTTTGCTAACCCGCGTAATGCTGCAGCCGGTTCATTACGCCAGCTTGATTCCCGTATTACCGCGAAGCGGCCACTTACTTTCTTCTGCTATGGCGTGGGTGTGCTTGAAGGTGGTGAGCTTCCTGCGAGCCATATGGCGCGTTTGCAACAGTTTAAAGCCTGGGGCTTGCCTGTAAGCGACCGCATTCGGTTGTGTGATTCGCCGGAAGCTGTACTGGCGTTTTATCGTCATGTCGAAGAAATTCGCCCCCACCTTGGTTTTGATATCGATGGCGTGGTGATTAAAGTGGATTCTCTTGCGCAGCAAGAACAACTGGGGTTTGTGGCACGAGCTCCACGCTGGGCGGTGGCATTTAAATTCCCGGCTCAGGAACAGATGACGACGGTGCGTGATGTCGAGTTTCAGGTAGGGCGTACAGGGGCAATCACTCCGGTGGCTCGCCTTGAGCCGGTACAGGTTGCCGGGGTGCTGGTCAGCAATGCTACGTTGCACAATGCCGATGAAATTGAACGTCTTGGCCTGAGAATTGGCGACACCGTGGTTATTCGCCGCGCAGGTGATGTAATTCCACAGGTTGTGAACGTAGTGCTCTCAGAACGCCCGGAAGAGACCCGTGAAATTGAGTTCCCGGCGCACTGCCCGGTGTGTGGCTCAGATGTCGAACGGGTTGAAGGCGAAGCTGTAGCGCGTTGTACTGGTGGTCTGATTTGTGCTGCACAACGTAAAGAAGCACTGAAGCATTTTGTCTCGCGTCGTGCACTGGATGTTGATGGCATGGGCGATAAAATTATCGACCAGTTGGTGGAAAAAGAGTACATCGATAACCCGGCTGACCTGTTCACGTTGTCTGCCGGAAAACTTACCGGTCTTGACCGCATGGGGCCGAAATCGGCGCAAAATGTAATTAATGCACTGGAAAAAGCAAAACAAACCACCTTTGCCCGCTTCCTGTATGCGTTGGGGATTCGCGAAGTTGGCGAAGCAACAGCGGCAGGTCTTGCGGCTCATTTTGGCACACTGGAGGCGCTAATGGCGGCTTCGGTTGAGCAGTTGCAGCAAGTCCCGGATGTCGGCATTGTGGTTGCCACTCATGTGCACAACTTTTTCCTGGAACAGCGCAACCGGGATGTCATTGAACAACTGATTCATAAAGCGGGTATTAGCTGGCCAGACCCGGTAGTGGTGAAGCCTGAAGAGATAGACAGCCCCTTCGCCGGGAAAACAGTCGTGCTTACTGGCTCGCTAAGCCAAATGTCCCGTGATGACGCCAAAGCGCGCCTGGCGGCATTGGGGGCTAAAGTCAGTGGTAGTGTTTCGAAGAAAACCGACCTGGTGATTGCCGGTGAAGCAGCAGGTTCCAAGTTGCAGAAAGCACAGGAGCTTGGCATTGAGGTTATTGATGAAGCCGAAATGCTCCGCTTATTGGGTGTATAACAATGGATAAAGCCCAACTGGTTGAGGTTGCCAATACAGTGATGCCGTTTGGCAAATACAAAGGGCGGGTACTGATTGACCTGCCCGAGGAGTATTTGTTGTGGTTTGCCCGCAAGGAAGCTTTTCCTGCCGGGCAACTCGGCGAACTGATGTCGCTGGCACTGTTGATTAAAACCGAAGGGCTGACTTCCCTGGTGCAGCCCTTACGCCGCCCTCGCTAACCTTCCATTACCGGGCGGGCCGTTTTCTGGCTCGCCAGATGGGTTTCCTGCTCAGCTTTGCGTTTATACCGGCGTGCCAGCATAGCGCATGTCATTAGCTGGATCTGGTGAAACAACATCAATGGCAGCACCATGATCCCAACAGTTGCTGCCGGAAACAGAATATTCGCCATGGGAATACCATTTGCCAGGCTCTTTTTCGAACCACAGAACACAATAGTGATTTCATCTGCTTTATTAAACCCGGCACGGCGGGCAACCTGAATATTCACGAAGATAACAATAGCCAGTAATACCAGGCTGCTGCCGATAATAAACAGCAGGCTGCCCAACCCCACCTGGTGCCAGATACCATGGGTTACGGCTTCGCTGAATGCGGTGTAAACCACCAGTAATATGGAAGTCTGGTCTGTTTTGCCAATCCATTTTTTATGGCGGGTAACAAAGCCGGCTGTCAGTGGGCGAGACAAGTGTCCCAGAACAAATGGCAGTAACAATTGCAGCATAATTGAACCCACCTGGTGCAGGGTGGAACCACTTGAGCCGTGTACATTCATCACCAAACCGACCAGTAACGGCGACAGGAATATCCCTAATAGACTGGATGCTGAAGCGGAACAGACTGCCGCAGCAACATTACCGCCAGCCAGCGAAGTAAACGCGATAGCGGATTGGACTGTGGCGGGCAGAATACACAGGTAGAGAAAACCGTTATACAACTCCGGGCTGACTGGAAAGGGAGCCCACCAGGCAAATAACACGCCCAGTATTGGGAATAAGACGAACGTGCTGCACATTACCCACAGGTGCAAACGCCAGTGGCTGCCGCCGGCCATAATCGCTTCGCGGGAAAGCTTGGCACCATGCATAAAAAACAGCAGGGCAATTGCCGCATTAGTCAGCCCATCGAAAAAGCCCACATAAAGCCCTTGTGCAGGCAAAAAGGTGGCTAACAGCACTGTACATACCAGTGTCAGTGTAAAAGGGTCGAGTATGCGCAGTATTTTCATCAGGATAACCTTCTTAATATTTAATGCCTTGCACATAGTGGCAAAGCAATGAGAACGCAAAGCTAACAGTCAGGATTGTGCCGGGTTATCTTTAAGAAATAAAATTGATTGGTTTCATGAATTCATGAGGAAGTTAAATGAATTATACTCTGCGCCAGTTACGTATCTTCGTGGCGGTTGCCCGTACCCAGAGTTTTAGCCGTGCCGGGGAAGAAATTGGCCTGAGCCAGTCGGCTGTCAGCCATAGCGTTAAAGAACTCGAGCTGGCGCTGGAAGTAAAATTGCTGGACCGAACCACCCGCGAAGTGGTCCTGACTGAAGCCGGGCAACAAATGGCGATGCGCCTGTCACGCGTGCTGGATGAGCTGCACAGTGTGTTACTCGACAGCCGTGCTCACAGTTACACCTTAAGCGGCATTGTCAGAGTGGCTGCCAGCCAGACGATTTCAGCACACCTAATGCCGCAGTCTATCGCACAAAGCCAGCGGCAATTTCCCGACATCACCTTCATGCTGCATGACCGCCCGCAACAGTGGGTGCTGGAAAGTGTGCGCCAGGGGGAAGTTGATTTCGGCATTGTGATTGATCCCGGTCCAGTCACTGATTTGCTGTGTACCACAGTGTTATCAGAACCGTTTTTTTTATTGTGCCGCCGTGACAGCGCACTCAACCAGAAAGCCAATATTCTCTGGCAGGATCTGGCAGGGCAGGCTCTGGTTTTGCAGGACTATGCTTCCGGTAGCCGGCCACTCATTGACGCGGCGTTTGCCGGGCAAAATATTGAACCACATATTGTTCAGCAAATAGGGCACCCGGCAACACTTTTTCCAATGGTTGAGGCGGGTATTGGTATCAGTATTTTGCCTGCGCTGGCACTGCCACTTCCGGGTGGAGACTCACTGGTTGTCAGGCAACTCAGTCCGGTTATTGAGCGCAAAATTATGCTGATTCGGCGTAAGAATCGCTCATTATCAGCTGCCGCCGAGGCAATTTGGTCGGTGATAGCAGAACAGGCCTGTCAGCTTGACCAGGCCCGGGAAAACGATCCTTTGTATCAACCAGGATCGGGTTAAACGTAAATATCAATCTTGTTTGTAGCAGAAGGATAATTTACGCCTTCAGCTTTTTTCTCCGCCTGAACCTGATTCTGGGTCTGGTTTTGAGTCTGGCTGTTTGTCGCTTTTTGAGCCTGTTGCTGCTCAAGCTGCGCCAGTTGCGCTTGCAACATTTCGATCTCGGACTGAATAAGCTCCTGTTGCTTCTCTTTCGTATCTGCATCTGCATCAGAGCTGGACAGATCTTTCAGCTGTTGCGTGAGTTGAGTGATCTGCTGACGAATTCGACTGATTTGCCCCGATACATCACTACCGGATGAACCCGATGAACTGTAGCTACTCTGCACAGCTGACGTCACAGACGAGCTGATGGTGGACATTTTTTTCTCCTTTTTTTCGCAATAACCAGAATGAATATCGGCATTCTGCCTCTGAGCTTGAGTTATCTGGTTTCAAAGCTTGCGTGGGGAAGGGGAAAACAACCTGCCACCAGTACGGCTGAGTCGCTTTTACAGCTGCTTATTCCGGGCTTTTTCCATCATGGCCGGGTAAAACTGCCAGAACAAGGTTTCCAGTTGCGGGTAACAGGTATCCAAATCCTGCCAGGAGTCACGCAAACTCGCCAGGCGCGGGCGGCGATTAGCCATCCCATTCAGCACTGAAGCAATAAACCCCATATCACTGTAGCGTTCCAGCCAGCGCTCAGCCCAAAGATACTGGTTAAGGTTAACAAAACGCTCTGGTGAATCTGGCAATACAGGGGTAATGGTTTCCCGTGCGTGATCAATAAAATCAGTCAGTGCAAATTGGGGCGATAGCTGAGCCCAATGGCGGGAAAGAAAGTGATCCCACATGACATCCAGACTGACAGGCGCAACTCGGCGGGTTTGCGGGCGAAACCACGAACAGGCCAGCTTCACTTCAGGCAAGTTATCGGTAAAAACATCAATACGCCGGTGCAGGTGAATACCTGCTGATAATGCAGGCGAATAAATACCATCTGGCTTACCGCGAACAAAATCAGCCATCAAATTACCAGGCAGCGAACTCTCGGCGAGGTGCGCCAGGTGTAAATGTGCAAGAAAATTCATAACACCACTCTGTAACGGATTTGCGGCTGGTGGTTGCAGGGAAACGCCCCTGGCACTAGACTAAGCCGCCTGTTTTTAAGTCTAAGTGAAGAGCCATGCGTGTTGCCGATTTTTCTTTTGAATTACCCGAATCTTTAATTGCCCACTACCCACAAGCCCAGCGCAGTGCCTGCCGGTTACTGTCCCTGGACGGGCCGACGGGTGCTCTCACGCACGGTACTTTCACCGACTTGCTCGATAAACTCAACCCCGGTGATTTACTGGTGTTCAATAACACCCGCGTGATCCCGGCTCGTTTATTTGGCAAAAAAGCCAGTGGCGGCAAAATTGAATTGCTGGTTGAACGGATGCTGGATGAGCACCGTGTGTTGGCACATATTCGGGCATCCAAAGCCCCGAAACCTGGCGCAGAGCTGTTGCTGGGAGATGACGAGAGCATTAAAGCAACCATGGTGGCACGCCATGATGCATTATTCGAAGTGGTATTTGAAGAAAGCCGCCCGGTACTGGATATCTTAAACCAGATTGGGCATATGCCGTTGCCGCCGTATATCGACCGGCCAGATGAAGAAGCAGATAAAGAACTTTATCAGACGGTATACAGTGAGCGCCCGGGGGCAGTTGCGGCACCTACTGCTGGCCTGCATTTTGATGAGCCTCTGCTGGCAGCGTTACGTGAGAAAGGTGTGGAAATGGCCTTTGTGACGTTACATGTGGGGGCGGGGACTTTCCAGCCAGTGCGGGTGGACAGCATCGAAGACCACATTATGCATTCCGAATATGCCGAAGTGCCGCAAGAAGTCGTTGATGCCGTTCTGGCAGCTAAAGCGCGTGGTAACCGGGTGATTGCCGTAGGTACCACCTCTGTGCGCTCACTGGAAAGTGCGGCCACGGCAGCAAAAGAGGCGCTGATTGCGCCTTTCTTCGGCGACACTCAAATCTTTATTTACCCGGGTTACCAGTATCAGGTCATCGATGCGCTGATTACCAACTTCCACTTACCCGAATCCACTCTGATTATGCTGGTTTCTGCTTTTGCGGGTTACCAGCACACCATGCATGCCTACCATGAGGCTGTAAAATCCGAGTATCGCTTTTTTAGCTATGGGGATGCGATGTTTATCACGTACAATCCCGAAGCCATCAATGAACGGCCAGGGAAATAACCTGTAGTAAGGTTCCTGGTGTTTTGCCAGCCAGACGCTTCGCGTAGTGCTATGCGGAGCGTTTTTGTCTCTGGCGGGCCTTGCCTGAAACCAGGCGAAAAATGACAGCCCACAAGCAGCACTACTGCTTGTGGTGGATTAACCATCAGATTGTGTCTCTGATGCGGAGGATATGTGAAATTTGAATTAAAAAACACCGATGGCCGTGCCCGCCGCGGTAAATTGGTGTTCGAACGTGGGGTAGTGGAAACCCCCGCATTTATGCCTGTTGGCACTTATGGCACGGTAAAAGGTATGACACCGGAAGAAGTCGAAGCCACTGGTGCACAAATTATTTTGGGCAATACCTTTCACCTGTGGCTGCGTCCTGGCCAGGAAATTATGAAACTGCATGGCGATTTACATGACTTCATGCAGTGGAAAGGCCCGATCCTGACAGATTCCGGTGGTTTCCAGGTATTCAGCCTCGGCGACATTCGCAAGATAACTGAAGACGGTGTGCATTTCCGTAATCCGATCAACGGCGATCCGATTTTCCTCGATCCAGAAAAATCAATGGAAATTCAGTATGATCTCGGTTCTGATATCGTGATGATCTTTGATGAATGTACGCCTTACCCGGCCGACTGGGATTATGCGAAACGCTCCATGGAAATGTCACTGCGCTGGGCGAAGCGTAGCCGCGACCGTTTTGATTCCCTCGGGAACAAAAACGCGTTATTTGGCATCATTCAGGGCAGTGTTTACGAAGATTTACGAGATATCTCCGTTAAAGGACTGGTAGAGATAGGTTTTGATGGCTACGCTGTCGGCGGCCTGGCAGTGGGTGAGCCAAAAGCAGATATGCACCGTATTCTGGAACATGTTTGCCCACAAATTCCTGCGGATAAACCTCGCTACCTGATGGGTGTAGGGAAACCGGAAGATCTGGTGGAAGGCGTTCGTCGCGGTATTGATATGTTCGACTGTGTCATGCCGACACGTAATGCGCGTAATGGTCACTTGTTTGTGACCAATGGTGTGGTGAAAATCCGCAATGCGAAGTACAAGAGTGATACTGGCCCGCTGGATGAAGAGTGTGATTGCTACACCTGTCGCAATTATTCACGCGCGTACTTGCATCATCTTGACCGTTGCAACGAAATACTGGGTGCTCGTCTCAATACGATTCATAACCTGCGCTACTATCAGCGTTTAATGGCTGGTTTACGGCAGGCTATTGAAGAGGGTAAATTAGAGCACTTCGTTGTGGATTTTTACCAACGTCAGGGTAAGCCCGTTCCACCTTTGAATGTTGATTAATTAAATAAATGAGGGATTTTTAATGAGCTTTTTTATTTCTGATGCGGTAGCGGCAACTGGTGCGCCTGCTCAGGGCAGCCCGATGTCACTGATTCTGATGCTGGTGGTATTCGGCCTGATTTTCTATTTCATGATTCTGCGCCCACAGCAAAAACGTACGAAAGACCATAAAAAACTGATGGACTCTATCGCGAAAGGCGATGAAGTGCTGACTAATGGCGGGCTGGTAGGTCGTGTAAACAAAGTGGGCGAAAATGGCTATATTTCCATTGCGCTGAACGATACCACTGAAGTTGTTATCAAACGTGACTTTGTCGCAGCTGTCCTGCCGAAAGGCACTATGAAGGCGCTGTAATCTTCTGTTTTCCCAAAGGGAACTGCCGTGTTAAACCGTTATCCTTTGTGGAAGTATATTATGCTGGTCGTCGTACTCATCGTCGGCCTGCTGTATGCGCTTCCCAACCTTTATGGCGAGGATCCGGCTGTTCAGATCACTGGTGCGCGCGGTGCCGCCGCCAGTGAGAAAACGCTGGACCAGGTCCTGTCTGAATTTAAAAAAGATAATATCACCGCGAAATCTGTGGCGTTGGAACAAGGGGCGATTCTTGCCCGCTTTGATTCAACAGATACCCAGTTACGCGCCAGGGAAGCACTGGTAAGTGCATTAGGCGATCAATATGTTGTTGCGCTGAACCTTGCGCCAGCCACACCGCGCTGGCTGTCTGCCATTTCTGCAGAGCCGATGAAACTCGGTCTTGATTTACGTGGTGGCGTACACTTCCTGATGGAAGTGGATATGGATACTGCGCTGGGCAAACTGCAGGAACAGAATATTGATACACTGCGTAGTGATTTGCGTACCAAAAATATTCCTTACTCCAGTGTACGCAAAACCGATAACTACGGGCTCAGTATTACCTTCCCTAACTCATCCGCACGCGATGAAGCCATTTCTTACCTCACACCGCGCCACCGTGACTTAGTGATTTCCAGCCAGGGTGACAACGGGTTACGTGCAGTAATGAGCGATGACCGTCTGCGTGAAGCCCGTGAGTACGCCGTACAGCAGAACATCAACATTCTGCGTAACCGTGTAAACCAACTGGGTGTTGCGGAGCCGCTGGTTCAACGCCAGGGTTCAGACCGCATTGTGGTTGAGTTGCCCGGGATTCAGGATACCGCGCGTGCAAAAGAAATTCTGGGTGCAACAGCAACGCTGGAATTCCGTCTGGTGAATACCAGTGTGGATCAGGCTGCTGCGGCTGCCGGGCGTATACCGGGTGATTCAGAAGTGAAATATACCCGTGAAGGCCAGCCAATTGTGCTGTACAAACGCGTGATTCTGACCGGTGACCATATCACTGACTCCACGTCGAGCATGGACGAATACAACCAACCGCAGGTGAATATTTCACTGGATAGCGCGGGCGGGAGCATTATGTCTAATTTCACAAAAGATAACATTGGCCGCCCAATGGCGACGCTGTTTGTGGAATACAAAGACAGTGGTAAGAAAGATGCAAATGGTCGTGCCATTCTGGTGAAACAGGAAGAAGTTATCAACGTGGCGAATATTCAGTCGCGTTTGGGTAACAGTTTCCGTATTACCGGGATAAGCAACCCAACAGAAGCTCGCCAGCTTTCACTGCTGTTGCGTGCCGGTGCGTTGATTGCGCCAATCCAGATTGTTGAAGAAAGAACCATTGGGCCAACCCTTGGGATGCAAAACATCCAGCAGGGTCTGGAAGCGTGCCTGGCTGGTTTGGCTATTTCCATCATCTTTATGATTTTCTTCTACAAGAAATTCGGCCTGATTGCGACATCTGCTCTGCTGGCTAACCTGGTGTTAGTTGTCGGGATTATGTCCTTGTTGCCTGGTGCGACACTGACAATGCCTGGTATTGCGGGGATCGTGTTAACCCTTGCGGTGGCCGTTGATGCGAACGTTTTGATTAACGAACGTATTAAAGAAGAAATGAGTAACGGTCGTACAATACAACAGTCCATTGATGAAGGTTACAAAGGTGCGTTCAGCTCGATTTTCGATGCGAACATTACCACCCTTATCAAGGTCATTATCCTGTACGCCGTGGGCACCGGGGCAATCAAGGGCTTTGCAATTACCACTGGTATTGGTGTGGCAACGTCAATGTTTACCGCAATTGTCGGTACCCGCGCCATCGTGAACCTGCTGTATGGCGGCAAACGCGTCAAAAAGCTGTCTATCTGAGGAGTGCGTTGTGGCACAGGAATATACTGTTGAACAATTGAACCACGGCCGTAAAGTCTGGGACTTTATGCGCTGGGATTACCTGGCCTTCGGCATCTCTGGTTTGCTGCTGGTTATTTCCCTGGTTGTAATGGGGGTTCGTGGGTTTAACTGGGGTCTGGATTTCACCGGTGGTACGGTGATTGAAATTAACCTCGAAAAACCTGCAGATATGGATCTGATGCGCTCTGCTCTGCAAAAAGCGGGTTTTGTTGACCCGTTATTGCAAAACTTTGGTAGCAGCCGCGACATCATGGTTCGTATGCCGCCAGTGCATAACGCTAATGGCAGCCAGGAACTGGGTAATAAAGTGGTTAGTGTAATTAATGAAACCACTCACCAACAGGCAACGGTAAAACGTATTGAGTTTGTTGGCCCAAGCGTAGGTGCTGATTTGGCGCAGAAAGGCGGTATGGCATTGTTTGCTGCGCTTATCTGTATCCTTATCTACGTGGGTTTCCGTTTTGAATGGCGTCTGGCTGCCGGGGTTGTTCTGGCACTGGCGCACGACGTGGTTATCACCATGGGGGTTCTGTCTCTGTTTCACATTGAGATAGACCTGACTATTGTGGCCTCGTTGATGTCGGTTATCGGTTATTCACTGAACGATAGCATCGTGGTTTCTGACCGTATTCGTGAAAACTTCCGCAAGATCCGCCGCGGTACACCTTACGAAATTTTTAACGTGTCACTGACCCAGACGCTGCACCGTACTTTGATTACGTCCGGTACCACTTTGATGGTTATTTTGATGCTGTATCTCTTTGGCGGCCCGGTGCTGAAAGGCTTCTCGCTGACCATGTTGATTGGTGTCACCATCGGTACGGCATCATCTATTTATGTGGCTTCTGCGCTGGCTCTGAAACTGGGCATGCGTCGTGAGCATATGCTGCAACAGAAAGTTGAGAAAGAAGGGGCGGATCAACCGCGCATTCTGCCTTAACCCTGCTTTGTTGTTGGCTGGTAAAAACCACGGTGGTTAAACACCGTGGTTTTTTTTGCCTGTTACACCAGGGTTGGCAAGGGGAATAACAAACAGCTTACGCTTGATGAGTGCTGGCTACGGGGAATAAATCCTTTGGCACAGTCTGGTGGTAAACAGAACAGCAGGTAAAAGAAATGAAGTGAAGAATAAATGCGAATTAAAGCTCAGGAGGAAAATCTCACCCCATGCCCGCCTGGCAGGCACAGGGTGAGGGGGAATCACATTCTGTTATCAGAAGTTATAACCCACAACCAGGTAATAGCCCCAGCCAGTTGATTTCACGTTGAAATCACCTTTACCGAAGTTCAAACCTGCACCATCATCCCATTGGCCGCCGTTATGGAAATAACGGGCAACAACAGAATAATGCCAGTGGTCATAGTTCAGTGCCAGAATGTGGCTGGAAGCAATTGAGTTGCTGGTACGGTTAGGTTCATCACCTAAATCGGAACCCCAGTCAAAGTTGGTGAAACCGATATAAGTCAGCTTACCGCCCCACAGGTCAGTAATCGGAACAAAGTATTTCACTTTGAAGCGATAACCATCCCATTCGTTCTCATTCGCTGCCAGGTAGTTCTGCCATTGGTATTTGGCATAAATGTTCAGAGACAGTCCCATTGGCAGGCCGGTATCGATATCGGTACCTAAACCCATATACCAGGTGCTCTGACGACCAGATTTATTCCGGCCCATATCGTAGATGTAGTTATTGGCAAAATACCACTCTTTGAACGGCCCAAAACTCAGGTCGGTTCCGGTTAGCTTATCGATGGAAAAGCGTGGTTCGATTTCCATAAAAAGCGGGGAGCCGTGGTTCCAGATACCCTGAGAAGTGGAGTTGCCACCAAAGAAGCGGGGTAAATCCACATAGCCATAGAAATCAAAGAAGTCTTTTTTGGCAAAAGCTTCATATTCCAGGTATGTGTCATTACGGAGTTGTGGCCCAAAGCGTGTGTGGTAACTGCCCACCACGTTAACACTCTGATGCCACCAGTCTGAGAGGTATTCACCACTGTTGTCTGCAGCCTGTGCAGATACAGTGTAAGAAAGTGCGACAGCTGCGCCTGCCGCTAAAAGTGTTTTTTTCATGTAGTGACCACTGTTTTAGATGTCGCAAATGCATGGGAAGGCAGTTGCTATTGCCAGATATGTTTGTTTTTTAGCACGTCACAATTCTTATTCTGCCTCACAAATATATGTTTAGTTAATATAACTTGCATAAGCGAAATCGATTGCGTTCACGTTTGTGCTAATAAAACAACGAAATTCTATCTGGTTTAATTTTACAGTCCAATACAAAATACTTTTTGCTGAAGCATTCCTGCAATAAGCTTAAATGTTTGCGTCAAAAATGTGACTTATATCTCGTTTTGGGCTGTAGGGGAGAGTTGCGGGTGGAAAAATTGCAGCCAGCAAGATAACCGGGCTCGTGGCTGCATAAGGCAAAGAGGTTTATTGCGCAGTGCCAGGTGTACCTGTACTGGCGTCAGATGGCCCCAGCCCATGAATACGGATAAAGCCAACATCGCTGAGTTGGGTGTCTGGCAAGTGAATGGCGAGATCAATGTCAACCGGTGCTGACAGCGCGGCAGGTGCCTGAAATTGCAGTGAGTGGGTATTCACTTGCTGGTAATGCTCAAGTGTGCCAGAGAGCTTTCCCCATACCAGATTGCCGTTAAATGCCGGTAAACCTTTATCACCATCCCGGTGGACATGAATATAAACCGTGACACCATTTCCTGTTGGCCCGACACGGGACAGTGTGAAGGTTAATAACCCCAACTGGCTGGTAAGCCGGGCTGGTGTGTTTGCCCCCGGGATTAACCAGGTGCCTTCAGTTGAGCGGGCATTCAGTGCGTTCTGCCAGGCGACATCCCGGGTTTCTGTTTGCAGTGTGCGCATTTCGTGGCTTAACGTTTGTACGTCCTGGTGCACACTGGTGACTTCGGCCTGAGGTGTGCAACCACTTACCATCAATGTGGTGACCAGGATAAATAGCCCTGACTGGTAACAGGTTTTCATAGGAAAATGATCCATAATAACGAGGTTATGTTCAGGGTAGCGGGCGCGTAATGAAAGGCATAGCGCCTTTATCTCAAATCATCCGGGTTTGTCGTCTGAAAACTCCAGGGTAAACTATCCAACTATTGCAACAATCAATCAGGAAGCCTTATGCATTGCCCATTTTGTTCTGCAGTGGATACGAAAGTCATCGACTCGCGTTTGGTGAGTGAAGGCTCATCTGTGCGGCGTAGGCGGCAGTGTCTGGTATGCAATGAACGCTTCACCACCTTTGAGGTGGCGGAGCTGGTTATGCCGCGCGTAGTGAAAAGTGACAATGTGCGTGAGCCCTTCAACGAAGATAAGTTGCGCAGCGGTATGCAAAAAGCGCTGGAAAAACGCCCAGTGAGCTCAGACGACATTGAAATGGCGCTGAATCATATTAAGTCACAACTCCGGGCTACAGGGGAGCGTGAAGTCCCAAGTAAAATGATTGGTAATCTGGTGATGGACCAGTTACGCAAGCTCGATAAAGTCGCTTATATTCGTTTTGCTTCTGTCTACCGCAGCTTTGAAGATATTCGCGAATTTGGCGAAGAGATTGCCCGCTTACAGGATTAAATAATGCACGATGAAGGCTACATGGCCAGGGCGTTAGAGCTGGCGCGCCGTGGTCGTTTTACCACCCATCCTAACCCTAATGTTGGCTGTGTGATTGTGCGAGATGGTGAAATCGTCGGTGAAGGTTTTCACTACCGTGCAGGCGAACCTCATGCCGAAGTGCACGCTTTGCGTATGGCAGGGGATAAAGCTCGTGGCGCAACAGCATATGTTACGCTTGAGCCATGCAGCCATTACGGGCGAACCCCGCCTTGTTGTGAAGCCCTGGTCGCTGCAGGTGTCAGCCGGGTTGTTACGGCTATGCAAGACCCAAACCCGCAAGTCGCCGGGCGCGGGTTGTATCATTTGCAGCAGGCTGGTGTGGATGTCAGCCATGGGTTAATGAATAGCGAAGCTGAAGGTCTTAACCGTGGTTTTTTAAAACGTATGCGTACTGGTTTCCCCTGGATACAGGTGAAACTTGGGGCGTCACTGGACGGGCGCACAGCTATGTCCAGCGGGGAAAGCCAGTGGATTACTTCACCGCAATCACGCCGTGATGTGCAGCGTTTGCGTGCGCAGAGTGCCGCTATTCTTTCCAGCAGCGCGACAGTTCTGGCTGATGACCCTGCGCTGACTGTTCGCTGGCAGGAACTTGGCGCTGATACACAACGTATTTATCCTCAATCGGCTTTGCGCCAGCCTGTCCGGGTGATTATCGACAGCCATAACCGCGTGACTCCGGCTCACCAGCTTATCAGCCAGCCAGGGCAAACCTGGCTTGCCAGAACAACAGCGGACACACAACCATGGCCGGAGGCGGTGGAACAGTTAGTGTTACCTGAACATAAAGGGCATCTGGATTTAGTCGCTTTGATGATGCAACTGGGCCAGCGCCAAATTAATAGTGTGTGGGTGGAAGCCGGCGCACAACTTTCCGGCGCATTATTACAGGCAGGCCTGGTGGATGAGCTGATTGTCTATATGGCGCCAAAACTGCTGGGCAATGATGCTCGTGGGCTGTGCGCATTACCGGGGCTGACCATGCTGGCCGATGCGCCACAGCTGGTTTTCAGCCAGGTTCGCCAGGTTGGGCCAGACCTCTGCCTGCATTTGGTGCCTGATACCAGTCACTGAGTCAGGAATATGCGCTTTGCCAGAATGCCAGCAAAGAGATGGCATTCAGTGCATAAGGCGCATAAAAGTAAGCAGTGCCTGAAAGATTATGATAAAATCCGCCCCCCTGCGGGGGCCACACAAAACTCGTAAGGAAGAGTATGAACATTATTGAAGCTACCGTTGCTACCCCGGACGCTCGCGTCGCCATCACAATCGCGCGTTTTAACAACTTCATCAACGACAGCCTGCTGGACGGTGCCATCGACGCCCTGAAACGTATTGGTCAGGTAAAAGATGAAAATATCACCGTGGTTTGGGTCCCGGGTGCGTATGAGCTGCCTCTGGCTGCTGGCGCACTGGCGAAAACCGGCCGTTATGACGCGGTTGTTGCTCTGGGTACTGTTATCCGTGGCGGTACTGCCCATTTTGAATATGTTGCAGGTGGTGCAAGCACTGGCTTGTCTCATGTCGCGCAGGATAGCGAAATTCCGGTAGCCTTCGGTGTTCTGACTACCGAAAGTATTGAGCAGGCAATTGAGCGTGCTGGTACGAAAGCCGGTAATAAAGGTGCAGAAGCTGCCCTGACCGCGCTCGAAATGATCAATGTATTGAAAGCCATTAAGGCCTGATTTTTTTAGTAAGGGGAATTCCGTGAAACCTGCTGCTCGTCACCGCGCCCGTGAGTGTGCCGTCCAGGCGCTTTACTCCTGGCAGTTGTCCCAGAACGACATCGCAGATGTTGAATACCAGTTCCTGGCGGAACAGGACGTGAAAGATGTCGACGTCATGTACTTCCGTGAACTGCTGGCCGGGGTGGCGAATAACAGCGCATATCTCGACGAGCTTATGAAGCCTGTATTATCTCGCCAGCTCGAAGAGTTGGGTCAGGTGGAAAAAGCGGTACTGCGTATTGCGTTGTTTGAACTGTCTAAACGTGATGATGTCCCATATAAAGTGGCCATCAATGAAGCGATTGAACTGGCTAAAACGTTTGGTGCAGAAGATAGCCATAAGTTTGTTAACGGTGTTCTCGACAAAGTAGCGCCTCAGGTGCGCCCACACCGGAAATAAGTTTGATACATGGCGTGTTGTCTTGTAAGGCAGCACCAGCATTGTTGTCATTGGCCGGGTTTCCCGGCCTTTGTTTTTTTATCTGTTGAGGCTTTTTGTATGGCTTGCGGTGAATTTTCGTTAATAGACCGCTATTTCAATCGTGTCAGCAGTTCGCGGCGGGATGTGGAAACAGGTATTGGCGATGACTGTGCCTTACTGGTTGTTCCTGAACGCCAGACCCTCGCGATCAGCACTGATACGCTGGTGAGTGGTATTCATTTTCTTCCTAATATGGCGCCTGCCGATATTGCCTGTAAAGCACTGGCGGTAAATATTAGTGACCTTGCGGCAATGGGGGCAGACCCTGCCTGGCTTACTCTGGCACTAACCCTGCCAAATGTAGACGAGAGCTGGCTTGCCGCTTTCAGTGACAGTCTGTTCGAGCAACTCAGTTACTATGATATGCAGTTAATCGGTGGGGACACCACGAAAGGCCCTCTGGCGATGACTCTGGGTATTCATGGATTTGTTCCTCATGGCAGAGCGTTGAAGCGCAGTGGCGCACGCCCGGGAGACTGGATTTACGTGACCGGTACACCTGGCGACAGCGCTGCCGGGCTGGCAATTCTTCAGAAACGTTTGCAGGTGGAAGATAAGGTCCATGCTGACTGGCTGGTGAGCCGGCATCTGCGCCCTAAACCGAGGATTCTTCACGGCCAGGCGTTACGGGATCTGGCCAGCAGTGCTATCGATCTTTCCGATGGCCTGATTTCTGACCTGGGTCACATACTGAAAGCCAGTGGCTGTGGTGCCCGCCTGGAGCTGGATAACCTGCCGCTTTCTGACGCACTCAAAGCCAGTACTTCAATGGAGCAGGCGCAGGAGTGGGCGCTGGCCGGAGGGGAAGATTACGAGCTATGCTTTACGGTGCCGGAAGTTAACCGTGGAGCGCTGGACGTGGCAATTGGTCATTTAGGCATTCCCTGGACTTGTGTAGGGCAAATGACCGTTGCCAGCGACGGGCTGATGCTGATGCAACAAGGAAAGCCGGTACAACTGGAGTTACATGGATATGACCACTTTGCAACCATCTGAGAAAGCCGCGGCCAAACGTCGCCTTAGGTTATCCAACCCCTGGCATTTGTTGGCGACCGGTTTTGGCAGTGGTTTAAGCCCGATAGTCCCAGGCACGATGGGGTCCCTTGCATCTATTCCTTTCTGGTATTTGCTGAGCTTCCTGCCCTGGCAACTGTATGTTCTGGTGCTAATGTTAGGGATCTGCATTGGGGTCTATTTATGCCACGTAACGGCTCGTGACATGGGGGTTCATGACCATGGGAGTATTGTGTGGGATGAATTCATCGGCATGTGGATAACCCTGATGGCACTCCCCACCAATGACTGGCGCTGGGTGGCAGTAGGGTTTGTACTGTTCCGTATTTTCGATATGTGGAAACCCTGGCCCATCCGCTGGTTTGACAAAAATGTGCATGGCGGCATGGGCATTATGGTAGATGACATCGTTGCCGGGGTTATCGCTGCTGCAGCACTGTATTTATGTGGCCATTACTGGCCCATTGGTTTACTGAGCTGAGCTCTGAACCAGCCCCTGTAACCGGGGGCTGGTTCATATTGATGAAAAAGAAGGAAAAAGCGTGGTTTTCCTTCTTTTTAGTTGGCAGCTGAAAATCAATGAATTGATTTTCTTGGCTTTTTATTGGGTGACATCCTCTCGTTCTGTGCGGACATGAGGTTGTGCCGATAGTTAACGAAAGCCAACTACATGATGCGGCTGGTAAGGTGTTTCCAGCTCGGCAATATCTTCTTCACTGAGTTTCAAATCTACAGCATTCAGTAAGTCTTCAAGCTGCTCTTTGCGCGATGAGCCAATAATTGGTGCGGCAACCCCTCGTTTACTTAACAACCATGCCAGAGCCACCTGGGCACGGCTGGCTTCTTTGTCGCGGGCGATTGCGGCCACTCTCTGGGCAATTTGTTCGTCATTCGCTTCACTGGACTGATACAGACTTTTACCGAACTCATCAGATACTGAACGGGCTGTATTTTCTCCCCACGGGCGGGTTAAACGCCCGCGAGCCAGTGGGCTCCATGGTATAACGGCAACGCCCTGGTCGTAGCACAATGGCAGCATATCCCGCTCTTCTTCACGCTGAATCAGGTTGTACTGGTCCTGCATGGTAACAAACTCGTTCCAGCCGTGCTGGCGCTGGGTGAACAGTGCTTTAGCAAATTGCCAGGCATGCATGGATGATGCGCCAATAAAGCGCGCTTTGCCGGACTGAACGACATCGTGCAGTGCTTCAAGGGTTTCTTCCAGTGGCGTGTTGTAGTCCCAGCGGTGGATTTGCAACAGGTCTACATACTCCATTCCAAGGCGTTTCAGGCTGTCATCAATAGAACGCATAATTTGCTTGCGTGACAGGCCTTCGGTTAAATCGCCTACAGGGAAGTAGACTTTGGTGGCGACGACGACATCTTCCCGGCGAGCAAAGTCACGCAATGCCCGGCCAACGATTTCTTCACTACTGCCATCGGAGTAGCTGTTGGCAGTGTCGAAAAAGTTAATACCCCGGCCAAGGGCGTACTGAATCAGGTCGCGGCTGCTTTCTTCTGGCAAGGTCCAGGCGTGTCGCCCACGCTCTGGTTCACCAAATGTCATGCAACCAAGACACAAACGGGAAATGCGAAGGTGGGTTTTACCCAGCGTGGTGTATTCCATGACTCCTCTCCTGCAATGAGAAAAAGTTTGCTTTAAGCATAGCAGGAGAGGAAAGGAGAGCAGTAAAAGACAGTTTTATCCGAGCCATGTACGGATGCGTTGTGTAATACCCGGGCCATCAAGACCAAGAGCACTACGGGCTTCATCCTGTGTCGCCTGCGGAATAAAGGTATCTGGCAGCCCCAGGTTCAGAACAGGAACCGGTTGGCGGTGTGCCATCAGAACGTCATTAACCCCACTGCCGGCACCCCCCATCACCGCATTTTCTTCCAGCGTGACCAGTGCAGAATGGCGGCTTGCCAGTTCCAGGATCAGGCTTTCGTCCAGAGGTTTCACAAAGCGCATATCCACCAGGGTGGCATTCAACTCCTGCGCAGCATGCTCAGCCTCTGGCAACAGTGTGCCAAAGTTCAGAATCGCAATATCCTTGCCTTCCTGTAACAGGCGGCCTTTACCCAAAGGCAATACTTCCAGCGGTGTAAGTGGAACACCACGCGCGTTGCCTCGAGGGTAACGCACTGCAGACGGCCCATCTTTGTAGTGATAACCCGTGTGCAGCATCAGGCGGCATTCGTTTTCATCACTCGGTGCCATAATCACCATGCCCGGAATGCAGCGCAGGAAACTCAGGTCAAACGCGCCCTGGTGTGTTGGACCATCGGCACCAACAATACCAGCCCGGTCTATGGCGAACAGCACCGGCAGTTTCTGAATGGCAACATCATGAATCAACTGGTCGTAAGCACGTTGTAAAAATGTTGAATAGATGGCGACGACCGGGTTATAGCCACCAATTGCCAGGCCTGCCGCAAAAGTTACGGCGTGCTGTTCAGCAATGGCGACATCAAAATACTGGTCAGGATACTGGCGGGAGAACTCGACCATGCCGGAACCTTCCCGCATGGCTGGCGTAATCGCCATCAGCTTGTCATCCTGTTTGGCTGTTTCGCATAACCAGTTACCAAAAATTTTCGAATAACTGGGCTGAGTGGCAGTCGCTTTTGGCAGTGTGCCGCTTTGCGGATCGAATTTAGGTACCGCATGAAATGAAATGGGATCTTTTTCAGCCGGAGCGTAACCACGGCCTTTCTTGGTCATAATATGCAGAAATTGTGGCCCTTTCAGGCTGCGCATATTTTTCAGGGTGCTCACTAACCCTGCCACATCATGGCCGTCAACCGGGCCAATATAGTTAAAGCCCAGTTCTTCAAACAAGGTTCCGGGAACCACCATGCCTTTAATATGTTCTTCAGTGCGTTTCAGTAATTCTTTAATAGGTGGTACACCAGAGAACACTTTCTTACCGCCTTCTCGCAGGCTGGAGTAGAGCTTGCCAGACAACAATTGTGCAAGGTGGTTATTCAGCGCGCCCACGTTTTCTGAAATCGACATTTCGTTATCGTTGAGAATAACCAGCATGTCGGATTTGATGTCACCCGCATGGTTCATCGCTTCAAACGCCATACCTGCAGTGATGGCGCCATCGCCAATAACACACACAGTACGGCGGCCTTTGCCTTCTTTTTCTGCGGCAACAGCAACGCCCAGCCCGGCACTAATCGAAGTGGATGAGTGCCCGACGCTTAACACGTCGTATTCACTTTCTTCGCGCCACGGGAAAGGGTGCAGCCCATCTTTCTGACGAATGGTACCAATGTTATCGCGGCGGCCAGTGATAATTTTATGTGGATATGCCTGGTGACCGACATCCCAAATCAACTGGTCAAACGGTGTGTTATAGACATAGTGCAGGGCCACTGTCAGTTCAATGGTGCCCAGGCCCGAAGCAAAGTGCCCACTGGAGCGGCTGACACTGTCCAACAAATAGCGGCGCAGTTCATCACACACTTTAGGCAGACTTTCGCGTGGTAACAGCCGTAACTCTTGCGGGGAGTCAACCAGCGCCAGGGTCGGGTATTTGGCAATATCAAAACTCATCAGAGACTCATATGGTAATAATGGGAAACAGGATACCGCCCGGCGGCATCCTCCCGGTAAGAGACATTATCCCGTATTTAGCATGCGTTTACATCATGCTAACCCGGTGTTTACTTATCCCTTTGAATTATAAAATGTGCAAGTGCTTCCAGCGGCTGTGTATCCAGATGTTGTGCACGTAAACCGGCAAGGGCCTCAAGTGCCTGAGTACACAGTTGATGTGCCCGGGTTTGTGCCTGCTCCAGCCCCAATAAAGCCGGGTAGGTGCTTTTGCCAAGGTGAATATCTGCCCCCTGGCGTTTCCCAAGCGTAGCGGTATCACCGATGACATCCAGAATGTCATCCTGGACCTGGAAAGCAAGCCCGATATTGTCTGAAAACTGGCTCAGTAAAGGTAATGCCGCAGCGCCTTTTTCACCTGCACTCAACGCGCCCAGGCGTACAGCTGCACGAATCAGTGCGCCGGTTTTATGGCGATGAATACGCTCAAGTGCCGCCAAATCAACATGCTTACCTTCAGCTTCAAGATCCAGTGCCTGGCCTGCGCACATTCCTGCAGCACCACTGGCACTGGCTAATTCACGGAGCATTGCCACCCGGGAAGAATCAGAAACACCGGGCATGTCGGTATCACTCAGGATAGAGAAAGCCAGGGTTTGCAGGGCATCGCCTGCGAGAATGGCGGTTGCTTCGCCAAAACGAATATGGCAGGTTGGCTGCCCACGGCGCAGGTCGTCGTCATCCATGGCCGGCAGATCATCATGGATCAATGAGTAAGCGTGGATACATTCAATGGCCGCGGCAGGTGTGTCCAGCACACTGAGTGGCATACCCAACATTTTCCCGGTGGCATAAACCAGAAAAGGACGCAGGCGCTTACCCCCGAGGAGTGCGCCATATTCCATAGCGCCAACCAATGCAGAACCCTGAAAAGGTAATGTATTGATAAAACCGGCTATTGCCGTATTTGCCCGGGCCGCATACACAGTTAATAACTGATTAAAATCCATTGTTATTCGGCATCCGGCTTGAAAGGAGTCAGCGGTGCGTTTTCATTTTCCGACAGCAAAATTTGTACGCGTTGCTCGGCTTGCTGTAATTTTTGCTGGCCCTGGCGAGCCAGTTGTACACCACGTTCAAACTCGTTGAGCGCGTCTTCCAGCGGAAGGTCGCCATTTTCCAGACGGGAAACAATGGTTTCCAGTTCTTGCAGCGCCGTTTCAAAGCTGGCGGGTTGTTCATTTTTCTTCGGCATAGCGAATACAGCTTCCTGATTAAGTCACCTTTACTAAGCCACATGGTAGCGGAGTAAAAATGATAAGCAAATAATGTATCCAGGCCAGGTTATGTGCGCAGTTTCACAATGATGATATACTGTCGCGCTTTCGGATGCTGGCCTTTCGCCAGCAGTTCTTCATTTTCCTGCCCGCTTATGCAGGCTGACCAACGAATCCTTGCCGCCATGAAGTTTATCATTAAATTGTTCCCGGAAATCACCATCAAAAGCCAATCTGTGCGGTTGCGCTTCATTAAGATTCTGACCGGAAACATCCGTAACGTTCTCAAGCATTACGATGAAGACCTTGCTGTTGTCCGCCACTGGGACCACATCATTGTACGCGCGAAAGACGAAACACAACGCGAAACAATTCGTGATGCGCTGACCCGTATTCCTGGTATCCACCATATTCTTGAGGTGGAAGACCTGCCGTTCACTGACATGCACAATATTTTCGAGCAGACGCTGGATCGTTACCGTTCCCAACTGGAAAATAAAACGTTTTGTGTTCGTGTTAAGCGCCGTGGCAAACACTCGTTCAGCTCTATTGAGGTTGAGCGCTATGTTGGCGGTGGCCTGAATCAGCACATCGAGTCAGCTAAAGTGAAGTTGACGAAACCCGATGTGACGGTCAACCTGGAAATTGAAGACGACAGGCTGTTGGTTGTTGAAGGGCGCTATGAAGGGATTGGCGGCTTCCCAATTGGAACCCAGGAAGATGTGTTGTCACTGATTTCTGGTGGTTTTGATTCAGGTGTATCCAGCTATATGCTGATGCGCCGTGGTTGCCGGGTGCATTACTGCTTCTTTAACCTTGGTGGTGCCGCCCATGAAATTGGGGTTCGCCAGGTTGCACACTATTTGTGGAACCGCTTCGGCAGTTCGCACCGTGTACGTTTTGTTGCGATTAACTTTGAGCCCGTTGTGGGTGAAATCCTCGAAAAAGTGGATGACGGCCAGATGGGCGTGGTACTGAAACGTATGATGGTGCGCGCCTCATCCAAAGTTGCAGAGCGTTACGGTGTCCAGGCAATTGTGACAGGTGAAGCGCTGGGGCAGGTATCGAGCCAGACGCTGACTAACTTGCGGCTTATCGACAATGTAAGCGACACGCTGGTACTGCGCCCACTGATCTCCTGGGATAAAGAACACATTATCGATTTGGCGCGTGAAATTGGTACTGAAGATTTTGCCCGTACCATGCCTGAATACTGCGGTGTTATATCCAAAAGCCCGACAGTAAAAGCGGTGAAAGCTAAAATTGAGGCGGAAGAAGCCCATTTTGATTTCAGCATCCTCGACCAGGTGGTAGAGAATGCAGTGAATATGGATATTCGCGATATCGCCACACAAACCGATGAAGTCGTGGTTGAAGTTGAGACCGTAAACGGTTTTGGGCCAAACGATGTATTACTGGATATTCGTTCGGTTGATGAGCAGGAAGACAAACCATTCGCTGTGGATGGAGTGGAGGTGGCGTCACTGCCTTTTTACAAACTGAGCACCAAATTTGGTGACCTCGACCAGAGCAAAAACTATTTGTTGTGGTGTGAGCGTGGCGTAATGAGCCGGTTACAGGCCCTTTACCTGCGTGAGCAAGGGTTTGCCAACGTAAAAGTATACCGCCCGTAATCCCCCATACGTAACCCCCTGAAGCTTTGCTCCAGGGGGATTGTTTTTACTTATAGTTCGGTACGTCATTCAGCAGCATGGCAATACGCTTGCCCCCTTCAGACTGTTCCAGAGCAATTTTCACCACAATAGTTAGTGGCACGGAGAGCAGCATTCCTACGGCTCCCAGTAACCATCCCCAAAAGATCAATGACAAAAAAACCACCAGAGTGGATAAACCCAATCCGCGCCCCATCATACGTGGCTCCAGAATATTACCGATAACCAGGTTAATCACCATATAGCCCGCCATTATTGTCAGCGCATCGTACACACCCCGGAAGACCAGTACCTGCAAAATCGGCGGAATGGCTGCCAGCACCGATCCAATATTGGGAATGAAATTCAGCGCTACCGCCAGCAGGCCCCAAATAAAGGAGAACTGTACACCAAGCACCAGTAGCATTAGCCAGACGATTAACCCGGTTAGCAGGCTGATGGCAGTTTTCAATACCAGGTAACGGGACACACTGTCGATAGCCCGTTGCATAGCTGCCATACCGGCATTGGGACGTGACAAGGTATATTGCAGTTTTGTTGGCAACTGAGGGGCTTCCAGTAACATAAATACCACTGTCAGTAGCAGCAGAAATATACTGGTCATGGCACTGGATAGCTGGGTTAGCAACGTTGAAATAAAGGTCATAGCGGAGTTGGGGTCAATATATTTGATGAGTTCCTCAACAGAGACTTTTATCCCGGCCCGCTGCAACCAGGGCTCAATGGTCTGCAGAGGTATCACTAATGACGTTCGGTACTGGGGCAGGGTGCGCGCCAAATCGTTAAGCGTGGTACCCAAATAAGCCAGTAGCACAACGACCAAGAAAATGGTCAATGAAATCAATGTAAAAATAGCCAGTGCCCGGGGGACGCGTAAGCGCACCATATACTGGATGACGGGGTTAAGAATAACGGAGATAAATATTGCCAGAACGAATGGCACGATTATTTCTGCAGCAATTCTCACACCGGTGAGGATGATAACCATCATTCCCAGCATGATGACAATTTTTAGCCCGTTAAGCGTGATGATGGGTTTACTCATGGTTTTTCCTGACAGACTGAATCCTTTTTATTGATGATAATACGGATTGTGCTGGCAGGAAGATATGGGATGAGTCCGGGGGAAAGGCAGGTTCTCATTCTGCACTTTTTATGCATTTTGGGTGGGTCGTGCAGGATAATTCGGCCGTAGGCCTCACCCTGCGGGCCGTTGCCGTTGGCAACGTTGTCTCGCTTCGCTCGGCTCGAACCTGCAGCAGGTTCTCATTCTGCACTTTTTACGCATAGCAAAAAGGCGCCTTTAGGGCGCCTTTCTACATTGGTGGGTCGTGCAGGATTCGAACCTGCGACCAATTGATTAAAAGTCAACTGCTCTACCAACTGAGCTAACGACCCGAAGTGGTGGGTGATGACGGGATCGAACCGCCGACCCCCTCCTTGTAAGGGAGGTGCTCTCCCAGCTGAGCTAATCACCCACTTCGGTACTGCATTACTTCATTGCAAGAAATCCAGCTGGTGAGATTGGTGGGTGATGACGGGATCGAACCGCCGACCCCCTCCTTGTAAGGGAGGTGCTCTCCCAGCTGAGCTAATCACCCAATCTCAATTTCTTGCTTTACACTGCGGGAACCACATTAAAAGTGGTGGGTGATGACGGGATCGAACCGCCGACCCCCTCCTTGTAAGGGAGGTGCTCTCCCAGCTGAGCTAATCACCCCCGCTGTGTGGAGTCGCATTATAGGGAGAGAACGAAATGAGTCAACGCCTTTTCTAAAGTTTTTATTTGTTCGTCGTAAATTTAGCCATCATGGTGACGAAATGCCCGTTTTTATAAGATTAACCAGCAAAAAGTCACCTTTCTGTTCACACAGACAGACTCAAGATTGAGGAATCAGCATACAGTGGTAGAATATTGCCCACTTTGTTTTCCCGGCATTTGCCGTGTTCCGGCATATTTACGTATTAAGGCCACTTAATGAAAATCAAAACCCGCTTTGCGCCAAGTCCAACTGGTTACCTGCATGTTGGTGGTGCCCGTACTGCCTTATATTCCTGGCTTTATGCCCGTAATCTGGGGGGCGAGTTCGTCCTGCGCATTGAAGATACCGACCTTGAACGCTCCACTCAGCCCGCTATTGATGCAATTATGGATGCAATGAACTGGCTGAGTCTGGATTGGGATGAAGGCCCGTACTACCAGACCAAACGTTTTGACCGTTATAACAAGGTCATTGATGAAATGCTGGAAGAAGGGACAGCATATAAATGCTACTGCTCTAAAGAGCGCCTGGAGAAACTGCGCGAAGACCAGATGGCAAAGGGTGATAAACCACGTTATGACGGGCGCTGCCTCCATGATCACAGCCATCATGACGCAAATGAACCCCATGTTGTGCGTTTTGCTAACCCTCAGGAAGGCTCCGTTATCTTTAATGATAAAATTCGTGGCCCTATTGAGTTCAGCAACCAGGAACTGGATGACCTGATAATCCGCCGTACCGACGGCTCCCCGACCTATAACTTCTGTGTTGTGGTAGATGACTGGGATATGGGGATTACCCACGTTATTCGTGGCGAAGACCATATCAACAATACTCCGCGTCAGATAAACATCCTGAAAGCGTTAAAAGCACCCGTACCGGAATACGCCCATGTTTCTATGATTCTGGGTGATGACGGTAAAAAATTATCTAAACGCCATGGTGCAGTAAGCGTTATGCAGTACCGCGATGAAGGCTATTTGCCAGAAGCGTTGCTGAACTACCTGGTTCGACTGGGCTGGGCACACGGCGATCAGGAAATTTTCACTATTGATGAAATGAAACAATTGTTCACGCTGGAAGCGGTGAGTAAATCTGCCAGTGCTTTCAACACCGACAAATTGTTGTGGCTGAACCACCATTACATTAATACCTTACCGGCTGAATATGTTGCCACGCACTTGCAGTGGCATATTGAACAGCAAAATATTAATACCCAGACAGGCCCTCAACTGGCCGACCTGGTGAAACTGCTGGGCGAGCGTTGCAAAACTCTGAAAGAAATTGCTGAAAGCTGCCGTTACTTCTATGAAGATTTCAGTGAATTTGATGCTGATGCAGCGAAGAAACATCTGCGTCCGGTTGCCCGCCAGCCGCTTGAAGTGGTTAGTGAGAAACTGTCTGCAATTGCTGAATGGACTCCGGAAAACATTCACCACGCTATTCAGTCAACGGCAGATGAACTGGAAGTGGGTATGGGTAAAGTGGGGATGCCTCTGCGTGTAGCGGTTACTGGTGCGGGGCAATCTCCGGCACTGGATGTGACTGTTCATGCTATTGGTAAAACCCGCAGCCTGGCTCGTATTCAGCAGGCGCTGGGCTTTATTGCACAGCGTGAAGCACAGCAGTAAGCTCTGCTACCTGTTTGTGAAAAACCGGCTCAGTGAGCCGGTTTTTTTGTTTTACATGCCTTACTTTGGGCTGCGTTAAGCACTATCCGGTTTTGCAACAACAAGGGAAGCCAGGTAGTTACACGGCTCAGGGCTTTACTCACCATGGGTGGAATTAGCTAATTGCAGGCGTGATAGCATGCCTGAAATACCTTCTCGTGCCAGTAACGCCAGGAGCCCTCGCCTTTCTTCTTCGCTCATTTGAAACAGTACTGACATCAGTTGCGAACTGAAAAAATCATCATCCATCAGTGGGGATTCAACAGAAATAAGTGATAAAGGAATGGCTTCTGGGTGATCTGCCGCCTGGCGCAAATTGCGGGTGCTGAGCATAAAACGGCGTACTTCCTGCGTCATATGTATTGCATGGGCTTTGCCACCTTTCACCCCTTTAATCTGTGACGTTTGCCAGCCATGTTTCTTGATCCATTTATTAATCGTCTGAGGCTTGTAGCCAACAAGTTGTGCCAATTCCGCCGGTGTCATTTTGCTTTTAAATATATTCATTATCTGTTCACCTGCTTACCCGTTGCGGGATGGCACACCACACAGTGAATGGTTTTAAACAAAAAGTTCCGTATCTGCTGGCGTGTTCTTACTAAAATGGCCACGCTTTTTTGCATTGCCTGGTCACCAGGGGAGTGCCAGATACAGGCAGCTACCGATGAATTGATGATGTGGGGGCTAAAGTCAGCCACAGCTGACAGTTTACTTGACGTTATCTGGTCCTTGAGCATCTCAATGTCCTTGTTTTTTCTATTAACCCGGCATTACATGACGATTTTATAGCATCCTTTAACGTGATTTTGTGATTCGAATTCCTGGAACTGGGGGTACCTCGAAAAAAAAGCCTGATTTGCTGGCTTTTTCAGCGTTTGATTCAGGATGCCCCTTTTCATCGTTGACACCAGACAAGGGGTTGCATATCATGCCGCCCGTCAACACGGAAACGTGTTCAGGATTGGGGCTATAGCTCAGCTGGGAGAGCGCTTGCATGGCATGCAAGAGGTCAGCGGTTCGATCCCGCTTAGCTCCACCAACTCATTGTTGGTATTACGCTTTATTTGGCGTAAATAACACAGTCGTTGTTTCCTGAAATCGTGGGGCTATAGCTCAGCTGGGAGAGCGCTTGCATGGCATGCAAGAGGTCAGCGGTTCGATCCCGCTTAGCTCCACCAAAATTCGTTGGCTCTGTGTAACAGGGCAAAAAAGAACACCTGGTCTCTCAGAGATGCAGGTGTTTTTTTTATTCACCAATGGCGGGTAGTTGAGGCTTTGTTGTTCCTTCGCTCTGCCCTGGGTGAGTAAACTATTATCTCACACGTAATACTTCATACTTATTACTGGTTGCGGCGTCATGAGCGGGTTACGGCCACCAGGCGCTACCAGCACCAGGCAGGTGAACGCCCTGGTTATATTCAGCGTTTATATTCAGCGTTTATATTCAGCGTTTATATTCAGCGCCAGATTCCCCTGGTTATGGCTACCGGGTTCTACTTAACGAAAACTGGTCGCAAAGGTAGTAACCAGTGCAACCAGTTTGCTTGAGCACTTTGCTCATGTGAATATTTCTCGTTTTCATTCAAAATCTCTTTATTTGTATTCCTTTGTCTTTTTTTCTCTTCTTTTTTGATGTTTTATTATTTATCAGGGCAATTATGTATTTTGGTGAATGGTTCATTGCCCGAAATTATAAATATAAATAATATATCACGAGCACCAGATATGTCGGTTGTGTTAAACCTGGCTTCGGTGTGTTGGCGGTTCACAAGACGCGTAATTAATCAAATAATTAGCGGTGTACCGGTATAGGGTAATGATAACGGTAAAGGGATTTGTTAATGAAAAGGGATGTTTTTTTTAAGCGGATACAGAGGAAATTGTTTATTTTTATAATAAGCACTGTTCTTATTGCTGTATCCCGCCATTTTTCACCCTCAACCTGGATTGATGGTGAACCAAACTACCTGAGCTGGCTCCCCCTGAGTGTTATTATTTCTGTGTTATTACTCTGGGGGCGCACTGCTGCCATTCCTCTTACTATTGCTACTGTTGCTGTCTATTTATGGCTGTTTTCCGCTGAATCGCCCTGGCTAACCTTGCTGTTTATAGGCTGTGTGCTGGTGCCTGTTATCGCGGTTTGTGGTGCCCTGAGAAGGTGGGCAGGGCGGCGCTGGCGGTACGATATTATGGGGCGTAATGGCACGATACTGATTTGTGCGCTTGGGTTTGCTGCTCCGTGTTTAATAAAAGCGCTAATGTATCTGACAGGCATGTTTGTATCATTTTCTGATGAGTTGTCGCCTTATTTTGGTATGACATCTTATTTGTTCAATGTTATTGATGTGCAAAGTCTTATTATTTCTGCTTTGGTGTTTTCACCCCCTATTTATTATTCTCTGAGGATATTGTTAAGCCCGGCATTCAGACGGGCAATGTGGCTGGTAAGGATTAAACCTTATTTTTCACCGGCAAGCAGAACGAAAACGGTTGTCTGGCTATCAGCCCTGTTTTTTCTCATGTGGATGTTCTGTTCCCCGGTAAGCAGTGAACTGTTTTCTGCATATATGTTGCCATTATTATTTTTTATTTTTACGGTAGGGATCCGCAGCCCGGGAGCGACTTTTATTGCCATTCTGTGGGCGATTTCCGCTTTTGCCCTTATTCAGTGTAATAAGAATTTTGTGCACAGCATTAATTATGGGCCGGTACTGGCATTTACATTATCAATTTTTATCGCATTTACTGTCTGCCTGTATTACATGATACGCATCTATAACCGTGGCGCGCGGTTACAGCGGGTGTGGCACAACCACGCACTGACAGACCCTATGACCTGGTTACCCAACCTGCGAGCACTGGATGCTCATATGAAAACACACCCCGGTGGCATACTTTGTTGTATTCGGCTCAATAACCTGGAGTTCCTCGGCCGCCACTATGGCTTCTTAATGCGGGCTCATTGTAAATCGCTGCTGGACCAGACATTGTCTGTGCACTTGCGCCCGAATGAGCGGGTTTTCCAGTTTATTGGGTGTGAAGTGTTACTGTATTTACATGAAGGAAACCATGAGAAGCGCTTGCGTCAGATGGTAAGTATCCTGAACGCGCGGCGTGTTCCCTGGAAAGAACAGCAACTGACTATTGAGCATATGGCAGCCTGGGGCAGGATAATGCCCGGACCTGGTGAACTGAACCGTTTGTTGGGGCAACTGAGTTATCTGGCGGAACAAACTAACGCTCTTGAGCCAGTGATTGGGCTGGATACACAACCTGAAAGTGTCATGTCAGCAAGATCCGGGCAAGTAGAGCTGTTTCAGAAGATAAAGCAGGCACTGGATAACGGGCAACTGCTGCTGGTCGGGCAACCTATTGTCGGGCGCTCAGGTGAACGGTACGACGAAATTCTCAGCCGTCTGATGGTGGACGGGCGCATCATGATGCCGGATACATTTCTCCCTATAATCACGCAATGTGATCTAAGTGTTCATTTTGACATGCTGGTTATGGCTAAGTTATTGAACTATTTGTCGTCTCCTGTCGTTCGTGGGGAAAAACGGCGTTTTTCGGTCAACCTGATGCCGGTTACACTTATGCAAAATGGCGCAGCTCAGCGTATTGTGCGCCTGTTTACTGAAAGCCAGGTAGATGCCAGCCGCATTGTGATTGAGGTAACTGAAGAACAGGCATTTTCTACTGCAGAACATACCGCGCGTAATATTCAGCTACTCCGCCAGGCCGGGTTTATGATAGCGATTGATGACTTTGGTACAGGTTACTCTAACTATGAGCGCCTGAAACGGTTGGATGCCGATATTATCAAGATTGACGGTTGCTTTATCCGGAATATCACGAGCAGCACTGAGGACGTAATTATTGTCCAGTCTATTTGTGCACTGGCAAAGTATCGCGGGCTGGATGTGGTGGCGGAATTTGTTGAAACAGCAGCGCAGCGTGAATTGCTGTTCAACCTGGGGGTGGATTACCTGCAAGGGTATCTGGTTGGCAAGCCAGAGCTCCTGGCGTGATGGCTGTGATGCAGTACCAGCCTCAGTAACCTGAGGCGGTGCGTTGGTGTAAACAGGGAAAGCACACACTTTCCCTGTTTAAGTCAGCATGAATGGTCAGTTCATACTCTGGTGGGGTTACAGCACCAGCGCAGCAATAGAAGCAGACAAAACGCTGACCAGTGTGGAACCGTATACCAGCTTCAGTCCAAAACGAGATACAACGTTTCCTTGCTCTTCATTCAGGCCTTTAATCGCCCCGGCAATAATCCCAATTGAGGAGAAGTTAGCGAAAGACACTAAGAAGACAGACAGAATGCCTTCTGCTCGCGGTGTCAGTGAACTGGCAATTTTTTGCAGGTCCATCATGGCAACAAACTCGTTGGAGACCAGCTTGGTCGCCATAATACTGCCGACCTGGAGTGCTTCGTTAGACGGCACGCCCATTACCCAGGCTACAGGGTAGAAGATATAACCCAGAATGCCCTGGAACGAGATACCCAGAACAGTTGCAAACAATGCATTCAGCGCAGAAATCAGTGCGATGAAACCAATCAGCATGGCGGCAACAATAATGGCCACTTTAAAGCCAGCCAAAATGTATTCACCTAACATTTCGAAGAAGCTTTGCCCTTCGTGCAAATTAGACATTTGCAGATTTTCTTCACTTTTATCAACGCGGTAAGGGTTGATTAGTGAGAGAACAATGAAAGTGCTGAACATGTTGAGTACCAGTGCGGCAACAACATATTTGGGCTGGAGCATCGTCATATAAGCGCCAACAATTGACATAGACACCGTAGACATTGCAGTTGCTGCCATGGTGTACATGCGATTGCGTGACATTTTGCCGAGGATATCCTTATAAGCGATAAAGTTTTCTGATTGTCCCAGTATCAGCGAGCTTACAGCGTTAAAAGATTCCAGTTTCCCCATTCCGTTTACTTTGGACAGCAAGGTACCCACCAGGCGAATAACCACAGGCAGTACACGAATATGCTGCAAAATCCCGATCAGTGCGGAGATGAACACAATAGGGCACAGAACTTTCAGGAAGAAGAAAGCCAGTCCCTGATCATTCATTTTCCCGAAGACAAAATCGGTACCCTGGTTAGCAAAACTGAGCAATTTTTCGAACAGTTCAGAGAAGCCTTTAACGAAGCCCAGACCTGCTTCTGAATGCAGGAAAAACCAGGCCAGTAAAACTTCAATTACCAGTAACTGAACAATGTATCGAAGCCGGATGCTTTTGCGGTCATGGCTGACCAGCAAAGCCAGTAGCGCGACAATCGCAAGCGCTAAAATAAAGTGCAGAACGCGGGACATGTTTGCTCCAAATTTGAGGCAGGTTAAATTTCCGTGCACATTCTATGCAACAGAAAAGAATAAAACGAGACATAGAGCACATTATTAGGCGCTTGTTTGGTGGTAAGGCGAAATCGTGAGCTGTGATACAGAAATGTTATGTTAGGTAAAGATGATAAAAGTTGCGTATAGCAATCAAAAAATTTACATTGTGTTAACCTGCTCTCACGGTACTATTGGGTAACAGTACACATATAACCTTCCTTTTTTCTATCGTTCCCGGCTATCACAACAATCATGATTATCACTCCAAATGAACTTGATAATCATTATCGTTTTGCTAGCATGAAACATAGCAAAGGCTATATTTAGAGGCGGATTATGACCAACAGCAGCGTACAAACAAAAGGACGGAGTGTGAGAAAGCTCAGGCTCGCCTTGCTGGGGCCTGCCTTTATAGCCGCGATTGGCTATATTGACCCGGGTAACTTTGCCACCAATATTCAGGCGGGGGCCAGTTTTGGCTACCAGTTACTGTGGGTTGTTGTCTGGGCAAACCTGATGGCGATGCTGATTCAGATTCTTTCGGCCAAACTGGGTATCGCGACAGGCAAAAACCTGGCGGAGCATATTCGTGATCATTATCCGCGCCCACTGGTTTGGTTTTGGTGGGTTCAGGCGGAAATCATCGCGATGGCCACTGACCTGGCTGAGTTTATTGGTGCCGCCATTGGCTTTAAATTGATCTTTGGGGTGTCTTTACTACAGGGGGCGGTGCTGACAGGCATTGCGACCTGGCTCATCCTGATGTTACAGCGGCGTGGTCAGAAGCCACTTGAACGTGTTATTGGCGGGTTACTGTTATTCGTTGCTGCTGCATATATAGTGGAACTTATCTTCTCTCAGCCACGCATGGCTGACCTTGCAAAAGGCATGATTATCCCGGCGCTGCCAACCGGTGAGGCAGTATTCCTCGCCGCTGGTGTGTTGGGTGCGACTATCATGCCGCATGTTATTTACCTGCATTCCTCACTGACTCAGTATCTGCATGATGGCAGTAAGCAAGAACGTTACCGTGCAACTAAATGGGATGTCGGTATTGCTATGGCAATTGCCGGGTTTGTTAACCTGGCAATGATGGCAACGGCGGCGGCGGCCTTCCATTTCAATGGGCATGCAGGTGTGGCCGATCTTGAACAGGCATATCTGACACTGCAGCCGTTACTCAGCCATGGAGCGGCCACGGTATTTGGCTTAAGCCTGATTGCCGCCGGGTTATCTTCTACGGTGGTGGGAACACTGGCCGGGCAGGTGGTTATGCAGGGGTTTATCCGCTTCAGCATTCCATTATGGGTGCGGCGTGCAGTCACTATGATCCCGTCATTTGTTGTCATCCTGCTGGGTCTTGAGCCCACCCGGATTTTGGTAATGAGCCAGGTGTTGCTGAGCTTCGGTATTGCGCTGGCGCTGATTCCGTTGTTGGTATTTACCAGTGATTCGCGGCTGATGGGCGAACTGGTTAACAGCCGTAACACCAAACTGCTGGGCTGGGGGATTGTGCTGGTGGTGGTGGCATTGAATATCTGGTTGTTACTGGGCGCATTCCCGGGAATGTAAATCGGCTAAATAAAAAAGCACCCACCAAAGTTTTGCCGGGTGCGTGTCTGGTTGTTTAGCGAAGATCAGTGGCGATGGTGTGGCGGGCCGCGCCGGTCATCGCCGTCATGCCAGCCGTCCCGGTAGCCTTCTTTATAAGCCCGGCCTTTATCCCAACCACGGTGGCGCCCGTTATCATGGTGACGCCAGCGACCATCATGCCATTCATAATTACGGCGCCAGTAATCACGGTCACGCCAGTGGCCGCCATCCCAGTAGTTGCCATAGCTATCGCGGTCGCCAATTTGTAATTTAATCGCCGGCAAAAGCGTAATTTCGGCGGCGCTTGCTGCCAGCGGCACTGCCGTCATAATTGCGGCAGCAAGTATCAGTGACCTTAACATGGTTTACTCCTTCACTATCGTGACCTTCCGGTCTGATAGCTGCATCATGACGGAGATTTCGCCATGAAGGGATCAGAGAAAACCTAATTTTTTGTTTATTTCAGACCATTTCCACCAAGAATAGTCTCAATATCAGCTTTTTCTTCCTCAGAAAAAGTCAGGTTATTCACGATACCCGCCGCATCATCAAGCTGACTGGTCTTACTGGCACCAATCAGCACCGAGGTCACATTTTCATTTCTGAGCACCCATGCCAGCGCCATTTGCGCCAGTTTTTGCCCCCGACGAGCAGCCAGGTCATTCAACTGACCAATAATGGCGAGTTTTTCAGGGGTAAGGTTGTCCGGAGTCAGAAAACGACTGGTGCTGGCAGCACGAGAATCTGCAGGAATGCCATTCAGGTAACGATCAGTCAGTAACCCTCCAGCCAGAGGCGAAAAGGCAATACACCCGACACCTTCTTCCCCCAGTACATCCAGCAGGCCCTGTTCCGGCGTACGTTCAAACATAGAATAACGTGGCTGATGAATAAGGCAGGGGGTTCCCATTTCACGCAACAGCTGGCTGGCTTTACGTGCCAGCTCTGCCGGGTAATTGGAAATACCCACGTACAGTGCTTTACCCTGGCGGACAATACTGTCCAGAGCGCCCATCGTTTCTTCCAGTGGAGTATTTGGGTCAGGGCGGTGGTGGTAAAAAATATCCACATAATCCAGCCCCATCCGTTTCAGGCTCTGATTCAGGCTGGAGATAAGATACTTGCGTGACCCCCAGTCACCATAGGGGCCAGGCCACATGGTATAGCCCGCCTTGGTTGAAATAACCAGTTCATCGCGTAATGCTGCAAAATCACTGTGCAACAGAGCACCGAACTGGGTTTCAGCCGAACCCGGCGGTGGACCATAATTATTCGCTAAATCAAAATGGGTAATACCCAGGTCAAAAGCACGGCGCAGTAAGCGGCGGCAATTCTCAGGCTGGCTGTTTTCTCCAAAGTTATGCCATAACCCCAGTGAAACCAGTGGTAATTGTAAGCCACTACGCCCACAGCGACGCCAGCGCATCGTTTCATAGCGGCCTGGATTCGGTTGGTAAACCATATTGTTCCATCCTTTGTGTATACGTTTACATTCAGAAACCAGCATAACTGAAGTCATTGTAAAGCGCGCGTTCCATGACTTTTTCCGGTTTTATCCTGGACATCGATCACACATCCACAATACTTACTAAAGGTAAATGTTATAAGGATCATTACTATGCAGGGCTCTTACACTGTGGCGGATTACCTCGTTGACAGGCTCAGCGAGTGTGGTATCGCGCATATTTTTGGGGTGCCGGGCGATTATAATTTACAGTTACTTGACCATATTGTGACGCACCCACATTTAAACTGGGTAGGGTGTGCAAATGAATTAAACGCGGCTTATGCCGCAGATGGTTATGCCCGGGCGCGTGGTGCCGCCGCTCTGGTCACAACTTTTGGTGTTGGTGAGTTGAGCGCGCTGAATGGGGTTGCCGGAAGCTGTGCTGAATACTTGCCAGTGATACATATCGTGGGGGCGCCTTGCCTGAAAACGCAACGGGCCGGGGATCTGGTGCACCACACTTTAGGGGATGGTGAGTTTCAGCGCTTTCAGCGTATGTCGGCGGAAATTACCTGTAGCCAGGCGTTACTGACTCCCGAAAATGCCTGTCGGGAAATAGATCGGGTATTGCATGACATGCTCACTCAACGTAAACCCGGTTATTTGCAGTTACCTGCCGATGTTGCAAAAATTTCTGTACAACCTCCTGTAAACGTTATCACTCCAACACTGCCACCTGTACATCCTGACCAGCTTGACGCATTGCGAAATGCACTGCGCGATAAAATTCGTGGCAGTCACCGGGTTGCTTTGCTGGCCGACTTTTTGGCTCAACGCTTCGGCGCGCAACCGGTTTTGCAGGCGTGGATGGATGAGAATCCATTACCTCATGCCAGCCTGATGATGGGTAAAGGCCTGTTCGATGAAACCAACCCCGGCTTTGTTGGGCTGTATTGCGGTAAATCAAGCACTTTACGGGTGTTACATGCCATTGAAGAGGCAGACCTGGTGTTTTGTGTTGGGGTGAAGTTTATTGACACCATTACTTGTGGATTCAGCCAGAACCTTTCACAGGAACAGACCGTGGATGTTCAGCCCGATGCCGTGCGGATTGGCGAACAGTGGTTCCATGGTATTCCCATGAGCACTACTCTGACCCTGCTGCAACAACTTTGCCGCACGGACTTGCCAAGACAACCTGTTATTCCGGCGCCTGAGCCTCGGGTTCCGCGCCAGTTAGGGCTGCTCGACCAGGATGCATTATGGCGGGTGGTGCAGGATGCACTGAAGCCAGGGGATATTATTATTGCCGATCAGGGTACGGCATCATTTGGCGCGGCGTCGTTAGTGCTGCCACATGGCGCCAAAATGGTGGTTCAGCCGTTATGGGGCTCAATTGGGTTTGCCTTACCTGCGGCATATGGTGTGCAAACCGCGTTGCCAGGGAGACGGGTGATAGTCATTATTGGTGATGGCGCGGCGCAACTCACAATTCAGGAGTTGGGTTCCATGCTACGCGATGGCCTGAAGCCCATTATCTTACTGCTCAATAACCGTGGCTATACAGTTGAACGGGCCATTCACGGTGCTGAACAGTCTTATAATGACATTGCGCAATGGAACTGGACGCACCTGCCCCAGGCAATGAGCGAATCCTGCCAGGCGCAGAGTTGGCGGGTGAGTGAAGCTGTGCAGTTGCAAAGCGTACTGGAAACCGCATCCTGTGCCAGCCGGTTATCTTTTATTGAAGTGATGTTGCCGCAAAATGATATACCGGCATTACTCAGTGCCGTTACCACTTCCCTCGAACAACGCAATAATCAGGGTTAATTATTTATTCGCGTTTACGGCGGTCTGCTGTCATTAACGGTCTCCCGGCCAGCATCAACCAGGCCGGGAGTGTAACCACACACAGTAGTGGTAACAGGCGCAAATCAGGCACCACTGCGGCGGCAATGAACAGGCTCAGCCAGCCATCACGGGTAACAACCAGCATAATTCCCAGAACAGAGCAGGATAAGGTTACCGCGAGAGGCACGGCCGGGACATGCTGGTGGAGCATTAGCCCCAAAGCAATGCCGACAAAAATGGCCGGGAAAATACGCCCACCACGAAAACCACAGGCAGCGGCAACAACCAGTGCCAGAAGTTTTACGATAACAAAGAGCAGGTAGTCTGATACGGTAAACTTCCCGGCAAAAAGCGCAGTTACTTCACGCAGCCCACTGAATAGCGTAATGTCGCCACCAATTACCCCCAGCAAACCTAATACAAACCCCCCGGCGGTCAGCATCAGAATTGGGTTATTTACCTGGCGCATCAGGTAGTGCAATTTAGGAAACCCCCACACCGCCATCATGCCTAAAGCAATCGCAATGATGGCCACTACACTGCCGCTTATCAGGTCAATAAAATGCAGCCCTGGGTAAGGGGCCAGGGGAATGATAAACAGTGGGCCTGACATCAGTTGAGTGCAGATGGCACCGGTGGCTGCTGCTAACAAAGGTGCAAACAGGCGGTCCCATAGTGGCGCTTCATTACCGGCATTGAGTGTCTGAGCAAAGATCAGTGCTGCGGCAACAGGCGCACCAAACAGCGCGCCAACTGTTCCGGCTGCCGCCAGAATCGTCCAGTCGAATGCACTGACTTTTGGCAGCACGCGTGCGCCCAGAGCAACCGTTAGCGCAATATTAACAGACATAATAGGGTGCTCAGGCCCAAGGCTGACACCACCAGCCAGGCCCAGCAGCATTGCCAGCAGTAAGCCTGGCAAGGCAGCGATAGTGATGGGTGGGCTTATCAACGGCTCCAGTGCAGGATCCGGCCCGCCTTCACCAGGCATATAGCGAATGATGAGCCCCACAGCCAGGCCAGTAAGTGTTAATACACTCAGCATCCAAAACGGCGCATCCCCGGATGTACCCATACTTTGTGGTAGCACAATCCACAGGAATTTTTCCATCACCCAGGAGACATTCAAAACCAGGTGCAATACCAGACTGGTGGCAATACCAATCAGGATGGCGGGGCAGGAAAGAACCAGGAGCGTTCGGGCTCGCGGATGCAGCATAAGTAAAATCCTTACATAAAAAGTCTGGCAGACTGCCCCAGGCTGATTGCTAAGCACACTGAGTCAATAAACTGAAACGGTAAACTGATTCTCAGATACTGCAAAGGAAATTTCTTAAATTTTAATTAAATCAAACTCGTGAATGGCTGGACAGGTAGCTGTACCAGTAGTGGCGCAGGTGCCAGTCTCCCGGGTATCTGTAAAACCATAAAGTAGTTAACTTTAGCACTAACCAGGGGACTGGGGACAGGAGCAGCAAAAATATCGTTTTTTCACAGGCAAAAAAATCCCCCAAAATAAAGGGGGATAAAATTACTCATTTCAGGCAGTGAAAGTCAGGGTTTGACCATATAAAAACCAAAATCTTGTACTCATTTGCCTCATCGAAAATATACAAAAAATAGATTCAGCCACACAAGGTAATATTATTAATAGTTGGTTTTATTAAATGTAATATCTCTATTTCTTTTTGAATTTCAATGAAATTATCAAATTTGGTTATTTATGATGTTTGACGAATTTAATTTTAACAGGCAAATATGTCATTTACAGGATAATTAGAAAACTACCGGGAGGGACGGGTGAATAAAGCTGGCTTTATTCTGCTGGGGGTAATTATTTTAGGCTGGCGAGTAAATGCCAGTATTGAACAAGCGCGTATTGATACGTTACTGGAAACAGAAGACAGCCTGGTTATGGTGTGTTCGGCTTTGGGGGAAGGGGTGTGGCTTGCCGACTCATTGCCACAAAATGAAACCGTGGCTGTAAGAGAGGCAGCCGCCCGGCAGGCGAACATTATGACGCACATTGCCCTGGGTACCTGCCAGGGGCGGGCAGAAGATGAATTTTCACGTTGCCAGTCCAGTGGCTGTGGCTGGTAGCCCTGTGCTGACCGCTCGCTCCCGCTACACGAAATAGCGGTATCTGGCCGCAGGATGAATGAGATTATGTGATATGGCTCAATAATCACACCCCGGGTATGCTATGTTGTTTGTTGATATCACTGACTTGATTTTACTCTGTTATCAGGAATTTTTCTGACTTAAGTGGAGCGAATGGCAAATGACAAAATATGCTTTGGTGGGAGATGTTGGGGGCACCAATGCGCGGTTAGCTTTGTGTGATATCGCTACAGGTGAAATCTCGCAGGCAAAAACTTATTCGGGGCTGGATTACCCCGGTATTGAATCGGTCATTAAAGTGTACCTGAAGGAACATAATGTCAGTGTCACGGATGGCTGTATCGCCATCGCCTGCCCGATTAATGGTGACTGGGTGGCTATGACCAACCATTCATGGGCTTTTTCTATTGAAGAAGTTAAAACCAGTCTGGGGTTTGACCACCTTGAAATCATCAATGATTTCACTGCCGTGTCGATGGCGATTCCGGTGCTTAAACCTGAACATCTGATTCAGTTTGGCGGCGATAAGCCAGTCGAGAACAAACCTATAGCGGTTTATGGTGCCGGCACCGGGTTAGGCGTGGCGCATTTGGTCCATGTGGACAAACGCTGGGTGAGTTTGCCGGGTGAAGGCGGGCATGTAGATTACGCCCCCAATAGTGAAGAAGAAGGCATTATTCTTGAACACCTGCGCGAAGAACTGGGTCATGTATCTGCTGAGCGCGTGTTATCCGGGCCGGGTCTGGTTAACCTCTACCGGGCTATTGTGAAAGCAGATGGCCGGTTGCCAGAAAACTTACAACCCAAAGATGTCACGGAAAAGGCGCTGGATGACAGTTGTACTGATTGCCGCCGCGCATTGTCACTATTTTGTGTGATTATGGGCCGTTTCGGTGGCAACCTGGCGCTAAATCTGGGGACATTTGGTGGGGTGTACATCGCCGGAGGCATTGTGCCGCGTTTCCTCGATTTCTTTAAAGCTTCAGGCTTTCGTGGTGGTTTTGAAGACAAAGGGCGGTTTAAATCTTACGTTGAAGATATTCCGGTCTATTTGATTGTTCATGACCAGCCCGGCTTATTAGGTGCCGGTGCCTATTTGCGCCAGACTCTGGGGCAAATCATCTGATTTTATGCAGGCTGGCAAGCGTGGTGTCTGCGCTTGTTGGCCTGCATCTTCTTTTGGGCACATTTCTGAACGCTACAGGCGCATTAACTGCCGGAACTCTTTAACTTTACTGCGGCTGACCGGGACTTCGAAGTCGAGGTCACGCAGGCGTAAAATATAGGTATTGTTAAACCAGGGCTCTATTTCGCGGATTTTGTTCAGGTTGACACAATAAGAGCGGTGGCAGCGGAAAAAATAGCTTTCTGGCAGGCGGCTGCAAAATTCTGTGATATTCATTGGCATCACGTAGGATTCACGCCGGGTGTAGACAAACGTCATTTTCTCGTGGGCTTCTGCATAATAAATATCGTTGATATCCGTAACGATAATGCGCTCGTCTTTAATCAAATTAATGGTGATATTCTCACGCACTGCTGTACTGGCTGGCGGGGATGTATTGCGCTGCTGCCCGGCTGCTTCCAGTTTTTGCAGCATCCCAATAATACGTGATTCCTGGTAGGGCTTGAGAATATAGTCGAAGGCCTCCAGCTCAAAAGCTTCGACGGCATGCTCTTTCCAGGCTGTGATAAAAATAATAAAAGGCTTGTTGGCAAATTTGCTGATGTTTTGTGCCAGCAACACGCCATCCAGTGAAGGTATGTTGATATCCAAAAAAATAGCGTCAACATCATGGTGTTGCAGGTATTTTAGTACATCGAGGCCATCTTCAAAGGTTGCGACAACCTCAACTTTACTGTGTTCTTTGATGAGCCAGCTCAGTTCCTGCTGTGCCAGTACTTCATCTTCAACAATGATAGCTTTCATTACGTCCTCTCCACCTGGCCAATACCCACAGATGCAGGCAACGAGGTGATACCGCTATTCACATAAAACGCAATTTCAGTGCCTGGCTCCAGGCGGCGAATTTGCAACCCTTCACCATAGAGCAATTTTACCCGGTGGTGCACATTCAGTAAGCCAATTTTATTGCCGGGCATTTCATTTGCTTCTACCCGGTCAATAACTGCCTGATCAATACCATTACCGGTATCACGCACGGCAATACGTACCCGGTTACCCTGTTCAATGATACTGATAGTAACCACGCCTTTCCCGCGGCAGGGCTGAATACCATGCACAATGGCATTTTCTACCAACGGCTGAATTAACAGACTGGGAATGCGGCATTCGACTTCTTCGTCAATATCATAGATAACCGTTAGTTTGTCGCCAAACCTGGCCTGTTCAATAGCGATATAGTCCTTGATTTGGTACAACTCTTTTTTAATATCAATCAGTTCGTCATCCGTTAATTCCAGGTTATACCGCAGGTAACGGGACAAGTTAATAATTAACTGGCGGGCGGTATCCGGATTCAGACGAATTGATGACGAAATGGCATTAAGTGCATTGAATAAGAAATGCGGGTTAATTTTACTCTGCAATGCGCGCAGTTCTGCTTTATTTGCCATTTCGCGTAATTGTTCAGCGCGAGAGACTTCCAGTTGTGTTGAAATAATTTGTGATAAACCAATCGCCATTTCCTGTAATGACGAAGTGATTTGGTGAGCATGGCAGTAATAGATTTTCAGCGTGCCGGTTACAATTCCTTTTTCCCATAAAGGGATAACCAGCATAGAGTGAATCTCTGGTGTACGGTAAGCTTCATCATTGTTTTTTATTATGATTTTTCCATAACGCATTGCCTGCCGTGTGGTTGGGCTTATCTGATCATCATGTTCGTGGTAGTTATTTTCCCCCACGCCAACATAAGCCAGTACCTGCTCTTTATTGGTGATGGCGACTGCATCGGCATTAATATCTGTCCGGATTATTTCACATACTTTCCGCAATGATGCTTCATTCACATGACGGAACAACGGCAGTGTCTTGTTGGCAATTTCCAGTGCCAGTTTTGCCTGGCGTGCGGCAACAGCTTCTTTTTCCCCTTCGACGCTTTGTACCAATAACACAATAAAGCCGATACAGACATTCCCCAAAATCATTGGGATGCCTATTTTGGAGACAATATCCAGCCCTAAAGATACGGATGGAGCCCATAAGACCACCAGGATCATTGTCAGTGTTTCGCACAGCATTCCCCCCAGAATACCGATACGCCAGTGATTTTTCTTGGGGAAACGCACATTGATCCAACTGGAAATCAACCCGGCAAGAATACTTGTCACCAGGCAGGGAACGGAGGTAATTCCACCAATATCAATCAGGTAACGGTGAACGCCGGCAATAACACCGGTAATTATCCCCACCCAGGGGCCAAAGAGTAAACCACCAGACATGACTGCAATAATTCGCACATTCACCAGTGAGCCTTCAACAGGAACTCCGGACCAGGTACTGAACAGAGCAAACATCGAAAACAGTGCTGTCAGTGCCAGGCGCTCTTTCGGGGTGTGGGCTGTTTTATGCAATAACTCGCGGAATAAACGCAGGCGAATCAGAAAAAACAGGCAGATAAGCATTAGTGCTGCCCGGTCGAAAACCGCCAGCAACATAGTGAATATTTCGTGCACGTAAAAATCCGGAATCCAGCAGGGGAAGACCTCATGATAAAAAACCTGGCCGGGAATAACCAGTGCAGGAGGGATGCGTTAAGTTTATGCCGCATAAATTCAGGTCATTATGCTTGTTATCTGGTTTTATAACCTGAATATTTGCTTAATTCAGCGTTATATATAGTGCGTGGCGAATGTTGAACAGACAAACAGTGTTTTTTTCTGTGATATATCGACAAGCCAGCAAGAGAAGTGCACTGTAAAAAGGTCGCATCAGCGGCAACGTCGCTCGGACGGTCCGGGCGCTGACGTCACTTCAGAGGATACTATGGCTGATTTCAGTCCAAAACGCCGTTTTGCGCGTATCGACAGACTCCCCCCTTACGTTTTTAACATTACTGCTGAACTGAAAATGGCTGCGCGTCGGCGTGGTGAAGATATTATCGATTTCAGTATGGGGAACCCTGATGGCGCAACCCCTGCACATATTGTTGAAAAATTATGCACGGTAGCGCAACGCCCTGATACCCACGGGTATTCCACTTCAAAAGGGATACCCCGTTTACGTCGTGCAATCTCGCGCTGGTACCAGGACAGATACCAGGTGGATATTGACCCGGAAACAGAAGCGATTGTGACTATTGGGTCGAAAGAGGGCCTGGCGCACTTAATGATGGCAACACTGGATCTGGGTGATACGGTGCTGGTGCCAAACCCGAGCTATCCCATTCATATTTATGGTGCGGTTATTGCCGGGGCGCAGGTGCGTTCAGTACCACTGGTTGAAGGCGTTGATTTCTTCAATGAACTGGAGCGTGCGATTCGGGAAAGCTACCCTAAACCGAAGATGATTATCCTCGGCTTTCCTTCCAACCCCACAGCACAATGTGTTGAGCTGGATTTCTTCGAGAAAGTGGTGGCTCTGGCACGCCGTTACGATGTTCTGGTTGTGCACGATCTGGCCTATGCCGATATTGTTTATGACGGCTGGAAAGCACCATCAATAATGCAGGTGCCTGGAGCCCGGGAAGTTGCTGTGGAATTTTTCACACTCTCCAAAAGCTACAATATGGCGGGTTGGCGTATTGGTTTTATGGTTGGCAATCCAGAATTGGTACATGCACTGGCACGAATTAAAAGTTACCACGACTACGGCACCTTTACTCCACTTCAGGTAGCAGCCATTGCAGCCCTTGAGGGGGATCAAACGTGTGTGCATGAGATTGCCGAAGAATATAAGCGCCGCCGCGATGTACTGGTGAAAGGCCTGCATGAAGCCGGGTGGATGGTAGAGTGCCCGAAGGCATCTATGTATGTCTGGGCAAAAATCCCTGAGCCTTATGCCGGGATGGGGTCGCTGGAATTTGCTAAAAAATTACTGGCAGATGCCAAAGTGTGTGTATCGCCAGGTATTGGTTTTGGTGACTATGGCGATACCCATGTGCGTTTTGCCTTGATTGAAAATAGTGACAGGATTCGCCAGGCGGTGCGTGGCATTAAAGCAATGTTTCGTGCCGATGGCCTGTTGCCTTCTTCCCGGCACCCGGCGGCTGAAGGCGAAAAATAAGCGTTCATTTTCCACATAAACAAAAAAGGCGCTGAGGCGCCTTTTTCTGTTTTACGTAACACACATTGAGAGTGTTATTCCACCATCAGGACAAAGGTTCCGGCCCACACCAGGATGATGACAGAAATTCCCATAAAAAAGTATTTCACAATTGACACTCCGCGTAGTTGTAACGCTAAACAACGTTATTAAAACGTTCTGGTAAAAAGTATAAAAGGCTCTCGTTGCCAGACTGAATAATGAGACTTTTCTTGTTGGTTCTGTTTGCTGTCTTTGGCGAAAAAGTTTCAGTATGGCCTGCCATTCGCGAGTAATGTACTGCGTAAAATAGAGGGGAGCAAGCACGTTTTGGTTGTTTTTTGTACACTCGGAGTGGTTGTGCAAAAATATAAAAAAATAGATATTTATCAGTATATTAAGTGTTACTGATTGGCGACACTTTTTAGTTTTGTTACGTGACTAACCGTTTTTTTACGTGAGTGCCACACCCCCGGGTTAATAATGACGTTATCAGGCATTTGCCTGGTCTGCTTCGGGCATTTGCCTGGTTGAAGTGGATTCAGCGCACAATCCATTAACTCTTTTTAAGTATCACTAAATAATCCGTTGTAGTGACCGATAACTGAGCTATTAGCGCAAAAAAAACACACAGGGGCGAGTATGAGCTTGGTCAGCGGATTAAAAAATATAAGAATTTCAAGGAAATTATATGCCGGGTTTGGTTTGGTATTGCTGCTGGTGGCTATCGCTTCTGCCCTCAGCGTGATGCGCTTTCGGGATATCACTAATATCTACGATAAAACAAATCTCATCTACAACATTAATATTGAGGTTTTCCAGGCAAAAATTAACCGCCTGAAGTATTTCTATTCAGGTGATGATAAAACCCGGGATATTATGGCGAAGTTTGTTACTCATGCCCGGGAATTAGTTCAGGAAGCTAAAGGCCGCCATTGGTCAGAAAAAGAAGCCGCAATGGTGGATGACCTTGGGGCACAGTTGCAGGGTTTTCAGGATAATATTACCCAGATGGGGCAGGCAACGCAGTCCTTGCGCTCGGTAAAACAACAATTAGATGATTACAATGCAAAAGATATGACGGGCGAATTTGCTCAACTGATTCGTACCCCCGTCAGTAATACTCAGGATGCTTACACCATTTATGATTTCTTGTTACTGACAGGCAGTGTGAATGACCAGGCGCTGTCATTACGCCTGAGTGGCACTGAAAGCGCCCGGGCCAAACTGGAGCAAACCTGGAAGCAGGCTGGTGAGAAGTACCAGCAATTATCCGGAGTACTGACACCAGAACAACTTGCACCTTTCACCCGTTTATGGAAAAGCACCAGTGATTATAAAACGGTGAATGATAACTATCTCGCGGCATTTAATGGCCTGAAAGCTGCGGAAGATAATGTGAAAACATCCGGTGATAAAAGCAGTGCCATCGTTAAACAGCTTATTGCGTCTGTCAAAGTTCAAAACGATAAACTGGCATACGGCTCAGCCAGTACTACCCTGGTCATTGGGCTTATCGCTATTTTGATTGGCATTTTCGTCACCTGGTATATTACCCGGCAGATAACGCGCCCGGTTGTACATAACCTGTCATTGGCTCAGCGTATTGCCAGCGGGGATCTCAGTGCGACAATTCAGCCAGGCAGTAATGATGAACTGGGTAAACTGACCAGCGCTATGGGGCAAATGAATACACGCCTGCGCACCATGATAAGTGAAGTGCGTAATAGTGTGTTGTCTGTGACACGTTCGGCAAGCGCCATTGCTGAAGGCAATACTGATTTGTCTGCCCGCACGGAACAGCAGTCTGCTGCAGTTGTGGAAACGGCTGCCAGTATGGAACAACTGACCTCAACAGTACGTAATAACGCAGACAACGCCCGCCATGCCAGCCAGATTGCCGCTGAGGCAACGACTAATGCCGTGCAGGGTGGGGAAGTGGTGCGCAATGTCGTCAGCACTATGGCGGATATCTCCTCCAGCTCGAAGAAAATTTCGGATATCACTGCGGTAATCAACAGTATTGCGTTCCAGACCAATATTCTGGCGTTGAACGCGGCAGTTGAAGCCGCCCGGGCTGGTGAACAGGGCCGTGGGTTTGCGGTAGTGGCCAGTGAAGTGCGTAGCCTCTCTCAGCGTAGTTCTCAGGCGGCAAAAGATATTGCCACACTCATTGATGAATCGGTCAGCCGCATTAATACCGGCAGTTCGCTGGTGGCGAAGGCCGGGGATAACATGGAGCAGATCGTTACATCGGTACGCCGGGTGAATGACATCATTAGCGAAATTTCCTCTGCTTCTGAAGAGCAAAGCCGTGGGATTGCCCAGATTGCTCAGGCAATTTCCGAGCTGGATACCACCACGCAGCAGAATGCCTCTTTGGTGATGGAGTCATCCAGTGCTGCCAATGCGCTGGAAGAGCAGGCGGTTCTGCTGGAGCAACTGGTGGCTAGCTTCCGCCTTGGGGAAATGAATGAGCCAGCCCATTCTCATGCATTGCCTGGCCGGAGCGCAAATCGTCTGCCATCGCCGGGAAATATCCGCTCCGAAACGACGCTCACTAATGACGAGGGTTGGACAACGTTCTGATAAGCATTAAACCTGATTAAGACAGGGTAGTAAGGAAATTATTACTGCCCTGTCCGTTTCTATTAAGGAAATTCTGTATTCCCCCTCACATCCCGAATGAGCCTGGCTTCTGGACGCCAGCATAATCTGCTATTGTCACTCCCTGATATTTATTTTTTGCTTTTCATCCGGCCACTGGCGGCTTGGTAATTCTGTGAAAGTTCCTATTAAACAGATGGAAAGCCCGGTATTACCCAGAAGGCATCAATGAAATTTACAACCCTGTCAGACGATGAAGTGGTGGCTGAACTATGCCGCCGTATCAAGGAAACCCGTATTTCTCAACGCCTGTCGCAAATTGAGCTTGCCAGTCGCGCGCAAGTAGGGATTGCGACAATTAAGCGTGTGGAGCAGGGGGGAGCAGTCACGCTGACCACGTTGATAGGGATTCTGCGGGCACTGGACCGGCTTCACCAACTGGAGTCCGTTCTGTTCGATTCAGAGGTACGCGGGTTTAATGCAGAACTGCATCCTGCTGAGGCTCGCCCGCCACAACGCATCCGCAAAAAAACCGCCACAGTGGCTGAGCCCGATATGCCCGGCAAAGAAAAGGATGGTGGGAAAAAAATGAATGAGTGGTATGCGACAGCCATGGAGAATAGTGTCGTCTGGCCGGTGCACTGGCCAGACGAAAAGAAATAACCTTGTGGTTTATGCCTCGCAAAGGGCAACTTTTATTGCCAGCCCTCCGAGGGCTGTTTCCCGGTATTTGGCATTCATGTCTTTACCGGTTTCGTACATGGTTTCGATAACTTTATCCAGCGACACCCGGGGGACACTGGTGCGCAGCATTGCCATGCTGGCGGCGTTAATGGCTTTTACCGCGGCAATGGCGTTACGCTCAATACAGGGAACCTGCACCTGGCCCGCAACCGGGTCGCAGGTAAGGCCCAGGTTATGCTCCATACCTATTTCCGCTGCATTACAAACTTTTTCCGGGCTGCCACCCAGTAATTCGGCAAGACCGGCAGAGGCCATAGAGCAGGCAACACCGATTTCCCCCTGACAACCTACTTCTGCACCAGAAATTGACGCATTCATTTTGTACAAGATCCCCACGGCACCGGCGGCCAGAAAATAACGCAGCGTGAGTTCCGGTGTGAGTGGCTGAATAAAGTGATCGTAGTACGCCAGCACGGCGGGGATAATGCCACATGCCCCATTAGTTGGGGCCGTAACAACGCGCCCACCTGCAGCATTTTCCTCGCCCACCGCCATGGCGAACATATTCACCCAGTCCATTGCCCTGATAGCATCCGGGCGGATACTTTCGCCGGGAGACAATACACGGTGTAAAGCTGAAGCACGGCGAGGTACGCGCAGAGGCCCGGGCAATACCCCTTCAGTACGTATTCCCCGCTCTATCGCCTGGCGCATGGTATCCCACAACTGTGTCACCCGTTCTTCCACGGCAGCACGCCCGTATAATGCACTTTCGTTTTGCATCATAACGGCGGAAATCGACAGACCATTGGTATGGCAGGTTTCCAGTAAATTGTTTGCTGAGTAAAACGGAAATGGCACGACTACTTCATCCCGTTGTTGCTGGCCAAACTCCGCTTCACTGACCACAAAACCACCGCCCACGGAGTACCAGGTTTTGTGATACAACCGGTGCGGGCCATCCCATGCCGTGAATGTCAGCCCATTTTCGTGCAGTGGCAGGCGGCGGTCATGAAAATTGAGAACCAGTTCCGGGGTAAACTGCATACCCGTTTTGTCTGAAACTGGCAGTTTGCCTGTTTCATTCACTCCACGAATAAATACCGGAATGGCATCAATATCCACGGTTTCTGGTTTATTCCCGGCAAGCCCCATAATGATGGCGATATCCGTATGGTGACCTTTCCCTGTCAGAGATAAAGACCCATAAATATCGACCTCTATCTTGCGTGTCAGCGGCATTAAATCTTGTTCGATTATTTCATCAATAAACAAGTTGCCTGCTACCATTGGCCCAACGGTGTGGGAGCTTGAAGGGCCAATACCAGGTTTGAATATACTGAAAATACTGATCATAAGGGGCCTCCAGCCAGTTATTTCACCAGGTCAAACAGAATGGCCGACATCGCAATCAGCCCAACCAGTACAACGAAAATATTCGACAGTTTCCCACTGTATTTACGCATTGCCGGCACTTTATGAATGGCATACATCGGCATCAGGAACAGCAACATGGCAATAACTGGCCCACCCAGTGTTTCTATCATGCCTAAAATACTGGGGTTCAGAGTGGCAACTGCCCAGGTACTCAGCAGCATAAACAGAGCAGTAAAACGGGATAAGCGTGTTGGTTCAATAGTGCGGCCACGGCTGCGTAATTGTTTAATTACCAGGCCATTAAAGCCTTCACTGGCACCAATATAATGGCCCAGAAAAGATTTGGTGATGGCGACAAATGCAATAATCGGTGCAGACCAGGCAATCAATGGGTTATTAAAATGGTTCGCCAGGTAAGAGAGGATCGAAATATTCTGTGCTTTAGCTTGCGCCAGGTTTTCCGGGCTAAGACTAAGTACACAGCTGAACACAAAAAACATCACGGTGATGACCATCATAATATGTGCACAGCAAAGAATTTTGGTACATTTACTCTCAGCCTGATCACCATATTCTTCACGCTTGGCAACAGCAAAAGCGGAGATAATCGGCGAATGGTTAAATGAGAACACCATAACGGGAATCGCCAGCCACATAGTCATCCATAAACCATGCCCGGAAACACTGGATGTCATGCTATGGAAAATGGCTCCGTTCCAGCCTGGAACCAGGTAGAGGGCCAGTACCATCAAGGTTGCCACAAACGGGAATACCAGAATACTCATAGCACGAACAATAAACTTCTCCCCCAGGCGCACAATAGTCATTAACCCTATGATTAATATCAGGGCAAGCAGGGCACGCGGTGGTGAAGGTAAGTGAAGTTGGTGAACAATAAAGCTGTCTACCGTATTAGTGATGGCAACACTATAAACTAATAAAATAGGATAAATAGCAAAGAAATACAGCAGAGTGATAATTTTCCCGGCACCACAACCAAAGTGCTCTTCAACGACTTCGGTGATATCTTCACCCGGTTTTTTACCGGATAAAACAAAACGACACAAACCACGGTGAGCAAAAAACGTCATTGGGAAAGCAAGTAATGCCATAAATATCAGTGGGAGAAGCCCACCGATACCGGCATTAATCGGCAGGAACAACACACCTGCACCAATTGCTGTGCCATATAATCCGAGCATCCAGATAGTGTCTGTTTTCCGCCATGCCCTGTTTTTATCTGTATAAATTGTCGCCGTTTGAATTGTATCCATAATAATCCTCAGTGGATATTAATTATCCAATTTTTATAAGGTAAAGAAAAAAGATGTACTTCGTTTTTATGGCGGCAAATTTATAGTATTGCTGCGTGGTGGTTAATGTGGGGGATCACATTATCCTGTATTGAAAAAAAATTTTAAAGGATGAAAAATGATGCGTTAAAGAAATGGAGGGTTAAGGGATGAATCTTAATGCCTAATATAGATACAGTAAGAAAGTAATTACCGGTTAAATAACGAATATCTTATAATAAAGCACAATGTATGCGCAGGATCAATATACTATTCCTGAGTAGTATGCCAGATGAATATTGTTGTTATGAAAAGAGCAAAAGCTAAGGGCGAGTATTGTGCTCTGGTGCTTATACATGCACTTGTAGCTGTTCAGACTATGAGCAGAGCAAGAAGGATAACTGGCGTCCCCAGCAGGAATCGAACCTGCAACTAGCCCTTAGGAGGGGCTCGTTATATCCATTTAACTATGGGGACGGGCGGCAGTAGTATACCCGTTTTCGCCGCCACGTTAAGCGCTTAGCGGTTTGTTTGCTTAATAACTCGCCACTAAGCGGCTCAGCGCCGGGGTTTTTTAAATCTCCATGGCTCTTTGCCCCGAGGGTGTTTGGCCGGTATTGCTGCGCGGTCGTTGCGAATTTGTACATGGCTTAGCAGGGCAAAAATAAAGGTACCACCCAGTATGTTTCCGGCCAGTGTGGGCAGGGCAAACGGCCAGAAAAAGTCGTGCCAGGGAATCACATCGCGCATGGCAAGGTAGAGAATTTCCACTGAACCCACCACAATATGCGCGGTATGGCTTAAGGCCATCAGCCATGTCATCAAAATAATCACCACAATTTTGGCTGAACCGGCGGCGGGTAACATCCATACCATGGTTGCGATAATCCAGCCTGCCAGCATAGCGCTGGCCAGCATCTCTCCTGGGGATTTATGCATAATCTCCAGGCCAGAAGTGAGGAAGGCTTCCTGGGTGGGAGCGTCAAAACCGGGCATAACAGAAAACGTAAAGGCGACCACCACCGTACCAATTAAATTCCCGGCAAGGACAACCCCCCACAAGCGTAACAGCAGCAAAATATTACTGCGGGTGGGCAGTTGCATCACGGGTAAAACCGCAGTAACGGTATTTTCAGTAAATAATTGCTGGCGGGCTAAAATAACAATCATAAAGCCGAAGGAATAACCAAGGTTTTCCAGTAAAAAATGCCCCGGGATCCCTTCCAGATAGCGGGTGAATAATCCCCTTGCCAGAAAAGAAGCTCCCATGGATAAACCTGCGGCAACGCCAGACCAGAACAAAGCCAGCGGCTCCCGCTCCAGCTCTTTTTCCCCTTCCTGGCGAATACTTTCATGGGTTGCCATCGCCCGGGACGGCAGATCTGCTTCATCCACCACAATATCTGAACCACTCGCCCGTTCTTTGCTATCTACCTGTAAACGGTCGTCATCAGGTTGGGAAGGCTTATCCTGCATCGTTGTTACTCCCTGCAAAACGTTCAGAATATAAGCGTAGTGGCTGCGTCTGAATGGCGCAAAAATGCAGATTAATCGGACTAAACACAGCACCCGGTGCGTAGACTTAATAAGTAAGGATGTTACAATCGCAACATATTTTCATTCTGGTAACAGCAAAAAAACATGCCCGGAGTGCGAATCACGGCTGTTATATCCGTATAAAAAAAGTAATCAGTGTGGTTTTTTGCGGCTTTACTTTTCCGTAATCCCGGTATGATTTTTCTTATACGGCTACTATTAATGCAACAACCAGAATCCTTGGCCCAACACTGCCACCTTATAAGTGGTTGCGCTATTTAACAGGGAGACACCTATGAATTTTCGCCTGACCAGCCTGGCGATGGCGGTTACGGTTCTGGCCGGGTGCGCCAGCCATCCTGATGAACAGGGGCGCTCAGATCCTCTGGAAGGTTTCAACCGCACGATGTTTACCTTCAACTATGATGTGCTGGATCCTTATGTGGTTCGCCCTGTCGCTGTTGCCTGGCGTGATTATGTCCCGCAACCTGCCCGTAATGGTTTAAGCAACTTCACCAGCAACCTTGAAGAACCGGCTACTATGGTGAACTACTTCCTGCAGGGCGATCCGTATAAAGGCTTCGTGCATTTTACGCGTTTCTTCCTGAATACCTTGTTGGGGATGGGCGGGTTTATGGATGTGGCGGGTATGGCTAACCCCAAACTCCAGCGCGAAGTGCCGCACCGCTTCGGGAGTACCCTTGGGCATTACGGCATGGGCTACGGGCCATATGTAGAACTGCCTTTCTATGGGAGCTTTACCATACGTGAAGATGGTGGGCAGTTTGTTGATGACCTGTACCCGGTGCTTTCATGGCTGACCTGGCCGATGTCTATTGGTAAATGGACTATTGAAGGTATTGAAACCCGCGCGCAGTTACTGGATTCAGACGGCCTGTTGCGCCAGTCCAGCGACCCTTACGTGATGGTGCGTGAAGCCTACTTCCAGCGTTATGACTTTATTGCCCGTGGCGGCAAACTGAAGCCTGAAGTGAACCCGAATGCCGCCGCTATTCAGGATGACCTGAAAGATATCGACTCACAATAATTGCTGGCCGGGGTGTTTGCCGTGGTTGATAGTAGTTTGAATAACGAGCCAAATCGCTATATACAAATAGCTATATAAAAGAAAAAAGGGTGAGCCAGTGCTCACCCTTTCTCGTTATATCAGGCTGGCAAAATCAGAAACGGTAGTTGAAGTTAGCGCCATACAGCCAGGCCTTACCATCAGATTCAAACTTGTAAGGGCCTTCCTCAATAGTAACGTGCTGACCGTGCATGTAAGATACCCCTACATCAACAGACGCATCTGGCGTGATGGCATAAGTTGCCCCTGCGCTCAGCCACAAGCGATCCTGGTCAGGAATGGAGATGGAACGGGTTGAGGCTGGCACCGGGCTGTCATCAAAGGCGATACCGGTACGCAGTGTCCAGCTATCATCCAGGTAGTAGGTTGTCCCCAGAGCAATACGCCACGCATCTTTGAACTTCTCATCTTTCTGGAACAGAACGCCGCCGTCGTTACCCGTTGCTTTCAGCTCCTGGAACTGGCTCCAGCTGGTATATGTCAGGCTGTAGTGGACTGCCCATTTCGGTGCAACACGGTTATACCCTGATAACTCCCACATTTCTGGCAGGTTCAGTGTTAAAGAACCATCGACAGTTTGCCCGTTGGTTCCGGCAGGTAAGCCCATACCCGCGTAGATAGCCTGCAGGTTACTGGGCAGTGCGCTGGACGGAGGCAGAGAGCTCTTATAGTTGCCGTCGAAGTCAATTTTAACTTCAGAGCGGTATGTAAAGCCGTAGCGGTTGTTTTTATCCAGCTCGTACAAAATACCGGCGTTCCAGCCAAAGCCCCAGGCATCCCCTTTCAGGTGAGCAATCTGGGTATCTGCCGGAACGTTTAAATACTGTGCGTAAGCCGGGTATTGTGCTGCAGCCATCAGGCCCGCATCCCCGGCATAACGTTCAATTTTTGCTTTGGCAAATACGGCGTCAAACCCTAAGCCAAAACTCCAGTGCTGGTTCAGGCGGTAGGCACCGCTTAAATTCAGGTTAAGGGTTTCCAGGTCTGTTTTACCGCCCATAGTACCAGCGGCATAATCATTACTGTATTCGGTCGCGAGACCATAATTGGAAGTAATGGATGCCCCCCAACCGAACTGGTCATTGATTGGTGCGACAAAATGGAAATTGGGCACCCAGGCTGTCGGCGCGATGTTTTTGGCATCAAGGCTCTGGCCGCTGGGAGACTTACCAGAAATATCAACGCCCGGATCAACAAACACAGCGCCCAAAGACATCGCCGGGCGATCAAACAGCATGATAGTTGCCGGGTTACGGCTGGCGGACCCTGCGTTGTCGCCAATGGCGCCTTCACCGGAATATGCCCGGCCAAGGCCAGAAGAAGAAAATTCATTTAACTGAAAGCCTGCTGACCAGGCCTGAGTTGATACGACAGCCACTGCAATTGCAAGAGCACATTTGGTAAAACGGGGTTTCTGACTCATACCCAAAACCTCATTCTCATCAATTATTGTTATTCAAACAATGTTACATATGGTAACAGGAGCGCGAAGTGTAGGGTCTGACGATGTACAGAGAAATCAGACCAGTGGCGAGAGTATAGGTCTGACCAGTAACTATGTTGCAAGTTTGTTTATAATATTTTTCAAATATGTTTAATAAAACGCGAGCTCCATAGCAAAAAACAGGGCAGATTCCGTCAAGTGAATAACTCTGGTTTGTTTTGCATCAAAATGATGTGTGATTTTAATCACTATCAGTAACCAAAGCAGACAAGCACTGGAGGTGTGCTCCCGGGCCTCATAAACTATAAACAGTGTTTCAGTTTCCTCAGGCCAAAGCGAAAGGAGAGTGTAATGAGCCAGAATAAAGCGCAAGAAACGCCGGTATGTTGCTGTGTTGATGTGGGCACAATTATGGACAACACCGATTCTGTTGCCACGTGGAGCCGGGTTTTTGACTCCAAAGCAGAAGCTGAGCAGATGCGTGAAAGCCTGGAGGCCAAAGCGCGAGCAGTGGAATCGGAACCTTGCCAGATAACCTCATCCATGCAAGATGAAGCCGGTGGTGTTCGGCTGGATATGCAGTTTGTATTTAGCTGCCAGGCTGAATCACTCATTTTCCAGCTTGGTTTACGTTAAGCCGCGGGTTTGCCGAAAACGGGGGTGCCGTTATTTTCGGTGGCGAATACCTTAATTACGCCTGTCTGCACACTACCTCCGGGTAGTGTGCACATTCCTCGCGAGTTGCCCTCCAGTGCAATTTCGTGTTTTGCCTCGCACTTTTCCCTTATTGCAGTTGGCGTAGTGTAAAAATTTGGTTAAAACTTTTATCAGGTCAGACCACTTTGCGCTAATTATTCTATTCGGGGAGCCTTATGAAACAGCCGCTGCCACTGGTTACACGCCAGGGGGATCGTATTGCATTTATTGCCGGGTTAAGAACACCGTTCGCACGCCAGGCTACTGCGTTTCATGGTATACCCGCTGTTGATCTGGGAAAAATGGTGGTGAGTGAACTACTCACTCGCAATGAAATAGACCCGCAACTGGTTCAACAGTTGGTATTCGGCCAGGTTGTACAAATGCCGGAAGCACCCAATATCGCCCGGGAAATTGTCCTGGGAACCGGGATGTCAGTTCATACTGATGCATACAGCGTCAGCCGCGCCTGTGCCACCAGTTTCCAGGCTGTTGCTAATATCGCCGAAAGTATTATGGTTGGCACCATTCATACTGGTGTTGCGGGCGGGGCGGATTCATCTTCTGTTCTGCCCATAGGGGTGAGCCGTAAGCTGGCAAAAACGTTGGTTGATATCACAAAAACGCGTTCAGTCGCGCAACGCCTTAAGCTTTTTTCCCGCCTGCACCTGCGTGACCTGATGCCTGTCCCTCCTGCTGTTGCGGAATACTCAACTGGCTTACGCATGGGGGACACCGCGGAACAAATGGCCAAAACGCACAGTATTTCACGTGAAGATCAGGATGCCCTGGCTTACCGTTCACACCAGCTTGCCGCGCTTGCCTGGCAGGAGGGCAAGTTGAATGATGAGGTCATGACCGCCTTTATTCCTCCTTATAAAGCCGCCTTTCACCAGGATAATAATATTCGCCCGGAAACCTCTCTGGCAGATTATGCCCGCCTGCGCCCGGCCTTTGATCGCAAACATGGCAGTGTTACTGCAGCAAACAGCACGCCGCTGACTGACGGTGCCTCGGCTGTCATTATGATGGCGGAGTCACAGGCGAAATCACTGGGTTTACAACCATTAGGCTACCTGCGCAGCTATGCGTTTACCGCAATTGATGTCTGGCAGGACATGTTGCTGGGGCCTGCCTGGTCCACGCCGCTGGCACTCTCCAGGGCAGGAATAACACTTGCCGACCTGACACTGTTTGATATGCACGAAGCCTTTGCCGCACAAACATTGACGAACCTGAAGTGCCTCGCCAGCGATAAATTTGGCCGGGAAGTGCTGGGGCAGAGTGGGGCAACCGGCGAGGTCGATATGGACAAATTTAATGTGCTGGGCGGTTCGCTGGCCTACGGGCACCCCTTTGCAGCAACAGGCACACGAATGATTACGCAGACACTCAATGAATTACGCCGTCGTGGTGGTGGGCTTGGGCTGGTCACGGCCTGTGCAGCGGGTGGGCTTGGTGCGGCAATGGTACTGGAGAGCGAATAATGGAACAGATTTCCGCATTTAACCTGGTGGTGGGCCCGGACAATATTGCCATTGTGACTATTGATGTCCCGGGCGAAAAAATGAATACCCTGCGGGCGGAGTTTGTTAATGAAGTAAAAAATTTGCTGAGTGAACTGAACACACTGAATGAACTGGAAGGTGTGGTGCTGGTTTCCGGTAAACCAGATAACTTTGTTGCCGGGGCAGATATTCGCATGATTGAAGCCTGCCAGACCGCCGGGGAGGCCAGCCAGTTGGCCCGAGCCGGGCAGCAAGTCATGGCGGAATTAAGTAGCTTACGAGTTCCTGTTGTTGCGGCTATTCATGGCGCCTGCCTTGGCGGTGGCCTGGAGCTGGCGCTGGCCTGCCACAGCCGGGTATGTTCAGATTCCTCGCAAACCCAGTTAGGCTTGCCTGAAGTGCAATTAGGTTTATTGCCGGGGTCAGGAGGTACACAACGCCTGCCGCGCCTGATAGGGCTGCCAGGCGCACTGGACATGATCCTGACAGGGAAATCGTTGCGCCCACGGCAGGCCAAAAAATGTGGCCTGGTTGATGATGTCGTCCCGCAAAGTATTTTGTTGGCAACGGCGGTTTCCCTGGCAAAAAAAGGCCCACAACCCGCACAACCGCTACCGTTGAAAACTCGTTTGTTAACGGGGAAGCTGGCACGAACGCTTATTTTTAATACTGCCCGTAAAAAGACCCTGGCAAAGACTCAGGGCAACTACCCGGCAGCAGAGCGCATTCTTGATGTGATGGAAACCGGCTTATCTTCTGGCATGGCAAATGGCTTTGCTGCGGAAGCTCAGGCATTTGGTGAGCTGGCAATGACGCCTGAATCGGCGGCACTGCGCAGCCTGTTTTTTGCCAGCACTGATTTGAAAAAAGACCCGGGGAGCGCCACTCCACCAGTCAGCGTTAAGCGAGTGGGGATATTGGGTGGTGGGTTGATGGGCGGCGGTATTGCCAGTGTAAGCGCAACTAAAGCCGGGCTGCCGGTGCGCATTAAAGATATCAATGACAAAGGTATTAACCACGCTCTGCAATATGCCTGGTCACTGCTGGATAAAAAAGTCCGCCGTCGCCACCTGACGGCTTGCGAACGTAATCTGCAAATGGCACGTATTTCCGGTGGCACCGATTACCGTGGCTTTGGCCAGTGTCAGTTGGTTATTGAGGCGGTATTTGAAGATTTGGCACTGAAGCAAAAAATGGTCAGTGAAATCGAAGAACACTGTGCACCAGGCACTATCTTTGCCTCAAATACATCGTCATTACCCATCGCAGAGATAGCCCGGGAGGCAGGTGCGCCGGGTAGGGTTATCGGGCTACACTATTTCAGCCCGGTAGATAAAATGCCGTTGGTGGAAGTTATCCCTCATGCTGGTACAGATGCGGAAGTGGTTTCCACTGTAGTAGCCCTGGCCAAAAAACAGGGAAAAACGCCGATAGTTGTGGGCGACTGCGCCGGGTTTTATGTGAACCGTATTCTCGCCCCTTATATTAACGAAGCGATACGTTGCCTGGCCGAGGGTGAGCCCATCGAACATATTGATAATGCCCTGGTTAAAAAAGGGTTTCCTGTTGGGCCACTACAGTTGCTGGACGAAGTGGGTATTGATATCGGCACGAAAATTATGCCGGTTCTGGAAGCCGCTTATGGTGAGCGTTTTGCCGCACCGCAATCTGCGGTTAGCGCAATTTTAGGTGATGACCGCAAAGGGCGTAAAAATGGACGGGGTTTCTACCTGTATCAGGCGAAACACAAAAATCCATTTAAAGCTAATAAAAAACAACCAGATACATCTGTTTATTCTGTGCTGGGTGTAACGCCACGGGTGAATAAACCGGGTGAAGAAATAGCGGAGCGCTGTCTGTTTTTGATGCTGAATGAAGCCGCCCGTTGCCTGGATGAGAACGTGCTGCGTTCTGTGCGTGATGGTGATATTGGCGCGGTGTTTGGTATCGGTTTTCCGCCTTTTCTTGGCGGGCCATTTCGCTACATGGACAGCCTTGGGGCAAGTGAAGTCGTCAGCCGTCTGACTCAGCTTGCTGAACGCTATGGTGAAAGGTTTACGCCGTGTGGGCTTTTGCAACAAATGGCAAAAGATGGTGAGTTTTTTTGGCGAAAAAATGAACCTGTCCAGTGACAGAGAACTCTAAGTTTTTGTAAAAGTGACTGCAAATAACGACAGTGTGGTTATTTTATAAACGGATATTGACTATCCTTACAGCAATGCGGTAAAACACACCGTTCAATTTGATGTATGGATAAGGCACAATGCCCGACCCCCTGTTAGCGCGTACGGATTGCGGTTGGTTTCGTGCGGGGTGAGCAGGTGTTTCTGGTTAACAAAAGCGGTGCAATATGCAAGTTTTTATCATGCGTCATGGCGACGCGGCGCTCGATGCCGCCAGTGATTCGGTTCGTCCTCTCACTCAGGTGGGGATCGACGAAACGCAAATGATGGCGACCTGGTTAAAAGGTCAGCAGGTAGAAATTGGACGTGTTTTGGTGAGTCCATTTTTACGTGCGGAGCAAACACTGGATGTTGTGAGTCAGCAACTTTCTCTGCCTGGCGAGAAAGAGACAATGCCTGAATTAACGCCTTGCGGCGATGTGGGTCTGGTAGGGTGTTATCTCCAGGCGCTTGCAGAGCAGGGTGAAAAGTCAGTGCTGGTTATTTCTCACCTGCCATTGGTGGGGTACCTTGTATCAGAACTGTGCCCAGAGGAAACGCCTCCGATGTTCTGCACATCGGCGATTGCTTCCGTCACTATTGCGCCGGAAACGGGCAAAGGGGCATTCGAATGGCAAATCAGTCCGTGTAATTTGAAAGTGGCAAAAGCAATTTAATGCCTGAACACTTAAGAGCCGCTTGCCGGCTCTACGTGTTTCTGGGCTCAGGGAAGTTCAGGTGGCTGCCACTCATCCACTTCAATCAACACCAGCAATGCCGCATCACCACCCCACTCTTTGGGAGCCTGGTGAAAAGCCATAACGTGCGGGTGCTGGGCCAGCCACAATGGGGTTTGTTGCTTCAGAATATGTTTCCCGTGCCCGTGCATTACGCAGGCGCAATATACATGTTCCCGGCGGCAGGCAGCAATTAACGCCCCTAACTCTTGTTTGGCCTGCAGTTGCGTTAACCCGTGTAAATCCAGCATCAAATCTGGCGTGTAATCACCGCGGCGCAGTTTTTTCAGCTCAAAATGGCTGACACCTTCGCGGACATAACGCATCGGCCCTTCACTGGAAAGTAGCGGCTGAAATTCATCTGAAAAATAGTGGCTGGCGTCAACTTGTTCCTGTACCAGGCGTTTTACCGGCATTTCAGTGATTTTTTTGCGTACCGGGCGATGAACAATTGTGTCCTGAGCCAGTTTACGGGTGCCGCGCATTAATTCACGGAACAGCGCCTGGTCTTCCGTACTCAACTGCGCTTTTTTCTTCATATCGTTTTATTCCTGTCATGCAATACCTGCCAGTTTACCTGCTTTAATGGTTGCAATTAAATAAAACCGCCAATTTCAGCTCTGGGGGGTGCCCTGTTGCTGATTTATCGCCTGGTTCGTGGCAAACTAGCGGCCGAAACAACAGCGCTAACGGCCTGCGGAGGGCATGTGGATAAAATTTTTGTCGAAGAGGCAGTCAGTGAACTGCACACTATTCAGGATATGCTGCGTTGGGCCGTCAGCCGTTTTAGCGCGGCAAATATTTGGTACGGGCACGGCACGGATAACCCGTGGGATGAAGCCGTACAACTGGTGCTCCCAACCCTCTATCTGCCACTGGATATCCCTGAAGATATGCGCCAGTGCCGCCTGACATCCAGCGAACGTCACCGCATTGTTGAACGGGTGATTCGCCGTGTGAATGAGCGTATACCGGTTGCCTACCTGACCAATAAAGCCTGGTTCTGCGGCCACGAGTTCTATGTTGATGAACGGGTACTGGTGCCGCGTTCGCCAATTGGTGAACTGATCAACACACATTTTGCCGGTCTGGCGGATGGCGAGCCGGCACATATTCTGGATATGTGCACAGGCAGCGGGTGTATTGCTATTGCCTGCGCTTACGCCTTCCCGGAAGCTGAAGTGGATGCAGTGGATATCTCCCCGGATGCACTGGCTGTGGCGGAGCGCAACATTGCAGAACACGGGCTGGAACACCAGGTAACCCCGATTCGCTCTGACCTGTTCCGTGATTTACCCAAAGTGCAGTACGACATTATTGTGACCAACCCGCCGTATGTTGACGCAGAAGATATGTCGGATTTGCCGGGCGAATACCGCTTTGAGCCTGAACTGGGGCTGGCGGCGGGCACTGATGGCCTGAAACTGGCGCGCCGGATACTGGCCTGTTCCCCGGACTACCTGGCTGACGGCGGCATCCTGATTTGTGAAGTCGGCAACAGCATGGTACATCTGGCAGAACAATACCCGGATGTCCCTTTCACCTGGCTTGAATTTGATAACGGCGGTGATGGCGTCTTTATGCTGACCAAAGCACAGCTTATTGCCGCACATGAACATTTCAGTATTTATAAAGATTAATCTGCTGTGGGCTGTCTGGCCCACAATGCCCCTTGAAACGATAACAACGGTAAGGAGCCGTGATGGCAGGTAATACTATTGGACAGGTATTCCGTGTAACCACTTTTGGTGAGTCACATGGGTTGGCGTTGGGCTGTATTGTTGATGGTGTCCCGCCAGGTATTTCGCTCACTGAAGCGGACTTGCAACATGACCTGGACCGCCGTCGTCCGGGAACATCGCGTTACACCACACAACGCCGTGAACCGGACCAGGTAAAAATTTTATCCGGGGTATTCGAAGGTGTCACCACCGGAACCAGCATTGGGTTGCTTATCGAAAATACCGATCAGCGTTCTCAGGATTACAGCGCCATTAAAGATGTATTCCGCCCGGGCCATGCTGATTACACCTATGAGCAAAAATATGGCCTGCGCGATTATCGTGGTGGGGGCCGTTCATCTGCTCGTGAAACAGCAATGCGCGTTGCCGCTGGTGCGATTGCCAAGAAATATCTGGCTGAAAAATTCGGTATTGTGGTGCGTGCCTGCCTTTCTCAAATGGGCGATATCCCACTGGATATTGTTGACTGGGAACAGGTTGAACAAAATGCGTTCTTCTGCCCGGATCCCGAAAAAGTGGCTGCACTTGATGAACTGATGCGTGCACTCAAGAAAGAAGGGGACTCAATCGGCGCGAAAGTGACGGTGGTTGCCGATAACGTACCGCCGGGTTTTGGTGAGCCGGTTTTCGACCGCCTGGATGCAGATATCGCTCATGCACTGATGAGCATTAACGCCGTAAAAGGTGTTGAAATTGGTGATGGTTTTGGCGTGGTGGGGCTGCGTGGCAGTGAAAACCGCGACGAAATAACTCAGGCCGGTTTCAGCAGCAACCATGCTGGTGGCGTATTGGGTGGTATCAGCAGTGGCCAGCAAATCGTGGCGAACATTGCACTGAAACCGACTTCCAGCATTATGGTGCCAGGTAAAACGATTAACCGTGCAGGCGAAGAAGTTGAGATGGTCACTCGCGGTCGTCATGACCCTTGTGTGGGGATTCGTGCTGTGCCAATTGCCGAAGCTATGCTGGCAATCGTGCTGATGGACCACGCGTTGCGCCAGCGTGCGCAAAATGGGGATGTAGCCTGCCCACTTCCACGCTGGTAATACCGAATGAACAGAACTGTCTTAGCACTAGCTGGTTTGTTATTGTGCGGCCTTGCTCAGGCCGCCACACCCTGGCAGAAAATTACCCATCCGGTTGCCGGCTCACCGCAATCAATTGGTGCTTATGCCAATGGTTGTATTATTGGTGCCGAACCATTGCCGCTACAGTCAGATGATTACCAGGTGATGCGCACTGATCAGCGCCGTTACTTTGGTCACCCTGATTTACTGGCTTTTATTGGCCGCTTGTCTGCCAGCGTGCACCAGCATGGCATGGGAACACTACTGATTGGCGATATGGGCATGGCTGCGGGTGGGCGCTTTAGTAGCGGTCACGCCAGCCACCAGAGTGGCCTGGATGTGGATATTTTCCTGCAACTGCCGAAAGTACGCTGGTCCAGTGCGCAACTGCTAAAACCTCAGGCTCTGGATTTGGTTGCCCCGGGCGGAAAAAATGTGGTTGAGTCGCTCTGGCAGCCGGAAATCGGGCAGTTGATAAAACTGGCTGCTGAAGACAGCGATGTCGCGCGGATTTTTGTTAACCCTGCCATCAAAGAAAAATTGTGTGAAACCGCTGGCACCGACCGCACCTGGTTGCACAAAGTGCGCCCCTGGTTTGCTCACCGGGCACATATGCATGTGCGCCTGAACTGCCCGGCAGGTAGCCTTGAGTGCATTGACCAGGCACCACCACCACCCGGTGATGGTTGTGGTGCGGAACTACAAAGTTGGTTTGAGCCGCCTAAACCTGGTGCTGTGAAACCCGGCAAAAAAACACCGCCACCGATACCGGCATCCTGCCAGGCATTACTGGATAAAAAATTGTTATAAGGGACAAGTACATGGAGTGGTTCATGGTTTCGCCACTGGTGCTGGTGGTGTTATTTTTTGTCGCAATGCTCGCTGGTTTTATTGATTCTCTGGCTGGTGGTGGCGGGTTGTTGACGGTTCCGGCATTACTGGCTGCCGGCTTGCCTCCGGCTCAGGCACTGGCCACCAATAAGCTACAGGCCTGTGGTGGCTCAGTATCTTCATCACTCTATTTTATTCGCCGTAAAGTGGTGAGCCTCGCCGACCAAAAACTGAATGTGTTGATGACGTTTATTGGCGCCACATCTGGCGCATTACTGGTGCAGCATATGCACGCCGACATTCTGCGCCAGATCCTGCCCATACTGGTTATCGCCATTGGCTTATATTTTTTGTTAATGCCACGCCTTGGCGAAGCAGACAGACAACGCCGCTTGCACGGGCTGCCATTTGCCCTGGTTGCAGGTGGGTGCGTGGGGTTTTATGACGGCTTTTTTGGCCCCGGGGCTGGCTCATTTTATGCGTTGGCTTTTGTTGCGCTGGCCGGGTTTAACCTTGCCAAAGCCACCGCCCATGCGAAATTGCTCAATGCCACTTCTAACCTTGGCGGGTTACTGTTGTTTATTATTGGCGGCAAAGTGGTATGGGGCACTGGCTTTGTCATGATGGCCGGCCAGTTTTGCGGTGCGCGCATGGGTTCCCGTTTGGTGCTGAGTAAAGGCCACAAACTGATTCGCCCCATGATTGTGGTGGTGTCTGCGGTGATGAGCGCCAAATTACTGTTCGACAGCCACGGGCAAACAATTCTTCACTGGTTAGGTATGCAGTAATGGAAGTAATGGAAACACATCACTACGAGCAACTGATTGAAATTTTTAATGGTTGTTTTGCTGGTGATTACAATACCCGCCTGGTTAAAGGCGACGACGAACCGATTTATCTGCCTGCAGACAGCGAAGCCCCTTACCATCGCGTAGTTTTTGCGCATGGTTACTATGCCAGTGCGCTGCACGAAATTGCACACTGGTGTATTGCCGGTGAAGCGCGGCGTAAGCTGGTTGATTTTGGTTACTGGTATTGCCCGGACGGGCGCGATGAAGCAACACAGCACCAGTTTGAAGATGTGGAAGTGAAACCCCAGGCACTGGAATGGATGTTCTGTGTCGCTGCCGGGTTTGCATTTAATGTCAGTTGCGACAACCTCAGTGGGGATTTTGAGCCTGACCGTATAGTGTTCCAGCGGCGGGTTCACCAGCAGGTGATGCACTGGTTATCTGCAGGCGTACCTGCCCGCCCGGCTCGTTTTATTGCCGCCTTACAACAGTATTATCATTCTGCGCCCTTCACGGCAGAATCTTTTCCATGGCCCGAAGATTTGTGCTGAGCGCCATACCAAGCAGGAGAATATTATGATTGAAGCGTTTGAAGCACGCATTCTGGGTTTAATTGACGATATGGTCGAGCATGCCTCTGACGATGAATTGTTTGCCAGCGGGTATTTGCGTGGCCACCTGACACTGGCTATTGCCGAAGTTGCGCAGGGTGATGACCACTCCTTCGAGCGGGTGTACCTGCATGTTGGGCAGAGCCTTGAAAAAGCCATCAGCGCCGGGGAATTGTCACCGCCAGACCAGGTACTGGTTCTGGAAATGTGGGACAAACTGTGGAACCAGGCCAAAGCATAATCCAGCCAGCCCGGCCAAAGTGCCGGGCATAATCCTTGCGTTTACTTCTCTATTTTTCTGCCTTTCAGCCACTTGCGCACCCACAACCTGGACGGAGTCATTGCTGCCAGTGTTTCCTGGTCGGACGGTAATGGTTCTGCACTCATTTGTGCTGCCAGTATTTCAGCCGCCAGAGGTGCACTGCATAACCCACGTGAACCCAGTGCGCCGAGCATAAATAAGTCAGGGTGTACCGGGAGCAGGCGCTGCGAAGAGACAATGTCTTCAGCAGAGTTGAGGGCATAGTCGCCCATAAACGCGGCGTAATCCGGAACATTCCCGACCATAGGGAGATGGTCTCGGGTGGCACAGCGCACACCACACCGGGCATCACCTGCACTGGTGTCGACTTCCTGAGCCCATTTAGCCTGTGGCAGGCAATCAACCAGGCGTTGCCGGTTATGCACCTGGTCTTCTTCACTGTAACTGGCCGCTGACTGGCCCCGGTGGTAACTGGCGCCAATACAGTGTTGCCCACGAGCAGAGTCAACCGGTGTCAGGTAACCGTCATAACACAGCACTTGTTTCAGCGCACCTAAGCCCGGTGTGGTGGGAATATGGCTTACCTGGCCGGCAACCGGGTAGGCGGGGAGATGAGCCGTTTGTTCAAACTGGGTAATGTTGTGGCCATTAGCCAGTACCAGGCAGCTATGCTGCGCAGCCTGGCCTGCGGCGAAGTGAATATCCCAGCCGGTGTCACTACGGCTCAGGCTCAGAGCCTGCTGGTTGTAATGCACTTTCAGGCCTTGCTGGCAAGCCAGCTCAATTATCTGTTGAGTCAGAGTTTGTGGGCAAAGCCAGCCGCCCTGTGGGAAACAAATACCAGGAACCCCGGTTTCCACACCGCAGGTTGCCTGCATCGCTTCTTTGCTGACAGCATGAATCAGTGTTTCAGGCAGTGGCATATCCAGCATTTTTGCCAGTTTGTCGGCGCTTTTATCGTTCCACGCCAGTTGAGTGACGCCACACCAGTCGTGGGCGAAAACTACAGGCAGGCGGTCATATAACCGCCGGGCAAACCCAAACGCATGAGGGAAAAACGCAGCCAGTGCCGGGTCATGCTGGTTGATCAACGGGTAAAGAGCGCCCTGGCGGTTTCCTGATGCCCCCTGTGCTGGCGCGTCATCGGCGCAGTACAGGGTTACATCCCAGCCCCGGTGCAATAATGCAAGGCTTAATAATGCACTGGCAATGCCACCACCTATAATGGCAGTTTCGCGGCAGCTCGCCGCCTGGCGGGTATACCATGGGGTGGTGAGTGGTGTGCTGATGCCTTCAGCCAGCGTACCGGTCAGCATTTCGCGCTTGCGGCCAAAGCCCTTACGTTTTTCAACCTGAAAACCCGCCTGCTGTAACCCACGGCGAACAAAGCCTGCGGATGTGAACGTTGCCATCGTTCCCCCTGGTTTTGCCATGCGGGCCATGCCGTCAAACAATGCCTGGTTCCACATGTCGGGGTTACGTGAAGGGGCAAAACCATCCAGAAACCAGGCGTCAACACGCTGATTCAGGGTGCAGTCAAGTTGGGTGAGGCTGGTATTAATATCGCCAAACCACAAATCTACAGTTACGCGCCCATTATCCAGAACCATGCGGTGGCAACCGGCAACCGCATCAGGCCACTGCGCCTGCAATTGGGTGGCGAATGTAGCCAGTTGAGGCCACTGCTGGTGGGCTTTTGTGAGGTCGCCCAGGCGTAACGGAAATTTTTCAAAACTGATAAAGTGCAGCCGCTGCAGCCTGGCTTGCGGGTTATCGGTATGGAATGTGGTGAATTGTTCCCATAACGCCAGAAAATTCAGCCCGGTCCCAAAACCGCTTTCAGCCACCACAAACACGCTTTCATGGTGGTTGAAAAACCGGTCTTTCAGCCTGTTTCCATCGAGGAAAACATAGCGGGTTTCTTCCAGCCCGTTGTCATTCGAAAAGTAGACGTCATCAAATTGTCGGGAAACAGGTGTACCCTCAGCATTGAAGTCCAGTGTGGCAGTTTGTATGCAGTTTTGTTTCACGTAAGTTGCTCGTATAACACGGTGTGCCACGATCTTAAGGGTTAGTCTGAGCTGGCGCAAATTATCTGCATAAAATGGCTGATCGGACTTGTTCGGCGTACAACTGTACGCTATTGTGCGACACGAAATCTAAAATATGCAGTGAAAGAGGTATTGAATGAAACGTGCAGTGATTACTGGCCTGGGTATCGTTTCCAGCATCGGTAATAACCAGCAGGAAGTCCTGGCATCTCTGCGTGAAGGGCGCTCAGGGATCACTTTCTCTCAAGAACTGAAAGATTCCGGTATGCGTAGCCACGTGTGGGGTAATGTCAAGCTGGATACCACAGGCTTAATCGATCGCAAGGTCGTTCGCTTTATGAGTGACGCCTCTGTTTATGCTTACCTGTCCATGGATGAGGCAATTAAAGATGCCAAACTGGCTGACGAAGTTTACCAGAACAACCCACGCGTTGGGCTGATTGCCGGTTCTGGTGGCGGTTCGCCAAAATTCCAGGTCTTTGGTGCAGATGCCATGCGCAGCCCTCGTGGTCTGAAAGCTGTTGGCCCCTACGTTGTTACCAAAGCTATGGCCTCTGGTGTTTCTGCCTGCCTGGCCACGCCATTCAAAATTCATGGCGTGAACTACTCTATCAGCTCCGCCTGTGCAACATCTGCACACTGTATTGGCAATGCGGTTGAGCAAATTCAGCTCGGTAAGCAAGACATCGTGTTCGCTGGTGGTGGTGAAGAGTTGTGCTGGGAACTGGCCTGTGAGTTCGATGCCATGGGCGCACTGTCTACCAAATACAATGAAACGCCGGAAAAAGCTTCCCGTACTTATGACGCGCACCGTGATGGCTTTGTTATCGCTGGCGGTGGCGGTATGGTCGTGGTTGAAGAACTGGAGCATGCTCTGGCTCGTGGCGCTCATATCTATGCAGAAATCGTTGGTTACGGCGCAACGTCTGATGGCGCAGATATGGTTGCTCCGTCTGGCGAAGGTGCTGCGCGTTGCATGAGAATGGCAATGGATGGTGTGGATACACCTATCGATTACCTGAATACTCATGGTACGTCTACACCCGTTGGTGATGTGAAAGAACTGGGTGCGATTCGCGAAGTATTTGGCGAAAACCCCCCTGCGCTGTCTGCAACTAAAGCCATGACTGGCCACTCACTGGGTGCGGCAGGGGTTCAGGAAGCAATTTACAGCCTGCTGATGCTGGAACACGGTTTTATCGCGCCAAGCATTAACATCGACGAACGTGACCCGCTGGCTGAAGGCATGAACATTGTCACTGAGCCTGTCGAGCGCGACCTGACAACTGTTATGTCTAACAGCTTCGGGTTTGGCGGCACCAACGCCACACTGGTAATGCGTAAATACAGCAAATAAAGACGTTTTAATGTCTTTTGCATAAGGGGCGGGTGACTGCCCCTTTATTTTTTGCAGTCTTGCTATTTTTATACTCTGTATTGTTTTCTCTGCAACATACTCTCGCACAACCACCTGCCTTCCACTGAACAACCCGCTCCGCGCTAAAATATTTTTTCTCCTTTTATTCTGGCTGCGATAAATACCGCCTTTTGCTTTAACTATTATTAATAGCCAGTCAAACAGCGATAAGCATTTCTCATGCATGTAAATAAGAGATTGCCTGAGGGCTTTCAAACTAAATAAACAGGTGTTGCACTCCATTTTTGCGTCACCTATTCTGATGACGAAGATATTACTAATAATTAATGAATGCCATCCGGGATGGCATGCAATTCAGATTGTGTGCCACGTTGGAGCTTTCAGGTAAAAGCCTGGTCTGCTTGCAGACACAATCCAGCCACTGGGCCTTTTATGTCCGAGGAATATTTTGAGTAATAGCAACCCTCTTGATTCGCAACAGTTGACGGTTCTTCAGGCTCTGGAGCTGGCGAATGCTCACTGGAATGCCGGGCAGGCCGCACAGGCAGAGCAGCTTTGCCTGCGGGTGCTGGAAGTCGCACCATTACAACACGATGCCCTTAATCTACTGGGGCTTATGATGCATGCTTACGGTATGCAGGACCAGGCTATCGACTATATTCGTAAGGCCTGCCAGTCACCTGAGGCTCCGGCATTAATCTTTAGCAACCTGGCAGAGCTTTATCGCCAGAAAGGTTTGTTACTTGAAGCCGAACAGGCAGCACGGTTGGCAGTAGAGCAAGAGCCGGAGCTTGTTGTAGCCTGGAGTAACCTCGGCATCATCCTGCAAGAGGCCGGGAAATTTACCGACAGCCTGGAGTGCCTGGAATACGTTGTATCATTGCAACCAGATAATGCTGAAGCGCATAACAACCTGGCTAATACTTGCCAGCGTCTGGGTTATTTGCAACGTGCACGGGAAAGTTACCAGCGCGCCCTGGAGCTGCGTCCGGAGTATGCAGAGGTGTACAGCAATCTCACCTTGCTATTGAGTGATCTGGGCTGTATTGATGAGGCTGCGGCTTCTGCCCGCAGGGCGATAGATATCAATCCGCAACTGGCGGATGCGTATTTGAACCTGGCGAATATCGAATTGTCGCGCATGCGCTACGCTGATGCCCGGCACTGGGTTAATTCCCTGCTGGAGTTCGCACCACAACATGTGGGTGGGCTGACTGCACTTGCCCAAATCATGATTATCGACGAGCGTTATGAGGACGCTGTCACCTTTGCTCGCAAGTCCCTCGCTATTACACCAGATAATGCGAATGCGCATAAGGTGCTGGGTAAAGCCCGGCAGGGGCTTGGGCATTATGAAGAAGCGGAACAGGCATATAACCGGGCGGCGGAATTACCTGGTACAGTCGCCGAGGAAGCACTGGTTGCACGCTCAGTTTTACTCATGGAAATGGGCGACAAGGATGCTGCGTCTGCCGGGTTTGAGCTGGCATTGAAACGTTTCCCTGGTTCACATCGAATTGTTGCCGCGCGTTGTGATAATAAATTCTACCAGCCAGGCGACCCTGACATTGATGTTATGGAAGCGGCGTTGGCCCGTGAGCCTGCATTGCCGCTTAATGAACAAATGCTGCTACATTTTTCGCTTGGCAAAGCGTATCTGGATATCAATGAATCTGAGCGTGCATTTTTCCATCTTGACCGGGGAAATGCTATTAAACGGGCCACTTTTAGTTATGATGCCGAACAAATTAGCGTATGGATGAAAAGTGTTGCAGACGTTTTCACACCAGCATTAATGGAACGGTTCAGGGGGGCAGGCGCGGCCTCTGAGCGGCCAGTTTTCATCATCGGTATGCCACGCTCTGGTACCACTCTGATTGAACAGATTCTTGCATCTCATCCCGGTGTTTGCGGCGCGGGGGAATTGGGTGCTCTGGGCCGGGCCGTTGCGCGTGGAGGCCGTTTCCCTGATGATGTGGCCAGCTGGGGCCATGGCCACTTTCTTAATATTGGCGCAGATTATCTTGAACAGACAAGCCACCTGGCACCGGATGCACTGCGAGTGGTTGACAAACTGCCAGGAAATTTCCTCTACGCTGGTTTGATTCCACTGCTGATGCAAGGCGCGCGCATCATCCACTGCCGCCGTGACCCTGTCGATACCTGCCTTTCCTGTTACAGCAAACTTTTTTCCGGTGAACAGTTATTTGCTTACCAACTGGATGAACTGGGGCAGTTTTATCTCGACTACCAGGCGCTGATGACGCATTTCCGCCGGGTATTACCACCAGAATGCTTTATTGAAGTTGATTATGAAACGGTGGTCGATGATCTGGAAGGCCAGGCGCGGCGCCTGATTGATTTTATTAATCTTCCCTGGGACGATGCCTGCCTTGCATTCTACGAAACTCGCCGTATTGTACGTACGGCGAGCGTGGCTCAGGTGCGCCAGCCCATCTATGCTTCTTCCCGGGGGCGCTGGCACAGGCACGCCACGCATCTCGGCCCCTTACTGGATGTGCTCGGTGTTGAACAAAAATGAACCAGGAACAGAGAGATCTTAACGTAGTCTGGCTGCAGGTTGATGCTCTCCTGAAGGCTGAATGCTGGGCCGAGGCAGAGGTAGTGCTGTGCCAGGCGCTGGCTTCTGGCACCGGTCCTGTTGCCTTATGGCGTCAGTTGTATATGGCATTTCGCCAGCAAGGTAAATTTGTCGCAGCAACTCAAGTAATGGACATGATTGTGCAAACAGTGCCTGGCGACATGGGAGCGCGTTTTGACTTGTCCGAGATGCTGTTACTGCAAGGCGAGTTTACGCGTGGCTGGCGCGAATACCGCTTTCGCTACAAGCTTGACCATACCCGTATGTTCGAGCGGCATATGCAAAAACCGCGCTGGGAAGGGCAGCCTGTCAAAGGGAAGACATTGTTGATCCACGATGAGCAAGGGTATGGTGATACCTTCCAGTTTTTGCGGCTGGTAGAGCAGGCTCAGGAACGCAGTGGTGCTCATATCATACTGGAGGTAAACCAGGAAGCCTGTAATCTGGCTCGACGTGTCAGTGGGTATAACCAACTGATAGTTCGGGGAACACTTCCTCCACCTTTCGATTTTCACTGTGAACTGATGAGCCTGCCAGCGGCACTTGGTCTGCAATTGTCGCAACTGCCAGGAAGAATGCCTTATTTGTTTGCCGATCCTGAGCGTGTGGAAAAATGGCGGGCAAGGCTTGCCGGTTTGCCGCGCCCGCTAGTGGGGTTGGTGTGGGCCGGGAGCCCCACTCATGCCAATGATAAGCGCCGCTCGCTCACGCTGGCTGACCTGGCGCCGTTGGCTCTGGAGGGGATTACCTTTCTGGCGCTGCAAAAAGGGCCTGCGGCAGAGCAGGCTGTGGCACCACCACCGGGTATGTCGTTGTTGTCATTGAGTGGTGAAATCCATGACTTTGACGATACAGCGGCTATTCTCACAGTGGCAGATATTCTGGTTTCAGTAGATTCATCGCCGGTTCACCTGGCTGGCGCACTTGGGCGCCCGGCCTGGGTACTGCTACCTTTCCTGAATGACTGGCGCTGGCTAATACAACGCGACGATTCACCCTGGTATCCTGGTATGCGGTTGTTCCGCCAGCCTGTGCCCGGGCAATGGGAAACTGTTCTGCAAAATGTTGCCGCTGCTTTAAAAGAATTGAAGGGTAAGGTTGATGTGGCAGATCCTTTCTTTGTGAGTATGTGCGAAAAACACTAATCCCCTGAACTTGTAGTCTTGATTATTTTTACCTGGTTAATCCTTTTGCTACAGATTAATCAGGTAGAACATCTGTAACAATAAAACCACACTTATTATGTGTCATTATTGTTTTCCGGCTAATTATGTTCGTGGCTGGGAAAATTTCATCACAAATTTTAGTTAAGTTAAAAAGTGAGAAAAAAAACTAATCACTGTGCTTAAAGTTATGTGTGCTGCAGTAAACATAAACTATGATGATTATGTAATAGTTGGTGGTTACGGATTTGCGCTAAATACAATGCGTTTAATCTGAAAATTATAATAAATAATAGGGTATGGAATGAGTCAATATAGAAAAAGTCCTGCCGATACACAACTCGACAGACGTAAGGTTCTGGGGGTGTCTCTGGGGTCGGCTATCGCGTTGATGTCAACTACGGAAGCCTATGCAGCTTGTATAAATGTGGGCGGCACGGTCACTGTGGTAGGGTCCACCGGATGCGTTAACTGGTCTGGTGGGAATATGACACTGACTAGCAATGGCACGCTCAGTTCATCAAGTGCTGCGGCCTTAACTGCATCCGCGTTAGCCGAAACATTAACTAACAATGGACTACTTCTCGGTACATCATTTGCCGCGCTGGAGAACACCAGCAATAGTCTCGCCGTGGTTAATAATACTGCGATGCTCAGTGACACTGTTGGGATTCTTAATAACGGTACTATTTTATCGCTAACCAATAATTCTGGAGCTACAATATCTGGTAATACTGCTGGTATGCAGAATAATACTGATGTTATATCGCTCGTTAATAGCGGAATAATTACCGGTGGCGCAGGCATAAGTAGTGCGGGGAATATTGGCACGTTGTCGAATACGGGAAGCATAACCGGAACGACAGTTGGCCTGCAAAGCAGCGGTACAATCACATCGCTTAACAACAGCACCGGAACGATTTCCGGTACTACGACAGGTATCCAGAACGACGGTGCCATTACATCGCTGGTTAATAGCAGCATCATCACCGGCGGTGTCGGCATCAACAGCCCGGGCAATATTGGCACGTTGTCGAATACGGGAAGCATAACCGGAACCACAGTTGGCCTGCAAAACAGCGGTACAATCACATCGCTTAACAACAGTACCGGAACGATTTCCGGTACTACGACAGGTATTCAGAACAGTGGCACCATCGGCAGCCTGGTAAACAGCGGTATGATCACTGCGGCTCAGGCTATCAATAATAGCGGCACTCTGGGTACGCTGGTTAACAGTGGAACCCTTTCTGGCAGTGGGTATGCTATTTATAACGCCGCAACTGGCACGATGGAGCCTGTTAATAACAGTGGTCTGATTGCCGGCAATATTTCAAATCTGAGCTCCTCAGGGTTGATAATTAACGGCGGAACTGGCTTGAATTTCGGCACCCTGACGGGTTTTAGCGGCAATATTGATAGTGCCAGCATGGGGACTATCGTAAGCAACGCATCTGATATCTATTTCAGTTCAGGTAATTTACTGCTTAATGATAACGTCAGTGTTGGTTCCTTTACCCTGCGCAATACGGGGGCGACGTTGCAGGTTAATAACCTTGTCAATATCACCGGAAATTACGCGCAAAGTTCATCTGCAACATTGCTGCTTGGCGTTGGTGACTCGGCGGTGAGCAATGGCCTCACTACTGATACGGGTTATGGGCGTTTGATTGTCAGTGGCTCTGCGACCATTGGTAGTGGTTCTACTGTGTCACTCAAGTCGCTTAACGCCTGGCGATTTGCTGCAGGCCAGCGCTATGTGGTGGTAAGTGCAGCCAAAAGTGGCACCAATTTTAATGCCAGCGCGTTAAATTATTCGATAAGCGCTTATGATGGTGTCACCACGGGGTCTGTGGTTAATACGGGTAATACCAGTAACCTGGTGGTTTCTCTTGGTAACCAAACAACACCGACAACACCGACAACACCGACAACACCGACAACACCGACAACACCGACAACACCGTCGACTCCGGGAAATACCAACAATGGATTTGCCACTACCGACAATGCATTATCCTCATTGCGGGGGCTGCAGAATTATACCGGAATTGCCTCGGGGCTACTGGATTTGTATAACGCTTCACTGGCTATCGATTCTACCCGTGAAGCAAACCAGGTGGGGGAACAGTTATCTCCCGTGCAGAACAGCAGCGCCAGCCAGGCGGCGTCAGTGGCAACCTTTGGTGCAGTAAATGTGGTCAGTCAGCGGGTTGATTCAATACGCCTGGCACAATCACATGGCATGAGCGGTTTGGCAGCAGGGGATGCGCCTGACGACTGGTCTGCGTGGGGGCAGGTATTTGGCGGACATGCTAATCAGGGAATGGTGGATAATGTCAGCGGTTATAAAGCAAATTACGGTGGGATGGTGCTGGGCGTTGACCGGCTGGTTGGCGAGGCATGGCGTGCGGGTGGCGCACTGACTTACAGCTATACCTCGGTGCGCGGACAGGATAATCTCTACGGTAACAAGACGGGGGTTGATTCCTGGGGGCTGATTGGCTATGCCAGTTACAGTGGTGACCCGTGGTATGTGAATCTGTCTGTTAGTGCCACGCAGCAACGCTATGATACTACGCGTAATGTAAGTATGACGGGTTACTCTGACAGGGCATCGGGCAAGTTTAATGGTCAGCAATATGTTACCAATGCAGAGTTCGGTTACCCTCTGATTGTGGCGGATAAGACGACACTGACGCCGCTAGCCAGTTTGAGTTACAGTTATCAAACCACTGATGGCTATAAAGAAAGTAGCAATAATGGCTCGGCTTTGTCTGTGGGGAGTAGCCACAATAACGCGCTGCGTAGTGGCCTGGGCGCGCGCCTGGATAAATCATTCCAGACTGGTTTTGGCGATGTTGTGCCGTTCGTGCAGGCCATATGGACACACCAGTACAACCCACAACGCAGCACTACCACGGCAAGTTATGTTGCTGCAACAGCGGGCGAAACCAACTTCACGACCTTTGGTGCCTCGCCCGTTGAAGACACCGCAGACTTGTCTGTTGGTGCCACTCTTGTCAAATCGGACACGCTAACACTGAACGCCCGTTATAACGTGCAACTCGGTGAACAGTATCAGGGACAGACCGTTATTCTGCAGGTCCGCAAGCAGTTCTGATAAGCCACCTAATACCGCTTCTGGGAAATCTCAGGAGCGGCTCTTTTTCTCGTAAACCTGGCGAATCGTGCTGAATAGCTAGTGCTGTAGCTTACCCTGGCTATTTTCGTTATTGGTATGGGGGGCCGTTGTTGCCCATGGCAAAAGTGCTGCCTGTTCAGTGCGCCCTGAAAAACATCACAGCACCAGTAGCACCAGGCAAAAGACCAGTACTAATGCGAACAATGTCAGCCCCGGGCGGGCTGACATCACTTTCAGCGGCTCGGATATGAAGGCAATAAACGGGTTATAGACAGGCTGGATACTGCGCACATCCAGTTGCACCGCTCCACGCTCTGCACGCATAAAGAAAATTTGGCTCAGCACTTCCTGAACCTGCGCGGCTGTTAATACTGTCTGTGGTGTGGCCTGCCACTGCTGCTGCAGTGTATCCGTAATACGCTGCAACTCATGGTGCTCAAGCGGTTGTTTTAGCACCGTCTGGATAACCTGCAATGTGGGCGCAGGGTTATGCGCCAGCGTTTCTCTGGCCTGCAGCCAGGTCACCATCTGTGGGAAATGGCGGGCAGGAATTTGCTCGCTGGATTTGGCGCCACTGAGTTCAACCAGATTCTGCCAAATGGTTTTTACAGATTCGCCTGAACTGGCGGCGAGTTTGCTGACCAGTTGATTGAGTGTGCTGTGTTCTGCGGGTAACAACGGCCGCTCAGTGGCCGGGCGCGTGGTTGGCTGCGGAACCACAATTTCGCCTTTTTGTAATACCGTTAACACCGTTTTTAACTGATCTGGCGTGAGCTGGCTGAGCGCAGTATGGCCGAACTCCTGGCGAATATAGTTACTCACTGCCTGGCGGTTATTACCTTGCGAAAGTAAATTATTCAGTTGTTGCAGAACCTGACGTGTTTCATGGGTTTGTTGGGCACCAGCCAGGCGCTGGTTCAGGTTTTGCTCTGCCGCAGGAAAGTGGCGGGACTGCATTGGTGTGTTATTTTTCAACCCGAGATCATGCTTCATTGCCGCCCACACTTCCGCCGGTTGTTGCTGAGTCAGCGCAATGATGCGGGTTATCAGGCGTTCCAGTACCGTGCGCTGAATAGTGGAAAGCGGTGCTTCACCAGCTGGTGGTGTGGTTCTGGGGGTACCTGGCGGTTCGCCGGGAGGTTGGGGTGAATGGCCCACAATGGGTTGCATAATAACAAATCCTTAATCTTTCTGGGTCGGTTCAGCCAGACGGCATGTACAGCAATAGGCCTGAGGTCAAGATTATGGCACACTTACGCGTTATTTCCCGCACATAAACAGGTACTGTAACGTGAAAATCCTCGTTGATGAAAATATGCCCTATGCTCAGGCGTTGTTCAGCCGGTTGGGGGAAGTTCAGTCTGTGCCAGGTCGCCCAATCCCTGAGGATGCGCTGACGGGTGCTGATGCGTTAATGGTGCGTTCTGTCACCAAAGTCAACGCCGGGTTACTGGCTGGTACGCCAGTAAAATTTGTGGGTACTGCAACCGCAGGTACTGACCATGTTGATAGCGCATGGTTATCCAGCGCAGGTATCGGTTTCTCTGCCGCGCCAGGTTGTAACGCGATTGCGGTGGTTGAATATGTCTTTTCCGCATTACTGATGCTGGCTGAGCGTGAAGGTTTCGCTTTGCAGGACCGGACTGTCGGTATTGTTGGGGTAGGTAATGTGGGTGGGCGGTTACAAAAACGTTTAGAAGCGCTGGGTATTAAAACATTATTGTGTGACCCACCGCGTGCTGACCAGGGCGATGACGAGGCTTTCCTGCCGCTGGAAACGTTGGTGCAGGAAGCGGATATCCTGACGTTCCACACCCCACTGTTTAAAGACGGGCCTTATAAAACCCTGCACCTGGCAGATGAATCGTTATTGCGGCGCCTGAAACCCGGCACTATTTTAATTAATGCCTGCCGTGGCCCGGTAGTGGACAATGCAGCGTTACTGGCCTGCCTGAATGACGGCCAGGCGCTCTTTACTGTTCTGGATGTATGGGAAGGTGAGCCAGACCTGAATCTGGCTCTGCTTGAGCGTGCAGACATCGGTACACCTCATATTGCGGGTTACACCCTGGAAGGGAAAGCGCGCGGTACTACGCAGGTATATGAAGCTTTCAGCGCTTTTATCGGGCAACCAGAAACGGTGTCGCTGAATACTTTGCTCCCACCTCCTGAATTTAGTAGGGTTTCCTTGCATGGACCACTCGATCAAACTGCGCTGAAAAGACTGGCGCATCTGGTGTATGATGTGCGCCGTGATGATGCCCCCCTGCGCAGAGTAGCAGGGCACACCGGGGAGTTTGATAAACTGCGTAAGTTTTACAAAGAGCGCAGAGAGTGGTCTTCCTTACTTGTTGAATGTGATGACCAGTCTGCAGCGGCCTTGCTGAATCAGTTAGGTTTTAACGCGCAATTTTCCCCTCATCAATAATCGTCATTACCGCTCCCTGCTGTGAACGGCGGGGAGTGCTTTTATTTTGTCTGGAGTAAACCACTATGTCAGAAGGTTGGAATATCGCCATCCTCGGGGCGACCGGCGCGGTCGGTGAAGCCCTGATTGAGTTACTTGGAGAGCGTCAGTTCCCTGTTGGTGAACTTCACTTGCTGGCGACAGCAGAAAGCGCAGGTACCACCGTGCGTTTCGCAGGAAAAACCCTGAAAGTACAGAATGCCGCTGAGTTTGACTGGGTGCAGGCTCAACTGGCATTTTTTGTCGCTGGTACACAGGCAACGGCTGCATACGTTGAAGAAGCAACTAATGCGGGTTGCGTAGTGATTGATTCCAGCAGCTTGTTTGCTCTGGAGCCAGATGTGCCTTTAGTGGTGCCAGATGTAAACCCGTTTGTTCTGGCAGATTACCGTAATCGCAATGTGGTTGCAGTGGCAGACAGCCTGACCTGCCAGTTACTTTCGGCAGTTAAGCCCTTGATTGAAGAAGGTGGTCTGTCCCGCCTCCAGGTGACAAATCTGTTACCGGCCTCTGCACATGGCAAAGTTGCGGTTGACGCCCTTGCCGGGCAGAGCGCTCGCCTGCTTAATGGTTTACCTTTAGAAGACGATGACCATTTTGGGCGCCAACTGGCATTTAATATGTTGCCTCTGGTGCCTGATGCACAAGGCAGTGTGCGTGAAGAACGCCAGGTGGTCGACCAGGTGCGTAAAGTGCTGCAGGACGAAGGGCTGTTGATTTCGGTCAGTTGTATCCAGAGCCCGGTGTTTTATGGGCACGCGCAAATGGTAGGGATGGAGGCGTTACGCCCGCTCTCTGCAGAAGAAGCGCGTGATGCGTTTACTCGCCAGGAAGACATTGCTTTGTCCGAAGAGCAGGACTTCCCAACTCAGGTGGCGGATGCCTCTGGCAGTGTGCACTTGTCCATTGGTTGTGTGCGCAATGATTACGGTTTGCCTGAACAAGTCCAGTTCTGGTCTGTTGCTGATAACGTTCGCTTCGGTGGCGCGTTAATGGCACTGAAAACAGCAGAAAAACTCCTGCAGGAGTACTTCTGGTAATGTCCGGTGTAATCGCAGTAAGCCGCAGCAAAATAGCGCTGGGTATTGAGTATGATGGCAGCCAGTATTATGGCTGGCAGCGTCAGCAGGAAGTGCGTAGTGTTCAGGAAAATCTGGAAAAAGCATTAAGCCAGGTTGCTAACGAACCTGTCCATGTATTCTGTGCTGGCAGAACGGATGCGGGTGTGCACGCCACCGGGCAGGTGGTGCATTTTGAAACGCAGGCAGAGCGCAAAGATGCTGCATGGACATTGGGCGCCAATGCGAATCTGCCAGGCGACATTGCAGTAAAATGGGTGAAACATGTGCCTGAGGCTTTTCATGCACGTTTCAGTGCGACAGCACGCCGTTATCGCTATGTGATTTATAATAATCGCCTGCGCCCGGCCATTTTGCAGCGTGGTGTGTCGCATTACCATTTACCGCTGGATGCTGAAAAGATGCAGCGGGCGGCTCAGAGCCTGTTAGGTGAAAATGATTTCACTTCGTTTCGTGCAGTACAGTGCCAGTCGCGCACACCCTGGCGTAATGTGTCGCATATCCGGGTAAACCGGTATGGCGAGTACCTGGTGGTGGATATTAAAGCCAACGCTTTTGTGCATCATATGGTACGAAATATAGTCGGCAGCCTGCTGGAAGTAGGGTGCGGTAATCAGCCGGAAGAATGGATAGCCTGGTTGTTGGCGGCGAAAGACAGAACCCTGGCGGCGGCGACAGCCAAAGCGGAAGGGTTATATTTAGTCGCGGTGGATTATCCTGCTGAGTTTGCGTTACCTGAACCGGTTATGGGGCCTTTGTTCCTGCCGTCTCTGAGCCTGGACTGTTAAGGACGTATTATGGAATTTATCCACTTTATCATTGATTTTATTTTACATATTGATGTGCACCTGGCTGAACTGGTTGCCAACTATGGTGTCTGGGTTTACGGGATACTGTTTCTTATCCTGTTTTGTGAAACCGGGTTAGTTGTGACACCGTTCCTGCCTGGCGATTCTTTGCTGTTTGTTGCCGGGGCGCTGTCTGCTTTACCGGGCAACGACCTGAACGTGCATATTATGGTGGTGCTGTTGGTCGCTGCGGCAATTATTGGTGATGCCGTCAACTATACTATTGGGCGGGTGTTTGGTGAGCGGTTGTTCAGTAACCCGAACTCAAAGATTTTCCGGCGCAGCTATCTCGAAAAGACCCATGCGTTTTATGAGCGTCACGGTGGTAAAACGATAATTCTGGCGCGTTTTGTGCCTATCGTGCGGACTTTTGCTCCCTTTGTTGCTGGCATGGGGCATATGTCTTACCGGCATTTTGCATTGTTTAACGTCACTGGTGCAATTTTGTGGGTGTTGCTGTTCAGCTATGCCGGTTACCTGTTCGGAGACCTGCCGGTAGTACAGGACAACCTGAAATTGTTGATTGTGGCAATTATCGTGTTGTCGGTTTTACCCGGTGTTGTGGAAATTATTCGCCACAAACGCGCAGCAGCACGTCAGGCTCGCCAGATAAAAGAGTAAGCCAAGGGGTTCGACCACTTTTTTATCCAAAGTCGGGCCCGGTTATGGTTTAATGAGCAACATTTATGGTCTGTGGGCGGAGAAAATGGCATTATGCGCCCCCACAGAAAAACTGGCATCGACCAGGTTCAGGCAGAAAGGTCATCAATGAGCTGGATTGAACGAATTCTCAATAAGAGCAACATTACCCCAACCCGCCGCGCTAACATCCCGGAAGGGGTGTGGACGAAATGTGACAGCTGCGGACAGGTGCTGTACCGCGCTGAGCTGGAGCGCAACCTTGAGGTGTGCCCGAAGTGTGATCACCATATGCGCATGTCTGCGCGTGCACGCCTGCATACCTTGTTAGATGAAGATTCGCTGGTAGAGTTGGGAAGTGAACTTGAGCCTAAAGATGTGCTGAAGTTCAAAGACTCCAAGAAATACAAAGATCGCCTGGCAACTGCCCAAAAAGAAACGGGTGAGAAAGATGCACTGGTCGTAATGAAAGGCACACTGTATGGCATGCCGGTTGTTGCGGTTGCATTTGAGTTTGCTTTTATGGGCGGCTCAATGGGCTCTGTCGTCGGTGCGCGCTTTATTCGTGCTGTTGAACAGGCGCTCGAAGATAACTGCCCGCTGGTTTGTTTTTCTGCATCAGGTGGTGCACGTATGCAGGAAGCACTGATGTCGTTGATGCAAATGGCTAAAACCAGTGCAGCATTAGCAAAAATGCAGGAACGCGGCTTGCCGTATATTTCTGTACTGACCGACCCAACTATGGGTGGTGTATCAGCCAGTTTCGCCATGCTTGGTGATTTGAATATTGCCGAACCAAAAGCACTGATTGGCTTTGCCGGTCCGCGTGTTATTGAGCAAACTGTGCGTGAGAAATTGCCACCAGGTTTCCAGCGCAGTGAGTTCCTGATTGAAAAAGGGGCGATTGATATGATTATTCGCCGCCCGGAAATGCGCCTGAAACTGGCACAAATTCTGGCGAAACTGACTAATCAGCCTGCTCCAAACCCGGATGAAACTGCCGTCATTACGCCGGTAGTTCCCGAAGAAGGCGATGAAGCCTGACAAGACTCCACGGGCGGCGCATACAGCGCTGCCCGTTCTACTATTGAATACAGTTATGCAGAACGGCGTTTATGAAACACGAATTGCATCTTGAAGCCACGTCGCCTTTGGCAACGTGGCTTTCTTATCTGGAAAATCTCCACTCCAAAACCATTGATCTGGGGCTTGAGCGTGTTGCGAAAGTCGCGGACACAATGGGTGTTCGCAAACCAGCTCCTTTTGTTTTTACCGTTGCCGGAACGAATGGCAAAGGCACAACTTGCCGCATGCTGGAAACCACGCTGATTGCCGCCGGGTATCGGGTTGGTGTCTACAGTTCTCCGCATTTGGTTCGCTATACCGAACGGGTGCGTATTCAGGGGCAGGAACTGGATGCCGGGCAACATACAGCGTCATTCGCTGCAATAGACTCTGCGCGTGGGGAGACATCTCTCACCTATTTTGAATTTGGTACGTTATCGGCGCTGTATCTGTTTAAACAGGCTGCCGTCGATGTGGCTATTCTGGAAGTTGGCCTGGGTGGGCGCCTTGATGCGACCAACATTGTTGACTGTGATGTTGGCGTTATTACCAGTATCGCGCTGGACCATACCGACTGGCTTGGCCCTGATCGCGAGAGCATTGGCCGGGAAAAAGCCGGTATTTTGCGTGGTGGTAAACCGGCGATCGTCGGCGAGCCCGATATGCCCGAGACCATCGCGCAGGTAGCGCAGGATAAAGGCGCGCTATTGAGCCGGGTAGGGCAGGACTGGTGTTACTCGGTTAACGAGCAACACTGGCGTTTCAGCGATAAGTTCGGTGAGCTGGGCAACCTTCCGCTGCCTCTGGTGCCGCAGCCTAATGCTGCCACTGCGCTGGCAGCACTGCGCGCCAGTGGGCTCAGTGTTACTGAACAGCATATTCGGGACGGCTTGCGTAATGCCACTTTGCCCGGGCGTTTTCAGGTTGTGGCTCACTCACCACAGGTGATTCTGGATGTGGCACATAATCCGCATGCGGCGGGTTATCTCGCCACCCGGTTAGCGGCATTGCCAAAGGCCGGGCGAGTTCTTGCCGTGGTTGGCATGCTGCACGATAAAGACATCCAGGGTACGCTGGCATGTTTGTCACCACAGGTAGATAGCTGGTATTGTGCTCCTCTGGAAGGGCCGCGTGGTGCTTCGGCAGAAACGCTGGTGGCGCATCTTCCCGGGGCCAGCACTTGGCCTGATGTAGCACACGCCTGGCGGGCAGCAATGGCGGATGCGGCCCCAGAAGATACCGTGCTGGTATGTGGCTCATTCCATACTGTGGCACATGTAATGGAAGAAATGGACGCGGGGACGACGGGTGGCAAGTAAGTTTCAAAACCGGTTAGTGGGCACTGTGGTGCTGGTTGCGCTGGCAGTTATTGTCTTGCCAGGGCTGCTCGACGGGCAAAAAAAGCACTATCAGGATGAGTTTGCAGCAATTCCGCTGGTCCCAAAAGCGGGTGACAAAGACGAAAACGACTTATTGCCGCCAGCCAGCCAGCCTATTCCGGCTCAACCTCCTGAAGGGGCGGCTGAAGAGGTAAGGGCGAGCAATGCTTCCAACTCGTCAATTGATACGGCAAATTTACCAGCCAATACCGGAGCCGGGCTGGATGCCATCCCGGTCGAAAGGGATTCTTCTGCATCCGGGCGTAACACGCAGGCTGTCACTCGCCAACCAGGTGCGGGTAAAACCACGGCGCAGCAACCTGTTTCCCAACCGGTCACTCAACCGAAAGTGCCGGTGAAAGAGGATACGCCACCCACACCTGAAGGTAAGGCATATGTGGTGCAACTCGGTGCGCTGAAAAATGCTGACAAAGTGAATGAGATAGTCAGTAAATTACGTGCTTCAGGTTACCGGGTGTATACCTTGCCAACCACACCCGTTCAGGGGAAAATCACCCGGATTCTGGTCGGCCCGGAAGCATCGAAAGACAAACTCAAAGCTTCTCTTGGAGATTTGCACAGTTTGTCCGGGCTTAACGGGGTGGTGATGAATTACAGCGTTCATTAACACTTTGGCAGGTAAAGAATATCAGGGGTAAGCGTTACGCTTGCCGCCTGGATAAGTGCCCGTTACACGGGCTCAGGGTTGTGGCGTTGAGCGTTTTTTCAACGCCATTTTTATTTTTGCACGGGAAGGAAATCCCTACGCAAACGTTTTCTTTTTCTGTTAGAATGCGCCCCGAATCGGATGTCAGGGCGGTAAATCGTGGGACTTGAAATGGTCTGGATAGATTACGCCATTATTGCGGTGATAGGTTTTTCCTGTCTGGTCAGCCTGATCCGTGGCTTTGTACGTGAAGCATTATCGTTGGTGACATGGGGCTGCGCTTTCTTTGTTGCCAGCCATTACTATACGTATCTGGCAGTCTGGTTCACTGGCTTTGAAGAAGAGCTGGTGCGAAATGGAATTGCGATTGGCATTTTGTTTGTCGCGACACTGATAGTCGGTGCTATTGTCAACTATGTCATTGGCACGCTGGTTCAGAAAACGGGCCTGTCCGGTACAGACCGGGTGCTGGGTATCTGTTTTGGTGCTTTGCGTGGTGTGCTCATTGTTGCCGCTATCCTGTTTTTTCTCGATACCTTTACCGGTATGGCGAAAAGCGAAGACTGGCAAAAATCGCAATTGGTTCCGCAGTTCAGTTTCATCATCAGGTGGTTTTTTGACTACCTGCAAAGCTCGTCGAGTTTCTTACCCCGGTAATTGTATCGGGGGGTGTGGCAAAGAACACACTGGCCTCCAGGCCTGTTATATTCAGGTGGGGTAACGGCTGTGTGTTCATGATGAGGAAAAGACAACATGTGCGGTATTGTCGGTATCGCCGGTGTTATGCCGGTAAACCAGTCGATTTATGACGCGTTAACGGTGTTACAACACCGTGGGCAGGATGCCGCTGGCATCATCACCATTGATGAAAACAATTGTTTTCGCCTGCGTAAAGCAAATGGCCTGGTGAGTGATGTATTTGAAGCCCGGCATATGCAACGTTTGCAGGGCAATATGGGGCTCGGCCATGTTCGTTACCCGACTGCTGGCAGTTCAAGCGCATCTGAAGCACAGCCGTTCTATGTGAACTCTCCTTATGGTATTACCCTGGCGCATAACGGTAACCTGACTAATGCTCATGAGTTACGCAAAAAGCTGTTCGAAGAAAAACGTCGCCACATCAATACCACCTCAGATTCTGAAATTCTGCTGAATATTTTTGCCAGCGAACTGGATAACTACCGCCATTACCCTCTTGAAGCAGATAATATCTTCTCTGCTATTGCCGGCACTAACCGCCAGATCCGTGGTGCGTATGCCTGTGTTGCAATGATCATTGGGCATGGCATGGTGGCTTTCCGCGATCCACACGGTATCCGTCCGTTGGTGCTGGGTAAACGCGAAGTCAGCGACGGGCGTACCGAGTACATGGTTGCTTCGGAAAGCGTCGCGCTGGATACCCTGGGTTTTGATTTCATTCGTGACGTCGCACCGGGTGAAGCGGTGTACATTACCGAGAAAGGCCAACTGTTTACTCGCCAGTGTGCCGATAACCCCACCAGTAACCCTTGCCTGTTTGAATACGTTTATTTCGCCCGTCCGGATTCTTTCATCGATAAGATTTCCGTTTACAGCGCTCGCGTGGGTATGGGGACAAAATTGGGTGAGAAGATTGCCCGTGAATGGGAAGATCTGGATATCGATGTGGTGATTCCAATTCCGGAAACCTCCTGCGATATCGCACTGGAAATTGCCCGTATTCTGAATAAACCTTACCGCCAGGGTTTTGTGAAAAACCGCTATGTAGGCCGTACTTTTATCATGCCCGGGCAGCAGTTACGCCGTAAATCAGTGCGCCGTAAGCTTAATGCCAACCGCGCTGAATTCCGTGATAAAAATGTCCTGCTGGTAGATGACTCCATCGTGCGCGGAACCACTTCCGAACAGATTATCGAAATGGCGCGTGAAGCCGGAGCGAAGAAAGTGTATCTGGCATCCGCTGCGCCAGAGATTCGTTTCCCGAATGTGTACGGTATTGATATGCCGAGCGCAAACGAGCTGATTGCCCATGGTCGCGAAGTGGATGAGATCCGCGAGTTAATTGGTGCTGATGGACTGATTTTCCAGGATCTCAATGATCTGATTGAGGCTGTACGTGCCGAGAACCCGGATATTCAGCAATTCGAATGCTCAGTGTTCAATGGGGTTTATGTCACGAAAGATGTTGACCATAACTACCTTGAGTACCTGGAATCATTGCGTAACGACGACGCCAAAGCTGTGCAGCGCCAGAACGAAGTAGAAAGCCTGGAAATGCATAACGAAGGCTGATAATCACTCGCTTTGTTCCTGGGCCCCGGTGCAACAATCTGCACCGGGGCCTTTGTTTTTATGGTAAACAGCGAACGGGTAAGTACGAAATAAGTGCAAGACGGCTTCCCATGCTCATCGAAAAATGCCTGCCTGCACTGGTTGGGTGCGAAAGTTCAGTACGTGCACACTTATGGCGCGTTTTTGCAGGCGCGATCAAAACCTCGATATTTACTCTTTGATAACACGCAAAATTAGCTTTTCCTCGCAAGCATAGCTGCTATCTTTCATTGGCAGGCCTTGATGCAACGTTTTTTTAACAAACTGGCGAATCTGCCTGAAGTTAAAAAAGTGGCACGGTAAGTGCAAGCTTCAGTATGCAAAACACAACACTACAAAACACAACACATCACGTAAAACGTCTGAACTCTTGAGGGTAAAGTATGAAGAAGAAGGTTCTTGCACTGTCTTTGCTGTTAGGACTGACCGCAGCCAGCAGTGTTTTCGCAGCAATTCCTAAAGATATCCGCATTGGTACCGACCCAACTTATGCTCCTTTCTCTTCTAAGGATGCCAGCGGTAAACTCGTGGGCTTTGATATCGACCTTGGTGATGCCATGTGTGCCAAAATGCATGCTAAATGCACCTGGGTTAGCAGTGATTTCGATGCGCTTATTCCGTCTCTGAAAGCCAAAAAAATCGACGCTATCATTTCTTCTCTCTCTATCACTGAAAAACGTCAGCAGGAAATTGCTTTCTCCGAGAAGCTTTACGCTGCAGACTCTCGCCTGATTGCTGCCAAAGGCTCACCGATTCAGCCAACGCTTGCTTCGCTGAAAGGCAAGCATGTCGGCGTCCTGCAGGGCTCTACTCAGGAAGCATATGCTAATGAAAAATGGCGTCCGCAAGGGGTTGATGTTATCTCCTACCAGACCCAGGACCTTATCTATTCAGACCTGGTTGCAGGCCGCCTGGATGCAGCATTCCAGGATGAAGTGGCTGCCAGCGAAGGCTTCCTGAAACAACCAGCTGGTAAAGACTTTGCCTTTGCCGGCCCGTCAGTAAAAGATAAGAAATACTTTGGTGATGGTACTGGTGTTGGTCTGCGTAAAGAAGATGCTGACCTGAAAGCGGCCTTTGATAAAGCATTTGATGAAGTTCGCAAAGACGGTACTTACGACAAACTGGCTAAGAAATATTTTGATTTCAATGTTTACGGCGAGTAAGCCAACCCTATAGTCTGTCGTCAGGCCAGCCACAACGGTGGCTGGCCGGGGATGTGGGTAAGGTATGTGCCTTTTTGGTGCAGGATGAAACCCTGTCGTATGGTTTTGGTGCGTAGTGTGCACCAAAATGGGGTGCGCGAATTACGGTGTCAGGTCACCATAATAATAACTTATTGTGGTATCTAAGATTATTCTTCACCGTTTTCTTCCATGCTGGCACAGAATCTGCTATTACCCCCTGACAAAAATTGTCATTCAGGACAAGTACAGTCTATTGAGGATGAGTATGAATAAGAAGGTTTTCGCCCTTTCACTGGCATTATTGTGCTCCAGTGTTTCCACAGCATTCGCGGCATTTCCTGAGAGTATCCGTATCGGGACCGACCCAACCTATGCCCCCTTTGAGTCGAAAAGTGCCAGTGGGGAACTGGTCGGTTTTGATATCGACCTGGCGAAAGAGCTTTGTAAACGAATCCATACCAAGTGCACCTTTGTAGAAAGCCCGCTGGATGCGCTGATCCCTTCTCTCAAGGCGAAAAAAATAGACGCCATCATGTCTTCACTCTCCATCACAGAAAAACGCCAGCAGCAGATTGCCTTTACCGACAAACTGTATGCGGCTGATTCTCGTCTGGTGGTGGCAAAAGGTTCCCCTATCCAGCCAACGGTTGAATCCCTCAAAGGGAAGCGTGTTGGTGTGTTGCAGGGTACCGTTCAGGAAACTTACGGTAATACATACTGGGCGCCTAAAGGCATTGAGATAGTCTCTTACCAGGGGCAGGACTCCATTTACGCAGACCTGATGGCCGGGCGTATTGATGCGGCGTTCCAGGATGAAGTGGCTGCCAGTGAAGGTTTTCTGAAGCAACCGGAAGGGAAAAGCTACCAGTTTGGTGGCCCGTCCGTGAAAGACGACAAACTGTTTGGCGTCGGCACGGGGATGGGGATCCGCAAAGAGGATAACGAGTTGCGGGAAGCGCTCAACAAAGCCTTCGCCGACATGCGTAAAGATGGTACTTACGACAAGCTGGCGAAGAAATATTTTGATTTTGATGTCTACGGTGGTTAACGGTCACCAGTGATGCAACCTGCTCCAACGGGAGCAGGTTCGTATCGGAAAGACACTGACGGCAGGATACGCACCATGTTGTATGGTTTTTCGCACGTTATTTTCCAGGGGGCGATTGTCACCCTTGAACTGGCAATCACTTCAGTACTCCTGTCAGTGATTATTGGGTTGGTTGGTGCCGGAGGGAAACTTTCAGGCAGCAAACCGCTGGCGTTCTTTTTTGAATGCTATACCACATTGATTCGTGGTGTTCCTGATCTGGTGTTGATGTTGTTGATCTTCTATGGTCTGCAAATTGCGCTTAATGCTGTGACCGATGCTTTCGGTATGGCGCAGATAGATATCGATCCGATGGTTGCCGGGATCATCACGCTGGGCTTCATTTATGGCGCGTATTTTACGGAAACCTTCCGTGGCGCTTTTCTGGCGGTTCCCAAAGGTCAGATTGAAGCCGCGACCGCATTCGGTTTTACCGGCTGGCAGATATTCAACCGGATTCTGTTCCCCTCAATGATGCGCTTTGCACTGCCTGGTATTGGTAACAACTGGCAGGTAATTTTGAAAGCAACCGCGCTGGTATCACTGCTTGGCCTGGAAGATGTGGTTAAAGCCACACAGCTTGCCGGGAAAAGTACCTGGCAACCGTTCTACTTTGCCATTGTTTGTGGGTTGATATATTTAGTGTTTACCACGGTATCAAATGGGGTCCTGCTGATGCTGGAACGCCGTTATTCAGTGGGCGTGAAGAGGGCAGACTTGTGATTGATATTATCCACGAATACTGGCAACAACTGCTCTGGACCGACGGTTACCGTTTTACTGGTGTCGCAATTACCTTATGGCTGCTTATCGCCTCGGTAGTGATGGGGGGCATCATGGCATTGTTTTTGTCGATAGCCCGCGTCTCCAGTAATAAATTTGTGGCGTTTCCGGTGTGGCTGTTTACCTATATTTTTCGCGGTACACCGCTGTATGTACAGTTACTGGTGTTTTATTCCGGGATGTATACGCTGGAAGTTGTCAAAGGCAATATGCTGCTCAATGAGTTTTTCCGCAGTGGCCTGAACTGTACGATACTGGCGCTGACACTGAACACCTGTGCTTATACTACGGAAATATTTGCCGGCGCGATCCGCTCTGTGCCACACGGTGAAATTGAAGCCGCCCGGGCATATGGCTTTTCTTCTGTTAAGTTGTATCGCTGCATTATTTTGCCTTCTGCGCTGCGTATTGCGCTTCCGGCGTACAGCAATGAAGTGATTCTGATGCTGCACTCTACCGCACTGGCGTTTACCGCAACGGTGCCGGATCTGCTCAAAGTTGCCCGTGATATTAACTCGGCAACCTATGAACCTTTTACCGCGTTTGGTATTGCCGCTGTGCTTTATCTGGCGATTTCGTTCTGCCTGATAAGCCTGTTCCGCAAAGCTGAAAAACGCTGGCTCCAGCATGTTAAACCTGCCTCAACGCACTAAGTGATAGCCATGGCCGAAAATAAATTAAACGTATCTGATCTGCATAAACATTACGGTGAGCATGAAGTGCTGAAAGGGGTCTCATTAAAGGCGAATGCCGGAGATGTCATCAGTATTATTGGCTCGTCAGGTTCAGGGAAAAGTACTTTCCTGCGCTGCATTAACTTTCTGGAAAAACCCAGCGAAGGCACGATTATCGTTAATAACGAGAATATTACGTTAGTCCGTGACAAAGACGGCCAACTGAAAGTTGCCGATAAAAATCAACTGCGCCTGCTGCGCACTCGCCTGACCATGGTGTTCCAGCACTTCAACTTGTGGGGGCACATGACAGTTCTTGAAAACGTCATGGAAGCACCCGTACAAGTGCTGGGCTTAAATAAAGCCGAAGCAAAAGCGCGCGCTATTAAATACCTGGAAAAAGTGGGTATTGATGAGCGGGCACAGGCGAAATACCCGGTTCATTTATCTGGTGGCCAGCAGCAACGTGTTTCTATTGCTCGCGCTCTGGCTATGGAGCCTGAAGTCCTGCTGTTTGATGAACCAACTTCTGCACTGGATCCGGAGCTGGTGGGCGAAGTGCTGCGCATTATGCAGCAACTGGCTGAAGAGGGGAAAACCATGGTGGTTGTTACCCATGAAATGGAGTTTGCCCGCCATGTTTCCAGCCACGTTATTTTCCTGCACAAAGGGAAAATTGAAGAAGAAGGGAAGCCTGAGGATGTGTTTACTAATCCGCAAAGCCCCCGTTTGCAGCAATTCCTCAGTGGCGCGCTGAAATAATCCTGCACCCGTTGTGGCGCGCTTAATGCTGGGTATTCAGCCCTAAGCGCGCCACTCAGGTCACATTCTGTAAAGCATCTTCAAGTTGAAACCAGCGAAAGCCAAAACCTGACTGCTCAAGGCGGCGAGGTAACGCATTCTGGCCACCCAGTACCAGTGTGGCGGATTCACCCATCATCAGGCTTATTACCCGGGCAGGTACGCGTAAAATTGCCGGGCGGTTTACTGCTTCTCCCAGCAATTGTGTAAACCTGGCATTTCTGACCGGGTAAGGCGCCACCATATTAAAAGGCCCTTGTAGTGGGTTATCCAGCAACCAAATAATGGCGTTCACCATATCGTCAATATGGATCCATGACAGATACTGGTGCCCGTCACCTAACGGGCCGCCGAGCCCAAGGCGAAACAGCGGTAACAATTTACTCATCATGCCGCCATCAGGTGCCAGAACCACGCCGGTGCGCAGTAAACAGACTCGGGTGTGCGGGCTTTGTGCCTGCAAAGCAATGGCTTCCCATTTTGCACAAAGCTCATGAGTAAACGCGTTATGTGGAGTGTCTTCTTCGGTCACGACTTCATCGCCGGTATCGCCGTAAAAACCCACAGCGGAACCGGAGAGAAAAATAGCCGGGGGTTGGTTGCTGGTATGGATCATTTCTACCAGGCGTTGGGTGATACGCCAGCGGCTTTGGCATAAGCGCTGTTTCTGCGTTGCAGACCAGCGTTTATCGGCAATGGGTTCACCGGCAAGATTAATGACAGCGTCGAACCCATCAAGCGTGGGGTGTTCATCCAGGCTCTGCCAGAGCGTAACCCTTGGGTCGAGCAACTGCCGGGCCCGCTCCGGGGAGCGGGTGACCACGGTAATACTGTGGCCTGTCTCTATCAAAGGAGGGATAAGGTGACGCCCAATCAGACCTGTACCACCTGTCAGCAAAACTTGCATATTCCCTCCCGGAGCATTAATCAGGCATCGCGACGCCAGCTCATACTCATAGAAACTGAGTCTGCGTAACGCAACGCGTGCAGTTTATCGATTTCAACTTCAGCATAAGTGACCCAGTCATGCTGGCGTGCGATATCAAGCACATCCTGAGTTAATTTTTCTAACAACGAAAAACGATGATTCTCAACGTGCTGGATAACCGCTTTGGTAATAGTCCGGTAATTCAGCGCATCTTTAATGTCTTCGCTATGCCGGGCATTATCTGCTGGATAATGCAGCGTAATATTAATCACGACATCCTGCCGGTTAGCGATTTCTTCATCTTTGATACCAATGAACGTACGCAGCCTGAGATTTTTAATTCGAATAATAGCATCCTGATACGACATGCAAGTGTGCCTCCTGATTATCTTTATAGCGCCATAATACACGAGCTTTTCCGGTCATGGGAGGTCAAAATCTGGGGTGTGTGCTGGTATAAACGCAGGAAATTTCTTTTCTTTGCAGTGAGTTATATTGCAAGCCAGTGCTGAAGCAGAAAATCCGGCTTTACATGCAGGCTTGCTGGAATGGTGCTGAAATTCGTTGTATTTTTTCTCATGGGTCAATGCGAATGGAGAAACTTATGAGTCAGCCAACAATCTGTCTGTGGTCAGATGCTTGTTTTCACAGCCCTTATGTCATGTCTGTATTTGTTGCTTTAAAAGAAAAGGGGCTGTCATTCACCCTGAAAACCATCGACCTGGATTCCGGGCAGAATCATCAGAGCGGCTGGGCAGGTTTTGACATTACGCGGCGTGTACCCGTGCTGGATGTGGATGGCTTTTTACTGGCGGAGTCATCTGCCATTACGGAGTATCTGGAAGACACGTTTGCTCCGCCAACCCGGCAACGGATCTACCCGGTAGAGGCACAGTTGCGGGCCAAAGCACGTGAAATTCAGGCCTGGTTGCGTTCAGACCTGGCTGCTTTGCGCCAGGAACGTTCCACTGGCGTGATTTTTGCCGGGCAACACTTCGATCCATTGACTCCCCGGGGGGAAGCAGATGCACAGCGCCTGATTCACCTGGCCTCCTCTCTGATTGAGCCTTCACAACATAATTTATTTGGTGAATGGTGTATTGCCGACACAGATCTGGCACTGATGCTTAATCGCCTGATCATGCACGGTGACCCTGTGCCAGAGAATTTGGTTGAATATGCCACTGTCCAGTGGCAAAGATCCTCCGTTCAGCAATATGTCGCACTTTCCGCCAGGCATTCTGCCTGATGCGCTGGCACTATTGCTTGCCACTCAGCCTGTCTGAGCATGATAAGCACAGGAGTGTGTAATGAAATTGATGTTTGCTTCAGATATTCATGGTGCGTTGCCAGCCTGCCAGCGGGTACTGGAAATTTTTGCTGCCAGTGATGCGCAGTGGCTGATTATTCTTGGTGATGTGCTCAACCATGGGCCACGTAACGCGCTGCCCGAAGGCTATGCGCCTGCCCAGGTTGCGGAGCAGCTAAATGCGGTGGCTTCGCGAGTTATTGCTGTGCGCGGTAACTGCGACAGCGAAGTAGACCAAATGCTGTTGTCATTCCCGATAACAGCGCCATGGCAGCAAGTGCTGCTTCCTGAACAACGCCTTTTTCTGACACACGGACACCTGTATCATCCAGAGAAGCTACCTCCGCTGGGGCTCAGTGATGTGCTGGTGTTTGGTCATACGCATATTCCAGTCGCCGAGCAGCGTGGGGATATTTTTCTGTTCAACCCCGGCTCAGTGAGTATTCCTAAGGGGGGATATCCGGCCAGTTATGGCATGCTGGATGGGGAACAGATGCGGGTTCATAATCTGGAAAATCACGATGTTATTGCACAGGTATGCATAACGCCGTAATTTACTTCGACAAAACAAATGCGCCAACAGAGCGCCTGAACAAAAAGGTTACCGATGGTGGAACAGGACTCAAATTCTGGCACGGAGTGGGTGGACATTGTCAATGAAGACAATGAAGTGATTGCACAGGCCAGCCGTGCGCAAATGCGCGCGCAGCGGTTACGGCATCGCGCCACTTATATCGTGGTACATGACGGCATGGGGAAAATTCTGGTGCAACGGCGCACAGAAATTAAAGACTTCATGCCGGGTATGCTGGATGCCACGGCTGGTGGAGTGGTGCAGGCTGACGAAGTGCTGCTCGATTCCGCTCGCCGCGAAGCAGAAGAAGAGCTGGGTATTGCGGGTGTACCTTTCGCTGAACATGGCCAGTTTTACTTTGAAGATGAGAATTGCCGGGTTTGGGGCGGGTTGTTCAGTTGTGTCTCTCACGGGCCATTTGCCCTTCAGGAAGAAGAAGTCAGCGAAGTGTGCTGGATGCTGCCTGAAGAAATCACCGCACGTTGTGATGAATTCACACCAGATTCACTTAAAGCGCTGGCGTTGTGGATGAGCCGTAATGGCGGGGCAGAGAACAAGCCTGCAGCCGGAAAGACGGCAGAAACGGAACCTGCTGAGCCTTCAAAAGCTGAAGCTTCTGGCGAAGAAGATTCACCTGCTGCACAGTGAACCTAATGGCCTGTATCAGGCCCTGAGGCTGATGACAAACCTCATGTCCGCACAGAACGAGAGGATGTCACCCAATAAAAAACCAGGAAAATCAATTCATTGATTTTCGCCCACTAACTAAAAAGAAGGAAAAACCACGCTTTTTCCTTCTTTTTTATCAATCTGTGGGCCTGTATCAGGCCCTGATTAACAACTTTCCCGCATACATAATGTTGATTTAATGGGCTTCTGGTTTGGCTGAGTTTCCCCGTTAAGCCGTGCCAGTAATGCCTTGCCTGCCTCAATACCTATCTCGCGGTGCGGCACCGACAACGTAGTCAATGGCGGCTGGCAGACTTTCGCAACATCACTGTCACCAAACCCGACAACCGCCAGGTCATCAGGGACTTTAATTCTGCGGCGCTGGCATTCATATAGTGCGCCACAGGCCAGCTCATCTGACACACATACCAGTGCATCCAGTTCCGGCCAGGCCAGCAGGAATTCGGGTAATTGTGCTGCGCCGGTGGAAAACGTCGGCGGAGCGGCTGCATTAATGACTCTGTTGGGGGAAATATGGTGGCGTAACATGGCCTTATACCAGCCCTGCAAATGCTGCTGGAAAATCCATTGCTCCTGGTTTGCGCACAGCAGGCCAATATTCTGGTAGCCGCGCTCAATCAGCATACTGGTCAGTTCAAACATGGCGGCAACGTTATCAATGCCAATATTCATATCAACCGGATCTGCCCGCGTGGCACCTATCTCCATAACCGGGATCCCGGCATTGCCCAGCCAGGTACGGACATTATCGCTGTGCTCAACACTCAGAAGAATGGCTGCGGCCAGATTAGAAGCAAGCAGGGTTTCCAGTAGCTTTTCTTCCTGCTCCAGGCGGTGGCGCGATTCCGCCAGCATAATTTGGTAGCCGGCAGGTTGTAACACCTGCTGTAACCCGGCGAACATCTCGGTACAGCCAGACTCCGCTAAATTTGGCACCACCATGGCAATGGTATAGGACGATGCCGATGCCAGAGCGCTGGCTGCCAGGTTGGGTAAATACCCCAGCTCATTGACTGCTGCGTTGATTTTTTCCCGTAATTTGTCAGAAACCTGATCAGGGGTACGCAGTGCGCGTGAAACTGTCATGGTGCCGACACCGGCTAACTGCGCGACATCGGCCAGCGTGACTTTGCCGGTGCTGCGTCTTTTTCGGGTTAAAGACATGCTCGTTCCTGTATCAAAGGTGTAGCACTTACTCACTTTTCACATAAAAATCGTGGGTTATTATCCTGATATTATAGGGGGTAACCTTCTCTGGTTACTGTTTTTTGTGCAACCTTTCATTTTTTGATAGCGCTATCACATATCGGTGATATTCCCTCTGATAGCGCTATCTTTGAGAAGTCTGTCACGGTCAGAACCCGCTGGCTTGCCTAAAGTTTGCCCATAACTGAAGGGACAGGAGCACATTATGCTTTCACAGTGGTTACATGATGGGACCATACAGTGCCGTGAGCGTGCAGAAAACTGGCAACAGGCACTGCACCTGAGTGCTGAACCTCTGCTTAAAGCGGAAGTGATTACCCCGGGCTACGTTCAGGCGGTGATAACCCAGCATGAAAAACTGGGGCCGTATTATGTGCTGGCCCCGGGGCTGGCAATGCCACACACACGGCCAGAGGATGGCGCACAGGGAATGGGGTTGTCATTACTGAAACTTGAACAGGGTGTGGCATTTGGCTCTGCCGATTTTGACCTGGTTACCACCATTATTATGCTGGCAGCACCCGACAGCCACAGCCATATCAATATGATATCTGCCCTGGCTGAATTGTTTTCCTGCGATGAGGATTTACAGAAACTACATCATGCTAATTCAGTGGAGGATATTAAAGAAATCCTTTCTCACTACTAAACAGATAATTATAAATAAGATACTCAATGTAATTTAGATTACAGGTGGGATGCGGTACGGTTTTGGGCCTGCATTTGGCTATATCAACCGGGGCTTTCAATATGCCATTCTGCCTGAAAATTTAAATATAGCGGGTGTTAATATTACTCTCCTGTTGTCTGCACAGGACAACTTCCCTGTACGCTACAAAAAGGTAAACATAATGAAGATAATGGCAATATGTGGATCAGGTCTCGGCAGTAGTTTTATGGTTGAGATGAATATTAAAAAGGTGCTTAAAAGAATTAATGTTGAGGCAGAGGTTGAACATGCTGATTTATCCTCTGCCACACCCGGTGCGGCTGACTTATTTGTCATGGCGAAAGATATAGCTGCCAGCGCCAGCGTACCGGAGCATCAACTTTTGGTAATCAATAATATTATTGATATTAACGAGCTTGAAGCAAAGCTTGCGGCTTATTTTTCAGACCGTTAACAGACTAATATAAGTGAGGCCGGTATGTTCCTTTCAGGCGTGCTCAGTTTTATTGTCGATATACTCAAGGTACCTTCAGTGCTGGTTGGTGTCGTGGCATTAATTGGGTTGCTGGCACAGAAAAAATCCTTCTCTGATACAGTCAAAGGGACAATTAAAACTATTCTTGGTTTTATTGTCCTGGCAGGTGGTGCATCGGTATTATTAACCTCGTTAAATCCACTGGGAGGTATGTTTGAACATGCGTTCAATATTCAGGGGATAATTCCTAACAATGAGGCTGTTGTCTCTATTGCACTGGAAAAATATGGTGCATCCACCGCGCTTATCATGGCTTTCGGCATGGTGGCAAATATTATTATTGCTCGTTTTACCCGGCTGAAATACATCTTCCTGACCGGGCATCATACATTTTATATGGCGTGTATGATTAGCGTGATTCTCACTGTAGCCGGGTTTGAAGGTGTGGGGCTGGTATTTACTGGCGCATTGACCCTGGGGCTGGTAATGGCTTTTTTCCCGGCGCTGGCTCAACGTTATATGCAAAAGATCACCGGGAATGATGAAATTGCCTTTGGCCACTTCGGTACGCTGGGTTATGTGTTATCCGGGTGGATTGGCAGCAAATGCGGTAAAGGCTCGCGTTCAACGGAAGAGATGAATCTGCCGAAAAACCTCAGTTTTTTACGTGACAGTTCCATCTCTATTTCTCTGACCATGATTGTGATTTACATGATCCTCGCTATTTGTGCCGGGCAGGGGTATGTCGAAACGCAATTAAGTGGTGGCCAGCACTTCCTGGTGTACTCCATTATTCAGGCAATTACCTTCGCGGCAGGGGTTTTCATTATTCTGCAAGGTGTGCGTTTGATTCTTGCCGAGATTGTACCGGCGTTCACCGGTTTTTCTGAAAAACTGGTCCCAAATGCCCGCCCGGCACTGGATTGCCCGGTCGTATATCCCTATGCACCTAATGCCGTACTGGTCGGCTTCTTGTTCAGTTTTCTTGGCGGACTGGTTGGGTTGTTTTTACTGGGGCAGTTTAAGTTAGTGTTGATCCTGCCCGGTGTAGTGCCGCATTTCTTTACCGGTGCTACTGCTGGTGTTTTTGGTAACGCTACCGGAGGGCGCCGTGGTGCCATGTTGGGCGCGTTTGCTAACGGTCTGTTGATCACTTTTCTTCCTGTCCTGTTACTGCCGGTTCTGGGGGCGCTGGGGTTTGCCAACACCACATTCTCCGATGCGGACTTTGGCGTGATCGGCATTCTGCTGGGTAACCTGGCGCGTTACTTCTCTCCGGGCGTCATTATGGGGCTGGTTGTTGCGTTGTTTGCCCTGCTGGTGGCTTTCAATTACCTGGTGAAAAAGAAACCTCAGGAAAACAGTGCGGTTGATAACCAGGGAGGTTCGAATGGCTTCAGTAAATGAAATCGCGACGTTTGCCCGGCAAATTCGCATTGAAACCTTACGGGCTCTGAATCATTTAGGTTTTGGGCACTATGGCGGCAGTATGTCTGTGGTTGAGACGCTGGCGGTGTTGTACGGTGATGTCATGCACACAGACCCACAACACCCGGACTGGCCGGAACGGGATTACTTTGTGTTATCCAAAGGGCATGCCGGGCCGGCACTGTACAGCACGCTGGCACTGAAAGGGTACTTCCCGGTTGCACAGTTACTGACTCTCAATGAAAACGGCACCCATTTGCCCAGCCATCCGGACAGGTTAAAAACCCGCGGTGTGGATGCCACTACCGGCTCACTGGGGCAGGGAGTATCCATTGCCGGGGGCATTGCACTGGCACATCAACTGGCCGGGAAACCGAACCGGGTGTTCTGCATAGTGGGCGATGGTGAACTGAATGAAGGGCAGTGCTGGGAAGCATTCCAGTTCATTGCGCACCATAAGCTTAATAACCTGGTGTTGTTTGTTGACTGGAATAAGCAGCAGTTGGATGGGCCACTGAGCGAAATTATCAGCCCCGGGGATTTAAGTGCAAAATTCAGGGCATTTGGTTTCGCGGTGACACAGGTTAAAGGGGATGATATCGCCGGAATACAGGCGGCTGTTGCGCCGGTCTCATTACCGGGCGACGCACCACGGGTGGTTATTCTGGATAGCATAAAAGGGCAGGGGGTGCCCTGCCTGGAGGCGTTGCCGAACTCACACCATTTGCGGCTGACTCCCGATATGCAAACGACACTTGAGCGTGAACTGGCACAACTGGAGGTGATGCATGATTAAACTGGCTCCTTTGGGTGAGAAAGACAGTATTGAGATGCGCAAAGTGTATGCCGGCTTTGTTCGCGAGCAAATTCGCCAGAACAGCGGCATTATCGCGCTGGAAGCAGACCTGATGAGCTCGATGGCAATGGATACCGTGCAGGCCGAGTATCCCCGGGATGTGATTAACTGCGGGATCATGGAAGCCAACGTGATTGGCACCGCCGCAGGGTTGTCACTGGCCGGGCGCAAACCTTTTGTGCATACCTTTACGGCATTCGCCAGCCGCCGCTGTTTTGACCAGTTGTTTATGGCACTGGATTACCAGCGCAATAATGTGAAAGTGATTGCCTCGGATGCTGGTGTTACTGCCTGCCACAACGGTGGTACGCACATGTCATTTGAAGATATGGGGATTGTGCGTGGCCTGGCGCATGCGGTTGTGCTGGAAGTGACAGACAGCGTGATGTTCAGTGACATCCTGCACCAGCTTATCGGGCTTGATGGGTTCTACTGGGTGCGCACCATTCGCAAACAGGCCCGGCGTATTTATGAGCCCGGTACCACCTTTACCATTGGCAAAGGGAATGTTTTACGGGAAGGGCGTGATATTACGCTGATAGCCAACGGGATTATGGTTGCAGAGGCGTTGGATGCGGCAACGATACTGGCACACCAGGGAGTGGACGCCGCGGTGATTGATATGTTCACCCTGAAACCGATAGACCGCATGCTGGTAAAAAATTATGCGGAGAAAACCGGGCGAGTGGTGACCTGTGAAAACCATAATATCCACAATGGGCTGGGTTCTGCTGTAGCGGAAGTATTAAGCGAGACTTGCCCGGTGCCATTGCGGCGGGTCGGCGTGAAGGACCAGTATGGCCAGGTGGGCACCCAGGACTACCTGCAACGCACCTACGGGCTGACTTGCGCAGATATTGTCGCTGCGGCGCAGGAGCTGTTGGAGTAGCAGTTAGCTGTTATCAAATAAAAAAGGCAGCCCGCAGGCTGCCTTTTCACATGGCTTTCAACAAATCATTAGCTTTGTTGAGAAGACTGAATCGCGGTCAGTGCGATGGTGTAAACAATATCGTCTACCAACGCGCCACGGGACAAGTCGTTAACCGGTTTGCGCATACCCTGCAGCATCGGCCCAATGGAAATCAGGTCGGCAGAACGCTGTACGGCTTTATAGGTGGTGTTACCAGTGTTCAGGTCAGGGAAGATGAACACAGTGGCACGGCCAGCAACCGGAGAGTTCGGCGCTTTGGATTTTGCCACATCAGCCATAACTGCTGCGTCATATTGCAGCGGGCCATCGATAACCAGGTCCGGGCGTTTTTCCTGAGCCAGGCGAGTTGCTTCACGAACTTTCTCAACATCGCTACCGGCACCAGAGTTACCAGTAGAGTAGGAAAGCATAGCAACGCGCGGTTCAATACCGAAAGCAATTGCAGAATCAGCAGACTGAATTGCGATTTCAGCCAGTTGTTCGGCAGTCGGATCCGGGTTGATTGCACAGTCACCGTAAACATAAACCTGTTCCGGCAGCAGCATGAAGAAAACAGAAGAAACCAGTGAGCTGCCTGGTGCAGTTTTAATCAACTGCAGCGGCGGGCGAATGGTGTTGGCAGTGGTGTGAACCGCACCAGATACCAGGCCATCAACTTCATCCTGTTCCAGCATCAAAGTACCCAGAACAACGTTGTCTTCCAGTTGTTCACGGGCAACAGCTTCGGTCATACCTTTGTTTTTACGCAGTTCAACCAGGCGAGGTACATAGCTTTCACGTACTACATCCGGGTCAACAATTTCGATACCTGCGCCCAGTTCAACGCCCTGAGAAGCTGCAACACGGTTCACTTCTTCCGGGTTACCTAACAGGATACAGGTGGCGATACCACGGTCAGCACAGATAGACGCCGCTTTAATAGTACGCGGTTCATCACCTTCTGGCAGCACGATACGTTTAGCCGCTTTGCGTGCCAGTTCAGTTAACTGGTAACGGAAAGCAGGCGGAGACAGGCGACGGCTACGTTCAGACGTTGCAGTCAGAGACTCAATCCAGTCGCTGCTGATGTGGCTGGCAACGTATTCCTGAACTTTCTCAACACGCTCATGGTCATCAGCCGGTACTTCCAGGTTGAAGCTCTGCAGGCTTAAAGAAGTCTGCCAGGTGTTGGTGCTAACCATAAATACAGGCAGGCCGGTTGCGAAAGCACGTTCGCACAGTTTACCAATGCGTTCGTCCATTTCGTAGCCGCCAGTCAGCAGCAGTGCGCCAATTTCAACGCCATTCATTGCGGCCAGGCAGGCTGCAACCAGAACGTCAGGGCGATCAGCAGAAGTTACCAGCAGTGAACCCGGACGGAAATGTTCCAGCATATGAGGAATACTGCGAGCACAGAAAGTCACGGATTTCACACGGCGGGTATTGATGTCACCTTCGTTGATGATGGTGGCATTCAGGTGTTTCGCCATGTCGATAGCACGAGTCGCAATCAGATCAAAGCTCCACGGAATACCGCCAAGAACTGGCAGCGGGCTTTTCTCTGCCAGAACTTTGGCATCAATGCTGACTACTTTAGCTTTGCTGGAATCATCAAAGATTTCAGACAGGTCAGGACGGGTACGACCTTGTTCATCAACCGGAGCATTCAGTTTGTTAACAATAACGCCAGTGATGTTGGTGTTTTTGCTGCCGCCAAAAGAGTTGCGGGTCAGCTCAATACGTTCCTGAATTTGCTCAACTGTATCAGTACCCTGAGACATAACGAAAACAATCTCAGCGTTCAGGGTTTTGGCAATTTCATAGTTCAGAGACTGCGCAAACTGATGTTTGCGTGTTGGAACCAAACCTTCAACCAGTACCACTTCCGCATCTTTGGTGTTTTCGTGGTAGCGGGCAATAATCTCTTCCATCAGCACGTCTTTCTGGTTGCTGGACAGCAGAGACTCAACATGGTGCATTGTCAGCGGTTCAGCAGCAGTCACGTTGGAGTTGGCACGCACGATAGTGGTGGTCTGGTCCGGAGTATTGCCGCCAGTACGAGGCTGAGCGATTGGTTTGAAGACGCTTAAACGAACGCCTTTACGTTCCATAGCGCGGATAACACCGAGGCTGACGCTGGTCAGGCCTACGCTGGTTCCGGTAGGAATAAGCATAATAGTACGGGACACGTTGAATCCTCTTTCACACTGGCACCTGCTGGCAGGCGCATTGGGAGTGTCGTTAAAACAGCACCGCCAGCGAGGCTGGCGGTGAAGATATTAAGCAGTCAGGCGAAGCGCGTCTTGCGCGATAACCAGTTCTTCGTTGGTCGGGATGACCATGGCGAGAGTGGTGCCTTCTTTGTTGATGAAACCAGAGTTACCAAAACGGGCAGCCAGGTTACGTTCGTGGTCAACTTCAAAGCCCAGAACACCCAGTTTAGCCAGAGACAGTTCACGAACCATCGCAGCGTTTTCACCAATACCGCCGGTGAATACAACGCCGTCCAGACGGCCTTCCATCATTGCAGTGTATGCACCGATGTATTTCGCCAGGCGGTGGCAGTAAACGTCCATGGCGCGTTTTGCGTCATCTTTGGTTTGGTAGTTATCTTCAACATAACGGCAGTCGCTGGTGACTTCAGTCAGACCAAGCAGACCAGATTCTTTGGTCAGCAGTTTGTTGATCTGTTCAATGCTCATACCCAGGGTGTCATGCAGATGGAACACGATAGCCGGGTCGATATCACCAGAACGTGTACCCATTACCAGGCCTTCCAGCGGGGTCAGACCCATGGAGGTATCAACGCATTTCCCGTTACGGATTGCAGAAACAGAACCACCATTGCCCAGATGGCAGGTGATGATGTTCAGTTCTTCAACCGGTTTGTTCAGCATTTTGGCCGCTTCCTGAGTTACATAGAAGTGGCTGGTGCCGTGAGCGCCATAACGACGGATGCCGTGCTCTTTGTACAGGCTGTACGGCAGCGCATACAGGTAAGATTCCTGCGGCATGGTCTGATGGAACGCGGTGTCGAAAACGGCAACGTTTTTGTTGGCCAGATTCGGGAATGATTTCAGTGCTTCAGCGATACCAATCAGGTGCGCCGGGTTATGCAAAGGTGCAAAAGAGGACGCATCTTTGATACCCTGAACAACAGTATCGTCAATGACAACAGAGCTGGTGTATTTTTCGCCACCGTGAACAATACGGTGACCAATTGCGACCAACTGGGCAGACAGTTCAGGTTTTTGTGCCAGAATGGTATTAACGATGAAGTTCAACGCTTCGCTGTGCGCAGCGCCGGCACCCAGTGCCGCTTCTTCTTTATTACCGCTCATTTTCCATTTGATGCGTGCTTCAGGCAGGTGGAAGCATTCGGCTAAACCAGAGAGGTACTCGTCACCATTAGTTGCATCGATGATTGCGAATTTCAGTGAGGAGCTACCGCAGTTCAGAACCAGTACTAACTTACTCGACATGGAAGTACCTATTATTTGATACGTGGCTAAAAAAACGTCAGTGAGTCTTTCATCGTAGCGCAAGATGACGCTGACATTTATGATTAACGTCATGCCCGAAACGTTTTTTGGCACGACGAACAAATATTCATGAGTTTACGCCATTTTCACTTTTTTTCCGCCTGAGTTGGCGCTTGTGAAAGTATGGCAACCGGCAGTTCTCCACTACGGCCTCATGGCCCGGACAGGATAACTGATCGCACCAGGAAATGACAAAATATTTTGAACCTTGTCATTAGAAGTTGGTATTTTGCACAAAAATTTGAATTTTTATATGTGAAGTTGAGGTGAAACCATGTCCACACCCGAAAAACGTTCCGTCAGTGGCCTCAGTTTATTTCGTAAGGGGCAGCATTATGCGAAAACGTGGCCCATGGAAAAGCGCCTCGCTCCGGTGTTCGTAGAGAACCGCATTATTCGCGCCACCCGGTTTGCCATCCGCTTTATGCCACCCATCGCGGTATTCACTCTCACCTGGCAAATTGCACTCGGCGGTCAGTTGGGGCCTGCCGTGGCGACAGCACTGTTTGCCGTCAGCTTGCCGATGCAGGGCCTGTGGTGGCTGGGGAAACGTTCCGTTACGCCATTACCGCCCTCTATCCTTAACTGGTTTTATGAAGTGCGCAGCAAGCTGGAAGAAGCAGGCCAGGCGCTGGCGCCTGTAGAAGGCAAACCGGATTACCAGGCACTGGCTGACACACTGAAGCGCGCCTTCAGGCAACTGGACAAAACATTTCTTGATGATTTGTAATCCCGGCTAATTACGCATATAAAAGAAGGCAGGTATTTTTTGTGGTTTAACAGAGTTATTTCAGTGCGTTAGCCTGATACAGGAGTTGTGAAATGGAAATGACCAATGCCCAACGGCTTATTCTCTCTAACCAATACAAAATGATGACCCTGCTGGACCCGGATAACGCAGAACGTTACCGCCGCCTGCAAACCATTGTTGAGCGTGGTTTTGGCCTGCAGATGCGTGAACTTGACCGGGAGTTTGGTCAGCTAACGGAAGAAACCTGTCGCACCATTATCGACATCATGGAAATGTACCATGCGTTGCAGGTTTCCTGGGGCAATCTGAAAGATGGCGAAAACATTGATGAACGCCGGGTAACGTTCCTTGGGTTTGATGCCGCAACAGAGGCCCGTTTCCTGAGCTATGTTCGCTTTATGGTGAACACGGAAGGGCGTTATACCCATTTTGATGCTGGTACACACGGGTTTAACGCGCAAACCCCAATGTGGGAAAAATACCTGCGTATGCTCAAAACCTGGCAAAGTTGCCCGCGCCAGTACCACCTGAGCAGCAATGAAATCAACCAAATTATTAATGCCTGACAGGAGATACCGTAGTGCAGTGTAAAGGATTTTTGTTCGATTTGGACGGTACTCTGGTTGACTCGTTGCCTGCGGTCGAAAGAGCCTGGTGTAGTTGGGGCGACCGGTTTGCCATCCCGCATAAGGACATTCTTGATTTCATTCACGGGAAACAGGCCATTACTTCACTGCGGCATTTCATGGCTGGTGCTTCTGAAGAGGATATCCAGCGAGAATTTTATGCGCTGGAAGCGTTGGAAGCGTCCGACACCACAGGGATTACTGCATTACCCGGGGCGATCGCGTTGCTGAACTATTTAGATGCCAACGAAATTCCCTGGGCCATTGTTACATCGGGCTCTGTCCCTGTAGCCAGTGCACGCCACAGCGCTACAGGCCTGCCCACACCAAAAGTGTTCGTGACTGCAGAACAAGTGAGTAAGGGGAAGCCTGAACCAGACCCTTATTTACTGGGGGCAAAATTACTTGGCCTGCCTGCGTCAGAATGCCTGGTTGTTGAAGATGCTGCTGCAGGTGTGTTGTCTGGCCTGGCAGCAGGTTGCCATGTGGCGGCAGTCAACGTTCCGGGTGATGCTCCCGGGCTTGACCGCGTTGATTTCTGCCTGTCCAGCCTTGAACAACTGGTTGTTGAGGTTACCGTTCGTGGTGAAGTGGTGTTAAAACAGCGCGAATCCTGATTTAGCCCGCTATTTATTACACTTTTCTTTTGTACACTAAAACGCCTGAGATTATTTCAGGCGTTTTTTTTCACTGACGCATTGCCAGCGGACTGGCAATATCCGTTTCACTTCAGCAAACAAGGACAAGTTGTGAACAGCGAACTGATTTGGGTAGTGTGCTTACTGGGCTTTGCTGTTTTTTTCTTTGCCACCGGAAAAATTCGTATGGATGCGGTGGCGTTGTTGGTGATTGTTGCTTTTGTGTTGAGTGGTACGTTAACGCTGAATGAAGCGCTGTCTGGCTTCAGTGACCCGAACGTTATCCTGATTGCGGCTTTATTTATTATTGGCGACGGGCTGGTGCGCACCGGTGTGGCGACAGCGCTGGGTGCCTGGCTGGTGAAAATGGCAGGCAGTAGCGAAACCAAAATGCTGGTGTTACTGATGCTCACCGTGGCGGGGCTCGGAGCCTTCATGAGTTCAACGGGTGTGGTCGCGATTTTTATCCCCGTGGTTCTGAGTGTTTCTGGTCGTATGCAAATCCCCCCAGGCCGTTTAATGATGCCGCTGGCATTTGCCGGGCTTATCAGCGGCATGATGACGCTGGTTGCCACCCCGCCTAACCTGGTTATCAACAGTGAACTGTTGCGTGAAGGTTTGCAGGGCTTTCAATTCTTCAGCGTAACGCCTATTGGCCTGGCCGTTCTGGTGCTGGGTATCTTCTATATGTTACTGGTGCGTTTTGCGTTCCGTGGCGAAAGTGATCACGGCACGAAAGAGCGCTGGAAACGCCGTACTTTCCGCGACCTGATCAAAGACTACCGGCTGAGCGGGCGCGCTCGCCGCCTGGCTATTCGCCCGGGGTCGCCGCTTATGGGCCGCCGCCTGGATGACCTGAAACTGCGTGAGCACTATGGGGCGAACATTATTGGTGTTGAACGTTGGCGTAAATTCCGCCGGGTTATTGTGAACGTTAATGGGGTTACAGAGCTGCGCGATCGCGATGTACTCCTGATTGATATGTCCGCCTCTGATGTCGACCTGCGCCAGTTTTGCGCTGAACAAATGCTGGAGCCCATGATTTTGCGTGGTGAGTATTTTTCTGATCAGGCGCAGGATGTGGGCATGGCTGAAGTGTCTCTGTTACCGGAATCTGAACTGGCGGCAAAAAGCGTGCGTGAGATTGGCTTTCGTTCACGTTATGGGCTGAATGTTGTTGGCCTGCGCCGTGGTGGTGAAGCGATGGAAGGCAACATTCTTGATGAGCCGGTACAGTTGGGCGACATTTTGTTGGTGGTGGGGGACTGGAAGCTGATTCGCATTCTGGGCCAGAAAAAGCGTGATTTCCTGGTGCTGAATTTACCCGTTGAAGAGAGCGTAGCTTCACCTGCACATAGTCAGGCGCCCCATGCCATTTTCTGCCTGGCGTTAATGGTTGCCATGATGCTGACTGATGAAATTCCTAACACGATTGCGGCACTTATCGCCTGCCTGTTGATGGGGAAATTTCGGTGTATTGATGCGCAAAGCGCTTATAAAGCTATTCACTGGCCCAGCATTATTTTGATTGTCGGTATGATGCCATTCGCGCTGGCTTTACAGAAAACGGGCGGGGTGGATTTGATTGTGAAAGGCCTGATGGAAGTCGGAGGCGGATACGGGCCTTATATTATGTTGGTATGCCTGTTTGTTATGTGTGCGGCCATTGGGCTATTTATCTCCAACACGGCAACTGCGGTACTGATGGCACCTATCGCGCTGGCTGCGGCCAAATCAATGGGGGTTTCGCCTTATCCGTTTGCCATGATTGTGGCAATGGCCGCGTCAGCAGCATTTATGACGCCAGTTTCATCGCCAGTAAATACCCTGGTACTGGGGCCGGGGAATTACCAGTTCAGCGATTTCGTGAAAATAGGGGTTCCCTTCACGCTGCTGGTTATGGTGGTGTGTGTGGTGCTTGTACCGGTGTTATTCCCATTTTGAAACACGGCACATTGTTGCGCCCGGCACGGGTTTACCGGGCGCAACCACTCGATGCTCAGAGTGGGGTGTCCTGGCTGATTTCATCAAGGGATAAATGGAAGCTGGGGACAAACACCCGCATAAAGTATTCCATTTCTTCACTGTGGCGTTCGCTGAGCGTCTTCTCGAGCCTGCCTTTTGCCAGTAAAAATTCATTGTTCCCGGCAGAAAGCTCTTCCAGACACTTCAGATAAGCACAAAGCGCATCGGCCTGTTTGACAATGTGTTTTTCATCATCGCTGTAATACTGTTCATCCAGCAACGGGGTGAAAATATCCTGCAGTTCATCCGGGATCATCTGCAATAATTTTTGCTGGGCGATTTTTTCGATTGCCTTATATTCATGGGCAATTTGCGAATTGAAGTATTTCACCGGGGTTGGCAAGTCACCGGTCAGCACTTCGCTGGCATCGTGGTACATCGCCAGTAAGGCAACGCGCTCCTGATTAAGCGTCCCACCAAATTTACGGTTTTTGATAGCGGCCAGTGCATGGGCCACCATCGCCACCTGTAAACTGTGTTCTGACACATTTTCAGTGCGAACATTGCGCATCAGTGGCCAGCGGTTAATTAACTTGAGGCGGGAGAGGTGGGCAAAAAAATGGCTCTGGCTCATGATTCACAATGACCTTCTGTACAAAAGAAGGCCATTGTGTCGCTGCGCACCAGAAGATGCAATGCTTTTGGCTTGCGGGTACTACTGGTGGTAATGCCCAAGGAAACGGCCAAATTTATCAATAGCCTGTTCCAGTTCGTCAACCCGTGGCAGGGTTACAATGCGTACATGATCCGGCCAGGGCCAGTTAAAAGCAGTCCCCTGAACTAACAACACTTTTTCCTGTAACAGGAAGTCCAGCACCATTTTTTGGTCATCATGGATATTAAAGCGTTTCGCATCAATTTTCGGGAACATATACAACGCCCCGTTGGGTTTCACGCAACTCACGCCGGGAATATCGTTAATTAACTCCCATGCCCGGTTACGTTGTTCATACAAACGCCCGCCCGGCACAATAAATTCGCTGATGCTCTGGTACCCACCCAACGCTGTTTGAATAGCGTGTTGTGCCGGCACGTTGGCACACAGGCGCATTGAGGCCAGCATCTCCAGCCCTTCAATGTAACCTTTAGCATGTTTTTTCGGGCCATTCAGCACCATCCAGCCCTGGCGGAAGCCTGCAACCCGGTAGGTTTTTGATAACCCGTTAAAGGTTACAGTGAGCAGGTCCGGAGCCAGTGCGGCAATAGAGTGGTGTTGTGCATCGTCGTAGAGGATCTTGTCGTAAATCTCATCGGCGAAGATAACCAGATTATGCTGCCGGGCAATCTCAACAATCTCTTTGAGAACATCCAGTGAATAGACAGCACCTGTCGGGTTGTTTGGGTTAATTATCACAATACCACGGGTACGCGGTGTGATTTTGGCGCGGATGTCGTCAAGATCCGGGAACCAGTCGGAAGATTCATCACACAGGTAATGAACGGCCTTACCACTGGAAAGGGAAACGGCGGCAGTCCAGAGTGGGTAGTCAGGTGCGGGAACCAGCATTTCGTCACCGCTGTTCAGCAAGGCCTGCATGGACTGAACAATCAGCTCAGATACCCCATTACCAATATAGATATCTTCAACCGTGACATCCCGCATTCCACGCTGCTGGTAGTGCTGCATAATCGCTTTGCGCGCAGAATAAAGCCCTTTGGAATCAGAGTAACCCTGAGATGTGGGAAGATGACGAATTACATCCACCAAAATTTCATCAGGCGCTTCAAAACCAAATGGCGCAGGGTTGCCGATGTTGAGCTTGAGAACTTTGTTGCCTTCTTCTTCGAGGCGTTTCGCTTCTTTAAGAACAGGCCCACGGATGTCATAGCAGACGTTATCGAGTTTACTGGATTTTTCAATAATCGGGGACATGGTACACCTTACTTTGTTTTCGGCGCTTCCTGCCGTGGAAGGCCGCTGGCGACAATGTACTCTTCGGCGTTGCACTTTTGAAGGGCAGGTGCAGATATCTGTATGGATTTTGTTACCTAACACGTTGATAAATAATAATCTTGACTGGTTTTTTGTGGCGATGGATTGGGTTGATGTAGTTTGATTAATTGGTTAACGGTTGTTTTGTTGGTGTTTAATATTGCCGTTGTTTGGATAAGTAGATTTATTGTTTGCTTATAAAAATTAGCAGAACCATGAATGTTGAATTTTGTTTATCAATAAAGATGAATGGTAGAAAACAGATAAACAAAAAGTTAAAAAATTTTAATTAATAGTAGTGCCAGGCTGGATAAATGAGGCTCTCTGCATATCACAGTATCAAAAAAACCATCTCGCTGGAGGCAATTGGCCTGCTCACTATAATTAATTGATATCAATATGGGTTCAATCTTGTTTATCAGAAATACCTGGGTATGGTACGGTTATTACTGAAAAGTGGTGTTAATGGGGCGGAGCAGGTTATTACTGGCGATTATTATTATGAGATCCTTGATATCTAAATAGAATTGAGGCGTTGCCTTTTCTATTCTTTGATTAGTCACTCAAGTAATTATTGTTCTGTTTCGTCTGTACAGTTGTGCTTTTACCGGAAATGTCGCACAGCCTTTACAAACATTACCTTTATTTAATTATTTCCACTGGTACGATGACTGTAGTCTCGGTATCTTGTACCAACAGATTGCCCGGTATGGTGGCCTGGCAAACAGCCATTTTTACCAGGAACATTTTGCAGTCAAAGCGTAAAGGAAAGCGAAGCAAATAGCGCCTGTTGAAGGCGAAGCAAAGCCTTACGACCACCCGTAGTGTATAAGCTTCATAAATTCGTAATACACAAATAACTACGAAATGAAAACACGATGGGTTTTTATCTGGCAGGAAGCCAAGTTCAAATGGAATTGCTTTGTTGTTTCACTCACATAGCAAAAGATAAGGGCAGCTCATTTACGAGCCCCGGACAGTGAATCATTATGATAAATTCTACTCGCACGATACTAAACCTTGACCTCGATCTCCTCAGGACGTTTGTTGCCGTAGCGGATTTAAATACTTTTGCTGCGGCTGCAGTAGCTGTTTCGCGTACGCAATCCGCTGTCAGTCAACAGATGCAGCGCCTGGAACAATTGGTTGGCAAAGAATTATTTGTCCGCCACGGGCGTAATAAACTTCTGACTGAGCATGGTATCCAGTTACTGGGTTACGCCCGCAAAATATTACGTTTTAATGACGAAGCCTGTATGTCACTGTTATTCAGTAATATTCAGGGCAATTTGTCTCTGGGGGCGTCAGATGAGTCAGCGGATACGTTGCTTTCATTTTTACTGGGCAGAATAAGTCTTGTTTATCCTAAACTTACTCTGGATATCTGTGTAAAACGCAATCCTTATATTGTTGAAATGCTCAATAGCCAGGAACTCGATCTTATTCTGACTACCTCTGCTCCTGAGTGGGCCGAATCTTTTGTCTTGCGGCGTTCTCCCACCCTGTGGTATTGCTCGGCCGATTTTATTTTCCCGGTGGGGGAGCCTGTGCCCCTGGTGCTTCTCGACGAGCCCAGCCCTTACAGAGATATGATTTTTAAACACCTGGAACATGCGCAGGTTGATTACCGGGTTGCTTATGTTGCATCAACGCTTGCGGCAGTGCGGGCGGCGGTTAAAGCCGGGCTGGGAGTAACCGCAAGGCCCGTGGAAATGATGAGCCCGGAACTACGGGTGCTGGTCGATACCGATGGGCTGCCTTCACTGCCCGACACCGAATACAGTGTCTGTTTTAACGGCAAAAAAGAAAATGAGTTAGTGCAAACACTGTTTCACACACTCAAAGATTACCAGGACCCGTGGCACTACACACAACCCGTTGGTGGTGAAAAACAGTGGCAGGATAGCGAACTTCCCGGCTAACTCTTGCTTTGTAATAAAAAGCTTTTAAGGCAAATTCTGCTTTGAAAGCTTTTTTTTTGCCCATCATTTTTGCCTGTTCAGGCCCCCCCTGGGGAAAACCATTATAAAAACATGGGCGTTGTTTGTTTTTTATTCAATTGAGATAGTTTCGTGCAGGTAGCAAAATCTGGGTCTATGTTAAATATTGACAGGGTATTGTTGCTGATTTATTGGTTGAATTAACAAAAGCGTGTCTCAGATCAAGAAAATACTCGTTCTTGGGGGGAGGAATCCCTTAGATTTCCTGCCAGAATAAAGAGACATCGCAGGCCATATCATGAACGGACTCGATTCAACAGTATGAATATTCATCAGTTAGCAGGGAAAAATGGCGACCTGAGCATCAAATGTTAAGGCTTGTAGTCAAATGTAAACTAATGTGATGATACTTTTGTTAAAGTTGACAAAAGGTTATGAAAAGGAGTAAAAAACCACAGCATCAGGCTGGTCATAAGAAAATCATAGCAGCCGGTGTCAGGTTTTCTGTTCCTCCCCATGAATCGATGTGGTGAATCTCTGTGAACCTGTGCAGAGGTCAGTTTACCACTTTTGATGAGTAAGCAATGAGTATGTCGACATCCACTGAAATCATCGCTCATCACTGGGCATTCGCAATTTTTTTTATCGTCGCATTAGGCCTGTGCGCCTTTATGCTGGTTGGTGGCTGGTTACTGGGCGGCAGAGCCCGTGCCCGTTACAAAAACACACCGTTCGAATCGGGTATTGATTCCGTTGGGTCCGCCCGGTTGCGCCTCTCAGCGAAGTTCTATCTGGTCGCCATGTTCTTCGTCATCTTTGATGTTGAAGCACTCTATCTTTATGCCTGGTCAACCTCGATTCGCGAGAGCGGATGGGTAGGTTTTGTCGAGGCCGCCATTTTCATTTTAGTGCTGCTGGCAGGTCTGGTTTATCTGGTGCGTATTGGTGCACTGGACTGGACGCCTGCACGTTCCCGTCGCCAGATGGTTAACCCGGAAACTGACAGCCACACTAGTCAACGCTAACTGCGAGGCAATAAGATGGATTATACGCTCACCCGCATAGATCCTAACGGTGAGAACGACCGTTACCCCCTTCAAAAACAGGAGATTGTAACTGATCCCCTGGAGCAGCATGTTCATCGCAGTGTTTATCTGGGCAAACTGGAAAATGCATTGCACGACATGGTCAACTGGGGGCGTAAAAACTCAATTTGGCCGTATAACTTTGGCCTTTCCTGTTGTTATGTAGAAATGGTGACCTCTTTCACCGCTGTGCATGACGTAGCGCGTTTCGGGGCGGAAGTATTACGTGCTTCTCCTCGCCAGGCGGACCTGATGGTGGTGGCTGGTACCTGCTTCACTAAAATGGCACCGGTTATTCAACGCCTGTATGACCAAATGCTCGAACCTAAATGGGTTATCTCCATGGGGGCCTGCGCCAACTCTGGCGGCATGTACGATATTTACTCAGTAGTGCAGGGCGTGGATAAATTTTTACCCGTCGATGTTTACATTCCGGGTTGCCCGCCGCGTCCTGAAGCCTACATGCAGGCACTGATGCTGTTGCAGGAGTCCATTGGGAAAGAACGTCGCCCACTGTCCTGGGTGGTTGGTGACCAGGGTGTTTATCGCGCCAATATGCAATCTGAGCGTGAACGCAAACGCGGTGAGCGTATTGCGGTGAAAAACCTGCGTACACCGGACGAGATTTAAAAGAACAGCGAAATGTGGCATTTACTTGCATATCAATAATTAATAGCGCAACGCCACATTTCGGTCACCAAAAAACCATTTGCAATGGTGAACAATATGACCGATTTAACCACGCAAGAGGCGGTTTTACCCGTCTGGCAAACCAGGGATCACTTGGATGATCCGGTCATTGGCGAATTGCGTAACCGTTTTGGGCCAGATGCTTTTACTGTGCAGGCAACACGTACCGGCGTACCGGTAGTTTGGGTGAAGCGTGAACAGTTACTCGAAGTTGGCGATTTCCTGAAAAAACTGCCTCAGCCTTATGTCATGCTGTTTGACTTACATGGCATGGATGAGCGCCTCAGAACCCACCGTGAAGGCTTGCCCGCTGCTGATTTCTCCGTCTTCTATCACTTAATTTCCATTGACCGTAACCGCGACATTATGCTGAAGGTTGCGCTGGTGGAAAATGATATGACGGTACCCACATTCACCAGCCTGTTTCCGAATGCCAACTGGTATGAACGTGAAACCTGGGAAATGTTTGGGATAACCTTCAGCGGTCACCCCAATCTGCGCCGTATTCTGATGCCGCCTACCTGGTCTGGCCACCCGCTGCGTAAAGATTACCCGGCCCGTGCGACCGAGTTTGATCCGTTTGAACTGACCAAACAGAAAGAAGACCTGGAAATGGAAGCGCTGACCTTCAAACCCGAAGACTGGGGTATGAAGCGCGGCACGGAAAATGAAGATTTCATGTTCCTGAACCTCGGGCCGAACCACCCCTCTGCGCATGGTGCGTTCCGCATTATTTTGCAGCTCGATGGCGAAGAAATCGTTAACTGTGTTCCTGACATTGGTTACCACCACCGCGGTGCGGAAAAAATGGGTGAACGCCAGTCATGGCATAGCTACATTCCCTATACCGACCGTATTGAATACCTGGGCGGTTGTGTTAACGAAATGCCTTATGTGTTGGCAGTGGAAAAGCTTGCCGGTATAACCGTGCCTGATCGCGTTAACGTGATTCGCGTTATGCTGTCTGAGTTGTTCCGCATTAACAGCCACTTACTGTATATCTCCACGTTTATTCAGGACGTGGGCGCCATGACCCCGGTGTTCTTTGCCTTTACCGACCGCCAGAAAATTTACGACCTGGTTGAAGCAATTACCGGTTTCCGTATGCACCCGGCCTGGTTCCGTATTGGTGGTGTGGCGCACGACCTGCCGCGCGGCTGGGATCGTTTACTGCGTGAATTCCTCGACTGGATGCCAAAACGCCTGGCCAGCTATGAAAAAGCCGCGTTGCGTAACACCATTCTTAAAGGGCGTTCGCAGGGGGTTGCTGCCTACGGTGCGAAAGAAGCACTGGCCTGGGGAACCACGGGGGCCGGGTTACGTGCTACCGGGATTGATTTCGATGTGCGTAAAGCCCGCCCATATTCCGGATACGAAAACTTCGACTTTGAAGTCCCGGTTGGTGGTGGCGTGAGCGACTGCTATACCCGTGTGATGCTCAAAGTCGAAGAGTTGCGCCAGAGTCTGCGTATTCTGGAACAGTGCCTGAACAATATGCCGGAAGGGCCGTTTAAAGCGGATCACCCGCTGACAACGCCGCCACCGAAAGAGCGCACGTTGCAACATATCGAAACCCTGATCACCCACTTCCTGCAGGTATCCTGGGGCCCGGTTATGCCGGCCAATGAATCCTTCCAGATGATCGAAGCAACGAAGGGGATAAACAGTTACTACCTGACAAGTGATGGCAGCACTATGAGCTACCGTACCCGTGTACGTACGCCAAGTTTTGCTCACCTGCAACAGATCCCGTCGGTTATCCGCGGCAGTCTGGTTTCTGACCTGATTGTGTATCTGGGGAGTATCGATTTTGTTATGTCAGATGTGGACCGCTAATTATGCACGATAATCAACAACCCCAAACGGGTGCCTTTGCACTGAGTGCCGCAGAGCGTGAGGCGATTGAGCACGAAAAGCATCATTATGAAGACCCGCGTGCGGCGTCCATTGAAGCGCTGAAAATCGTCCAGAAACAGCGTGGCTGGGTGCCCGATGGCGCAATTAATGAAATCGCCGGCTTACTGGGTATTCCCGCCAGTGATGTTGAAGGTGTGGCGACATTCTACAGCCAAATCTTCCGCCAGCCTGTTGGCCGCCATGTTATTCGCTATTGCGATAGCGTGGTGTGCCATATCACGGGTTACCAGGGCATTCAGTCCGCCATTGAAAAACACCTGGAAATCAAACCGGGCCAAACCACGTTTGATGGCCGTTTTACACTGCTGCCGACCTGCTGTCTGGGTAACTGCGACAAAGGGCCGACCATGATGATTGATGAGGATACCCACAGCCATCTTACGCCTGAGGCTATCCCGGAACTTCTGGAGCAGTATAAATGAAGACGATTATTCGTACTGCCGAAACCCATCCGCTGACCTGGCGGATGCGTGATGATAAACAACCTGTCTGGCTGGATGAATACCGCAGCAAGAATGGGTATGAAGGTGCGCGTAAGGCTCTGACAGGAATGGCACCGGATGAAATCGTCAGCCTGGTAAAAGACTCCGGGCTGAAAGGCCGTGGTGGTGCGGGCTTTCTCACCGGGCTCAAATGGAGCCTGATGCCGAAAGACGAATCCATGAATATCCGTTACCTGCTGTGTAACGCCGATGAAATGGAACCCGGCACTTATAAAGACCGTATGCTGATGGAGCAACTCCCTCACTTGTTAGTGGAAGGGATGCTTATCGCGGCATTTGCGCTGAAAGCGTACCGTGGCTACATCTTCCTGCGTGGCGAATATATTGAGGCCGCTCAGCATTTACGCCGTGCCATTGCGGAAGCCACCGAAGCCGGGTTACTGGGGAAAAATATCCTCGGTTCTGGTTTTGATTTTGAGCTGTTCGTGCATACCGGTGCCGGGCGCTATATTTGCGGTGAAGAAACGGCGTTAATTAACTCACTGGAAGGCCGTCGCGCCAATCCGCGTTCCAAACCGCCATTCCCGGCCAGTGCTGGCGTCTGGGGTAAGCCGACTTGTGTTAACAACGTCGAAACCCTGTGTAATGTTCCGGCAATTCTGGCCGATGGGCTTGAATGGTATCAGGGCATTTCGGCGGGCAAGAGCAAAGATAATGGCACCAAACTGATGGGGTTCTCCGGTCGGGTAAAAAACCCCGGTGTTTGGGAACTGCCGTTTGGTACCACTGCCCGTGAAATTCTTGAAGATTATGCCGGTGGCATGCGTGATGGCCTGAAGTTTAAAGCCTGGCAGCCTGGTGGCGCAGGTACTGACTTCCTGACTGATGCTCATCTTGATTTGCCAATGGAATTTGAAAGCATTGGTAAGGCGGGAAGCCGCCTGGGTACAGCGTTGGCGATGGCAGTTGACCACGAAATCAACATGGTTTCCCTGGTGCGCAACCTGGAAGAGTTTTTTGCGCGGGAATCCTGTGGGTGGTGTACGCCATGCCGCGATGGTTTGCCGTGGAGTGTAAAAATCTTGCGTGCCATTGAAAAAGGTGAAGGGCAGCCGGGCGATATCGAAACGCTTGAGCAGTTGTGCCGTTCACTGGGCCCGGGCAAAACCTTCTGTGCCCATGCGCCAGGGGCCGTTGAGCCTTTGCAAAGCGCGATTAAATACTTCCGCGAAGAATTTGAAGCAGGTATTCAGCAGGACTTTAACAATACCCGATTGATAAACGGGATACAGCCAAACCTGTTGAAAGCGCGCTGGTAAGCCGCAACCCGCAAGCGGGTGAGCGCCGCAAACCGAATTTTGATTAACGCCTGACAGTGTCAGGCCTGATGGAAGCATGCTGACTATGGCAACGATTCATGTAGACGGCAAAGAGTATGAGGTAGATGGTGCAGACAACCTGTTGCAGGCGTGTCTCTCTCTCGGCCTTGATATTCCGTACTTTTGCTGGCACCCGGCACTGGGGAGTGTGGGTGCCTGCCGCCAGTGTGCGGTAAAGCAATACCAAAATGCCGAAGATACCCGTGGTCGCCTGGTGATGTCCTGTATGACACCAGCGTCAGACGGTACCTTTATTTCAATTGCAGACGATGAAGCGAAGCAATTCCGTGAAAGCGTGGTGGAATGGTTAATGACCAACCACCCGCACGATTGTCCTGTTTGTGAAGAGGGTGGTAACTGCCATCTTCAGGATATGACAGTGATGACCGGCCACAGCTTCCGCCGTTATCGTTTTACTAAACGTACACACAGAAACCAGGAGCTGGGGCCGTTTATTTCCCATGAAATGAACCGCTGCATCGCTTGTTATCGTTGTGTCCGTTACTACAAAGATTATGCCGATGGCACCGACCTGGGTGTTTATGGCGCACATGACAACGTCTATTTTGGCCGCCCGGAAGACGGCACGCTGGAAAGTGAATTTTCCGGCAACCTGGTAGAAGTGTGCCCAACCGGCGTATTTACCGACAAAACTCACTCAGAGCGTTATAACCGTAAATGGGATATGCAGTTTGCGCCGAGCATTTGCCAGCAGTGCAGCCTGGGGTGCAACACCAGCCCGGGTGAGCGTTATGGTGAATTGCGCCGTATCGAAAACCGCTATAACGGTTCGGTAAACCATTACTTCCTGTGTGACCGTGGGCGTTTTGGCTACGGTTATGTCAACCGCGAAGACCGCCCGCATCAGCCACTGCAACGCCGCGGCGACGATATTATCGCGGTCAATGCTGAGCAGGCCTTGCAGGGCGCGGCAGATATTCTGCGCCAGTCTAAACGCGTGATTGGTATTGGTTCACCACGCGCCAGTGTGGAAAGCAACTTCGCGCTGCGTGAACTGGTGGGTGAAGGCAACTTCTATACCGGTATTGCCGCTGGTGAACAATCCCGTCTGCAGCGTATGTTGAGTATTCTGCGCGAAGGCGGTGTTCGTACGCCGTCACTGCGTGAAATTGAAAGCTATGACGCGGTGCTGATTTTGGGTGAAGACCTCACTCAAACCGGTGCCCGTGCTGCACTGGCTGTGCGCCAGGCAGTAAAAGGCAAAGCGCGCGAAATGGCAGCGGCACAAAAAGTGGCCGACTGGCAAATCGCCGCCATTCTCAATATTGGGCAGCACGCCAAGCACCCGCTGTTTGTTACTAACGTCGACAGCACTCGCCTTGATGATATTGCCGCGTGGACCTACCGTGCTCCGGTTGAAGATCAGGCGCGCCTTGGCTTTGCCATTGCCAGTGCGCTGGACAGCTCAGCACCGGCGGTTGAACTCACCAACAATGACCTGAAAAACAAAGTTGATGTTATTGTTCAGGCGCTGGCTGGTGCGAAAAAACCACTGATTATTTCCGGTACTAACGCCGGGAGTGAAGCATTACTGGAAGCAGCAGGTAATGTGGCGACGGCGCTGAAAAATCGCGGTGCCGATGTTGGTATTACTCTGGTGGCACGTTCAGTGAACAGCGTTGGCCTGGGTATGCTGGGTGGTGGTTCACTTGATACCGCGCTCAGCGAGCTGGAAAACGGCAATGCTGATGCAGTGATTGTCCTGGAAAATGACCTGCACCGCCACGCCAGTGCATCCCGGGTGGATGCAGCGCTCAGTAAAGCACCGCTGGTGATGGTGATTGACCATCAGCGTACCCAAATTATGGACCACGCGCATTTGGTCTTGTCTGCGGCAAGTTTCGCAGAAAGCGATGGCACCGTGGTGAATAACGAAGGCCGCGCACAGCGTTTCTTCCAGGTGTTCGACCCGGCTTATTACCACAGTGACTGGGTGATGCTGGAAAGCTGGCGCTGGCTGCATTCGTTACACAGCATGGTAGAAAACCGTGCTGTGGACTGGACTCAGCTTGATCACGTCATTGACGCCTGCATCGCGAAGTTCCCGCAACTGGCTGGTATCAAAGAAGCCGCGCCGGAAGCCAGCTTCCGTATCCGTGGGCAAAAACTGGCGCGTGAACCTCATCGTTACAGTGGGCGCACGGCGATGCGCGCCAATATCAGTGTCCATGAACCTCGCCAGCCACAAGACCAGGACACCATGTTCGCTTTCTCAATGGAAGGGAACAACCAGCCTGGTGCACAGCGCCAGCAAGTTCCATTTGCCTGGGCTCCGGGCTGGAACTCACCACAAGCCTGGAACAAATTCCAGGACGAAGTGGGCGGCCACTTACGCTTTGGCGACCCGGGTGTGCGCCTGATTGAACCATCAGACAATCAGGCTGCCTGGTTCACCACAGTGCCACAACCGTTTGCTGCGGTTGCTGGCCAGTGGCGTGTTGCACCTTATTACCACCTGTTTGGCAGCGATGAGTTATCGCAGCGCTCGCCGGTTTTCCAGAAACGTATGCCGGTTGCCGTGTTACGCCTGAACCCAACGGATGCCGCAAACCTTGGTATTAACGAAGGTGCGGTTGCGAGCTTCACTGTCGACGGGCAAACCCTGCGTCTGCCGGTTCAGTTGAGTGACGGGCTGGCTGCCGGGCAGGTTGGCCTGCCGATGGGGATGCCGGGCGTTGCGCCAGTTTTGGCTGGGGCACAACTGAGTAATCTGCAGGAGGCACAAGCATGAGCTGGCTGACACCTGAAGTTCTCTCCGTCATTTTCAGTGTGCTGAAAGCGGTGGTTATTATTTTGGTTGTGGTGGTGTGCGGTGCCTTCATGAGTTTTGGTGAACGCCGTTTGCTGGGTCTGTTCCAGAACCGTTACGGGCCAAACCGTGTGGGTTGGGGCGGGTCGCTGCAGTTAGCAGCCGACATGATCAAAATGTTCTTTAAAGAGGACTGGATCCCGCGCTTCTCCGACCGGGTTATTTTTACCCTGGCACCGATGATTGCGTTCACTTCATTGTTGCTGGCGTTCGCGATTGTGCCGGTAAGCCCCACCTGGGTGGTGGCAGACCTGAATATCGGGATTCTGTTTTTCCTGATGATGGCAGGGCTTGCGGTTTACGCAGTGTTGTTTGCTGGCTGGTCCAGCAACAACAAATACTCACTGCTGGGCGCAATGCGTGCTTCTGCACAAACGCTGAGTTATGAAGTGTTTCTCGGTTTGTCCCTGATGGGTGTGGTGGCACAGGCGGGGTCATTCAATATGACCGACATTGTGAACAACCAGGCGCATTTGTGGAACATCGTGCCGCAGTTCTTTGGTTTTATCACCTTTGCTATTGCGGGTGTGGCGGTATGCCACCGCCACCCGTTTGACCAACCGGAAGCTGAGCAGGAACTGGCAGATGGTTACCATATTGAATATTCCGGGATGAAGTTCGGTTTGTTCTTTGTGGGGGAATACATCGGCATCGTGACGGTCTCTGCGTTGATTGTCACCCTGTTCTTTGGCGGCTGGAATGGTCCCTGGTTACCGCCATTCATCTGGTTCGCGCTGAAAACCGCGTTCTTCATGATGATGTTTATTCTGATTCGTGCCGCACTGCCGCGCCCACGTTATGACCAGGTGATGTCCTTTGGCTGGAAAGTGTGTCTGCCACTGACTCTGATTAATTTGTTGGTAACCGCTGCGGTTATTCTCTGGCAGGCATCTTAAGGGGTGAAAAAACCATGACATTGAAAGAATTAGTGGTTGGTTTCGGCACCCAACTGCGCAGTATCTGGATGATAGGGTTACACGCTTTTGCCAGGCGTGAAACCCGGATGTATCCGGAAGAGCCGGTTTATCTGCCACCGCGTTACCGTGGGCGTATTGTGCTCACCCGCGACCCGGATGGTGAAGAGCGGTGCGTTGCCTGTAACTTATGTGCGGTAGCCTGCCCGGTAGGTTGTATCTCTCTGCAAAAAGCAGAGATGAAAGATGGCCGCTGGTACCCGGAGTTTTTCCGGATCAACTTTTCACGCTGCATCTTTTGCGGTCTGTGTGAAGAGGCCTGCCCTACAACCGCGATTCAGTTGACGCCGGATTTTGAACTGGGTGAATTCAAGCGTCAGGACCTGGTGTACGAAAAAGAAGATTTGTTGATTTCCGGGCCTGGTAAATACCCGGAATATAACTTCTATCGTATGGCTGGCATGGCAATTGACGGAAAAGATAAAGGCCAGGCGGAAAACGAAGCCAAACCTATCGACGTCAAGAGCCTGTTACCTTAAGGAGTCGGGAATGGAATTTTCATTTTATCTTTGTGCCCTTGTGGCCATCCTGACCACCCTGAGGGTGATCACGCATACCAATCCGGTGCACGCGTTGCTGTATCTGATTGTGTCGTTGTTGTCTATCGCTGGTGTGTTTTTCTCCATGGGCGCTTACTTTGCCGGTGCGCTGGAAATCATCGTTTACGCGGGCGCCATTATGGTGTTGTTCGTGTTCGTGGTGATGATGCTTAACCTTGGCAACTCGGTTGTGGAGCAAGAACGCGCCTGGCTCAAGCCGCAATTGTGGATTGGCCCTGGCATCCTGAGTGCGGTGCTGTTGTTTGTCATTGTGAAAGGCATTATGGGGCTGAATGACCAGGGGATTGACGGCGCAGCCATCAATGCCAAAGAGGTCGGTATTGCTTTATTTGGCCCGTACGTTCTGGCTGTTGAGCTGGCATCCATGCTGCTGCTGGCCGGGCTGGTCGTTGCCTTCCATATTGGCCGCGAAGAGCGCCAGGGCGAAGTCATCAGTAACCGCTCTGGTGATATGGCAACAAGAAAATCGGAGGAACGCGCATGATACCGCTACAACATGGGCTCATTCTTGCGGCCATTCTCTTTGTCCTTGGCCTGACCGGGCTGATGATTCGTCGCAATCTGCTGTTTATGCTGATTAGCCTTGAAGTAATGATCAACGCTGCCGCACTGGCATTTGTCGTGGCGGGCAGTTATTGGGGGCAGCCGGAAGGGCAGGTAATGTACATCCTGGCGATTACCCTTGCTGCGGCGGAAGCCAGTATTGGTCTGGCGCTGCTGTTGCAGCTCCATCGTCGTCGCCAGAATCTGAATATCGATTCAGTAAGTGAGATGCGCGGATGAATCTGCTCTGGTTAACTTTTTTCCTGCCACTGCTTGGTTATGTATTGCTGGCCTTTTCGCGTGGGCGCTGGTCAGAAAACCTGTCTGCAACGGTGGGGGTTGGCTCTGTAGGGCTGGCCGCTTTAGTCACCGCATGGGCGGGGATGGATTTCTTCAACCACGGTAAGCAGGCGTTTACTTTGCCTTTGTGGACCTGGATGTCGGTGGGTAACTTTACCGTCGCCTTCAACCTGGTGCTGGATGGCCTGTCACTGACGATGCTGTCTGTCGTGACCGGGGTTGGCTTCCTAATCCATATGTTCGCATCCTGGTATATGCGCGGCGAAGAAGGCTATTCGCGCTTCTTTGCCTATACCAACCTGTTTATTGCCAGCATGGTGATTCTGGTGCTGGCCGATAACCTGATGCTGATGTATTTGGGTTGGGAAGGTGTGGGGCTGTGTTCTTACCTGCTGATTGGCTTCTACTATACCGACCCGAAAAATGGGGCTGCAGCCATGAAAGCCTTTATCGTTACCCGTGTGGGCGACGTATTCCTGGCTTTCGCGCTGTTCATTCTCTATAACGAACTCGGTACGCTGAATTTCCGCGAAATGGTGGAACTGGCGCCGCAACACTTTGCTGCGGGCAACACTATGTTGCAGTGGGCAACGTTGATGCTGCTGGGTGGTGCTGTGGGTAAATCAGCTCAGTTACCGTTGCAGACATGGCTGGCTGATGCCATGGCTGGCCCAACCCCCGTTTCCGCACTGATCCACGCGGCAACCATGGTAACTGCCGGGGTCTATTTGATTGCCCGTACCCATGGCCTGTTCCTTATGACACCAGAGGTGCTTCATCTGGTGGGTATTGTTGGTGCAGTTACGCTGGTGCTGGCGGGTTTTGCCGCACTGGTGCAGACAGATATCAAACGTGTGCTGGCTTATTCAACCATGAGCCAGATTGGTTACATGTTCCTGGCCCTTGGGGTACAGGCATGGGATGCGGCGATTTTCCACCTGATGACCCACGCGTTCTTCAAAGCGTTGCTGTTCCTGTCTTCAGGCTCCGTTATCCTGGCATGCCACCACGAGCAGAACATCTTTAAAATGGGCGGCTTGCGTAAGTCGATTCCACTGGTTTATGTCTGCTTCCTGGTGGGTGGCGCGGCGTTGTCTGCGTTGCCGGTGATTACCGCAGGTTTCTACAGTAAAGATGAGATTCTGTGGGGCGCGCTTGCCAGTGGCCACCAGAACCTGATGCTGGCCGGGCTGGTTGGGGCATTCCTCACCTCAATTTACACCTTCCGTATGATCTTCATTGTGTTCCATGGCGAAGAGAAAATTCATGCTCATGCCGGAAAAGGTATCACCCACCACCTGCCGTTGCTGGTGCTGCTGGTGCTGTCTACTTTCGTGGGGGCATTAATTACGCCACCGCTGGCTGGCGTGTTGCCGGAAAGCGATTTGGGGCATGCAGGAAAAACAACACTGGAAATGACCTCCGGGGCCGTTGCGATTATCGGCATCCTGATTGCTGCCTGGTTGTGGCTGGGTAAACGTACTCTGGTCAGTGCGGTTGCCAAAAGCGCACCGGGGCGTTTCTTCAGCACATGGTGGTTCCATGCCTGGGGCTTTGACTGGTTATATGACGCCATTTTCGTCAAACCATTTAAAGCGATTGGCTGGTTGCTGCAACGTGACCCACTGAATGCACTGATGAACATTCCGGCGATATTGTCGCGTTTTGCAGGCAGAGGTTTGCTGCTAAGCGAAAGCGGTCATTTACGTTGGTATGTTGCGTCCATGAGCATTGGTGCTGTTGTGGTGCTGGCACTGCTGATGGTGTTGCATTAATGGATATCAGGGGAGCGGCGAAACCTGTTTCCCTGAAAATTATGTTGTGCTGTTTTTCCTGTTCTTATGGTGTGGCTGGCGTGACGGCGTGCAATGCATGGCGTGTGGCAACAGTCTCACCATCAGATAGATCAATAAGGAAATAAATTGCCATGTTATTACCCTGGCTAATACTCATTCCCTTTATCGGCGGCTTCCTGTGCTGGCAGACCGAGCGTTTTGGCGTTCGTACACCGCGCTGGATAGCGCTGATTACCATGGGGCTGACACTCGCGCTGTCGTTACAACTCTGGCTGCAGGGCGGTTATTCACTCACGCAGGCAACAGGCTTGCCGCAGTGGCAATCTGAATTCACCCGAGAGTGGATCCCACGCTTTGGCATTTCCATTCACCTTGCGCTGGATGGGCTGTCACTGCTGATGGTGGTACTGACCTCACTGCTGGGTGTTCTGGCAGTACTGTGTTCCTGGAATGAAATTGAAAAATATCAGGGCTTCTTCCACCTCAACCTGATGTGGATCCTGGGCGGCGTTATCGGCGTCTTCCTGGCGATTGATATGTTCCTGTTCTTCTTCTTCTGGGAAATGATGCTGGTGCCGATGTACTTCCTGATAGCTCTCTGGGGCCACAAAGCCTCCGACGGGAAGACGCGTATCAGTGCAGCAACCAAATTCTTTATTTATACCCAGGCAAGCGGCCTGGTGATGCTGATAGCTATTCTGGCGCTGGTGCTGGTGCACTACAATGCGACTGGTGTCTGGACATTCAACTACACCGAACTGTTGCACACGCCAATGTCGCACACCGTGGAATGGCTGTTGATGCTCGGCTTCTTCATTGCCTTTGCGGTTAAAATGCCAGTGGTGCCACTGCATGGCTGGCTGCCGGATGCGCACTCTCAGGCACCGACTGCGGGTTCTGTTGACCTCGCGGGGATCCTGCTGAAAACCGCAGCTTACGGTTTATTGCGTTTCTCGCTGCCATTGTTCCCTAACGCATCGGCTGAGTTCGCACCCATCGCCATGTGGCTTGGGGTGATTGGTATTTTCTACGGTGCGTGGATGGCATTCACCCAGACAGATATCAAACGCCTTATCGCTTACACCTCGGTTTCCCATATGGGCTTCGTGATGATTGCTATCTATTCTGGCAGTCAACTGGCTTATCAGGGGGCGGTGATCCAGATGATTGCCCACGGTTTGTCTGCTGCCGGGTTGTTTATTCTGTGTGGCCAGATTTACGAAAGAATGCACACTCGCGACATGCGTTTGATGGGCGGGCTGTGGAGTAACATCCGCTGGTTGCCAGCGTTGTCTATGTTCTTTGCTGTCGCCACTCTGGGGTTACCGGGTACTGGCAACTTCGTTGGCGAATTTATGATTCTGTTCGGTAGCTACCATGTGGTGCCGGTCATTACGGTAATTTCCACCTTTGGCCTGGTGTTCGCATCGGTTTACTCGCTGGCGATGCTGCATCGTGCCTATTTTGGGCAGGCGAAAAGTGAAGCGGCACGTAAGCCGATGCGCGGTCTGTCGATGCGGGAATTATTTATTATTTTGTTGCTGGTGGTACTCCTGCTGCTGCTTGGGTTCTTCCCGCAACCGGTTCTGGATACCTCACACGCTGCGGTGAGTAATATCCAGCAGTGGTTTACCAGTTCTATTTCAACTACAAGGCCGTAATTCGCCATGACAATAACTGCTCAACAACTGATCGCGCTGCTGCCGCTGTTGATCGTCGGATTGACAGTGGTGGTTGTGATGCTCTCCATTGCGTGGCGACGCGACCACTTTCTTAATGCCACGTTATCTGTAATCGGGCTGAATGCCGCACTGGTCTCATTGTGGTTTTCTACCCAGGTTGGCGCGATGGATGTCACGCCACTGTTGCGTGTCGATGGTTACGCTGCGCTCTATACCGGGCTGGTGCTGGCGGCAAGTCTGGCGACCTGTACCTTCGCCTATCCCTGGTTGCAGGGGTACCCGGACAACCGTGAAGAGTTTTACCTGCTGGTGCTGATTGCCGCGATGGGTGGGATTTTGCTGTCCTGCGCCAATCATATGGCTTCACTGTTTATTGGTATCGAGCTGATTTCTTTACCGCTGTTTGGCCTGGTTGGCTATGCCTACCGGCAAAAACGCTCACTTGAAGCCAGTATCAAATACACCATTATGTCTGCTGCTGCATCGTCTTTCCTGCTGTTTGGTATTGCGCTGCTGTATGCGGAGTCTGGCAGTCTGTCTTTTGTCAGTATTGGCAAGAGCCTCAACGACAATATGCTCCATGAGCCCCTGTTACTGGCCGGGCTGGGTATGATGATTGTCGGGTTAGGTTTCAAACTGTCGCTGGTGCCGTTCCACCTGTGGACGCCTGATGTTTACCAGGGCGCACCGGCACCGGTATCAACCTTCCTGGCAACTGCCAGTAAAATCGCTATTTTTGGTGTGGTGATGCGCCTGTTTCTGTACGCCCCGATGGGCGACAGCGAAGCAGTGCGTATTGTTCTGGGGATAATCGCGTTTGCCTCTATCCTGTTCGGGAACCTGATGGCACTGAGCCAGACCAATATTAAACGCCTGCTCGGTTACTCATCTATTTCTCACCTGGGGTATTTGCTGGTAGCGTTAATTGCGCTGCACAGTGGCGACGTCTCCATGGAAGCAGTGGGTGTTTACCTGACCGGTTATCTGTTCAGCAGCCTGGGCGCGTTTGGTATTGTCAGCCTGATGTCCAGCCCTTACCGTGGCCCGGATGCCGATACCCTGTATTCCTACCGTGGCCTGTTCTGGCACCGTCCTGTTCTTGCGGCAGTGATGACTGTCATGATGCTTTCCCTGGCCGGGATCCCGATGACCCTGGGCTTTATCGGTAAGTTCTATATTCTTGCTGTGGGTGTGCATGCACACTTGTGGTGGCTGACAGGCGCTGTTGTGGTGGGGAGTGCGATTGGCCTGTACTACTACTTGCGCGTTACTGTCAGTCTCTACTTGTCCAAACCACAGCAACCCGCTCGTGATACCCCGTCTAACTGGGCATTCACTGCGGGTGGTGTTGTGGTGCTGATCTCTGCTGTTCTGGTGTTGCTGTTAGGGATTTGGCCGCAGCCACTGATTAGCCTGGTGCAACTGGCTCAGCCTTTGATGTAATCACTGTATTACCAACAGGTATACTCATATTAAACCGCCGGAAACGGCGGTTTTTTTGTCGGGAACACAGCAGGAGAAAACCATGATGACCTGGCAGAACTTACACCATTCGGAACTGACTGTCCCGCAGTTATACGCGCTGTTGCACCTGCGCTGCGCGGTATTTGTTGTTGAGCAAAACTGCCCGTACCTGGATGTTGATGGCGAGGATTTATCAGGTGAAAACCGCCATATTCTTGGCTGGCAGGGCGGCAAACTGGTGGCTTACGCCCGCATACTGACCAGCGACCGCCACCACCCGCTGGTGATTGGCCGCGTGATAGTTAACCCTGCCTGCCGGGGGCAAAAACTGGGGAACCAGCTTCTGGAACACGTAATGGCTGCTTGCCAGCGACACTGGCCGGGTGTTGTACCTTATCTCAGTGCCCAGGCGCATTTACAGCATTTCTACCAACAATTTGGCTTTGAGCCGGTCACCGATGTGTACCTTGAAGATGATATCCCCCACCGCGGCATGGCATGGATAAAAAATACACAAAATAACGTAGGTTAACTATAGTAAACAGACTCTGGGAAAAAACATAATAAGTGAGCGCGCCATGAGCGACGACCTTCAACGGCGGGTTATCCGTGCCCGCCAAAATGTTACTGGCCTGAGCCAGTGTATAACCACGTTACTGAATTACCCTGATAGCTGGTCTGAAACCGGGTATGCGTTGCTACTGGTGCGGGCCGACACCCAGCTTGGCCGGTTGCAAAGGCAGTTGCGTATTCGCAAAGTGATTGCTCTTCCTGCGGATGCGCAGAGCCTGTCATTCAGCCATTATGTGTAAGCCTGCCTGCGGCATTTGCGTGCATAGCGTTAAATCTGCCTCATAACCGCATTTTTTGGTGCAGCCAAACGGCCTGGCGGCATTCTATTTCTGTTCTGACCACGTATAATTTGGGGTTTTTACGTGGCGGGATAGCAAATGGAACTGACACAGGCGGTGAAAGCGCTGCAGCAAGCGTTACGCAAAGAACTTCCCGACACGCCCGGCGTAAGAATAATGTCGGTGCCACTGAGCCTTGCCGGTAACCAGGAGCCGCTGTGCTGGCTGAACAGCCAGGCCTGCTGGCCACAGTTTTACTGGCAGCACCGTGACGGCCATGAAGAATACGCCGTACTGTGTGCATTGCGTACCTTCACCTCACTGGCTGAAGGGCAGCGTTTCCTTTCCTGCTTTCCTGAATACCCGGAGCTACGCCTGTGGGGGCTGAATGCGTTTGACCCGCAACACGGGCAACTGTTTCTCCCTCGTCTCACCTGGCAACGGCAGGGTTCACAGGCCCGGCTGGTCCTGAACTTATACAGCGAAACCAGCCTGCGTGAAGCGGCGGCAGAGGCTGAATCCTGGTTGTCCGGCTTATGCCCGGCTGCCGTAATCCCTGAACTGGCCGCACGGGTCTGTGAGCAGGTGCATTTGCCTGCAGAAGTTCAGTGGCTCGCCCTGGTAACCGAGGCAACGCAGGCTATTAGCCGGGGGCAATTCGACAAAGTCGTGCTGGCACGGGCAACGGATGTGCAACTCACCCAGCCCATGTCTCCCGCCTGGCTGATGCATGCCAGCCGCCAGCATAACAGCCGCTGCTATCACTTTTATATGGCCTTTGACTCCCGCCAGGCCTTTCTGGGTTCTTCACCTGAGCGCCTGTGGCACAGGGCGGGGCGGCAATTATCAACCGAAGCCCTGGCCGGAACCGTTGGCCGTGATGCAGATGACAGCCAGGCAGACCAACAAAGCCAGTGGTTGCTGAAAGATAAAAAGAATCAGCATGAAAACTGGCTGGTGGTTGAAGATATTTGCCAACGGCTGCAGGCAGTCGCCGGGCAGATTGATGTGGAGCCTGTACAAGTGATTCGCTTGCGAAAAGTACAACACTTACACCGGGCCATCACTGCCACCCTCAACTACGCAGATGACACTGCATGCCTGATGCAGTTACAGCCCACAGCGGCGGTGGCCGGGTTGCCACGCAAAGATGCACTGGCTTTTATTTATGCACACGAACCTTTCAACCGTGGCTGGTATGCCGGGTCTGCCGGTTATCTCAGCCTGGCAACCTCCGAGTTTTGTGTGGCACTGCGTTCTGCACTGGTTCAGTACAATAACGTCAGGCTTTATGCCGGTGCGGGTATTGTGGCGCAGTCAAACCCGGCAGAAGAATGGCTGGAAATTGAAAATAAAGTGGCGGCATTACGTTCATTATTCAGCTGAAAGCGGATAAACCGATGTATATCAATGTCTGCCAGTTTGCCGACGCTATACTTTTTTGCAAATGCTATTGCGGGTCAAGTTATGTCGTTAAGCACGTTCAACCGGCGCTGGGCCGCCGTCATTTTGCAGGCATTACACCATAATGGAGTCCGGCATGTGTGTATTGCTCCGGGTTCCCGTTCCACACCACTGACACTGGCCGCCACTCAAACGCCAGGGTTTGTGTTTCATACCCATTTTGATGAACGTGGGCTGGGGCACCTTGCGCTTGGCCTTGCCAAAGCCACTGGTGAGCCGGTTGCGGTCATTGTGACTTCAGGTACTGCGGTAGCAAATATTTATCCTGCGGTAATTGAAGCGGGTCTGACTGGCGAAAAACTGGTGGTCCTGACCGCCGATCGCCCGCCGGAATTAATTGATTGTGGCGCCAACCAGGCTATTGTTCAGCCGGGTATTTATGGCGCACACCCTGCCGCCACGCTGAATCTACCTCGCCCCACAGAATCCATTCCTGCACGCTGGTTAGCCAGTGCCATTGACAGCCAAATGGGCGCATTGCGCCATGGTGCGCTGCATATCAACTGCCCATTTGCAGAGCCTTTATATGGCGAAATGGATGATACCGGCCTTGCCTGGCAGCAGGCACTGGGAAACTGGTGGCAGGGTGAAAAACCATGGCAAGCTTTTAGTGCCGCGCAGGGGGTTACCCCGCAGCCTGACTGGCATAGCTGGCGGCAGAAAAAAGGGGTAGTTATTGCTGGCAGAATGACTGCTCAGGAAGGTGAACGGGTGGCTCACTGGGCCAGTACGCTTGGCTGGCCGCTGATTAGTGATATCCAGTCCCAAACCGGGCAACCCTTGCCTTATGCTGACCTCTGGCTTGCCAACCCCGGTGCGCTCCAGGTGCTGGAGCAGGCGCGTATCGTTGTGCAGTTTGGCGCGAGCCTCACCAGTAAACGCTTACTGCAGTGGCAGGCCAGCGGGCATCAGGACAACTGGTGGCTGGTGGATCCTTTACCCGGGCGGCTTGACCCGGGGCATCACCGTGGGCGGCGAATTCAGGCAACTGTTGAAGCCTGGCTGGATGTACACCCGGCGCACAAGCAGGTGAGCTGGGCAGACGCACTCCAACCTTATGTGCAGCAGGCGGCAGTGGCCGTAGATACAGAAATTCCGCCAGCGGGTGAAGCCGGGCTGGCGAAGAGTTTGCCCCGGTTATTACCAGAAAAAGGCCAACTGTTTATTGGCAACAGTTTGTCGGTGCGCCTGGTGGATGCATTGGCGCAACTACCCTGTGGGTACCCTGTCTACGGCAACCGTGGTGCCAGTGGTATTGATGGGCTGGTGGCGACTCTTGCGGGGGTCGCACGGGCGGCCTGCAAGCCAACGCTTGCTGTGCTGGGGGATTTATCTGCACTGTACGACCTCAACTCACTGGCATTATTAAGATCCTGCCCGGCTCCGGTTGCACTGGTGGTGGTGAATAACAACGGTGGGCAAATCTTTTCGCTGCTTCCCACACCTGCAGAAGTGAGAAGTGAATTCTATGCCATGCCGCAGAACGTAGATTTTCGCCATGGCGCCGCGTTGTTTGGCCTGCCATATATTGCACCGCAGTCTCTTGAAGAGTTAGCCGGGAGCCTGAAGCAGTGCTGGTCCGGGCCAGCAGTAGCAACCGTGATTGAACTGAAAGTGCCGGAAGCTGAAGGGGCCGCGATGTTACAAAAACTGGTTGCCAGGGCCAGCCAGCAATGACGCTTGCCGGGCAGATAATACCGGGAGAGCAGCCTCAGCTACCGTATCTGGTTTGGCTGCATGGCTTCCTTGGCTCAGCCGATGACTGGCAGGCAACCCGCAAAGCGTTTACTCGCTGGCCACAACTCTACCTTGACCTCCCAGGCCACGGCGCATCTGAAAACGTTGCCATACCAGGGTTCGCAGAGTTCTTCACGCAACTTACCCATACGCTTGCGGAGCGGAATATTACGCGTTACTGGCTTATAGGGTATTCACTGGGGGGCAGGCTGGCTATGTACACGGCCTGCCAGCAGCCTGCCGGCCTGCAGGGGATTATTATTGAAGGTGGTAACCCGGGCCTGACTGATCCACAGGAACGGTTACTGCGTATTGAATCTGACCAGCGCTGGGCGCTGCGGTTTGCGGCAGAGCCTCTGGAACAGGTGCTGGATGCCTGGTATCGCCAGCCCGTATTTGCTTCACTTTCTAATGCAGCACGCCAGCAATTAATCAAGGAACGCGCTGGCAACCAGCCTGCCGCTCTCGGCAGCGCACTGGGTAACCTTTCGTTAGGTCTCCAGCCGTGGCTGGGTGATGCATTAGCCGCGCTACCTGTGCCATTCCATTATCTGTGTGGCGCACGGGACCAAAAATTTCAGGCCATTGCCCGTGCGCTGGGCATGCCTTTTCATCTGATTGAACATGCCGGGCACAATGCCCACCGGGAGAATCCGGCGGCATATTGCCAGTGTGTTATTGATATTTTGACTCACTATTCTGAGGAACAGCCATGATTTACCCCGATGAACAAGAACTGTATGCCCCTGTCTCCTGGCAGGACTGCTCTGAAGGTTATGATGATATCCGCTACCACAAATCGGCAGAAGGGATCGCGAAAATCACCATTAACCGCCCGCAAGTGCGTAATGCCTTTCGCCCGCAGACCGTTAAAGAGATGATTCAGGCGCTGGCTGATGCGCGGTATGACGACAATATCGGTGTCATTGTGCTGACCGGGGAAGGCGATAAAGCATTCTGTTCCGGTGGTGACCAGAAAGTGCGCGGCGATTACGGTGGTTATAAAGACGACTCTGGCGTGCACCACCTGAATGTACTGGATTTTCAACGCCAAATCCGTACCTGCCCGAAACCTGTCGTGGCGATGGTTGCCGGTTACTCCATTGGTGGCGGTCATGTGTTACACCTGATGTGCGACCTCACTATTGCGGCTGAAAATGCCATTTTTGGCCAGACCGGGCCAAAAGTGGGTTCGTTTGATGGTGGCTGGGGCGCATCTTATATGGCACGCATTGTCGGCCAGAAAAAAGCGCGCGAAATTTGGTTCCTGTGCCGCCAGTACGATGCACAGCAGGCGCTGGATATGGGGCTGGTCAATACGGTTGTGCCACTGGAAAGTCTTGAAAAAGAAACTGTACGCTGGTGCCGTGAAATGCTGAAAAACAGCCCGATGGCACTGCGTTGCCTGAAAGCCGCACTGAATGCTGATTGTGATGGTCAGGCCGGGTTACAGGAACTGGCGGGTAACGCCACGATGCTGTTCTATATGACAGAAGAAGGCCAGGAAGGGCGCAACGCATTCAACCAGAAGCGCCAGCCAGATTTCACTAAATTCAAACGGAACCCGTAATGCGACAGGCACAACTCTGGCGTTACACCATTCCCATGGATACCGGTGTGGTGATTCGCGACCGCCGGCTGAAAATGCGTGAAGGGTTGGTGGTTGAACTGTGTGAAGGCAATCAGCGGGGATGGGGCGAAATTGCTCCATTGCCTGGCCTGAGTACAGAGAGCCTTGAAGAAGCGCAGTCTGCTGCCCTGCACTGGTTGTCTGGCTGGCGGGCAGGGCAGTCTCCTGAACTCCCGGCACAACCTTCTGTGGCTTTTGGGCTGAGTTGTGCGCTGGCGGAGCTGTCTGGTGAACTGCCACAAGCGGCGAATTACCACTCGGTGCCGCTGTGTACCGGTGACCCGGATGCGTTATTTGCGCTATTGCAAGGGTTACCAGGCCGCAAAGAGGCCAAAATAAAAGTGGGCCTCTATGAGGCGGTACGCGATGGCATGGTGGTCAGCTTATTGCTGGATGCCATTCCGGACCTCTGGCTGCGCCTGGATGCCAACCGGAGCTGGTCTGCACAAAAAGCCTCGCAGTTTGCCCGCTATGTACCAGAGGCGCTGCGCTCACGAATAGCGTTTTTTGAAGAACCGTGTAAAACCCCGGAATTGTCACTGGCATTTGCCCGGGACACCGGTATTAAACTGGCGTGGGATGAAAGCCTGCGCGACGGGCAAGTGGCGATAAGCCCGTGCCCGGAAGTCAACACCCTGGTGATTAAACCCTCACTGACTGGCAGCCTGCAACAGGTGCAGGAATGGGTTAACCAGGCACATGTGTGTGGCATGAACGTGGTAATCAGTTCGGCGATTGAATCAAGCCTTGGGCTAACACAACTGGCGCGTATCGCCGCCTGGTTGACACCCCAAATAACGCCGGGGCTGGATACGCTCTCTTTGATGCAGGCACAGTTATTACGTCCCTGGCCGGGAAGTCCATTGCCGCTAATCAGCCAGCCTGAGCTGGAGTTGGTGCAATGACGCTGGCGAATTACCCGTGGCGCCACTGGGCGAGCTTTGCACCTGAGAAAGTGGCATTGCATACCCAAAATGGTGAAATAAGCTGGCAGCACCTGGCACACCAGGTAGATAACCTGGCGGCCAGCTTTCATCGCCAGGGTGTGAATGCCGGAATGGGCGTTGCCCTGCGTGGGCGCAACAGTATGCCGTTATTATTAAGCTGGCTGGCGCTGTTGCAATGTGGTGCCCGGGTGTTACCGCTCAACCCGCAACTGCCGGATACCTTGCTGGCAGCACTTATCCCGTCGCTGTCCATCCATTTTGCCCTGAGTTTTGACTGTGATGCGGTGCCTGGCCCTGCCGTTTTGCATTACCAGCCGCTGGCTGGCGAATGGGCAGAGCCGTGGCAACCGGAGCGCTTTGTCTCCATGACCCTGACCTCCGGCTCCACTGGCTTGCCAAAAGCCGCAGTGCATACAGCCAGCGCGCAACTTGCCAGTGCGCGGGGGGTAACAGCACTGATGGCATTTGGCTGTGATGACTGCTGGTTATTGTCACTGCCACTGTTTCATGTCTCCGGCCAGGGGATTTTATGGCGCTGGCTGGTAACCGGGGCCGCGCTGGCATTGCGCCCGGAGCAGCCGCTGGCTTTGGCATTACAGGGGTGCACGCATGCCTCACTGGTTCCAACGCAGTTATGGCGGTTACTGAGCGATAACCCGGTTTCGTTAAGCAATTTAAAGGCAGTATTGTTGGGTGGGGCTGCAATTCCTGTCGCTTTAACTGATACAGCACAACAGCATGGTATTGCTTGCTGGTGTGGCTACGGTATGACCGAAATGGCTTCCACCGTGGCAGCCAAACGCGCCGATGGCTGTGGGGACGTGGGGCAGCCATTAGCAGGCCGCCAGGTGCGTGTTGTAGACAATGAGGTCTGGTTACGGGGTGACAGCCTGGCGTCCGGTTACTGGCGCCAGGGCCATTTACTGCCACTGCTGAACGCTGAGGGGTGGTTTGCTACCCGGGACCGCGGAACATATACCAGCAATACGCTCACCATTCACGGGCGGCTTGATAATCTCTTTTTCAGTGGTGGAGAAAGCATTCAACCGGAAGAAGTTGAGCGGGTTATCATGGCGCATCCTCAGGTTCAACAGGTCATCGTTGTGCCCCGTATTGATGAAGAGTTTGGGCACCGCCCGGTCGCTGTTGTGGAACTGGCAGACCCCAATGCGCTGGCAACATTAAGTGACTGGGTACGGGATAAACTGGCTCGTTTCCAGCAACCCGTTCAGTGGTTACTGTTGCCAGATGCATTACGCCAGGGCGGCATTAAAATTGCCCGTAACGCCGTGATGCAGTGGGTTGCAGAACAACAATAAACGCACCAGAGCGTGCTTGTTACATTCTGTAGAGAAAGCACCAGATTTCCGTCTTGAATGTCGCCCTCCAGCGGGTAAAATCCGCTTTGCGCTTCAACAGGTTAATTTGCCAGGTATCAGAGTTCAGGAAAATAAAATGAATAAATATCTATTGTTGGCAGTCAGTGGGCTTTTTGCAGTATCTGGCTCAGCCAGTGCCATAGGGATTTACGGCCAGGCCGGGCATAAATACACCAGTATTGGTGTGGGCATGGGGACGTCTACCAGCGGTGTGGCACTCAGTGGCGACTGGACCCGTCATAATGATGATGGTTATATCGCGGACCTGGGGCTGGGCTACAACCTGCCTGTTGGCCCGGCAATGGTTACCCTGGGCGGTAAAGGTCTGTATATCAAGCCTGACCAGGGGAAAACTGGCTACGCGCTGGGAATTGGCGGCGGTCTGAGTGTACCGGTTGTGAGCCATGTTTCTGTCTTCGGGCAGTACTATTACGCGCCAGATGCCTTTGCTTCGGGTATTGATTCCTACCAGGAAGTGCAGGCTGGTGGCCGCTGGATGGTGTTCCGCCCGTTAACGGTTGAAGCCGGTTATCGCTATATGAGCCTGAAAGACCGTAACGACAACCGGAATACGATTATTGATGGCCCGTATCTGGGCGTCAGTGCGGCGTTTTAATCACTTCACAGTTACCTTCCCCACAAACCTTATGCCGCGTATCAATCTGCGTGCGGCGTAAGGTGAAACAGGTGTACCTCTGTATTTACCTGGCCACTGCGCTATAGTGGTGGCTTCCCTCCCAATGGAGTATATCGATGTTAAATGTGGAAATGCTCTCTACCGGCGATGAAGTGCTGTATGGGCAGATAGTCGATACCAATGCATCCTGGCTTGCTGATTTCTTATTTGAACAGGGTTTCCCCATGACCCGCCGCCAAACGGTCGGGGATAAATTTGCCGACCTGGTGGCGGTACTGCAGGCGCGCAGCCATGAGGCGGATATTCTGATAGTCAATGGCGGCCTGGGGCCAACCAGTGACGACCTGAGCGCAGAAGCTGCCGCGAAAGCTGCGGGTACAGAGTTGGTTATCCATGAAGAGTGGCTGGCGCATATGGCGCGTTTCTTTGAAGAGCGCGGCAGGCCTATGGCCCCCAGTAACCGCAAGCAGGCGATGATCCCGGCGGGCAGTGAAATGATTGATAACCCGGTTGGGACTGCCTGCGGGTTTGCCATGCAGCTTAACCGTTGCCTGATATTTTTCACTCCGGGTGTTCCTTCTGAATTTAAACAGATGGTTGAGCAGGAAATTTTACCGCGCCTGCGCAAGCGTTACCCCAGCATTGAAATGCCGTTATGCCTGCGCATGACCACATTTGGCCGTTCTGAAAGCGATCTCGCCCAACAACTCGATCCCCTGCCATTACCAGAAGGCGTGGTACTGGGTTACCGTTCTTCTATGCCAATTATCGAACTGAAGCTGACTGGCCCTTCTGCACAGCGCGCAGGCATGCAGCAGGCCTGGCAGAAAATTCGTGACGTGGTGGGTGAAAGCCTGATTTTTGAAGGAACTGAAGGGTTGCCTGCACAGCTTGCCACGCGGTTACAGGAGCAAAATCTGACTCTGGCGCTGAGTGAACAGTTTACCGCAGGTATGTTGTGCTGGCAGTTGACCAATGCTGGCGTACCGGTAGTTCAGGGGCAGGTTTTACCTTCTACAACACCAGAGAGCCTGGCGGGTTGTATTCAGCGTGCCCGGCAACTGGCTGAACAGCAGGGCAGTTCACTGGCGCTGGTGGTTGGCGCAATTGATGACAGCAGCAAACAAACGCTGGCGTTGCACACCCCAGGTAAAACTGTCGGTTTGCGGGTTAACTGGTCCGGGCGTCGCCATAGCGTGGAAACCCGCCAGGCGGTCTGTGCGATGCTGGCCATGAATATGCTGCGCCGTTGGTTAAATGGCTGGGATGTGGGCGCAGAACATGGCTGGATTCATATTGAAGAGCAACTGACACGTTCGGCCTGAGCATCACGCTGAACCGTGTATCTGGCAGCAAAGGTAGAAATAAAAAAGGGAAAACAATGTTTTCCCTTTGTGCCATTCAGCCAGCAATCTGGTTGGCCGGTAACGTGTTCACAATCAGCAATCCACTTCCACATCACCTTGTGCTTTGCAGCAACAAGGTAAAATTTCCCCGGGCTGGATAAAAGCCAGCGGCTGAGTCAGCCATTTAACCTGGCCTGCCAGCAGGCGCATACGACACGAGCCGCAATACCCTTCCCGGCACTGATACTCTACAGCCACCTTGTGTGATTCCAGGGCGGCCAGCAGTGAAGGGTGGTCGTCCTGGCACTCTAACTGGCGGCCGGACTGATGTAAGGTAATACGGTTGCTCATAGTTATAACTGGAAGTTACTCAGGTCATCAGCATCGATTTGTGAATCTATCTGGCCAACCAGGTAAGAGCTGACTTCAACTTCCTGAGGCGCAACCTGTACGTTGTCTGACACCAGCCAGGTGTTGATCCACGGGATAGGGTTGGAGCGTGTCTGGAATGGCAAGTCCAGCCCAACAGCCTGCATACGGATATTGGTAATATATTCAACATACTGGCACAGAATGTCTTTGTTCAGGCCAATCATTGAGCCGTCGCGGAACAGGTAGTTTGCCCAGTCTTTTTCCTGCTGTGCCGCCATAACAAACAGGTCATAGCTTTCCTGCTGGCACTCTTCGGCAATTTCAGCCATTTCCGGGTCGTCTTCACCGCTGCGCATCAGGTTCAGCATATGCTGAGTACCGGTAAGGTGCAGAGCTTCGTCGCGGGCAATCAGGCGGATAATTTTTGCATTGCCTTCCATCAGTTCACGCTCAGCAAAGGCGAACGAACAGGCAAAACTGACATAAAAGCGAATGGCTTCCAGTGCGTTCACACTCATCAGGCACATATAAAGCTTTTTCTTCAATTCGCGCAGGTTCACCGTAACGGTTTTACCATTTACAGTGTGTGTGCCTTCGCCCAGCAGGTGCCAGTAGCTGGTCAGTTCAATCAGCCCGTCGTAATAGGTGGAGATGTCTTTGGCGCGCTTGATTATTTCTTCGTTTTCTACGATGTCATCAAACACCACCGCCGGATCATTGACGATATTACGAATGATATGGGTGTATGAACGGGAATGAATAGTTTCAGAAAACGCCCAGGTTTCGACCCAGGTTTCCAGCTCAGGAATTGAGATAAGCGGCAGCAACGCCACGTTAGGGCTGCGCCCCTGAATGGAATCCAGTAGTGTCTGGTATTTCAGGTTGCTGATGAAAATGTGTTTTTCGTGTTCCGGTAATGCCTGGAAATCGATGCGGTCGCGCGACACATCCACTTCTTCTGGCCGCCAGAAAAATGACAGCTGTTTCTCAATCAGTTTTTCGAAAATGTCATATTTCTGCTGGTCATAGCGTGCAACGTTAACCGGTTGACCAAAAAACATAGGTTCGTTGAGCGGGTTATTTTTCTTCTGTGAAAATGTGGTGTATGCCATAAACATTGTCCTGTAAAACGCCACCATTGGCTGAGTGCCGTTTTGCTGTTCTTAACGGGCCCTTTACCGCGTGAAAAGGGAAACAGGCAGACCGGGGGACCGGCCTGCCTCTGGGTTAAATCTTACACGCGCCGCTTTCGCAACCGTCGTCCTGGATGCTGGGTGCCAGGTCGTCCTGGGCATCTTCAGCACCGTCGCGGGTGTTCTGATAATAAAGGGTTTTGACACCAAATTTATAGGCGGTGAGCAAATCCTTCAGTAATTGCTGCATCGGCACCTTTCCTGACGGGAAACGTGACGGGTCATAGTTGGTATTGGCAGAAATCGACTGGTCGATAAATTTCTGCATTACGCCAACCAGTTGCAGGTAGCCATCGTTACCCGCCATTTCCCACAGCAATTCGTATTTGTCTTTCAGTTGTTCATAATCTGGCACCACCTGGCGCAGAATACCGTCTTTCGACGCTTTCACACTGATATGCCCACGTGGTGGTTCAATACCATTGGTGGCATTGGAAATCTGTGATGACGTCTCTGACGGCATCAGAGCAGACAGCGTTGAGTTACGCAGACCATGGGTCTTGATAGACTCACGCAGGCTTTCCCAGTCGTAGTGCAGCGGTTCGTTGCAAATTGCATCCAGGTCTTTTTTGTAGGTGTCAACCGGCAGAATACCTTTGGCGTAGGTGGTTTCGTTGAACCACGGGCATGCGCCTTGCTCTTTCGCCAGCTCATTTGATGCTTTCAGCAGGTAATACTGAATGGCTTCGAAGGTTTTGTGCGTCAGATTGTTGGCACTGCCATCGGAGTAGCGCACGCCATGTTTTGCCAGGTAATAAGCGAAGTTAATCACACCAATACCCAGGGTACGGCGGCCCATGGCACCACGTTTGGCGGCCAGAATAGGGTAGTCCTGGTAATCCAGCAGGGCATCAAGTGCACGAACAGCCAGAACCGCCAGCTCTTCCAAATCTTCCAGGCTGTCGATGGCACCCAGGTTGAACGCGGACAGTGTACACAGCGCAATTTCGCCGTTTTCATCATTGATGTCATTCAGCGGCTTGGTTGGCAGTGCAATTTCCAGGCACAGGTTAGACTGGCGCACCGGGGCAACTGTTGCATCAAACGGGCTGTGGGTGTTGCAGTGGTCAACGTTCTGGATGTAAATACGGCCAGTAGAAGCACGTTCCTGCATCATCAGTGAGAACAGTTCCGCCGCTTTAACGCGCTGCTTACGGATGCTGTCGTCATTTTCATACTGGGTGTACAGGCGTTCGAACTCATCCTGGTCTGCAAAGAAGGCATCATACAGCCCCGGAACATCAGACGGGCTGAACAGAGTGATATCGCCACCTTTAAGCAGGCGGGTGTACATCAGTTTGTTGATTTGTACACCGTAGTCCATATGGCGAACACGGTTACCTTCCACCCCACGGTTGTTTTTCAACACCAGCAGGCTTTCAACTTCCAGGTGCCACATTGGGTAAAACAGTGTGGCAGCACCGCCACGCACGCCGCCCTGAGAACAGGATTTCACGGCTGTCTGGAAGTGTTTGTAGAACGGGATGCACCCGGTATGGAATGCTTCACCACCACGAATCGGGCTACCCAGTGCGCGAATGCGTCCCGCGTTAATACCAATACCGGCACGCTGAGACACATATTTCACAATAGCGCTGGATGTTGCGTTGATAGAGTCAAGGCTGTCACCACACTCAATCAGCACACAAGAGCTGAACTGGCGCGTAGGGGTACGCACACCAGACATAATTGGTGTTGGTAGTGAGATTTTGAAAGTCGACACTGCGTCATAGAAACGTTTTACGTAGTCCAGGCGGGTAGCACGCGGATAACGTGAGAACAGGCAGGCCGCAACCAGAATGTACAGGAACTGGGCGCTTTCATAAATTTCACCCGTAACGCGGTTTTGCGCCAGGTATTTCCCTTCCAGCTGTTTTACAGCCGCGTAAGAGAAGGTCATATCGCGCCAGTGGTCGATAAAACCGTCCATCTGCTGGAACTCTTCTTCCGTGTAGTCTTCCAGCAGATGAGTGTCGTATTTACCCATTTCAACCATTTTTACTACATGGTTGTAGAGTTTGGGCGGTTCGAACTGGCCAAACGCTTTTTTACGCAGGTGGAAAATAGCCAGACGGGCGGCGAGATACTGGTAGTCCGGGGCGTCGCGAGAAATCAGGTCCGCGGCTGCTTTGATAATCGTTTCATGGATATCTGAAGTGCGGATACCGTCATAAAACTGGATATGGGAACGCAGTTCAACTTGTGAAACTGAAACGTTGTGCAGGCCTTCTGCCGCCCAATCAAGGACACGATGAATTTTGTCCAGATTGATGCGCTCTGTACGGCCATCACGTTTCGTTACCAGCAGACTCTGATTCATGTGGGGTTTACCTGTCCGTGAAATAAAAATATCCCCCGCTTATCCACAGCGCAGCCTTGTGGCTAACTTTGTGGATAAATACTATATGTTGGGGGTATGGGATAACTGAATCACTATATGGTGAGTATTCTAGTAAGGAATCTTTCAATCTCAAGAGTTGATTTTGCCAAAAAATTGAGGTTCATCCTCCCTGAACAGGTAAGAATGCCCGAATGGTAAGGCCTGAAGGGGATGTCAAGCTGGAGTAACTTTTTTTAAAAAAATGACTGAATGTTGGTTTCTTGTGCGTGATGTAAATTGCGCAACTTGATGCTGCGCAATTTTTGATAGCAAAAACTTATCTCAGACCGCGTCTTTTGCGCTGGTGTGCAACATATAGTTAACATCAACGCCGGGCGCCAGGCGGAAATGATCCGTCAACGGGTTGTAATGCAAACCGGTCATATGGCGTTCACGCAAGCCGGTGTTACTGAGCCAGTGGATCAGCTCCGCAGGTTTGATAAATTTTTTAATGTCATGGGTACCTTTGGGCACCATGCGCAGAACATATTCAGCGCCAACCACTGCCATCAGCCAGGCTTTACCATTACGGTTAATGGTGGAAAAGAAAACATGGCCGCCCGGTTTGACCAGGCGTGCGCAGGCCTGCACCACAGATTGTGGGTCCGGAACATGTTCCAGCATCTCCATGCAAGTGACGACATCGTAGGCTCCGGGGTTCGCTGCGGCATGGTTTTCAACGGTTTCCTGGCGGTAATCAACCTGAATGCCGCTTTCCAGCGCGTGCAGGCGGGCCACTTGCAGGGGGTCGCCACCCATATCCAGCCCGGTTACTGTTGCGCCTTCCCGTGCCATGCTCTCTGCCAGAATGCCGCCGCCGCAACCTACATCAAGCACCTTTTTACCAAACACACCACCGCTGCGTTCATTGATATAGCCCAGGCGTAAAGGGTTAATCCGGTGAAGGGGTTTGAACTCGCCTTCCATGTCCCACCAGCGCGAGGCGATGGCTTCAAATTTAGCAATTTCGTTGTGGTCAACATTGAGCGACACCGGGGTATTTTCGTCATTCATGGACGCCAGAACTCCTCATCAATAGATGCTGCCGAGTATAACAGCCTGGCGAGACGAATAAAGCGCTGCGCCCCTCAGACAAGTTTCCCTGCCACTGCGGGAGTGTGTTATAATTTGCGACCTTTGAATCCGGGATACAGTAGAGGGATAGCGGTCAGATGAGCGACCTTGCCAGAGAAATTACACCGGTCAATATTGAGGAAGAGCTGAAAAGCTCATATCTGGATTATGCCATGTCGGTTATTGTCGGCCGTGCATTGCCAGATGTCCGTGATGGCCTCAAGCCTGTACACCGTCGCGTATTGTTCGCGATGAACGTGTTGGGCAATGACTGGAATAAAGCCTATAAAAAATCCGCCCGTGTCGTCGGTGACGTTATCGGTAAATACCATCCCCATGGTGATTCTGCAGTGTATGACACCATTGTTCGTATGGCGCAGCCATTTTCATTGCGTTATATGCTGGTCGATGGCCAGGGGAACTTTGGTTCAATCGATGGCGATTCCGCCGCGGCCATGCGTTATACAGAAATTCGTCTGGCGAAAATTGCCCATGAGTTAATGGCTGATCTTGATAAAGAAACAGTCGACTTCGTGGACAACTATGACGGAACAGAAAAAATTCCCGATGTTATGCCAACCAAAATCCCGAACCTGCTGGTTAACGGTTCTTCCGGGATTGCGGTGGGGATGGCAACTAACATACCGCCCCATAACCTGACAGAAGTGATTAACGGCTGCCTGGCGTATATCGAGGATGAAAACATCACCGTTGAAGGGTTGATGGAACACATCCCGGGGCCAGATTTCCCGACTGCGGCAATTATTAATGGCCGTCGCGGTATTGAAGAAGCGTACCGCACAGGGCGCGGGAAAATTTATATTCGCGCCAAAGCAGAGGTGGAAACCGATGCAAAATCTGGCCGCGAAACCATCATCGTGCATGAAATTCCTTATCAGGTGAACAAAGCTCGCCTGATTGAAAAAATTGCCGAGCTGGTGAAAGAGAAACGTGTTGAAGGCATCAGTGCACTGCGCGACGAGTCTGATAAAGACGGGATGCGTATTGTGATTGAAGTCAAACGCGATGCAGTGGGTGAAGTTGTGCTGAACAACCTTTACTCACAAACTCAGTTGCAGGTGTCTTTCGGGATCAACATGGTGGCATTGCACCATGGTCAGCCGAAGATCATGCCGCTGAAAGATATTCTCGAAGCTTTTGTGCGCCACCGCCGTGAAGTGGTGACTCGCCGTACAATCTTTGAACTGCGTAAAGCGCGCGACCGTGCTCATATCCTTGAAGCACTGGCTGTTGCGCTGGCGAATATCGACCCGGTTATCGAGATGATTCGCCATGCTCCGACACCTGCTGAAGCGAAAGCAGCGTTAGTGGCGCATGCGTGGGACCTGGGTAATGTGGCTGCGATGCTGGAACGTGCTGGCGACGATGCTGCCCGTCCAGAATGGCTGGAACCGCAGTTTGGGGTGCACGACGGGAAATACTACCTGACTGAGCAACAGGCTCAGGCAATTCTTGATTTGCGCCTGCAAAAACTGACCGGCCTTGAGCATGAAAAACTGCTCGATGAATACAAAGAGCTGCTGGAGCAGATTGCTGAGTTGCTGTACATCCTGTCCAGCGCAGAGCGCCTGATGGAAGTTATCCGTGAAGAGCTGGAAGCGATTCGCGACCAGTTTGGTGACGAACGTCGCACGGAAATCACTGCCAACAGCGCGGATATCAACATCGAAGATCTGATCAACCAGGAAGATGTTGTTGTTACGCTGTCGCATCAGGGCTATGTGAAATACCAGCCGCTGTCAGATTATGAAGCGCAGCGCCGTGGTGGTAAGGGTAAATCTGCTGCCCGCATTAAAGAAGAAGACTTTATTGACCGCCTGCTGGTCGCTAACACCCATGACACGATCCTGTGCTTCTCCAGCAGGGGCCGTCTGTACTGGATGAAGGTTTACCAGTTGCCGGAAGCGAGCCGTGGCGCGCGTGGCCGCCCAATCGTCAACCTGTTGCCACTGGAGCAGGACGAACGCATTACCGCGATTCTGCCAGTGCGTGAATACGAAGAAGGCGTGAATGTCTTTATGGCGACCGCGAGCGGTACTGTGAAGAAAACTGCGCTGACTGAGTTCAGCCGCCCACGTAGCGCCGGTATCATCGCTGTGAACCTTAACGAAGGCGATGAGCTGATTGGTGTGAACCTGACTCAGCAAGACGACGAAGTTATGTTGTTCTCTGCGTTTGGTAAAGTGGTGCGCTTTAAAGAAGACGCAGTGCGTGCCATGGGCCGTACAGCCACCGGTGTGCGTGGTATCAAGCTGGCAGAAAAAGACAGCGTGGTTTCACTGATTGTGCCACACGGTGAAGGTGCCATCCTGACAGTTACTCAGAACGGTTACGGTAAACGTACCGGTGAGAAAGAGTACCCAACTAAGTCCCGTGCGACTCAGGGTGTTATCTCTATCAAAGTGACTGAACGTAACGGGGAAGTGGTAGGCGCTGTTCAGGTTGATGACGCTGACCAGATTATGATGATCACCGATGCCGGTACGCTGGTGCGTACTCGCGTTTCTGAAATCAGCGTTGTGGGCCGTAACACCCAGGGCGTGATTCTGATTCGCACGGCGGAAGATGAGCACGTAGTGGGTCTGCAGCGTGTTGCTGAACCGGTAGACGACGAAGAACTCGACAGCATTGATGGTTCTGTAGCAGAAGGCGATGATGAAATAGCGCCGGAAGCGGAACAGGATGACGATGTTGCCGATGACAGTGAAGATTAATCTGAAATCATCACGTTATGAAGGGCCGGGTAACCGGCCCTTTTTCTTTGCCATTGCGACCACTCACTTTTATCGCTAAGTTAACGCTTTATTATCGATTGACTGACGCTTACCGGGCTTACATTGAAATACGCCGTCTCTTTCCGCAGCACGCTTAAAGTCTCGCGCTATCTTTTTAGGGCGCTGGCGCTTTTACTATGGCTTCTGATAGCCCTGTTTTCGGTGTTTTACATCGCAGGCGCACTACACGATAAAGAAGCGGAAATACACCAGGAGCTCACGCTGAGCTTTGACCAGGCGCAGCGGTATATTCAGCGCACAACTGATGTGGTGAAAGAGCTCAAGTACATTACAGAAAACCGGCCTACTGATAACGCAACTCCCGGCAGTAATCGGGGTAGCAGCGCACCTGCATTCTTGCCTTTGGGCAACAATGTGGACTGCAGTGCGCTTGACCAGTCCTGGCAAGGATCCATGCTGTCGCTATCCGGCTTTTTGCGTTACTGGCGCGATAATTTCTCGGCAAACTACGACCTGAACCGGGTTTTTCTGGTGGCGGGAGATAATCAGTGCATTGCCGATTTCTCGTTGCGTAATACTCCGCCCGGCCAGGACAAAGCGCTTTCAGTGCTCAATGAGCGGTTAAAACGCTACCGTGACGCACCCATGGATGAACGCATTAATACCGTTTACTGGGTGGCACCTGGCAGCCGTCCGGGAACCGGGTATTTTTATACATTAACGCCCGTTTTTCTCGCTAACCGGGTTCAGGCGTTACTTGGGGTTGAACAGAGTATTCGCCAGGAAAACTTCATGCTGCCGGGTAACTTACCGGTAGATATCACACTGATGGATGAAAATGGCCACTCACTGGTATCTCTGACAGGGGGTAGTGGGCATTTATCGCTACAGCCAGACTGGCTTCAGGCCCGCACCTGGTTTGGCTACACCACCGGGTTTAAAGAGCTGGCATTGAAAAAAAACCTGATGCCGTCATCGCTTAGTGTGGTGTACAGCGTACCGGTTGATAAAGTGCTGGATGAAATCCGTATTCTTATTCTGAATGCCGTGTTACTGAATATTCTGGTCGGTGTGGTGCTGTTTACCCTGGCAAGAATGTATGAGCGGCGTATTTTTATCCCGGCAGAGACGGATGCCCAGCGTCTGGAAGAGCACGAGCAGTTTAACCGTAAAATTGTCGCCTCAGCACCGGTAGGTATTTGTATTCTGCGCACGCTGGATGGCACCAATATTCTTAGTAATGAGCTGGCGCACAATTACCTGAATATGCTGACTCATGAAGACCGCCAGCGCCTGACGCAAATCATTTGTGGGCAACAGGTTAACTTTGTTGATGTTCTTACCAGCGACAACACGAACCTGCAGATAAGTTTCGTACACTCGCGTTATCGCAACGAGAACGTGGCGATTTGCGTGCTGGTGGATGTCAGTGCCCGTGTGAAGATGGAAGAGTCATTGCAGGATATGGCCCATGCTGCAGAGCAGGCCAGCCAGTCTAAATCGATGTTCCTGGCAACGGTAAGTCACGAATTACGTACTCCGCTGTATGGCATCATTGGTAACCTGGATCTGTTGCAAACCCGTGAACTGCCCGATGGTGTTGACCGCCTGGTCACGGCAATGAACAACTCATCCAGCCTGCTACTGAAGATAATCAGCGATATTCTCGATTTCTCGAAAATTGAATCAGAGCAGTTAAAAATTGAACCGCGTGAGTTTTCTCCCCGCGAAGTAATGACCCACGTTACCGCAAACTACCAGCCTCTGGTGGTGCGTAAACAAATGGGGCTCTACTGCTTTATCGCGCCTTCTGTGCCATTAACCTTACGTGGCGACCCAATGCGTTTACAGCAGGTGATTTCAAACTTGCTGAGTAACGCGATTAAGTTTACCGATACTGGCTGCATTATTCTTGATGTACGCTGTACGGATGATTACCTCTGCTTCCGGGTGCGTGATACCGGGGAAGGGATTGCTGCCAAAGAAGTTGTGCGCCTGTTCGATCCTTTTTTCCAGGTGGGGACAGGGGTTCAGCGTAACTTCCAGGGCACCGGGTTGGGGCTGGCTATCTGTGAGAAGCTTATCACTATGATGGACGGCGATATTGCGGTGGATTCCGAACCCGGTATGGGGAGCCAGTTCACTGTCCGTATACCGTTGTATGAAGCTAAACCGGTTCCGGTTATGGCAGCATCGGATCTTACCCATAAACATTGCTGGCTGGCTGTCAGCAATGCTTACCTGAGTGATTTTTTAGCGAAGTTGCTGGCAAGTAAAGGTATTAAAGCCAGCTTCTGGCTGGGAGAAACACCAGATCCGGACGATGTGTTAATCACTGATGAAGCGTTAAGTAATCCATGGCCTGGAAGAGCGGTGGTTCAGTTTTGCCGGCGGCATATTGGTATCCCTCTGGAAAGCGAACCCGGTATCTGGTCGCACAGTGTGGCTTCTCCTCATGATCTGGTGACGTTGTTGGCGAAAATTTACCGGGTGGATGTGAAGGTTCCGGGTAACGATGTGAACTTACCAGAGCCTTCGGAGATCAGTGAGCAGAACGATGATATTACGGTGCTGATCGTCGATGATCACCCGATAAACCGCCGTTTGCTGGCGGATCAGCTCGCATCGCTTGGTTATCACCAGTGTAAGACTGCGGGCGATGGTGTTGAAGCGCTCGAAGTGCTCAGTAAGCATCATATTGATATTGTTCTGAGTGATGTGAATATGCCGAATATGGATGGTTATCGCCTGACACAACGTATTCGCCAGTTAGGGCTGACGTTACCTGTGATTGGGGTGACGGCGAATGCGCTGGCAGAAGAGAAGCAACGCTGTCTTGAATCGGGAATGGATAGTTGTTTGTCCAAGCCTGTGACGCTGGATGTGTTGAAGCAGACGCTGGCGGTGTTTGCGGAGCGGGTGAGGAATCACCGGGAGTAAAAGGGGCTCGCCCCTTTGTTATCCCTGTTTTCGCGGGCGATCGGTGCAGTGTTGTACGCTCACCGGATGTGGGTATTTTCGTTGACTTGCAGTGTAGTTGTTTCCGTTCACCTCCAGTGGCGTGGTTAATGTGGCTTCACAGCCTGTGAACGTGTTAAGGGGCCCGCCCCTTAACAATCCGGTTTTTCGCGGGCGACCGGTGCTGCGCACTGCGTTCACCTCCGGGCAGTCAGCCTGCGGCCGGCTCGACTCGGCATCCATGCCTCGGTTCGCCTTATTCCGCCGTCCGGGCGGAATAACCTTGTCTTCCTTTCTCCGGTTCACCGGTCTTACGCGAACAAGCCCTCGCTGCAAGTAGCGGGGTTTTTTGTGTTGTCAGGTGTGGCTGTTGGATTTGTGCGTTGTCTGTTTTCTTTGATTTTTGCTGAGATATTACAGGCGGGTGTGGGGTGTGGCCTCTAAATCGTTGAGGCGTGCCTGGCGGGCCGGGGCTGCCTGCAGGACGCAGGCAGAGCGACGGGAGGCAGGAAGCCGACTCGGAGCGGTACCCGAACAGGCCGCCGGGGTAAGCCGAATGTCCGCGAAGCGGCGATTTTGCCGGCCACAGAAGGGGGTGCAGGGGGCCAGTGCCCCCTGCGGGCGCCGGGCGCAGTGGGTGAGTAAAAGCAGTGTGGCTGACACGGCGCGCAACTGGCTCTGTGCTGGCAGATTATTGTTACTGCGGTGACTGTTCCGTTCACTTGCTGTGGTGTCAGTGTAGAGGGTTCCGTTCACTTGCTGTGGTGAGGTTAGTGTGGCTGCACAGCCCGTGAACGGGCGAAAGGGGGCTCGCCCCCTTTGCAATCCCCGTTTTCGCTGGCGACCGGTGCTGCGCACTGCGTTCACCTCCGGGCAGTCAGCCTGCGGCCGGCTCGACTCGGCATCCATGCCTCGGTTCGCCTTATTCCGCCGTCCGGGCGGAATAACCTTGTCTTCCTTTCTCCGGTTCACCGGTCTTACGCGAACAGGCCCTCGCTTCAGTTAGCGGGGATTTTTGTCTGGTCTGGTGCGGCTGTATGTTCTGTGCCTGGTATGTCTTTGTATGTTTTTTGCTGCGGGATTACAGGCGGGGAAAGGGAGAAAAGCAGCGCGGAGGTACAACGAAAAACAGCAGGGGATCCCTGCTGTTTTAGTGAAGAGGGAAGTAAAAAAACTTACTCTTTATCGGCTGGTGTTAATGTCACAGATGACAAGTAATTCAGCAGAGCAATATCGTTATCCACGCCCAGTTTCATCATGGCTGATTTCTTCTGGCTACTGATAGTTTTGATACTGCGGTTAAGCTTTTTGGCAATCTCAGTCACCAGGAAGCCTTCAGCAAACAGGCGTAATACTTCGCTCTCTTTGGGTGACAGGCGTTTGTCACCATACCCACCTGCGCTGATTTTCTCCAGTAAGCGGGAGACACTTTCCGGTGTGAATTTTTTGCCTTTCTGTAAAGCAGCCAGAGCCTTAGGCAGGTCTGTTGGCGCCCCTTGCTTCAGTACAATACCTTCAATATCCAGGTCCAGCACAGCACTCAGAATGGCCGGGTTATTGTTCATCGTCAGTACAATAATGGAAATTGACGGGAAATGGCGCTTAATGTATTTGATAAGCGTAATCCCATCGCCGTATTTATCCCCAGGCATGGAAAGGTCAGTAATCAGGACATTCGCGTCCAGCTTTGGAAGATTGTTAATAAGTGCTGTGGAATCTTCGAATTCACCAACAACATTAACCCACTCGATTTGTTCCAGAGATTTGCGAATCCCGAACAAAACGATCGGATGGTCATCGGCAATAATTACGTTCATATTGTTCATGTTTTAGGTTACCTTTTTACAGTAAGCTATTGACGTAAGTATCAATATCACTGATATATTTTTCTATGGCAGGTGCATCTTTTTCACGAATGTGATGCTCCAGCGTTTCACACAACTGTTTCCCTGGTACCAGATTCAGCATAGCAAATACGCCTTTAAGTCTGTGTGCCGTTTGGGCCAGCGCTAAAAAGTCGTTTGCCTGTGACTCATTTTGCAGACGTTTTACATCGTCGGGCACGGTATCTACAAACAGCGCATAATAACCACTTGCATGAAGTTGAGCAGTTTCATCACTCACTCCTGAGCCACTTTCTTGCGCATCGTCATTAGCCATTTGCGCTTCAATAAGCTGAAGTATTGCGTCCTGCATTGCATTACTCATATTGAAGTTTACACGATAACGGGCATTTCCGATTTTCCGTAAACCGTTCTCATCATCGCTTAAAAGCAAGCCCGATGCAGTAAGATTAGACGGATTATCTGTTAAAAATATATCAAATGCTTGACTTGATGATTGCTCATCAGGTGCAACACAGGCGGCACCCCAGCTTTCTAACTGCCTGGTGACAATGTTACGGACATCACGTGAAGCAATATCCACCAGAGCGACAACATCATCCAGCAGGCGTTCTTCCTGTTCCTGTACTGCTTGTTTGCCTTCTTGTGGCAGGCGCAGGTGCAGGGTATAGCGAGTACCCAGCTCATCTTTTGACTTGATACTCAGGTTGCCACCCATTTTACGGGCTAACTGGTTACACAAGAAAAATGTCAGGCCGTTGGCCTGTGCATAACGGTCTTCCGTGGTGGAGTTAAGGAACGGGAAGTGCAGGTTATCAACTTCATCGTCGCTGATTCCGCGCCCGGTATCGGTGATACGGAAAATCAGCCCGTCATCTATGCCTTCGTCCTGAGTAATATCCAGAGTTATCTTGCCAATTTCAGTTGTGGTGGCAGCATAATGCAACAACATCAGTAGCATACGGTGCAGGGCTTCTCTGTCACCATGGCGGTTTTCCGTGGCAGGAATTGGGTTGTTAACCAGTAATTGCAAACCCTTGCGCTTAATGACTGGTAAAATCGCAGGCACAACATCATCAAGCAAAGACTGCAGGGAGAAACAGGAAGTGCTGCTTTTCCAGTTGTCATCTTCCAGCAAGTTCAGTAGCTGCATTTCATCCACCAGGTGAGCCAGGCGGTCAGCGTCGTCGGCCAGCGCGAGGTGCTCGGGGGTTTGCAGCCCTGATGCTTTTTCTGCCAGTGAGTCAATAGGGCCTTTAAGTGCATGGCAAATGTGCTGCATAAAAGCACTTCGGCCTTGTTGGTTTTTCTCATACAGCCGCTGTGCCTGGCGCAGTTTCTTCGTGACCAGAATTTCTTTATCCTGGTCGCGGATAATGAAAATCTGTACCCGTGAAACAATCTGGCTACGGTACTGGCGGATTTCGTACAGTTCATTATTCACAGTTGCCTGAATAACGCCCTGGTGCTGGTCTGCCATGGACATAATATTTTTCAGGTTAAGGTGTGGCAGCAGGTTATCGGCCATTTTATTACTGATAACTGTACGGTTGTTCTCAATATCCTGCACCAGAATGCCCAGTGGCACGACAGACAGAATTTCTTCATTCAGCGCCCTGAGCGCCTGTAATTCTTTCCCGTTAGATGCAGGTGAGTTATCTGATGCCTGGCGTGAAGGCTGCTGGCGGAAAGTGATTAAACCAAAAATAGCCAGTGCAATCAGACCAATAGTTAGCAACACGCCCAGGAGAACATTTTGCAATGTCTCCATTATCATAGTGCCGGTAGGTACTTCCCAAACCAGCTTCATGCCTGTTGTGACAACAGGTACTGAGATTTCAATATGCCCGCCGTTGAAGCCAATACTCACCAGTCCTTCAGACTGGTTCTTGGTAGTTTTTAAATGCGCCTGTTCATCGTTATCCAGGCGGAAGTCATCCACAGACATGTTGGCGGGGAGTAAATCGTTAACCGGCATATCAAAGGCAACCACAGTTGCCAGATGCCCCGGCTGGTTAAAGGTGGTGCGCACAGTAAAGTAATTGTTGTTTTGCCACTCCATTTGCCGCAAACCGGAAAAGCTTTCCCGTTCGTCCAGTGCGTTTGCCTGTTGCAGCATTTCTGCCCGGCGTTGATCGACCATGTTGCTGATACTGGATTCTTTAAAACCAGAGGTTAAGTCTTTTAATGGCAGCGTGGAGACCAGAACCATACTGTTGTCCTGGCCATTCAGATAATACATTGACCATGGAGCTGATTCAGCGCCCCAGAGAATATCCAGATAATTGGATATTCTTTGCGTCATGGCGAGCGTGCTGCTGTCATGTGAGCCAAAAATAAGCGCTTCGGTTTTGCGCCGTGGTTTTTCCAGATAATAAACATCCTGGCGCAGGCGGGTTTCCTGAATTTCGTTACTGGCACTGGCAGGGGCTGCTGCAACATTGTCATAAATTTGCCAGGTAACATAACGCCAGGTCTCAATGCGCTTGTGCATGGACTGAGCTACATCCACTACCTGCAGGCTTTTGTCCTTCAGCCAGGTGTTGACCGCGCTCTGAAGTGTTACGCCCAGCGTAACCAGTAACACAACGATCAACAGGATGAAGTAGCGCGATATGCTGCCTGGTTTTAAGGAAAACTTATTCGGGTTCATAGCCTCTGAATATTTCTTTATTATCAGTTAGTGAAGACCAGCCACTGCAATAGCGTGAAACCAGGCTGAAAAGCGTATCATCACATATCCCGCCTTCCCGTGGTACAAGGGATTTCGTCTTTGCAACCACATCACTCACCAGCATGGTTAAACCAGGCCTGGCTGGAGTATGCAAAACTGCACTCAGGCCGTTTTTACCCAGGCAGCCAGGTTACGTGATGATGCCATTACTGGTTGCTGCTGCGGAATATCGTTTCTACTCATTGTATAGCGCAATATGCCAACACGCACAGGTATGCGGCCAATTGAACATGCGCAATACCTTGCCTGTCGTAGCAAAAATAACCATCAGATAAACCTCATTTTTTACTTTATTGCGGTAAGGAATTATCCGAAAGATTGTGGCTGGTAAGAAGGGATAATGTTGAGGTGATAATTAAAAGCACAAAAAGATAAGAAAAGTATAGTTGATGAAATTCGCTTTGTCTAATAATGGGGGTAAATAGTTAATAGTCGTTACAATTTTTAATGTTAATTATCAATCGATGGCATCGTTTGGCTGAGGCAAAAAAAAAGCCGAATGTAAGACATTCGGCAAGAAATTGGGGTAAACAGACATTCAGAACTGAATGACGGTAATAAATAAAGTTAATGATGATAGCGTTGATAATTCTAGGATGAATTAAGACGGTGTGTTTAACATTCAGTGCGGCGATTGGTATTTAATTTAAGTATTTGATTTTATTGAATATGAAATATTTTTTGATTTTTAGTGCGAATATTTTTATCTATTGGTGCTAAAAAAAGTTCCCTGATATTTACAATTTGTTACATATGAAAAGTATAATGAAACACCACAAAAGTTTTAGTATCAAAATCCCATTGGATTAATCTGTATTGGTTTAAGACAATGGCATCTGCCGACTGGTTCCGTAATCAGTATGCAGTGGCAATAATAAATAAAGGCAAATAACAGAGGGTAATAACATGAAAGCTAAAGTACTGGCTCTGCTGGTTCCGGCTATGCTGGCAGCAGGCGCAGCTCACGCGGCTGAAATCTATAATAAAGATGGCAACAAATTAGATCTGTACGGTAAAGTTGACGGCCTGCATTACTTCTCCAAAGACAGCAGCAAAGATGGCGACCAGACCTATATCCGTCTGGGCTTCAAAGGTGAAACCCAAATTAATGACCAACTGACCGGTTACGGCCAGTGGGAATATCAGGTACAGGGTAACACTGATGAATCCACTAATAATGCATGGACTCGTGTAGCATTCGCGGGTTTAAAAGTGGGCGATGCGGGTTCTCTGGATTATGGTCGTAACTACGGCGCTATCTACGATGTCGCATCCTGGACCGACGTCCTGCCTGAATTCGGTGGCGATACCTACGGTTCTGATAACTTCATGATGCAGCGTGCTAATGGCCTGCTGACTTACCGTAACAGTGATTTCTTCGGCCTGGTTGACGGCCTGGATTTTGCCCTGCAGTACCAGGGTAAAAACGGTAGCGTAAGTGGTGAAGACGGTGTATCCGGTGGTCGTTCTGTACTGAACCAGAATGGTGACGGTTTCGCAATGTCTGCAACTTATGATCTCGGTGCTGGTTTCAGCCTGGGTGGCGCGATGGCAACCTCCAAACGTACTGCTGACCAGAACGATATGGCTGGTATCTACGGTAACGGTGACCGCGCAGAAGCTTATACTGGCGGCCTGAAATATGATGCTAACAACATCTACCTGGCAGCACAGTATACCCAGACTTATAACGCAACCCGTTTCGGCGGTGATTCAAGCTCTGATGCGTATGGTTTTGCTAACAAAGCACAGAACTTCGAAGTGGTTGCTCAGTACCAGTTCGACTTCGGCCTGCGTCCTTCCATTGCTTACCTGCAGTCTCGCGGTAAAGACATCACCAATGGTACTACCAACTACGGTGACCAGGACCTGCTGAAATACATTGATGTAGGTACTACCTACTTCTTCAACAAAAACTTCTCTACCTATGTTGATTACAAAATCAACCTGCTGGATGACAATGACTTCACCAGAGCATCTGGCACCAGCACTGATAACATCGTAGGCCTGGGTGCAGTTTACCAGTTCTAATACCCTGTTATGCTGAATGATAAAAGGAGCCTGATGGCTCCTTTTTTTACGCCATAAGTAAAATTCGTATCTGCTTCACTGCCTGCGCCAACTGGCACTTATGCCATTCATCTCAATACCTGTTTACCTTTTTTGCATTTAACTGCTGATGCTTTTTGCTCTGTATTGCCCTGATGTTTAACCCGCTGAAGCCTGTTTTGTTGTACTCTTGCGCGGGTTTAAAAGGAGATAATCAAATGCGGACGATTTTGAGTTGCGGTTTGCTTGCTGGGGCACTGCTACTGAGTGGTTGCGATGAAAGCAGCCGGATTGATTCTTCACAGGCCCTGGTGCTGGAAGGCAAAACCATGGGTACCTACTGGCGTGTAAGCCTTGCGGGTGTGGACCCGGAGCGGGGAACTGAGTTGCGCACCCGTATTCAGGCGCAACTGGATGGCGATGACCAGATGCTTTCTACCTGGAAGCCGGATTCAGCGCTGTCGAAATTCAACCAGTCCACCAGTACTGCACCCTGGCCGGTTAGTGAAGCAATGGCAGATATCATTACCGGTGCGTTGCGTATTGGCGCGAAAACAGACGGAGCGATGGACATTACTGTTGGTCCATTAGTAAATCTGTGGGGGTTTGGGCCAGATAAACAACCGGTCAAGTGGCCAACACAGGCGGAAATTGATGCCGCGAAGGCAAAAACAGGGCTACAACACCTGACAGTGATTAACCGTGCAGACAAACAGTGGATCCAGAAAGACATCCCTGATCTGTATGTCGATCTTTCAACAGTGGGGGAAGGGTATGCCGCTGATCACCTTGCACGGTTAATGGAGCAGGAAGGGATCGGGCGTTATTTGGTCTCTGTCGGCGGTGCGGTGATGACGCGTGGCACAAATGCGGAAGGCAAACCCTGGCGTGTTGCTATTCAAAAACCTACTGACCAGGAAAATGCCGTTCAGGCGGTGGTTGATTTGAACGGTCATGGTATCAGTACGTCTGGTAGTTACCGTAACTATTACGAGCTGGATGGCAAACGCATCTCCCATGTGATAGACCCGGCAACCGGGCGCCCCATTCAGCATAAACTGGTTTCTGCGACTGTGATTTCCCCAACGGCACTGGAGGCAGATGGCTGGGATACTGGCCTGATGGTACTCGGTACCGAAAAAGCGCAGGCAGTAGCAGAGAAAGAAGGTCTGGCGGTCTACCTTATTTATAAAGAGGGTAACGGTTTTAAAACCTGGATGTCTCCGCAGTTCAAAACGTTCTTGTTAAGTGAGAAAAATTAAACAGCAAGAAACAGCAGGTATCCTGTAGACCATCCGGCAAACTGTACTGAATACAGGAGGCGTGATTATGCAACTTAATGATGAACAACGCTGGCAGGCAGTACAGGTGCGGGATGCCCGGCAGGACGGGCAATTTGTTTTTGCAGTCATTACAACGGGCATTTTTTGCCGCCCGTCCTGCCCGGCAAGGCACCCGCTGCGGGAAAATGTGCGTTTCTTCGCGGATGCGGGTGCTGCGCAGGAACAAGGCTTTCGGCCATGCAAGCGCTGCCAGCCAACGAAGCATGATGCAACACAACACCGGTGGTTGAGCGTGTCACGCTGGCCTGCCGAATGATGTCTGAAAGTGACAAGGCCCTCTCTCTGGCGGCTGTTGCCCGAGCCGTCTCACTCAGCCCATATCATTTTCACCGCCAGTTTAAATCGGTTACCGGGTTAACGCCTGCTGCATGGCAACGAGCGCTGCGTGCCCAACGTTTGCGGGAAGGCCTGGTGGCAGGGAAAACGGTAACTCAGGCTGTGCTGGATGCCGGGTTCAATTCGTTCTCGCCTTATTACCAACAGGCACCAACTGCACTGGGGATGACCGGGCGGCAGTTTCGCCAGCAAAGTGCTCGCCAGGTCTTGTACTGGGCTGCCGGAGATTCACCATTTGGCCGTTGCCTGGTTGCCCGGAGCGAACAGGGAATTTGCGCGGTGTTATTGGGGGAACGGGCTACTGAATTAGCGATTCAACTGCATGGTATGTTCCCGGCAATGCAGTGCCTGCCTGCAGACCTGGCTCAGGACTCGCTACTTCGCAAGGCGCTGGCACTGCTTGCTGAATCACAATCTCAGGGCGATACGCTTTTGGCTCAGTTGCCACTGGATATTCGTGGCACGGTATTCCAGCAACAAGTCTGGCAGCAGCTACAGCGTATTCCTTATGGTGAAACCCGCACTTACCAGCAAGTGGCGGCGGAATTGGGGCGTCCTGCTGCTTTCCGGGCGGTTGCCAGTGCCTGTGCGGCGAATAAACTGGCACTGATTATTCCCTGCCACCGCGTAGTGCGCCATGACGGACTTCTGGCGGGTTACCGCTGGGGCGTTGCCCGCAAGGCGGCATTACTGGCTCAGGAACGTAACCAGAACCAGAATGCATTACTGGAAGAGGAATCTGTTGATGAGCTTATTCGCCGATGAACTCCCCTGGCGTTTTGACCTGCTACCAGGTGCGGTGGTGCTCCACCGCTTTGCCCTTCATGAGGCTTCAGCGTTATTAGAAACGATCGCGGCAGTGGCATCACAGGCGGCTTTTCGCCACCTGGTCACCCCCGGTGGCCTGGCGATGTCAGTCGCAATGACCAACTGTGGTGAAAAGGGCTGGCACAGTGATGCTCATGGCTACCGCTATACCACGCACGACCCATTATCTGGCAAGCCCTGGCCGGTTATGCCTGCTAATTTGTGTGTGCTGGCGCAACGGGCTGCACAAGAAGCGGGTTACCCGGATTTTCACCCGGATGCCTGCCTGGTTAACCGTTATGTGCCAGGCGCGCGGCTTTCACTTCACCAGGATAAAGACGAACAGGACAGAACAGCACCTATCGTGTCGGTATCTCTGGGGTTACCTGCCGTATTTCAATTTGGTGGCGCAACCCGGCAGTCTCCGCTTCAACGGGTGTTACTCGAACACGGGGATGTTGTGGTCTGGGGTGGACCATCACGGTTGTTTTACCATGGTGTCCAGCCATTAAAAGAAGGCATTCACCCGGATGCTGGTGCTGTACGCTACAATCTGACCTTTCGTAAAACCTGTTAAAGCGAATTAAAATAAGAATTATTCTTGCCCTGAAAGGTGATCCGTTTAAACTGCCCGCTGGTTAATGGGTTGCGCTTGAGGGGTTATGGAATTATTACGTGTTGTCTGGCGGCAATATCGCTGGCCATTTATTGGTGTTATGGCGCTCAGTTTTGCCAGTGCTGCTTTGGGAATCGGCTTAATCGCGTTTATTAATCAGCGCCTTATCGAAGTAGCAGACCGCTCTTTGAGTGTGCTGCCTGAGTTCCTGGGGTTACTGGTGTTACTGATGGCGGTGACGCTGGGGTCGCAACTGGCGTTAACCACACTGGGTCACCATTTCGTTTTCCGCCTGCGCGGTGAATTTATTAAACGTTTGCTGGATACCCCGATAGCACGTATTGAAAGCATGGGTAGTGCCTCGTTACTCGCCGGGCTGACCAGTGATGTGCGCAACATCACCATTGCTTTTGTGCGCCTGCCTGAACTGGTTCAGGGGATTATTTTAACCCTGGGTTCTGCCGTATGGCTTGCCTGGCTATCGCCGAAAATGTTGCTGATTACTGCTGTATGGCTGGTGGTGACTATTTTGGGTGGTTTTGTTCTGGTTGCACGGGTTTACCGCCATATGGCTGTGTTACGTGAAACCGAAGACCGGCTGTATCAGGATTACCAGACAGTGCTGGAAGGGCGTAAAGAACTGGCGCTTAACCGGGAACGTGCCGAGTATATTTACCAACAAATTTATCTGCCGGACGCCGTCCATTACCGCAAAAATATTATCTGTGCAGACACCTACCACCTCAGTGCTGTTAACTGGTCGAATATCATGATGCTGGGCGCTATTGGTCTGGTTTTCTGGATGGCGAACAGCCTGGGCTGGGCCAATACCAATGTGGCCGCCACATATTCACTGACACTGCTCTTTTTGCGCACTCCGCTGCTTTCTGCCGTAGGTGCATTACCCACGTTGCTGAGTGCTCAGGTTGCCTTCAATAAACTAAAACAGTTCTCCCTTGCTGATTACCAGCCAGAGTTCCCGCGCCCCGGAGCCAGCAAGCCCTGGCAAACCCTGGAATTACGGGATGTGGTGTTCCACTACCCGGATAACCAGTTTCATGTCGGGCCGATAAATCTCACCCTGAAGCGTGGGGAAAAGGTTTTTTTGATTGGCGGCAATGGGAGCGGAAAATCCACGCTGGCAATGTTGTTAACCGGGCTTTACCAGCCTGTATCTGGCTCAATTTTGCTGGATGGACAACCGGTTGATGACAGCAATATGGATGCTTACCGGCAACTTTTTTCAGCAGTGTTCACTGATGTGTGGTTGTTCGAGACACTTTTGGGACCCCGGGGGGAAACAGCTGACCCGGCATTAGTGGACGAGTGGTTACAGCGCCTGAAGATGGCAGGTAAACTGCAAATTGACGAGGGTAAAATCAACAACCTGAACCTTTCAAAAGGGCAAAAAAAGCGGGTGGCTTTATTGCTGGCACTGGCGGAACAGCGCGATATTATTTTGCTGGATGAGTGGGCGGCAGACCAGGACCCGCACTTTCGCCGTGAGTTTTACCAGGTTCTCCTGCCCTTAATTCAGGAAAAAGGGAAGACCATTTTTGCCATCAGCCACGATGACCACTACTTTATTCACGCTGATCGCTTGCTTGAAATGCGCCAGGGGCTGCTCAGTGAGCTGACCGGGAGCGAGCGGGAACAGGCATCACGCGATGCCGTTGCCCGCACCGCAAATTAATTTTTTTGCGAAAAACCAGTCTTCGGGCTGGTTTTTTTTACTGAAAAGGTTAAGGGTTTATAGGGGTGAGAGGGGCGGCCTGTTACACTATAGCCTGTCGTTGCAGTGCATAACGGGAAAACGTTAACCTGCAGCGGTATGCCTTAGCCACTTGCCCGGAGTGCACGTGGTGATAACTGTCTGCAGGGAAGGTTTTATTCATGTCATTACTTATCAATCAAAGCGCCCGGCATCGCGCTGAAGACCGCGCGCGCATCTTATCTATCTTTTCCACCAATAAAATGGTGGTGCCTGCCATTTTAGGCAAACTCCCCCAGGGTGAACCGCATACTCTGGGCCGGTTAAATGACGATATCAGTGAAATGAACCAGCTGGTGGCCCGCCTGCCTGCACCTGATCTGGCGGATACCCTGGAAGGTTTACCGGCGGAAGAGCGCCATGCTTTATGGCACCTGGTAGCGGTTCAAAAGCGCGGTAAAGTGCTGGTTGAAGCCTCTGCCAGTGTCTGGGATGACCTGATTGATGAAATGAGTGACCGGGCGTTAATGACCGCACTCAGCACACTGGATATCGACGAACAGATCTATCTGGTACAACACCTTCCCCGTGATCTTACTGGCCGTTTGCTGGCGTCGCTACCTGCCCAGGAACGGGATCGTGTCCGCCAGGTTATGGGGTACGAAAAACACAGCGTTGGGGCGATCATGGAGTTTGAAGTGATCACCATCCGTTCTGATATCACGCTGGAAACCGTACAACGCTATTTACGCCGCCGGGGAAAAATGCCGGAAAACACTGACAAACTGTTTGTGGTTGGCCGGGATCGTATTCTTACCGGGGAACTGGGCGTCACCAGTATTTTACTGCACTCGCCCAAGGCGCTGGTTAGTGATGTCATGGTGTCTGACCCAACCACCTTTTCTCCGCTGGATAACGACGAGGCGGCAGCCCGCACCTTCGAACGTGATAACCTCATCAGTGCCGCAGTTGTGGATGCCCAGGGAAAACTGATGGGGCGCCTGACCATTGATGAAATCGTTGACGTGGTTTACGAAGAAACAGATTCAGACCTGCGGCGTATGGGGGGCTTAAGTAGTGGCGAAGATGTCTTTGCCCCGGTAGGCAAAGCGGTAAAAAACCGTTGGGCCTGGCTTGCCATCAACCTGTGTACCGCGTTTATCGCTTCCCGGGTGATTGATGGCTTTGAACACACGATTGCCCAGCTTGTAGCTCTGGCCGCTCTGATGCCAATAGTGGCGGGCATTGGCGGCAATACCGGCAACCAGACTATCACGATGATTGTCCGGGCGCTGGCTTTGCAGCAGGTTCAACCGGCAAACTTCATGTTTTTGCTGTTTCGTGAAATGGGTGTGGCGCTGATCAATGGCCTGATTTGGGGTGGCCTGATGGGCGTGGTGACCTGGCTTTTGTATCAGGACCCGCAACTGGGTGGCGTGATGACGCTGGCTATGGTGCTTAACTTGTTAGTGGCGGCGATCATGGGTGTGTTGATCCCGTTGACTATGTATCGGCTGGGACGTGATCCTGCAGTCGGGTCCAGTGTAATGATCACCGCTATTACGGATACCGGCGGTTTTTTTATTTTCCTTGGCCTGGCGACCATTTTCCTGTTGTAACACCAGAACCGGGCAGGATCCCGCCCGGTTATTACCGCTTAAATCTTTCCTGACAGGCGAGCGTGGAATTCACTGCTGCGCATATCCAGACCTTCAAATGAAACCTGGCAGCCATGCTTCTGGTAACGGTGTTCAATGGCATCCAGTGCAGCGACTGTCGATGCATCCCAGATTTGTGCATGGGTTAAATCAATCACCACGTTTTGTGGGTCTTCCGCGTAGTTGAAGTGTTCAAACAAGTCGTTACTGCTGGCGAAAAACAGTGGGCCACGTACCTGGTAACGCACTGTCTGGTTTGCTTCATCCAGCAGGCGTTCTGCATGAATCACATGGGCCACTCGGCGGGCGAACAACAGGGTGGCAAAGATAACGCCGCCAACCACGCCGATTGCCAGGTTACCTGTCCAGACTGTAGTAATAACCGTCACTACCATCACCAGGGTTTCCGGCAGTGGCATGCGGCCTAAAGTTTTGGGCTGCAGGCTGTGCCAGTCAACAGTTTTGTAGGCCACAATCATCATGATGCCTGCCAGCACCACCATGGGTATTTTCGCCATTATTTCACTGAGCCCGGTTACCATTAGCAGCAGAAACAACCCGGCGGCAATAGTGGAAACCCGGGTACGGGCTTTGCCCAGTTCAACGTTAACAATGGTCTGGCCAATCATGGCGCAACCGGCTATACCACCATAAAATGCAGCAAAAATGTTGGCGACACCCAGTCCCCAGCTTTCCCGGCGTTTACTGGACGGTGTATCTGTCAGGTCATCCACCAGGCGCGTGGTGAGCAGTGATTCCATCAGGCCAACAAATGCAACACTCAGCGCACAGGGCCAGATAATTTTCAGTGTTTCAAGGTTCAGGGGAACCATCAGGCTGTTAATGGATGGCAGGCCTGCATGCATCGGGCCTTCATCGCCAACAACGGGTAAAGCCAGGCCCATAGAAATAGATATTGTGGTAACCAGTACCACCGCTACCAGCGGTGCAGGAATCGCGCTGAAGACCTTGGGTAACAAGATAACAATGGCAAGTGTGGCGGCAAACAGCGCCCAAACCAGCGTACTTTGCCCTAACACATGGGGAACCTGGGCGAAGAAAATCAGGATCCCTAACGCATTAACAAAACCGGTCATCACCGAGCGGGGAATGTAGCGCATCATTCGGGCCAGCCCCAGGGTACCGAACATTATCTGGATAATACCGGCAAGAATCACCGCTGGCATGATATAGCCCACACCATGGTCGCGCACCATTGGCCCAATCACCAGCGCGACGGAACCTGCAGCCGCTGTAACCATTGCCGGGCGCCCACCCAGTACCGACATGGACAGGCACAACACAATAGAAGCAACCAGGCTTACTTTAGGATCTACCCCGGCAATCACCGAAAAAGAGATAACTTCAGGGATCAGTGCCAGTGCGGTCAGCACACCGGCAAGAGATTCGCGAAACAGACGCCCTGGTGAGCGTAAGACATCGGCAACTGACACAGCCGTTGTCGGGTTATCAGGTAATGTTTTCATTGTTGTGCAGGTTTCGTTGTTTTTACGGGGGTGCCAGAAATGGCTGCGATGGCAGGCAAACACTGCCTGAGAAAGGTGGGCATACTACAGCGAATACCCGAAATTTACCAGTTTTTACGTTTTTTTAACGAGGATGGCAGCCTGTTGCTGCCATCCTCTGGCTGGTTAATTCAGGGTAAAACGGTCAACCAGTGACGTCATTGCTTCAGACTGTTGGTTCAGTGTCTGGCTGGCTGTGGCAGCCTCTGAAACCCGTGCGGCATTTTGCTGAGTCACCTGTTCAAGCTGGTGCAAAGCCAAATCAATTTGCTTAATGCCCAGAGACTGCTCACTGGCTGCGTGGGCAATATCGGTTACATATTGCCGCATTCTGCTGGTATTGGCGGCCGCAAGGTGCAGGGTTTCACCAGAAGCATTTACCTTTTCAACACCTTCGTTAATTTTCCCCATGGTCACAGTGACCAGATCACGTATGGATGCGGCTTCCCGGGCACAGCGTTGGGACAGGCTGCGAACTTCGGCAGCAACAACCGCGAAGCCTTTACCCAATTCACCTGCCCGTGCGGCTTCAACGGCTGCGTTCAGCGCCAGCAAATTTGTCTGGAAGGATATTTCATCAATAGAGCTGATGATATGGGCAATTTGCTCGCTGGACTCACGCACAGCCTCAATACTGCGGCTGGCTTCAATTGCAATGCTGTCTGCCTCCTGAACTTCATTTTCCATTTCAGTTGTCAGTAATTGTGCCTGGCGGGCGCTTTCAGCGGTTTGGTTAACAGTGGTGGATATCTGCTCCATGCTGGCCGCTGTTTCTACCAGTGAAGCTGCCTGCTCATCGGTCCGTTGTGCCAAATCCTGGTTGCCCCGGGCAATATCATCGCTGGCACTTAACAGTACATCCGCACCTTGCTTTATCTCCATGACGGTAGACCGGAGATTATCGGTCATCGCGTTCCAGGCCATGCTGATACGGGAAAGTTCATCAGTTCCAGGGACAGGTAACCGTTGGGTGAGGTCGTTACCCATGGTGTGAATTTTGTGCAGGATTGTTTTAAGTTGCTGGTCAATAGTGCGGCTAATAAGTAACGCAAATCCCAGCGAAACTAGCAGCGCGAATACCGTTGCGGCAAGGTAGCCCATCCAGTCAATACGGGCAATTTCAGCAATACGCTGTGCATCGCCAGATAACTGGCCGGCAAGGGTATTTTCCAGGTCTTTCAACAAATTAATACGTTCAGTCTGGGCTGCGAACCAGTCTGGCCCCTGAATACCAAACTGGTTATCTGCAGCGTGAGTAAACGCCTGCTGGCGCATCGCCAGTGCTTTTTGGGTTGTGGGCTGGTTTTCGGTTTGCTGCCAGAGTTTCAGGTCATCTGGCGTGGCGAAAGTTTGGTAGGCTGTTATCCACGCGGTTTGTTTCCCAACAACCTCACTGAAACGTTGAAACATGCCCGGCATAAATTTGCCTGCCGAAAAGGTATTGGCGAGGAGTGCGCGCTCAATGCCTGCCTGTTCTTTGATGTTTAATAGCGCGTAATAGGTCATCAGGTCGTTGAGAATTACCCCTGGCTGGGGCAGGTGGCTGATATTGCCGACAATATCCAACAGAATATTCACCATCCTGGTATAGCTGGCCAGCGCCTGTGGTGTGGCGATGGATAAGTTACTGACACCACTACGCAACGTATTTATTGTCTGCTGCTGTTGTGAAAACTGGTTAACAAGTTCAGTCAGTTTGCTTAAATGCTCAGCTTCAGCAAGCTGCGCCAGGCTGCTTTCGGCTTTTTTTAACACCTGGTCAGTGAGTTGCTGTTGTGTGGTTAACTCAGAACGAAATTGCTGGCCCTTGCTGCCCAGGTAGCCTGCACTCAGGCCGCGTTCTTTCTGGAGTTCATGTATTGTGTCACCCAATGTGGCGGCAATATGAGTGAGTTCAGCAACGGTTTTCATTTGCTTTTCGACAGCGTAATGGGCCATAAACCCATTTCCAGCTACGCCCAATAATGCCAAAACTAAAGGTAATAATACCAGTAACAGCTTATTTCTTATTGAGATTCGGTAAATCCATAACATACGTGGCAACCTCATTTTTTTACAAGCGTAAAGAGGTTATCGGTGTATACCGGGGGGAACTTTACTAAAATATTACCCCAAGGGGGTAGTTGCAAGATTATGATTTTTAATAGAAAAATAATTAAGTAATGCTAAATTTATTATTACTATCGCTTAACTTATTAATGACATTAATACATTGCTATTTGCACAAAAATAAAGGCGTCTGATGACAAACCTCATGTTCGCACAGCACGAGAGGATGTCACCCAATAACAAACCAGGAAAATCAATTTATTGATTTTCTGCTGCTAACTAAAAAGAAGGAAAAACCACGCTTTTTCCTTCTTTTTCATCAATCTGAAAGGCGCCGCAGCGCCTTTATTTATATCGGGGTTATTTCTGCCCGAAGTCAATCACCATACGGCCCTGAATTTTTCCCTGTTCCATTTCTTCAAAAATAGTATTGATATCTTCGATGGGACGGCGGGTTACTTTGGGAACCACTTTACCTTCAGCGGCAAACTGGAACGCCTCAGTAAGATCTTTACGTGTGCCAACCAGTGAACCGACCACCTGAATGCCATCCAGCACCAGGCGAGGAATATCCAGGCTCATTGATTCTGGCGGTAAACCTACTGCAACCACCCGGGCACCGGCACGGACGGCATCAACAGCGGAGTTAAAAGCAGCTTTAGCCACAGCTGTAACCACTGCGGCATGCGCGCCACCGGTTTTTTCCTGAATGAACTTCGCCGCGTCTTCGGTGCGGGAGTTAATCACCAGGTCAGCGCCCATTTCTTTAGCGAAAGCCAGCTGGTTATCGTTTACATCCACCGCAATGACTTTGGCGTTGAAAACATTTTTTGCATACTGCAGTGCAAGGTTGCCCAGGCCACCCAAACCATAAATGGCAATCCACTGGCCAGGTTTGATGTCTGATACTTTCACGGCTTTGTAAGTGGTCACACCGGCGCAGGTCACGCTGCTTGCTGCCGCAGAATCCAGACCATCGGGTACTTTCACCGCATAGTCTGCCACTACAATGCACTCTTCTGCCATGCCGCCATCAACGGTATAGCCTGCATTCTTCACGTTACGGCACAGCGTTTCGTTACCACTGGTGCAGTATTCACAGTGCCCGCAGCCTTCAAAAAACCACGCAACACTTGCACGGTCGCCCACTTTCAGTGAACTGACACCCGGCCCAATTTGTTTGACTACCCCAATCCCTTCATGACCAAGAATAACCCCGGTTTTGTCTCCGAAGTCGCCATTCTTTACATGCAAGTCGGTGTGGCAAACCCCACAACATTCCATCGACAGTAACGCTTCGCCATGTTCCAGTGGGCGAAGTTTTTTATCGACGACATCAACATGGTGATGACTGTTCACAACGGCTGCTTTCATTTGCACTCCTTGACTATAGATGGCCTTTCATTTTTAGCATCTGGATAACATTTGCCCAGATGTATTGATTCGGAATAATTCCAAATCAATTATTAATTCTACGGTATCATTTCGATAAAGTTTATTCGAATGGAAAAAATTTATTAAATCATAGTGATAAATTATCTATTCGTGCTATTGGAAAAATTTCTCACGCCTGATTGTAGATAAGGTAAGCAATCTGGCTTGTAACAAATAAACAACATTCTGTGTGAGGGTAGCGGTTATTGTTTAGCGGTTCTTGAGTATGTGTGCCATTGGAGTGCGTTGTGAAACGGCAATGCATCAGAATTTGCCACGGGACAGATTGAGTCTGAGAGCCGGGATCCGTATAGTGTCTCACCCCTTGCAGCCCGTGCTGAATACCGCTGGTTTGCGTTTAAAAGAGGCACATAACTTCTGCGCGCAATGGCAATGTTTTCGGCCTGCCCGGGGAGTCTGCTACTATTGAACAGAATTTTTATCGCCTGGTGGGCAAATGCTGCACCAGGTGCAGGCTGTGGGACAAAAGCAGCCTGGTAAGCACCACTCTCTAACATCAGGAGATTTTTTAATGAGAAATGTAACTGTCGCTGCCACTCAAATGGCCTGTAGCTGGGAACTGGACAACAACATTGCCAATGCTGAGCGACTGGTGCGTGAAGCCCATGCCCAGGGGGCGCAAATTATCCTGATTCAGGAACTCTTCGCAGCGCCTTACTTTTGCATTGATCAAAGCCCGGAACATTACGCGCTGGCGCAGGATGTTGCGAACAGCCCGCTAATTAGCCATTTTTCTGCACTGGCAAAAGAGCTGGAAGTGGTGCTGCCACTGAGCTTCTTCGAAAAAGCGAACAACGCCTATTACAACTCACTGGTCATGATTGATGCCGATGGCACGGTGATGGACATTTACCGTAAAACTCATATTCCTAATGGCCCGGCTTACCAGGAAAAACAATTTTTCATTCCTGGTGACACGGGTTTTAAAGTGTGGAATACGCGTTATGCCAAAGTGGGTGTGGGGATTTGCTGGGACCAGTGGTTCCCTGAAACCGCTCGTAGCCTTGCATTGCAGGGCGCAGAAGTTATTTTCTACCCAACTGCAATTGGTTCTGAACCTGCTTACCCGGAAATCGACAGCCAGCCGCACTGGACTCGTGTTCAACAAGGCCATGCTGCAGCAAACCTGGTTCCGGTTATTGCTTCCAACCGTATTGGTACAGAAGCCAGTAAATATATAGAAGGCCTGGAAATGACATTCTATGGTTCTTCTTTTATTGCTGACCAGACAGGTGAACTGGTTAAACAGGCAAATAAAACGGACGAGTCCATACTGGTGCATACCTTTGACCTCGACGCCATTGCTGCACAACGTGCATCCTGGGGGCTGTTCCGCGACCGCCGCCCGGAAATGTACAGCGCGATTGCCACTTCTGATGGCACAACCCGGAGATAAGCTATGTCTGAGATGACAACGCCCCGTGGTGATGGGTTTATGATGCCTGCCGAGTGGGCTCCACAACAGGCAGTGTGGATGATTTGGCCATACCGCACAGACAACTGGCGCAATGAAGGTAAGCCAGCGCAGCAGGCTTTTGCCGCAGTCGCTGGTGCTATTGCACAAACTACACCCGTGTTTATGGCTGTGCCTGCCAGTGAGCTTGGCAAAGCACAGGCCACTATGCCTGCTGGTGTTACGCTGGTAGAAATGGAAAGTGATGATGCCTGGATGCGTGATACCGGGCCAACTATTGTCGTCAACAACGCAGGTGAACGGCGCGGTGTGGACTGGGCTTTCAATGCTTGGGGCGGCGAGCAGGGCGGCCTGTATGCACCCTGGGATAAAGACCAGGCCGTTGCCAGCCAGGCGCTGCAATATCATGGTTTTGCCGGTTACCCAACTTCGTTGGTACTGGAAGGGGGATCTATTCATGTTGATGGCGAAGGCACATTGCTGACCACCGCCGAGTGCCTGCTCAACCCGAACCGTAACCCGCATTTGTCGCAAGCTGAAATTGAACAGCATTTACGTGACTACCTGGGTGTTGAGCGTTTCATTTGGCTGCCAGATGGCGTGTTTAATGATGAGACCGATGGCCATATCGATAACATGTGCTGTTTTGTGCGCCCGGGTGAAGTGGCACTGCACTGGACAGATGACGAACAGGACCCGCAGTATGCCCGCTCTCAGGCAGCACTGGCCGTGCTTGAACAGGCGACGGATGCCCGTGGCCGTAAACTGAAAGTCTGGAAATTGCCGGCTCCCGGCCCGTTATTTGCCAGCGAAGAAGAAACAGCCAGTGTTCATTGCGGAAGCGCCATTGAGCGCCAGCAGGGAAATCGCCTCGCTGGCTCTTATGTGAACTACCTGATAAGCAACCAGCAAATTATTTACCCATTGCTGGATGCCAGAACAGATGATGTAGCGCAGGCACTGTTCCATGAGATGTATCCGGGCTACCTGGTAACCGGTGTACCAGCACGGGAAATTTTATTGGGTGGCGGTAACATTCACTGCATCACTCAGCAAATACCCGCCTGATTTGCCTTATTCCTGAAATAAAAAACGCCGCCAGGTTTTGCCACTGGCGGCGTTTTATTTAGATATCGCTCAGCAAATCAGGCCTTAAACCCACCGCCCAGTTGTTCAATCAACAAGACTGCCTGGCTCAGTTGCTGTGCTTTTAACTCAGCAACCTGCTGGTCTGATTCAATTAACTGACTTTGCAGTGATAACACATCAAGGAAAGGTCTCAGACCTGCACTGTACTCTTTGGATACGTCATCCCACGCACTGTGAACCAGCTGGTTCGCCTGCTGTGCCTGGTCATTTTGCTCACCCAGGGATTTCATCGACACAATGCTGTCGCTGATGTTACCCAGTGCACTGATAACGGTACTGTTATAGTGAGCTACGGCCAGATCCCAGTCCGCATTGCTGGTGGCGAGGTCGGCGCGGCGTTTGCCGCCATCAAAGATAGGCAAAGACAATGTTGGCCCAATATTAAAGAACTGGCTGGGTGCGCCAAAGAACGCATCACCTAACAGGTTGCGGCTACCCGCTTCAGCGACCAGGTTAATGTTGGGATAAAATTCGGTTTTGACCGCCGCGATATTTTTCTCAGCGGATTCAACCCGCCAGCGCGCAGCCACAACATCTGGCCTGCGGCCAACCAGGTCTGCCGGGATATCGGAAGGCAATGTCATATTTTGCGGTACGCTTAACTGAACCTGCTTGAGGCTGCGCCATGCATCCGGACCTTTCCCAAGCAAAATAGAGAGCTTGATACCGGCATCAACAGTGGCTTGTTTGGCGGCTGTTAATGCCTGTTCAGCACTTTTCGCCGTGGCACGGGCCTGGTTGTACTGGTAACGGGTAGACAAACCATTCGCAAAGTATTTCTGCTGCAACTGGCTGATAGACTCAGTACGTTTAACGTTCTCTTCGGCCAGTTTCTCCAGTTCTTTATTCAGGTTCAGGTTGATATAGGCGCGTGTGACATTCGCGGCCAGAGTCAACCGGGCACCTTGTTTATCCACTTCACTGGCACGGGCAGCCCCTAAAGCAGATTCCCATGCAGCTTTCTGGCCGCCCCACAAATCCAGCGTATAGCTGGCGCTGAGGTAAGCAGAGCGCAGTGTGGCATAGCGGTGGCCTTCCAGCAGCGGGTCATCTACTTTGGCAAGGCGTGAACGGGTGACGCTACCATCAGCATCAAGGGTTGGCATCCGGGCGGCTTCTGCCGCAACGACTGCAGCATTGGCTTTCGCTGCCTGAGCGTTAACAATTTGCAGGTCTGGGCTGCTGGCAAGTGCCTGGTCAATTAGCTGGTTTAACTGTGGGTCATTAAAGTTTTTCCACCAGGCTTGCTGTGGCCATGCCGCCGGGCTGAAATGCACACCAGCGAGGCTTTTTTGTGCCTGAAGTGAGTCAGGCGACAGTACGCTGTTGTGTGTGGTAAGTCCTTCTGATGTTGCGCATCCGGTGAGTAAAAGGCTCAATAACAGTCCACAAGAAGAAAGATGTGGGGCATTTTTAGCATTCATTATGTTGAGTTACCTGAAATAAGAAATAAGTGATGCGCCGTGTGGATCAACACGTCAGGTTCCATTTTCCACGAATTGAGAACAAGAGTTCACACTTTTCGTGCCAGAACAGCGGTTAATGACCATTTGTGCTAAAAAGTCAGCATAGCCAGGAGACTTTGTTCTGGTCAATATTTGCGGGTATTTCAGTCAATAAGCGTGAGAAGGGATATGATTTGTGGCCGGTACAGCTTCAGTGTGTTTGCGGTCAGAACTGGCGTGGTTGGGTTAGCCAGTAATTCCCCACTCAAACTACAGGAACTGCAGGCATAAAAAAACCAGCCTTAACAGGCTGGTTTTCTTGGGGAATTTGGTCGGCACGAGAGGATTTGAACCTCCGACCCCCGACACCCCATGACGGTGCGCTACCAGGCTGCGCTACGTGCCGATGGGCGCTAATACTACCCGTTTTCCGCGGCATTGCAAGTGGGTAGCTAACTGAGTGAGGGTTAATTAATCAATCAGTTAGCAATGAAGCGTTTTTCGTCGGTCAGTGCACGTAACAGCAGGCGTAATTGTGGCGCTTTATCAGTAATAATTTCACCAGAGCGGTCCCAGGCCCGGTAATTACCGTTGTTATCCAGAACCAGTGTCATCTTCGGTGTTGTGATAGCCAGCGTATTGTTATCTGCGCTAATTACCCAGTCATTCCGGCGTGTGGCGGCAAACAGGTCTTCCCCCTGAGAGTACTCATTTACTGGGGTTTTTACGTCCAGCAAGCGGGTCATCAGGGTCGCCATGATATCCTGGTGGCTGGTCAGTTTTGATACCTGTTGGGCTGGCGTGCCCGGCCAGTGAATAATAAGCGGTACCTGGATACGGGTGCGGTCCCAGGCAAAGGTATTTTGGTGTTGCTTATCCGGAATACCCCGGTCTGCAGTGATAATCACCACGGTATTCTCAAGGCGATTCTGTGCCTGTAAGGCATCAAGGATACGGTTAATTTGCGCATCAACCTGGCCCTCTGCGGCGGGCAGGGCATTCTGGCTGGCGCCATCTGTACCATTCAGCGCCACCCACGAGAACCAGCGGTTATCTTCAGTGGCATACTGGTTCAGCCAGTTAATCCACTGCGTGGCGGTTTGTTTGTCGGTACGGGTACGCGCTTCCGGCAGAGAGAAATCAGATAACAATGCCTGGCGGTATAACGGACCTTTAAAGCCATCGGAGGCAAATAACCCCAACTGATAACCTTGTTGGTTGAATGCGGTGATCAGTGCCGCGGGGATTCGGGCAGACAGCACGCTATCGAAATAGGTGGGTGAAATACCATAAAACAGCCCAAATACGCCATTGTCTGCCTGGTTACCGGCACTCATGTGGTGAGTGAACTGAATGTTCTGGTTCGCGAAAGCGGCGAGTGAAGGCATGTTTTTCGCGTAACTGCCATAGTTCAGCCCACTGACGGTTATCAGCAGTACGTTTTGCCCGGTTCCCATGCCACCATAACGCAGCTCGCCCAGTGGATATTGCACGGACAGTGCTTCCGGGTTCCCTTGTTCAATCAGCCTGCGCTGGTATTGCTGGGCATCCAGCAGACCGTGTTTCTCCAGGAAACGGCGGGCAGTCATTGGGTAAGAGAAGGGCAGATTGGCCCGCTGCATGGTGATTGGGCGGTAGAAATTGGCATCTGCCCAAATGTACATCAGGTGGCTACTGAAGAAAGCAATAAAGAACGCTACCACCAAGGGTTTGGCGAAGTGGCTGCGGCGGTTGAGGCTGCGTAATTTTTGCCAACTCCAGGTGGCAAACAGCATTTCAATCAGCAGGATAACCGGGACGGCAATAAAGATCATTTGCCCTTCGCGGCCCATGTCAGACTGTTGTGGGTTAACCACAATTTCCCAGACGATGGGGTTAAGGTGCAAATGGAAGCGGGTGAATACTTCGCTGTCTACCAGCAACAGTGTCATTCCCGCAGTCGCAAGGGTGACGGACAACACACGCATCAGGCGTTGCGACATGACCACAAAAGTCAGCGGGAACAGAATCAGCAGGTAACCGGCAAACACCAAAAAACTAAAGTGCCCAACCAGACTGAACCAGGAGTATAACCGGCCCGGGAGTGTGGCAGGCCAGTCGGCGACAAACAGGTAACGGCTACCCAGCACAATGGCGAGTAAAATATTAAACAGCGCAAACCAGTGCCCCCAGTTGATCATCTGGGAGACTTTTTCACGATAACGCTGATGCCTGTTCACCATAGTGATGCGTTCAGTCCTTGTTATCTTTAATGTGCGCTTTCGTCCCGCACTGAAGATTGCAATGCTTCAGCAAACGAACGGGCAATGGTCCGGCGCTGGGCAGGTGCGACACTGGAGTTTATCAGGTTAGTCACCATGTTACCCAGCACCATCAGTGAAAGGTCAGTCGGGGCTTTGTGTTGTTCAAGAACATTCGCCAGCTCAGTAAGCAGGCTTTCAACACGTTCGTCACTATAACGGGATGTTTGTGGCATAAATCAGTATCATTCAGTTTTATCAAAGTGCGTCATATTACCGTAATGGCGTCAGGTTTTCCGCATTTTTATCTGAGGTTGCACCGGGGCGAGACTGGTGATTGAATACCGCCTTTAAAGGAGAGTGTACCATGAGTCTGGATATCGACCAGTTAGCTTTACATCAACTGATAAAGCGTGATGAACAAAATCTCGAGCTGGTGTTGCGCGACACGTTGCTCGAACCGGCAGGCGTCGTGGTCGACATGATGGCGGAGTTGCACCGGGTATATAGCGCAAAAAGTAAAGCCTATGGTTTGTTTTCACCTGAAAGTGAACTGGCTGTCGCTTTGCAAAATTGCCGTAAGGGCGAAGATGATTTTCTGGCATTCAGCCGTGCGGCAACCGGCCGCCTGCGTGATGAACTGGGCAAATACCCGTTTGCAGATGGCGGTATTGTCCTGTTTTGCCAGTATCGTTACCTGGCTGTGGAGTATCTGCTAGTCGCCGTGCTGAATAACCTCAGCAGTATGCGGGTGAATGAACAGCTGGATTTGAGCACCACGCATTATCTGGATATTAACCATGCCGATATCGTGGCGCGTATTGATCTCACGGAATGGGAAACCAACCCGGAATCTAAACGCTACCTGACGTTCCTGAAAGGGCGGGTAGGGCGTAAGGTCTCTGATTTCTTCATGGATTTTCTGGGCGCCAGTGAAGGCCTGGATACCAAAGCGCAAAACCGTGGCCTGCTTCAGGCAGTGGAAGATTATGCAGCGCAAGGTGAGCTCGATAAAGGCGAACGCCAGAATGTGCGCCAGCAGGTTTACACCTACTGTAACGAGCAACTGCAATCGGGTGAAGAAATTGCGCTTTCGGCGCTGGCGGGGGAAATCCCGGTGTTGGGCGAACAAAACTTTCAGTCTTTTGCTGAAACCCAGGGCTATGAGCTGGAAGAAACTTTCCCGGCAGACCGTAGCACGCTAAAACAGCTGACTAAGTTTGCTGGTAGCGGCGGTGGGTTGACGATTAGCTTCGATGCCATGTTATTAGGCGAACGCATTTTCTGGGACCCGGCAACGGATACGCTGACAATTAAAGGCACGCCTCCGAATTTGCGCGACCAGTTACAGCGCCGCACATCTGGCGGTAAATAAGCATGTGTGGCCTCTGGCGGGGCCGCATCATAAATTGCAGACAATAAAAAACGCCACATAAGCGGCGTTTTTTATTTGAAGCGAACGATTAAGCGCGAACGAAATCGATGTGCATCAGTTTCGGCTTGAACGGGTGACGTTGCATAGCCTGAGCTTTTACTTTCACTTCTTTGCCTTCGATAACCAGAGTCAGAACTTCATAGAACTCAGGTTTGGACTGCAGGTTCATAACCTGGTCGTGGTCCAGTTCGATAGCAACAGGCGCTTCAGTTCCGCCGTAAACGATGGCCGGGAACTTGTTCGCGGTGCGCAGGCGGCGGCTCGCACCCTTACCCTGCTCTTTACGTACTTCTGCATTGATAGTAAACATCACAATCTCTCTATAGTGAGACCTGCAACAGGCGACCCAGTAGCAGGCAAATATTCAGCTTTTACGGATGCAAAAGCGGGCGGCATTATAGCGGGTAATCTGCCATCGGGCAATAAAGCGTTAGCGCCACTTTCTTTACTATTACCAGGTGGGCTGCTATCTCTGCACTGTTGCATATGTAAATGCTTACCCTGCGGGAATCAACCACGCAATTCATTCGCACGGCGGAAACGGCCCGCATAATCGAAAACCTTTTCGCGAACTTGCCAGAACTGCCCTTGTTTCCTGGCAACCACAAAATCCGGGTGGCGCAGTAAACCTTGTTGCCCGATAACAGACTCCGGGGTGGACCATGAGAATGTCACGCCTGGCGCACGTTGATGCGGGCGCAGGAACAGGTGCTCGAAAGCGGTACGCTGAGCGGGTGTGTGCAGACGGAAGCGCTCACTTACATCTGCGCCGTCTTCATCGTAATAAGTGATTTTCAGCCATGGCCCTTTGGCGTCTGAGCCCCCAGCCAGAACCATTCCTGAACAGCGTAATACCAGTGCGTCTTTTAAACGCAATGCGGCTTTTAACATATCGTCTGGGTCAACCAGTACCGTATCGCAGGCATGGCAACGGCGCGCCGCAATATCATTTTCTGCGTGGCAATTTGGGCAGTTTTTAAAGCGGAAACGGAAATCGCACTGTTCTCTGTTGCCTTCGTCATCTTCCAGTAAGCCCTGGCAACGCCTGCCAAAATGCTCAATCAGTGTGCCATCCTGGGTGGTTTTCCCCCAAAAAGTATTGGCAAAGCCGCAGGACGGGCAAAACACCTGTACCGGGACATTGTCACTGGCTTTTTTCGCCTGGCCGACCTCGGGTGTATAGAGGTCATGGGGGTTCCCGGCATAATCCAGAATCAGGCAAGAAGTTTTTCCGGGAAACAGGCGCAAACCGCGGCCAACGATTTGTTGGTAAAGACTTACTGATTCTGTCGGCCGCAATATCGCGATGAGGTCAACATGCGGGGCATCAAACCCGGTGGTCAGTACCGAAACATTCACCAGAAAACGGAGTTTTTGTTGTTTGAAATCCTGAATTAACTGGTCGCGTTCATGGGCCGGGGTATCACCGGTGACCAGAGCTGCTTCACCTTTGGGCAACAGCGCAGTGATTTCTTTGGCGTGTTCGACAGTGGCAGCAAAAATCATGGCCGCACAGCGACTGGCGGCAAAATCGATAATCTGGCGGATGATTTGCGGGGTAACGCGCTTTTGCTTTTTCAGCTCAGCATTGATATCTGCTTCACTGAATAAACCGTTACTTTGCGCCTGCAACTGGCTGAAATCGTAACTGACAACCGGCATATCCATGCGCTCTGGTGGCGTCAGGTAGCCGTGTTTAATCATGTAACGTAATGGCAGTTCATAAATACAGTCGCGGAAAAATGCCTGGCCATCACCGCGCACCATACCATGGTAATGGTACTGGTAAATCCAACCCTTACCCAGGCGAAATGGCGTGGCTGTCAGCCCGAGCAGGCGCAGTGACGGGTTATGGCTGCGCAAATGCGCCAGCAGTTGTTGATACTGGCTGTCTTGTGCATCGCTAATACGGTGGCATTCATCAATAATGACCAGCGAGAAGGCGTCATTAAAGGCTTCCGGGTGCCGGGCAACAGACTGAATGCTGCCAAACACCACTTTGCCCTGGCTTTGTTTACGTAACAAACCGGCAGAAAAAATATCTGCACTGAGGCCCAGCGCCTCATACTTGGCGTGGTTTTGTTCCACCAGTTCTTTTACATGAGCTAACACCAAAACCCGGCCTTTCGCCAGGCGTGCCAGTGCGGCAATCACCAGACTTTTGCCCGCACCTGTAGGTAACACAATAACCGCCGGTGATGTATGGTGGCGGAAATATTGCACAGTGGCATCGACAGCTTCTTGTTGGTATGGGCGCAGTATAAAAGACATAACGTTGTGAGGGTAATAACCTGCCTGTAAGAGGAAACGTGTAAATTATGCCACGATTTTGGCACAAACCTATTTTTGCCTTGTGACCAGACCGCGTGTCGTTATACTTGCGCACTGGTTCTCTTATCGACACCGGCATCCACTACAGTAAAGACAATGCTACTGTAATCAGGGCCCGGTATGACAGGCAGTGAAATTCCCATGAGACTTGATAAATTTCTTTCCCACCAGCTTGGTATCAGCCGGGCGATTGCATGCCGTGAAATTCGTGGTGGCAATGTCACGGTAGATGGCGAGATTGTGAAAGACAGCGCCTATAAACTGAAGCCAGAGCATCAGGTGGCCTACGATGGCACCCCACTGGCGCAGCAACATGGCCCGCGTTATTTTATGCTGAATAAACCCCAGGGCTATGTGTGTTCTACTGATGACCCGGATCACCCAACCATCCTGTATTTCATTGATGAACCTGCGGCTCATAAGTTGCACGCAGCAGGCCGGCTGGATATCGACACCACGGGGCTGGTGTTGCTGACAGATGACGGGCAGTGGTCACACCGTATTACTTCGCCACGTCACCATTGTTCGAAAACTTACCGTGTCCAACTGGAGTCTCCGGTTGATGAAGCGCTGGTTAGTGTGTTTGCTGATGGCATTCAGCTACATAATGAAAAAGACCTGACAAAACCAGCTACCCTGGAAATTCTGGGGCCGACAGATGTGCGCCTGACTATCAGTGAAGGCCGGTATCACCAGGTCAAACGCATGTTTGCCGCCGTGGGAAACCATGTTGAAGCTCTGCACCGCGAACGGATTGGTAGCATTGAGCTGGACAGCCAGCTGGAAGAAGGCGAGTACCGCCCATTAACTGAAGATGAAGTGGCCAGTATCGGCCTGCCAGTGACCTGATTAAGGAACAGATTACGTGTCATCCCCGCAGCGCTCCTCAGTAAGTATTGTGTTTATTCTTGGTCTGCTGGCAATGTTAATGCCGCTTTCCATTGATATGTATCTGCCCGCATTGCCAGTGATAACCAGCCAGTTTGGTGTCTCTGCTGGCAGTACGCAAATGACACTCAGCACCTATATTTTAGGGTTTGCTGTGGGGCAGTTGCTGTATGGCCCTATGGCAGACAGCCTGGGGCGTAAGCCTGTGATTCTGGGGGGAACACTGGTTTTTGCCTGTGCAGCCGTAGCCTGTGCATTGTCTCAATCTGTTGAGCAACTGATTGTGATGCGCTTTTTGCACGGCCTTTCAGCCGCAGCAGCCAGTGTCGTTATCAATGCGCTGATGCGTGATATCTACCCGCGGGAAGAATTTTCCCGCATGATGTCTTTTGTCATGCTGGTTACCACTATTGCTCCACTGGTTGCTCCTATTGCCGGAGGTGTGGTTCTGGTTTGGTTTGGCTGGCAGAGCATTTTCTGGATACTGGCGGGCCTCGCTTTGCTTGCCAGTGTCATGATCTTCTTGTTGATTTCGGAAACTTTGCCGCCTGAGCGCCGCCAGCGTTTTCGTCTGGCTACCACACTGACAAACTTTGCAGCCCTGTTTCGCCACCGTCAGGTGCTGTGCTACATGCTTGCCAGTGGGTTCAGCTTTGCCGGGTTATTTGCCTTTTTAACCACCGGGCCGTTTGTTTACATTGAACTCAACCATGTGCGCCCGGAGCATTTCGGCTATTACTTCGCACTGAATGTGGTGTTCCTGTTTATGATGACGGCAATCAACAGCCGTTGTGTGCGCCGCTTCGGGGTAACTGCGCTATTTCGGTTTGGTTTGTGCATACAGTTCTTGATGGCGCTCTGGTTGGTGGGGAGCAGCCTGTTTGGGCTCGGGTTCTGGGCGCTGGTGCTGGGTGTGGCCGTCTATATTGGCTGCGTTTCAATGGTGTCTTCGAATGCCATGGCTTCTATTCTTGATGCTTTCCCTCATATGGCCGGAACGGCATCTTCTCTTGCCGGAACGTTTCGTTTTGGCATTGGTGCGCTGGTTGGCGCATTGTTATCACTCACTACAATGAATACGGCCTGGCCCATGGTAATAGCAATAAGTGCTTGCGCCACTGCGTCGTTATTCTTCTACCTCATTGCCCGGCGCAAACATCGCCTTACCGCCTGAACCGCCTTCTGCGCCCTTGCTGGTTTGAGCCGGCAAGGGGCGATTTAGCACGAAACATCCATTTCTTCGCTGTTTTTCTTAATCCATGTCAACGTCCTGGCAGTCTGAATTACATAGAATTGTTTCTATTATGTAAAAATTGGTTGTGTAAAAAGTCACAGCTTTGTAGTAAAAATAGTTGTAATGGCAGAGAGAAAGGGTTACATATAGCCCAAAAATGTGATCTGTCGCTAGAAATAACCACTGAATAATTAAGTGGTAGCCTGTAAAGCGGTTTTCGGGCGTCTTTTTTTTATTCTTATAAGAAGCAATTCAGCAACAATGTATTAACCTTTAAGTAAAAATCATGCGATTTTTATTGTGACTTCCGGGGACAAACAGTGAATACGTTACAACATTCTATCGTCAGTCGTTTACCGCAGGGCTATCAGTGGTCCGCAGGTTTCGCTGGCTCAAAAGTTGAACCGATTCCGCAAAATGGCCCTGCGGGAGAGGATAACCTTGTCGGCCTCAAACTGCTCAGCCATGATGGAGATAAAGCCTGGCCTGTTATGTACAAATTAAGCCAGGCACTGAACGACATTGCACTGGAGTGCTGTGTTCTGGAATGTGAAGGCGAACCCTGCCTGTTTGTGAACCAAGAGGATGAGTTCGCGGCAACCTGCCGCCTGAAAAATTTTGGTGTGGCGATTGCCGAACCCTTTTGTGAATTACCCCGCTGAAGAATCGGGGCTGCGCACCGCCATTAACTGGCGTGTGTAGTCCTGTTGTGGGTTGGTAAACACTTGCTGACTCTCGCCTTGTTCAACCACTTCTCCCGCCCGTAACACCACCACCTGATGGCAGAGTGAACGCACTACCTGCAAATCATGGCTGATAAAAATATATGCCAGCTTATGGCGTGCCTGCAGGTTTTTTAACAAGGCCAGAATTTGCGACTGCACAGAGCGGTCAAGAGAAGAGGTGGGTTCATCCAACACAATCAACGACGGTTGCAAAATAAGCGCCCGGGCAATGGCAATACGCTGGCGTTGGCCGCCGGAGAATTCAGCCGGGTAGCGATGCCGGGTTGCCGGGTCGAGCCCAACTTCTTCCATCGCTGTAATAACCCGTTGTTCACGTGTGGCGGCATCCAGGTGAGGATGGTGAACTTTTAACCCTTCGGCAATGATATCCAGCACATTAAGCCGTGGGTTAAGTGAAGAGTTAGGGTCCTGAAACACAACCTGAATACGGCGGCGTACAGGTAACAGTTGTTTACGGCTGAGGCCGCCTAATGCCTGGCCGCCAAACACAATGTCTCCCTGGGAATGGATCAGGCGCAAAATAGCCAGCCCGGAAGTGCTCTTCCCGGACCCGGATTCCCCTACCAGACCCAGGCTTTCCCCCGGGCGTAAAGCAAAAGAGAGCCCCGATATACCACGGTGGTAACCCACAGTCCGGCGCAGAACACCTTTGCGGACAGGAAACGATACGTCCAGATTATTGACCTGCAGCAGTGGTTCGGCAGTTTCATCGAGTGGAACCGGCTCACCTTGCGGCCCGGCATTTAATAATTCCTGGGTATAAGGGTGAAGAGGTGCCTGAAACAAAGCCTGGGCCGCATTATGTTCGACACAACGGCCGCGGCGCATCACCGCAACATTATCAGCCAACTGGCGCACAATGCTCAGATCATGGGTGATGAACAACATCCCCATATTGAGCTCCTGGCGCAGAGTATGCAGCAGTTGTAAAATTTGGGCCTGCACAGTGACATCCAGTGCGGTAGTTGGCTCATCAGCAATTAATAGCTCGGGGCGGGTCAGCAACGCCATAGCAATCATTACACGCTGGCGCTCACCACCGGAAAGCTGGTGCGGGTAGTCATTTAGCCGTTGGCGGCTCTGGCGAATACCTACACGGTCGAGGCAATCCAGTATTTCTCCCCGGGCAGCCTCTTTGCGCATGCCCCGGTGCAGTGATAACACTTCATATAATTGCTTTTCCACTGTGTGCAGTGGGTTGAGTGAAACCATCGGTTCCTGAAAGATCATGGCAATTTTATTGCCCCGAATCCCTCGCAGTGTGGATTCAGGTGCCCGCAGCAGGGACTGCCCGGCAAACTGAATATCGCCTTCGGGGTAACTGACCGGGGGTGATGGCAGCAGGCGTAACACCGATAATGCCGTCACACTTTTCCCGGAGCCTGATTCCCCCACCAGTGCCAGCGTTTGCCCGGCTTCCAGTTGTAGCGATAACTCTTCAACGACGCGCTGTTCTGTATCATCGCGGCGAAAGGCAATCGAGAGATTCTGTATATCAAGTAAAGGCGTGGACATATCAACCTGCCTTATTGGGGTCGAATGCGTCACGGACTGCCTCGCCCGTAAACACCAGAAGAGACAACAGCAACGCCAGTACGACAAATGCGGTGATCCCAAGCCAGGGAGCCTGCAGGTTGTTTTTGCCCTGCAGCAACAACTCGCCTAGTGAAGGCGAGCCAACGGGCAAACCAAAACCCAGAAAATCCAGTGAGGTCAGTGTGGTAATGGAGCCACACAGAATAAATGGCACGAAGGTCAGTGTGGCAACCATGGCATTCGGCAGCATATGGCGCCACATAATCGTGCCATCACTGACTCCCAAAGCCTGAGCTGCGCGAATGTAGTCAAAATTACGGGTACGCAAAAACTCCGCACGTACCACACCAACCAGTGCCATCCAGCCAAATAATACGGTAATGCCCAGTAACCACCAGAAATTTGGTTGCACCACACTGGAAAGCAGGATAATCAGAAACAGGGTGGGCATGCCAGACCACACCTCAATCAGTCGCTGGCCCCATAAATCTATACGGCCACCGTAATAGCCCTGCACTGCGCCAACTACCACGCCAATAATGCTGGAAAACAGCGTCAGCATAATGCCGAAAATGAGTGAGATACGTGTGCCGTAGATAACCCGCGCCAGCACATCACCGCCTGTTGCGTCAGTACCCAGCCAGTTTTGTGCCGAAGGTGGGGAAGGGAAGGGTTGAGTCGTGGCGAAGTTGATCGACTGGTTACCAAAACGAATCGGTGCCCACAATACCCAGCCTTGTTGCGCCAGGCGTGTTGCCAGCCAGGGATCCTGGTAATCGGCGGCTGTGGGAAATGCGCCCCCGAAATCCTGCTCGCTGTAGTTTTTTACCACCGGGAAATACCAGTGGTTATCGTAATGTACCGCCAGTGGTTTATCGTTAGCGATAAGCTCTGCACACAGGCTGATGGCAAACAGCACGATAAAAATCCAGAAAGACCAGTAACCACGGCGGTTATGTTTGAAACGGCGCCAGCGGGCCTGGTTTAAAGGGCTAAGAGCCATTATTTGCGCCCCTCAAAATCAATACGTGGGTCTACCAGGGTGTAGGTAATGTCACTGAGAATATTAAGCAGCAACCCGAGCAGGGTAAAAATATACAGCGTGCCAAACATCACCGGGTAATCCCGCGAGATGGTTGATTCGTAACCCAGCAACCCAAGGCCATTAAGTGAGAACATCACCTCTATCAGTAACGACCCTGTAAAGAACATACTGATAAAGGTGGCCGGGAAACCAGCAATAACCAGTAGCATGGCATTACGGAAAACATGGCGTGACAGGATCTGCTTTTCACCCAGACCTTTGGCGCGGGCTGTGACGACATATTGTTTACGGATCTCATCCAGAAAAGCGTTCTTGGTGAGCATTGTCAGCGCCGCGAACCCGCTAATCACTGTCGCCAATACCGGCAGAGTGATATGCCACAGGTAATCGGTAATTTTTTTATACCAGGGGAGTGCATCGAAATGTGCGGAAACCAGCCCGCGCAACGGGAACCAGTCCAGGTAGCTCCCACCGGCAAACACCACAATCAGCATAATGGCGAACAAAAAAGCCGGAACCGCATAACCAATAATAATCAGCGCACTGCTCCACACATCAAATGCACTGCCGTTATGCACTGCCTTGCGGATACCCAGCGGAATGGAAACCAGATAAATAATCAGAGTGCTCCACAGCCCTAAAGAAACCGAAACCGGCAGGCTGTCTTTAATCAGGCTGATAACGGAAGCACTACGGAACAGGCTGTTACCAAAATCGAAGCTCAGGTAGTCTTTGAGCATGTTGAAGTAACGCACATGCAAGGGTTTATCAAAGCCATAGCGGTGAGTGATTTCAGCAATAACCTCCGGATCCAGACCCCGCGCCCCTCGGTACTGCCCTTCAGCAGCATTACTGACTCCGGTTGCCCGGTGAGTACTCTCCATTGAATTGTTACTCAGCCCTGGCACACCCGTGTTGCCGCCAAACTGAATGGCGGCGATGGCCTGGTCTACTGGCCCACCTGGCGCTATCTGCACAATGAAAAAATTCAGCGTGATGATGGCCCACAACGTAGGAATAACCAGCAGTAACCGACGAACCAGGTACGCACCCACGAGCCTCCTCCTTAGCGCCGTTGAGCCGGCAATGACGCGGCTTTGTTAACGTCGTACCACCAGGAATCCAGCCCGACAGAGTAAACAGGCTGAATTTCCGGGTGAGAAAATTTATCCCACCAGGCTAACTGGCGTGTGGGCATATACCACATGGGAATCATGTAATAATTCCATGTCAGCACCCGGTCCAGTGCACGGCCAAGGGTTACCAGCGCGGCTTTATCCCCCTGGTGAGCAACAATATCTGCCGTCAGCTTATCTACCACCGGGTTTGCCACACCCGGGCGGTTCCAGGTTGAGTCGATATATTGTGATGCCCACAAAATCTGTAAGTCAGAAGAGGGCCACGGCATGGCCTGGTAGCGGGAAGGCAGCATATCAAAATCCCGTTTGCGCAGGCGATTAGTGAGTTGTGAGTTATCAACCTGGCGGATGGACATCGCTATGCCAAGGCGGCGCAGGTTATGCTGGAATGGCAAAACCCACTGGTCATTGCCACCATTGCCCAGTAGTAACTCAAACTGGAATGGCTTGCCTGTTTTGGTATTCACCAGTTGCTGGTTGCGAATCTCCCAGCCTGCGTCTTTCAGTAGCGCCATTGCTTTGAGCAAATTAGCGCGGTCGAAGCCATCGCCTTTAGATTGTGCCGGGTGCCAGATATGGGTGAATATATCTGGCGGTAGTTGTGCCTTCATCGGTGCCAGCAAAGTTAACTCACTGGCATCGGGGTAGTTGCGTGCCGCGTACTCGGTATTTTCAAAATAGCTGTCTGGCCGCTGGTAAGCACCGTAAAACAAGGCTTTATTAAACCAGTTGAAATCAAAGGCCAGGCCAATGGCTTCACGCACCCGTCGGTCGGTAAACATTGGCCTTTGTATATTAAATGCCAGCCATTGCGTATCTACAGCTCCCTGGTTTGGCCAGGACTCTTTGCGGATGTAATGTTTGTCGAAGTTGGTGCCGGTATAGCGCGTCGCCCAGTTTTTGGGGCTACTTTCACTGCGAAAATCATAGGCACCGGCTTTGAAGGCTTCAAAGGCGACATTGTCGTCCAGGTAATAATCATAACGCAGGGTGTCAAAGTTAAACCGCCCGCGGTTAACCGGTAAATTGGCAGCCCAGTAGTTTTTTACCCGCGAATACACAATGTACTGGCCCATTTTCCATGCGGTGATTTTATAAGGCCCGCCAGAGAGCGGTGGCACAGACAAAGGGTCGCTCAGCTTGTGATCTTTCCAGAATGATTCCGGCATAACGGGCAGAGTCAGTAGCCCTAACAGCATGTCTTTTGATGGGGCTGCCAGTTCAATGCGCACTGTGAGTGGCGAAATGGCCTTAACTTTTACGCCCTTATAATAAATGCGGAACTGAGGAACCCCTTCAGTCATAAACTTGTGGAAAGTGAAGGCGACATCGCTGGCGCGCACCGGGGAACCATCCTGAAACCGGGCTTCCGGGTTAATGGCAATTTCCGCCCAGGCGAAGTTATCCGGGTAACGGGCTTTTTCAGCAATCAGTGGGTAATAACTCCCGGGTTCGTCGTCAGAGGTGGTAAACAGGCTGTCATACAGGGCATCGGTGCGGATACCCGGGTTACCACGCAAAGCAAAACGGTTGAAGTTATCAAACGTACCAATCGTTGCCAGCGTCATGCTTCCCCCTTTGGGGGCCGCAGGGTTTGCATAATCAAAATGCGTGAAATCTACTGCGTATTTAGGTTCCCCTAATACGGCAAAAGAATAACTCTCTTCAATTTGGGGGGCGGCATAGCTCAGGTTGGCAATCACCAGTAAACAAGCAGCCAGACAACGCAGCAACATCGTCAGTGAGATCCTTATCAGGCCACCGTCACACAGTAACGGGGCAGTATGACACGCAATAAAAAAACAGTAACCAGAACCCCGCCTGGGTATTTGCGGGCAGGGAGTGCTGACTGTATCACCCACCAGAGTTTGTGGGTAGTTTACAGTACCATTCATTCAACTGTTGCGCAGACATCGGGCGGCCTAAATAGTAGCCCTGCATATAGGTTACACCGCGCCTGGCAAGCCATGCCGCCTGGTCTGCGGTTTCAACACCTTCAGCAACCGTTTCCATTTTCAGTCGCTGGGCTAAGTTGAGGACGGCGTCCAGTACAGGTGATGTCACGGTTTCCTGACCAATAGCGCTGATAAATCCTTTATCAATTTTCAGGTAATCAAAGGGAAAACGTTGCAGGTAGATAAGCGCGGAATGCCCGGTACCAAAATCATCAACAGCAATGTCAAAACCCTGCTCGTGCAGCCAGTTAAAACTTTCCAGAACATCATCGCCTTCCAGCATGGCGCGCTCTGTCATTTCTAACAATAACCTGAAGTAGTTGCCGGGAAGCTGGTTCACAAACTGGGTGATATCACTCTGAAAAGACGCGGCTTTAAGATGTGACGGCGCAAGGTTTATCCCCAGTTTGGATCCTGCAGGCAGGCATTGTTGTAATACCGGAAGATCTTTGACTATCAGGCTGAATAAATGGCGGGTCAGTGGAACGATAAGCCCCTGAGCCTCTGCATACTGAATGAAAACATCCGGGGGAATAGGGCCTGCGGCCGGGTGGTGCCAGCGCATCAGGGCTTCCACGCCTTTAATATCCTGATGTTGTGTATCCATTACTGGCTGGTACACAACAGAAAACTGGTGGCGCTTAATACCGGCCAGGATCTCGCGGCCCGAACTCATACGCACTGTTAAATAATAGAAGCACAATAGTGCGCTTACAATACCAGCGGCTAAGCCAACCAGCAGGGAAAACTGGATCAACTGAGGTTGCCAGCGGGGAGCAAAGATCAACAGTTTTATTGGGAAATCTGGCAAAGATCGCTCCAGGCGGGGCTTACCTAACTGCGCCACCGGGGTGACCTGGCCGGTGTAAATACCAATGGCTTCCTGACGCACTGCAAGGGCTATCCCGGAGACGCCTTCTTTCTGCGCACTGAACAACAAATAAGGGGGAATATTCAGGTTAATGGTCGTAATAATGCCATCGCCTGCGTGGTGCGGGTCTGCCAGCCAAAATGCCAGTGCAGGCTTGCCGGGCATTAGCGGGGTTTCCGCTAAAATCGCCAGATCCCGGCGTTTGCTGATATTGATATCAGGCACCAGTTTTGCCAGTGGATAGGACATTTTGCCAGTAGCAGAGGAGCATTCTGCTGTGCTGTTCTTTACCAACAGTGCGGCACGCACATGGAGTTTAAATGCGGCAGAGCTGGTTAGTTCTGGAATCACCCGCTCGCAGGGCTGTTGCGCCAGCGGCAGTAATTTATATGACGAATCCTGTAAATCAACAGCATAACTGTACATATACTGGCTGAAATTATCTGCCAGTGTTTCGAGCCGCTTCATGCGTTGAAGATGCGTTATTGCCAGCACCAGAGCACTGATACAAAGTGCTACCACAAGTCCCAGAAGTAAGCTGGTGGCCAGGTTTTTTCCTTGTTCCGGGAAAAAATGCAGTTTATTGGAGGGAGACACCACAGTCACAAAGCCCCATTGTTAACAGCAGGTGCAGTTATTTTTATTGTTCTAAGAATAAAACAGACTGGGGAGAATGGGGAGTAACTAAATGAAAAAACGCCGCTTTGGGCGGCGTTTTTAATAGTCTCAGCTTAGCATTATCAAGGGATTAAAAATGTTTAGCTGCGGCTCAGTACACGTCTCGCATCGTTATACCGCCTTTTCCAGTAAGGCTCGTCCAGATTGGAGATCATTACACCACTGGAAGTGGAGGCGTGAACAAACTGATTATTACCAATATAGATACCGACATGACGGCCCGTAGAACCTGCCCTGAACAGCACTAAATCACCGGTTCGCAGTGCAGTTTTCGCAACATGCTTACCCATGGTTTCTTGTTCGTAAGTTGAACGAGGCAGTTCAAGTCCGAATTGTTCCCGGAAAGTACGTTGAACAAATGCAGAGCAATCAATACCACGTTTGGTGTCACCACCAAGACGGTAACGAACCCCTTTCCAGTCTGCGTATTGATCCATCAGACGGGATTTGATGTCGAGGTTTTGCACCATCTTTTCAAATTCGTCCTGAGAAGCTTGCAGTAAATAACTGTCATTATCGCCAACTGCATGCGTCTCAGTACGCATATTTTTTGCGCTATTCGTTGCGCTACATGCTGAAAGCAAAACCGCCACAGCAACGGCGGGTAACACCCGCGAGATATATCTCAAGATCGGTTGAGACTTGACCATATTGTTTATTATCCCTTGATGTCCTTAGCGACAGAGCCGCTAGAAAAATGCCAAACGGTACGAGACTAATTAGCAATCTGCACAACAACAACGCTTTCTGGATAAAAATGTGGCAAAACGCACAATTTTATTCGTGTTAAGCGTTTGCCTGACACGTTGCACAGAATATTCCCGAGAGTACCCGATCAAAAAAAACATAGCGAGTCATTTTGCAGATAATTTTATAAGAAATTGTGATGTTTTGTCGTGCTGAACGGATATGGTGAAATAATGACCAGACAAGAAGGAAAAAACAGCAATATCATGAATCAAAAGAAAAAAAAAGCTCAGGAGAAATTTGCAGAACAGCCAGTTTGAATTAAGTCACGCTATCAGAAATAGCAATATAACTAATAGCGCAACTTTTTGGGCGTTTTTCAATCAATTGTTAGCCGGGTGTTTATTTTTACCGGGCAGGCGCAAATTAAACCAGTTAACCAGTTTGTCGCTCAGCGGCGTTAATAAACACCAGGGCAGGCCAACCAGTACCACAGTTAATGAGCCCACAAAAACATCTGTAAACCAGTGCGCGCCAATCATCATTCGTGGCAGCGAGAACACGGCGAAGATAACCAGGGAAATAGCGAACGCGCGTACGCTGAAATAACGCAACATAAAGCCACAGAAAATAAGCAGCATCATACCGTGGTCACCAGGGAAGCTGTCTTTTGAGGCATCTTTGGTTGGAAAGGGCAGTAATTCACTGACCCGGACGGTATCCGTAAAGAACAGCGAAGGGCTACGGCGTTCCAGATGGAGTATATTTTGTCCTAACTGGTTAAGCACAACCGCAGTCAGCAGCATAACCAGGCCAATAATTACAATGCGGCGGCGCCCACAGGCGGATTCAGCACGCCAGTAATGCAGCATTACCAGCCCCATGCACAGCAATGAGCAGGCATCAAATGCGCGATTATTGGTAATGGCAACCAGCCACAGGAATGTGTGGTTTTCAACAATCAACCGGTTGAAAAAGTGATATAACCCACTGTCGATGGGGAACCAGAACCCGTGTGAAGGTGGCAGGTACCAGGAGAAAAACAGCGCGAAACCCAGCAGGTTCATCACCAGGATGGGTAATAAATAAGTACGTTTCATAAGTATTCAGGTAACAATTTCTTTTAACAATAACCTTTCAGACTACGCCTGCGCGGTTAAACGTAACCTCAACAAACTTGTTTGCAAGGCATTCCAGTCAGTTTCCTGTGCCGTAATTAGCTCAACCCGGCTGTCCGGTGGGGCAACTGGCTGGGTTTCAATATGCAAATCCAGCCCCTGGCGGTTAATGCGCACCAGGCCTTCAGGAATGCGAAAAATCCCTTTTACCCGGTCCACCGGGGCAAGGCGGGCCCACTCCAGAATTCCGGTGGTATCAAAAACGGTATCGGCATCGAAAATCCACCCGCAGGCCGTATACCCCTGGCCCTGGTTAAGCACCCGGCGCCAGCGTTGATGCTCAGGCAAAGATAACGCGGCCAGCCCGCTTGCGGGGGCTGAATGGTGGTGGTGTGCTGCGCTGGCCGGGGGCAGTGTATCGCGGGTACGCGGGGTATCCAGCAGGGTTGGGTCTATCGCGCCCTGTGAGCAGTGCACCAGTAAACGGCCATTACCCTGCTCAGCCCACCATGTATCCAGAGCCGCTTGCGACAGGGCATCAGACCGGTCCTGCTTATTGGCGATAACAATATCGGCAGCTGCCAACTGGTCACGAAAGTTTTCGTTCACGCGCACTTTGTCATCTGCCAGCTGGCGCGGGTCCAGCAGGCAAAAACTGGCCTGAAGGGTAATCCAGGGCTCATACACCGGGGCTGTCAGCATCTCAAGAATTTGCCGGGGGTGGCCCAGGCCGGTTGGCTCAATCAGCAGTCTGTCTGGCTTGTACTGGCGTAATAATGTGTTCAGCCCCACCTGCATGGGCAGGCCATTCACACAACACATACACCCACCGGGGATCTCTTTTAAGAGTGCGCCACGGTCAGACAACAGCGCGCCATCAATACCAATTTCACCAAATTCATTCACCAGCACCGCCCATTTTTCATTTTCTGGTTTGTTTGCCAGCAAATGAAGAATGGTGGTGGTTTTACCGCTGCCAAGGAAACCGGTAATCAGATTGGTTTTTGTCACAACTCCTCCCTGCCCGGGCAACAGACATAACCAGAAGCAGGCTCTGGTTATGTCATTGACCAGAAAAATTGACCAGCAAACATACTGTCTGTAGCTGGGGGAATGCGTGTTGCAGGCTGGCAACACGTTTTTCCTGTTCCCACCCAGGAATAAAGAAAAACGTGCTGATCATGACGAAAAAAACGAGTGAAGAGAAGATCTGTTTGTGCGGTTAATCGCCCGCCACAAGTGCGGCAACCGCACCGTGCGCACCTTTACTTACCAGTAACTGCCAGGCATGTTCAATATGGCGAGTAAATTCAGCGTTATTTGCTAAATCTTCGCCAAAGATAGCAGTCAGTGACAGCAGGGCGGCTACCCGGTTTTCCGTTGTACTTTGTTGCACTTTTTGCTGAATGATATCGGCCAGAGGATCTTTTATTTCAACAGGCTGCCCGGCGTCATCGACACCACTGACGAAGCGCATCCAGCCAGCCACTCCCAAAGCAAGGCAAGGCCAGTCACTGCCCTGGTCAAGGTGCCAGCGAATACTGTCCAGCATACGTTGTGGCAATTTCTGGCTGCCATCCATAGCAATTTGCCAGGTTCGGTGTGCCAGGGCCGGGTTGCTGAACCGGGTAATTAACTGGTTGGCATAGTCGGCCAAATCAACCCCGGTAATGCGCAGTGTGGGGGCCTGTTCTTCCAGCATCAGTTTTAATGCAGCTGCGCGGAACGCCGCATCTTCCATACACACATTCACATAGTGGTATCCGGCAACATAGCCAAGCCAGGCCAGAAAAGAGTGGCTGCCATTGAGCATGCGCAATTTCATTTCTTCCCATGGCAGAACATCACTTACCATTTGCACACCAGCGCTTTCCCATTGCGGGCGGCCAGCCACGAAATTATCTTCAACCACCCACTGGATAAAGGGCTCACAGCTTATCGCGCAGGGGTCTGCCACACCCAACAGGTCGGCAATTTCTTTCAGGCTTTCCTCTGTGGCAGCGGGCACGATACGGTCAACCATAGTGGAAGGAAAGGTAACGTGCTGTTCAATCCAGCTTGCCAGCGCGCTGTCACGCTGTTTTGCCATACCCAGAACCGCATGTTTAACGATATGCCCATTTTCAGGGATGTTATCGCACGACAGTACGGTAAATGGCGAGAGGCCACGTTCACGGCGGCGGTACAGTGCTTCAACCAGTAACCCGGGGGCCGAGTGGGGTTCATGGGGGTGGGCTAAGTCGTGAACAATCCGGCTGTTCCCGGTATCCAGTTTTCCTGTTGCCGGGTCGATACAGTAGCCTTTTTCGGTAATTGTCAGTGAGGCAATGGCAACCTGAGGTTCGCAAAACTTCTCAATAATAGCTTCGATGCCATCCAGTTTTGCGTTCAGGCATTCATGGACTGCACCGATAACAATAGGCTGATTCCCGTCTGGCCCTTTTTCCAGCACAGTGAACAGGTGGTCCTGCTCACGTAATGCCTGCATCATAATGTCGCCACTGAACAGGCTGATTTCCGCAATCCCCCAGTCTCCACCACTTTGGTTAAGCACCCGGTCAGTCAGTAACGCCTGGTGCGCGCGGTGAAAGGCCCCAAAACCTAAATGCACAATGCGTGATGCCAGAGCTGCGCGGTCATACTGAGGAAGCTGAACAAAAGCGGGAAGGGAAACGGATGCGACAGTTGCCATAACAGAATCCTGTTTAACGATTAATTAACATCTCTAGTCTAAAGTTATATGACAACAAATTAAATTGGCATACCGCAAAATTCAGGGGGATTGTGAACTGGATCAATTCTTGGCAGGGCGCGTAATTGACTCTGCCTGTCAAACATGTATGGTAGTAGTCAAAATAAATTGGTATAACAGCTTAAACAGAGGTATCTGTCATGGAACAAACCTGGCGTTGGTATGGACCGAATGATCCTGTATCGCTGGATGATGTGCGTCAGGCAGGCGCAACAGGCGTTGTCACGGCACTGCATCACATTCCAAATGGCCAGGTCTGGCCGGTGGAAGAGATTAAGGCGCGCCAGGCGTTACTGGCGGAAAAAGGCCTGACATGGTCTGTTGTGGAAAGTATTCCGGTGCACGAAGACATTAAAACCCACACCGGCCAGTATGATACCTGGATTGCGAATTATCAGCAGAGTATTCGCAACCTGGGGGAATGTGGGATCGATACGGTGTGCTATAACTTCATGCCGATACTGGACTGGACCCGTACCGACCTGGCGTACACCCTGCCAGATGGCTCGAAAGCACTGCGTTTTGACCAAATCGCTTTCGCGGCTTTTGAATTGTGCATCCTTAAACGCCCGGGAGCAGCAGCCGATTACACGGCGGAAGAGCAAAGCCAGGCTCAGGATTATTTCGCAGCGATGTCGCAAGACGATATCGACCTGCTGACCCGCAATATTATTGCCGGTTTGCCTGGTGCGGAAGAAGGCTACACTCTGGACCAGTTCCGTGCCCGTCTGGCGGAATACGATGGCATCGATAAAGCAAGTTTGCGCGAACATATGGCGTATTTCCTGAAAGCGATTGTGCCGGTAGCAGAAGCCAGTGGCGTGCGCCTTGCTGTGCACCCGGATGACCCGCCGCGCCCAATCCTTGGCCTGCCGCGTATAGTGTCAACTATCGAAGATATGCAGTGGATGAAAGAAACCGTAGACAGCATTAACAACGGTTTCACCATGTGCACCGGTTCTTATGGTGTCCGTGCAGATAACGATTTGGTGACGATGGTTGAAACCTTTGCCGACCGCATTCACTTTACTCACCTGCGTGCTACCTGCCGTGAAGACAACCCGAAAACCTTCCACGAAGGGGCTCACTTGCAGGGCGATGTCGATATGGTTGGTGTGGTGCATGCCATTCTGAAAGAAGAGCAACGCCGTGTGGCTGCGGGTGATAAGCGGGCTATTCCAATGCGCCCGGATCACGGCCACCAGATGCTGGATGACCTGCGTAAGAAAACTAACCCGGGTTACTCTGCTATTGGCCGCTTAAAAGGCCTGGCTGAGGTGCGCGGTGTTGAGCTGGCACTGAAAAAAACCTTATTCCCTGATTTGCTCTGATAAACTCAGGCGGGTTGCGTTTCAAACTCGCCGTGCTGTTTTTGGGTGACAATGCGCGCCGGGCCTTTTTGGTCTGGCGCGTTTTTTTGTGCTGCGCTGAACGAAAATATAAAAAAGCACTACCCTGCGGCAGTGCTTTTCTTTTTCTGCTCGGGAGCCATAAGCTACCTGAGCAGGCAGAACCGGCAAATAACGCGTCGCGTTAGTCTGCCCGGCCCATATAACGGCGTTCAGCAATATGGATACGGATTTTATCGCCGTTACCCAAATACTCAGGCACCTGAATGGTCAGGCCGGTAACCATCGTTGCTGGCTTAGTGCGTGCACTGGCGGACGCGCCTTTGATCCCAGGCGTAGTTTCAACAATTTCCATATCGACAGTTTGCGGCAGTTCAAGCGCCAGTACCTGGCCATCCCATGTCAGAACCTGAATTCCCGGGATCCCGCCTTCCGGAATAAACAGCAGTTCATCTTCAATTTGTTCTTTATTGAAGATGTACGGCGTGTAGTCTTCGTCGTCCATAAACACATATTCGTTGCCATCAATATAGGAAAAGTTAACGGCACGGCGGCTAAGTGTAATGGTGTCCAGCAGATCATCGCCTTTGAAACGCTCTTCAACTTTCAGGCCAGTACGGACATCGGAAAAACGCATTTTATACAGTGTTGCAGCACCGCGCGCACTGGGTGCCTGAATATCAATATCTTTCACTAACAGCAGCTTGCCGTTGTAATTCACAGCCATACCGCGTTTGATTTCATTCGCTCTTGCCATGGGGCTATCCTGTCTGGTCGTCCTGGCGGGCCAGGGTTGATTAAAATATCGCGACACGTTACTCGCGCCCTGGGTTTCAGGCAAGTGGAATTCGCCATATATACGCAGTAATGGTAGCAGGAGGGATTTCTCTTATTGCCAGCGGCTGGTAGAGTAGCGGGCCGATATGAAAAGAGAATGACTATGCATTGCCGCCCAGACTGTGGTGCCTGTTGTACCGCGCCCTCAATTAGCAGCCCCATTCCTGGCATGCCTGATGGCAAACCGGCAAACGTGAGGTGTATTCAGTTATCTGAGGATAACCGGTGTAACATCTTTGGCTCCGATTTACGCCCGGCAGTTTGCGCGAGCCTGCAACCGTCCTTCGAGATGTGCTCCACCAACCGCGAAGCCGCAATGACCTGGCTGATAAACCTTGAGCAGGCAACCGCTCCCTGATCCCGGAACGGCCGAAGCGCTGAAAATGCTAATGGCGCTTATCAAACCGCCAGACTAAGGCCAGAGCCACAAGCAGCAGTAACAAAGGCAGAGAAAGGGTGGTGAACTGAACGTTGAGTGACAGCAATAACCCTAAATTGACGGCAATTTGGTAGGCAATGTAGGTCAGCAGGCCAACGACTACGCCCAAAGCCAGGCGGCTTCCTAACCCGGGTTCACGTGCATTACCAAAAGTGAAGGGCACGGCCAGCAGGATCATTGCCAGAATTAATATTGGGCGGCCCAGCTTTTGCCACAGCGCAATTCTGAACTCCATGCTCGGTTGCCCACTGCCCTGCAAATACTTAATGTACCGGTTTAGCTGAACAATGGAGAAACTGTCACTGGGCATGGTCAGTTCCGCGAGGCTCATGCCGGTAAAGACAGAATGCCATTGCAGTGAGTCTGCCGTCTGTACACTCTCTTTATCGCCATCCCAGTTTTTTTGGTAAACCTGGTGCAGTGTCCATGTGTGTTTGTCGTCAATCGTCGCGGTTTTGGCATAAATATAGGATTGCAAAGACAGGTCCGGCTGGTAATAGAAAATCTCAATGCCCTGCGGGTTATTGTGTTCATCCAGGGATTTTACTGTCACAAACTCATTGCCCTTTCTGGCCCACAGTTCGTTACCGGCATTGTCGGTTTTGCCCGAGTGCGCCAGTGCTGCATCTTTTAGCCTTAGTGCGTACTGTTGCAACGGGGATGCCACCCATTCATCAAGTACCGCAAATGTAACCGTCAGCATCAGCCCTGCGCACAGAATAACACTGGCGATTTTCATAATTGACACGCCCGCCACACGTATCGCGGTTAACTCCAGGCTTTTCGACAGTTGCCCAAGGCCGATTATCCCGCCAAAAAGGGCGACAAAAGGCCCCAGGTCGATAAGCGTGCGCGGCAGTGTCATCAATGTAACCCACAACGCCTGAGTCCACAGGTAGCCACCAGGAGTAACATCTTCCAGCTCGTTAATCAGGTTGAATGTGGTAAACAACGGAATTAACAACCCGGCGGCGGCGGCGAAGCCGATAAAGACATTGCGGATTAAAAAGCGGCTGAAAATGTTCATCGGGATTTTTTCTTCAGCAAAGAGAATTCAGAAGCAAGCAGCGCCAGCAGCCCGAATAACATAATTAACGGCACCGACCACATGCCGGGAACGCCTGGAATCGAACCATTCGCAATCAACGTGCGGCAAATATTGCTGCCATAGAAAATCGCAGCAAATAAAATAGTCAGCGGTAGCAGGGTGGCAAAACGCCCCTGGCGAGGGCGGGTTCTGCTTAATGGTATTGCCAGTAACACCATTAGCAGTGTGCTTAACCCACGGCTTTCGCGCCATTGCAGTTCTGCATAATCTGCGGGGTCAGATGAGCGTGCCAGTTGCGCCACAGAAGCCGCTTTTCGTCTTACATCCAGGCTTTGAACCACCGGTTTCAGGTCTACTCGCAGGTTGCGGTACACCATTTTCCGGTCATCCTGCCCGTTTCTTTCCAGAACATAACCAGTACCATTGTGGAGCATAACTGTGGGGCTTTTTGGCGATGGGTCAATGACATCCACAGACCCGGCTTTATAAATACTGGTTTTGTTCGGTGAAGAAGTATAAATCAGTGCATCAGCCAGGTGACTGTGTGCTGCGTCTATCTTCGTTGCCAGCACCATTCTGCCATCACTGTTGGTATTAAACTTATTGGCCTGTAAATGGCTGACATCCAGCTCAGACTGGGATTGCTGCTCAAGCTGGTAAATTTGCCCATAGGCCCAGGGGCGGCCATATAAAGAAATAAAGGTGACCACGATCCCCAGCGGAATAGCCAGAACCAGAATCGCCCGGTAGATTCGCACCGGGCTGGAGCCTGAGGCCAGAATAGCGGTGATTTCTGAATCGGTGTACATCTGGCCCAGCGCCACTGATACCGCGACATACAACCCAACAGGTAGCAGCATTTCCAGAGCTATCAGTACCTTATAACAGACAACATTGAAAACAACTTCCAGCGCCAGCGTGCCATTCGCCGCGTCTGTCAGGTAACGTTGTGCAGAAAAGCAGGCAAACATGAAGACCAAAAAACACACAATGATAATGGTTAACCGGCGAACTTCAGCCAGGATATAACGCTCAATTAAAAACATCGCTTCTGTACATCCTTTATTAACCAATGTGTTTACCGGTCTTCAGCAATGGGTATGGCCCGGGCATCATGGATTTTCTGCCGCAATAAGCTGGTGTATCAGCGTTATCACATGCGTTACTTCATCTGGCGTCAGCGCGCCATCTTTTGCCCAGCGAACCCGGCCAAGGTTATCCAGCACCACGATGGTGGAACTCTCTTCTTTCAGTTGCCAGGCCTTACGGGCCAGACCGTCACTGTCGACAATAAACTGCGCCCATGGATAGTTCTTTTTGTTTTTTTCTATTTTGCCACGGACGAAAAAACCGGAACCCGGGATAGCATCATCAGTATTTACGATAGTGGTGGGCTGGAAACGGTCTTCAGGAAAATCTGCATCTTTTACAGCATTAATCAGCAGCGAGTTTTTCTTTTTGGCAGATTTTCGGCCAGCAATATACTGTATTACCCGCACTTTTCCGGCAAACTCTGCGGTGTTCCATTTCTTCCAGGTAAAATCACCATCTTTGAGGATTAGTTCACCTTTTTCGCTAATCATCACCGGGGTAACGGGTTTGCCAATAACAAAGTTGTGTGCAAAGGCGATTACCGGAAGCAAAAGAAGGAATGGCACTGCCAAAAATTTACCTAAAGTCATATCCGCCTCCTTGTTACTGGTAAGTTGATAACTGGCAATGGTTTGATAATAAATACTTTTTCCGGTTTTTTTACCCAAGGGCTGTAAAGAACATTCTGAAGTTATTACATCCCGCTGCCTGGCCCGGATTGTGTTCTCAGGTGCATGGTGGGCCGTAAAAGGGAATGTACGGCCAGTGGATCACAGCGGGTAGTGGGCCAGAAGCTGTTCCAGGCGCAGGCGCAAATCCGGTTCCAGCGCTGTTGCTTCGTCATACATCGAACCGCCTGACAGTTTATCTGCCACCATCACATCGTGCTGGTCGCCCATAATGCCGTTAATTGCAGCCAGGAACCTGGACATCTCATATGCCTGTTGGTTGCCGGGATTAATTGAACGCAGGGTGTCATAAAAAGAAACCTGCTGGCTGACAATCTTGCGCACATCGTGGAATTCTTCCCCGGTAAGCTGAGAATGATTGATAAGCGTACCCAGAGTCCGAATTTGTGACTGCCGGTAGGCAATAAACCCACTCTCGGTTTCCAGCTCAAAGTGGCTCATTGCATAGCTGACCAGGGACCAGATGGGCTTACTGAGCAGGATGCGCAAAATAGCGCCGTAATATTTCAGGTTTTTTTGGTTACCGTTGCGAAATGCATCCTGAAAATGGCCCAACACTACTGTAGTGGTGTTAAACAACCCAAAAGACTGGTGTTTCTTGCTGTACAACCGCTGAGCAAAACGCAAATGCTTATAGCGTGCGCGGATATATTTGTAACGCATCCGTACCGCCTGAGGTAAGTCAGGGTTTTTTATGAATTTCTCTACCAAACCCAGCAGCTCTTCACGAGTAAAACCATCACGCCAAAACTGCAGGCACAGAGCGTAGTTTTGGTAGATATTCTCGTGGGGGCATCGCAAATCGATCACATCTGGCAGGCTGGTGTGTTCATCAACGTTGTCATCCTCTTCTACTGCTGTGAATAACAACTCGATGGTGTCTTCGGGGAATTTTTCCCACGTATTATTCGTCATTGATTACTCTCTCTGGGGACATTGAACCCCAGTAAATAACGATTACGGTAAGCACTTAATGTTGGAACAAGTGATAACAACACATCCAGACATTGCCCACCAAAATAAGCAAAAGCGGCACCCTGCACACCAAACAGATGCGACATGGCAACCAGCAGAACAATATATGAACCCGAAGCAATAGTTTGTGCGACCAGAAACGCCCGTTGTTTCCCTGCCATAAATAACAGCGATTCTTGGGGGAAACCGACCATTGAAACAATGATGGCGCCCAGCATTATTTGGATTAAATCATATGCTTCAAGGTATTTGTAACCGAAGACCAGCGAAATTAACGGTTTGCCAACCAGAATAACCAGCAGTGCTACCGCGATTCCAATGCCGCCAGCCAGTAATGCTGAACGCAGACCCAGTAACCATGGTTTGGTTGTTCTTGGGTCTAAGCGCATGATTTCAGGATAGAAACTTTTCTCCAGTAATTTTGCCGGGGTCCCCGTGGCATCAAAAAATGTCATAGCAATTTTGAACAAACCAGCAGGTGCCGGCCCTAAAACCAGTCCTACCAAAACGGTGCTGCATGAATTACGCGCGGCCCAAATAGTGTGCGCAAAATTGGTTGTCCACACGAAGTTCCAGGCGCCTTCTATATTGCGTGCAACTTTGAAAAGCCGTGGCTTTAATGCGTTATGGATATTTCTGGCGCGCAATTCTCTTGCAGCAAACCACCAAAATAATGTCCCGCCAAATAAATTAGCGGCATACCAGGTAATGACAAAACCAGTGAAGCCCAGGTTGTAATAATAGGAAATAACACTACCGGCGGCTTGTAAAAATGGTTTTGTTGCCTGCTGAACGGCAATCAGATCAAAGCGGTCAAAAACACGCAAAATCCCTGTAGGGGTTGCGGCTGTCATTGAAGGAATTAAGGTGCAGTATAAAATTGCCAGCCAAAAATTTTTCCCTTCAAGCCCAAGTGCATGGGAAAGGAAAGGCAATAAGGCCATGCCGCCGAGTACAGCAACAAGACCACTGGCGATATCCAGGCCAAATGAAAACGCAATAACGTCACGGAATCGTTGTGTGTCCTGCTTTTCCAGCGCAGGCGTACCAAACTGGACCACGAATTGCCAGGTCTGAAATTTAATAAAGTCACTGACTGCTTTTGCATAGGCCTGAATAACAACCAGCGCACCGAACAACTCTGGCGTCATGCCTTTACCCGCGCAGGAGAGGGCGAGTAAACCAAGTAATGCGCTGACTACACTTCCGGAGCCAAGATAAGCGGCGTTACGCAAAATGGCCCGAAATGCGCCATCAGAAAACCAATGCTTCATAATAAAAAACCAGCCATGCTCGGTAATTCCGGTTAGTAATCGCTAACAAACTATAAGCACGCCTTGCAGATTTTTCCGCTGGCGTGACAGACGTAATACCTTGATAAACGGGTATCTGGTCACAGCCTGTAACAGGTTTGGTTACATCGGTGGCTGGTAACAGCACTACCGGGTAAGATGCAGGGCATACAGACTTTTCGATAATACTCTGTTATACCCCGGGCAATTTTATTCATAGATGCTATTTGCCTGCACTCTGTTAATTGCGCTGCTAAATGGAAAAACAACCAGCTCAGGTGTTGCCTGGGCCTGGTGCCAGCGCTTGGCAAAATTTATGCATTAACTTCCCGGCGTTGGGATTTTTCTATAACCGGGTATATCGCATTGAGTGCATTTTCAAGCACTTCATCATAAGGAGCGCGCGCATCCAGCTCAACTATTCGGGAACCGTTGTAATTCAGTTTTACCATGTTGGCGATTTTATCTTTCAGTTCTTCGTAGCTGTGGTCTGGCTTGCGTGAAAAGGCAGTATCGGCATCAATATCAAGGCGGATAATTAATTCCGGGCGGAACAAAGCCATTTGTTGATACAGGCGGCGTTCGCGTTCTGCCAGGCGGGTTAATAACCAGCCTTTAGCACGCTCCGGCCCAATGCCCGGCCCGTCATAATAGAAACCGGATATTTCAGCCTGTGGGTAGCGGTCACTAATCACCAGCACTCCACTTTGTGCAAGCCGCTGTACTTTTCTGAGGTTAGAAGCGCGCCACAAAGAAAAACCATACATAATCAGTGCGGCCCACAGTGCCGGAGCTTTATTGCTCATGCGCTGTGTTTTGTCTGATTTTGCCGCCAGGCGACGCTCAAGCCAGGTGCCAATGACCGGCAGGCGTTTTATTTTATCGCCATCTTCCCCGGAAATAAGCCCCAAATAACGCCTTTCAGTAACAAATTGTTTTTTAAGATTTTTTACTAAATCATTAGTGAGCGTCGATTTCCCTGTTCCATCGCTACCGACTACGGCAACCAGCCCGGAGATACAGGTAATGGGTGATGTATTTTTGCTGTTTTCGTTATCTGTTTTCATGGGTTTCAACACAACATGTTGGCTAAAGGATTACCGCTTTGACGATGTGAGTGAAATCTGAATGGCCTGTAAGGATTCATCCAGTATTTTATTTGCCGGTTCGCGACCATTGAGATCCAGAATTTGGGCGCCATTAAATGTCAGGTTTGGAATGACGGCTATTTTTTCGCGCAGAGCGGAAAGCTTGTGGTCGGGTTTACGCGAGAAAGCTGTCTGTTCATCAATATCCAGGCGAATCAGCAGTAACGGTGGGTAAGATGCCATCCACTGGTACAATTTTTGTTCATTATTACGTAACCAGCACACCCACTGATTCCCCCCAACAGTTTTGGCTAACTGAGGGCCATCGAAACGAAAGCCTGCCACTTCTGCCTGCGGGTAACGGTCAGTGACCAGGAGTTTTCCCTGGCGGCTTTTTTTCAGCATGCGGCGAAATTTATATGCCCGCCAGCAGGAAAGCAGAAAAATAACCAGTGAAGTGGCATTTCCAGGTGGTGTGGAAGGTTTTTCGTGAACAGTATCTGATTTCTTAAGCAGATAACGCCCAAAGGAAGCACCAATAATCGGTAAACTACTTATCCACTCACCTATTCGCCCGGAAGACTGGCCCAGATAAAGCAACTCTGTGGGTTCTTGTTGTGAAAGATGGTTGACCAGGCTGGTAGCCAAAGTCGATTTTCCCGAGCCATCACAGCCAGTTATTGCTATTACGCGCACAGTGGAATGAGGAGCTGCAGGGATTATCTTGTGACTCACAATAATAGATCCAATAATAAAAGCGACATTATATTGGATTCTGTACAGAGTGAAAAGAGGATGTCAGGATAACCGCAACTAATGGATAGTAGTGGAAAGTTGATTAACATTTTATGCTATTTTTCTTATTCATTCGTGCTAATTACCATTTTTTTGTTGTATGACACACATTCTATTTATTAAATGTTGATGAAATAACAAGTCTCGGCGACTTTTTGCCTGAAAAATGGTACATTTCTCTGGTAACTAGAAAGAGTGAATTATTATGAATCAACCAAATTCTCCGCTCATTGCGATTATAGGCAGTGACGGTTCTGGGAAGTCTACGGTTAGCGAACACCTTATTGTCTATGTGAAAAAATATGGCCCGGCCGTGAAGGTTCACCTGGGAAAGCAGGCGGGTAATGTAGGGCGTGCCGTTTCACAGCTTCCATTTATCGGCAAGGCGTTTGGCAAGTCTATTGCCAGCAACACAAAGAAAATCAAATCAGCAAAATCAGAGGTGAATTTGTTGCCGGCACTGGTGATTTATTCCTTTGTTTTACGCAGGTTATGGCGTTTTCGGCGTATGCTGGCGTTCCGCCGCCAGGGGGTGATTATCCTTGCCGACCGTTATCCACAGGACCAGATCCCGGGAGCCTATGATGGCACATCATTTCCGGAGGAAACCAAAGGAAGCCGTTTTGTTAAATGGCTGGCGGGTAAAGAAAGTAACGCATTTCACTGGATGGCGAGTTATAAGCCTGATTTAGTGATAAAGCTTAATGTGGATTTGGATGTGGCCTGTGCCCGTAAACCAGATCACCGCAGAGAATCACTGGCGAAAAAAATTGCTATTACACCGCAACTTACTTTTTCCGGGGCAGATATCGTGGATATTGATGCCAATAAACCGATAGATGAAGTGATTGCTGCGGCTGAAGCTGCCATTGCACAATTTATGCAAAGCCACGGTTACTCGCACTCAGAGAATATTGAGCCGGTAGCCACCCGCTAATACTGCATTCATTTTCTTTGTATATGAAAATAACAGCTTCCGTGCCGATATATTTTCGGCATGGAGAGCTGGTGCTGTTCAGTGTCTTGCTCAGCGCAGTACGGAGTAGTGGAAAAATTAAATAAATGTGCAGGTGGTGGAACAAGGCATTAATACAGATTTTTATATTCAGCCTTACTTCACATTGATGAAATGTTGGCGAGTGTTTGGCTGCAACAAAATAAATGCTGCCCGGTTTTATCACCCCATGGCAGCATTTATTTTAACGTAATGAAAGTTATTTTTTCAGTTCAGCAAAGGCCTGAATAATTGTATCGATTTCTTCATCACTGTGAGCAGCATTAACACTACAACGCAACAGTGTAATACCTGCCGGAGCTGCCGGGGGCAGAACCAGGTTGACATAAACACCATGGGTAATCAGGTCACGCCAGAGTTGCAGGCCGGTTTCTTTTGAGCCGATCATAACCGGTACTACAGGGCTGATGCGCGGCCCCAACTCATAACCCAGTTTAGCCAGCCCGTTATACAGGCGGTGGGCATTGCTCCACAATTTTTCACGCAGTTCCGGGTGCTCTGCAATGCGTTTCAATGAAGCGCGAACCGAGGCGATGCTGGATGGCGAAGGCGATGCGGTAAAAATATAAGGGCGGCTGCTGTAGCGCAAAACGTCCATATCTTTATTACCAACGGCAAAACCACCAATGGAAGCCAGGCTTTTGCTGAACGTCCCCATGATGATATCCACGTCTTTTTCAACACCCAGTTCTTCAGCCAGGCCGCGGCCAGTTGCACCCATCACACCGAAAGAGTGCGCTTCGTCAACCAGCAGATAACCACCATAACGGCGTTTAATATCTGCGATTTCCGCCAGCGGTGCGACATCACCCAGCATGCTGTAAATGCCTTCAACAATAATCAATGCCTCTTTGGCTCTGTCACCCAGGCGAACCATGCGGCGTTCCAGGTCTTTGGCATCGTTGTGGCGAAAACGAATGATTTCGGCACCACCCAACGCACAGGCATCATAAATGCTGGCATGGCTGTCGGCATCGATTAATACAACAGAACCCGGGCCGGCAAGCGTACTGATAACACCCAGGTTGGCGGTATAACCGGTTGAAAACACGATAGCTGTAGGGCGGTCAAAAAATTCTGCCAGTTCATGTTCCAGGGTGAGATGCGGGCCATAGCTCCCGTTTGCCATCCGGGACCCGGTGGTACCCGTGCCTTGCGCAGCTAACGCAGCCTGGCCTTCGGCAATGGCTTGCTGGTCAAATGTCAGCCCAAGGTAATTATTAGTACCTGCCAGAACAATTTTTTGATTGCCAATACGGCCCTGAGTTGCCGAGTACACTTCATCGATACAGGTCCCGAACGGGTTCAGCCCTGAAGTCTGGAATTGCTCGCGGTCGTTAGCAAGGCGTGCAAACTTATCATAAAGTCCCATGAGCTTTCTCCAGATGAGGGATCAATGCATTCAGTAACTGTTCTGGTGTCCTGACGTCTAATAAGATGTTGATAGGAATAGAAATATCAAATTCATCTTCCAGTTTCATTAACAGATCCAGCACGCGAATGGATTCCAGACCAAGATCGTTGACCAGGTCGCTATCCGGTTTAACTTCAGGTCCGTTTTCCAGCGTTTCTCTTAAGCAGGAAAGGATGTACTCCATAACAGCTTCGCGATTCACCATAGAAATCTTGGCATACCTCTACTCGATAAAATTAAAATAACCCTTCACGCAGTGCGTATTCCAAACTGATCTCAGGAAACCAGTTAATATCGCCAGATAAGCGTTCATTGCTTGCTGACCAGTTTGGATGTGTTAGTTCGCGTAGTTTGCTGTGTGTCAGCATCGGCTCTTTCCGGGCAAGGCGGTTGGCGAAGATGCTGATATCTGCCAGGCGTTTCAGCAGGGGGAAAGGGATGGCAACCAGGCGCACACGGCCATGGCGCACCCGGGCTCCAATTTCTTGTAAGCTCTGCCAGGTGTAGCCCCCGGCAAACCCGTCACACAACTCATAACAATTCGACTGCGGTTTTTCCGCCAGTAACCACTGGCTCACAGCCTGCGCTAAATCACTAACATGAAGGAAAGACAGCGTTGAGTCTTCTCCCCCTAAGCGGGGAAGTAACCCACGTAATAACCAACTAAACAGTGGATTAAGTTCTTTATCACCCGGCCCGTAGACCGCAGTCGGGCGAAAAATGCCCAGCGACATATGTGCGGCGGCCATTGCGATTAAACGTTGCTCGGCAACGTATTTTGAATTCGCATACCAGGACAACTCAGGGTGACGGGCAGCAAGCGAGGATAAAAATAAAAAGCGCTTACATCTGCCTGTTTGCCGGGCCAACTGCATCAGACGCAGGCTGCCCGTCACATTGCAATGTGTAAACGTCTCTTCTTTATGCCCGCGAACCAGGCCCGCACAGTGAACAACGTAATCTGCACCATTGAGTAATTCCGCAAGTGAATCGCGGTTATCCAGGTCACCGTGCACCCAGCTTAAGTTGGCTGCTGGCGGTTTACCCGCGGTCCGGGTAAGGGCCCGCACGGTAAACCCTTGCGCCAGCAAATTTTGGGTGATGTGGCGACCAATAAAACCGGTCGCACCCGTCACCGCAACGGTGTGGCTCATTGAGCAAAACCCGCTAACTGCAGCGGTGCGCCAATAGCCTCTGTCAGATAGCGTTTCTTGGCTTCCGCACGGGCAGGCTTCCCGGAAGATGTTCTGGGAATACTGTGTGGCGGCAGCAGGACGATATCCACTGCGACACCGAATTCACTCTGAATGCGTGCTGTTAAAGAATGCACTATCTGTTCGCGGCGTTCTTCTGAGGTTACACGGCATTGCACCTGAAGAATAATTTTCGCGCCTTCATCATGCTCTTCATTAACGAAAGCAATAGAATCACCTGAACGGATCTCTGGTTCGGATTCTGCAACGTATTCAATATCCTGCGGCCAGATATTACGGCCACGAATGATAATCAGGTCTTTCTTACGCCCGGTGACATACAGGTAGCCATTAAGCAGGTAGCCCAAATCGCCAGTGTCCATCCAGCCGGTAGACTGAATCTCTTCTTGTGAAGCGGCATCACGGAAATAACCGTTCATCAGGCTTGGGCCGGAGATATAGATTTGCCCAACCTGGCGGTCTGGCAGCACCGCGCCCAGTTCATTGCGAATCTCAATATGGTGGCCGGGAAGTGCCTTGCCGCAATTGACAAAAGTGGATACCGCGCGGGTATTTTTCCCCGGTGCAACAGCTTTGCCTTCATATTCAAGGATATCACGGTCAACTTCGTTCACCTGTGAACCGCTATTTGCCTCAGAAAAGCTTACCGCAAGGGTGTTTTCAGCAAGGCCATAGCAAGGCATAAATGCGTTTTTATTAAAGTTAACCTGGCTGAAGTGTTCACCAAACTGGCTCAGCAGTTCGGCCGGGATGGGCTCGGCTCCCACACCGGCTACACGCCAGCTGGAGAGATCCAGTTCAGCCAGTTCTTTTTCACTGGCCCGGCGCAGCGATAAATCATAACCAAATGGCGGCGCAACAGAGACCGTACCGTGGTTTTTACTGATGAGTTTTAACCACTGTAGCGGGCGCATGGCGAAATCCTGGGTGCGCAAATAATCCACGGACAACTGGGTGGCGACCGGCGTCAGCATAAAACCAACCAGGCCCATATCGTGGTAGAAAGGCAGCCATGAGACACAGCGGTCACCGGCGCGTAATTTGATGCCATCGTGGCTGATAGCGTGCAGGTTAGACATCGCTGCACGGTGAGTAATAATCACCCCACGAGGAAAGCGCGTACTGCCCGAGGTATATTGCAGGTAGGCAATATCATCCGGGGCAGGGAGGTGCAGTTCCCTGTCTTGCGCCGGGAGCGCACGGAAATCGTCATCACTGAGAATATGCAGTTGCTGCGCATTGGCAGTGACTGAGCTAATCAGTGGAATCCACTCCTCACCGCTGATGATTGCGGCAGGGTTGCAGCTATGAATCAAACCCTGCAGTTTGGCAATGTATGAATCGCGCTGCCCTACGCCCATCGGAATAGCCAAAGGCACGGCGATTAAACCGGCATACTGGCAGGCGAAAAACGCCTCAACAAAGCCTGTGCTGGTTTCAGCAATCAGTGCGACACGGTCCCCTTTTTTCAGGTTGAGTGACAGCAGGCGGCGGGCCCCCAGCATTGCACGCTCTTTCAGAGTACGGTACTCCAGCACTGCCACAAGTTGGTTCCTGCGGTCGTAGAAGTTCATTCCGGTTTCTCCCTGAGCCGCGTAATCCAGCGCCTCGACGAGAGATGGAAAATCCGCATATCGCATTGGAAGAGAATGAATAGAGCTTGTTTCAGACATAGACAAATTGGCCATAGATTCAAAATCACCAATAACAGCAGCTGGTGAAGGAGTTGAAATTATTACTATGAAAACTTTTTGAAAATTTTTTATTCAACCATTTTCATTCCACAAATAGCATCTTCAGCCGTAAAATATCGCCATACCAGAATTAACTGAAGGTTGAATTTACAGCTGACTTGATTGAGTACGTATGTTGCGCACGTAATTTATAATCACCAGGCTCGAGTGATTGCGGCCCTGCAACCAGCGATAGAAGTTCATCGATGATGAAGCAGACATTTACCAGTCTGGAGAAAATGAAGGCTGATTCCGTGAGTCTGCCATCAGGCATATTGCCTTCGTACTTAACATACCGTAAACATTATGCCTCAAGTTTTATAAAAGTGAATGACTCATCTTATTTCTGAAGAATCCGAAAGCATTAACTGCTAAAAAAAGCAGTTTTTGGATAAATCTTGCCAAAATGGAAAAATATTTTTTCGCAATAAGTGCCATAAATTAAAATAATGGCATTATTTGTTTAGCGGGCAGGGCGGATTTTATGAAAACATGGTTCGGATTGCCTGGATATAGCAGATAATTACTGCCTGGGATTAATCGCACCCGATAATACCAGCGTGAATGGAAGTGGGTGAATCTGACATTAACAAGTTGTTTTTGTTAGTATTTTATCACTTCAGTAGTGAAGTGATTTTTGGTTAAGATATTGATTTATATCATAAATAATCTTATCTTCTGCAGTGGCATTTTCGCCAGGGTATTGCCTTTCTTTTGCTGCATAGCGCGTTCACGACCAAACTGCCGGTTTGTTATGGCTGCTGCTATTTGTTGACTGTAATGACTTCAGTTAATTGCCATAATTAGCTCACATACAGGCATTTTGAGAGTGATTTTTTGAGTAGATTCTGAAAGCTAAGGTTGTTTATGATTCAAGTTGAAAAGGTTCAGGACAAGCATGCTCTGAAAGCATTTATACAGTTTCCCTCCTCCCTCTTTAGCGATGATCCTCATTGGATCGATCCTTTAACTGTTGAGCGTGAAGAACATCTTTCAAAGAAAAATCCTGGCACAGACCATATAACGTGGCAGGCATGGATTGCTAAAAAAGGGGAAACCGTTGTAGGGCGCATTACAGCACAAACAGATACCCTGCACCGCGAGTTATATGGGCCCGATACCGGTCATTTCGGTATGATTGACGCTATCGATGACCCGGAAGTTTTTGATGCACTTTTTGCTGCTGCTGAAACATGGCTGAAGTCACAAGGCGCGCATAATATCACTGGCCCATTCAGCCTGAATATTAATCAGGAAAGTGGCTTACTGATTGACGGTTTTGATACCCCGCCATCGGCATTAATGCCTCACGGTAAACCTTATTATGCCAGCCACCTGGAGCGCCTTGGATATACTCAGGGCATTGACTTGCTGGCGTACTGGATGAAGCGCACTGATCTCTTCTTTTCTCCATCGTTAACCCGGTTAATGGACCAGGTGCGTAAGAAAGTTACTTTGCGCCCACTCAACCGTAAAAAATTTGCCGAAGAAATGCAGGTACTGCGCGAAATATTCAACTCTGGCTGGCAGAATAACTGGGGTTTTGTTCCCTTCACCGAGCGTGAATTTGACATCATGGGGGACCAGCTCAAATATCTGGTGCCGGATGACATGATTCATATTGCTGAAGTGGATTCAGTGCCTTGTGCCTTCATTGTGGGGTTACCCAATATCAATGAAGCGATTTCTGGTTTGCACGGGCGCTTATTACCCTTTGGTTGGGCAAAACTGTTATGGCGCCTGAAAGTCAGTGGTGTGCGCACTGCCCGTGTTCCATTAATGGGCGTTCGCCAGGAATACCAGTTTAGCCGCATTGGGCCCATTATTGCCCTGTTGCTTATTGAAGCGCTGCGTGACCCTTTTGCTAAGCGAAATATCGATTCATTAGAAATGTCCTGGATACTGGAGACCAATACGGGTATGCGCACGATTCTGGAGCGAATTGGTGCAGAGCCTTATAAACGTTACCGGTTATATGAGAAACAAATCCAGGCAGAATAACCAAAACAGACCAGTCTGGCAGGCTAATATAGTGCTGAACAAGAATGTTCAGCCTGTATTAGTGGGCCATCACGCCTTAGGTTGTTGTTATCCGGACCACTCCCGCAAACAGGATAGTGGCCGGGAGTAATCCCCAGAGGTAACTATATTTATACGCCTCTGTTTGCCGTGTTAGTTGAGTAAACACCCATGCCAATTCCCAAAAAAACCGGCCTCAGTCGCCTGACCAGCAGTATTAATAATTCGTGGGCCGGTATTGTTAATGCCGTTTTTACTGAGGATGCGTTCCGACAGCTTGTGGTTATTAATATTGTGTTACTTATAATTACACTCTGTCTTGATATTACAAAAACAGAACGATTGTTATTAATCATGTGCAGTTTCATTACGCTGGCTGTTGAATTAATAAACACCGCGATTGAAACGGTAGTGGACCGTATTTCTCTGGAAATTCATCCATTATCGAAACGAGCAAAAGATTTAGGTGGTGCGGCGCAGTTAGTTACCGTTGTAATGACGGCTATCGTCTGGCTGGTTGTTCTGTCTTAACCGGCGTGATTACCGCTTCACTCACCATGTTTGTGGTGGAAAACAAACCAGAACCTGCAAAGAAGCCGGGTAATAAACCGGCCTGGGCACCATCATTTTATGGAATAAATGGAGAGTTTTATGCCTGCGTCTTCATCATCGCATTATCCTTTCTGGCGCCGCATGTTGCTGAAAGCCGGTAAGCGCTTTCTACGCTGGAATGGGCGTTTTCAGTCACGCCACTCGCTGGTGCCCACCACACCGCAAATCCACAACAGTGAATTTGACTGGGTGGAAAAACTGGAAGCGGCCTGGCCTGACATCCGCTCCGAGCTGGAACAGTTGCTGAAGTCACCTGACGATATCCCGTCATTTCACCAAATATCACCCGACCAGAAGCGCATTTCTAAAGGCGATAACTGGAAGACATTTGGCCTGTATGTCTATGGCAAGCGCATTGACGACAATTGTGCGCTGTGCCCGCATACAGCCGAGGCTATCCGCGCCATTCCGCAAATGCGCACGGCAATGTTTTCAATTTTAAAACCGCACTACCACATTGTTCCTCATAAAGGCCCAACCCGGGCGGTAGTCCGTGTCCACCTGGGGCTGATTGTGCCAAAGGACAAAGATAATCTGTGGATCCGGGTAGATAACCAGAAACTTCATTGGGAAGAGGGGAAAGTCATCATCTTTGACGACTCATATGAGCATGAAGTGCGTAATGATACCGACGAGTTGCGGGCAGTGTTGTTCCTGGACGTAGACCGGCCCATGGATAAGACCGGTACACTGGTGAACAACCTGTTATTCAGGCTTATCGAAATGAGCCCGTATATTAAGCAACCCCTGAAAAATATTGCCAGCTGGAACCGCAGTAAAAAACACACTGGCGGTTAATCAATGTGCTACAGGCCGGTACTGTAAAGCGAACTCAGCTTTACAGACCGGCTAAACATCTTTGATTCGCGCGAGGCAAAAACAGGTGGCAATACACATTGCCAGTGCCAGCCAGAAACCCGCGTGATAGCTCCAAATCTCAGCAATTATCCCCGCAAAAGAGCCTGCAATTATCCAGCCGACGCGTGTCGTATTGGTGTACAACGTAGTGGCGGCTCCTGCCTGGCCGGGCATCAGATCCTGAAAGTAGATCATGCCTATACCCGCGAGGATCCCAATATAAATAGCATTGAGTAACTGAAGCGCCAGTAAGGCCCAGGGATGCGTGACTACCAGCGTACTGGCATAAAACGCCAGCCCGGCAACAGCGGCAATACGCATTAAAAACCGCTTGCCCAGGCGCCTGGCATAGTAACCGGCAATCAACATAGTCGGGATTTCCAGCGCTGCCGCAGTACCCATCATAAACCCGGCCAGCTTCTCCGGCAGATGTAACTCGTCTACAATAAACAGCGGCATATTGATGATATACAGGCTGTTTGTGCCCCACATTAACGTGCAGGCAATAAACAACAGCAGGGTGTCTCGCCGGTTACGCCGCGGTGCCTGCAGCGGAGCACTGGCAGCATGGTGAGGAGCCTGCTTTTGCATTGAGGGTAAAAAGCCCCATACCATCAGCCCACACACCACAAAGGCGACGGCTGCACACAGGTACATGACATCAAACCCGAGCCCAACAGACAAAGCGTAAGCGATAGGGGGGCCAATTACCCAGGCCAGTGAAACCTGAGCACGCAGTACTGAACTGAACATCACGGCTTCCCGGCCTGTTTTATCGGCATGCTCGCGGGCGAGGGCGAACATTTGCGGGTTGGCCGTTGAGCCGAAGCTGCTCAGAAATACCCCCACAAACAGCAGAATAAAATAATTCCGGTTCCAGGCAAATAACAGGCACGCCAGTACCCCCAGCGCACAACAGAAAATAATCAAATTCTTCCTGTCACCACGCCTGTCTGAACGGCCAGCCAGAAACTGGCTTACCAGAATACCAATGACCGCGCTGCCGGTGAAAAAGAACCCCACCATCGCCGGGCGGGCATGCACTTCGTTGGTTAAAAACAGGCTCAGGGTGGGCGTTTGCAGCGCACCAGCAATGCCCGTGAGGAACGCGACAATCAAAAACGCGCTGTTAGTGAAATCAAACGTGCGACGCGGTGTGGTTGCGGGTTGGTTGTACATGGGTATCACTGGTGGTAGAAGAGAAGAAACCCGCGGAGTTTACGCGCCTTTTGCAAAAATAGACAGCCACGGCACAGCCAATGCCACAAATAACATAAAACCAGCATGTTACGCCGGGAAAAAAACAGTAACTGGCGTTCCTGGGAAGCCATTGCTGAAGCCTGAGCTGAACGATTGAGGAAAAATTGTGATGTGTTCAGCAACTTCCTGATGTTAATTGCTGAAATGTGCGGAACCTCTAATTTTAATCATCAGATTTTGCCGAAAACTTGCTTAAGGCGTTCAGTAGTATCAGACTCCTTGAAACGTTTCAGCGCTGAACTTTGGACTTAATTCAAATCCTGCAGCGCGATTCTTTTAGCTATAGCTGAAACGATTCACTTTCGGCGGGAGAAATTATTCATGTTTCAACTATCTGTCCACGATATTCACCCCGGTGCGGCAGCCACAAATAAAGAAGAGGCAATTCGCCTTGTGGCTGGAGCACTGGTTCAGGCTGGTAATGTTGCTGATGGCTACCTCAACGGTATGCTGGCGCGTGAACAACAAACGTCCACGTTCTTAGGCAACGGTATCGCTATTCCTCACGGGACAACGGATACCCGTGATCAGGTACTGAAAACCGGTGTTCAGGTTTTTCAGTTTCCGGAAGGGATTCGTTGGGGAGAGGACCAGGTTGCGTATGTGGCAATTGGTATTGCTGCCAGTTCCGATGAACACCTCGGCCTGCTACGCCAACTGACTCATGTGCTGAGCGACGACAGCGTTGCTGAACAGCTCAAGAATGCCAAAACCGCCGAAGCGTTGCGGGCGATTTTGATGGGTGAAACCCAGGCCGCAGACTTGAAACTGGATAACGACACTCTGTCGCTGGATGTGAATGCCACCGATCTGGTGACTCTGCAGGCTTTGAATGCAGGCCGCCTGAAAGCCGCTGGTGCCGCAGATGCCAGCTTTGTCGCTCAGGCTGTTGCGGGCAAACCACTCTATTTAGGGCAGGGCATTTGGCTGAACGACAGCACAGATGGCAACCTTGCAAGCGCAGTTGCTGTAGCGCGCCCGGCGCAGAGCATTGAAGAAAATGGCCAGCCTGTTGGTTTATTGCTGACAGTCGCTGTTGCCGATGACCAGTCATTGCAAGTGCTGAACCGCCTGAGTGACCTGCTTATCAGCCAGAAAGCAGACCGCCTGGTTAAAGCCGATGCGCCAACCTTGCTGGCCGTGCTGACCAGCGATGCGCCATTACCAGAAGATGTACTCAATGCTGAGTTTGTGGTCCGTAACGAGCATGGACTGCATGCCCGTCCGGGAACCGTGCTGGTAAACACCATCAAACAATTTACCAGTGATATTACCGTCACCAACCTTGATGGCTCCGGAAAACCTGCCAATGGCCGTAGCCTGATGAAAGTGGTTGCGTTGGGCGTTAAACAAGGGCATCGCCTGCGTTTCACCGCTCAGGGTGATGACGCAGAACAGGCGCTGGCAGCTATTGGTGAAGCCATTGCCGCAGGTCTTGGGGAGGGCGCAGCATGAGCAGACGTGTCGCCACTATTACTCTCAACCCGGCTTATGACCTGGTAGGTTACTGCGCAGATATCGAGCGCGGCGAAGTTAACCTCGTGCGTACGACTGGTTTGCACGCTGCGGGTAAAGGCATCAACGTCGCGAAAGTGCTCAAAGACCTCGGGATCGACGTGACTGTCGGGGGGTTCCTCGGCAAAGAAAACCAGGATGGATTTCAACAGTTATTCAGTGAGCTCGGTATTGCTAACCGTTTTCAGGTAGTAAATGGCCGTACACGCATTAACGTGAAGCTGACAGAAAAAGACGGCGAAGTGACCGACTTAAACTTCTCCGGCTTTGACGTGACGCCGGCAGACTGGGAACGCTTTGTCAGTGACTCCCTGAGCTGGCTTGGCCAGTTCGATATGGTGTGTGTCAGTGGCAGCCTGCCAGCAGGTGTCAGCCCGGAAGCCTTTACGGACTGGATGACCCGCCTGCGCAGTGAATGCCCGTGCATTATTTTCGACAGTAGCCGCGAAGCATTAAATGCCGGGCTGAAAGCGGCTCCCTGGTTGGTTAAACCTAACCGCCGTGAGCTGGAAATTTGGGCGGGTCGTTCGTTACCCACCCTTCAGGATGTGATTGAAGCTGCACATGCGTTGCGCGAACAGGGTATCGCTCATGTGGTGATTTCTCTGGGCGCTGAAGGCGCTTTGTGGGTCAATGCATCTGGCGAATGGATCGCCAAACCGCCTGCCTGTGAAGTTGTCAGCACAGTTGGCGCGGGGGATTCAATGGTAGGTGGGTTGATTTATGGCCTGCTGATGCGTGAGTCCAGTGAACACACATTACGCCTGGCGACAGCGGTGGCTGCACTGGCTGTAAGCCAGAGTAATGTGGGTATTACCGATCGTACCCAGTTGGCCGCGATGATGGCGCGAGTCGACCTTAAACCCGTAAATTAACAGCAGGAGAGGCACATAATGAAAACGCTGCTGATTATCGACCCAGGCTTAGGCCAGGCCCGTTGCTACCTTGCGAAGACCCTGGTGGCTGCCGCAGCTAAGAAAGCAAATTTGGAGATTATTGATAATCCCAATGATGCGGAAATGGCTGTTGTAGTTGGTACCGAGGTTAAGCCCGACACAGCGCTGAACGGCAAGAAAGTCTTTTTAGGCAACATTGACCGTGCAGTACAGCATCCTGAGTTATTCCTGAGCGAAGCAAAGGAAAAAGCCGTGGTTTACACAGCGCCTGCAGTGGCTGTGGCAGCACCGGCAGCCGGTGGTGTTAAGCGCGTTGTGGCGGTAACTGCCTGCCCAACTGGCGTGGCACACACTTTTATGGCGGCTGAAGCCATTGAAACTGAAGCAAAAAAACGTGGCTGGTGGGTTAAAGTTGAAACCCGTGGCTCCGTTGGCGCCGGTAATGCTATTACACCAGAAGAAGTGGCTCAGGCTGACCTGGTGATTGTAGCTGCCGATATCGAAGTGGACCTGGCGAAGTTCGCTGGCAAACCGATGTACCGGACATCCACCGGACTTGCGTTGAAGAAAACAGCATCAGAACTGGATAAAGCGGTTAATGAAGCTAAGCCTTACCAGCCTTCTGGTTCTCAGGCTGCAGCAGATACCGGGTCGAAGAAAGAGTCTGGTGGGCCATACCGTCACCTGCTGACCGGTGTATCTTACATGCTGCCGATGGTGGTGGCTGGTGGGTTGCTCATCGCTCTGTCCTTTGTGTTTGGTATCCAGGCATTTAAAGAAGAAGGCACTTTAGCCGCGGCACTGATGAAAATTGGTGGTGGTTCGGCCTTCGCGTTGATGGTGCCGGTACTGGCCGGGTACATCGCGTTCTCTATTGCTGACCGTCCGGGTCTGACGCCTGGTCTTATCGGCGGTATGCTGGCTGTCAGTGGTGGTTCTGGCTTTATTGGCGGGATCATCGCAGGCTTCCTGGCAGGTTATGTGGCAAAAGCAATCAGCACGAAAGTGAAATTGCCACCGAGCATGGAAGCCCTGAAGCCAATTCTGATCATTCCGCTGTTTTCCAGCCTGATTGTTGGCCTGGCGATGATTTACATCATCGGTACTCCGGTCGCTCATCTGCTGGATGGTTTGACTCACTGGCTGAAAACCATGGGCACCGCCAACGCAATTCTGTTGGGCGCCATTTTGGGCGGCATGATGTGTACCGATATGGGTGGGCCGGTTAACAAAGCGGCTTATGCATTCGGTGTGGGTCTGCTCAGTACCCAAACCTATGGCCCAATGGCGGCAATTATGGCTGCGGGCATGGTTCCACCGCTGGCGATGGGCCTGGCTACTCTGGTTGCGCGCAATAAGTTCGATAAAGCGCAACAGGAAGGTGGTAAAGCTGCGCTGGTACTTGGCCTGTGCTTTATCAGTGAAGGTGCTATCCCGTTTGCAGCTCGTGACCCCATCCGTGTCATCCCTTGCTGTATCGCAGGTGGTGCGCTGACTGGCGCTATCTCCATGGCGATTGGTGCACAACTGATGGCTCCGCATGGTGGTTTGTTCGTACTGCTGATTCCAGGTGCAATTACACCGGTACTGGGCTACCTGATGGCAATTGTCGCCGGTACGCTGCTGACTGGCCTGGTTTATGCAGCTATCAAACGCCCTGAAAATGAGCTGGTAAAAAAAGCTGCCTGATAACAGCTAATACAATATGACCGGCGCCACACCAGGGTAATTCGGTCAGTTTGTATTAACAATAAAAGCCCCGGCAACAGATGTTGCCGGGGCTTTTTTGACCCATAGCGTAAAACTTGCCGCCTCACCTGGAGGAGTGGACAGCACTTTTCCCTTGGGCGCTTTACTGCGCTTTAAGCGGCATCCGCCGGGTATTGTTGTGCTTTAAGCCAGGCGATTTCTTCTGCCCAGATATCCGGGTTCACGGTTTCAAGAATGAGCGGGATATTATCGAAACGTGGGTCACGCATAATCCAGCTAAAAGCAGTATGCCCAATGTTGCCTTCACCCAGGCTGTGGTGGCGGTCCACCCGGCTGCCAAACTCACTTTTCGCATCATTCAGGTGCATACCGCGTAAATACTGGAAGCCAACGATGCGCTCAAAGTCTTCAAAGGTTTTTTGGCAGGCTTCTTCACTACGCAGGTCATAGCCCGCGGCGAAAGCATGGCAGGTATCAATACAGACCCCCACGCGTGATTTATCTTCCACGCCATCAATAATGGCGGCCAGGTGCTCGAAACGAAAACCGAGGTTACTCCCCTGGCCTGCAGTATTTTCTATGACTGCGGTAACGCCTGTAGTGACGTCCAGTGCCAGATTGATTGATTCGGCAATACGCGCAAGGCAGCCATCTTCAGGAATTTGCAGCAGGTGGCTACCGGGGTGGAAGTTAAGTAATGTCAGACCCAGTTGTTCACAGCGTTGCAGCTCATCAACAAAGGCGTTGCGGGATTTTTCCAGTGCTTCCTCAACCGGGTGACCCAGGTTAATCAGGTAGCTGTCGTGAGGTAAAATTTGCCCCGGAGTAAAGTGGTATTTTTCACAGGCCGCTTTGAAGTTATCGATGGATTCAGTGCTTAATGGTGCGGCACGCCACTGGCGCTGGTTTTTGGTAAACAAGGCAAAAGCGGTGGCATCGAGTTCACTGGCTCTGACAACCGCATTTTCCACACCACCTGACGCGCTGACATGCGCTCCCACATATTTCATTGTGACTTTCCTGGTTAACCCACTATTAACAAGCGTTCTATCATAGCGGGTTAACCCAGAGATTGCAGGTCTTGTCTCAGAGCAGGTGGTGAACGGCTACGTTAATCAGGCCACCACCGACAATCAGCCAGCCAAACAATACCAGCGCCATTAACAGTGGGCGTACACCCGCTTTTTTCAGTGCGCTGACATGTGTTGTCAGCCCCAGCGCCGCCATTGCCATGGCTAACAGGATGGTATCGAGTGTTACCAGTGATTTGACGACAACGACTGGCAGCAAGTGGAAGCTATTGAACATTGCCACCAGGATAAAAATAATTGCGAACCACGGGATGGTGATTTTGCCATGGGCTTCACCAGACGGGGCCAGTTGCTTAACCCGGGACGCCAGCAGTAACAGGAAAGGGGCCAGCAGCATTACACGGATCATTTTGGTAATCACCGCCGCATTTTCAGTTACCGGGCTGACGCCATGGCCCGCGGCAACAACCTGGGCAACTTCATGCACGGTAGAGCCAATATAGATCCCAAAGGTGCTTTCGTTGAACACGTGCTGCAATAGCGGGTAGAGCATCGGGTAGATAAAAATCGCCAGGGTACCAAAGATAACCACAGTTGCCACAGCCACGGTGACTTTGCTTGCTTCGGCTTTGACGACCGGCTCGGTGGCTAACACAGCGGCTGCGCCACAAATACTGCTCCCTGCGCCGATTAACCAGGAAGTATGTTTATCCAGGCCAAAGACACGCTGGCCAAGCCAGCAGGCAATAAAGAAAGTACTGCTCAGAGTCAGAATATCAATAATGATACCGCTGGCGCCGACATCGGCTATTTGGGTAAATGTCAGGCGGAAACCATACAAAATTATTCCCAGCCGCAGCAGGTGTTGTTTGGCAAACAGCACGCCACCGTCGCAGGGCCTGCTAAGAGAAGGGTAGAGTGTGTTGCCAATGACCATACCTATCAGAATAGCCAGCGTGAGTGCACTCAGGCCGGCACCAGAAATCCTCGGGAAACTGCCTGCCCACAGAGCAAATCCTGTAATAACCCCGGTCAGTAACAGGCCGGGAATGAAGTGCGTCAAGCCGTGCTTTTTACGCTGGCTGATAGTCAGTGTGCTCATGTCACCCCCCCTTCGTTTCGATGGGGAGATCCTACGGGCGACTGGCTTAAAAATAAAATTGATTATATATTTATAACCAATCGAAATAACTGGTAGATCACGGCGGGCGAGAGACAACATGCATATCACATTGCGGCAACTGGAAGTGTTTGCGGAAGTATTGAAAAGTGGTTCCACAACACAGGCTTCACAAATGCTGGCGTTATCGCAATCCGCCGTCAGTGCCGCGTTGACTGACCTGGAGGGGCAGTTGGGGGTAAAACTGTTCGACCGTGTTGGTAAACGCCTGGTTGTTAACGAACATGGACGCCTGTTGTTCCCGCGCGTGGTGTCATTGCTGGACCAGGCCCGTGATGTGGAACAATTGTTTCAGGAAGATAAAGGCGCCATTCGTGTTTTTGCCAGTAGCACCATTGGTAATTATATTTTGCCTCAGGTCATTGCCCGTTACCGCAAGGATCACCCAAACCTGCCGTTAGAAATGAGTGTGGGTAACAGCCAGGACGTCATTAACGCTATTGCTGATTTCCGTGTGGATATCGGCCTGATTGAAGGGCCCTGCCACAGCCCGGATATTGTAGCTGAACCCTGGATTGAAGACGAACTGGTTGTTTTCGCTGCGCCTCAGTCCCCGTTATGCCAGGGGCCGGTAACCCTGGAGATGCTGGCTGCAGCACCGTGGATCCTGCGGGAAAAAGGTTCTGGCACCCGGGAGATCGTGGATTATTTACTGCTGGCTCACTTACCCCAGTTCAACCTCGAAATGGAATTGGGGAATTCAGAAGCGATTAAACACGCGGTACGCCACGGGCTGGGGATTAGCTGCCTGTCCAGGCGGGTAATTGCAGAACAATTGGAAAACCGCACTCTGGCGCGGGTCGCGGTCCCTTTACCTCCTCTTATCAGAACTCTGTGGCGTATCCATCACCGGCAAAAGCACTTATCCAGTGCACTAAGCCGCTTTTTGGCATATTGCGAAAAATAATCGCACTAAAATGGTGCTTTAGCTCTGTTGTGGTGAGTGATTGTGATGCAGTGCAACTTTGCTAAGCTCCGGAATCCCCTGTTTACAGTAGTACAGGCCGCATAAACGCGGCCTTTTTTAATTTGCGTTGCGTTGGCACATTAGTTGCAAATCACAATACTAAGAATCTTTTGTTTCATATCCTTTGAATGAGGTGAGTGATGTTGCGGAAAAAATGGCTGTTGTCCCTCGCTGGGGCGGTACTGTTAGTGGTGCAGGCAGGTCAGGCAATGGCTGATCAATTACAGGACATCGAAAAACGCGGCGTGTTACGTGTTGCAATTCCCCAGGATTTTCCTCCTTTTGGTTCAGTCGGTACTGATCTGCAACCGGAAGGTTACGATATCGATATGGCGCAGTATCTGGCTAAAGAAATGAAACTGAAGCTGAAACTGGTGCCAGTAAGCAGTGCCAACCGCGTACCTTATCTGCAAACCGATAAAGTGGATTTAGTGATTTCCAGCCTGGGTAAAAATGCAGAACGTGAAAAAGTGATCGACTTCAGCAAGGCTTATGCGCCTTTCTTCCTTGGCGTGTTTGGCCCGAAAGACACCACTCTGCCGGATGCTGCCGCGCTGAGCGGTAAAAGTGTGGGTGTGACCCGTGGTGCTGTTGAAGATATGGTGCTCAGTGACGTTGCGCCGAAAGACGCACAGGTGAAACGCTACGAAGATAACAACACCACCATTTCAGCGTGGTTATCCGGCCAGGTTCAGTATCTGGCAACCGGTAACGTTGTGGTGGCAGCAATCGCTCGTAAAGACCCGGGGCATGCGCCAGTGGCGAAGTTTATGCTGAAAGACTCACCATGCTATATCGGCATGAAAAAAGAAGAGCCTGCGCTGAAAGACAAAGTTAACAGCCTGATTGACCAGGCCCGCAAGGACGGCACACTGAACAAATTGTCAGAAAAATGGATGAAAGCGCCGTTACCGGCGAACCTGGGTGCCTGAGGAGTTAACGAATGACAACGCAGCTCGATTTTGCCGCCCTGTTGCCATTCTGGCCAGCCTTACTGGCTGGCCTGTGGACCACCATAGTACTGACTTTTTGGGCAACATTAGGCGGGATTGCTGTCGGGGTAACCGGCGCAGCGCTGCGCAGTGGGAAATCAGGTGTTCTGAGCCATATTTGGGGCGGATATGTGGAGTTGATCCGTAACACGCCCTTTGTAGTACAGCTATTTTTCATTGTATTTGGTTTGCCGAGTTTGGGGTTACGCCTGAATGCCGGGCAGGCGGCGTTGATAGCCATGATAGTTAACCTTGGTGCCTACAGTACGGAAATTATCCGTGCAGGTATTCAGGTTACCCCGAAAGGGCAGTGGGAAGCCGCGCGTGTACTGGGGCTGAGCCGTGGGCAAACATTCTTACGGGTGATTTTACCACCGTCGCTCAAGCGTGTTTTCCCGGCTCTGGTCAGCCAGTGTGTCATTGTGATGCTCGGTTCCTCTGTGGTATCGCAAGTGTCTTACGAAGAGCTGACTTTCCAGGCCAACCTGATACAGTCACGCACATTTTTAAGTTTTGAAGTTTATGTTGTAACCACGATCCTCTACCTGCTGTTGTCGCTGGCAATGCGCCAGGTATTGTTGGTTGCCGGGCGCAAATGGTTGGGGAGTGACGGCCTGTGACGAATTTCACTGACTGGGATATTGTCCGCAACCTGCTGCTGGCAGCGCGCTGGACCATCATGCTTTCATTGATAGCTTTTGTATGCGGCACACTGGTGACATTGCCTTTGTTACTGGTGCGTATGGGCCGCTGGGTGTGGCCGAAGCGCCTGGTAACCGGCTATGTTGCGTTGTTTCAGGGCACTCCATTGTTGATGCAGTTGTTTCTGGCCTTCTTTGGGCTGGGGTTGTTTGGCATTGATGTCAGTGCCTGGACAGCAGCTACGCTGGCATTAACACTGTTTACCAGCGCCTATTTGCTGGACATTTGGTACGGGAGTATTCGCTCTTTACCCAAAGGGCAGTGGGAAGCAAGCCGCTGCCTGGGGCTCAGTTTCGGCCAAACATTGTGGCGGGTGGTAACTCCCCAGGCTGTACGTATCGCCATTGCGCCTACTGTTGGGTTCTCGGTGCAGGTCATTAAAGGTACTGCACTGGCTTCAATTATTGGCTTCGTTGAACTGACGAAAGCCGGCACCATTCTTAATAATGCGACATTCGCGCCTTTTAAAGTGTTCGGGTTGGTGGCACTGGGGTATTTCCTGCTGTGTTATCCGTTGTCGCGTTATAGCCGTTATCTGGAGAAAAAATTCCATGCCGCTCATCACCATTAATGATGTTCAGAAATACTATGGCGATAACCACGTGCTCAAAGGCGTTAGCCTGGACATTGAAATGGGTGAGGTTGTTTCCATCATTGGCCGCAGTGGCTCAGGGAAAAGTACTTTGCTGCGTTGTATGAACGGGCTGGAAGGCTACCAGGATGGCAGTATCAAGCTGGGTGGAATGACCATCACGGACCGTGAATCCCAGGCGCGAGAAATTAGCCGTTCTGTAGGGATGGTGTTTCAGAGTTTTAATCTGTTCCCCCATATGACAGCGCTGGAAAATGTGATGCTGGCTCCGCGCCGGGTGCTGAAAAAATCTGCTGCAGAATGCCGTGAGCTGGGCATCGAAATGCTCAATAAAGTGGGGCTGGGTGAACGCATTGATTACCTGCCTGCTAATTTGTCTGGTGGGCAGCAACAGCGTGTGGCAATTGCCCGGGCACTGGCAATGAACCCGAAAGTATTACTGTGTGATGAAATTACCTCCGCACTTGACCCGGAACTGGTTGGTGAGGTGCTTAAAGTGCTGGAACAACTGGCGGCCGAAGGAATGACGCTGATTCTGGTCACTCATGAAATGAACTTCGCACGTGAAGTGGGCGATCGGGTGGTGTTTATGCACCAGGGTAAGGTGTGGGAGCAGGGCGACAGTAAGACATTTTTCGCTCAGCCTGAAACACCAGAGTTACAGCAGTTTATCGCTTCAGTACGTGGGTTGAACTAATTTTATACTGCCTGTTTACATATTAGTCACACCAGAGACCTTTGTGCCTTCGCCTTTGCTAATAATCCGGCATGGATTATGAAGGTCTCTTATAACCGCTATTTTGTCCCGCTTCCTGCCTTGTTGGTCTGCTACAATCGCGCCTCATTTTTTAGACAGGCAACATTTTTTTATGGTTTCCGAAGTAAACACAACACAAGCGCCTGAACTACGACGCGAATTAAAGGCGCGCCACCTGACAATGATCGCGATTGGCGGTTCGATTGGTACCGGGTTATTTGTTGCTTCTGGTGCAACAATTTCCCAGGCAGGCCCGGGTGGAGCATTACTTTCCTACGCACTGATTGGTTTGATGGTCTACTTCCTGATGACCAGCCTTGGGGAACTGGCCGCCTACATGCCCGTTTCTGGTTCGTTTGCAACCTACGGCCAAAACTACGTTGAAGAAGGCTTTGGTTTTGCCCTGGGGTGGAATTATTGGTACAACTGGGCGGTGACTATCGCCGTTGACCTGGTGGCTTCTCAGTTAGTTATGAACTACTGGTTCCCAGGGACGCCAGGCTGGATCTGGAGCGCACTGTTCCTTGGCATTATGTTCCTGCTTAACTTCATTTCGGTAAAAGGTTTTGGTGAAGCTGAATACTGGTTCTCGTTAATTAAAGTCGCAACGGTAATTGTGTTTATCGTTGTCGGTGTTTTGATGATTATCGGTATTTTTAAAGGCTCCGCCCCGGTGGGCTGGGCTAACTGGTCTGTTGGCGATGCGCCTTTTGCTGGTGGTTTCTCGGCAATGATTGGCGTGGCCATGATTGTGGGCTTCTCCTTCCAGGGTACTGAGCTTATTGGCATTGCTGCCGGTGAATCTGAAGACCCGGCGAAGAATATCCCGCGCGCAGTGCGTCAGGTGTTCTGGCGTATTCTGTTGTTCTATATTCTGGCTATTCTGATTATCAGCCTGATTATTCCTTATACCGACCCGAGCCTGCTGCGTAACGATGTAACCGACATCAGCGTGAGTCCGTTTACTCTGGTCTTCCAGCATGCTGGTTTGTTGTCTGCTGCGGCGGTAATGAACGCGGTGATTCTGACAGCCGTGCTGTCTGCCGGGAATTCCGGGATGTACGCTTCCACGCGTATGCTTTACACCCTGGCCTGTGACGGTAAAGCACCACGCATTTTTGCGCGTCTGTCTAAAGGTGGTGTTCCTCGCTATGCGCTGGTGGCAACGACTGTGGTTGCCGGGTTGTGTTTCCTCACATCCAAGTTTGGTAACCAGACAGTGTACCTCTGGCTGCTTAATACCTCCGGGATGACGGGCTTTATCGCCTGGCTGGGGATTGCCATCAGCCACTACCGGTTCCGCCGTGGTTATGTGCATCAGGGCCATAGCCTGAGTGATTTGCCATACCGCTCTGGTTTCTTCCCGTTAGGGCCCATCTTTGCGTTTGTGCTGTGCCTGATTATTACGCTCGGCCAGAACTACCAGGCTTTCCTGGAAGATAAAATTGACTGGATGAGTGTGGCGGCAACTTATATTGGCATTCCGTTGTTCCTGGTGATTTGGTTTGGTTACAAGTTGGTGAAGGGGACGCGGTTTGTGAAGTATGGGGAGATGGAGTTTCCGGATACGGTTAAGAAGTGATGGGTGATTGTTCAGTTCATCTGAACTGATGTGAAAGTTCTGTTCGCTTTGCACTGATGACTGTGTGGTGGAAGTTCCGTTCACTTGCAGTGTGGTTGTTTCCGTTCACTTAAAGTGATGTGGCTAATGTTGCTTCACAGCCTGTGAACGGGCGAAAGGGGGCTCGCCCCCTTTGCAATCCCCGTTTTCGCTGGCGACCGGTGCTGCGCACTGCGTTCACCTCCGGGCAGTCAGCCTG
>NZ_QGTS01000006.1 GCF_003182475.1 Mangrovibacter plantisponsor
CTCTTTAAGACTTGATAATTTTTAGCGTCTTTCGACGTTAAGATATCAGTGCTTATGAGTGCCCACACAGATTGTCTGATAAATTGTTAAAGAGCAGTGCGACCCGGCATTCTGCCTGCTGTCGCGAGGTGGCGTATATTACGCTTTCCTCTTTCAGAGTCAACCCAATTTTTCAGGATTTTTTCTCTTTATCTTCCCGGCTTACTGCACTCAGTGAAGCGTGCCGCCGTGTCGATGGAGGCGCATTATAGGGCCATGTTTTGGGATGGCAAGCGGAAAACACAAAAAAAATTCCAACCGCTCACCTTTTAGTCATTTCAGCGTTTTTTAATCAGTTTTGGTAAGTCTGCAAGGCTGTCTGCCACCATATCGGCCATAGCCTGCGCCTCAGGCGTAACAGGCTTACCAGTACGCACCAGCACTTTTGTTCCAACACCAGCCGCCTGTGCAGCCTGCATATCTTCAGCTTTATCTCCTACCATATAAGATGCAGCCATATCTATATGCAGATAATCACGAGCAGAAATCAGCATACCGGGTTGTGGTTTGCGGCAATCACATTGCTGGCGGTATTCATCTACAGTGCCTTCCGGGTGGTGCGGGCAATAATAGATGCCATCCAGGTCAACACCTCTGTCTGCCAGCGACCAGTCCATCCATTCAGTAAGTTGTTCAAACTGTGCTTCGCTGAATATGCCCCGGGCAATACCAGACTGGTTAGTTACCAAAACAAGGGCGAACCCCATTGCTTTTAACTCACGTAGTGCCTCAATCACACCATCAATGAATTCAAATTTATCGATTTCATGGACATAGCCGTGATCGACATTAATCGTGCCATCACGATCCAGAAAGATTGCGGGTACAGTTTGGGCCACCTGAAGACTCCTGACGAAATAAAGTGGCGCTATTATCGCACGTTTCCTTCGCGACAACATTTGCCTGATGACTTAGATTGATTTAGACGTCTGGATGCCTTAACATCCATATCCATCGATGCCCGAGGGTGTATCGGGCAGAATAAAATGCCACGGCTTACTTTTATAAGATAACAATTACACTAATGATTAAACTGTCTAACATCACCAAAGAGTTCCAGCAGGGGAACCGCACAATACAGGCACTGAAAGATGTGTCTCTGCACGTTCCTGCCGGGCAAATTTACGGCGTCATCGGCGCATCCGGTGCGGGTAAGAGTACCTTAATACGGTGCGTGAACCTGCTTGAGCGCCCAACACAAGGTAGCGTTCTGGTTGATGGCCAGGATTTGACTGCGCTGTCTGCCACACAATTAACCAAAGCCCGCCGCCAGATTGGCATGATCTTCCAGCACTTTAACCTGCTTTCCTCCCGTACTGTTTTCGGGAATATCGCACTGCCACTTGAGCTTGATGGCCTGTCTCGCGATGCGATTAACACTCGTGTGACAGAATTGCTGGAGCTTGTAGGGCTCAGCGAGAAGAAAGATGTCTACCCTGCCAATTTATCTGGTGGGCAAAAACAGCGTGTTGCTATTGCCAGGGCTCTGGCCAGTAACCCTAAAGTTCTGCTGTGCGATGAAGCAACCAGTGCGCTAGACCCGGCAACAACACGCGCTATTCTGGAACTGCTGAAAGATATCAACCGCCGCCTGGGCCTGACCATTTTACTCATCACCCACGAAATGGACGTGGTGAAGCGTATTTGTGATTGCGTAGCGGTTATCAGTAATGGTGAGCTGATTGAGCAAGACACCGTCAGTGAAGTGTTCTCTCACCCTAAAACACCGCTGGCACAACAATTTATCCAGTCTACGTTGCACCTGGATATTCCGGATGACTACGTGCAGCGCCTGTCGCCCACCAGCAATGGCGATACTGTCCCACTGCTAAGGCTTGAGTTTACTGGCCAGTCTGTAGATGCACCGCTTTTATCTGAAACAGCTCGCCGTTTTAATGTGAACAACAACATTATTAGTGCGCAAATGGATTATGCCGGTGGAGTTAAGTTCGGCATTATGCTGACCGAAATGCATGGAGAAAGTGCCGATACAGCTGCAGCCATCGCTTATTTACAACAACATCATGTGAAAATTGAGGTACTGGGTTATGTCTGAAGCAATGATGTGGTTGATGGTTCGCGGTGTCTGGGAAACCCTTGCGATGACATTCGTCTCAGGCTTTTTTGGCTTTGTGCTCGGGCTCCCTGTCGGCGTACTGCTTTATATTACACGCCCAGGACAAATCCTTGAGAACGGGAAACTCTATCGCTCGATCTCTGCACTGGTGAATATTTTCCGCTCCATTCCTTTTATTATTTTACTGGTGTGGATGATTCCATTTACGCGCCTGATTGTTGGCACATCAATTGGCCTTCAGGCTGCTATTGTTCCACTGACTGTTGGCGCCGCACCATTTATTGCCCGTATGGTTGAAAACGCCTTGTTGGAAATTCCGTCAGGGTTAATTGAAGCTTCACGAGCAATGGGTGCAACGCCGCTGCAAATTATTCGTAAAGTTTTACTCCCTGAAGCACTGGCAGGACTGGTTAATGCCGCTACTATCACTCTGATAACCCTGGTCGGTTATTCCGCAATGGGCGGTGCTGTAGGTGCTGGCGGTCTTGGGCAGATTGGTTATCAGTACGGCTATATCGGTTATGATGCTACTGTTATGAATACCGTACTGGTACTGCTGGTACTGTTGGTATACCTGATTCAATTCTGTGGCGATCGTATCGTCCGGGCTGTGACTCACAAGTAATTACATAATCAACACGACTGTATATAAATAAGGAAAGGATATGTCTTTTAAATTCAGAACCTTTGCAGCAATTGGCGCATTAATCGGTTCTTTAGCTCTGGTGGGTTGTGGTCAGGAAGAAAAAGATCCTAATCACATTAAAGTCGGTGTTATCGTCGGGGCTGAACAACAAGTTGCCGAAGTTGCACAGAAAGTCGCTAAAGAAAAATATGGTCTGGATGTTGAGCTGGTTACCTTCAACGATTACGTGCTGCCTAATGAAGCATTGAGCAAAGGCGACATCGACGTCAATGCGTTCCAGCATAAACCGTATCTTGATCAGCAGATTAAAGACCGTGGTTATAAACTGGTTCCAGTCGGTAACACCTTTGTTTACCCGATTGCCGGTTACTCTAAAAAAATCAAATCCCTCAGTGAACTGCAGGATGGCGCTCAAGTCGCCGTACCGAACGACCCGACTAACCTGGGCCGCTCCTTGCTGTTACTGCAAAAAGTGGGTCTGATTAAACTCAAAGATGGTGTTGGCCTGTTGCCGACCGTACTGGATATCACCGAAAACCCGAAAAACCTGAAGATTGTTGAACTGGAAGCGCCGCAATTGCCACGTTCTTTGGATGATGCGCAAATCGCTCTTGCTGTTATCAATACCACTTATGCCAGCCAGATTGGTTTAACACCGGAAAAAGACGGTATCTTTGTTGAAGATAAAGATTCTCCGTACGTGAACCTGATTGTGGCTCGTGAAGATAATAAAGATGCTGAGAACGTGAAAAAATTCGTTAAAGCATATGAATCAGATGAAGTTGCTGAAGCTGCGAACAAGATTTTTAACGGCGGCGCGGTGAAAGGTTGGTAAGACTTTCTCAGGCAACAAACAAATAATTACAGGACGGGCGCAAGCCCGTCTTGTTATTTGTGCCATAGCTTGCTTCAATAACAGCCGTTTTAACTATTCCGTTTTCACTTTTACCGAGGAATTATTATGCGTGCTTTACCGGTCTGTTTAATTGCGCTTGCGAGTCTTCTCAGCGGCTGCTCATTGTTAAATAGATCCCCTGTAGAACCTGTTGAAAGCACCGTAACGCCGCCGAAAACAGAACATACTCAACCCAAAGTGAGCCACGCGGCACCTGTTCAGATTTACACAGACGCAACTGCACTGGTGGGTAAACCCTTCCGCGATTTAGGCGAAGTCTCTGGGGAATCCTGCCAGTCAAGTAGCCAGGATTCTCCGCCCAATATCCCAACAGCACGCAAGCGTATGCAAATTAATGCTTCGAAAATGAAAGCCAACGCGGTTTTGCTGCATAGCTGCGAAGTTACCAGCGGTACCCCCGGTTGCTACCGCCAGGCCGTATGCCAGGGTTCAGCATTACAGGTTTCTGAGAAATAACGCCAGATGAGCGTTTTCGAGCTTAACCAGATAGGGGTTATTCACTCCCCATATAAGGAAAAATTTGCTGTTCCGCGGCAACCCGGTTTGGTAAATGCCATGGGAGGGGAATTACACCTTCTCCCCCCTTATAATCAGGCAGAGGCTGTTCGCGGCCTGGAAAACTTTAGCCATTTATGGGTGATATTCGTTTTTCACCAAACAATGGAAAACGGCTGGCGTCCCACAGTGCGTCCTCCCCGGCTGGGGGGGAATACGCGTATGGGCGTTTTCGCCACACGCTCAACTTTCAGGCCAAATCCGGTAGGGCAGTCTCTGGTGGCTCTTAAACGTGTGGAATGCCAGGGTCAGAAAGTGATTTTGCACCTCGGCGGGCTGGATCTGGTTGATGGAACCCCCGTTATTGATATCAAACCCTATCTGCCTTTTGCTGAATCCATACCGGATGCCCGTGCTGGTTATGCGCAGACGGAGCCACCGGCTGCTCTTGCCATAACCTTTACCACCCAGGTCAGGGAGCAGTTGCACCACCTGGCATCACACTCCCCTGACTTAGAACGTTTTATTGTTGAGGTTCTGTCCCAGGATCCCCGCCCGGCTTACCGAAAATCGGAGGCGCCAGGCAAAACCTATGCAGTATTGCTGGCAGGCTTCAACGTTCGCTGGCGAATAACCGGGGCTGGCGCTGAAGTCTTCGCGCTGGAGCCGCGCTAATTTCACTGTTCACCCTTTTGACATCTGGCCCACACTGGTAAACTAAACCACTTTTTATATCAGGCATTGTGCCTGAAACCTTTGTTCAACTGGAACCGTAACAACATGCGTACTAGCCAATACTTGCTCTCCACTCTTAAGGAGACACCCGCCGACGCCGAAGTCATCAGCCATCAGTTGATGCTCCGTGCTGGTATGATTCGTAAGCTGGCCTCCGGTTTGTACACCTGGTTGCCCACCGGTTTACGCGTTCTGAAGAAAGTCGAAAACATCGTGCGCGAAGAGATGAATAATGCCGGTGCTATCGAGGTGTCTATGCCCGTTGTCCAGCCCGCTGACCTCTGGCTGGAAAGTGGCCGTTGGGAACAATATGGCCCGGAATTACTGCGTTTTGTTGACCGTGGTGAGCGCCCGTTTGTATTAGGCCCAACGCATGAAGAAGTGATTACCGACCTGGTTCGTAACGAGTTGAGCTCCTACAAACAATTACCGCTCAACTTCTTCCAGATCCAAACCAAATTCCGTGATGAAGTGCGCCCCCGTTTTGGTGTCATGCGTTCACGCGAATTTATCATGAAAGATGCTTATTCGTTCCACACCACTCAGGAATCATTGCAAGAAACTTACGACACCATGTACCAGGCGTACAGCAAGATTTTCTCCCGTATGGGGCTGGATTTCCGTGCTGTTCAGGCTGACACCGGCTCAATTGGCGGCAGTGCTTCTCATGAGTTTCAGGTCCTGGCACAAAGCGGTGAAGACGATATTGTTTTCTCTACCGAGTCTGATTTTGCCGCTAATATTGAGCTGGCAGAAGCCGTAGCTCCAGCCACAGAACGTGCTGCGCCTTCTCAGGCTATGAGCACCGTTGATACTCCGAATGCGAAAACTATTGCAGAGCTGGTAGAGCAGTTTAATTTACCTGTAGAAAAAACCGTCAAAACACTGCTGGTAAAAGCCACTGAAGACAGCGAACACTCACTGGTTGCTCTGCTGGTGCGTGGTGACCATGAGCTGAATGAAGTTAAAGCCGAGAAGTTACCGCTGGTTGCCAGCCCACTGACTTTTGCAACAGAAGAAGAAATTCGTGCAATTGTTAAAGCAGGCCCGGGTTCCCTTGGCCCGGTGAACATGCCAATACCGGTAGTTGTTGACCGTAGCGTGGCAGCAATGAGTGATTTTGCCGCTGGTGCGAACATTGATGGTAAACACTTCTTCGGTATCAACTGGGAGCGTGATGTCGCGCTGCCTGCTGTTGCCGATATCCGTAATGTCGTTGAAGGTGATCCAAGCCCGGATGGCCAGGGTACTTTGCTTATCAAACGTGGTATTGAAGTGGGGCATATCTTCCAGTTAGGTACCAAATATTCAGCTGCGCTGAAAGCCTCTGTCCAGGGTGAAGATGGCCGTAACCAGACGCTGACAATGGGTTGCTACGGTATTGGTGTAACACGTGTAGTGGCAGCTGCAATTGAACAGAATAACGATGAGCGCGGTATTGTCTGGCCTGAAGCCATTGCACCTTTCCAGGTTGCAATTCTGCCAATGAACATGCACAAATCTTTCCGGGTTCAGGAAGTTGCTGAACGCCTGTATAACGAATTGCGCGCTCAGGGTATTGAAGTGCTTCTGGATGACCGTAAAGAACGCCCGGGCGTTATGTTTGCCGATATGGAATTGATTGGGATTCCGCATACGGTTGTTATCGGCGACCGTAACCTGGACAGCGACGATATCGAATACAAATATCGCCGTGAAGGTGAGAAGAAAATGATTAAAGTTGGCGAAGTTCTCGATTACCTCGTCAGCCAGATCAAAGGCTAAAACCTGATTACTGACTAAAAAGCCCTGTTGAGAAATCACAGGGCTTTTCTTTTATTACATATATTACGTATTACATCTAACTGTCACTGTTGAGCTGTTGTACTACAGCCCGTATCGGGTTTAAAAATCCCCTCAGAATCTGCCACCAGCGCAATATGCATTACACCGGTGTCGGGGTTAGGCTCCCGTGTAAAATGTGCATCCAACACCACTAAAACTGGCTCCATATCAGGCTTGCGATTTGCCCTGTAACCTCTTTCCAGCGCGATATTGCTGACGACAGAAAACCGCTTACCCGTCGCACAATCGGTAAAAGTCGCGGTATCAGCCATATATTTATACAAACCCCGCATTGGCATCGGTTGCACGGGAAGCGCCTGCTGAGCCGGTTTTAATGTATAGTTCAACGAGGAATGAATGGAATCGCCTTGTTTATCCAGCATCACCAGTGAATCGCCCTGAGGGTGGAAGTACCATTTTTCACCATCAGTAGCCGTTAATGTCAGTTTATTCGCCGTTCTTGCCCAGGTTCCCCAGGAAGCCGTCACAGCCCCGTCGCCGCGCCCCTGATATTCTTGCTGCATAACCCATGAGCCATCTTTTTCTAAGAACAGGCTGGTTTCAATCCCGCCACAATCCGCGCATGGCAAAACACCCTTGTAGCTCTGTTGCATGGGTTTGAACTCTGCCGGTACGACAGCAACGCCCTCAGCACGGTTATTACAGCCTGACAGCGCCAGCATACTGCCCAGCACAACAGATACCGCTATAATAATTTTTCTCACTTTCTCATTCCTTATCCAGTAACTTTTCGGCTTGTGCCTGGCATTAAACTTGCCTCAAAAGCAGGATTTTTTGTTTTTTATTATCGTTATACCTGAACAACGATATGGTGACTGCCTGAAAATTCTCAATATTTTAGAAAAAACCGCCAGTTTCTCACTCAAAAAAGCGGCGCACCTTGCTGCGCAAGGTTTTCACAATACTGTGTTTATTCTTGTTATCCAGCCGGCGTTCAACACTTTTCCGTGTTGGTTTCGTACTTTTTCGGTTCTTTTCTTCCCGGGTCAACTCACGAATCAATGTGACAAGACGCGAGATTGCAGCATCTTTGTTCATCTGCTGGCTACGATATGATTGCGATTTAATAATGATTACGCCATCTTCCGTAATTAAGTGATGCGTGGCAGCCAGTAAACGCGCCTTGTAGTGCTCAGGTAGTGACGATTGCTGAATATTGAAGCGCAAATGAATTGCCGTGGATGTTTTATTAACATGCTGCCCGCCCGCTCCCTGAGCACGAATCGCTGTTATATCCAGCTCTTCATCTTGTAAAACAACACTATTTGATAGTCTAATCATCCGTGATTCACCATTGATGAGGTTGTATTTCCAGATTATTGTTGCCATCAGACAACCAGATAACACCTTCCTGAAGCGTTGCCTGGAGTGACATCGTACGGGATATCAACGCAGTAAGTTGCGCCAGTTGTTGATCGTCCAGATACCATACTGTTAAATCAGCATAACCACTGATTACGCCTTGCATCTGCTCATACCACACTTGTGCTGCCCGGGAATTATAAGCAAACAAAACCACTTTATCTGAAAGACTATTGGCTTTTTTGAGGCGCTTCTCTTCTGGGAGTCCTAAATCTACCCAAAGTTCAATTCCACCGAAGTCATTGCGTAACCAGAGTTCAGGCTCATCATCCGCACATAAACCACGGGTAAATTGCAAAGATTCGCTGGCATACATTATCCAGGCCAGCAGACGAAGCATCATCCTTTCCTGGGTTTCCGATGGGTGCTGAGCCAGAGTAAGGTTTTGTTCCAGATAGACGTGTCTGTCCAGGTCTGCCACATTCACTGTAGCCTTATAAACCGTTGCTTTTAATGCCATACATCCCCCACAAATACACTTGACGCGCATTGTAACGAAAAGCATTAATTTGCGCAGGTAAACGAATGAATTTATGCGTGACTTTACATAAGCCCGCGGTAATATCAATTAGATGAGTATGCTATAGTCACCTTGCGAAACAGCATTTATCTTCGTAGGCTTAACTGGCATCCCATGTATAAGTCTGTAGCCAAAAGCTGACTGGAGGGTATGTGGAAAAATATTGTGATTTGATTCGCAGACGTTACTCAGAAATTGCCAGTGGCGACCTGGGCTATGTGCCTGATGCGCTGGGTTGTGTATTGAAAACGTTGAACAACATTGCCTCAGACGAAACGCTTTCTGATTCTGTCAGGGAACCTGCAGCTTACGCTGCCGCTAACTTACTGGTGAGCGATTATGTCAATGAATGATGCGTACCAACCGATCAATTGCGATGACTACGACAACCTGGAACTGGCCTGCCAGCATCACCTGATGCTGACCGTAGAATTAAAAACGGGTGATGTAATAAAAGCAAAGGCACAGGATCTGATTTCGCGTAAAAACGTTGAATACCTGGTGCTGGATGATGAAGGAAGCAGTCAGGAGCTGCGCCTTGATAAAATTGCCAGTTTCAGCCACCCGGAAATTGGCACTGTAGTGGTCAGTGACTCATAATTTCTCAGGGCAGCAACGCTGCCCTGATTTATTCAGGCAGCCAGCCAAAGTACCACTGGTCAGGCCCGGGCTCACCCTGCTGAGTAATAAAATACCCTGCCGCCGCAATAAGTTGCTCGTTATAAAACAATAACGGAACAGCCTTTCGCTCCCACGGAGCAACCCCCAGTTCCTGCCATATTTTCTTCAGTCCCCGCCCTTTGTCCCGCCCGACAATATGCAATAACCCGGAAGCCGCAAAACGAATGGACACGGTTTCATCTGCTTTTGCTGGCCGCACCATCAGGCCATTACCCGGAGTCTCGCGGAAATATACTTGCCCTCCCCCGGCAGGTAGTTGCAAAGGCTCCTGCGGATTATCCCAGAGAATGCAGGCATCTCGTGGAATTCTGGCAGGCTTGACCAGGTATAACGCCCCCTGAAAACGCCGAACTTCCCATGGTGTTATATGAAGGCAAGGCATGGCATCCTCACGGCTCATAGCCACTTCATCCCACAACCGCTTTAATTGCTCCCGTGAAGGCATTTTTGCGCCAAGATACGCCAGCCAGCGCCGTAAAATTGCAGCACGCCGCACTTCGCTCATGGTGCTCAGAGGTGCAATTTGTAATGAACCGCCAGGCTGTACCAGTGCTTCAAGCTCTTCAGCAAGCAGTTCATCCAGCAGTTGTTCCTGTTCTGCACACAACTGTGCACTTCTGGCTACAGCCTGCGGGAAATGGGGCCAGCGCTGTTTCAGTTCAGGCAAGATAGCCAGGCGCAAAAAATTCCGGTCATACCTGGTATCGGTGTTACTGTCATCGTCAATCCAGTGGAGCTTCGCAGCCTGTGCATAATGCTCCAGCTCAGTACGTGAAAGTGATAATAACGGGCGCAGTAGTGTATGGCCGGAAAACTGCATTTCTCGCGGCATGGCAGAAAGACCGGCAGGCCCGCTACCTCGCTTCAATGCAAGTAAGAAAGTCTCGCTTTGGTCGTCAAGGTGCTGAGCAGTCAGTAATGCTTCGCCAGGAGCAAGAACTGTTTCAATCGCCTGATACCGAGCTTCCCGCGCCGCTGCTTCGACCCCTTTACCACCAGGGGATACAATCACATGGCAGGCAATGAACTCAACACCCCACACCTGGCATAATTGCCTGCAATGTGCCAGCCAGGCATCAGCGTGAGCGCTTAAGCCATGGTGCACATGTACCGCCCGAACAGATAACGCCGGGTTTTCAGCACGCAGTGCAACCAGTTGGTGGAGCAGCACTGTCGAATCCAGCCCGCCACTGAAACCGACCAGGAAGTGGCGGTGAGCGCCAAGGTCAGACAAGGAAAATAAAGGGCCGGGTAACATGGCCGTCATACTGTCATTCGCCACAGTAATTAACTCTGATAAAGTTCGAGGGGTAACCCATCCGGGTCACTGAAAAAAGTGAACCGTTTCCCGGTGAACTCATCTGTTCTCACTGGTTCGCAGGTTACCCCTTTGTTCTGCAGCACACTCACGGCCGCCTGAATATCATCTACAGCAAACGCCAGGTGGCGCAAACCACAGGCTTCAGGCCTTGAAGGCCGGGCAGGTGGAAAAGGGAATGAGAAAAGCTCAATAACATACTGCCCGTTCAAACCGAGGTCGGCCTTCCATGAGTCCCGTGCTTCACGGTAAACCTCCGCAAGCAGAGTAAAACCCAGAATGTCGCAATAAAATTGCTTACTTGCCGCATAGTCGGAAGCAATTATCGCAATATGATGAATGCGTTTAATAGCCAGCATAATGTCATTATCCCTTTCTTTCAGCGTGAAAATGCCTGTTACTCTTTTAACACCCGCACACGGTAGACGCCGTCTTCTCCAGTCCTCGTCCCATGAATATCCGTTTCAAAGCCCGGGTAATGTTTACCTATGGAACAAAGCATTAGCAGAAAGTCCAGCACTCCCCTGCTTTCGTCAGTAATACGTTCCCCAGGCATAACAACGGGAACGCCAGGAGGATAAGGTAAGATCATATTTGCCGAAACTCGACCGGCAAGTTTCTCAATTTCCACCGTTTCTACATTACCGCGTAACTGTTGCTGGTACATTTGATGGGGTGTCAGCGCCATCTCGGGCAGAACATCAAACGCACTTAACATCAGGCGTGGCAGCTCATGCTGTTGGATAAGTCCATGGATCCCTTGCGCCAGTGTCTGAATCCGCATATTACGATAAAAATCAGGCGCCTGGGCATACAAGTCTGGCAGCATGTTACGCATCCGCAGATTCAGGTCATAAGCACGCTTGAACTCCATCAGGCCACGCAACAAACTCATCGCCCGGGTTTTATCAATACCAATACTGAACAGAAACAACAGATTATACGGACCCGTTTTTTCCACCACCACACCGCGTTCATCAAGAAACTTGGCAACCAGTGCAGCAGGGATCCCTTCGCTCGCCATAGTCCCTTGTTGATCCATACCCGGCGTGAGGATCGTGACCTTCACGGGATCAAGGTACATATGAGCATGGCAGGCATCGCGAAAACCGTGCCAGCTATCTCCGGGCTCTATGGGCCAGCAGTCTGCTTCATCGATATCTTCTGGCTGCCAGATATCAAAAAACCACCCATCCGCTTCCTCTCGCAGGCGCTTAATCTCTTTGCGAAAATGCAAAGCCCGTTCAACAGAGCGATTGATCAACCGCCGACCGGGATTGCCCCGCAACATGGCCGCAGCGGTTTCAATGGAAGCCACCAGGGGGTAACTGGGCGATGTGGAAGTATGCATCATGTATGCTTCGTTAAAGGTTTCTTCATCGTAGTCACCTTTAATATGAATCAGCGATGCCTGAGAAAGTGCGGCCAACATTTTGTGTGTGGACTGCGTTTCAAAAAAGACCTTACCCGGAACCCGCTCCCCACTCATTCCACTTTTTCCACTATAAATTGGGTGGAACTGGGTATAGGGCACCCAGGCTGAATCAAAATGAATAGACGGAACATCCAGCGTTTGCTTGATCCAGTTGGTGTTGTACAACAAGCCATCATAAGTTGAGTTGGTTATCACAGCGTGAACAGGCCAGCTCGCACCAGGCGTTAGCTCCACTTTGCCCTGAATACTCTCATGTGAAAATTGTGACTGCGGAATACCACCCAGGATTCCCAGAGCATTGCGTGTCGGCTTTAACCAGAGTGGCACGATATCGCTCATCATCAGCAAATGCGTCAGGGATTTATGGCAGTTACGGTCAACCAGCACTGTGCTGCCAGCAGGTGCTGCATACATGCCAACAATTTTGTTCGAAGTGGATGTCCCGTTTGTGACCATATAGCTCTGCTCGGCACCAAAGGTGCGGGCAATATACTCTTCCGCCTCTAAATGCGGCCCGGAATGGTCTAATAAAGACCCCAGTTCAGTAACAGAGATGGAGACATCAGCCTTTAAGGTATTCTCACCAAAGAAATCGTAAAACAGGCACCCAACAGGGCTCTTTTGATAAGCTGTTCCCCCCATATGGCCCGGGGTACAAAATGTGTATTTCCCTTCTTTGACATAAGTAAACAGCGCTTTGGTAAAAGGGGGAGTAATGGCATCAAGATATTCATCAGTGTACTGAACAATACGCTGAGCAATATCATGTGCCACTCCAAGGGTGTATTCAAAAAAGCACAATGCCATACGCATTTCATTGGTACTGACATCTAACGTGGAATGCGTATTGATGAACGCATACAGAGGCAAATGTTCGTTCAGTTGGTTGATTTCCGGGCACAACTCCAGGCCGTAGTCATCCCAGTCAAACACCACACCACAAATGCGTGGATTATGCTCAAGCAATTTCAGTAGGTCAGCACTGCTTCCTGGGAAGATAAGTTGAAAATTGTGCTGGCGCAGGGCATCGGCCAGTTCACGCAATGGGCCTTCTTTATAAAACACACCATGCGTTTCCATGATAGCGATAATATTCACAGTTACCTCTTTGCTTATTCCTTTGTGTAAGCATAACCAGGCTGCCTGATTCCTGAAACGAAAAAGGGCCGCTAAGCGGCCCTTTAAGACAAACGGTTAATTAAGCGTAACCGTAGGTCATCAAACGCTGATAACGACGGTCGAGTAACTCATCTTTGCTTAACACGTCTAAATCAGCAAGATCAGCAATCAGTTGCGCTTTCAGTGATTCCGCCATGGTTTCAGGGTTACGGTGAGCCCCGCCCAAAGGTTCGGCAACCACACTGTCTATCAGTTTCAGTTCTTTAAGACGTGGCGCGGTAATCCCCATCGCCTCTGCAGCCAGTGGGGCTTTATCCGCACTTTTCCACAGAATAGAGGCACAACCTTCCGGTGAAATCACAGAATAGGTGCTGTATTGCAACATGTTGACTTTATCGCCAACACCAATTGCCAGTGCGCCGCCTGAACCACCTTCACCAATGACTGTGCAGATAACAGGCACTTTCAGGCGAGACATTTCGCGCAGGTTACGGGCAATCGCTTCAGACTGCCCACGCTCTTCTGCCCCCACACCAGGATAAGCACCGGGTGTGTCAATGAAGGTAATAATGGGCATATTGAAGCGCTCAGCCATTTCCATCAGGCGCAATGCTTTGCGGTAACCTTCAGGTGCCGGCATACCAAAGTTACGGCGGATCTTCTCTTTGGTTTCACGGCCTTTCTGGTGACCAATAATCATCACCGGGCGGCCATCTAAACGCGCAATACCACCGACAATCGCTTTGTCGTCAGCATAAGCACGGTCACCGGCCAGCTCATCAAACTCATCGAACGCCAGGCGAACATAATCCAGAGTATAAGGACGCAGAGGATGACGGGCGAGCTGTGCAATTTGCCAGGCCCCCAAATCAGCGAAGATTTTACGCGTCAGTTCCACGCTTTTTTCGCGCAAACGGTGAACTTCTTCGTCGATATTTATATCCAGTTTTTCATCCTGACGGCCTACGCTGGTCAAGGAATCGATTTTCGCTTCCAGCTCTGCAATAGGCTGTTCAAAATCAAGGAAATTCAGACTCATAATATTCCTGTTTTAGTCAAACTCCAGTTCCACCTGCTCCGAGCCAATAAGGCCACGTAAATCGTTAAGTAAACGATCACTCGGAGATACACGCCACGTTGCCCCAAAGCGTAACCGCGCACGTGCGTCCGCCCTCTGATAATAGAGATGTACCGGAATGGTCCCCGAACGGTGAGGTTCCAGTGACTGGCGGAGACGGTTTAAAAGCTGGTCATCAATTTGCCTGTCCGTCAGCGAGATAGCAAGCCCACGTGCATATTTTTCCCGGGCTTCGTCAATATCTATGACTTCGCGGGCGGTCATTTTAAGCCCCCCGCTGAAGTCATCAAAGCTGACCTGTCCGCTGACGATCAAAATACGGTCTTTTTCCAGCAATTGCTGGTATTTGTCCAGAGCATCGGTAAATAACATCACTTCCAGGCGACCAGAACGGTCATCCAGAGTACAAATACCAATACGGTTGCCTCGCTTGGTGACCATAACCCGCGCAGCAAGCACCAAACCTGCAGCAGTGGTAACTTTACCACGCTCGGTCGGGTGCATATCTTTCAGGCGCATCCCTCCAACATACCGCTCAATTTCTTTCAGATACTGATTAATTGGGTGCCCGGTAAGGTATAGCCCAAGGGTTTCACGCTCGCCATCCAGAACAACCTGTTCAGGCCAGGGTGTTACACTGGCATAAGACTGCTCCACCTGCTCAGGCTCTTCCGCCAGTACACCAAACATATCTGCCTGGCCGATGGCTTCAGCTTTGGCATGCTGGTCTGCAGCTTTAAGAGCATCGGCGAGAGAGTTCATCAGCGCAGCCCGGTGTGGGCCCAGCCGGTCGAACGCCCCCGACATAATCAGTTTCTCCAGCACTCGCCGGTTTAACTTCTTCGTATCGGTACGGGCGCACAAGTCGAACAACTCGCGGAAATAGCCCCCTTCATTGCGCGCTTCAATAATGGCTTCAATCGGGCCTTCACCCACACCCTTGATAGCGCCAATGCCATACACAATTTCCCCGTCATTATTCACATGGAAGTGATAAAGACCAGAGTTTATATCTGGTGGCAGAATTTTGAGCCCCATCCGCCAGCATTCATCCACCAGCCCGACAATTTTATCGGTATTGTCCATATCAGCTGTCATCACTGCCGCCATAAACTCAGCGGGATAATGAGCCTTGAGCCAGAGCGTCTGATACGACACCAGTGCATAAGCCGCGGAGTGTGACTTGTTAAACCCATAACCGGCGAATTTCTCCACCAGGTCAAAGATTTTCATTGCCAGCTCGCCGTCAACGCCATTCTTTTTTGCACCCTCTTCGAAGGTACCGCGTTGTTTGGCCATCTCTTCTGGCTTTTTCTTACCCATGGCACGCCGCAGCATATCTGCGCCGCCCAGGGTATACCCAGAGAGAACCTGCGCTATCTGCATCACCTGTTCCTGATACAGGATGATGCCATAAGTCGGCTCAAGAACGGGCTTCAGGCTTTCATGTTGCCACTGAACATCAGGATAGGATATTTCTTCCCTGCCGTGTTTACGGTCAATGAAGTTATCCACCATACCGGACTGCAGCGGCCCGGGCCGGAACAGTGCCACCAGGGCTATCATGTCTTCGAAGCAGTCAGGCTGCAGGCGCTTAATCAGATCTTTCATACCACGGGATTCCAACTGGAATACCGCAGTTGTTTCTGAGCGCTGCAGCATATCGAAACTTTTTTTATCATCAAGCGGAATCGCCGCAATATCTAATGGCGGCAGGCCTTCACGCTCCCGGCGGGCGTTGATCATTTCCATCGCCCAGTTGATGATGGTCAGTGTGCGTAGGCCCAGGAAGTCGAACTTCACCAGGCCGGCATATTCAACATCGCTTTTATCAAACTGCGTAACCGGGTGACCACCCAGTTCATCACAATATAATGGTGCAAAATCGGTAATTTTGGTGGGTGAAATGACCACGCCACCCGCATGTTTCCCGGCATTACGTGTGACACCTTCCAGCTTACGTGCCATATCAATCAGCGCACGAACTTCTTCATCCGCTTCATAAATTTCTGGTAGCTGGGGTTCTGCCTCGAATGCTTTGGCGAGGGTCATCCCCGGGTCTGGTGGAACCAGTTTCGAAATGCGGTCCACGAAGCCATACGGGTGCCCAAGCACACGGCCAACATCGCGAATAACCGCTTTGGCTGCCATGGTACCGAATGTAATTATCTGCGAAACCGCATCACGCCCGTACATGTCCGCAACGTGGTCAATGACCCGGTCACGCTTTTCCATACAAAAATCGACGTCGAAGTCAGGCATGGAAACACGTTCTGGGTTGAGAAAACGTTCAAACAGCAAATCCAGCGCCAGAGGGTCGAGGTCGGTAATCTTGAGTGAATATGCCACCAGTGAGCCCGCACCTGAACCACGGCCAGGGCCAACGGGAACGCCGTTATCTTTCGACCACTGGATAAACTCCATGACTATCAGGAAGTAACCCGGGAACCCCATTTGGTTGATAACCTTGAGTTCTGTTTCCAGGCGTTCATCATAAGGAGGCCGGAGTTTCTGGCGCTCTTCTTCATCCGGGAACAAGAAAGCAAGGCGCTCTTCAAGACCTTCGTGAGATTTTTTAACCAGGAAGTCCTCAGTGGACATATCACCGGTTGGGAACTGAGGCAGGAAATATTCGCCAAGGCGCACAGTGACATTGCAGCGCTTCGCAATTTCTACGCTGTTTTCCAGCGCTTCCGGAATATCGGCGAACAACTCGCACATTTCGTCTTCACTACGCATGTACTGCTGCGAAGAATAGAGGCGCGGGCGTTTGGGGTCATCGAGTGTAAAACCATCATGAATGGCGACACGAATCTCATGGGCATCAAAGTCTGATGCTTCCAGGAAACGGACATCATTGGTTGCGACAACAGGCAAACCATGCTGCTCTGCAAGCTTCACAGCTGCATGCAAATAGCTTTCTTCATCGGGGCGACCAGTGCGAATCAATTCAAGGTAGAACCGGTCCGGAAAATGCTGTTTCCAGAAAGCCAGGCTCTGCTCAACCTGAACATCATTACCGCGCAGTATCGCTTTGCCCACCTCTCCCATGCGCCCACCGGAAAGGATAATCAGCCCTTCACTCAACTCAACCAGCCACTCGCGGTCAATCCACGGACCTGCATCACCATAACCACGCTGGTAAGCATGAGAAATAAGCAATGTCAGGTTTTGATAACCGGTATTGTTGACAGCCAGCACAGTCAGTTGCGTCATTTCATCGCCACTGATCTCACTGGTCATTTGCAGGTCAGCGCCAACAATAGGCTTCATGCCAACGCCATGCGCGCCACCATAAAATTTCACCAGACCACACAGGTTGGTGAAATCCGTAATGGCCATTGCTGGCATGTTGAGTGACGCAGCTTTTTTGACCAACGGCCCGACTTTCGCCAGGCCATCAATCATCGAGTAATCACTGTGTATCCGTAAGTGGACAAAACGTGGTTCAGCCATCTCTTTATCCGGTTAATGGTCTCAATGGGCAGGCCGCGTTTCAGGCCAGACCCAGAGCTCTTTTGACTGGGGCAAAACTGCGGCGATGATGCTCTGTCGCACCCAGGGCCGCCAATTTTTCAAGGTGATAAGCTGTCGGGTAGCCTTTATGTTGAGCAAACCCATATTCTGGATATTGTAAGTCCAGTTCGACCATTTCTTTATCGCGGGTTACTTTTGCCAGAATGGAAGCGGCACTGATTTCGGCCACCAGGCTGTCACCTTTGACGACTGCCATTGAAGGCACAGGCAATACCGGGCAACGGTTACCGTCTATCAATACATACTCAGGTGAAATGCTCAAACCGGCTACAGCACGCTGCATCGCAAGCATGGTGGCATGAAGAATATTTAGCGAGTCTATTTCTGCTGGTTCAGCACGACCGAGGCTCCAGGCAAGAGCCTTATCAACAATCTCGTCGTACAGTGACAAGCGGCGCTTTTCAGATAATTTTTTCGAATCCGCCAGTCCTGATATTGGGCGGGCGGGATCGAGGATAACAGCGGCGGTCACCACTGCCCCAACGAGTGGGCCCCGACCCACTTCATCAACCCCCGCCACTCTGTGTGTATGCGGGTAGATAAATTCACTCATTGAACTAACTCCAGTACAGCCTGTGCTGCCTGCTCATCCGCATTGCACCGGATTTGCTCATGTAATGCCCGGAAGGTGTCATGCAAATGCTTACTCTCATCGCCACCTTCCAGCATGGGAATTAATGCCTGCGCCAGTTTTTCTGGCTGGCATTCATCCTGCAGTAATTCCGGCACCAGCTCGCGCCCGGCCAGCAAATTAGGCAGCGAGACATACTGTGTTTTCACCAGGCGTTTGGCCAGCCAGAAAGTGAACGGTTTCATGCGATACCCAACAACCATTGGGCATTTGGCCAGCATACATTCCAAAGCAGCAGTACCCGAAGCCAGTAATGCGGCATCACTGGCGACCATGGCTTCGCGTGCCTGCCCGTCCAGTAAATGGAGCGGAAAATCAGGAGCAACGCGCTGTTTAATCTCTTCAAACTCAGCACGGCGTTTAGCATTAACCAGCGGCACGACAACTTCAAGATTAGGCCAACGCTTACGAAGTAACTGCGCTGTAGCAATAAAATCAGCGCTCAGCATTGATACTTCGGCATGACGGCTTCCTGGCAATAACGCCAGGCACCGCGCTTGCGGATCCAGACCCAATGTTTTACGCGCAGCCAGCTTATCCGGGTCTAACGGCATCGCATCCGCCATTGTGTGCCCAATAAACCGGCATGGCACCGAGTAACGGTCATAAAAGGCTTTTTCAAATGGCAGAAACGCCAGAACGATATCTGTTGCCCGCCCTATTTTGAATACACGCTTTTGCCGCCAAGCCCACACTGAAGGGCTGACATAATGAACGGTGCGTATTCCACGCTGTTTGAGGCGCTCTTCCAGTGTGAGATTGAAATCTGGTGCATCGATACCCACAAACACATCTGGCCTGAGTTCACTGAAACGCCGGGTCAGGTCGGCACGGACATGAAGCAGGCGCGGTAAACGCCCTAATACTTCAACGATGCCCATAACGGCCAGTTCTTCCATTTCATACCAAACTTCACAGCCTTCGGCCTGCATGCGTGGCCCTGCGACCCCAACAAAGCGGGCATCAGGGTGCCTGGCTTTTAAAGCTTTTATCAGACCAGCACCAAGAATATCGCCGGAGGTTTCTCCGGCGACCATGGCAATAGTGAGGGGACGAGCGGGTTTCATTTAACGAATTAAACCACGTGTCGAGCGTTCAAAGAACTCGGTGAATAATGCAACTTCAGGAATTTTAGCTGCCAGTTCAGTAATTTCTGGCTTCACTTCTTCCAGCGTTTTACCGCTACGATACAGTAGCTTGTACGCATTGCGGATTGCCGTAATTGCTTCACGGCTGAAGCCGCGGCGTTTCAGGCCTTCAATATTCACACCAAATGGAGTTGCATGGTTCCCCTGCGCTATCACATACGGTGGTACGTCCTGAGCAACACCAGAACAACCACCGACCATGACGTGAGCGCCAATAATGCAGAATTGGTGCACAGCCGTCATCCCGCCAATAATCGCGAAATCATCAACGGAAACATGCCCGGCAAGTGTTGCATTATTTGCAAGGATACAGCGATTTCCCACAGTGCAATCATGCGCAATATGCGCATTGATCATCAACAGGTTATCGCTGCCCACCTTAGTTAATCCCCCACCCTGTGCTGTTCCACGGTGAATAGTGACACTTTCACGAATGCGATTGCGGTCACCAATTTCCACACGCGTTGGTTCACCTGCGTATTTAAGGTCCTGATTCACTTCGCCAATTGAAGCAAACTGGTAAATCTCATTGTCACAGCCAATCTTCGTATGACCGTTAACAACAACATGGGATTTCAGAACCGTACCAGAACCAATTTCCACATGGGGGCCGACAATACAAAAGGGACCAATGTGAGCACCGGCACCAATAACAGCACCGTCTTCAACAATGGCAGTAGGATGAATAAAGGCGGTTTTATCAATCACGTATTATGCCTCCCGGCTCCGTGCACACATCATTGTGGCTTCGCAAACCACTTTGCCGTCAACCAGAGCCACGCCTTTAAAGCGGGTCAGTCCACGACGTGTTTTCTCGAAAGTCACTTCCATGACCATCTGGTCTCCAGGTACGACTGGGCGTTTGAAACGTGCTTCATCAATACCTGCAAAATAGTAAAGCTCACCTGGCTCCAGTTTACCAACGCTTTTAAATGCCAAAATACCCGTTGCCTGCGCCATCGCTTCCAGGATCAGTACACCTGGAAAAATCGGTTTACCGGGGAAATGTCCCTGGAAAAACGGCTCATTGACGGAAACGTTTTTCACGGCACGGAGAAAATGGCCTTCTTCAAAATCCAGCACACGGTCTACCAGCAAAAAAGGAAAACGATGCGGCAGTAACTCTAAAATCTCTTCAATGTGCAGAGTATGAGTGTCAGTAGTCAAAATACTCTTCCTGTTCAATATACTAAAAAGCAATAATAACACGGCCTGCGGCAACCTAAATAGATCGCTTGCAGGCCGATAATCGGGCAACATCCGTGTCAGCGCGGGTGACGTCAGTCTTGTTGATTAACTTTGCGCTCGATGGCTTTAAGACGTTTTGTCAGGTCATCGATATTCATCACCAACGCAGCTGTTTTGCGCCAGACTTTATTGGGTTGCAAAGGAATACCAGACGAATACACGCCAGGCTCAGTAATAGGACGCATAACCATCCCCATACCTGTTACTGTGACCTTATCGCAAATTTCCATGTGGCCGTTGATAACACTGGCACCACCAATCATACAGTAGCGACCAATTTTCAGGCTACCAGCCATTATCACACCACCAGCAACTGCGGTATTGTCGCCAATCACAACGTTATGTGCAATCTGGCACTGGTTATCAATAATGACACCCTGGCCAATCACTGTATCGTCAAGAGCGCCACGGTCTATGGTGGTGCATGCACCAATCTCAACGTTATCGCCGATAATTACGCGGCCAAGCTGAGGAATTTTGATCCAGTTACCGCGTTCATTCGCGTAGCCGAAACCGTCAGAACCAATCACAGTGCCGGACTGGATAAGGCAGGACTGGCCAATCTGAATTTCATGGTAAACCGTAACATTGGCCCACAAACGTGTGCCAGCGCCAATATGGGTGTTCTTGCCCACAAAACAGCCAGCACCAATGACTACGTTATCACCCAGTTCAACGCCTGACTCAATAACCGCGTTTGCGCCAATTGCCACATTTTCGCCTAATTTCGCGGTGGCATCGACAACAGCACTTGGAGCAATATTTTTTGCAGGTTGCGGCGTTGTATCCAGAATTTGAGCCATACGCGCATAAGTCACATAAGGGTTTTTCACCACCAATGCGGCACTTTTTGCGTAAGGTAAATCATCCGGTGTCATCACAACAGCAGAAGCCAGGCATTGGGCCAGGTGCTCGCGATAACGTGGATTAACCATAAAGGTTATTTGGCCTTCCCCGGCAGATTGCATCGATGCCACACCGGTGATGACGATGTCGCCATCACCGTGTAACTCGGCATCCAATTGCTGGGCTAAATCAGCCAGTCGAATTGAAGGCATGAGACTTATTTAACCTGTTTCAGAACATCTGCAGTGATATCTTTAACGTCACTGCTGGTATAAGCAACAGTGTTGGCGTCCAGCACTACATCGTAACCTTCATCAGCAGCCACTTTTTTCACTGCGGATTCAATACGAGTAACCAGTTTGCCACGTTCTTCATTAGAACGGCGGGCGCGATCCTGTTCAAAAGCCTGAGCTTTGCTCTGGAAGGTTTCACGTTTAGCCATAACATCTTTTTCCAGCTTGCTACGGTCGCTGGCTTTCATGGTTGAACCATCACGTTGCAGACGTTGCATTTGGGATTGCAGGCTGTTTTCCATGCTTTGCAATTCACTGGCGCGGCCTTTGAACTCATTTTCAAGAGATTTAGAAACACCTGAGCTCTGCGCAACTTGCTGGAACAAGTTCCCCATGTTGACTACAGCGATTTTATCTGCTGCCTGAGCAGATGCAGCCATGACCAGACCCAAACCTGCTGCAACTAACCACTTTTTCACAATAAAACTCCTTACCGTCCCAAATATACCCGAAGGTACGCTTTTGCCAGCCAGTAGTCACCAAAAATGAACTGACTGGCTGAGCTTTGCACTACGAGGCCATCCCGGGCCCGAAACAATTACCAGGTTTTACCAATGTTAAACTGGAACTGCTCCGCTTTGTCTCCATCATATTTCTTAAATGGCTGCGCATAAGAAAAGACCAGTGGGCCTAATGGAGACATCCATTGTAAGGACACACCCGCAGACATACGGATATTAGTTGGATCACTATAGTCAGGGATACCTAACGCACGCATCTCTGCGGTATCTTTCCAGTGCGTATCCCAGACACTACCTGCATCAACAAACAGCGACGTACGCAGTGAGTTAGCATATTTCTCACTAACAAATGGAGTTGGCGTGATCAGCTCAAGGCTTGCCACACCCATAGCGTTACCACCCACTGCATCATTTGAGCTACAAACTGCAGCGGAGCTACAGTTATCCTGGCTCGGGCCATAATAAACTGCTTTAGGACCGATGTTGTTAGACTGGAAGCCACGCACAGTGCTTGAACCACCCGCGTAGAAGTTTTCATAGAATGGCATCTCTTTGCCACCCAACCCGTCACCATAACCCCAACGAGTACGGCCTAACAGTACCCAGGTGTGGTCATCGTTAATCGGCAGATAACTTTGTGTATCCAGCGTAACTTTGTAGAACTCGTTATCGGAGCCAGGAATAGTTACTTTACCATTCAGGTTAACGCGCGTACCTGAAGTTGGGAAGAAACCACGGTCAAGGCGGTTATATGTCCAGCCATAGTTAAAGGTGAAATCGTCCGCACTGTAGTCGTTATCAGTGGAAGTCATGTCAGCTTTCTGGCCAACAGAATCCAGATAACGCCACATCGCCACCTGAGGCTGCATATTTGACAAGTCGTTATGCACATAACCTAAACCCGCACGCAACGTATTGTATTCGTTGATGGGGAAGCCCAGCGTTCCGTCCAGACCATAACTTTTGTTGGTATAGTCAGACAGGTCTGCGTCATCAGCTTTGAAGTCGTTATAGAAAATACGACCACCGAGGCTGACACCGTCGACCGTGAAATACGGGTTAGTGACAGAAAGTTCAGAGTAGGTCTGGTAATCATTCTTGGTACCGTTGATACCCACTGAATAGCCAGTACCTAACCAGTTATCCTGTTGCACACCGACCTGGAAGCTGACGCCGCTTTCTGTACCGTAACCGACACCAAAGTTGAAGCTACCGGTATTACGCTCTTTAACTTTGTACACTACGTCAACTTCGTCCGGGTTACCCGGTACACGTTGTGTATCCGTATCTACCGTTTCGAAATAGCCAAGGCGGTTCAGGCGCTCTTTACCTTGTTCAACTAAATCACTGCCCAGCCACGCACCTTCCATCTGACGCATTTCACGGCGTAACACAGAATCTTTGGTGATATCGTTGCCTTCAAAACGAACACGGCGAACATAGAAACGGTTGCCCGCATCCACATTGATATTCAGCTTAACGGTTTTATTCGCATCATCAATTTCGGGTACTGTCTGTACGCGCGGATACGCATAGCCGTATTTACCCAAGAGTTTTTTGATGTCGTCTTCCATCTTCGTCACTTTCGTGCCGTTATAGAGTTCGCCTGGCTCAATCTTAGTCAGCGCTTCGATTTCAGCGGAGTGACCTGCCAGGTTACCGCGAACGGTTACGCCCGAAAGCTTGTACTGATCGCCTTCAGTGATATTGATGGTGATATAAATGCCTTTCTTGTCTGGCGTGAGGCTGACCTGAGTTGAATCAATATTGAAACGCGCATAACCATGATCAAGGTAGAAACTGCGCAAGGTTTCCAGGTCACCAGACAGTTTTTGTTTCTGGTATTTTTGGTCAGCAACAACGTTCCACCACGGCACTTCATCGCGTAACTGGAACCGGGATACAAGGCTGTCCGTACTGTAAGCATGGTTGCCAACAATATTGATCTGCTGAATTTTGGCAGATACCCCTTCCTGGAAAACCAGTTTCAGGTCAACACGGTTACGTGGAAGTGGCGTGACTACAGCTTTCACGCTGGCACTGTATTTACCAACGCTATAGTAGAAATCTTCCAGCCCCTTTTCGATATCAGACAGTGTTGTCCGGTCCAGCGCTTCGCCGACACGCACACCTGAAGCTTCAAGGTTCTGCTTGAGCATGTCGTCTTTCACTGACTTATTACCGGCAAACGTGATGCTGGCAATCGTCGGGCGCTCTTTGACCTGAACTAACAAAGAATCGCCGTCACGCAGAACACGAACATCTTCAAAGTTACCGGTGGCGAACAGTGAACGGATTGTATTACTGATATCCTCGTCAGTGACGGTGTCCCCTGGACGCACCGGCATACTGAGAAGGGCCGCACCAACGGCGACTCGCTGCAGGCCTTCGAAATGAATATCCTTCACTACGAAACCGTCTGCGCCGTATACGGTAGCGCTGCTAAACAGCAGCGACGCTATGAGCAACTTTTTTATCGCCATCGTTATTATGCGTTCTTCCTAACCTGAGTCTCTCTATAACCGAGAGAAATCATTAAAAAGTGCAAGCCCCATTAACAGCATCAGTAGAACAGAACCAACCCGATAACTGAGGTCTTGAACTCGCTCGGAAACCGGTGCGCCTTTAAGCTTTTCAATAGCCAGAAACAGCAAGTGTCCCCCATCCAGCACAGGAAGAGGAAACAGGTTGATTATCCCAAGATTCACACTGATGAGAGCAAGAAACATCAGGTAATAGATCAACCCAAACTCTGCTGACATTCCGGCACCCTGAGCAATAGAAATGGGTCCACTCAGGTTGTTCAGCTTAACGTCACCGATTACTAATTTGCCCAACATGTCGACCGTGAGCTTCATCAATTGCCATGTTTTCCCCGTGGCTTCAATGACTGCGGCAAACGGCCCATACTGGCGCACTGTCTTATACTCATCAGGCAAAGGAATAACGTGCGGCACTACACCCGCGAAACCCTCAACCTGTTTAGTTCTGCTGTTCTCTTTCACCGCTGGTATCAGTGTAAGAGAAAGCAAATTTCCTTTGCGTTCTACATCCAGCCGCAGTGGTTTACCAGGGTTATCCCGCACCTGATTGACAAAATCTGACCACTGTTCCAATGGCTGACCATCGACTTTAACGATCCTGTCCCCTGCTTGCAAACCTGCATTGCTCGCGGCTGAATGAGGTTGGACCTCAGCAAGTACCGGTTCAACTTGTGGTGATACCGGTAAAAAACCAAGAGAAAGAACAGGATCCTGTTTGTCTGGTTCAAAGTGCCACTGGCGTAAATCCAGTGTGACATCACGCTGTTTATCTGTACCGAAAGGTGCCACACGCAGCGTCGTGCTGCTATCACCAATCTTACTGATAAACGCGAGACGAACGGCATCCCAGTCAGGCGTTTCGATACCATCTACCGCTTTTAGTTCCGTACCGGGTGAAATTTGTGCCTGCGCTGCGATTGAATCTGGCGTAACGCCACTCACAACCGGATAGACACTGGGGATACCAATAATGAAGACCATCCAGTAGGCAAAGATGGCAAAAATGAAGTTAGCAACCGGGCCTGCCGCAATTATTGCGGCACGCTGAGCGATGGTTTTGTTATTGAAAGCCTGGTGACGCTGTTCAGGCGCAACAGGTTCAATGCGCTCATCCAGCATTTTGACATATCCCCCCAGGGGGATAAGTGCGATGACAAACTCAGTACCCTGTTTATCTGTCCGTTTCCACAATGCCTTGCCGAAACCAATAGAAAAACGGTCAACACGGACTCCACAACGCCGCGCAACCCAAAAATGGCCGAACTCGTGCACCGTAATTAAAACCCCGAGTGCAACGATAAAAGCAGCCAGATTCCAGAGTATGCTGAGCATAAAACCTTCCGTTAAATCGTCCTGAAGACTAACAACAAGAGACAGGCAAAAACAGGAACTGCGGCTGTCAAACTGTCGATACGGTCGAGAATACCGCCATGCCCGGGAATCAACGAACCACTGTCTTTGATACCCGCTTCACGTTTAAACATACTTTCTGTTAAATCACCCAACACTGATGCCAGTGCGGCGATAACAGAACAAGTTAACAGAGTAACCGGCGCAACGTCTAAATGGGCCAGTGCGCCAAATACCCACGCAATAACAGCGGATGTCAGCAAACCACCAATAAACCCTTGCCATGTTTTCCCCGGAGACACTTTCGGTGCCAGCTTATGCTTGCCAAACAGTTTGCCAAACATGTAAGCCCCTGAATCTGCACCCCACACCAGGAACATGACATACAACAACCATACAGACCCGGCATAATGGTTGTCATCATAATGCCAGGAACGCAGAACTACCATGCCCCAAAAAAACGGCACAATGGTGGCAACGCCAAAGCACAGGCGTAAGATGTGTGAGCGCCGCCAGACAGTGGCAGAAGCCGGGTAAGTTAATACCAGCAGCAGTGCGACACACCACCAGCCCAGGGCAAGCCACAGCCAACCCTCAATCAAAGGAATACGCGCATTATGGCGATATTCCGGCAACAGAAACAACATCAAGGCTAAAAGCAAGCCACATAATACCGCCAGCCAGACACGTTGAGAGCGGCTCTTAAAGCCACTCAATTGCCCCCACTCCCAGGCGGCAAGCATGCACACGACCAGCGTCACAATGGCAAACCCTGCGGGCGGCAGCCAGAATAACGCAGCAATGACGACCGGTATTAAAATAAATGCGGAAATCAGGCGATACTTCAGCAAAAGCAACCCCCATCAGGCTTTTTCGCCATCCGGTGCTGTACCGCCATAACGACGTTCCCTGCTCGCAAAGGCATTGAGTGCACCTTCAAAATCTTGTTCATCGAAATCAGGCCAAAGCACTTCGGTAAAGTAAAGTTCAGCATAGGCTATCTGCCAGAGCAAAAAATTACTGATCCGGTGTTCTCCACCTGTCCTAATCACTAAATCCACGGGTGACAACTCATTCATACAAACCTGTTGCCCCAGCATGTCTTCATCAATTTGCTCAGGGAGAACTTCGCCTGACTGAACGCGCGCAGCAAGCGCTTTCACTCCCTGAATGATATCCCAGCGCCCGCCATAGTTGGCGGCGATATTCAGCGTCAGCCCAGTATTCTGAGCAGTTAACGCCTCCGCTTTTCTGATCCGTTCCTGTAACCGCGCATTAAAACGGCTGGTATCACCAATAACCCGCAAACGGACATTGTTGCGGTGCAGGTTTTTCACCTCGCTGTCCAGCGCCCAGATGAACAGTTCCATTAAAGCACTGACTTCTTGTGCCGGACGGTTCCAGTTTTCGCTACTGAACGCATACAGTGTTAATGCATCCAGGCCGTTATTCGCGGCAAACGTTACAGCCCTGCGAACCGATTTGGCACCGGCTTTATGGCCAAAGGCCCTCATTTTACCCTGACGTTTCGCCCAGCGCCCGTTACCATCCATAATGATGGCGACATGACGGGCACCATGTTCAGGCAAACTTTCGCTTAATGGTTGGTTAGCAGACAACATAACGCGTTTTATTCCCTAATCGGATTAAGCGGTTCTCAGGAATACTGATGCCTTTACGTAAAAAAGCCGTGCTCAATCACGGCTTACCCGATAAAAAAACAAACTCAGACATTTATCGGGTGGCGCAGACTATATCACCTCAGCCTGATGCTCACAAATGGCACGGAATTTAGCGCGTGAATATTACCCACGCCAGCCCCCAATATGGCTAACCTGTTTACTTGCCAGTTCACGAGCACCTGCATCGACATCCAGCACTTCATCAACTGATAATGGCTCCCTGGCATTCAGCTTATCCAGCACTGCGCTGTTAACCTGGGCAATATCCGTAAAACGAATACGATTCGCCAGAAATGCCGCTACTGCAACCTCATTGGCTGCATTCAGTGCAGTTGTCGCAGCCTGGCCTTGCTGAGAGGCATCAATTGCCAGGCGCAGACAAGGATAGCGTGAATAATCTGGCTGGCTGAAAGTCAGTTGGCTCAGACGGCAAAAATCGAGTGGTTTCACGCCAGCGTTAACACGGCCAGGCCACCCCATTGTATGGGCAATGGGTGTACGCATATCAGGTTCGCCCAGTTGTGCCAGCACGCTACCATCACGGTAACGCACCATTGAATGAATCACCGACTGAGGGTGAATCAGAACTTCCATTTGCTGTGCTGAGGCATTAAAAAGCCAGCGGGCTTCAATATACTCGAGTCCCTTGTTCATCATTGTGGCCGAATCGACTGAAATCTTACGCCCCATTGACCAGTTAGGATGATGGCAAGCCTGTTCAGGCGTCATCATTTCAAGGTCGCTCAGCGCTGTTTCACGAAAAGGCCCACCAGATCCAGTGAGAAGAATGGATGACACTCCATACTCTTCCAGTTCAGCGTATCCCAGATTTTGTTGGATTGGTTCCGGTAAACTCTGAAAAATAGCATTATGTTCGCTGTCCACAGGTAACAATTGCGCGCCATATTGCTTCACCGCATTCATGAAAAGACGCCCACAGGTGACCAGCGACTCTTTGTTGGCAAGCAAAATTTGCTTACCTGCTTTTATTGCGGCAAGGGTTGGCAGCAGGCCTGCAGCCCCAACAATAGCGGCCATAACCTGGTCAACGCCATCCAGTGCCGCCATTTCGCATGCAGCCTGCGGGCCGGACAGCACCTCTGTTTTGATGCCTGCATCCCGCAATTGCTGGCGCAAAGCACGGGCACTCTCCTCATCGTTCATCACAGCGAAACGCGGGTTAAATTCCAGACATTGCTCAACCATGCGCGTGACATTTTTGCCAGCGACAAGCGCGGTAACAGAAAATTGCTGAGAATTATGGCGGATGACATCGAGGGTGCTACTACCCACTGACCCGGTGGACCCGAGAATAGTCAATTGCTTCATGCGTTGCCTGTTGTAGAACTGAGTGACCAGGCACATCGTTACCTGATTCGCTCCTGACTGCAGCACACCTGCAGTACCCTCTCTTTCAGCACACAGGCTGAACAGAGAAAATCACTGAATTGCCCTAAAACGATGCTGGCTGATACGCCAGATTGCCTGGTGGCAAAGGCAGTCAGTGCCCAGAAACTAAGCACTACTGACAAAAAAGCCGTGAGTCAGACACGGCTTTTTCTTGCAGCGCTAAGTCATTCAATCAGAACTGCATCAGTTCTGCTTCTTTATCTGCCAGTGCTGCGTCAACTTTCTTGATTGCTGCATCAGTCAGTTTCTGAACATCATCCTGAGAACGACGATCGTCATCTTCACTGATTTCTTTTTCTTTCAGCAAAGCCTTAACTTTATCGTTAGCGTCACGACGTACGTTACGCACCGCAACACGCGCCTGTTCAGCTTCGCCACGCACGACTTTGATCAAGTCTTTACGGCGTTCTTCAGTCAGTGGCGGCAGTGGCACACGAATAACACTCCCGGCGGAGTTCGGGTTCAGACCCAGGTCTGAAGCCATGATCGCTTTTTCTACTGCCGGACCCATGGTGCGGTCAAATACAGTCAGCGCCAGGGTACGGGAATCTTCTGCAACCACGTTTGCCAGTTGGCGCAATGGGGTTGGCGTACCATAGTATTCAACCATGATACCGTCCAGCAGGCTGGGAGATGCACGGCCTGTGCGGACTTTGCTGATTTGATTTTTAAATGCTTCAACGCATTTTTCCATACGCACTTCAGCATCTTTTCTGATGTCGTTAATCACGTTACGAATCCTTGAAAACTGGTTGTCAGGCAGACCACACTTCTGTTTCCTCCCACACTTACTGTGGTTGACCTAAGTATAGTCTCGTGAAATTCATGGCACCCGTATGGCTGCCTGTCGTCAAACTAACTTTTCTGGACTGAATGGTACCCTATTCCGGCCCTGGGAACATTAGTCTGTAATCAAAGTGCCTTCTTTTTCACCCATAACCACCCGACGCAGTGCGCCCGGCTTGTTCATATTGAAAACACGGATGGGTAATTTGTGATCGCGCGCAAGTGTAAATGCGGCCAGGTCCATCACTTTCAATTCTCTGTCGAGAACGTCGTGATAAGACAATTGTTCATAAAGCGTTGCGGAAGGGTCTTTAACCGGGTCAGCAGAAAACACACCATCAACTTTCGTTGCTTTCAGTACTACATCGGCTTCAATTTCAATGCCACGCAGACATGCTGCTGAGTCAGTAGTAAAGAAAGGATTACCAGTACCCGCGGAAAAAATAACGACACGGTTGTTACGCAACAAGCTGATTGCTTCTGCCCAGCTATAGTTATCACACACGCCATTAAGCGGAATAGCTGACATCAAACGTGCATTCACATAAGCACGATGCAAAGCGTCACGCATAGCCAGGCCATTCATTACTGTCGCCAGCATGCCCATATGGTCACCGACCACACGGTTCATCCCAGCCTGAGCAAGGCCGGCACCGCGGAATAAATTACCGCCGCCGATGACTACCCCGACCTGGATCCCCAGTTCAACCAATTCTTTGATCTCCTGAGCCATACGATCCAGTATGCTCGCGTCAATACCGAAGCCTTCCGCTCCTTGCAGTGCTTCCCCACTCAATTTGAGCAGAATGCGCTTGTAGACAGGTTTTGCGTTGGTAGCCATGTTTCTTTCCTGGGACAGTAAACAAATGGAATGGATAATCTGGTGACAATATTTGTCATATTTCAGGACGGCGGACATCAGAGCAGGCCGATTTTTGCAGGCCACCTCAATGTTCTGGTATTTCGCCGGACAAGTGCCATCCTGTTGTCATGCTTTCCCCTGCCGGTTGCAGGCATTATCACATTTTTTTAGGGTGGCTTAGTTCTGAAAATGACAGATACAAAAAAGGAGCCGCCCTAAGACGGCTCCTTCCGGCATTACGAGTTTTTGGACATTGCTGCAACTTCAGCAGCGAAGTCAACTTCCGCTTTTTCAATGCCTTCACCCACTTCAAAGCGGATGAAACCTGTTACGTCAGCATTGTGCTCTTTCAGCAACTGACCAACAGTTTTGCTCGGATCCATTACGAAGTTCTGACCAGTCAGAGAGATCTCACCGGTGAACTTACGCATACGGCCTTCAACCATTTTTTCAGCGATTTCACGCGGTTTGCCAGACTGCATGGCAATATCCAGCTGGATTTGGTGTTCGTGGCTTACTACGTCAGCCGGTACATCTTCCGGTTTAACGTATTCTGGTTTGCTGGCAGCAACGTGCATGGCAATGTGTTTAACCAGTTCGTCATCCGCACCAGTCGCAGCAACCATAACACCGATACGCGCACCGTGCAGGTAAGAACCCAGAACATCACCTTCGATAACAGAAACACGACGGATGTTGATGTTTTCACCAATTTTAGCAACCAGTGCAGTACGCTGTTCTTCGAACTGCGCTTTCAGAACTTCAACATCGGAAACACGGCCAGCCAGAGCTGCTGCCAGAACTTCTTCGCCGAATGCTTTAAAGCCAGCATCTTTAGCAACGAAGTCAGTTTCGCAGTTCAGTTCCAGAACGAGACCAAATTTGCCATCGATAGCAGTCAGGATAACGCCTTCAGCAGCAACACGGCCTGCTTTTTTAGCGGCTTTTGCCTGACCAGATTTACGCATGTTATCGATTGCCAGTTCGATGTCGCCATTAGCTTCGACCAGCGCTTTTTTACATTCCATCATGCCTGCGCCAGTACGTTCGCGCAGCTCTTTTACCAGAGAAGCGGTAATTTCTGCCATTTTCTAATCCTCGGTTATCTCGTGCGGGGAGATATACCCTGCATGTTGAAGCCACACCCGGCACCTGTAACAAGTGCTTTCAGATGTGTTTTACCACACCACTGTGACACCAATGCAAAAGGGTATAGCGTTCAGCTTGTCTGGCTTTATAAAGCCGGACAGGCCGGACTCAAACAAAAAAGGGAGCCTGAGACAGGCCCCCTAACCAAACTATTCATACCTGGTTAATAAGGGCTCTTAAAGAGCGAACCTTATTATTCAGCTTCTACGAAGCTTTCTTCCGCCTGAGTAGCCAGATCCTGAGAACGGCCTTCACGTACGGTTGCTGCTACGGCACCCAGGTACAGGCTGACAGCACGGATTGCATCGTCGTTACCCGGGATAACGAAATCAACACCATCCGGATCAGAGTTGGTATCAACGATAGCAAATACCGGGATACCCAGGTTGTTTGCTTCTTTGATAGCGATGTGTTCGTGATCAGCGTCGATAACAAACAGTGCGTCCGGCAGGCCGCCCATATCTTTGATACCGCCCAGGCTGTTTTCCAGCTTGTCCAGTTCACGGGTACGCATCAGCGCTTCTTTTTTGGTCAGCTTGTCGAAGGTACCGTCCTGAGACTGAGTTTCCAGGTCTTTCAGACGTTTGATGGACTGACGAACAGTTTTCCAGTTAGTCAGCATACCGCCCAACCAGCGATGGTTCACGAAGAACTGGTCGCAGCTCAGAGCAGCGTCTTTTACCGCTTCGCTTGCAGCGCGTTTTGTACCAACGAACAGAATTTTACCTTTACGGGAAGAAATTTTGTTCAGCTCAGCCAGAGCGTCGTTGAACATCGGTACAGTTTTCTCAAGGTTGATGATGTGAACTTTGTTACGCGCACCGAAGATGAACGGTTTCATTTTCGGGTTCCAGTAACGGGTTTGGTGACCGAAGTGAACACCAGCCTTGAGCATGTCGCGCATGGAAACAGTTGCCATGTTTTAAAACCTCTATATAAAGTTGGGGTTATGCCTCCACGTATCCCATATTACCGACCCCGAAGAGCACCCCGGAATATGTGCCGATACGTGTGTGTTATACACAAAGTGAGATTGAAATCTTCCGTAGTCCGTTTTTGACACGGAAGTCCGGCGCGCTTTATACCACAAATGACGCAAGGACTCCAATAGTTGTTGCCGGGTTCTTTACTTCATCATTCCCGATTTGGCACTCCTTCGCCTGCCCTGATAACATTAGCGTTACTTTCTTTAATTATTGCCGAAATCCCGGCATCTGCGGACCTGATTAATGGCTATTTCAATTAAGACCCCTGAAGATATCGAAAAAATGCGCGTTGCTGGCCGCCTGGCTGCCGACGTTCTTGAAATGATCGAATCCCATGTAAAACCTGGGGTAACCACTGGCGAGCTGGATCGTATTTGTGATGATTACATCGTAAATCATCAAAAAGCTGTCTCTGCCTGCCTGGGCTACCACGGCTACCCCAAATCTGTCTGCATCTCTGTCAATGAAGTGGTATGCCATGGCATTCCCAGTGAAGACAAGGTGTTGAAAGATGGTGATATTGTTAATATCGATGTCACCGTGATTAAAGACGAATTCCACGGCGACACATCTAAAATGTTTATCGTCGGTAAACCCACTATTCTGGGCGAGCGTCTGTGCCGTATCACCCAGGAAAGTCTGTACCTGGGCCTGCGTATGGTGAAGCCTGGTATTCGCCTGCGTACCATCGGCGCTGCAATCCAGAAGTTTGTTGAAGCCGAAGGCTACTCTGTTGTGCGTGAATACTGTGGCCACGGTATCGGGCGTGTTTTCCACGAAGAACCCCAGGTGCTGCACTATGATGCAGATGATGGCGGCGTGGTACTGAAAACCGGCATGACCTTTACTATTGAACCCATGGTAAATGCGGGTGATTACCGCATCCGGACAATGAAAGATGGCTGGACGGTAAAAACCAAAGACAGAAGCTTGTCTGCCCAATACGAGCATACTATTGTGGTTACAGATAACGGCTGCGAAATTCTTACGTTGCGTAAAGATGACACCATCCCCAACATTATTTCGCACGATGAATAAGTGAAAAACCGGCTCAGGCCGATTTATCATTACTCTCAGGCCGGCATTTGCCGGCCTTTTTTATGGGCACCACATATGACCAATAGTTTTCCCGAGCAGTATATCGAGCCAAACCTCCCTCTACTCCCAGGTCAACCTGATTACCCATCTTCCTGGCCTGGTTGCCAACTAGAATGCCAGCCCATAAAAAGCGCCCTGGATACTTTTCAACAATGGTTGGGTAGTGCGTTTGATGAAGGTGTGTCTGTCGAGAAGCTGGTTGCTGCCCGTACTGAATTCATTGATCAACTTCTGGAGCGCCTGTGGTCCCACTTTGGGTTCGACACTATCGCCGATACGGCCCTGGTAGCTGTTGGCGGTTACGGGCGTGGAGAACTGCACCCGTTGTCGGATATCGACTTGTTGGTACTAAGCCGTGAACGCCTGCCTGAAGACCAGTCACAAAAAATCGGTGAGCTACTGACACTGCTCTGGGATATCAAGCTGGAAGTGGGCCACAGTGTGCGCAGCCTTGAAGAGTGCCTGCTCGAAGGGCTGTCCGACCTGACTATTGCCACAAACCTGATTGAATCACGGCTGCTGACAGGCGATGTGGCGCTGTTTCTCGAACTTCAAAAACAAGTCTTTAGTGATGGATTCTGGCCCTCTGAGAAATTTTTCGCGGCTAAAATTGATGAGCAAAATGAACGCCATCAACGCTACCACGGTACCAGCTATAACCTGGAGCCCGATATCAAAAGCAGCCCGGGTGGCCTGCGAGATATCCAGACACTGCAATGGGTGGCCCGCCGCCATTTTGGCGCAACCTCCATGAATGAAATGCTCGGTTTTGGATTTCTGACCGAGGCCGAACGCGATGAACTGAATGAATGCCAGCATATCTTGTGGCGTATCCGTTTTGCACTGCATCTGGAACTGAACCGCTACGATAACCGCCTGCTGTTCGACCGCCAGCTCAGTGTTGCCCAACGCCTGAAATACCAGGGCGAAGGCAATGAGCCAGTCGAACATATGATGAAAGATTTCTACCGTGCAACCCGGCATGTCAGCGAACTCAATCAGATGCTGCTACAACTGTTTGACGAAGCAATTCTTGCGCTTGATGCGAACGAGAAGCCACGCCCACTGGATGATGATTTCCAACTGCGGGGCACGCTAATTGATTTGCGCGATGACACGCTTTTTCTCCAGGATCCCTGCGCTATTTTGCGTATGTTTTACACCATGGTGCGTAACCGGGAAATTAGCGGCATCTACTCAACGACCTTGCGCCATTTGCGCCATGCACGGCGGCATCTGAATGAGCCGTTGTGCTACAAAGCCGAGGCACGTGAACTGTTCCTGGTCATGCTGCGCCACCCCGGCGCAGTCAGCCGTGGGCTGGTGCCAATGCATCGCTACAGTGTTTTGTCCGCTTATATGCCCCAATGGTCGCATATTGTTGGGCAAATGCAGTTCGACTTATTCCATGCCTACACCGTAGATGAACACACCCTGCGAGTGTTGCAAAAACTGGAGAGTTTTTCCCACGAAGAAACCCGCCAGCGCCACCCACTGTGCGTAGAGCTATGGCCGAGACTTTCCCATCCTGAACTCATTTTGATTGCCGCACTGTTCCATGATATCGCCAAAGGCCGGGGCGGAGACCACTCTGTTCTGGGAGCGCAGGATGTCATTAAATTTGCTGAACTCCATGGCCTTAACTCCCGGGAAAGCCAGTTAATCGCCTGGCTGGTGCGCCAGCACCTGTTGATGTCAGTTACCGCGCAACGCCGTGATATTCAGGATCCTGAAGTCATTGTGCAGTTTGCTGAAGAAGTTCAGACAGAAAACCGCTTACGTTACCTGGTTTGCCTGACTGTTGCCGATATCTGTGCCACCAACGAGACGTTATGGAACAGCTGGAAACAGAGCCTGATCCGCGAACTCTACTTCGCCACTGAAAAACAACTGCGTCGGGGCATGCAAAATACCCCGGATATGCGGGAGCGTGTGCGTAATCACCAGGCCCAGGCCCTGGCGTTACTGCGCATGGAAAATATCGATGAAGAAGCATTGCATAAGATTTGGGCACGCTGCCGGGCCAGCTATTTTGTCCGTCACTCCCCGAATCAACTGGCATGGCACGCCCGCCACTTGTTACAACACGATTTAAAGCAACCCATGATTTTGCTCAGCCCACAGGCGACACGTGGCGGTACCGAAATATTCATTTGGAGCCCGGACCGACCTTATCTGTTTGCCGCAGTATGTGCTGAACTTGACCGGCGTAACCTCAGTGTTCACGACGCCCAGATCTTCACAACTCGCGACGGTATGGCAATGGACAGCTTTATTGTACTGGAGCCCGATGGCAGCCCGCTGTCACCTGACAGGCACGAAGCAATTCGCCTGGGCCTGGAGCAAACCGTTAACCAGCGGACCTGGCAGCCACCACAGCCACGGCGCCAACCCGCCCGCCTGCGCCACTTTACGGTAGACACTGAAGTCAACTTTTTGCCAACGCATACCGACCGGCGCACATTCATTGAACTTATCGCGTTAGACCAGCCCGGCCTGCTGGCCATTGTCGGCCAGGTCTTCGCTGACCTCGGTATTTCATTACACGGTGCACGTATCACCACCATTGGTGAACGTGTTGAAGATTTATTTATTGTCGCCACCAGCGAGCGGCGCGCTCTGGATGCCACTCTGCAACAAGAAGTACAACAACGGTTGACAGAAGGCCTCAATCCAAACGATAAAGTGTAGTGAAGTTTTTTTCATGTCATTCACATAAAACATCAGGAAATGATTAACAATGCAGCAGCTACAGAACATTATTGAGTCCGCGTTTGAGCGCCGTGCAGATATTACGCCGGTAAATGTAGATACCGTCACCCGTGAAGCAATTAACCAGGTGATTTCACTGCTCGACAGCGGCGCGCTGCGCGTTGCGGAAAAGATTGACGGCCAGTGGGTAACGCACCAATGGCTCAAGAAAGCTGTGCTGCTTTCTTTCCGTATTAACGACAACCAGGTCATCGAGGGTGCGGAAACGCGCTTCTATGACAAAGTGCCGATGAAATTCGCCGATTACGACGAAGCGCGCTTCCAGAAAGAAGGTTTCCGTGTTGTGCCGCCGGCAGCCGTTCGCCAGGGTGCATTTATCGCCCGCAACACTGTACTGATGCCTTCTTATGTCAATATCGGTGCTTACGTTGATGAAGGTACGATGGTCGATACCTGGGCCACTGTTGGTTCTTGTGCGCAAATTGGTAAAAACGTGCATCTGTCTGGCGGTGTGGGTATCGGTGGGGTTCTGGAACCGCTGCAGGCAAACCCGACCATCATTGAAGATAACTGCTTTATTGGTGCCCGTTCTGAAGTTGTTGAAGGGGTTATCGTTGAAGAAGGCTCAGTGATTTCTATGGGCGTCTTTATTGGCCAAAGCACACGTATTTATGACCGTGAAACTGGCGAAATTCACTATGGCCGCGTACCTGCTGGCTCTGTCGTGGTTTCTGGCAACCTGCCGTCTAAAGATGGTAAATACAGCCTGTACTGTGCGGTTATCGTGAAGAAAGTCGACGCGAAAACCCGTGGCAAAGTAGGTATCAACGAATTGCTGCGTACTATCGACTAATTGCGGTGATAAAAAGGCAGGGAGAACCTGCCTTTTTTGTGTCTGGCACTGGCGAAAATACTTTTTTTCGTTAATTATCTAATAGTTATTTATTCGCTGAGGGTACCGCTATGTACGATAATCTGAAAAGCCTGGGTATTACCAATCCTGATGAAATTGATCGTTACAGCCTCCGGCAGGAAGCGAATAATGATATTTTGAAGATCTATTTTCATAAGGATAAAGGCGAATTTTTCGCGAAAAGCGTTAAATTCAAATACCCACGCCAGCGTAAAACAGTTGTGTCAGACAGTGTGGGCCAGGGTTACAAAGAGATTCAGGAAATCAGCCCAAATCTCCGTTATGTGATTGATGAGTTGGATCAAATTTGCCAGCGCGATCGCAGTGAAGTCGATCTGAAAAGAAAGATTCTTGACGATCTGCGCCACCTTGAAAGTGTTGTTGCCAACAAGATCAGCGAAATCGAAGCCGATCTGGAAAAACTCACCCGCAAATAACCTTCAGGCTGGCGTTATGCCAGCCTTTTCAGCCATGCTGTTCATCCAGCTGTAATGCAATATACAACAGCAAGCGGTCGTCAAAACTACTTAAATCAAGCCCGGTCAGTTCCGCGATCCTGTTCAACCGGTACTCTAACGTATTACGGTGAATAAACAGAGACTTGGATGTTGCCAGCGGCTGTACGTTATGGCGAAACCAGGCAGTTAACGTGCGGCGTAACAACCCGTTATTATCCATTGCTCTGAGTTTCTCCAGCGGACGGGCAAGCTCGTTCGCCTGCCAGCCACCACGCAGGCTGTCGAGTAAAACGGGCAGCATCAGATCCTGGTAAAAATAACTACGGCTGTCAGGCATACGTTGTTTACCCACCATCATGGTGGTGCGCGCCGTTCGGTAAGAGCGGGCAATGCTGCCTTCTCCGGTAAAGTAGTTTCCCAGTGCGACGCGAAAACGTAGTTGGCCGTTTTCTTTCATTCGTGACAGCAGGACGTCTACCCGGCGCCGGTGATCATCGGCATCCCAGCGCCCGTACTGATTCAGTGCAGGTTTCAGTACCACCATTTCACTCAGGGAGACAATTGCCACCAGGTTATTTCGCTCAGGTGTGGTTAATGCTGTTTGCAGTTGCTGGAGTTCATCCATGGCAGAATCCACCCCTAACTGCCCACTGTCTACTTCAACCACTGCCACCACTCGGGGCATCGCCAGGTCAATTCCCAGCCGCTGAGCCCACTCACTTAATGCCGGTGTAATGGTTTCTGCCTGAACCAGATTCATCACCAGTTCTTCACGCAAACGGCTGTCTTGCGCCAGTAAGTGCATCAGACGAGACTGCTCCAGCATCATTTCTGCCGTCATGCATACCAGCTCACCGTATTTACGCAAGTTCTCTGGTTCGCCTGTGAGCCCAATAACCCCGACTATTTCGCCTTCAAGGCGCAGGGGCAAGTTGATCCCTTCCCGGACACCATGCAAATGGCGGGCGACAGCATTGTCAATATCGACAACGCGCCCCTGGGACAGTACCAGTAACGCCCCTTCGTGCAATTCCCCAATACGCTCCTGGTCGCCACTGCCGATTATCCGCCCGCGCGCATCCATTACATTGATATTGGTATCAATTATCTTCATGGTGCGAGCGACTATCTCTTGCGCCATTCTCGTATCAAAGTGCCAGCCTGCCATGTTTGCCGCCTCCTGTACGTCATCAGCACAGCATAATGAAGAGACTGATGCCTTGCATTGGGCAAATGACCAATTCACCAGATAATAATGCAGAGTTGTGTAAAAGCTCACAAAAAAGGCCGCATACGCGGCCTTTAACTCGGAAAAATTGATCAGCAATGCATTACTGGAGGAGCAGATAAATGGAACTGTCACCACGTTGAATATTCAACGCCAGTACGCTCGGTTTGCTATCCAAAATTTTGCGCAGTTCAGCAATGTTGTTCACAGGTTGCTGATTTGCCCCCACAATAATGTCGCCTTTTTTCAGCCCGATACGCGCCGCCTGTGAACCTGCTTTCACGCTGTTCACCACAACGCCTTTATCTTTACCGGCTCGGTTACTCATCTCTGCACCTTCAATACCACTGAAGATACTGGAGGAATCAACCTGGTTTTGGCTGCTCTGCTGCAGTTCAACATTCACGTCAATGCGCTTGCCTTCACGCAGCAAGCCCAGTTTCATTTTGCTGCCGACAGGCATAGAACCAATTTCAGCACGCAACGCTGCAAAACTGTTAATCGGTTTATCGTTCATAGAGACAATTACGTCCCCGGCTTTAATACCTGCTTTGGCTGCAGAAGAGTTCGGCAGAACCTGGCTTACGAAAGCGCCACGCTGGGCGTCAACTTTCATCGCTTTTGCCAGTTCAGAGTTCAGTTCTGTCCCCATTATGCCCAGTTCACCGCGGCGAACCTGCCCGTACTGAATCATCTGAGCTGTCAGGTTTTTCACCATATTACTCGGGATAGCAAAACCAATACCGATGTTGCCGCCATCTGGCGCCAGAATAGCGGTGTTAATACCGATTAACTCACCTTTGAGGTTAACCAGCGCACCACCAGAGTTACCCCGGTTAATGGCGGCGTCGGTCTGAATAAAGTTTTCATAATTTTCAACATTCAGCCCACTACGCCCCAGCGCAGAAACAATACCTGATGTTACTGTCTCGCCCAAACCATAAGGGTTACCGATCGCCACAGTATAATCACCAACCCGCAAATTATCGGAATCAGCAATTTTTATCGCAGTCAGGTTTTTGGGATCTTTCAGTTGGATCAGCGCAATATCAGAACGCGGGTCTTTGCCAACCACTTTTGCATCAAACCGGCGGCCATCACTCAGTTGCACTTTAATTGACGTTGCGTTTTCAACAACGTGGTTATTGGTTACCACATAGCCTTTGTCCGCATCAATAATGACACCGGAACCCAGCGCCATAAATTTTTGCTGCTGGCTGCCATCATTACCGCCGCCATCACCGCTACCACCGCCCTGGCAGAAGGGTGAGTTCTGGAATGGTGAACCATCCTGGCAGAATGGTGAATTATCACCAAAGAATTGCTGGAAGTTACGCGACATACGTGGCGTATTCACTGTCGTGCTGCCTTCGACATTAATACTGACGACAGAAGGCATAATTTTTTCCAGCATAGGTGCCAGGCTGGGCATTTCTTGCGAAGTTGAAGCTGAAGAGGTTTCCGCCGCCAGCGCTGCCACCGGGTTTAATGCCAGGCCCAGGCTCAGTGCCAGGGCGCTCAATGCTAGTGTCGTTTTTTTCATATGGCTCATTCTCAAATTAAGCAGGTAATACAACGTTGCTGTGTTCGTGGTTATCAGAGTCATATTTATAGCGTTAAGTTCCACGACAGCGTTTTCACAAAAGTAAAAAAGTATTGTGCGTCTTTACAAAACTCACCGATATTATTCCACGGCCATCAGGCGACGGTATTCATCCCATGCATACAAATCTGTCATGCCACTGATATAGTCCTGAATAAGCCGACAACGGTAATAGAACTCCCAAACAGGATATTCAGGCTTTGTGTTATCCAGCTTCTCAATTGCTTCCTGATACGCCATGCAATGCCTGCTGGAAAGTTTATGATACAGCCTGCTTTCTATGGGCAACCGACGAACATTTTCCCCAGAAACTAATAAATGGAAATCAGCAAGTGGCAGCAGGAGAAGAGGCCGGTAAATATCAAGCAACCCACTGATTACTCGGTAACCTTGTAATTCGAGTTGTTCGACATCCGGGTGCGAAAAAACATGCCGCATAGCAACATGTTTGAACATACCAAGTAAACGGCTGTACTGGCTGTCATCTTCCAATAACGCATGATTAAAATGCCCGGGGTATATTTCAGGCAGATTATCAATAAATCGCCGGGCAGCATGAGGAACCAGTTTACTGAGAGTATTAACGCGCAAATACATGAAGAACACATCTTCAGCACCACTGCGTACTTTTCCCGCTCGTGATTTTTCCCATGCATCTTCCACAACCAGTGAGAAAAGATCTCCCGTTTGGTGGGTTCCCCAGGCAGTAGAAAGGTGCTGGTAAAGTTGCTCAAGGCTAAAAATCCGCTTTTCTACTGCATCTTCTAAATCGGCAACACAATAAGAAATATCATCTGCAGCTTCCATTATCCAGGTAAGAGGGAAACGACAATTTTCCTCAAGTGAAAGTTCTTTACGTAACCGTACAATATAATTCGCTTCTGAAAGATAAAAACCCGGTTTCTTCATTAAATAGTGGAAACCCTCTGGTGCCGGGCCGCTTTCCCAGGCTGGCCGGGTGTATTTTAAAATACACCCCATTTGTGCCCAGGTGAGGTTCATACGCATCAAGGTATTGACCAGACGAATACCCTGAGCATTTCCTTCAAAGTGGCACAAATCTGTTATTACATGCTGGCGCAGAGTATTCAGTGCAGTCTCCCCTTCACGCAAACACAAAACCTCTGCTGCGCGGGCTTCTTTACCCGGCGCGTCTGTATCAGCACCAGGAAGCAGGCGTTGCCGGAACCAGTCGTTAATAGCCGCTTCACCAAAGTGCCCGAATGGCGGGTTACCGACGTCATGCATCAGACAGGCCATTTCAACAATACTTTCGAAGGGCCCGGTCAGTTCACTTAACCCGTATTGCTCCAGCAACCGGGCCTCTTTCAGGCGGCTGATAACCTCTTTAGCGATATAACGCCCTACCTGCTGTACTTCCATTGAATGGGTGAGGCGTGTGCGTACTGCAGCATTACGCTCCAGTGGAAACACCTGCGTTTTTTGCTGTAACCGGCGAATGGCCGCTGAATTAATAATTCGCCCGCGATCACTTTCAAAAATCCGCTGGATTTCATGCTCATTTTTTGTCCCCTCTGGCGAACGGAATTGACGATGCCAGTTTATTTTCTTTTGGAAATTGAACTCACTCATATCACCGCCTTAAAAGGGAAAAAATAATCCGATTAAATCCTGTTTGTCTGCCATGATAGACTATGTCTCTGAATACATCATTTAAACAGGTATGGCTATGAAAGCAGGCATCATTGGTGCAATGGAAGAAGAAGTTACGCTCCTGCGTGACAAAATCGAAAACCGCCAGACGATTGAACTGGCTGGTTGCGAAATCTATACCGGTACGTTGAACGGCACTGAAGTCGCGCTGTTAAAATCCGGGATAGGTAAAGTGTCTGCAGCCGTTGGCGCGACATTGTTACTGGAGCACTGCAAACCCGATGTCATTATTAACACCGGCTCAGCTGGTGGCCTGGCACCGACGTTGAAAGTGGGTGATATCGTGGTTTCCGATGAGGTTCGCTACCACGATGCCGATGTGACCGCATTTGGTTATGAATATGGCCAGCTTCCAGGGTGCCCTGCCGGCTTTAAAGCCGATGAAAAACTGGTGGAAGCTGCGGAACAATGCATTACAGAGTTGTCACTTCACGCCGTACGCGGCCTGGTTGTTAGCGGTGATGCATTTATTAATGGCTCCGTTGGCCTGGCAAAAATTCGCCACAACTTCCCGAAAGCCATTGCAGTAGAAATGGAAGCAACGGCAATTGGCCATGTCTGCCATAAATTTTCCGTGCCTTTTGTTGTGGTCCGTGCCATTTCCGATGTAGCAGACCAACAGTCACACCTGAGTTTTGACGAGTTTCTGACTGTTGCGGCGAAACAGTCAACCTTACTGGTTGAGCGCCTGGTACAAAAACTTGCTCAGGGCTAATTACCTGCTGTTACGTGTATTCGCTTTATTGCTCTTCCCGGCGTGGCTTATGGCCGCGCCACGTGTTATTACACTCTCGCCTGGCAATACCGAACTGGCTTTTGCTGCCGGGATCACCCCTGTTGCTGTCAGCGCCTGGTCTGATTACCCGCCAGCGGCAAAGTCAATTGAGCAGGTGGCCAACTGGCAGGGAATCAATCTCGAACGTATCGTTGCATTGAAGCCTGACCTGGTGGTGGCCTGGCAGGGAGCCAATGCTCAAAGGCAGGTCGACCAGTTGTCTGCGTTGGGGATTCATGTATTGTGGCTTGACCCGCAAAGTGTCTCTCAGGTTGCAGATGCCATTCGCCAACTGGCTGCGTGGAGCCCCCACCCGGAGCAGGCATCAAAGGCCGCAGACACGTTGATGTCACAGTTTGCGGCGCTTGAAAAACGCTATGCCGCCACCCCACGCAAGCGGGTGTTTTTACAATTTGGTGGCCAGCCACTGTTCACAACCGGCCAGGATTCCATTCAAAACCAGGTCCTGCAGGTATGTGGGGGCGACAATGTTTTTGCCGGCAGTGCGGTTCCCTGGCCGCAGGTTAGCCGCGAGCAGGTTCTGGCCAGGAAACCTCAGGTGATTCTGGTTACCGGCAATGAGGCACAAATCCCAAAAATTGAACAATTTTGGCACAATCAACTTTCAGCGTCGGTTATTGCGGTAAATAACGACTGGTTTGAACGTGCAGGCCCACGTATTATCCTCGCCGCACAACAGATATGTGCAGGGCTGGCTGGTTTGCCCAATGTAAACAAGCCGGCACATTAACTCACCTGGCGGTACCAATCCGCCGGGAAATGTTTTTGGAAAGGCATTCAAGAGGAAGACCATGTTGGTGTACTGGCTGGATATCATCGGCACAGCTGTTTTTGCTATTTCAGGTGTTTTGTTAGCGGGCAAGCTGCGTATGGACCCTTTTGGTGTGCTGGTGCTTGGGGTGGTAACCGCTATTGGCGGTGGCACGATACGGGATATGGCCCTGAATAACGGACCCGTTTTTTGGGTAAAGGACCCAACTGACCTGGTCGTTGCGATGGTGACCTGTATGCTGACTATTTTGTTAGTTCGCCAGCCCCGCCGCTTACCTAAGTGGATCCTGCCGGTGCTCGACGCCGTTGGCCTGGCTGTTTTTGTCGGAATTGGGGTGAATAAGGCTTTTGCTGCCGATACCGGCCCGCTGGTTGCCATTTGTATGGGGGTGGTAACAGGTGTCGGTGGTGGGATTATTCGTGATGTTCTGGCCCGGGAAGTCCCGATGATCCTCAGAACGGAAATCTATGCAACAGCCTGTATTGTTGGCGGGATTGTCCATGCGACCGCCTACTACGCTTTTGGCGTACCACTTGAAATCGCCAGTATGGCAGGCATGGTAATCACGCTGGTTATTCGCCTGGCCGCAATTCGCTGGCACCTGAAGCTACCCACCTTTGCACTGGATGACAGAACGCACTGACGCACAAGCCATAGCACCGCCCGGCCAAAACGACGACGCCGTGCATTTGCACGGCGCCAGGCGAAACATCACAAAGGGCTGGTCAGATACTGAAAGAAGAACCACAGCCACAGGTGCTTTTCGCATTGGGGTTATTCACCACAAAACGGGAACCTTCAAGCCCTTCGGTATAGTCTACTGCTCCACCTACCAAATACTGCAGGCTCATTGGGTCAACAACCAGTGCCACACCCTGTTTTTCGATGGTCATATCACCTTCGTTAATTTGATCATCAAAGGTGAAGCCATACTGGAATCCACTGCAACCACCGCCAGTAATATATACACGCAACTTCAGATTCGGGTTCTCTTCATCCGCGATCAGACTTTTTACTTTATTAGCGGCTGCATCAGTAAACTGCAACGGCAACGCGACATCATCACTCATTTTCTGCTCCCAACGAAGAAACAACTCACGCAAGGCATGCCCACAAACAGGCCTGCCAGACAACACAATACCCGGTGGATACACCTGCCCTGCGCCAGTACTTATTGGTGATTATCTAATACCCTGGTGAATCGTTCAAGTATTCTCCAGCGAAGCGGCCTGGGGTTGAGCGGTTTTCTGCTGCGCATCCTGTTTGGCTAATGTACGCCCCAGAATAGAAGAATACAGCGGTTTTCCGCCTAAGAATTGTGCTAATAGCGTAGCGCCGAGACAGGTGATAATCATTGGCAAAATGAGCTGATAATTATCGGTCATTTCCAGTACCAGAACGATACCAGTCAACGGCGCACGCACAGAAGCAGCAAACAGCGCCCCCATTCCTGCAATAGCAAATGTACCTGCTTCCAGGTGATACCCGGGGAACCAGGCAGTACAGGCCATACCGTATGCGGTGCCAAAAAGTGTGCCCAACGCAAGCATCGGTGCAAAAATCCCGCCAGGTGCACCAGAACTAAAACACAGCAAGGTAGTAATAATGCGCGCAATAAAGATAAATAACAGTGTCCCTACCGCATAGTTCCCGGCTGCAGCAATAGGGATTAAATTAAAGCCACCACCAGCAGCTTCCGGTTCAATAAACCCTAAAACCCCGCATATACCACCCAAAATCCCACCGATCAGTACCCATTTTTTGGTCTCGCCGCCGTGCAGGCGTTGGAACATATCCTGGGTACGAAAAATGAGTGAGTTAAAAATCGGGCCGACAATCCCAAAAATCATACCGAGGATCAGATACAGCCATAACGTATTGACTGGCGCCACGCTGAGCTTGCCCACTTCTATCACCGATACTTCACCATTGAAGTAACGGAAAACAATCGTGGACATAATCACACCAATAAACACAGCCTTAATAGAAATCAGGCTGTAGCGAAATTGTGGGCGCATCTCTTCAATAATGAATAATATGCCTGCCAGTGGCGCATTAAACGCCGCAGACAGCCCGGCAGCCGCCCCGGTTGCCAGCAATGTATGGCGGGATTCCGCACCACGAATACGAAATATATCGAGCACCATACGCCCGATATTCCCTCCCAGTTGCACGGTTGGCCCTTCACGCCCAAGCACCATACCGGCCCCAAGGGTGCCCATCCCACCAATGAACTTCACTGGAATAACTCGCCACCAGCGGACCGGGCGTAACTCCTCCAGCGCACCTTCAATTTCCGGAATGCCTGAACCACCCGCTTCCTGGGCAAAACGGCGAACCAGCCAATACCCCACCATTGCCAGTAGTGCAGAGGCAATAAATGCCAGCGGCCACACCAAAAAATGGGAATCAGCAAAGTTGAGTAGCATGCTCATTCGGTAATGTAATACCCAATTAACAGCTTTCTCAAAACCTACTCCGGCAAGACCTGCCAGGGTTCCTACAACAGCGGCCATAATAAGAACTGCCAGTGGCGTTTTGTCTCGCCTTACCAGCCGACGAACCATGTCGCCACGCCGTAACCGAATAATCTGCTGTGCTTCAAAAGAAGGTGTTTCAGGTTTCATGAGTTATCAGTGCGATTAGTAATACAAATGAGGCAGCATTCTACCTGCCCCGCTCGGGTTAGTCCTGTCCGAAATCAATACATAATGTGTTGTTTCAATCGGGCAAAACTTTCATAACGTTTACCGAATCACTTAGAATGACCCGCACGCTTACATATACCCCTCAGGAGTCCATTGATGAGTAAGTCAGAAAACTTGTATGCCACCGCCAGAGAATTGATCCCTGGTGGCGTCAATTCCCCCGTCCGCGCATTTACAGGCGTCGGCGGCGTACCGCTATTTATCGAACGTGCTGACGGGGCCAGACTCTACGACGCCGATGGCAAAGCCTATATTGACTACGTGGGTTCCTGGGGGCCAATGGTGCTTGGCCATAATCACCCGGCTATCCGTAATGCGGTGATCGAAGCCGCTCAACGTGGATTGAGCTTTGGTGCACCAACTGAAATGGAAGTTAAGATGGCGCAACTGGTGACTGAGTTAGTGCCAACCATGGATATGGTTCGTATGGTCAACTCAGGTACGGAAGCAACTATGAGTGCTATCCGCCTTGCACGAGGGTACACCGGACGCGACAAGCTAATCAAGTTTGAAGGTTGTTATCATGGCCACGCAGACTGCCTGCTGGTGAAAGCAGGCTCAGGCGCACTCACCCTCGGGCAGCCTAATTCCCCTGGTGTGCCGGCTGATTTTGCCCGCCATACACTGACCTGCACTTATAACTCGCTGGATTCAGTACGTGCGACATTCGAACAATACCCGGAAGAGATCGCCTGCATTATTGTTGAGCCTGTCGCTGGCAATATGAACTGTGTTCCGCCTCTGCCTGAGTTTTTACCAGGCCTGCGCGCACTGTGCGATGAGTTTGGTGCATTGCTGATAATTGATGAGGTGATGACGGGTTTCCGTGTCGCACTGGCGGGCGCTCAGTCTTACTACAATGTTGAACCAGACTTAACCTGCCTGGGTAAAATCATTGGTGGCGGTATGCCGGTAGGTGCATTTGGTGGGCGGCGAGAAATCATGGAAGCACTGGCGCCAACTGGCCCGGTGTACCAGGCCGGTACCCTTTCCGGTAACCCAATTGCAATGGCGGCTGGTTATGCCTGCCTGACCGAAGTAGCGCAACCCGGTGTACATGCCACGCTGGACGCCTTAACCACACAACTGGCTGAAGGCCTCAAAGAAGCCGCAGACCAGGCTGGAATTCCTTTCGTGGTAAACCATGTGGGAGGCATGTTTGGCTTGTTCTTCACCGATGCGCCCGCTGTCACCTGCTACCAGGATGTTATGGCCTGTGATGTTGAGCGGTTTAAACGCTTCTTCCACCTGATGCTTGAAGGCGGGGTTTACCTGGCGCCGTCTGCATTTGAAGCTGGTTTTATGTCTGTGGCTCACACACCGGAAGACATTAACGCCACGATTGATGTTGCCCGTAATGTATTTGCGCAACTCGCCTGATACCAGACTCAGGTAAACAATAAAGTAAGCGTGTAAAGGCGGCCAGGCTCACTGAGCTGGCCGCCTCACAAGTCAGTGTGTTTGCTTACGCAACAAGTAAACAAAATAGGGTGCGCCAATAAAAGTGGCGAGCAACCCGGCAGGTACCTGGTATGGGAACAATAACATCCGGCCCAGCCAGTCAGCAGACATCATCAACAACCCACCTAACAGCGCTGCAATGACCAGTTGCGGGAATGTTCTGCGAAACCCCATCATACGGGTGATATGTGGGGCCATCAGCCCAACAAAACTTAGTGGCCCGATAGTCAGCGTTGCGGCGGCAGTCAGTGCGGCGGCTAACAACAATAAACCAATGCGCACTGGTGTCAGAGCCAGCCCTACCGAGCGCGACATTTCACTTCCCAGCGGGAGTACAGTCAACCAGCGCCTGCACAGTGGCGTAATAGCCAGAAGCACAACCATGATGACAGTTGCCCGGATGGCCTGCTCTGCAGAAACATTATAAGTTGAACCAGAAAGCCAGGTCAGAACCTGTGCCATACGCGGATCACCACTGGCCTGTAGCATCATCAGTAGCATAGTAAATGCGGTACTGAGCGCCATCCCGGCCAGTAGCATGCGTTGCGGAGAAAACCCGCCTTTGCCGGCCACCAACAAAATCACCACCAGTGTAGCCGCAGCCCCCAGGCACCCGGCGGGCAGCAACCAGGCAAACGCATCACCGGGAACAAAGAACAGCATTAACACTACGCCGAATGCAGCCCCGGAGCTGATACCCAGAACCTCCGGGCTTGCCATGCCATTCCCCGTGAGGCGCTGAATAATGCACCCGGCGACCGCCAGCATACACCCGGCACTCAGGGCAGACAGCACTCGCGGCCAGCGCCAGAACAGCAGCGAGTCCAGCTCATGCCCGGTGGCAAAGAACCAACCATGGCTGTCGCGCCCCAGTGATAACGCCACCCCCGCCAGTAATAACAAGATGCCTGCGCCAACCAGAACGAACCACACCACATGCTGGCGCTCCGGAGTCACACTGTCGCCCTGAGCCAAAGAGGGTGCGTTCAGTGAACGCAGGCGCGGCAGCAACCATAATAACAATGGCGCACCAATTAACGACGTAATGGTACCGGTTGAGATTTCACGCCACTCCCGGGTCAATAACACAACGACCTGGTCAGATAGCCACAGAATCAGCGCGCCAATGACCGGGGCAAGCAACAAACGGCTGGTCAGCCTGCGAGCACCCAACAGTTTTGCCAGGAGCGGAGCAAACAGCCCAATAAAGCCAATAATTCCTACCGCGTTGACCAGCATTGCACTGATGCCTATCGCCAGGATAAGCGTGGCAAAACGAGCCAGTGACAACATCAGCCCCAAATTACGGGCAACGCCATCATCCAGCCCCAACAAAGTTAATGGGCGTAGCAAGAGCACGGTCATCAGTACACCGAAAACCAGTACCGGCCATAACCGGGTAACCCCCAGCCAGTCCGTCTGATTCAATGCGCCCGTGCTCCACAAAAACATGCTTTGTAACTGGTCATGGTGAAAAATCACCAGGAGCTGGTTCACCGCACCGCAATACAGGCTGACCACCAACCCGGCAAGAATGAGCGTAACAGGTGACAGGCGTTTGCCCCAGGCAACGCCAAAGACCAGCCCGCCCACCACGCAGGCACCAAACAGTGCGGAAAATTGCTGAGCCAGCACCCCACCAGGTAAAACCCACAAGGTGGACACCGTAATGCCCAATTGCGCCCCGGTCGCCACCCCTAATGTGGTGGGTTCAGCCAGTGGGTTGCGCAGCACCTGCTGGAATAACACCCCAACCAGCCCCAACCCGGCACCGACCATCAGCGACATCACCAGGCGAGGTAATGCGCTGTAGTGGAATAACATCTGGTTGACTGCATCAAATGAGGGCGACCAGAATGCGGCAGACCAGTAAGTAAAGGGCAATAAAGACTGTAAATTAAACACAGTCAGCCCTGTGCCACACAGCAGAATGGCAGCAAACACGCCAAGTGAAATATGCACAGTACGCATCACTTTTTCTCCCCCAGCGTTTGGCTCAGAACACGACCAAAATGCATGGCTGAGAGTGTGGCACCATAAAACCAGACAGCCGGAACACGATGAAAGCGGTTCTGGCGCACAAAGGGCATCGACTGCCATAAAGGCGTATTGATAATGGCCTGTTCTGTGGCATCGTCACCATGCCCGAAACACAATACGTCCGCATCGCGGATATCAGCCAGGCGTTCAATACCAACAATCGCACTGCCCCAGAAAGTCATCTCACCATGCCAGGCATTTTCAATACCCAGTGGGTCCATCACTTGTTGGAATAAGCTGTTATTACCCAGCACTAAAGCGTGGTGGGACTCAAGCAAACTCATCAGTAATACCGGGCGTTTCCCCCGGTGCGCAAAGCCCGGTTTCAGGCCATCGATAAACTGATCGTATTCCTTGAGGTGGGTTTGCGCCGCCTGTTGCATATCGAGCAACTCAGCCATTTGCACTAAAGAGTGGCGAGCCATATCCAGAGGGCGTTTACCATCGGTGAAGGTGAAACCCTGCCCGGGAGCAATACGGGCCAGCTTCGTCGCTGCCGGGCCATAACCAGCAGACCAGACAATCAGTGACGGTTTTATACTTGCCAGTAATTCAAGGTTCGGCTCAGTACGTAACCCTAAATCAATCACCGAGTCTGGCAATGACGGCTCATTGACCCAACGGCGATAATTGGGAATATCCGCCACACCGTAAGGGGTAACACCCAGTGCAATCAACAACTCAACCGGCAGCCACTCCAGTGCGGCAACACGGTGCGGATTGATTCGTGCCGCCAGTGCATTCTGCGATTTCAACCATAACGGCGATGAAGCCATTAGCGTGAGTAACTGACGGCGGGATAAAGAAGGCGATAAAGATTTCATCAGCAAACAAAACTCACTGGCGCACCACCCGCCGGGTGAGACAAGGTTCCCATAGGAATACCGTAGATCATGGACAGCGTTTCAGGTTGCATGATGTGTTCAGGTTCCCCCTGAGCAATCATCTGCCCACCGCGCAGTGCGACTAAATAGTCGCAATACCTGGCCGCCATATTGATATCATGCAGCACCGCAATCACGGTTAAACCACGTTGTTCACTGAGCCGGTGAATCAGTGCCAGCACTTCAACCTGGTGAGCAATATCCAGCGCAGAGGTGGGTTCATCAAGCAGCAAACACTGGCTGTTTTGCGCCACCATCATCGCTATCCATGCCCGCTGGCGTTCACCACCAGACAAGCTGTCTACCAGGCGTTGAGCAAAGGGTTTCAAGCCAACCAGGGCAATTGCGTCTTCAACATGTTGCCGGTCTTCGGCACTAAAGCGCCCTAATGCGCCATGCCAGGGGTAACGCCCAATAGCAACCAGTTCCCGAACGGTCATCCCTTCCGCTGCTGGTAACTGTTGTGGCAAATATGCAACACGCCGCGCACAGGCTTTACTGTTCCATGTTTCCAGTGGCGCATTACCCAGTGTTATTTGCCCTTCACTCGGTGTTTGGTGGCGCCCTAACATTTTCAACAATGTTGATTTTCCAGAGCCATTGTGGCCTATCAGGCCGGTAACTTTACCTTCAGGAAAAGCCAGACTCAGAGGGTGAAGTAATGTACGCCCGGGTACCCGAAACGTAACATTATCAAGGCGGAAAGTGATAGGAGTTGTAGTGTTCTGTGTATCCTGCATGGTGCCAACGTCGCCCTGGCGGTGTGTGAATTGAAAAAACCGGTGCAGCAGCACCCGGTAACATAATGAATTCCCGTTGAATATTACGATCCCGGCAGGTGGAAACAGGAACGTAAACGAGAATAATTATTATAATCGATGAATAATATGCGAACTGGGCGGCATGAAGCAAGCCTGAATGGCGGGTTGTTAATGCAAAGCAGAAGTGGAACCTTCACTGCGAGACAGAGATATCTTTCTTTGCTGCCATCATATCAGGGGCCGGCAGGCCCCTGACATGTATGTTATAACCCGATACGAATACCCGCCACTCCCTGAACCGGCTCTTCAATATAGCTGCCCTGCCGGTAGCTGAATTCACCATACAGTGCGACGTTATCCGCTAATTTCGCCGACATCCCCGCGCCGTATTTACCCGCCGTACCATTCAGGTTGTTACCAAAGCGGTTTACACCGTTGACTGTTGTCCGGTTCGATTTAACAAACTCCTGCTCAACCCCAAGATGCATATAAGGCGCGAACTCAGTTTTGCCAAGAGAGAATGTTGCCCCCAGCCGCGTACCGGCTTCCGCCGTCAGGGAGCGGGCTTTACCGGTTTCAGCCTTCATACCATTGGTCAACCCAACGTTTGCGCTGTTAATGTGCGTGGCGGTGGTGCGCATAAACGGCTCAACAGAGAAGAGCGCACCCGGTTTAATGGTGTACCCGCCTTCCAGCGCCGTGCTGATACCGTACTGGTGCCAGTTGCCGGTGGTGCTGTTACCGTTGGTCATTTGCGCATTCAGCGAGCTTTCCAGGCGGTTTGCCTTCACCGCGCCATCAACGTAGAAACCCCTGTTGTCATACCAGGTGGAATATGCACCCAGGCCATAACTGTCGACCTTACTTTTCCCGCCGCGTGCGTGGTTCACCCTGTTGCCGGAGAGCGTCATAAATGCACCGGTAACCAGGTTACCCCTGCCAAAGCCGGTGGTGATATCGCCACCCAGTTCAATGCCATTCTGGTGCAGTTTGTAAGCGGCGCCGTTGCTGGTCTCGACGGCACTTTTTTTACCCAGGTAGTGGCCCCAGACGTTACCTTCACCATGACGGTGTTCAGCACGCTGGCTGTTACGGTATGCGCGCAATGCCTCCAGCTCGCCGCGCATCACATTCAGGCCTGCCGTAGCCATGCTCAGTATGGCGTCTGTGGATGGCGTGGTAACAAGGTTTCCGCCACCGCCGGGGGTTTCATCTCCACCCGGGTTTTCACCTCCGCCGGGGTTTTCCCCGCCATCGGGCTCATCAGTCATCGCGCCCAGGTACCAGACATTACCGCCGTTCAGCCCGTCTTTATCCTGCCCGCTGTAGAGCGTGTACATATAGGTACCGCCATCAACCGCACCGGTGCTGCGGCCGTTCGCTGTGACCATGGCGAAATCAATTTCGCCGCCCTGGTCGTGGATAAGGTTAACCGTCAGATCGGTGTGATCGGTTATTTCCTTACCTGAGTCTGAAACAGCGACACCAAATGTTCCTGAACCCTGTTCAATGGTCAAAAAATTAGAATGGCGTTCAGCAAGAGACGAATTAAAGAAAAAGCTTCCGGTACCATTCAGCTCAGAGATATGCAGCGATGCATAACCATCCTCCACATCTTGCATAAACAAAACATTGCCGCCATTCATGGTGAGCTTATCTACCTGCACTGGGGTACCTGGGTCTAAAGGGTTTTGAGCATCAGGGTCTGTGATAGTAGAAATAGAGAGCACCCCTCCGTTAACGTGAACATCAGTTGCACGGGAACCGACAGACATCTTCATTTTACCCGCCGCATTGATTTCAGTTTTACCGCCAGCCAGAGAGCCCTGCCCGAGATAAACTGCGCCACCATTTATGGTTGTATTTACTGTTTTCCCACTATTATGAACGAACACCTCAGCATTATTGTTCAGGGTTACATTAGTTGCCTGCCCACCACTTTCAATAACCTGGGTGGAGTAATCGTTAAGGACCACTCCGGTAGCCTGCCCATCATTAGAAACATACTGGCGCGCATGATTATTCAAAGTCACATTTGATGCCTGTGTCATCCACCCATCAATAAACATTTGGGACTCACCGTTCAGAACCACAGTAGATGCTTCACCATTAAGGAATACCTTACCATTATCATTCACTGTTATTTCTGACCCAGAACCGAGTAAATATAATTCACCGGCATCATTAATGGTTACTTTATTTGTTACCCCACCACCTTTAACAAACTGAACACTATTATTGTAAATAGTTGTATTAACCGCAGTTCCATATACCGTCTGCATGTTAGTAAATTCAAGAATAATGTCTTCAACGACTTCATCTGAACCTACATTACCACTGTTTTGAGAATACTGAGATAAAGATGCAATCGACGTTACTGGAAACCCCTCAGATGCTAACAGAACGAAACATGAAAGATATTTCACTTGAAAATCCATAAATCACCTTTTACGTTTTAATAAAAATAATTTAGCGCAAGAAAGTATTTTTAATAGATAAAAAATATGTAGCACTGAAGGTATTTTGGAGATCACACAGAAAATATTTAAAAAAAATATACCAATTGATTGCAGGAACAAACTTATCTGAAAAGCACTCTTAATATAGTGAAGGTTAACAGCAACCAGGCAACCTTCATTACTTTTATCCTCATTGTTTTCAGTACGCCACACACTACACTCTCCAGAGCAGGAGAAATGCTATCAGTAAACCTCTTTTATAGTCTTATATATTGAAAGTAATTGTAAAAATAAATATAAATACCAATAAATACTGACTTTATGAACTATAATTCCGCTTTATATTAAAATAACAGGATGTTATATCATTAAGAAGATAAGGAAAATTGCTGGCAACCGTTTTCTCGCGAGCATGCAACCCGATTTTGTAGCGCGTCATGGCAATGTACTATTGTCATACATAAAAAACGCTATCGTTTCTCGAACAAGAAATTCATCAGGCTTATAAGAGATAATGAAATCTCGCAACTGAACGGAAACTTATTTCTGTATCAGGCACCATATTTTATATGTATAGTAGTGAAAGGTGTATATTTATTAGCAGGCACACGCAAAAGATAATAAATATATCTCTCTTGGCAAAATTATTACCAGGCTGGTTATAAAAGCATTCAATAATATTAATAAATGGCTTGTTGATGATTTAATCCTGCTCCTGAATTTATCCTTCTGGCTCTGTCTGCATACACAACAGCACTAACATAAATCAGGACAGACACATTCCTCGAACTCCCCTGGCAGATCCTTTTATCTCTTAATTGATTGTTCGCTTAAGAATAACGGCAACGTTCACGCCCTGACCTCTCCTCTTCTCTGCCATCCGTTTTCAGAACGTTTCAGCGGATAAAAAAAGCCCCTGTTTGGCGACTGCTTCCCTCTGGCTAAGAGGGGGAAACAGTACGCCATTCACAGGGGCTGTACGGTTAATTACTGCCGAACATGTCTTTTATCCAGCCAGCCACACCATCACTCTTCTCTTGTTGTTGAGGCTGTTGCTGCTGCTGCGGTTGTTGAGACGGCTGCCCTTGCTGCTGGCCATCCGCCGCAGGTGGTTGCTGAGACATTGGCTGAGACTGCTGGCACAACACAGACGGGTCGGTGGTCCACACCGGCAATGTACGCACACCACCACCGTTGCACTGGAACTGCCCCATATCGTCCACACTCATGTCGACAACGTCTTCCGGAGGTACCAAATCAAGTGGCATTGGCGATTCATTAGTAAGATAGCGCTGATACAGAGTCATTGCCCCACTCGAACCATAGAAACGTGTTGGCTGATTATTATCGCGGCCAAGCCAGGTAATCACGACCTCACGGCCATCAATCCCCGCAAACCAGCTATCCACCAGATTGTTCGTAGTCCCGGTTTTACCGGCCAAATGCAGTTTCGGGAACTTCACGCTCAGCGCATGGCCGGTACCACGGCTAACCACCTGTTGCATGGTGTAGAGCGTCAGATAGGCAGCCTGAGCCGGCACAGCCCGTTCCGCCTGCGGGAAGCTTTGGTACAACACGGTACCATCTTCACCAATCACTGAACGCAATACGGATAATGTCGCCCGGTTTCCGCCACTGGCAATCGTCTGGAAAGCCTGTGCAACTTCAATCGGGGTAAGGTTCAATGCACCCAGCAACATCGCGGGCACTGGCGTCAGTTGGTCTTTGGAGACACCCAGTTTTTGCCAGGTATCAACAATAGAAGACAGGCCCAGCGTCATACCCAGGTTAACCGTCGGCACGTTCATTGAACGAGTAAGCGCATCCACCAGCATCACCTGCCCACTGAAGCGCTTATCGTCGTTTTGCGGCGACCAGGTTTGGCCATTGGATAAACGCAAAGTAATAGGCGCATCAGCAATCCAGGTATTCAGGCGATACTGATTAGGCTGGCTCAGTGCTGTCAGGTATGTTGCTGGTTTTGCCAAAGAACCAATAGAGCGGCGTGCCTGCAGTGCACGGTTATACCCGGCAAACTGAGGATTAGACCCACCGACAATCGCCCGAACTTCCCCGGTAAAACGGTCAACGACAACCATCGCCGTTTCCAGATCGCTCAATTTACGTTGCTTACGCAACTGCGGGATCCCTTCGGTAACCGCTTTTTCTGCGGCGTCCTGGGAAACCGGGTCAAACGTTGTGAAGATTTTCACCCCGGAAAGGTCTTTGATTTTATCGCCAAGTTTCTGCTGCAATTCCTGTTTAACCAGTTGCATAAACGCAGGCTGTGGCGAAATCACGCCACCACGCGGCTGCACACCGAGCGGGCGCGCACTTAGCGTGTCGTAGAGATCCTGGTCAATAACTTTCTGTTCCTGCAACAAGCGCAATACGATATTACGCCGTTCCAGGGCCAGTTTTGGCCGGCTCCATGGGTTATATAATGACGCCCCTTTCACCATACCAACCAGCAACGCCTGTTGATCCAGGCTCAGTTCTTCTACCGGGCGGCCAAAGTAATACAGGCTGGCAAGCGGGAAACCGCGAATCTCATTATTGCCACTCTGCCCCAGGTAAACTTCATTCAGGTAGAGTTCGAGAATACGGTCTTTGCTGTAGCGGGCATCCATAATCAGCGCCATATAGGCTTCATTGGCCTTACGCCACAAAGAACGCTCATTGGATAAAAACAGGTTTTTGACCAGCTGCTGAGTCAGAGTACTCCCACCCTGAACGGCACGACCGGCGGTGATATTCGCGATAAACGCACGGCCAATGGAGTACAGGCTTATCCCGTCGTGTTCATAGAAATGCCGGTCTTCTGTAGCAATCAGCGTGTCCACCAGCAAGTCAGGGAAACCTGAGCGTTTCACAAACAAACGTTCTTCACCATTAGGCGAAGAAAGCATGGTTATCAAACGTGGGTCGAGGCGCAACAGGCCAAAGCTGCGGCCATTGTCCATATTCTGGATGGAATCAAGGTGGTCACCATCAAACACCAGGCGCGCCCGCACCTGGCCTTCTTTGCCATCCGGGAAATCAAATGGACGGCGGATCATCTCAATACTATTCGCCTGGACGGTAAACTCACCAGGACGCGTCATCCGCGTCACCTGGCGGTATTGGGTTGCTTCCAGCAAATTGATCATCTCTTTTTTGCTGGTCGGCATATCCGGTTCCAGGCTTACCATGCGGCCGTAAACGGCTGCCGGTAATTGCCAGACCTGCCCGTCAATACGGCTGCGGATTTTCTGGTCGAGGTAAACCCCATATGCAGCGACAATCACTGCAAAAATAATGAACAGTTTTACCAGTAGCCACAGCAACCAGCGCTTTTTGCCGGGTGGGCTCTTTTTCTTACCTTTCCGTTTACTCGGCATGGGCTCCTCGTCTTCGTCCTCATACTCATCGTCGTAATCGTCGTAGTCGTCATCGTAATCATCATCACGATGCCCGCGACGGCTTGCTTTCGGTTTTGAAGGACGGCCAGATTTGGGTTTACGTCCGATTGGTTCGCGGTCATTCCCCGCCATGCTTTTTCTCCAAAAAACGCCAGGCGCAGGCGTTTGATTCTCATTGCTTGCGCCAATTCTGAAACAAGAAATCTCTCAAAAAAACAGATAACCGCCTGATTCAGACTGGCGGCTGGTACTTTTTCGTCCTGCGGGTCGGTGCAGTTGTCGCGGGTGAGTCCGGCCAGAGATGTTTGGGATAACGCCCTTTCATCTCTTTTTGAACCTCCCGATACGCCCCTTGCCAGAACCCACCCAGATCACTGGTTACCTGTAACGGGCGCATTGCCGGTGAAAGCAGCTCCAGCGTTAGCGGAACACGGTTCTGTGCAATACACGGGGTCACGGCCTCGCCATACATTTCCTGCATTCTTACCGAGAGTATGGGGGGTTTATCGCTAAAATAACGAATGGCAACCCGACTCCCGGTGGGCACAGTGTAATGAGTTGGTAGCTCACTATCCAGACGTTGGCGTAATGACCAGTCCAGTAAATTGCAAAGAGCTTTAACTAAATCCACATTCTGCAAAGCCTGCCGAGAGCTAACCTGTTGAATTTCAGGCGCCAGCCAGGTGTCGATAGTTGCCAATAATGCACTATCAGCCACACAAGGCCAGTTGTACTCAGGTAACCAGTTCGCCGCACAGGCAATTCGCACCCGCATTTGTTGTGATGCTTCTGTCCAGTTCAGGGCAGACAAGCCTTTATCACGTATGCCATTCAAAATCGCCTGAGTCATATCCGCCTGAGACGGTTTGGCAAGTGGCTGGCTCTTCACCACCAGCTCACCAATTTGCCAACGGCGAATTGCACGCAATGTTCCCTGATCTTCATGCCATTCAACGCTGTCGCGCACAGCAACCAGGTGCCCCATTTCTGCCTGCACAGCGTCAATATCCAGCGGCAGTGCCAGCAGGATACGGGCATCGGGTGACTGGTTGCCCTGTAACAAGCTCACAGCGATCAGCCAGTCATAGCGGTGCAGCGCATTATCCTGGTTCAGCATGGCACCCATACCATTCGCCAGTTGATAGCGCCCACTCTGCCCCCGGCGCCGGGCAATACGGTCAGCATAAGCCAAAGCCAACAACCGGGTTGCACACTGGCTGTTCACTTCACCCGTTGGTGCTTTTTTGTGGATACGCTGTAACAATTGCCGGGCGCGTTGGTTCCACTGAGGCATATTGCGGTACAGCAAAGCATGCAAATCACCGTCACTGTTTCTTGGCGGCTCTTCTATAATTGCGACCAGTTTTGCCGCAGTCGCGCGCTCATCAGCATCCCGAGCGTTAGCCAGCATTACACCGGCACGCGGCTCAATACCAAAGGCGGCAACCTGGCGCCCCAGCTCAGTGAGGCGCCACTGCGCATCCATAACACCCAGCTGTTGTAGTAAGGCTTGCGCTGCGGCTACTGCTGCCTGTGGAGGCGTATCCAGCCAGGTAAGTGCTGTAACATCATGGCAGCCCCATTGTGCAAGCTCCAGCAACAGCCCACTCATTTCGCTGTGCAGGATATCAGGTTCACTTTGTAGTGGTGCTCTGTCTGCCTGTTCTTTACTGGTCAAATGGACACAGATACCCGGCTCAAGCCGCCCGGCGCGGCCAGCGCGTTGTGTCATGGAAGCCTGACTAATGCGCAGCGTTTCCAGGCGGGTTAACCCGGTACGGATATCAAACCTGGCTGCGCGCTCCTGAGCGCTGTCCACCACCAGCCGGATACCTTCAATCGTCAGGCTGGTTTCAGCAATATTGGTTGCCAGCACCACCTTTCTAAACCCATCACCAGCGGGAAGAATCGCTTTGCGCTGTTCCGCCAGCGGTAATGCGCCATACAGAGGGCACAGCACCACATCATCACTGACCAGGGATGACAACGCCTCCTGCACACGCTGAATTTCTCCAACACCGGGTAAAAACAATAACAAAGAACCTGTTTCTTCCCGTAATAACTGGTTCACCGCACGGGCAACAGCCACATCAAAAGGAATATGGCTTGCCAAAGACTGGTAGCGGCGTTCGACGGGAAAAGCACGCCCACGCGAAACCACCACCGGCGCATCAGGTAAACAGGCACTCAGGCGTTCGTCGTCCAGAGTTGCCGACATAATCAGTACCCGCAGGTCGTCACGCAAACCCGCCTGAACATCCAGCAACAATGCCAGAGCCATATCGGCCTGGAGGCTGCGCTCGTGAAACTCGTCCAGAATGACCAGCGCCACGCCACTAAGCTCAGGATCCTGCTGAATCATGCGAGTGAGGATCCCTTCGGTTACGACTTCCAGCACGGTTCGCGGGCCTACGCAGGTTTGTGCCCGCATGCGGTAACCAACAGTCTCTCCCGGCTCTTCACCCAACAACTCAGCAAGACGCTGCGCGACATTGCGCGCGGCCAGCCTGCGAGGCTCCAGCAAAATAATCCGCCCTTTAGCACGAAAATGCGCCAATAGTTGCAGCGGTAGCCACGTCGATTTACCTGCACCGGTAGGTGCATTCAGCAAAACCTGTGGTGCCGAGTTCAGCGCACAAACCAGCTCATCCACAACTTCTGCAACAGGTAATAACGACACAGAGCACTCCAGGGGTTAACATAAAAAGAGCAGCATTGTAGGCTGTAAGCTGTGATTATGCACGGCCCGTAACTTTTACTACACCAGCAGACGACTATGCCTGAAACCAAACGGCTCTTTTTTGCCATTGCCCTGCCAGCCCCCCTGCAACAGGAAATTATTGACTGGCGCGCAACGCACTTCCCGGAAACAACCGGGCGGCCAGTTGCAGCAGCAAACCTTCATCTGACGCTGGCCTTTTTAGGTGATGTTACCTCTGAGAAACAACAAGTATTGATGCAACTGGCCCGCAGAATTCGCCAGGGTGCTTTTGCTCTGACACTGGATGACGCTGGGCTGTGGGTGCGCTCACAGGTGATTTGGCTGGGGACACGCAGCCCGGCGCGCGGGTTACTGTCACTGGCTGATATGCTGCGAGCACAAGCCGCGCGTAATGGCTGCTACCAAAGCCCGCAGCCATTCCATCCGCATATCACACTGTGGCGCAACGCAGTTCGCGATGCCCGGCTTCCTGCACCTGGTTTTCGCTGGTCTTTCACTGTCAGCAGTTTTGCACTCTACGAGTCGCAATTCGCCCGGGGCCGCACACGCTATACCCCACTGGCTGAATTTCCTCTTGAGCAACCGGAGAGTTAATGGATTTTTCCCCTGTATTACATTCCGCCACCCTGGTGCGCCGTTACAAACGTTTTCTGGCTGATGTTATTACTGAGCAGGGAGAAGCCCTGACACTGCATTGCCCCAATACCGGCGCAATGACCGGGTGCGGCAGCCCGGGCGACAAAGTCTGGTATTCCACCTCGGATAACCCGAAAAGGAAGTATGCCTGCACCTGGGAACTGACAGAAACCCGCAGTGGCGCTGTTATTTGTGTTAACACACAGCGTGCCAATCAACTCACAGAAGAAGCCTTGCGGGCTGGGTGTATTCCGGCCTTAACTGGCTATGAAAATATTAAGCGTGAAGTAAAATATGGGCACGAAAACAGCCGGTGCGACTTTATGTTACAGGCATGTAAACAGGTTAACTGCTATATTGAAGTTAAGTCTGTCACGCTCTCGGACGAGGGTCAGGGCTATTTTCCTGATGCAGTGACAACCCGTGGTCAAAAGCATTTGCGTGAACTGATAGCAATTGCGGAACAGGGGGAACGCGCGGTATTACTGTTTGCGGCGTTACACACTGCCATTACGTGTGTTTCTCCCGCCAGCCACATTGATGCGGCCTATGCGCAGTTGCTCAAAAAAGCACTGCACAGCGGCGTAGAGGTTTATGCCTGGGGGGCCTCAATCAGCCCTGAAAAAATGGTACTGAACCGCCCGCTCAATGTTGTGGTCTAACAGATTGTTTCGTGTCAGTATGTTGTTGGATAAATGCTGCGCGCGTGAATACGCTTTTCCTCACAGGGTTGTCAAGAGGTGTGTTTATATAATTGCTATCCGGAAAAGCTTCTGTTATTTATAGCGACCTGATTTTCCCCCGACAGGGGATCGATAGTGCGTGTTAAGGAGAAGCAACATGCAAGAAGGGCAAAACCGTAAAACATCGTCCCTGAGTATTCTCGCCATCGCTGGGGTGGAACCATATCAAGAAAAACCGGGCGAAGAGTATATGAACGACGCCCAATTAGCGCACTTCAGGCGCATTCTTGAAGCATGGCGTAATCAGCTCAGGGATGAAGTAGACCGTACCGTAACACACATGCAGGATGAGGCAGCAAACTTCCCGGATCCGGTTGACCGTGCAGCCCAGGAAGAAGAGTTCAGCCTTGAACTGCGTAACCGTGACCGTGAACGTAAGCTGATCAAAAAAATCGAAAAAACGCTTAAGAAAGTGGAAGACGAAGATTTCGGCTACTGCGAATCCTGTGGTGTTGAAATTGGCATTCGCCGTCTGGAAGCTCGTCCTACCGCTGACTTATGCATTGACTGCAAAACACTGGCAGAAATCCGCGAAAAACAAATGGCTGGTTAATCCGCCCGCGGTAATTCTCCTTTTCTTCGGCGGGTCTTCCCGCCGAAGCAACTTCCCACGCTGAATCATGTCTGCAAACAGTTATATTGGGCGTTTCGCCCCCTCACCTTCTGGCGAGTTACATTTCGGTTCCCTGGTTGCTGCGTTAGGCAGTTATCTCCAGGCTCGTTCCTGCCAGGGAGTCTGGCTGGTTCGCATTGAAGATATCGACCCGCCTCGTGAAGTACCGGGCGCTGCCACCACTATTTTGCGCCAGCTTGAACATTATGGGTTGTTCTGGGATGGCGAAGTATTGTGGCAATCGCACCGCCACCAGGCATATCAGGATGCCCTGCACTGGCTGGCAAGCCAGAACATGAGCTATTTTTGTACTTGTACCCGCGCCCAAATTCAGGCCAGTGGTGGTTTTTACCCAGGCTGGTGCCGGGATAAACACCATAGCGGCGAGCATGCTGCAATTCGGCTACGGCAAACCCACCCGGTTACTCATTTTCACGATAAATTGCGTGGCAATATTGACGCCAGCGATGCAATGGCCCGGGAAGATTTTATCATTCACCGGCGCGATGGGCTGTTCGCCTACAACCTGGCGGTTGTGGTGGATGACCATTTCCAGGGGGTAACAGAAATTGTGCGTGGTGCCGACCTGATTGAACCAACAGTGCGCCAAATAGCGTTATACCGGTCTTTTGGCTGGGCTGAGCCCGGCTATATTCATTTACCCCTTGCCTGTAACGCGCATGGCGATAAATTATCCAAGCAAAACCATGCGCCAGCACTGCCACAAGGCGACCCAAGGCCCGTTCTTACCCAGGCTCTGGCATTTCTTAACCAACCCGTTCCTGGCGGCTGGCAAGACCTGAATACTGGTGAGTTGCTGGCTTTTGCAGTAAAAAACTGGCAATTAAGTGATGTTCCGGCTACGGTCAGCGCGAATCCGGCATTCTCAAATGGTGAACACTGAGCTATGATTAGCCGCTGTTTTATCCCGACCACGATACACAGAGGTGCAACATTTTTACCCGAGTCGCTAATTTTTGCCGTAAGGTGCTAAACCGCGAGGAGTCTGAAGCTCCTGAGGTGCTTATGCAACCGAAGATGACCGTTATCCCGCGAGAACAGCATACGATCTCCCGCAAAGATATCAGTGAAAATGCCCTCAAGGTACTTTACCGGCTGAATAAAGCAGGCTATGAAGCGCTGCTGGTAGGCGGTGGTGTCCGGGATTTACTCCTCGGCGCGCGCCCAAAAGATTTTGATGTCACAACAAGTGCCACTCCGGAGCAGGTGCGCAAACTGTTCCGTAATTGTCGCCTGGTCGGGCGCCGGTTTCGCCTGGCTCATGTCATGTTCGGCCCGGAAATTATCGAAGTTGCCACCTTCCGTGGTCATCATGAATTACATGACAGCGACAGAACCACATCTCAGCTCGGCCAGAATGGCATGCTGCTGCGCGATAACATCTTCGGGTCCATTGAAGAAGATGCCCAACGGCGTGACTTTACGATTAACAGCCTCTATTACAATGTTGCTGACTTTACTATTCGTGATTATGTCGGCGGCCTGCAAGACCTGCAGGAAGGCATTATTCGCCTGATTGGCGACCCGGAAACACGTTACCGGGAAGACCCGGTTCGCATGCTGCGGGCTGTTCGTTTTGCCGCCAAGCTGAATATGACAATCAGCCCGGAAACAGCCGAGCCGATTCCACGTCTCGCTTCTCTGCTTAATGATGTTCCCCCTGCCCGCCTGTTTGAAGAATCGCTGAAAATGCTGCAGGCAGGTTATGGCTACCGGACTTATCAGTTACTGTGCCAGTACCAACTTTTTCAACCACTGTTTCCGGGGATTGCACGCTATTTCACCGAGCAAGGTGACAGTCCAATGGAGCGGATCATCACCCGGGTACTCAAGAACACCGACTCACGTTTGCAAAATGATTTGCGCGTGAACCCGGCGTTTTTGTTTGCGGCGATTTACTGGTATCCCCAACTGGAAATGTCGCAAAAAATTGCCCATGAAGGTGGTTTGACCTGGTTTGACGCTTTTTCACTGGCCATGAATGATCTGCTGGACGAAGCGTGCCGCTCACTGGCCATTCCGAAACGCATTACCACCATTATCCGTGATATCTGGCAATTACAATTACGCCTTTCACGCCGCCAGGGTAAACGTGCATGGAAATTGATGGAACATCCAAAATTCCGTGCAGCATACGATTTACTGGAAATGCGGGCTGAAGCAGAGCGTAACCCAGAATTACAGCGCCTTGCTCAATGGTGGGGGGAATTCCAGGCCGCAACGCCTCCGGCTCAAAAAGAGATGCTGAACCAGTTAGGTGATGACAGCCCTGCTCGTCGCAAGCGCCATCGCCCGCGCCGGAGAATCCCGAAACGTGAAGGCAATTCATGACACGGGTTTATATTGCTATTGGCAGCAACCTGGCATCACCACTGAACCAGGTAGAGGCAGCCATTGATGCACTGAAACAACTGCCTGAAAGCCAGGTGGTTGCTGTCTCGCCTTTTTTTCGCACCCCGCCCCTTGGCCCACAGGATCAACCTGATTACCTGAATGCCGCCGTTGCGCTGGATACAACGCTCTCACCACTGGCTTTGCTGGATAACACGCAAGAAATTGAACGCCAGCAAGGCCGGGTACGTAAAGCAGAACGCTGGGGGCCACGGACGCTGGATCTGGATATCATGCTGTATGGCAATGACACCATTGAGAATGAGCGCCTGACCATCCCGCATTACGATATGAAGCATCGTATGTTCATGCTCTGGCCTTTGTTCCAGCTGGCTCCTGATTTATTTTTCCCCGACGGGCAAAGTTTGCGTGGCTGCCTGTCCCGCCTGAAAGATACCCCGCCAGAGCGCTGGTAGGCTTTTTTTCGAGCTGGATCATTTCAGTCAGTCAATTGCTGCTTTTCCAGCCACCCGTCAACCTAATTCAGCGCAAAATAACTAACACCCCCTCCCACATTCTTCTAGAATGCCCTGTCCTATATTTTTCCTATGATGCGACGGGGTAACCATGAAACCAACCACCATGACTCACCTGCGCCAGCTAAAAGACCAGAACAAGAAATTTGCGACTATAACCGCCTACGATTTTAGTTTTGCAAAACTCTTTTTCGATGAAGGGATTCGGGTAATGCTGGTCGGTGATTCTCTGGGGATGACCGTACAAGGGCACGATTCCACTTTGCCTGTAACAGTTGCAGATATTGCCTATCACACAACCGCAGTACGCCGTGGTGCGCCAGAATGCCTGCTGCTGGCTGATTTGCCTTTTATGGCGTATGCCACGCCGGAACAAGCCTTTGAGAACGCGGCAACCGTGATGCGTGCCGGGGCCAATATGGTAAAAATCGAAGGGGGGAGCTGGCTTGCAGATACCGTGCGTATGCTCACCGAGCGCGCTGTGCCGGTTTGCGGCCACCTGGGGCTGACGCCACAGTCAGTGAATATCTTCGGTGGTTATAAAGTTCAGGGCCGTGATACCGCTGCCGCAGAAACCCTGTTTGATGACGCCAAAGCACTTGAAGCGGCAGGGGCACAAATGCTGGTGCTGGAGTGTGTTCCGGTAGCTTTAGCTGAACGGGTAACACAAGCGTTATCGATTCCGGTGATTGGCATTGGTGCAGGTAATGTCACCGATGGGCAGATTCTTGTGATGCATGATGCGTTCGGGATCACCGGGGGTCATATTCCTAAATTCGCTAAAGATTTTCTTCGTGAAGCCGGTGACATACGCGCAGCCGTTCGGGCTTACGTTCACGAAGTCGAAACGGGTGTTTATCCGGGTGAAGAACATAGTTTTCAGTAACGGGAGTACGTTGTGTTAATTGTTGAATCACTCAGCGTCCTGCGCCAACACATTCGTGAATGGCGGCAGGCAGGAAAGCGCATTGCGCTGGTTCCCACTATGGGCAACCTGCACGATGGCCATATGACACTGGTTGATGAAGCCCGTCGCCATGCCGATATTGTTGTTGTTTCTGTTTTTGTGAACCCAATGCAATTTGACCGGGCGGATGACCTGGCGCGTTACCCGCGCACACTGCAGGAAGATTGTGAAAAGCTCAATCGCCGCCGTGTGGATCTGGTCTTTGCACCCGCGCCATCCGAAATCTACCCTCAGGGGATGGATACCCAGACCTATGTAGAAGTTCCCGGGCTCTCCACCATGCTGGAAGGTGCCAGCCGCCCCGGTCATTTCCGCGGTGTTGCGACCATTGTCAGCAAGTTACTGAACCTGGTTCAGCCTGATGTTGCCTGCTTTGGTGAGAAAGACTACCAGCAACTGGCTCTGATTCGCAAAATGGTGGCAGATATGGGCTATGGCACAGAGATTGTTGGCGTACCTATTGTGCGCGCGAAAGATGGCCTGGCACTCAGTTCACGCAATGGTTACCTGACCAGTGAGCAGCGAAAACTCGCGCCTGGGCTGTACCAGGTGATGAACACTGTTGCGGAAAAACTGCGTCAGGGAGAACGAGATCTGGATGAAATTCTGGCTCTGGCAGCCAACGCATTAAATGAAAAAGGTCTGCGTAGCGATGATTTGCAAATTCGTGATGCAGGCTCGCTTGAAGCACTGAGTGAACAAAGCAAAGCCGCTGTTATTCTGATGGCGGCCTGGCTCGGGCAGGCACGCCTGATTGATAATATGGTCGTTACACTGACACGCTAGACAGTGTACATAAAACGGGCAATACTGCCCTGGTTCCGGTGTGTTGAGGCACACCGTCAGTCAATGCCACAAAGGTTTAAACTATGATTCGCAAAATGCTGCAAGGCAAACTCCATCGTGTCAAAGTGACTCTGGCAGACTTACATTACGAAGGGTCCTGCGCCATCGACAAAGATTTCCTTGAGGCGGCCGGGATTCTTGAGTATGAAGCCATTGATATCTATAACGTCACCAACGGGAAACGTTTTTCAACCTACGCTATTGCTGGCGAACGCGGTTCGAAAATCATCTCAGTAAACGGTGCAGCAGCACACTGTGCAGATGTTGGCGACATACTGATTATCGCCAGCTATGTAGACGTGCCTGATGAACAGGCCCGCGACTGGCACCCGAAAGTCGCTTATTTCGATGGTGAAAATGAAATGAAACGCCAGGCAAAAGCTGTACCGGTACAGGTCGCCTGATTGCGTATACCAGGGTTGGTTCAACCAGCCCTGGTTCATAAAAAAGCGCCCGCCTGCACTAACTGTGGGAACCGGGTTTGATAAGAACAAACGGTGGGTTTTTCTGCTGCTGGTGCCATAAGCTGGTTACGCTGTCGCCCCCGGCTGCCACAATTTGCTGGCGAAATTGCTCGCTGGTAAGGGTTTCCCTGGCTGGCAACATAGACTGCAACAACGCCAGTGAAATACCGCAAATAACCTCACACCCCGGGTGTTTATGGCTTAGTAATGCAGCTGCACGGTAAGGTGGTGCTGCTGGCAGGTCGGTCAAAAAAATCACGCCATCGCCGCTGTCGGTATTATGCAATGCGTCACACATAGCACGGCTGAGCATATTATTACTCATTTCGGGCCAAAAATTCACCGTACAACATTGTGGCAACACACCTGCCTGCGCTTCCAGCGCATCCCGAATTTCCAGTGCCATATTATTATGGCAGGCAATTACCCAACCCAGCATCATCCATCCTCCTGAAGTACCATACCAGTGTGCCAGACAGGAATAATGATGTTGTGACGTTTATCAATAATGGCAGGTTTCCCCGGCAAAATATCACCGGGGACGAAAGAAATGAAAAACTAACTGCGCAGACCGCGCCCACGCTGAATTAAAAACCAGCATAACGCGTAAAATAACGCAATAAAGCCGACTAATACCGCTACGGTGAAGCTCAGCGAAACATCAGCTATACCCAGAAAACCAAAGCGGAAACCACTTATCATGTAAACGATAGGGTTCAGATGAGATAATCCGCGCCAGAACGGCGGCAATAAAGTCAGGGAATAAAATACCCCGCCCAAATACGTCAGTGGTGTCAGCACGAATGTAGGAATCAGGCTGATATCATCAAATGTTTTGGCAAAAATAGCATTCAGCAAACCAGCCAGTGAAAACAGGATAGTGGTCAGTAGCAGTGTCAGGGCAACAAATAACCATGAATGTACCTGGAAAGGGACAAAGAATAACGAAACCGCCGTTACCAACACCCCAACACACAAACCACGCGCCACACCCCCACCAATAAACCCGGCAATTACAACATGAGTCGGTACCGGTGCAACCAGTAACTCCTCAATATTACGCTGAAATTTGGCGCTAAAAAATGATGAGGCCACATTCGCGTAGGAGTTGGTGATAACCGACATCATGATCAACCCGGGCACAATAAACTGCATGTAAGTAAACCCATGCATTTCACCAATACGCGAACCAATCAGGTTACCGAAAATAATAAAATAGAGTGTCATGGTGATAACAGGTGGCACCAGTGTCTGAACCCAAATACGCATAAAGCGATGGATCTCTTTGGTCCAGATACTTTTTAACGCAACCCAGTACAGCTGCATCATTCCTGGCCTCCTTTTTTCTCATGCACCAGCGTAACGAACAGCTCTTCCAGGCGGTTTGCCTTGTTGCGCATACTTAATACCTGAACACCCTGTTTACTTAACTGGCTGAACACACTGTTTATCCCTTGTTCCCGCAAGATTTCTACTTCAAGCGTTGCGGTATCAACCAGACGATAATTGTAACCATCCAGTACAGGCAGCGGACTTTTCGGTGCCAGATCCAGCAGGAAAGTCTCAGACTTCAGTTTAGAAAGCAGCGCCTTCATTGAGGTATTTTCAACTAACTCACCACTTTGAATAATCCCAATATTGCGGCACAACATTTCCGCCTCTTCAAGATAATGGGTTGTGAGGATAATTGTCGTCCCCTGATCGTTCAGATCCTTCAGAAAGCCCCACATAGAACGGCGCAGTTCAATATCGACACCCGCAGTCGGTTCATCGAGGATCAGCAAACGCGGCTCATGCATCAGTGCACGGGCAATCATCAGGCGACGCTTCATCCCACCCGATAACATTCGGGCGCGCTCGTTGCGTTTTTCCCACAGATCCAGTTGGTTGAGGTATTTTTCACTGCGCCTGACGGCTTCGTGGCGTTCAACCCCATAATATCCCGCCTGGTTAACCACAATTTGCTGGACAGTTTCAAAGGGATTGAAGTTAAATTCCTGCGGCACCAGGCCCAACTGACGTTTGGCATTCACAACGTCCCGGTCCAGGTCATAACCAAACACCCGCACCTGGCCTGAGGTTTTATTTACCAGGGAGCTGATAATGCCAATAGTTGTTGATTTGCCCGCACCATTAGGTCCGAGCAGCGCATAAAAGTCACCGGCTTCAACGGTTAAATCAATGCCGCGCAGCGCCTGAACACCACCCGGGTAGATTTTTTTGAGTTGTTCTAACTCAAGTGCATACGTCATAGGTTACCAATTACCTTGATTATTACACTGTCTGTGTGGTTTAACATAAAATCGAATTGCTTATTGTAGTCCAATGCGTCTATCTGTTGACAGGTCAGAAACCTCCATGAAAGATATTGAAACACTCATCAGCAATAACCGTGTCTGGTCCAGGTTATTAAAAGAAGAAGAACCTGGATTCTTTGAACAACTGGCACTGTCTCAAAAGCCACGCTTTCTATGGATAGGTTGCTCCGACAGCCGCGTTCCTGCTGAACGCCTGACCGGGTTGGAGCCCGGTGAAATCTTTGTGCATCGCAATGTTGCAAATCTGGTCATTCATACTGATTTGAACTGCCTCTCTGTTGTCCAGTATGCAGTCGATGTGCTGGAAGTCGAACACATTATTATTTGTGGCCACTATGGCTGTGGGGGTGTTCAGGCTGCTGTTGAAAACCCGGAATTGGGGTTAATAGATAACTGGTTACTGCATATTCGTGATATCTGGTTCAAACACAGCACATTACTGGGAGAACTCCCACAAGAACGCCGCATGGACACATTGTGCGAGCTGAATGTGATGGAACAGGTCTATAACCTGGGCCACTCTACCATTATGCAGTCAGCCTGGAAACGTGGCCAAAAAGTCGCTCTTCACGGCTGGGTTTACGGTATCCATGATGGTTTACTACGCGACCTGGATGTCTCCGCCACCAGCCGTTCTGGCCTTGAACAACAATACCGTAATGGTATTTCTAACCTGAAGCTCACACACCAGAGCCACAAATAATAGCAAAAGGGGCATGATTCGCCCCTTTCCTATTTGTGCTAAAACGCAGCGATGTTAAGCCTGAATTATGCAAGTGCCGTTAGTATCACTCATCCAGCAAAGTGACTTTACCAATATATGGCAAGTGGCGGTAATTTTGCGCGTAGTCAATGCCGTAGCCCACCACGAACTCATCCGGAATAGAAAAACCGACATACTCCACATTCACGTTCACTTCGCGGCGTGATGGTTTGTCCAGCAAAGTACAGATAGCCAGTGATTTTGGCTCACGCAGGCTCAATATTTCACGTACTTTACTGAGGGTATTACCAGAGTCGATGATGTCTTCCACAATCAAAATATCTTTACCGCGGATATCTTCATCCAGGTCTTTGAGAATTTTGACATCACGCGTACTGGACATGCCGCTGCCGTAACTGGAGGCAGTCATAAAGTCAACTTCGTGCGGAACATGAACTTCACGGCACAGGTCGGCCATAAACATAAATGACCCGCGCAACAACCCAACCAGCACCATTTCATTACCACGGTCACGGTAATGCTCAGTGATCTGACGCCCCAACGCTTCAACTCGCGCCTTGATTTCCGCCGCCGGAATCATCACTTCAACAGTATGTTTCATTTCTATAACCATATGATTTAAATATAAATCATCAAACACTGGTCACTTATTAGCCAGCATCATGAATTTGCCGGGGAAGTATAACAGCAAACGCTGTGTAACGCTCAGCCGGATCAAAAAGCAAATTTTGTGATGCACATCACATTTGTTAATGACTATAATTAAATACGTCTTAATTATTAAAAGAGTGTTTATGTCTGTAAATAAAGAAGCTACGCAGTCACGTTGGCTCGTCATCATTACGGCACTGTTTGCATTATTAACAGGGTTGTATCTGTTGATTGGCGGGATTTGGCTCGTCGCCATTGGCGGCTCCTGGTACTACCCCATTGCGGGTATCGTAATGTTACTCACGGCAGCACTGGTATGGCGTGGCAAGCGCTCCGCTCTTGTGTTGTACGGGGCATTCTTACTTTGCACCATGATATGGTCTGTCTGGGAAGTTGGTTTCGATTTCTGGGCACTGACGCCGCGCTGCGATATTCTGGTGTTCTTCGGCATCTGGTTAATTTTGCCCTTTATCTGGCGTCGCCTTGCCACACCTTCGTCGCTGGCTATTCCTACCCTGGGTGTCAGCCTGGTGGTAAGCGGCATTATTCTTGGATGGGCAATTTTCAACGACCCGCAAGAAATCAATGGTACGCTGAGCAATGACACCACCTCCGCCACACAGCAAACCAGCACCGTGGCAGATGGAGACTGGCCTGCTTATGGCCGTACTCAGGAAGGGCAGCGTTACTCTCCACTGAACCAAATTAACGACACCAACGTTCATCAGTTAAAAGAAGCCTGGAGTTTTCGAACTGGCGATCTGAAGACAGCCAGTGACCCGGTAGAAATCACTGATGAAGTCACCCCGATTAAAATTCGTGACACGCTTTATCTGTGTACTCCGCATCAGCGCCTGTTTGCACTGGATGCCGCAACCGGGAAAGAGAAATGGTCGTTTGACCCACAACTGAAAACCGACCCGTCATTCCAGCATGTGACCTGTCGTGGTGTGTCTTACCATGAGGCAACCCCGGAGAACGCGCCCGCAGACGTGGTTGCTGACTGCCCCCACCGGATCCTTCTGCCGGTGAATGACGGGCGCTTATTTGCCCTGAATGCAGACACCGGTAAATTGTGCGAAACCTTCGCCAACAAAGGTGTGCTGAACCTGCAAACTAACATGCCGGTTACCACGCCGGGTATGTACGAACCCACTTCGCCTCCAGTTGTTACTGACAAAGTGATTGTGATTGCGGGAGCGGTAACCGACAACTTCTCAACCCGTGAGCCGTCTGGCGTCATCCGTGGTTTTGACGTAAATACCGGGAAACTGGTCTGGGCATTTGACCCTGGTGCCAAAGACCCGAATGCTATTCCGGCAGATGAACATCACTTTACGCTGAATTCACCTAACTCCTGGGCTCCGGCGTCTTATGATGCCAAACTGGACCTGGTCTATTTGCCGATGGGTGTCACCACACCTGATATTTGGGGTGGTAACCGTACGCCTGAGCAGGAGCGTTATGCCAGCAGCATTGTTGCGCTGAATGCCTCTACCGGTAAGCTTGCCTGGTCATATCAAACTGTTCACCACGACCTGTGGGATATGGACATGCCTGCCCAGCCGACACTGGCTGATATCAAAGATAAAAATGGCAATACCATTCCGGCAATTTATGCCCCGGCGAAAACCGGTAATATCTTTGTGCTGGACCGCCGCACCGGTAAACCTATTGTGCCGGCACCGGAAAAACCGGTTCCTCAGGGTGCCGCTAAAGGTGACCATGTTTCCCCCACTCAGCCGTTCTCTGACCTGACTTTCCGCCCGGCCAAAAAACTGACCGGTGCGGACATGTGGGGCGCGACAATGTATGACCAGTTAGTTTGCCGCGTGATGTTCCACCGCCTGCGTTATGATGGCATTTTCACTCCGCCGTCAGAGCAAGGTACGCTGGTCTTCCCGGGTAACCTTGGTATGTTTGAATGGGGTGGTATCTCCATTGATCCACAACGCCAGGTGGCTATTGCTAACCCAATGGCGCTGCCTTTCGTCTCTCGCCTGGTTCCACGTGGCCCGGGTAACCCAATGGAGCCGCCGAAAGATGCCAAAGGTTCAGGTACTGAATCCGGTATCCAGCCCCAGTACGGTGTACCTTATGGTGTAACACTGAATGCTTTCTTGTCGCCGTTTGGTCTGCCCTGTAAACAACCGGCCTGGGGTTATATTTCCGCTCTGGATCTGAAAACCAACCAGGTTGTATGGAAAAAACGTATTGGTACCGTGCGTGACAGCTCACCAGTGCCGTTACCTTTCCGGATGGGTATGCCAATGCTGGGTGCGCCAATTTCAACAGCCGGTAATGTTCTGTTTATTGGTGCAACCGCAGATAACTACCTGCGAGCTTACAACATGAGTAACGGGAAAAAACTCTGGGAGGCACGTTTGCCAGCAGGCGGCCAGGCAACACCGATGACATATGAAGTCAACGGTAAGCAGTATGTACTGATAGCCGCAGGCGGGCATGGCTCGTTTGGCACCAAACTGGGTGATTATATTATTGCCTGGGCACTGCCAGACCAGAAATAACCTGCCGCATGACCGATAGCATGCAGAAATAAGGCGCAATACTATTCTGCAACCAATAAAAGGGCCGGCCACTATTTAGAGGTGACCGGCCCTTTTTCAATAACAACCAGTTACTCAGTTTGCTTAAGCCTCGCCCACAGTAAAGCCCAGCATCATGCCTGTATCTTCGTGTTCTAACAGGTGGCAATGAGCCATGTAAGCATGTTCAGCGCTGGCGACATAATCAAAACGCACCAGCACTTCACTGCGCCCACCTTCGACCCGCACAGTGTCCTTCCATCCCCGGCGATGCGCAGCGGGCGGCTGGCCATTTTCAGTTAATATACGGAATTGCATGCCATGAATATGGAAAGGGTGCAACATCATGTCGCCTTCCCCGGAGATAACCCAGCGTTCATAACGGCCAAGAGGTACATGAAACGCAGGGTGGTTCATATCGAAGGCTTTACCATTAATACGGTTGGCGGTATAGAGATCAAATGCCCCCTGCTCCATTGCTGAATTACTCATATGATGGGTTTCTGGCATCCCTTTCATGCCAGACATCCCCGGCATGCTGTTCATATCGCTGGCATCATGCATATTCATGCCTGACATGTTCATACAGCCAATCGCCTGCTGACCATATTTGTCCTTCAAAGCCTGCATCCCCTGGCTGTCCAACCGTGGATCCATACTTAGTGTCAAAACACGCTGAGTCAGGCCTTCCAGAGCTGGTAGTGCAGGTAACGCCACCAGTGTATCGGGTAAATCCCCCGATGCCGGAATACGCAGTGGGCGAATACCAACGACCGGGCAAGGTTTATCAAAAGGAGGCAATGCCATGCCCATTTGGCTGACTGGGAGAGTCACCAAATCAAATGGGGTGCCATCACTGGTATCGACCATTATCTCAAAGCGTTCCCCCATCAATAACGGCAATGAAGTGACTTTGACCGGTTCAGGTAATAGCCCGCCATCGCTGGCTATCACATAGAAAGGGCGATTATCGCTGGCGGCAATCGTCAACGAACGCGCATTACAGCCATTTAGTAAACGCAGCCGTAACCAACCGCGTGGTGGCGCATGTTGCGGATATTCAGCACCGTTACACAATAATGTATCGCCAAACCAGCCAACCGCCGCAGTCATCACATCCAGTTGATAATCAATTTCCCCGGCAGGGGTAAAGCGCTTGTCCTGAATGATCAGTGGTACATCATCGATCCCCCACTGCTTCGGTAGCCGCAACGCGCCCTGTGCAGCATCATCAATCAATACCAGCCCGGCCAGCCCCATCGCGACCTGTTGGCCGGTATGTTTATGGTAATGGGGATGAAACCAACAAGTAGACGCTGCCTGGTCTGGTGTAAACGTGACTGTTCGGGTTGCACCTGGTGCGATAATGCCTTGCGGGCCACCATCCACACTTCCGGGAATAGCCAGACCATGCCAGTGCACAGTGGTAGGTTGTGAAAGTGCATTGTGCATTTCCACTGTCACCGCAGCCCCTTTTTTCAGTGCCAGCGCCGGGCCCAAAAGATTGCCGTTATATCCCCAGGTTGTGGCCTGTTTCCCATTAAAAAGTGTTTTTCCTGCCTGAATCCGTAAGCGAATTTTACCGTGGATATCTGCCTGGAGAAGGTCTGGTACTGGTAATGCAGGGCGTTCAGAAAAGACTGGCGTTCTGGCCCAGACGGGTATTGCACTCAGTGCGCCCAAAGCAGCTGAATACTTAATAAACTCACGACGTCGCATTCTTTTCTCCATTGCAGGTGATGACATAATGACCACAGTCTAAACCCTGACCTAACAGGAAGGTCAATCCACGTTAAAAACAAGAAATCACTTCCCGAAAACTGTAAATATGCTAACGTTTTATTTCCGCAATCACGTGGTCAGCGCAATGAAGACGTTTGTTAAAATAACCCTCCTGGGAAGCTTGTTAGGTTTCTCCACCGCCAGCCAGGCGTTAAATGAAGCAGAAGCCGAAGATATGGCTGATTTGACAGCCGTTTTTGTGTATTTAAAGAATGATTGCGGTTATCAGGATTTACCCAATGACCAAATTCGCCATGCTTTGATTTTCTTTGCACAGCAAAATCAGTGGGACCTGAGTAATTATGACAGTTTTAATATGAAAAAAATGGGGGAAGAGAGTTACCGCGATTTAAGCGGTATTGCGATTCCCACCGCTAAAAAATGCAAATCGCTGGCCCGCGATTCACTGAGTTTGCTGGCCTACGTAAAATAGCCCACCTCTGGCCCCTTCGCTGAAATAATGACCGTGCATGCGCGGTCATTGTTCGTTATGATGTTGCGCCCATTTTATCCGGGTGTTAATGAAGGAGGTGCCAACCTATGGCTGATAACCGCCAGTGGCATGAAACGCTACACGATCAATTTGGTCAGTACTTTGCTGTTGATAATGTGCTGTACCATGAAAAGACAGATCACCAGGATCTGGTAATCTTCGAAAATAGCGCATTTGGGCGCGTAATGGCGCTGGATGGCGTGGTACAAACAACTGAACGCGACGAGTTCATTTACCACGAAATGATGACCCACGTACCTTTGCTGGCTCACGGCCAGGCAAAGCATGTGCTGATTATCGGTGGTGGTGATGGTGCAATGTTACGTGAAGTCTGCCGCCATAAAAATGTTGAAACCATTACGATGGTGGAAATTGATGCAGGCGTTGTGTCCTTCTGCCGCCAGTACCTGCCACACCACAATGCCGGTGCCTATGACGACCCACGCTTTAAGCTGGTTATTGACGATGGTGTGAATTTTGTTAACCAAACCACGCAAACGTTTGACGTCATCATTTCTGACTGCACTGACCCGATTGGCCCCGGTGAAAGCCTGTTTACTTCCGCATTTTACGAAGGGTGTAAACGTTGCCTCACGCCTGGCGGTGTTTTTGTTGCCCAAAATGGTGTGTGCTTCCTGCAACAGGATGAAGCTATCGGCAGCCACCGCAAACTGAGCAATTATTTTGGTGATGTCAGCTTTTACCAGGCCGCTATCCCCACCTATTACGGCGGCGTAATGACATTTGCCTGGGCGACTGATAATACGGCACTGCGCCATCTGCGTACCGAAATCATTCAGGCACGTTTCCGCCAGGCCAGCCTGACTTGCCGTTATTACAACCCGGCAATTCACACTGCGGCGTTTGCCCTGCCCCAGTATTTACTTAATGCCCTTTCTGGCCCCGATTCCTGAGGAGGTGAGCGAAATTGAAAAAGCTGAAACTACATGGCTTTAATAATCTGACTAAAAGCCTGAGTTTTTGTATCTACGATATCTGTTATGCCAAGACACCCGCTGAGCGTGATGGCTATATTGCTTATATTGATGAGTTGTATAATGCCAACCGTTTGACAGAGATTCTGAGCGAAACCTGTTCAATTATTGGCGCTAATATTCTGAATATTGCCCGCCAGGATTATGAACCGCAGGGTGCCAGCGTGACAATTCTGGTCAGTGAAGAACCCATTGACCCACTACACATAGATAAATCTGAACACCCAGGGCCACTGCCTGAAGCCGTCGTTGCTCACCTGGATAAAAGCCACATTTGCGTGCACACTTATCCGGAAAGCCATCCTGAAGGGGATTTATGTACTTTCCGTGCAGATATTGAAGTCTCCACTTGTGGTGTTATTTCCCCCCTGAAGGCACTGAATTACCTTATCCACCAGTTAGAATCCGATATCGTCACCATTGACTACCGCGTCAGGGGCTTTACCCGGGATATTAACGGCATGAAACACTTCATCGACCATGAGATAAATTCTATTCAGAATTTTATGTCTGAAGATATGAAGTCGCTGTACGACATGGTGGATGTGAATGTTTACCAGGAGAATATCTTTCACACCAAGATGCTGTTGAAAGAATTCGATCTGAAACACTATATGTTCCATACCCGGCCAGAAGATTTAACCGCCGCAGAACGTAAAGTGATAACGGATCTGTTATGGAAAGAGATGCGCGAAATTTATTACGGCCGCAATATTCCGGCAATGTAACACTAACAGATTCAGGCCCTGCGAAATGCAGGGCTTTTAATTTCCGGGAGCGTAGTTATCTGCTTATTTTCCCGCTAAAAAGCGTTTATACGCGGCGACAACCTGTAAGAAATCTTCTACACCACACATCGCCAGGCTTTCTTCGTCGTAGTAACTCATCCCTTCTTCGATTTCATCGCCCGAAAAATCCAGTTGGTTGGCCCGCACCATCACTTCTTCACCATCCAGCCACAGCGTGTATTCATGCCCGGTCCGTTGCCAGTGGCGCTCACTCCCTTTTACTGTACGCGCAGCCTGCTCTACTTCATCCAGCAGCTCCAGGTTCTCTTTCACTTCTTCGTTAAACCAGTGGCCGATTGCCTCATGACCCATCGACATACGCACTTTTACCACGCCAGTAACATCCCGCATAAACTCATAGTCCATAATGTGTTCCTCTCTATGCGTGCCCCAACCTGCAGGCGGGCTTTGACAACGCTATTATCTCAGTCAAACACCAGAAAAAAAGCGGGGACGGTGACAACTTAAAAAAAAGAATCCCTCCCCCCGAAGGGAAAGGGATTCTACATTATGGCAGGGTTGAAAGTCAGACGGTGGTCTGGAAAATCACGCCATCTGCTTTTTCCGTATACTGAGACAGGCGGTCAAAGTTCAGGTAACGGTAGGTATCTGTCGCTGTCTTATCGACTTGCTCCATAAAGGCCTGGTATTCCTGAGGTGTCGGTAATTTACCGAGCAGAGATGCAACCGCGGCCAGTTCTGCAGAAGCCAGGTAAACATTCGCCCCGGTACCTAAACGGTTCGGGAAGTTACGGGTGGAAGTCGACACAACTGTCGCCCCGTCCGCAACACGTGCCTGGTTACCCATACACAGTGAACAGCCTGGGATTTCAATACGAGCGCCACTCTTACCGAATACGCTGTAATAACCTTCTTCCGTTAGCTGTGCGGCATCCATACGTGTCGGGGGAGCAACCCACAAACGCGTTGGCAACTGGCCTTTATGGCTGTCGAGCAACTTACCGGCCGCACGGAAGTGGCCGATGTTGGTCATACAGGAACCAATAAAGACTTCATCAATTTTGCTGCCCGCAACATCAGACAACAAACGCGCATCATCAGGATCGTTCGGCGCGCACAGAATCGGCTCTTTGATCTCATCCAGATTAATGTCTATCACAGCGGCATATTCCGCATCGACATCACCTTCCAGCAACTGCGGGTCGGCCAGCCATTTTTCCATACCCTGAATACGGCGTTCCAGAGTACGGCGGTCACCGTAACCTTCCGCGATCATCCATTTCAGCAGAACGATGTTGGAATTGAGGTATTCAGTGATCGGGTCTTTATCCAGCTTGATAGTACAGCCCGCTGCAGAACGTTCTGCCGAGGCATCCGCCAGTTCAAATGCCTGTTCAACTTTGAGTGTGGGCAGGCCTTCGATTTCCAGAATACGGCCAGAGAAGATGTTTTTCTTACCTTTCTTCTCAACCGTTAACAGACCCTGGCGAATGGCGTACAGCGGAATAGCATGAACCAGATCACGCAGAGTGATACCCGGCTGCATTTTTCCGGAGAAACGCACCAGCACCGATTCCGGCATATCCAGCGGCATAACACCTGTTGCCGCAGCGAAAGCCACCAGCCCGGAGCCTGCCGGGAACGAGATCCCAATCGGGAAACGGGTATGGGAATCCCCACCGGTACCAACGGTATCCGGCAGCAGCATGCGGTTCAGCCAGGAGTGAATAATACCGTCGCCCGGACGCAGGGACACACCGCCACGGTTCATAATAAAATCTGGCAGGGTGTGGTGAGTTTGTACGTCAACCGGTTTTGGATAAGCAGCAGTGTGGCAGAATGACTGCATCACCAGGTCAGCAGAGAAGCCAAGGCATGCCAGGTCTTTCAGCTCATCACGGGTCATCGGCCCGGTGGTATCTTGTGAACCAACAGACGTCATTTTCGGTTCGCAATACTGGCCCGGACGAATACCGGCAACCCCACAAGCACGGCCAACCATTTTTTGCGCCAGGGAGAAGCCACGGTTACTGTCGGCAACATCTTTCGCTTTGCGGAACACATCGCTGTGCTCAAGGCCAAGGGACTCACGCGCTTTAGTGGTCAGCCCGCGGCCGATGATCAGCGGAATACGCCCACCAGCACGCACTTCATCCAGCAGAACGTCTGTTTTCAGCTCAAAGGTTGCCAGTACTTCACTTGAATCGTGGCGGCAAACCTCACCTTTATACGGGTAGATATCAATGACATCGCCCATATTCAGGTTTGATACGTCAACCTCAACAGGCAGCGCACCGGCATCTTCCATAGTGTTGAAGAAGATTGGCGCAATTTTGCCACCCAGCACAACCCCACCACCACGTTTGTTAGGCACACCAGGGATGTCATCACCCATAAACCACAAAACGGAGTTAGTTGCAGATTTACGCGATGAACCTGTACCTACGACATCCCCGACGTACGCCAGCGGGAAGCCTTTTTGTTGCAACGCTTCAATCTGCTTAATCGGGCCTACGCTGCCGGGCTGGTCTGGCTCAATGCCATCACGGGCGTTCTTGAGCATAGCCAGTGCATGCAACGGGATATCCGGGCGGGACCAGGCATCAGGTGCCGGAGACAGGTCATCGGTGTTGGTTTCACCTGTCACTTTAAATACAGTAACGGTAATTTTATCAGCCAGTTTCGGGCGGGACAGGAACCACTCGGCATCGGCCCAGGACTGTACAACCTGTTTGGCGAAGACGTTGCCATTTTTCGCTTTTTCTTCAACGTCGTAAAAATTATCAAACATTAACAGGGTGTGAGACAGCGCTTTAGCAGCAACGGGCGCCAGTTTGTTATCGTCCAGCGCTTCCACCAACGGATGGATGTTATACCCCCCCTGCATTGTGCCAAGGAGCTCGACAGCTTTTTCAGGAGTAATCAGTGGAGAGGTCGTTTCGCCTTTAGTAACAGCAGCAAGGAAACCTGCTTTGACGTAGGCGGCTTCATCAACACCCGGAGGGACTCGGTTGGTCAGTAAATCTAACAGAAATTCTTCTTCACCCGCAGGCGGGGTCTTCAGCAGCTCTACCAGTGCGGCCATCTGGGTTGCATCCAGCGGTTTCGGTACAACACCTTCTGCAGCACGCTCAGCTACGTGCTTACGGTATTCTTCTAGCACGACGGTTCTCCTCGCTCTCATTGTCATATCGGCACCGGACGCTCCTCTTCACTTTCCGATGAGACCTCAGAATGTAGGGTAAAGAGCCCAGTCCCGCACTGGGAGCATATCAGGATTTCGGTGGGCTGTTAATCTGTTTACAAAAAAGCAACATTAAATATTTGCTGAATCGTTAAGTACGGTAGATTGCTGTCTTGTTTACGATTTTTGGCGCAAAAAAAACGGCCACAGAGGGCCGTTTTGTCTTTGCTTTACGTCTTCACACGACTTATTTCTTTTTCTTCGCTTTCGCGTTCGGCAAGTCGGTGATGCTGCCTTCGAATACTTCAGCCGCAAGGCCAACAGATTCGTGCAGTGTTGGGTGCGCATGAATGGTCAGAGCGATATCTTCTGCATCACAACCCATTTCGATTGCCAGGCCAATTTCACCCAGTAACTCACCGCCGTTGGTGCCAACAATAGCGCCACCGATAACACGATGCGTTTCTTTATCGAAAATCAGTTTAGTCATACCGTCAGCGCAATCAGAAGCGATTGCACGGCCAGATGCCGCCCACGGGAAGGTTGCTGTTTCATAGCTAACACCCTTCTCTTTCGCTTCTTTTTCTGTCATCCCAACCCATGCAACTTCAGGTTCAGTGTAAGCAATAGATGGGATCACTTTCGGGTCGAAGTAGTGTTTCATGCCGGCGATAACTTCAGCCGCCACATGGCCTTCATGCACGCCTTTGTGTGCCAGCATTGGTTGACCAACGATGTCACCGATAGCGTAGATGTGCGGCACATTGGTACGCATTTGTTTATCAACATGGATGAAGCCACGTTCATCAACTTCAACACCCGCCATACCGGCGTCAATCAGTTTGCCGTTTGGTACACGGCCAATCGCGACCAGAACGGCGTCATAACGCTGTGCTTCAGCAGGCGCTTTTTTGCCTTCCATAGAAACGTAGATGCCGTCTTCTTTCGCTTCGACAGCAGTCACTTTCGTTTCCAGCATCAGGTTGAATTTCTGGCTGATACGTTTGGTGAAGACTTTAACCACGTCTTTATCTGCGGCAGGAATAACCTGATCGAACATTTCGACCACGTCAATCTGTGAACCCAGCGCATGGTAAACAGTACCCATTTCCAGACCGATGATACCACCGCCCATCAGCAGCATACGTTTCGGTACAGATTTCAGCTCCAGTGCATCGGTGGAGTCCCAAATACGTGGGTCTTCATGAGGAATGAACGGCAGCTGAACTGGGCGAGAACCAGCAGCAATAATCGCGTTATCAAAATTGATAACCGTTTTGCCATTCTCACCATCAACTTCCAGCGTGTTTGCGCCAGTAAATTTACCCAGGCCAGTAACCACTTTCACTTTACGGCCTTTTGCCATACCTGCCAGGCCACCCGTCAACTGAGTGATGACTTTTTCTTTCCAGGTACGGATTTTATCGATATCAGTCTGCGGCTCGCCGAATACAATACCGTGTTCAGCCAGTGCTTTTGCTTCTTCGATAACTTTAGCAACGTGCAGGAGAGCTTTTGAAGGGATACAACCGACGTTAAGGCAAACACCACCCAGGGTGCTGTAGCGCTCAACCAGAACGGTTTCCAGACCTAAATCAGCGCAACGAAAGGCCGCAGAGTAACCTGCCGGGCCCGCCCCAAGTACCACGACCTGAGTTTTAATTTCAGTACTCATCATGACCTCTTAATTTATTTCCGGCGGTCCCTGGTCTTTACGCCCATCATCCACCGGGACGTTCTATCCGTCCGCATTCTACAAAATTGTTAACAATTTTGAAACAACAAACGGGTAACGAATCAATTTGGCTCGCATAACCTCACAACAGGTATGAGGTTACCAGAAAAAAGCCGACCGTCAGGCCGGCTTTCTCTAATTACATCACCAGGCGGCGAATGTCGCTCAGGGTGTTGTTAATGATGGTAATGAAACGCGCACCATCAGCACCGTCAATCACACGATGGTCGAAAGACAAGGAGATAGGCATCATCAGGCGCGGAACAAACTCTTTACCATTCCACACTGGCTCCATCGCTGATTTAGACACACCGAGGATAGCCACTTCCGGCGCGTTAACAATCGGAGCAAAGTGGGTAGTACCCAGGCCACCGATGCTGGAGATAGTAAAGCAGCCGCCCTGCATTTCGCCGGCAGTCAGTTTACCATCACGCGCTTTCTTGGAGATGGTGGTCAGTTCACGAGACAGCTCAGTGATGCTCTTCTTGTTCACGTCTTTGAAGACCGGAACAACCAGACCATTCGGCGTATCAACCGCTACACCAATATTGATGTATTTTTTCAGAGTCAGGCGCTGTGCATCTTCAGACAGAGAGCTGTTGAAACGCGGCATCTGCTCAAGCGCTGCAGCAACAGCTTTCATGATGAAGACCACTGGAGTAAATTTCACGTCCAGTTTACGTTTCTCTGCTTCAGCATTCTGCTGTTTACGGAATGCTTCCAGATCGGTGATATCTGTTTTGTCGAAGTGCGTAACATGCGGGATCATTACCCAGTTACGGCTCAGGTTAGCACCAGAAATTTTCTGGATACGGCCCAGTTCCACTTCTTCAACTTCACCAAACTTGCTGAAGTCCACTTTCGGCCATGGCAGCATGCCTGGCAGACCACCACCGGTAGCCGCAGCAGGAGCAGCTTCTGCACGTTTAACGGCATCTTTCACGTAAGCCTGAACGTCTTCGCGCAGGATACGGCCTTTACGGCCAGACCCTTTCACTTTCGCCAGGTTAACGCCAAATTCACGTGCCAGGCGGCGAATCAGCGGGGTTGCGTGAACGTAAGCATCGTTTTCAGCAAACTCAGATTTACCTTCCGCTTTCGCTACAGGTGCTGCCGCTTTTTGCGCCGGAGCCGGTGCTGCCGCGGCAGGTGCCGGAGCTGCAGCTGGGGCTGCTGCTGGTGCAGCGCCTTCTACTTCGAAGACCATGATCAGTGAACCGGTAGACACTTTGTCGCCAGTGCTGATTTTGATTTCTTTGACAGTACCAGCAAACGGTGCAGGTACTTCCATTGAAGCCTTGTCACCTTCTACGGTGATCAGTGACTGTTCAGCGGCAACTTTATCGCCAACTTTCACCATCACTTCAGTGACTTCAACTTCGTCACCACCGATATCCGGAACCTGTACGTCTTTCGCACCACCAGCAACAGCTGGTGCAGCAGCAGCCGGAGCAGCCGCCTGTGCTGGAGCCGCAGCGCCAGCGGCACCTGCAACTTCGAAGACCATGATCAGTGAGCCGGTAGAAACTTTATCACCGGTGTTAACTTTGATCTCTTTAACGGTACCCGCAAATGGTGCAGGCACTTCCATTGAAGCTTTGTCACCTTCAACAGTAATCAGAGATTGCTCAGCTTCAACGGTATCACCCACTTTAACCAGCAGTTCAGTGACTTCTACTTCATCACTGCCGATATCAGGTACGTGTACTTCTTTAGCGGCAGCGGCAGCAGGCGCGGCTGCCGGAGCGGCTGCTTTTTTCTCTTCCTGCGCGGGTGCAGCTGCTGCTGCACCGTCGGCGGAATCGAAAATCATAATCAGTTTGCCGGTTTCGGTTTTATCACCCACCGCAACTTTGATTTCTTTCACCACGCCAGCCTGCGGCGAGGGAACTTCCATAGAAGCCTTATCGCCTTCTACGGTGATAAGCGACTGTTCTGCTTCTACTTTGTCGCCCACTTTGACCAGAATCTCGGTGATTTCAACTTCATCAGCCCCGATGTCCGGTACATTGATTTCGATAGCCATTATTCTTTTACCTCTTACGCCAGACGTGGGTTAACTTTTTCTGCGTCGATGTTGAATTTAGCAATTGCATCAGCAACCACTTTCTTATCGATTTCGCCACGTTTAGCCAGTTCGCCAAGTGCCGCTACAACCACATAGGAAGCATCAACTTCGAAGTGGTGGCGCAGGTTTTCACGGCTGTCAGAGCGACCAAAGCCGTCAGTACCCAGTACACGGTAGTCATCAGCCGGTACATAAGTACGAACCTGTTCAGCAAACAGTTTCATATAGTCAGTAGATGCCACTGCCGGTGCATCGTTCATTACCTGAGCAATGTACGGTACGCGCGGAGTTTCCAGCGGGTGCAGCATGTTCCAGCGTTCACAATCCTGTCCATCACGAGCCAGTTCAGTGAAGGAGGTTACGCTGTACACATCAGAACCCACACCGTAGTCGTTAGCCAGAATTTGTGCGGCTTCACGAACATGACGCAGGATAGAACCAGAGCCCAGCAACTGAACTTTACCTTTGCTACCCGCTACGGTTTCGAGTTTATAGATACCTTTACGGATACCTTCCTCGGCACCTGCCGGCATAGCTGGCATGTGGTAGTTTTCGTTCAGAGTGGTGATGTAGTAGTAAACGTTCTCTTGTTTCTCACCGTACATACGTTCCAGGCCATCATGCATGATAACCGCAACTTCGTATGCGTAAGACGGGTCGTAAGAGATACAGTTAGGAATAGTCAGTGACTGAATATGGCTGTGGCCATCTTCGTGCTGCAGACCTTCACCGTTAAGGGTGGTACGGCCTGAAGTCCCGCCAATCAGGAAGCCACGAGCCTGCTGATCACCAGCAGCCCAGCACAGGTCGCCAATACGCTGGAACCCGAACATGGAGTAGTAGATGTAGAACGGAATCATCGGCAGGTTGTTGGTGCTGTAAGAGGTCGCAGCAGCCAGCCAGGATGCGCCGGCACCCAGTTCGTTGATCCCTTCCTGCAGAATCTGGCCTTTTTCGTCTTCTTTGTAGTATGCAACCTGCTCACGGTCCTGCGGGGTGTACTGCTGGCCGTTCGGGCTGTAAATACCAATCTGACGGAACAAACCTTCCATACCAAAGGTACGCGCTTCATCGGCGATAATCGGCACCAGGCGATCTTTGATAGATTTGTTTTTCAGCATCACGTTCAGTGCACGCACAAACGCGATAGTGGTGGAGATTTCTTTGTTCTGCTCTTCCAGCAGCGGGCCAAAATCTTCCAGCGTCGGCAGTTCCAGTTTTTCAGTGAACTTAGGCTGACGAGTCGGCAGGTAGCCGTTCAGTTTTTCACGCTGCGCATGCAGGTATTTCGCTTCTTCGGAATCCGGAGCAAAAGTCACATACGGCAGTTTTTCGATATCTTCATCAGCAACAGGCACATTGAAACGGTCACGCACATAGCGTACGCCGTCCATGTTCATTTTCTTAACCTGGTGGGCGATGTTTTTACCTTCGGCAGCGTCACCCATACCATAACCTTTAATGGTGTGAGCAAGAATAACAGTCGGCTGGCCTTTGGTTTCCTGCGCTTTTTTCAGTGCAGCATAGACTTTCTTCGGATCGTGACCACCACGGTTCAGTGCCCAAATCTGGTCATCAGTCCAGTCAGCAACCAGAGCAGCAGTTTCCGGGTATTTACCGAAGAAGTGTTCGCGAACGTAAGCACCATCTTTAGATTTAAAGGTCTGGTAGTCACCATCAACGGTTTCATTCATCAGTTGGATCAGTTTACCGCTGGTGTCTTTACGCAGCAGTTCATCCCAACGACCACCCCAAATCACTTTAACCACGTTCCAGCCAGCACCACCAAAGATGCCTTCCAGTTCGTTAATGATTTTGCCGTTACCCGTTACCGGGCCGTCAAGACGCTGCAGGTTACAGTTGATGACGAAAACCAGGTTATCCAGTTTTTCACGAGTCGCGATAGTGATGGCGCCTTTGGATTCAGGTTCATCCATTTCGCCATCGCCAAGGAATGCGTACACAGTCTGTGCAGCGGTATCTTTCAGGCCACGGTGTTCCAGGTATTTCAGGAACTTAGCCTGATAAATGGCACCGATTGGGCCCAGCCCCATGGAAACAGTCGGGAACTGCCAGAATTCTGGCATCAGTTTCGGGTGTGGGTAAGAAGACAGACCATTACCATGAACTTCCTGACGGAAGTTATTCATCTGGTCTTCAGTCAGGCGGCCTTCAAGGAAAGCACGGGCATAAACGCCTGGGGAGATGTGGCCCTGGAAGTACACCAGATCACCGCCATCTTTTTCATTGCGCGCACGGAAGAAGTGGTTAAAGCACACTTCATAAAACGTGGCAGAAGACTGGTAAGACGCCATGTGACCGCCCAGCTCCAGGTCTTTTTTAGACGCATGCAGCACAGTCATGATGGCGTTCCAGCGAATCGCAGAACGAATACGACGTTCCAGGTCCAGATTACCCGGGTATTCAGGTTCATCTTCAACGGCAATAGTATTGACGTAGCTGCCAGCACCAGCGCCAGCGGCAACTTTAACACCGCCTTTACGGGCTTCGCTCAGTAACTGATCAACCAGGAACTGCGCACGTTCAACACCTTCTTCACGGATGACCGATTCGATCGCCTGTAGCCAGTCGCGAGTTTCGATCGGATCCACGTCATTTTGCAAACGTTCTGACATGGGGTATTCCTTATCTTTTAATCGTTGATTGTCTGGAACCTGTCCCATTGCATTCTCAGCCTGGGGTAAAAACACAATAAGACAGGTTCTGCGTTTAGTTGCCGCGCTCTATGATTGGGCGCTTTTGCGTTTTATTCCGGCAAAAAGACCTGAAAAAACGCTAGTCCTTTCGTTGCTGTAAGCGGCGCAATGAACGTTCTCTTCGACTTTGCTCACGGCTGCGGTCCAGCAATATTTCCTCAATAAACGCCAGATGCCGGTGCGATGCTTCACGGGCCTGTTCCGGCTTACGTGCCATGATCGCTTCGAAAATACTGGCGCGATGACTACTCACGAGGGGATGCATATCTCTTCGTGTGTAGAGCAATTCAAAATTCTGTCGAACATTCTGGGCAAGCATAGGCTCCATACAGCGCAGCAAGTGGAGCAGTACCACATTATGTGCTGCTTCTGTGACCGCTATCTGATACTGAAGCACGGCTTCCGATTCAGCATCCAGGTCACCCGCCTGTTTGGCGCTTTCAATGCTCTCGTGGCATTCACGAATACGCGCGAGATCTTCATCCGTGCCTCGCAGCGCAGCGTAATAAGCGGCGACACCTTCCAGTGCATGGCGCGTTTCGAGAAGATCAAACTGAGATTCGGGATGGTCTGACAGCAAAGCAGCAAGAGGGTCACTAAAGCTTTTCCAGAGGTTATTCTGGATAAAAGTGCCGCCACCCTGACGACGTAACAACAGCCCTTTCGCTTCAAGGCGCTGGATAGCTTCACGTAATGAAGGGCGTGAAACATCAAATTGACGCGCTAATTCACGCTCCGGCGGCAATTTTTCCCCCGGGCGCAGTGTCCCTTCAAGGATGAGGTACTCCAGTTGCTGCTCGATTACATCGGATAGCTTAGGTTGGCGGATTTTGCTGTAGGCCATTCGTTATTTTCTCTGCCTTTCGCCCGGAGTCAATTGGTAAGACCAATTTCATATTCGTGACGCTAAAGTAACAAAGTATTCACCTTATGTCCATATTGGTTTTGATTGAAATCATTAAACACCACACATTTTAACAACATTACAGAAATAGCGTTTCAGACATGTAACTTTGCACAAATCATAATGTTACCTGGCCCGATGCACATTTAACCAATTTGAAACCAATTATTTCTCAAATTGAACCGATTCAACACAGGATTTAATGAATAAAAATCCATTAATTTTGAATACAAAGTCAAAATGAGAATTATCAATGGAAAAATACAGCTAACAGGAATGGTGAGATTTTGCTCAGTCCGGGAAGAGGAATGCAGAAACCAGGTGCAACTCGCTGCTCTTAACACTATTCTTTGCGCTTCGGTAGTAGACGAATAAAAAAACGCGCTTTGTTACCGTAAAAAAAACACTACAGCATATGGAATGTATCAATTACATACGGTGCTATTTAAACCAACAATATCACCACACACGAGGTTTGTAAGATGGAAGGTCAACAACAAGGCGACTCGCTAAAGCGCGGCCTTAAAAACCGCCATATACAGCTAATCGCGCTGGGCGGCGCTATCGGTACCGGTTTGTTTCTGGGTAGCGCATCGGTTATACAGTCTGCCGGCCCGGGGATAATTTTGGGCTATGCTATTGCCGGCTTCATTGCTTTTCTGATCATGCGCCAGTTAGGTGAAATGGTTGTTGAAGAGCCTGTTGCAGGCTCATTCAGCCACTTTGCCTACAAATACTGGGGCAGTTTCGCGGGCTTTGCTTCTGGCTGGAACTACTGGGTGCTGTACGTGCTGGTTGCCATGGCTGAGCTGACAGCTGTCGGTAAGTATATTCAGTTCTGGTACCCAGAAATTCCAACCTGGGTTTCTGCTGCAGCCTTCTTTGTCATTATCAACGCCATTAACCTGACCAACGTAAAAGTGTTTGGTGAACTGGAGTTCTGGTTTGCCATCATCAAAGTGTTCGCGGTTGTGGCAATGATAATTTTTGGCGGCTGGTTGCTGTTCAGTGGTAAAGGCGGCCCTCAGGCCACAATACATAACCTGTGGGATCAAGGTGGTTTCCTGCCCCATGGCATGACTGGTCTGGTCATGATGATGGCGATTATTATGTTCTCCTTCGGTGGGCTGGAATTAGTGGGTATTACCGCAGCAGAAGCGGATAACCCGGAGCAGAGCATCCCGAAAGCAACCAACCAGGTTATATGGCGTATTCTGATTTTCTATATTGGCTCACTGGCAGTTCTGCTCTCTCTGTTGCCCTGGACGCGCGTTACAGCAGATACCAGCCCGTTCGTGCTCATCTTCCACGAACTGGGTGATACTTTCGTAGCCAATGCCTTAAATATCGTGGTGCTGACCGCCGCGCTGTCTGTATATAACAGTTGTGTGTACTGTAACAGCCGTATGTTGTTCGGCCTGGCTCAGCAAGGTAACGCACCGAAAGCACTCCTTACCGTGGATAAACGTGGCGTGCCAGTAAACACCATCATCGTTTCTGCAGTGGTAACAGCACTCTGTGTACTGATTAACTACCTGGCGCCGGAGTCAGCTTTCGGTATGCTTATGGCTCTGGTGGTTTCTGCTCTGGTTATCAACTGGGCAATGATTAGCCTGGCGCACATGAAATTCCGCCGTACCAAACAACAGCAGGGTGTCACCACACGCTTCCCGGCGCTGCTCTACCCATTGGGCAACTGGGTCTGCCTGCTGTTCATGGCCGCCGTGCTGGTTATCATGTTGATCACCCCGGGTATGGCAATTTCTGTTTACCTTATCCCTGTCTGGGTTGCTGTCCTTGGTGTGGGCTATATGTGTAAGCAGAAAAGCCGCAACACCGTGAAAACCAATTAATTGTACCTTCCCTCTGCACCCGTATTTTGCGGGTGCAGAGTATTGTTATCTCCTTCACACTTCCCACCCAATGACATGATTGTCCATTTCTGCGGCTGATTCCTGCTGCGAAAAATTTCACTTTAGCACCAATAATTCTGTCCATATCTTCTGAATGGAGTGAGGCAGATGCAAAGCAACAAGCTAACAGTTAAGGAAAAGATAGGCTACGGGATGGGGGATGCCGGTTGTAATATCATCGGCGGTGCCATCATGCTGTTTTTAAACTTTTTTTATACCGACATTTTCGGCCTTGCTCCCGCTTTGGTGGGCACACTACTCCTTTCTGTGCGTGTAGTTGATGCAGTAACTGACCCTATCATGGGCGCTATTGCTGACCGTACAAAAAGCCGCTGGGGGCGTTTTCGTCCATGGTTGCTATGGATTTCACTGCCTTACGTACTCTTCAGCGTACTCATGTTCACCACGCCAGAGTGGAGCTATAACAGCAAGGTTATCTATGCGTTTATCACCTATTTCCTGATGTCGCTGACCTATACCGCTATTAATATCCCTTATTGCTCACTGGGTGGTGTCATCACTAATGATCCCCATGAGCGGGTTTCCTGCCAGTCTTACCGCTTCGTTATGGTCGGTATTGCCACGTTAATTTTATCCCTGTCACTTCTGCCTTTGGCAGAATGGTACGGTGGTGCAGATAAAGCGAAAGGCTACCAGATGGCGATGGGCACCCTGGCTATCATCGCGCTGTTTATGTTCCTGTATTGTTTCTCAACTGTGCGTGAACGTATTCGCCCAGCCGTCCCCACAAATGACGACCTGAAATCTGACTTGCGTGATGTATGGAAGAACGACCAGTGGGTGCGTATTTTGTTGCTGACCTTGTGCAATGTCTGCCCTGGTTTTATTCGCATGGCAGCCACCATGTATTACGTCACCTGGGTCATGCAGCAAAGCACCGGTTTTGCCACTATGTTTATCAGCCTTGGTGTTATCGGCATGATGATTGGCAGCACACTCGCCAAGGTATTGACTGATAAATGGTGTAAGCTGAAAGTCTTCTTCTGGACAAACATTGTGCTGGCAATCTTCTCCAGTGGGTTCTATTTCCTCGATCCCCATGCCACCGTACTTATCATCGTCATGTACTTCCTGCTTAATATCCTGCACCAAATCCCATCACCGCTGCACTGGTCACTGATGGCAGACGTCGACGATTATGGCGAGTGGAAAACAGGTAAACGCATTACCGGGATTAGCTTCTCTGGCAACCTGTTCTTCCTGAAGTTAGGCCTGGCAATCGCGGGTTCCATGTGTGGTTTCTTGCTGTCCTGGTATGGCTATGACGCATCCCTGAAGCAGCAGTCCGCCAGTGCCATCAACGGCATAATTTTACTGTTCACTGTGATTCCTGGTGTGGGTTATTTAATTACTGCCGGGGTGGTGCGTCTGCTCAAAGTTGACCGTGAAACCATGAAACAGATTCAGATTGACCTGGAAAAACGCCGTAAAAACTACCAGGAACTGGTTGACTACCAGGAAGGTAAGCAAGACAGCGAAGCTCCTGCGCAACCCGTTGGCAAAACCGCCGACCAACATATTGAAAAGCCAGTTTGAGTGCCAAACGAAACGATAAGGAAAGACGTTATGTTGCAATGGCCTAACCCATTAATTGAACAACGTGCAGACCCTTTTATTTTGCATGAAGGTTCAGAGTACTATTTTATTGCTTCCGTTCCTGAATATGACAGGCTGGAGATTCGCCGGGCTTCGTCTATTGCAGAACTGGCCCAGGCCGAGGGCGTGGTTGTCTGGCGTAAACCCGATACCGGCCCGATGAGTGAGCTGATTTGGGCTCCTGAACTCCACCGCATAGAGGGTAAGTGGTATATCTATTATGCTGCAGCACATACCAAGGCACTGCGCGACAACATGTTCCAGCACCGCATGTATGTGCTCGAATGCGCAGATAGCTGCCCGTTAACCGGTAACTGGGTTGAAAAAGGCCAGTTAACCACGCAGTTCGATACCTTCTGCCTTGATGCCACCACCTTTTCACACCAGGGCAAGCAGTGGTACCTGTGGGCGCAAAAAGCACCAGATATCCCAGGTAATTCCAATTTATATTTAAGTGAAATGGCAAACCCGTGGACTCTGAAAGGGGAAGCCGTCATGTTAAGCAAGCCTGAGTTTGACTGGGAATGCCGGGGTTTTCTGGTGAATGAAGGGCCGGCGGTCATTTTCCATGGCGAACGTATTTTTATTACCTATTCAGCCAGCGCTACCGATGAAAACTACTGCATGGGTTTGTTGTGGGCCAATAAAGATGCCAATATTCTGGACCCGAAAAACTGGCATAAGTCCCTCCAACCGGTGTTTACCACCAGTGAAGCCAACCGCCAGTTTGGCCCCGGGCATAACAGTTTCACCACCACACCAGACGGCCAGGATGTGCTGGTTTACCATGCACGCAACTACACTGAAATAGAAGGCGACCCGCTTTATGACCCCGGCCGCCACACCCGGGTTAAATTGATTGAGTGGGGGCCCGATGGTATGCCTGATTTCGGCATACCACCCGCAGACCACCCGTAGCAGTAAAAAGTAGCAATCAAAAAAACGGCGTACTTAAACCAGTGCGCCGTAAATCGTTAATAAAGCCACCACCACTACCACCACCAGCGCAGTCTTCTTCGCCATTGATACAGCCGCTTTCGGGGTTCTGACTTTGTCAGAGTGAGGTTCCCGCGCCAGGGAAAATTGTGCCAGTTGTGTCAATACCTGGTATTGAGAAGTTCCCCGGTCACCGAGTGATGCGAACCATGCCGGTAGCGCTTTTTCACCATGCCCCAATAACGCATAAGCCAGCCCAACTAACCTGACCGGCACCCAATCCAGAACGTGCAAAATGGCATCAATACCCGCATGTAACCGCTGATGCGGAGTGTGGTGGCGGGCAAGCCATGTCTGCCAGGCTCTGAGAACTGCATACCCGACTAAGGTTACCGGCCCAAAGCTCCCCCCCACAACAAACCAGAAAAGAGGTGCCAGGTAGTAACGATAATTAATCCACAACAGGGCATTTTGTAACTCACGTAAAAACTCACGATCATCACAACCAGGCGGGACACCATGGATCATCGTTAACTCAGCCACCATTTCATCACAGGCACGTGAATCCCCGCGGCTGGCCGCTTTGAGGTAAGCATGATAGTGCAGACGTACCTTGCCGGCACCGATACACAAAACGCCAATCAGGATCCAGAACACCAATAGCGGGACATTGAACAAAATCCCTTTTAATAAATACAGACACGCAGCAATAATCGCCATCGCGGCAACAGACAGCAAAAGCGTGTAACCCATAGAGAAATAACGGGTTCGGCGGAAGATAACCTCCAGGCGGCTTTCCAATTGCCAGTGTTCTCCAAACTTAAATAAACGTTCTGAAATTAACACCAACAATAAGGTAAATAGCGTCATACCTTCTCCTTACCAGAAACTGAAACCAGTGCGTGAAAGCGCGGCCAGTCAAAAACAGTGCCAGGGTCCGTTTTTCTGGAAGGTGCAATATCACAATGCCCTGCCATATTTCTGGCAATATCCGGCCAGGATGCCGCCAAAACTCGTGTTATCTCAGCAAGGCGCAGATATTGTGCATCGGTATATGGCAAGACATCGGTGCCTTCCAGTTCAATCCCGATAGAAAAATCATTACATTTTTCCCGCCCCTGCCAGGAAGAAACACCAGCATGCCAGGCTCTTTTATTAAAAGGGACGTACTGAACCACTTCACCATCACGGCGAATCAGGCAATGTGCTGACACACGTAATTGTGCAATGCCTTCAAAATAAGGGTGGGCTTTGGCATCCAGCGTACCGGCAAACAGAGCATCAATCCACGGGCCCCCAAATTCACCGGGTGGTAAACTGATATTATGTACGACCAGCAATGAAGGCGATTCACCTTCCGGGCGATCATCACAATGCGGTGAAGGCGCATGCCTTGCTTCGCTTAACCAGCCATCCTGAAGCTTCATTATGGTTCTCCTTGCTGTGGCACTAAAGGTCGCTTCAGAGTAGCATGTTTCCAATTTATATCAGCCATTTCGGAGTTAATAATGCCACCACGCCGCTATAACCCAGACCACCGACGTGAAGCACTGTTGGAGCGGATTAATACCGATATTCCCGGTACAGTTTCTGTTGCGCTAAAAGAAGACCTTGGCGGTAACATTGATGCCAATAACGATATTACTGCGCAATTACTCCCGCCGGAAAGCACATCTCATGCTGTTGTTATCACCCGCGAAGAAGGTATTTTTTGTGGCAAACGCTGGGTTGAAGAAGTGTTCATCCAGCTTGGCGGCAACGTACAGGTTACATGGCATGTCAATGATGGTGATGAAATCACGGCAAACCAGCCATTATTCGAGCTGACGGGCTCCTCGCGTATACTGCTCACAGGTGAACGAACCGCACTGAACTTTGTACAAACTCTCTCTGGTGTTTCCAGTGAAGTTCACCGTTATGTTGCACAACTGGCTGGTACGAACACCCAATTACTGGATACACGCAAGACAGTTCCTGGCCTGCGCACCGCACTAAAATATGCAGTTCTCTGTGGCGGCGGAAGCAACCACCGCCTGGGGTTATCCGATGCTTTCCTAATCAAGGAAAACCATATTATTGCCGCCGGCTCTGTTCGCCAGGCAATCGAAAAAGCGAGCTGGATCCATCCAGATGTTCCTATTGAAGTCGAAGTTGAAAGCCTTGAAGAACTGCAGGATGCCCTACATGCTGGTGCAGATATCATCATGCTGGACAACTTTGATACCGATATGATGCGCAAAGCTGTTGGGATAACCCAGGGCAATGCCCAGTTGGAAGTGTCTGGCAACGTGACTCTGGATACGCTGCGCGCCTGCGCTGAAACTGGTGTGGATTTTATTTCAGTAGGTGCCCTGACTAAACATATCCGCGCACTGGATCTCTCAATGCGTTTCCGCTAAACGCTTAGAGCGCTTTTTCTCCGTTACGGGCAGCCAGCCTGCCCGTATTTTCAGGCATCCTCGCATTTATTCCGCTTTTTTTGCAGTGTGCATATTCACTCAGGAACAGAAACTCCAGAATAAAAAACACCCTGTCGAAGCATATGGCGCAACCTGCCATAGTCGAGCTCCGTTACACCAAAGGAGACAACCATGCACAGGCAACGTGGCTTCACCCTGATTGAATTAATGGTAGTAGTAGGCATCATCGCTATTCTTAGCGCAACCGCTATTCCCGCATATCAAAACTACTTACGTAAAGCGGCATTAACCGACGTTCTACAAAATGTATTGCCCTACCGCAGCGCTGTCGAACTCTGCGCTATTGAACGCGGTGGCATCACACCCTGCCATGCTGACAGCAACGGAATTCCAGCCCCACGAACCTCAAGGTATATCGCCAGCTTGTCAGTTACAGCAGGGAGCATTCAGCTTAACGGGCAGGACAGCCTCAACGGTCTCTCATTAACACTGCTTCCACAATGGGATGACAACCAGGGTATCACTGGCTGGCGAAAAACCTGTTCGGCGCCTGGTAATACAGGCCTTGAGCAGGCATGCAATGACATATTCCGCTTTGCTGACGAGTAAACTGGAGAACGAATAAATGAGTGATGAGAAACTCTTTGCCCTGTGTGCCCGCCATCACGCACTGCTTCTGCGCCATGACCCGGAGATTGTCATTGCAGTTGCAAATAGCGCCCCTGATGAACTACTCAACTCACTGCGCTTTCTGTCCCACAAAAAAGTAGTGGTTGAGCACTGGTCACCGGCACAAATAGAACGGCACCGGGCACAGCACCACGCAACAGAACCTTACCAGCCCACGTCAGGCTCAGCCAACAACACCGTTGTCCATATCGAACAGACATTGCAGCAGGCGTTAAACCAGCGGGCCTCGGATATTCATTTTGAGCCCGATACGCCACTGTTCCGTGTGCGTTTCCGTATTGATGGCGTATTACACACACAGTACCAGGGGAATGCAGACGCCTACCCCGCTCTTGTTGCCCGGTTGAAAGTACTCAGCGATATGGATATCGCTGAGAAACGCCTTCCCCAGGACGGGCAATTCACACTTCCGGACCTCCCCGGGAATATTTCGTTTCGCCTGGCGACACTCCCTTGCCGGGCTGGAGAAAAAATCGTCTTAAGGGTTTTACATAAGCAGGATGAACAACTCTCACTTGATGCACTTGGCCTTGCCCCCCGGCAACTGGATGAATTTAAAAATGCACTCAACGCGCCGCAAGGGCTGATTCTGGTGACAGGCCCGACCGGGAGTGGGAAAACCGTCTCCTTATATAGCGGCCTGAATGCCCTTAATCAACCAGGTATTAATATCAGCAGTGTTGAAGACCCAATAGAAATTCCACTAAGCGGGCTTAACCAGGCGCAAGTAAATCTGAAGGCGGGTTTAACATTTCAGCGAGTGTTGCGGGCTCTACTGCGCCAGGATCCTGATGTCATTATGGTGGGTGAGATCCGTGACAACGAAACTGCTGAAATTGCTATTAAGGCCGCACAAACCGGGCATTTGGTGTTATCCACGCTACACACCAACTCCACGACCGATACACTTGTTCGCCTGGAACAAATGGGCATTGCCCGCTGGATGATTGCTTCAGCACTCAAACTGGTTATTGCGCAACGGCTGGTCAGAAAATTGTGCCCACACTGCCGTAAACAACATACCAAACCACTGGTTCTGCCCCGGACAGTGAGCCGGTTACCTTTACCAAACTGGATACCGGTTGGCTGTGAGCAGTGCTACAGCGGGTTCTATGGGCGGGTGGCACTGTTTGAAGTTCTGGCTATCACACCCGAGGTTCATGATGCTTTATTACGCGGAGATACAGCCACACAAATTGCTGAACTCGCAAAGCAACAAGGTTGCATAGCACTTTTCGAACATGGCTGCCAGGCAGTCAGCCGCGGAGAAACGACAGTGAATGAGCTGTACCGAGTGTTGGGGTTACCTCATGGCAGCTAAGTTATCGCTTTGGCGCTGGTCTGCACTTGATATAAAAGGCAACCCGCAATCCGGCATCAGCTTTGCCGTTGGGAAAATTGAGATAATGACCCTGCTTTGTAGCAAGGCATTATTTCCGGTACGCATTCAACGGGCACGGGCGTATGAAAGTAAACCCCGCCATATGGATCACCGAATCCATTTTTTACAACAGCTGTCGGCATTGCTGAAAGCGGGTATCAGCCTGCCAGATGCACTGGTGTTACTCGGCCAGCAACATGCTTCTCCGCTTTGGCAGGCGGTAATGCAACAAATCACATTACGGCTCAACGAAGGTGAACCTTTTTCGGCCATTATTCAAAGCTGGCCTGAGCTCTTCCCTCCCTTGTTCGTCGCTCTGAGCCGCACAGGTGAAATGACAGGGAAGCTGGATTTATGCTTTACGCACCTGTCTGAGCAACAAGAACAACAGCGCACCTTGCAGCGTACTGTGTCGAAAGCACTACGCTACCCATTACTGACTCTGTGTATGGCACTGGCCGTTACACTGGGCATGCTACTGTTTGTTCTGCCAACTTTCGCGGATATCTACCAGGCATTTAATACTCCACTTCCAGCAGTGACACGTATTTTGATGTCTGTATCTGCCTGGCTTAGCCAACATCTGTACATTCTGGCGTTTACTGGCCTTACGGCGGTTATCCTTGTGGTGTGGCCTGCCAGAAAAGCATGGCACAGATTTACCCAATACCTGTTACAACGCGCTCCAGTAATGAATCGGCTGTACGAGTCACTGATGCGCAGCCAGATTTTTATGATGCTCGCCCTGACACAACAATCAGGCGTAAATATTCTGCAGGGGTTACAGCTTGTTAAAGAGGCTCTACCCGACACCAGCCACTGGCGGCAGGTTATAGGGCAACTTCTGGAAGATGTTACTCAGGGTATAACTCTGGGTGAAGCTATGCGCCAGCATGGCTGTTTTACACCACTCTGCTATCAGTTAGTGACAACCGGGGAACAATCTGGTGCGTTGGATACTATGCTGGAAAAACTTGCCGACTGGCACAGAGAAAATACGCAACTACAGGCCAGCCAGTTAACTCAATTAATGGAACCATTGTTAATGGTAATTACCGGGCTGATAACTGGTTTGCTTGTGCTGGCAATGTATTTGCCCATTTTTGGGCTGGGGGAAGCAATGGGAGCAGGTTAATTACTGTGGGTTAATAAAGCGCAACAGGGTAAGACGATCTTCTTACCCTGTTAGTACTGTGGCAAACTATTACAGGCTGTTAAACACCCGGTTTTCTTGCTCCTGCACACGGATAAATGTCGTGCGTTTAGTCAACTCTTTCAGGCGGGAAGCCCCCACATAGGTACAGGCTGAACGCAGCCCACCCAGGATATCCCGTGCAGTATTTTCAACCGGCCCACGCAAGGGAAGCTTCACGGTTTTGCCCTCTGCAGCCCGGTATTCAGCCACACCACCGACATGGCGGTTCATAGCAGAAGCAGAACTCATGCCATAGAACAGCATAAATTTCTCACCATTTTCTTCAACTACAGTGCCACCACTCTCTTCATGGCCTGCCAGCATACCGCCAAGCATGACAAAATCAGCACCACCGCCAAATGCTTTGGCCACGTCACCTGGCACAGTACAACCACCATCGCTGACAATTTGCCCACCAAGGCCATGAGCGGCATCTGCACACTCGATGACAGCAGACAACTGTGGGTAACCGACCCCGGTTTTTACCCGAGTGGTACAAACAGATCCGGGCCCAATGCCGACTTTCACAATATCAGCACCTGACAGGATCAGTTCTTCGCACATTTCGCCCGTTACCACATTCCCGGCACAAATAACTTTATCAGGCCATGCTTCACGCGCTTTTGCCACAAACTGAACGAAATGCTCGGAGTAACCATTAGCCACATCGATACACACAAAAGCCAGAGACGGGCTCAACGCCAGAATCTGTTTGGTTTTTTCAAAATCGGCAGCGGACGTCCCCGTGGATACCATGACATGGCGCAGCACAGACGCCGGAGATTGCTCAACAAACTGGCGCCAGTCTTCAACGGAATAATGCTTGTGGACGGCGGTCAAAATATCAAACGCCGCCAGAGCACTTGCCATGCTGAAGGTTCCCACTGTGTCCATATTTGCTGCAATAACAGGAACGCCAGCCCAGTTCACGCCAGAATGTTTAAAAGTATACTGGCGTTCAAGCTCTACATCAGAGCGGCTCTTCAGTGTGGAACGTTTGGGGCGGATGAGAACGTCTTTAAAACCTAACTTGATATCTTCTTCAATACGCATTTGCGATTATCCTGGTCGTGGCGATGTAATTAAAAGGTAAGAGGCGATACAACTGCCGACTCCAGTGACGTTATCTTACGCACTAATAAAGGGAGCGCAAGACTGCGAAAAGCGACTTTTTTACGCTACAATCCTATAAATTTAGCGTAAGTATGGTGTTAAGGAATAACCTGTATTAAAAGCTTATTTATTACCATGTATTGCTCGTTTTTTTCGAAAACATGAGTCAGCCAGCCCAGGCTAAGCAGAGCTGGAGGTAAATATTTCGAAGTACTGTTTGCCCTGCTGTGTAAAAAAACACAGCTAATGGCGGCATGTTGAGCTCTGGCATGGTTTCACAAGGGGAAAGGCATTTTTCTTTTGTTATAAGCACACTCATCACATCGGGGTTTCGTTGTTTATGGTCTTCACTGTTGCGCTTACCGGAGGGATTGGCAGTGGCAAAAGTACTGTTGCCGCGTTGTTTGCCAACCATGGTGTATCGCTTGTTGATGCAGACATTATCGCCAGAGAAGTTGTGGCGCCGGGCCAGCCAGCCCTGCAAAAAATTGCCGGGCATTTTGGCGAACGGGTTATCAACCACGAAGGCGCACTCAACCGCACAGCTCTGCGCGAACTTATTTTTACTGATCCCAAAGAAAAGCAGTGGCTTAATGCCTTATTACACCCATTAATTCACCAACGGACGCAGCAAGCTATTGCTCAGGCGTCTTCGCCTTATGTTTTGTGGGTCGTACCTTTGCTGGTTGAAAACCAACTTCAGCAGCAGGCTGACCGCGTATTGGTTGTTGATGTCAGCACTGAAACACAGCTTCAGAGAACCATGGCACGAGATAATGTCAGCCGTGAACTTGCGCAACACATTATCTCAGCACAGGTAAGCCGGGAGGCGCGTCTTGCTGTCGCAGATGACATTATTAATAATGATGGTTTACCACAAACATTAACTCGCGATGTGGCCCGCCTGCACCAACGATACATGGCGCTGGCTATGCAGTCCGTCAGACAGGAATGAGGAAGAATGAGCTCGCAAATACTTTTTGAACATCCCCTGAGCGAGAAAATGCGCACCTGGTTGCGTATAGAGTTTTTGCTACAACAACTTTCTTCTCAGCTCCCTTTGAATGATTACCCTTCCGCACTCTATTTTTTAAGAAATATTAGTGACCTGCTGGATATTTTTGAACGCGGTGATATTCGTACTGAATTACTAAAAGAACTTGAACGCCAGCAGCGTAAACTTCAGGCATGGGTGGAAGTCCCTGGTGTGGATATGCAGCGAATCACATCACTAAAAGAGCAGTTAAAGAATACAGGCTCCCGTTTGATGGCAGGCTCGCGTTTAGGGCAAACATTGCGTGAAGATAAACTGATAAGCCTGGTTCGCCAGCGCTTAAGCATTCCTGGCGGGTGCTGTAGCTTTGATTTGCCAACATTGCATGTCTGGCTGAAATCCAGCGAAAGTACACGCAGTAATCAGGTAAGCCACTGGCTCAGCAGCCTGGAGCCATTGCGCGAAACGCTTGTCTTGATCCTTGACCTGATTCGCCATTCTTCGCCCTTTCGTAAACAAACCAGCCTCAATGGGTTTTATCAGGACAATGGTGATGATGCTGATTTGTTGCGCCTGGAGATGAATCTTGAGGATGCTATCTATCCGCAAGTGTCCGGCCATAAAAGCCGTTTTGCTATTCGTTTCCTGCCTCTTGATAGTGAACATGGGGTGATACCAGAGCGGATTGATTTCAATTTAGCTTGCTGCTAAGGAAGTAAGATGTCTGAAACAACAGAAGTGAACTGCCCAACCTGTGGCAAAACCGTTATCTGGGGTGAACAAAGCCCATGGCGGCCATTTTGTTCAAAGCGCTGCCAGTTGATTGATTTAGGTGAATGGGCCGCAGAAGAGAAACGTATCCCCAGCCAAAACACCTTATCTGACAGCGATGACTGGAGTGAAAAGCAGGACTAAGCCGTTTGCTTCAGCTTCGCGATAACAGGCGCATTGGCGGGCGGAAATTGTTCCGGCTCCAGCGCCTGTTGGTCCACCCAACGAGAAGGTTGCCCTTCTTTCCCCCAGGGTTCACCATCCCACTGTTCTACAAGGAAAAACCACAGGCTGACGTGCCTGTCCGGAAACTGGTGTTCCTGTTTTTCAAATAATGAGAAACCTGTGGGCGTAATTCCAACTTCTTCCATTAACTCCCGTTCCAGTGCCTGTTCGGGGGTTTCGCCTTGCTCAATTTTTCCACCGGGAAACTCCCACATGTTCGCCATATGCGAGTCAGCACTTCGTTGCGCCAGAAAAATCTCTGCGTTCTGATTACGAATGATCCCAACCGCTATCTCAAATCGTTTCATCGGGAAGCTCCTGAAAAAGAGGCGCAGTTGCCTGTGCCCCGGATACGACCGGGCCAGAGGTTTCCCCCTGGCCCGATTAATTAACGTTAAAATCTTACCAACAACATGTACCAGGCTTAGCTCAGGCGCCCATGGCACTGCTTATATTTTTTGCCTGAGCCGCAAGGGCAAGGATCATTACGACCCACTTTACGATCACCGGTCTGTTCAGCCAGAGACTGTGCAGCCTGGAGATCATCACTTTGATGGCTCAGTTGCTGCATTTGCGCCAGGCGCTCAGCCTCTTCACGGCGTTGCTGTTCCATGGCTTCAACTTCTTCCGGTAAACGCACCTGAACTTTGCTCAGCGTACTGATTACTTCGTACTTCAGTGACTCCAGCATAGCTGCGAACATAGAGAAAGATTCACGTTTATACTCTTGCTTAGGATCTTTTTGCGCATAGCCGCGCAAGTGAATCCCCTGACGCAGGTAATCCATGGCAGCAAGGTGCTCTTTCCACAGGCTGTCCAGCGTCTGCAGCATCACACCTTTTTCGAAATTGCGCATCATCTCGGTGCCGACAATTTCTTCTTTACGCTGATAGACTTCAACAGCCATCTGCAGAATACGTTCACGCAATGTTTCTTCGTGCAGTTCAGGCTCTTTGTCCAGCCATTCAGAAATCGGCAGTTCGAGGTCGAAATCACTTTTCAGACGCTCTTCCAAACCAGGGATATCCCACATCTCTTCCAGAGACTGAGGCGGAATATGGGCATCAATCGTGGTTTTAAATACATCTTCACGAATGCTGTTGATTGTCTCGCTGACATCAGTTGCATCCAGCAATTCGTTACGCTGAGTATAAATTGCACGCCGCTGGTCATTCGCCACATCATCATATTCCAGCAATTGCTTACGAATATCAAAGTTGCGGCTTTCAACTTTACGCTGCGCGTTGGCGATAGCTTTGGTAACCCAGGGGTGCTCAATGGCTTCGCCTGGTTTCATCCCCAGTTTACGCATCATGTTAGACACGCGGTCTGATGCGAAAATACGCATCAGGGCATCTTCCATTGACAGATAGAAACGTGATGAACCCGGGTCGCCCTGGCGGCCTGAACGGCCACGCAACTGGTTATCGATACGGCGCGATTCATGGCGTTCAGTACCGATAATATGCAGACCACCGGATGCCAGTACAGCATCGTGACGTTGCTGCCAGTTACTCTTGATTTCAGCAATTTGTTCTTCAGTTGGCGCTTCAAGCTCGGCCAACTCAGCCTGCCAGCTACCACCCAACATAATATCAGTACCACGGCCAGCCATGTTGGTGGCGATAGTAACAGAGCCAGGGTAACCGGCCTGAGCAACAATGTCTGCTTCACGCGCATGGAACTTCGCATTCAGTACATTGTGTTTGATGCCTGCTTTCGTCAGTTCCTGAGCAACCAGTTCAGATTTCTCAATGGAGATAGTACCAACCAGAACAGGCTGGCCATTTGCAGTACGATCACGAATATCTTCAATGATCGCGCCAATTTTCTCTGCTTCGGTCATGTAGACCAGGTCAGCCATGTCTTTACGAACCATAGGCCGGTTGGTTGGCACAACAACAGTGTCCAGTTTATAGATTGAACTGAACTCAAAAGCTTCGGTATCTGCCGTCCCCGTCATACCCGCGAGTTTTTCATACAGGCGGAAGTAGTTCTGGAAGGTTATTGACGCCAGGGTCTGGTTTTCATTCTGAATATCAACCCCTTCTTTTGCTTCCACTGCCTGGTGAAGGCCATCAGACCAACGACGCCCGTGCATGGTACGGCCAGTATGTTCATCAACAATGATGACTTCGCCGTCTTTTACAATGTAATCAACATCGCGGGTAAACAGGGCATGTGCACGCAGCGCCGCCGTTACGTGGTGCATCAGCATAATATTGGCCGGTGAATACAAAGATTCACCTTCATCCATAATGCCTTCCTGTACCAGTAATTCTTCTATCAGCACCAGACCACGTTCAGTCAGGTTAACCTGGCGTGCTTTTTCATCTACGGAGAAGTGACCTTCACCCTGGAAGGTGTCGGAATCTTCTTTTTCCTGGCGGACCAGATGAGGAATGATGGTGTTCACACGGCGGTACATTTCTGAGCTGTCTTCCGCCGGGCCAGAAATGATCAATGGAGTACGCGCTTCATCGATAAGGATGGAGTCAACTTCATCCACCAGCGCATAATGCAGTTTACGTTGAACACGCTCTTCCGGGCTGAATGCCATGTTGTCACGCAGGTAATCGAACCCGTACTCATTGTTGGTGCCGTAAGTAATATCTGCAGCATAAGCTTCACGCTTCGCTGGCGCTGGCATACCTGGCAGGTTGATACCCACGCTCAGGCCCAGGAATTCAAACAGCGGGCGGTTATTCTCAGCATCACGCTGGGCGAGGTAATCGTTCACCGTTACTACATGCACACCTTTACCGCTCAGGGCATTCAGGTAAGCAGGTAATGTTGCTGTCAGTGTTTTACCTTCACCAGTACGCATTTCTGCAATGCAGCGCTCATTGAGCACCATACCACCGAGCAACTGGACATCAAAGTGGCGCATACCAAATACGCGTTTACTGGCTTCACGAACTACCGCGAACGCTTCAGGCAGGATACTTTCCAGTGCGTCGCCTTTCTCCAGGCGTGCACGGAACTCGCCTGTTTTGCCTTTGAGTTCATCATCTGACAATTTTTCAATTGCCGGTTCCATGGCGTTAATTTGCGTAACAAGTTTACGCATACGACGCAATGTACGGTCGTTACGGCTTCCGAATACTTTAGTTAATAGTTTGACTAACATAATAAATTCCCAAACGCTTCGCTGAGCGATAAAACAAAATGATAAGAGTAGTGGTGTTTATCAGCAGCGAGCCTGCGGGCCTGCACGAATCCCCTGAGCGGTACCCAGCCAGTTCGTGAAGGTAAAGGAGAGTGAAGGTGCCATTGCAGGCCAGGGTTCCTGGCGTACAACTGACGGTGGTTTGCTTTCCTGAGTAAGCAGCGCACTAAGTGTATCAAGTAATGCAATATGCTGTTTTTCCAGTGGCGAGTCATCGGACACCGAAGCCCCGGCCATCACCTGAGGCGCCATCACAAAAGTCAGGTGGCGGATAACAGTACGAATTGCATGTTGGTGCCAGTAGTCGACGCTAAAAGTTGACTGGCGGCGGTTGCTTTCCTGCAATTGCGCCAACGAAAGTGCGGGATTAAAACGATTATAGTTCGCAGTGGTTTCTGCTGGTGTGCTAGCACCCGCGCTGCTGCTCGCTAAAACAGGTAGCCCAAAACTGGCCGCGACCATCCCTAACAGGAGATGGGGCCAGAAATATCGTCTACCTAATTGTCGCCAACGCGCAAATATACCAGACACTCTATTTCACCAAAGGAATTGAATCATTTTGGCTATTCAAACTGACAAGCCACATTTTAGCGACCAAATAGTATCACCAAACGCGCCGTTCATCAGCTTAATCCCTGCGATGAACCCCGAAAAAACGCGTAACAAATGAGCGAACAAACCGATTAAATGAAAAAACAGGAGCAAAAAAGAGGAAATAGCTGTTGTGCAGCAGAAATAAAAAACGACTGGGTCACCAGGCCGGAGAGAGTGCCTGATTAACCAGTCGTTTTAAACGTATCTCGCCCTTATGCCAGGACTGTCGACGGTGCCTTGAAAGCCAGTGGCAGTTCAGCTTCGTCCTCGAAGGTCACGTATTCCCACGCTTCCTGTTTAGCAAGCACAGCCTGCAACAGTTTGTTATTCAACGCATGGCCGGATTTATACGCAGTAAACGCACCGATAATATTGTGACCACACATAAACAGGTCACCAATGGCATCCAGCATTTTGTGACGCACAAACTCGTCTTCAAAACGCAGGCCATCTTCATTCAACACACGGTAGTCGTCCACGACGATAGCACAATCAAAGCTACCACCAAGGCACAAACCACGTGACTGAAGATATTCGATGTCACGCATAAAACCAAAAGTACGCGCCCGGCTGATTTGGCGCATAAACGCATCTGCCGAGAAGTTCATGCTGTAACGCTGAGTGCTGGCATCAATCGCCGGGTGATTAAAGTCAATGGTGAAATCCAGAGTAAAGCCATTATGCGGCCTGAACTCTGCCCATTTGTCACCATCTTCAACCCGGACGACATCTTTAATGCGCACGAATTTCTTCGCAACATTCAGCTCGTCAACCCCTGCGTCCATCAACAGATAAACAAAGGGAGCAGCACTGCCATCCATAATTGGGATTTCCGGCGCATTCACTTCAACAATAATGTTGTCGATGCCTAAACCAGCCAAAGCTGCATTCAGGTGCTCCACAGTTGATATCCGCACGTCATGCTCATTTACCAGGCACGTACAGAGCATGGTATCACGCACAGATTTGGCATCAGCCGGGAAATCTACCGGTGGATTCAAGTCGGTACGACGATAGATGACCCCGGTGTTAGCCGGTGCAGGGCGTAGCGTCAGCGTGACTTTCTTGCCGGTATGTAAACCGACACCTGTCGCCTGAACAATACGTTTTAATGTCCTTTGTTTGATCATCGCATTATCTCGCCTGTTACTGATCCAACCGAAAGTGTACATCACTATCGGCAGGCCATAGTAGCACAAAGAGCTGAGATACCCAAATTCCGGCTAATTCTTAGTCTGCCTGCTTACGCAGGAAGGCTGGAATATCCAGATAATCAGGTTCTTTATTGCTCTGGGAAGCCGTATCGTTCACGACTTTCGCCACATTTTTCTGTTCTGGCTGCAACTGAGTCATACCGCTCTGGTAACCCATAACCGGCTGCTGCTGTTGCTTGTTGGTTACCAACGTGATTTCAGGACGTTTGTCCATACCAATCCCGGTGGCAACAACAGTCACACGCAGCTCGTCGTTCATTTCTGGATCCAGAGAAGTACCGATAACCACTGTAGCATTATCAGACGCGAAAGCACGGATAGTATTACCAACAGTTTCGAACTCATCCAGACGCAGGTCGAAGCCAGCGGTGATGTTGACCAGCACGCCACGAGCGCCAGACAGATCGATATCTTCCAGCAGTGGGCTGGAGATAGCCATTTCAGCAGCTTCTTCAGCACGGTCTTCGCCGGTTGCCACACCTGAGCCCATCATGGCATAACCCATTTCGGACATCACCGTGCGTACGTCAGCAAAGTCAACGTTCATCAGGCCTGGACGAGTAATCAGTTCTGCGATCCCCTGTACTGCGCCTTTCAGAACGTCGTTCGCTGCACCGAATGCATCCAGCAAAGAGATGCCACGGCCAAGCACCTTCAGCAGTTTGTCGTTCGGAATCGTAATCAATGAATCGACATGCTTGGACAGTTCAGTGATACCCTGCTCCGCGAATGCCATGCGCTTTTTGCCTTCAAAATTAAAAGGCTTGGTCACCACAGCAACGGTCAGAATACCTAAATCTTTTGCAACTTCAGCAACAACTGGCGCTGCACCGGTTCCGGTACCACCGCCCATACCAGCTGCGATAAAGACCATATCAGCACCTTCCAGTGCAGAACGCAACGCTTCACGGTCTTCTTCCGCTGCATTACGGCCTACTTCCGGGTTTGCACCAGCACCCAGACCTTTAGTGATGCCACTACCGATCTGAATTGTCTGGCCAACGGCTGTTTTACGCAGTGCTTGTGCATCAGTATTGACGGCGAAAAATTCAACGCCTTCAATACGTTCGCGCACCATGTGTTCTACGGCATTACCGCCGCCACCACCGACGCCGATGACTTTAATCACCGCGTCATTGGTCAGTTCCATAGGTTCAAACATAGTTTCTCTCCGTTTTGTGCCTGTCGCCTGAGACTACTTATTGTCATAGTCTCTTAATAAAATTAAAACTCTTTTCTCAGCCAGCTATTAATTCGTTTAAACCACGAAGTGACTGATGTGTGCTTTTCCACTTCAGCTTCACCGGTTAAATGCGATTCCTTGCCGTAATGTAATAACCCAACTGCGGTTGAATAATACGGCTCCTGGGCATAATCGGTAAGACCTGTGATATTTAAAGGCTGACCAATGCGCACCTGAGTATGGAATACTCGTTGGGCACACGCGGCCAAACCTTCCATTTGGGCTGCGCCACCTGTCAGCACAATCCCTGCAGCCAGGTGGTGTTTGACACCTTGCTGGCGTAACTGTTCCTGCAGTTGCAGGATCTCTTCATTCACCAAATTCAACAATTCGGTGTAGCGAGGCTCGATAACCTCTGCCAAAGTCTGGCGCTGAAGGCTGCGCGGCGGCCTGCCACCCACGCTGGGTACTTCAACACTTTCATCTTTGCCCACCAGTGACCCCAGTGCACAACCGTGACGCACTTTAATAGCTTCTGCATCGCTGGGCGGTGTACCAAAAGCGTAAGCGATATCACTGGTGACCACATTCCCTGCGTAAGGAATGACCTTGGTGTGGCGCAACGCGCCGCCAGTGTATACTGCCATATCCATTGTACCACCGCCGATATCGACGACACAGACGCCCAACTCGCGCTCATCTTCTGTCAGTACAGCGTAGCTTGAGGCCAGCCCGGCGAAAATCAGTTGATCAACCTTCAGGCCACAACGCTCCACGGCTTTCACGATATTTTTCGCCATATCGTTGTGGCAGGTAATCAAGTGCACCTTGGCCTGCATACGCACACCCGATAAACCAACCGGGTTTTTAATCCCTTCCTGGTAATCAATGGCATATTCTTGTGGAATGACGTGCAGTACACGATGTTCATCTCTTACGCGAACAGATTTCGCCGTATGCACCACATTTTCCACATCTTCCTGGGTTACTTCTTCTTCTGAAATTGGCACCATGCCGATTTCGTTCTGGCAGCTAATGTGTTTACCTGACAGCGCCAGGTAGACAGAAGATATTTGGCAGTCTGCCATTAACTCTGCCTGATCAATGGCACGCTGTACGCACTTAACCACAGATTCAAGATCGTTAACCCCGCCTTTATCCATACCACGGGACGGACAACTTCCCACACCGATAATGTTAATCACTCCGTCGGGCAGAACTTCCCCTACTAAAGCGGCAACTTTTGCAGTGCCAATCTCCAGTCCAACCACCAGTTTTCTGTCCGTCGACTTAATCATTGTTGTTTTGCCTGTGCCTGATTCTGTTGTTGATTAGTTCCTTCAACGGGAGCCGGGGCCGGAGCCCAACCCACCGCGGCACCTGAGTCATAGCGCAGGTCAACATAACTAATAAGCTTGTTGTCCGTCTGCGCCTGCTTTAAAAGAACTGGGTAAAGTTCGATAAAGCGGTTCAGGCGTTTCATCGTATCGCCACGGCCGAGGTTGAGTTTAATCCCGTCATTCAGGGTTAAAACCCACGACCGTCTGGCCGTCATGGCTGCATCCTTCAACGTAAACCTGGATTTCGCCAGCACATCACTCATTGCCCGGTATCCTTCAAGGACTTCAACCTCGCTTCCTTCCGGACCAGACAGACCCGGCAATACTTGTTTTGCCGACCTGTCAGCAGGTGCACTGAATGAATTCCCTTGTGCATCAATCATGTGCTGGTCATTCCAGCGTGCAATCGGCACATATTCAACCAGATGAATCTTCAATTCATCAGGCCACTGTTTTCTGACACTGGCCTGTTTTATCCAGGGAAGCCGTTCTATTTGCTGCTGGATAATGTCTACATCCTGCGTCATAAACGTTCCTGGCGCGCCCAAAGCCAATATTGACTGGCGAATATCATCATTACGTGTGTAATGGCGCTCACCCGTCACAACAAGACGAGACAGAGGCAAGCGCTGAGCATCTTCCATCCAGCGCACAACCATCCAGCCGCCGATAAAGATTGTCAGTAGTACCGCCATCAGAAAGATAATGCCCGCAAGACGCGAGCCATTACTGCGCCCGGAAAAGGCTTTTTCTTCCTGTTGAGTACGTGTATTCAACGCCGCCTGGGACATATCACTCCGCCAGTTCCAGTGTATTTACAACAAACTGCCCAAAAGCTTTGGGGCCAGGCTGGAACACAACAGGTAACTGACCTGCGTTGCCACCCTGTAAAAATGCTAATTTCTCAACCATGGCTGTCTTCCTCCTGTAACTGAGGAACCAGACGTGTCTCTGCCAAAGTACGCGCTATCTTGCCAATATTGCCCGCCCCCTGAACCAGCACTAAATCATTCCCCGACAGAATCGGCGCCAACATTTGGGCTACCTGTGCATGATCGGAAACCAGAATCGGGTCAACCTTGCCACGCCCGCGAATAGTACGGCACAGAGAACGGCTGTCTGCGCCAGGGATCGGTGCTTCTCCAGCCGGGTACACATCCAGCATAATTAGCGCATCAACCTGCGATAACACATTGGCAAAGTCGTCGTACAAATCGCGGGTACGCGTGTAACGGTGAGGCTGGAACACCATTACCAGGTGTTTGTCCGGCCACCCTGCACGCGCAGCCTTGATAGTTGCGTCAACTTCAGTCGGGTGGTGACCGTAGTCATCAACCAACAACGCTTTGCCCTCTTTGCCATTAATGGCATCAAGCGGAAACTCGCCAAGGAAATCGAAACGACGCCCGGTACCGGCAAAACTTTCAAGCGCGCGTAAAATTGCGCTGTCATCAATGCCTTCTTCGGTTGCTACTGCCACTGCAGCAGCTGCATTCAGGGCGTTATGCCGTCCTGGTGCATTCAACATAACATGCAGTACGGGTTTATCCTGGCGCAGGATGTCAAAGTGCCCTTGCGCGCCTGACTGCCGGTAGTTTTCAATGCGAACATCCGCATCTTCACTAAAACCGTAAGTGGTCAGTTGACGCCCAACCCGTGGCAACAACTCTTTGATAACCGGGTCATCCACACACATCACCGCTCTGCCATAAAACGGCAGGTTGTGAAGAAAATTAATAAATGTCTGCTTCAGGTTCTCAAAGTCGCCATGGTAAGTATCCATATGGTCGGCTTCGATATTGGTTACCACAGCTACCATTGGCTGCAAATGCAGGAAAGAGGCATCGCTTTCGTCTGCTTCCGCAATCAGGTAACGGCTGTGCCCTAAACGCGCATGAGTACCTGCCGCTTTGACCAGGCCACCATTCACGAATGTCGGGTCAAGACCTGCTTCTGCATAAATACTCGCCACCATCGCCGTGGTGGTAGTTTTCCCATGCGTACCGGCAATAGCAATGCCATGACGAAAGCGCATCAATTCCGCCAGCATTTCAGCCCGGCGAATAACCGGAATACGTGCTTCATGAGCAGCAATAATTTCCGGGTTATCCGCCCGAATGGCAGTGGATACCACAACCACACTGGCATCGCGGACGTTTTCAGGCCGATGATTAAAGTAAATCGTCGCGCCCAGCGCTGACAGTTGCTGCGTAACCGGGTTTGGCGCTAAATCAGAACCGCTGATTTGATAACCTTCATTCGCCAGCACTTCGGCAATCCCTCCCATGCCGGCACCGCCGATGCCAACAAAGTGAATGTGCCGCACGCGGCGCATTTCAGGAACGATTGAACGCAGTTTTGCCAGTTCTTGTGTATTCATTCTTTAAACCTGAGGCTCTTTGCCTTCACATCAAAAACATGCGGTTGCCTGTCGCAACCCGACACATCAGGCTCTGGCCTGATGCACAATCTCATTTGCCACACGTTGTGTTGCATCAGGAATCGCTGCTTCCCGGGCTAATTTCGCCATCGAGAGCAGAACCTGACGATCCCAACCACTCAGAATATCGGCCACGGCCTGAGCCGTGAATTGCGGTTGCTCCAAAATGCGTGCAGCCCCGGCTTTTTCCAGTGGCGCAGCATTCCAGTATTGCTGGCGGTCTTTATGCTGAAAAGGCACAAAAATAGCGGGTAAACCCGCAGCAGCAATTTCACTAACTGTCAGAGCTCCGGAGCGGCAGACCACAACATCTGCCCAGGCATACGCCTGAGCCATATCGTCAATAAACTCAGTAACTTTATGCCTGACAGGCGTTGCCGTTGCATAAGCCTGCGAAACCTCTTCTCCGGCACCTTTCCCACACTGATGCCAAATGGTGATGTGTTCCCCTAATTGCGCGGCAACTCCGGGCATTGTTTGGTTGAGCACCCGGGCGCCCTGAGAACCACCCACCACTAATACCCGAACTGGCCCGGTACGCCCGGACAGCCTGTCTTGCGGTAATGGCAGTGCCAGCACATCCTCACGGACAGGGTTACCCACAACATCTGCCTTAGGGAAAGCCCCCGGGAATGCCTGCATTACTTTACTGGCAATGCGCGACAACCATTTATTGGTTAACCCGGCAATGCCATTTTGCTCATGCAAAACCACAGGAATACCCAACGACCATGCAGCCAGGCCGCCAGGGCCGGACACATAACCACCCATGCCTAATACCACATCCGGGCGATAATTTTTCATAATGGCCCGGGCCTGACGCCAGGCGTTAAATATCCGCCATGGTGCCAGTAACATGGCTTTCAGCCCTTTACCGCGAATCCCTGAAATACGAATAAAATCAATTTCGATACCACGCGCCGGAACCAAATCTGCTTCCATGCGGTCTGCGGTACCCAGCCAGCGAACCTGCCAGCCCTGAGCCATCAAATAGTGAGCAACAGCAAGCCCGGGGAAAACGTGCCCGCCAGTCCCGCCAGCCATCACCATTAATCGCTTAGGTCCACTACTCATCGTGCACCTCGTGTAAACGCCTGTGCTTTTTCCAGGCGTGTTTCATAATCAATTCGCAGCAATAATATGATTGCTGTAGACATAATCAGCAGGCTGGAACCACCATAGCTGATAAGCGGCAGTGTCAGCCCTTTCGTTGGCAGCATACCGGCAGCAGCCCCAACGTTTACCAGTGCCTGGAAGCTAAACCAGATACCGATAGAACATGCCAGAAAACCCGAGAAACGCTGGTCAATTTCCAAAGCACGCTTGCCAATCGACATGGCGCGAAAAGCGACGAAGAATACCATCAAAAGTGCCAGTACCACACCGATATATCCCAGCTCCTCACCGATAATCGAGAAGATGAAATCGGTATGTGCTTCGGGCAAATATTCGAGTTTTTGTACTGAATTCCCGAGTCCTTGCCCCCAAAGCTCACCGCGCCCGAAGGCCATCAGTGATTGCGTTAACTGGTAGCCGCTGCCAAAAGGATCCTGCCAGGGGTTCCAGAATGAGGTCACACGCCGGATACGATAAGGCTCGGCCAAAATCAGTAACACCACGGCGGAAATACCCATGCCGATGATGGCAATAAATTGCCAAAGCTTGGCACCCGCCAGGAACAGCATCGCAAGAGTCGTGACAAACAATACAACCACGGTACCAAGGTCAGGCTGAGCAAGTAATAACACCGCCATTACCAGGATAACGCCCATGGGTTTCAGGAAGCCGCGCAAATTGTTACGAACTTCATCCACCTTACGCACCAGGTAGTTGGAGAGATAACAAAACAGCGATAACTTCGAAAATTCCGCTGGCTGAATACGCAGTGGCCCCAGAGAAATCCAGCGTGATGCCCCGTTTACTGAGCTACCTACCACCAACACAACCAGCAACATAACAATTGAAGCCAGCAGCATAGGCGCACTGTATTTTTGCCAGAACGTCATAGGCAAACGCAGGGTAACCAGCGCAAGGATAAAAGCCAGCACCAGATACACCCCATCACGCTTAGAGAACAAAAAGGGATCGCCCGCCAAACGTTGCCCTACGGGCATTGACGCTGAAGTCACCATGACAAAGCCAATTGCCGCCAGCCCCAGAGTCAGCCAGAACAATGTACGGTCATACAACACCATACTGTTGGCATCTTTCTCCCGGGACCCCATCACCCAGCCTTTCAGCGCGGTAAATAACCACCCCAGGATAAAAAACCCGGGTAGCCGCGGCATACGAAGACGAGGGAGAGATAAACGCATCAGCCCAACTCCTTCGCCAGTTGCGCGAAGATCTCACCACGCTGTTCAAAGTTTTTAAACTGATCCAGGCTGGCACAGGCGGGGGATAACAACACCATATCTCCCGGCTTAACCTGCGCAGCTATCAGCCGCATTGCTTCTTCCATCGTTTCGGTTTGTTCCGCCACATCAGGGCGGAGTTCCGCCAGTTGAGCACCATCCCGGCCAAAGCAATAGAGACGAATGCTGTCCCCCTGAAGGAAAGGACGCAAAGGCGAGAAGTCTGCCGATTTACCATCGCCCCCCAGCAGCAGATGCAACGCCCCTTCACAATGCAAACCGTTGAGCGCGGCTTCAGTACTGCCAACATTGGTGGCTTTGGAGTCATTAATCCAACGCACACCTTTACTTTCCAGCACCAACTCAAAGCGATGAGCCAGGCCGGTAAACGTGGTCAGCGCTTTCAGGCTGCTGGCACGAGGTAAGCCCACTGCATCTGCCAGCGCCAGTGCCGCCAGCGCATTGGTATAGTTATGCCGCCCAACCAGTTTCATCTCTTTCACATTGAGCACTTTCTCACCTTTAACCCGCAGCCAGGTTTCACCCTGCTGGCGGTTCAGGTGGTAATCGCCGACATCCACACCAAAACTGACACACCGTTCATCAGCGCCACGCACTGGCATCGTCAATGCGTCATCGGCATTCACCACGCAGACATGAGCGTTTTCATAAATACGTAACTTGGCGGCACGGTATTGCTGAAGACCGAAAGGATAACGATCCATATGATCTTCAGTGACATTGAGAATAGTGGCCGCGGCAGCATTAAGGCTGTAAGTGGTTTCAAGCTGGAAACTGGAAAGCTCAAGCACATACAACTCATGAGGTGAATCCAACAGCATCAGAGCTGGCAGGCCGATATTACCGCCCACACCAACCGAGACGCCTGCAGCTTTCGCCATTTCGCCAACAAGTGTTGTCACCGTGCTTTTACCATTAGACCCGGTAACAGCAACAACAGGAGCCTGCACTTCACGGCAAAAGAGTTCTATATCGCCGATGATTTCCACCCCGGCGTCTGCGGCAGCGCTCAGGGCGGGTGTAGCCAGGGCAATACCAGGGCTGGCGATTATCAAATCTGCTGCAAGAAGCCAGTCTTCATTCAGGCTACCTACATAGCGTTCAATATTTTCCGGAAGCTTATCTAACCCGGGAGGTGTCGCTCGCGTATCCATTACACGCGGCGTTACCCCCCGCGCAAGGAAGAAATTAACGCAGGAAAGTCCGGTTAAACCCAGGCCGATGATAACAACGTTTTTGCCCTGGTAATCTGCCATGATTAACGCACCTTAAGCGTAGCCAGCCCAATCAGGACCAGCATCAGCGAGATAATCCAGAAGCGCACAATAACGCGCGGTTCTGGCCAGCCTTTTAATTCATAGTGATGGTGGATAGGCGCCATACGGAAAATGCGCTGACCGCGCAGTTTAAACGACCCAACCTGTAAGATGACCGACAGTGTCTCCACCACAAACACACCACCCATAATCACCAGCAAGAACTCCTGGCGCAGCAATACGGCAATCACGCCAAGTGCTCCACCCAGTGCCAGAGAACCCACGTCGCCCATAAAAACCTGAGCCGGATAGGTGTTAAACCACAAGAAGCCCAAACCGGCCCCAACAATTGCAGTACACACGATAACCAGCTCACCAGCGTGGCGCAGGTAAGGAATATGCAGGTAGTTAGCGAAATTCATGTTACCCGTAGCCCAGGCCACTAACGCAAAACCTGCAGCAACAAACACGGTGGGCATAATGGCCAGGCCATCCAGGCCATCGGTCAGGTTAACGGCGTTACCCGTACCGACAATCACAAAATACGCCAGCACAACGTAGAACAGACCAAGCTGTGGCATGATGTCTTTAAAGAAAGGCACCACCAGTTGGGTGGCTGGAGTACCATGGCCTGCCGCGTATAACCCGAAAGCAACACCCAGAGAAATCACCGACATCCAGAAATATTTCCAGCGCGCAACCAGCCCTTTGGTATCTTTGCGTACGACTTTGCGGTAATCATCGACAAACCCGACAATGCCAAAACCCACCAGCACGGTTAACACGCACCAGACATACGGGTTTGACGGGTATGCCCATAATAAAACTGAAACCACAATGGCAGTCAGAATCATGATGCCGCCCATGGTGGGGGTACCACGTTTGCTGAAATGGCTTTCCGGGCCATCGTTACGCACAACCTGGCCAAACGACAACTGTTGCAGACGGGCAATCATACGTGGCCCCATCCACAAGGAGATAAACAACGCGGTCAACAGGCTCACGATGGCGCGGAACGTCAAATATGAGAAGACGTTAAAACCGGAATAATATTTGACCAAATGCTCGGCCAGCCAGACTAGCATGTCCTGTTCTCCTGTAATGCATGTACCACCTCTTCCATGGCAGAACTTCGTGACCCTTTCACTAGCATTGTTATTGTTGAGTTTTGCGCCACTAATTCACGTAACCGTTCAATTAATAACGTTTTATTGCTGTAATGTTCACCCACACCGCTGGCTGAACTGATTAAATGACTCAGGCTTCCCACACTCAGGACTTTATCAAGCCCTGCAGCCTTCGCTGCCTCACCGATTTGGCGATGGCACGCTTGTGCTTCATCACCCAGTTCAGCCATATCACCTACAACCAGTACCCGGTAACCCGGCATTTCAGACAATACGCTCACCGCAGCAGTCATCGACCCCACATTGGCGTTATAGCTATCGTCCAACAATAACTGGGTTGCTGATAAAGCAATGGGGAATAAACGCCCCGGAACAGCCTGTAATTCTGCAAGACCAGCTTTCACCGCGCTCAACGGTGCACCAACTGCCATAGACAACGCCGTTGCAGCCAGGGCATTAGCAATGTTATGACGCCCAGGTAAGGGCAACACCACTTCACATTCACCTTCAGGGGTACACAGTGTGAAAACTGTACCCTGCGTGGTTATCCGCACATCACGCGCCAGAAAATCACTGCCGGGTTGTTCCGGTGAAAAACGCCAAATTTTGCGTTCACCAATCACTGCCTGCCAGCGAGGTAAGTCATTGTTATCTGCATTCACAATGGCAATACCGTTGGGTAACAGCCCGCCAAAAATCTCACCTTTGGCTTTTGCCACCCCTGCCAGCGAGCCAAAACCTTCCAGGTGCGCCGCTGCCAGGTTATTAACCAGTGCAGCTTCTGGTTGAGTCAGGCTAACGGTCCAGGCGATTTCACCCTGGTGATTAGCACCCAGCTCAATCACGGCATATTGATACTCTGGCGTCAGACGCAGCAGCGTCATGGGAACACCAATATCATTATTAAGATTGCCTGCGGTGTAGAGGGTGTTTCCACAACGCCCAAGAATGGCCGCTGTCATCTCTTTAACCGAGGTTTTGCCCGAAGAACCCGTCAGCGCAACGACTCTCGCTGGCACCTGCTGGCGCACCCATGCACCCAGTTGCCCAAACGCAATACGAGTGTCTTCCACTACCAGTTGAGGAATATCCAGAGGTAACTGGCGGCTGACCAGTAATGCACTGGCACCACCATCAATGGCTTTCTGCGCGAAGTCATGAGCGTCAAAACGTTCACCTTTCAGGGCAACGAACAGACAGCCAGAAGTTAATTTGCGTGTATCTGTGGTGACATCATTAATTTGGCAGTTGGCACCAATATGTTGCCCGTTGAGGACTAATGCCAGTTGCTCAAGCGTTACCGGGATCATGCGACCACCCCCAGTAAACGAGCTGCTGTTACGCGGTCAGAGTAATCCAGGCGGCGCGTACCAACGATTTGGTAATCCTCATGGCCTTTGCCTGCCAGTAACACCACATCACCGGGTTGAGCCTGCATAATGACACTGGTCACAGCCTCAGCACGCCCCGGCATAACACGGGCACGCCCGGCATCCAGCATCCCGGCGAGAATATCGTCAATAATGGCGCCTGGCTCTTCAGTACGGGGATTGTCGTCAGTCACAACAGCCACATCCGCAAACTCTTCAGCAATAGCACCCATCAGTGGGCGCTTACCTTTATCACGGTCGCCGCCACACCCGAAAACGCACCACAGCTTACCCGGGCAGTGCAAACGCGCTGCCATCAGGGCTTTTTCCAGAGCATCAGGGGTATGTGCGTAGTCAACCACAACGGTTGGTTTACCGGGCGCGCTGAAAACTTCCATACGGCCGCACACCGGTTGTAACTGAGAGGCCGTCGCCATAATTGATTCAAAGGCATAGCCTTGTGACAGCAACGTAGCCAAAGCGAGTAATAAATTACTCACGTTGAAGGCGCCCATCAGCCCGCTTTCTATCTCGCCATTTCCCCAGGAAGAAGCGAACTGAATTGTCGCGCCACGGTCGTGATAAGACACATGAGTCGCTTTCAGCCAGCGATTATGGTTGTCTGGATTGAGCGGAGTATCAACGGCAACAGCCACGGCATCAGGGAGTTTTTCCAGCCAGCGGCGGCCTACTTCGTCGTCCGCATTAATGATGGCGACACCACACTGGTGTTCAGAAAACAGCAACCATTTTGCCGCTTCGTAATGTGCCATATCACCATGGTAATCAAGGTGATCACGGCTAAGATTAGTGAACACAGAGGCTGCAAATTTAACCGCTGCGACCCGGTGCTGAACCAGTCCATGGGAAGAGACCTCCATGGCAGCAAAGTTGGCGCCCTGCTCAACAAAGCCAGATAACATATGCTGAACATCAACCGCGGAGCCAGTGGTATTCGCCGTTGGAGCCACGCTCCCCAGCAAACCGTTACCGACAGTGCCCATCACGGCGCTGACGTCACCCAAAATCTGTGCCCACTGAGCAAGCAACTGCGTAGTGGTGGTTTTACCATTAGTTCCGGTTACGCCCACCAGACGTAATGAATGAGAGGGTTCATGGTAAAAACGCCCCGCTAGTGCGGATAAACGCTGGTCCAGTTGGCTAAGATAAACCACCGGAACACCATGCATTTCACGGATTTCACCGTCTGCAGCTTCACCATCTGCTTCCGCTACTACGGCAGCAACACCTTGCGCTATCGCCTGCGGGATATACCGACGCCCGTCCGCCTGATGACCGACCACCGCCACAAAAAGATCCCCTGCGGCAGCCCCACGGCTGTCGAGTGTCATCTCTCGCAGTGCTCGCGCCGGTGCCTCTGGCACCCACGGCACGAGAAGGTCGCGCAAATTACGATCTGCCACCTGTACCCTCTTTCTGATTAATTACAAAATCGTTTTTATCTCCCGTAGGGAGCGCATCCGGTTCAACATTCATGGTGCGCAGAACGCCACCCATAATTGCTCCGAAAACTGGCGCTGACACGGCACCACCATAATACTTACCTGCCTGCGGGTCGTTTATCACCACTACCAGAGCGAAACGCGGGTTACTGGCGGGTGCGACACCGGCGGTGTAAGCAATATATTTGTTGATATAACGGCCATCAGGGCCGACTTTTTTCGCCGTCCCCGTTTTAATGGCAATACGATAGCCTTTGATTGCGGCCTTCACGCCACCCCCGCCTGGGAGGGCGACACTTTCCATCATGTGGACCACTGTGCGCACAGTTGCCTCAGAGAACACGCGCTCTCCAGGTACCGGAGGGTCAACTTTCGTGATAGAAAGCGGCCGATAAATGCCAAAGCTGCCAATGGTTGCGTAGACTCGCGCTAACTGTAACGGTGTTACCATTAGCCCGTAGCCGAAAGAAAAGGTGGCCCTCTCTATGTCAGACCACCGTTGTTTTGTTGGAAATAAGCCACTGCGTTCTCCGACCAACCCCAAATTGGTCGATTTCCCCAGCCCAAAACGTGAGTAAGTATCTACTAACGCTGAGGACGGCATCGCTAACGCCAGCCGGGATACGCCAACGTTACTCGACTTCTGCAAAATCCCCGTTACGGTCAGTTCGCTGTAACGGCCTACATCTTTAATTTCGTGGCCATTGATGAAGTAAGGAACCGTGTTAAGCACACTGTTTTCCTGAACCACACCCCGCTGTAAAGCGGTCATGACCACCATAGGTTTTACAGTTGAACCAGGCTCAAAAACGTCAGTAATCGTGCGGTTACGCATGACATCTTTGGGTGTGCCTGTCAGGTTGTTCGGGTTATAGGACGGGCTGTTCGCCATTGCCAGAACTTCACCAGTGTTAACATCCACCAGTACCGCACTACCAGACTCAGCTTTGTTGAACGCAACAGCGTTATTCAGTTCGCGATACACCAGTGCCTGCAGGCGCTCATCAATGCTTAAAGCCAGGTTATGAGCGGCCTGGCTGTCTGTAGAGGAAATGTCTTCAATCACGCGGCCGTAGCGGTCTTTACGCACCACCCGCTCACCGGGCTGCCCGGTAAGCCATTTATCGAAGCTTTTTTCGATCCCTTCAATGCCCTGGCTGTCAATATTAGTGAAACCAATTAAGTGAGCAGTCACTTCGCCTGAGGGATAATAACGGCGGGATTCTTCCCGCAAGTGAATGCCTGGAAGTTTCAACTTTTTGATGTAGTCGGCAATATCAGGGTTGACCTGACGAGCCAGATAAATAAAACGGCCTCGTGGGTTTGCATTAACCCGCGAAGCCATTTGGTCGAGCGGCATTTTTAATGCGTCAGCCAGCGCTTTCCAGCGCGAATCCAGAGTAACGCCACCCGCTTCATGTAGTTCTTTCGGGTCTGCCCAAATTGCTTTTACCGGCACACTGACTGCCAGCGGGCGGCCTTCGCGGTCGGTAATCATGCCGCGCGACGTGGAGACTTCCTGTACACGCAGGGAACGCATGTCCCCCTGGCGTACCAGCATATCGGGATTGACCACCTGTAACCAGGCAACACGGCCTAACAGAAAAGCGAGCGCCATCAGAATGCAGCCGCAAAGCAACGCAAAACGCCAACTTACGAAGTTGGCTTGTTCTTCCTGACGTTTCGATTTAAGCGATTTATTCGCTGCTTTCATCGTTGCCGGTCCCTTATTGCTGCACTACGATATTTTCTTGTGAAGGATCAACATGCTGCATCTTGAGCTTATCAGTTGCGATACGCTCAACACGGCTGTGATCACCGAGTGCGTTCTCTTCCAGGATGAGATTTCGCCATTCTATATCCAGCGCATCGCGTTCAACCACCAGTTGCTCGCGCTGCGCAGTCAGTAAACGGGTGTAGTGCACGGTAGTGACGACCATCACCGCAGACACCACAATCGCGACAAACAAAATCAGCGGCAGTTTCCCAAAGCGCAGAATATCTCCGCCGATGATTCCCGGCAGAGAGTGGCGCTCATTACTGCCAAGCGCCGTCATTTTGCTTAAGGTTTCTGTCACGCGATTAATCATTCGCGCTCCTTTGGGCAATACGCAGTACAGAGCTACGTGCCCGCGGGTTGTCCGCCACTTCGTCCTCGCCAGGCATTAGTTTTCCTAACGCTTTGAGCTGCCTGCCACCTAAAGCACGCAGTTGTGCCTCAGTCATTGGCAACCCTGCAGGTACTTGTGGCCCACGGCTTTGCTCACGCATAAACCGTTTAACCAGCCGGTCTTCAAGGGAGTGGAAGCTAATCACAGATAAGCGCCCATCTGGCGCTAAAACCGTGACAGCGCCTTTCAGCGCCTGCTCTATTTCTTCGAGTTCACTGTTAACCCAAATGCGCACGGCCTGAAACGTCCGGGTAGCCGGATGTTTAAATTTGTCTTTCACCGGTGTTGCGGCTGCAACAACCTCAGCCAGTTCTTTAGTGCGCGTCATCGGCGCTTCTTTATTGCGCTCAACAATTGCTCTGGCAATACGCTTTGCAAAGCGCTCTTCACCATAGGTTTTCAGTACCCAGGCAATATCCTGTTCTTCAGCGCTTAGCAGCCATTCCGCCGCAGACTGACCACGCGTTGGGTCCATCCGCATATCCAGCGGCCCGTCACGCATAAACGAGAAGCCCCGTTCAGGGTCATCGAGCTGTGGAGAGGAAACACCAAGATCAAGCAGGATCCCGTCAATTTTACCGGTAAGCCCCAGCTCTTCGACATAATCCGCAAGGTGAGAAAACGGTCCATGAACAATGGAAAAGCGCGCATCATTGATCTGGCTGGCGGCTTCGATCGCCTGCGGATCACGGTCGATAGCCAGCAGTCGCCCCTCTGCCCCTAACTTAGACAGAATCAGACGAGAATGCCCCCCGCGGCCGAAGGTGCCATCAATGTAGATGCCATCCTGACGAATGTTTAACCCATTTACCGCTTCGTCAAGCAGCACTGTTGTATGTTTATAACTTTCCATCATTTAGAGAGACAAATCCTGCAGTCTTTCGGACAATGTGCCTGACGAAGACCGCTCAGCGTCAATGTCCTCCTTAACTTGTTGATACCAGGTTGCTTCATCCCACAGCTCAAACTTATTGAACTGCCCAACCAGCATCACTTCTTTTGTTAGCCCGGCATGCTGACGCAGCACCGGCGCTAACAGTAATCTTCCTGCGTTGTCCATCTGGCATTCACTGGCATGCCCCAACAGTAAGCGTTGCACCCGACGTTCGTCAGGGTTCATCCCGGATAAACGCGCCAGTTTCTGCTCAATGACTTCCCACTCAGGCAAGGTATAAAGCAGCAAACATGGGTTGTGGATATCAATGGTGCAAACCATCTGCCCTGCAGCCAGTTCGAGCAGCTTTTCGCGATAGCGGGTCGGGACGGATAATCGCCCTTTGCTATCGAGATTAACTACCGTCGCACCACGGAACATATCGAGTCGCCCCTTAAATTACCTTTTTCACCACTTTGTTCCACAAATTCCCACTATAAGGAGTTTACGGAGCAGAGGAAAAGCTTGTCAAGCCAGCGCCAGTGCCGACCAGACGAAACATTTCGCCAAAAACAGTGAATAAAGAGGATATGGAGTAAAAGGCTGTGACGGTGACACGAAATAACGTTATGAATATTTGTAAGAAAAGTGACAAATATACATGCAGAACGTTAACACCAACAAATACAACCAAATTGCAAAATAAACTATTCAGTTTGCGACTCGGGCGGCATTTTACGGCAAATAGCGGGAGGTTAACAGCAGGAGTTAAGTGCCACGGAGTAAAAAAAACGCCCCCAAAACGGCATAAAAACGCTGATGGAATAATCCTATACATTCAGCAAGCGAAACTGCTGTAACAAATTAATACAATATCAATATTCGGATTGTTCCAAAACGGCCTGAGAAAAAAATGAATAACAAAAGCAGGACTAAGAGTTTTCTTATAATAAGAGCAACCTGCACGGCTGCTCTTTTTTTGATTAGTAACGGCTAAGGCTGCCACGGCGATAGAGATTACGGCGAATGCGTGTTAAACCGGGCTTCGGTTTACGCGGTTCATCCAGGCTCGCCAGTACCAATTCAAGCACACGCTCTGCCACATCACGATGGCGCTGTGCAACAGCCAGTACCGGGCATTGCAGGAAATCCAGCAGTTCGTTATCGCCAAATGTAGCAATAGCGAGGTCTGAAGGGAGCTTTCCTTCCCGGCGTAACGTCACATCCATGACGCCTTGCAGAAGCGCAAATGAAGTCGTGAACAAAGCTTCCGGCATATCATGGGTTTCCAGCCATTTCTCAAAGAGTTGCGCGGCATTATCCCGTTCATAGCTATCGGCATACAGAAAATCGACCTGCCGGGGGTCATCCGCCCAGGCAGTACGAAACCCCTGCTCGCGCAAGAAGCTGACGGATAACTCCGGCAGAGCGCCAAGATAAAGCACTTTGTTAGCCGGAAACTTACGTAATTCACGCGCCAGCATTTCGGCATCATCCTGGTCGGCACCAACAACGCTGGTGAAGTGTTCACGATCAAGAGCCCGGTCCAGTGCCACAATGGGGAAATCACTGTTTACCCAACGCTGGTAAAAAGGGTGTTCTGGCGGTAAAGAGGTCGAGACGATAATGGCGTCAACTTGCCGTTGCAGTAAGTGTTCAATACAACGCATTTCGTTGTCAGGCTGGTCTTCTGAGCAAGCGATAAGCAATTGATAACCACGCTGGCGCGCCTGGCGCTCAAGATAGTTGGCAATGCGCGTGTAACTGGTGTTTTCCAGGTCAGGAATCACCAGGCCAATAGAACGGGTTCGCCCCGCCCGCAAACCTGCAGCAACCGCATTAGGGTGGTAATTATATTCCCTGACCACTGCCATCACTTTCTCAACAGTTTTTTCACTCACCCGATACTGGCGAGCCTTACCATTGATGACATAGCTTGCAGTGGTACGTGACACACCCGCAAGGCGTGCAATTTCGTCCAGTTTCACTCTTGCCCCTTAACGATTTAGATACTTCAACACCCTGAAACCTGAATAACATGGGTGAGATCTCACCACCAGCAATCCGCACAGAACAACCGAACCTGCAACAGTGATTGTACCTGCCAGACGGCCTGATACGGCAATATCACACCGAATTCAGGGTTATAGATTAATCCTGTTAAGGTTGCACGCACAATAATAACACCTTTAATTGTTTTTCTGGCTCACATTCCTGTGTTAAAAAAATGAAAAACCCGGCACTCAGGCCGGGTTACAGTGACGATATCAGCCACATTAGCGCATGATTTTATCACCGCGCGATAAGCCTACTACCCCCGAGCGCACAACCTCGACGATTTTTGCCACATCACGGATAGTGGCGAGAAATGCGTCCAGCTTATCACTGGTACCAGCAAGCTGGACGGTGTACAACGACGGCGTGACATCAATAATTTGACCACGGAAGATTTCTGCACTGCGCTTCACCTCTTCACGCCCATAGCCTGTCGCCTGCACTTTCACCAGCATAATTTCGCGTTCAACACAGGGCCCCTGGCTCAATTCGTTGACCCGCAAAACATCAATGAGCTTGTGCAATTGCTTTTCAATTTGCTCAAGGACTTTTTCATCACCCACCGTTTGAATGGTCATACGGGACAATGTCGGGTCTTCAGTTGGCGCGACGGTCAGGCTTTCGATGTTATAGCCACGTTGGGAAAATAGCCCAATAACTCGTGACAGTGCACCGGATTCATTTTCAAGTAATACAGATATGATGCGGCGCATAATCAGGTTCTCTCCGTTTTGCTCAACCACATTTCATCCATGCCACCACCGCGGATCTGCATTGGGTAAACGTGTTCTGTTCCATCGACGGTAACATCGACAAAGACCAGCCGGCCTTGTTGTACATGCTCCAGCGCCACCTGAAGTTGACTGGTCAGTTCTTCGGGTTTGGTTATCTGAATACCAATATGCCCATAAGCCTCCGCCAGGCGAACAAAGTCAGGCAAAGATGCCATATAAGACTGGGAATGGCGCCCGGAATAAATCATATCCTGCCACTGTTTAACCATACCCAAAAAGCGGTTGTTCAGGTTAACAACTAACACCGGCAAATTGTATTGCAGCGCAGTAGACAGCTCCTGGATGTTCATCTGGATACTGCCGTCACCCGTGATACACACCACGGTTTCATCGGGCAAAGCCATCTTCACTCCCAGGGCCGCGGGTAAACCAAACCCCATGGTCCCCAACCCACCAGAGTTAATCCAGCGCCGTGGTTTATCGAAGGTGTAATACAGAGCGGCAAACATCTGGTGCTGACCAACATCAGAGGTGACATACGCCTCTCCCCGAGTCAGTTGGTAAACAGTTTCAACCACCGCCTGTGGTTTGATGGCATCACTGGTTTTGTCATATTCCAGGCAATGTCTTGCCCGCCAGAGTTCAATCTGCTGCCACCAGTCACGGATATCGTCCAGTGGCTGGCCTTGCTTTTCTCCAACGCTCAATTCAATCATTTGTTGCAGAACGACTTTCGCATCACCAACAATGGGGATATCTGCCGGTACTGTTTTTGAAATAGAAGCCGGGTCAATATCAATATGCAACACCGTGGCATTGGGGCAATACTTTTCCAGGTTGTTGGTGGTTCGGTCATCAAACCGCACCCCAACAGCGAAAATCACATCGGCATTATGCATGGTCATATTGGCTTCATAGGTACCATGCATACCCAACATCCCCAACGCCTGGCGATGCGTACCCGGAAATGCGCCCAGCCCCATCAAAGAAGAAACGACAGGCACATTTAAACTTTCGGCCAGAGTTTTAAGTTCCTCAGAACACCCCGATGTAACCACGCCACCACCGATATAAAAAACCGGTTTTTTCGCCGCTAACAGCGTATGCAGAGCACGTTTGATCTGCCCTTTGTGCCCCTGGGTCGTTGGGTTATATGAACGCATACTGACACTGTCCGGCCACACATAAGGCAACTTTTTAGCCGGATTAAGAATATCTTTCGGTAAATCAACAACCACTGGCCCGGGGCGACCGGATGCTGCCAGCCAGAATGCTTTTTTCAGAATACCGGGAATATCTTCTGTTTGTTTGACCAGAAAGCTGTGTTTCACCACAGGGCGAGAGATCCCCACCATATCGCACTCCTGAAAGGCATCGTAACCTATCAGAGAGCTCGCAACCTGACCCGAAAGCACCACTAAAGGAATGGAATCCATATACGCGGTGGCAATACCCGTAATTGCATTCGTCGCACCGGGTCCTGAAGTGACCAGAACTACACCCACCTCGCCTGTTGCTCTCGCCAGACCATCAGCCATGTGTACCGCAGCCTGCTCATGGCGGACCAGTACATGCTCAATTCCACCAACGGTATGCAGTGCATCATAGATATCCAACACTGCTCCACCAGGGTAGCCAAATACTTGCTTTACGCCCTGATCGATAAGCGATCGAACAAGCATCTCGGCTCCAGACAACATCTCCATGGTTTGCCTCCAGGCTGTGGTTAACGCCACGACGCCAGAATTCATTTCTGTTCGTCATTGGGTGCAGCACACTGCACCTACAAAAATTATTATCGGACTTTCTAAAATAACTGGAGAAAATTGAGCAGGCAAATACCCATTTACCTTTGAACCCACAGCCCAACATTCATAATTCACCATAAAATAACGTACTAATAGTTTATTACTCTATCCATAAGCTGGCGTTATGAATAATTATGTTATCAATATAATGATAAAAAAAATGTTAACGAAGCTGGTGATTTAGCACGATAAAAGAAGGGCACTGGGTCTCCCTTCTTTCTTATTTCAGGGTTTTTGGCAAATTCTGGTTAATGTATCCAGCATCCAGCGAAACCCGGGGTCATCCGGATTTGTTGTGTAACCCGTTAAATAACAAGCGCGTTTTTTTACTGCTAAAGGAAGCGTGAACTGAATTATCTCTGGCCCATTATGCCAGCGCCGGGTAACCCAGGTTGGCATAATAGCAATCAGATTCGTTCGGGAAACCACCTCCAGCAGGCTGAACAGGCACTGCCCCTGGTAAGCAATTGCGCTGCGTTTGAGTGGCGTGTCATACCAAATCGCGCTGAACGAATCGCTATTTTTTAGCGAAACCACAGCATGCCTTGCGCGATAAAAAGCTGATTCCGTCATCAAAGATACATTCTGTCCCCATGTTTTCTTTGCCACGCCAACCATTTCGTCCTCAAACAGCAGCCGGTTAACAATGTTTTCTCCCATGGTGGATTCATAACCAAGCATAAAATCAACATGTTCACCGTCCAGGGTATAGCGGCTTTGGCCGGAACACACATTCAGCCGAATACCGGGTGCATGGTGATGAATATATTGATAAATCCGCGGAAGAAACAAGGTATCAAGCGGGTTCAGAACCGCCAGGGTGAATACACGTGAACTTTTATGAGGCTCGAAATGAGCTGGGGGAAATACGTTATGAATCAAAAAAAGAGCCTGCTGAAACTCCGCTTCCAACTGGAACGCCCGGGGGGTTGGCTCAATTCCCCTTCCCTGGCGCACAAACAATGGGTCGCCAAAGGTCTTTTTTAGCCGCGAGATGGCATTACTCACCGCAGGTTGCGACATCCCTAAAACCTGTGCCGCTTTAGTAATATTGCGGCGTTGCATAACAGTTGAAAAAACAGGTATTAAATTCAGGTCGAGCTTATCTTTTAGCCGAAGATTAATATCTTCTTCGGGGCGTCGCTTAGCGATAATTTTTTCTGACATTGTTCACTCCATGAATTAACGTTCACGCGTTATGACAAAAGCCGGGCCAGAATCTGTTTCCCCAGACTGTGTTAGCCACCCGGTTTCTTGATCTATTAACATTGCTCAACAGCACAGGCATGTTGTTCACCCGGTAGTTGTTCACACGGTAGCTGGTCATTTATTACCGAAGAAATGGCACGAAATTACCGAGCATTACCCCGCCGGGGGATAAAAAATATAAACTATCATGCGTAACGTCATTTTTAGCACAACCACACACAACGCCAGATAAAAAGCAGAATTATTACCCAGGAAATTCCTTAATACTTTCCATCAATGAAGCGTTCCACTGAGACAAAAAGTTGACATGGCGTTTTATATCGGTTACCACTAAATGCATTCGATTACGGAGGTTTGATTACATGACTCGTTTTGCTCGTCTACTAGTTCTACTACTTCTCGCAGATACTGTGCGCGGTAGACTGGTGGGCGCTGCTTAAGGTTAATCAAGCCCCATAAGAAACTAAACCCGCGCCAATGCGCGGGTTTTTTTATATCCGGCGTAATGGCGAAATAAATCAGACAGGATGGAATCAATGAACCAGCAAGTCGTTATTTTCGATACAACTTTACGTGACGGTGAACAGGCGTTACAGGCCAGTCTGAGTGTAAAAGAAAAGCTGCAAATCGCCTTCGCACTGGAGCGTATGGGCATCGATGTGATGGAGGTTGGTTTTCCGGTTTCTTCACCGGGCGATTTTGAGTCAGTCCAGACCATTGCCCGTAACATCAAGAACAGCAGAGTGTGTGGCCTGGCGCGCTGCGTTGAAAAAGATATTGATGTTGCGGCAGAAGCACTGAAAGTGGCAGAAGCCTTCCGTATCCACACGTTCATCGCCACTTCGCCAATGCATATCGCTACCAAGTTGCGCAGTACTCTGGATGAAGTGATTGAACGCGCCGTCTATATGGTCAAACGGGCACGTAATTATACTGATGACGTAGAATTTTCCTGTGAAGATGCAGGTCGTACCCCAATTGAAGACCTGGCGCGGGTTGTAGAAGCCGCTATCAACGCCGGGGCCCGCACAATTAATATTCCAGACACCGTGGGTTACACGCTGCCCCATGAATTCGGCAACATCATCAGTTCACTGTACCAGCGGGTGCCGAATATCGACAAAGCGATTATTTCCGTACATACCCATGATGACCTGGGGCTGGCTGTAGGGAATGCAATGGCAGCCGTGCACGCGGGTGCCCGTCAGGTTGAAGGTACCATTAACGGTATTGGTGAACGTGCCGGTAACTGTGCGCTGGAAGAAGTCATTATGGCTATCAAAGTACGCCAAAAAATGCTCGGCCTGCATACCAACATTAACCACCAGGAAATCTGGCGTACCAGCCAGACAGTCAGCCAGCTGTGCAACATGCCGGTTCCGGCAAATAAAGCAGTGGTTGGCGCAAATGCTTTCGCACACTCTTCCGGCATCCACCAGGATGGCGTACTGAAAAACCGCGAAAACTACGAAATCATGACGCCGGAATCTATCGGGCTGAACCAAATCCAGTTAAACCTGACTTCCCGCTCTGGCCGTGCGGCCGTAAAACACCGCATGGAAGAAATGGGCTACAAAGAAACAGATTACAACCTGGATAACCTGTACTCCGCCTTCCTGAAACTGGCAGATAAAAAAGGCCAGGTGTTTGATTACGACCTGGAAGCGCTGGCATTTATTAATAAACAACAAGAAGAGCCCGAACACTTCCGCCTGGATTACTTCAGCGTCCAGTCTGGCTCCAGTGTGATGGCTACGGCCTCGGTCAAATTATTTTGTGGTGAAGAAGAAAAAGCAGAAGCTGCGACAGGTAACGGTCCTGTGGATGCCGTTTACCAGGCAATCAACCGCATTTCTGAATACGACATTGAACTGGTGAAATATCAGTTAAGTGCCAAAGGCCAGGGTAAAGACGCGCTGGGCCAGGTAGATATTGTCGTTAACCATAACGGCCGCCGTTTCCACGGTGTCGGCCTGGCGACAGATATTGTCGAATCTTCTGCCAAGGCGATGGTTCACGTGCTGAACAGCATCTGGCGCGCCGGTGAAGTCGAAAAAGAATTGCAACGCAAAGCACAAAATAAAGAACACAACCAGGAAACCATGTGACATGTCAAAGAATCATCATATTGCAGTTTTACCCGGAGACGGTATTGGCCCTGAGGTCATGGCTCAGGCAATGAAGGTACTGGACGCTGTCCGCCATCGTTTTGATTTACAGATTACCACCAGTGAATATGATGTCGGTGGCGCGGCGATTGACCGCCACGGTACCCCGCTTCCTGCAGCAACAATTGAGGGTTGCGAACAGGCAGATGCCGTTTTATTTGGTTCAGTCGGTGGCCCGAAATGGGAACACCTGCCCCCGGCGGAACAACCTGAACGTGGCGCATTATTGCCTTTACGTAAACACTTCAAATTATTCAGCAACCTGCGCCCGGCAAAATTATACGCAGGGCTGGAAAGTTTTTGCCCGCTGCGTGAAGACATTGCGCAAAAAGGCTTCGATATCCTGTGTGTGCGTGAATTAACTGGCGGGATCTACTTTGGTCAGCCAAAAGGCCGCGAAGGTAGCGGTGTTCATGAAAAAGCGTTTGATACCGAAGTGTATTATCGCTTTGAAATTGAGCGCATTGCCCGCATTGCTTTTGAATCTGCCCGCAAACGCCGCGGTATCGTTACCTCGATTGATAAAGCTAACGTGCTGCAAACCTCAGTAATGTGGCGTGAAATCGTGACAGAAATTGCACAGTCTTACCCGGATGTGAAGCTGTCGCATATGTATATCGATAACGCCACCATGCAGTTAATCAAAGACCCGGCGCAATTCGACGTACTGCTGTGCTCAAACCTGTTTGGCGACATTCTGTCTGATGAATGCGCCATGATAACCGGGTCTATGGGTATGCTGCCTTCTGCCAGCCTGAACGAAGAAGGGTTTGGTTTATACGAACCAGCCGGGGGCTCTGCGCCGGACATTGCTGGCAAAAATATCGCCAACCCGGTTGCCCAGATCCTCTCATTGTCATTACTGCTCCGCTACAGCCTGGATGCGAATGATGCCGCGACAGCAATTGAAAATGCAGTCAATCGCGTTCTGGAAGAAGGCTTCCGCACAGCAGACCTGGCACGGGATACTATTGCGCTGGGTACCGATGAAATGGGCGATAAAATTGCCCACTACGTGGCTCAGGGGGTGTAATCATGGCAAAGACGTTATATCAAAAGTTATTCGATGCACACATCGTTTACGAAGCCCAGGGTGAAACTCCATTACTGTATATTGACCGTCACCTGGTGCATGAAGTTACGTCACCGCAAGCTTTCGATGGCCTGCGTGCCCATGGGCGCCCGGTGCGCCAGCCGGGTAAAACGTTTGCCACGATGGATCACAACGTTTCCACACAAACTAAAGACATCAACGCCAGTGGCGAAATGGCCCGCATTCAGATGCAGGAGTTGATGAAAAACTGTAAAGAGTTTGGCGTGGAACTGTACGACCTGAATCATGCATTCCAGGGGATTGTCCATGTAATGGGCCCTGAGCAGGGGATTACTCTGCCCGGGATGACCATTGTTTGTGGTGACTCCCATACAGCCACTCACGGCGCATTTGGTGCACTGGCATTTGGTATTGGTACCTCAGAAGTTGAGCATGTTCTGGCGACACAAACGCTGAAACAGGGCCGTGCCAAAACCATGAAAATTGAAGTAACCGGCCAGGCGGCGCCAGGAATTACCGCAAAAGATATTGTGTTGGCGATTATTGGCAAAACTGGCAGCGCCGGTGGCACCGGTCACGTAGTTGAATTTTGTGGCTCAGCCATCGAAGCGTTAAGCATGGAAGGCCGCATGACGCTGTGTAATATGGCAATTGAACTGGGTGCCAAAGCCGGGCTGGTTGCGCCGGATGAAACCACGTTCAACTATGTCAAAGGCCGCCAGTTTGCGCCTAAAGAACAAGACTGGGATGCCGCAGTAGCCTGGTGGAGTACCCTGAAAACCGACGACGGCGCGCAATTTGACACCGTCGTAACCCTGGATGCTGCAGAAATTGCACCTCAGGTTACCTGGGGCACTAACCCGGGCCAGGTTATTTCTATTACCGATAACATCCCGGCACCAGAAAGCTTTTCTGACCCGGTCGAGCGGGCGTCGGCGGAAAAAGCGCTGGCCTATATGGGTCTGAAGTCTGGTATACCTCTGACTGAAGTCGCTATTGATAAAGTCTTTATCGGCTCCTGCACTAACTCACGCATTGAAGACCTGCGCGCTGCAGCAGCCGTTGCACAAGGCCATAAAGTGGCTCCAGGTGTGGTTGCCATGGTGGTTCCTGGTTCCGGTCCGGTTAAAGCGCAGGCTGAAGCCGAAGGCCTGGACAAAATTTTCCTTGAAGCCGGTTTTGAATGGCGCTTACCTGGCTGCTCAATGTGCCTGGCGATGAACAATGACCGCCTGAACCCTGGCGAACGTTGTGCATCCACCAGTAACCGTAACTTTGAAGGTCGCCAGGGGCGCGGTGGGCGTACTCACCTGGTTAGCCCGGCAATGGCTGCTGCCGCTGCCATCGCTGGTCACTTTGCTGATATCCGCACACTGAAATAAGGGAAAAACCATGGCTGAGAAATTTGTTTGTCACACAGGCATTGTTGTCCCGTTAGACGCGGCAAATGTCGATACCGACGCAATTATTCCCAAACAATTTTTGCAGAAGGTAACCCGCACCGGCTTTGGTGCGCACCTGTTTAATGACTGGCGTTTTCTGGATGATAAAGGCCAGGAACCCAACCCGGACTTTGTGCTGAATAAACCCGTCTATAAAGGCGCGTCTATTCTGCTGGCGCGTGAGAACTTTGGTTGTGGCTCTTCCCGTGAACACGCGCCCTGGGCACTGACCGATTACGGCTTCAAAGTTGTTATTGCCCCGAGCTTTGCCGATATTTTTTATGGCAACTCGTTTAATAACCAGCTGTTGCCCGTTGCCTTGAGTGACCAGGATGTCGATACCCTGTTCACCATGGTGCAGGAAAACCCTGGCATGACATTCACCGTGGATTTGGAAGCGCAAACGGTTCAGGCGGGTGATAAAACCTGGCCGTTCAGCATTGATGGTTTCCGCCGTCACTGCATGCTGAACGGACTGGACAGCATTGGCCTGACGTTACAGCATGAAGATGCTATCGCGGCTTATGAAGCGAACCAGCCTGCGTTTATGCGTTAAGCCTTACTGGTTATAAACGCCAATCCAGGTAATGGCACCTGATAGTTGATGGTGCCATTGCCTGGCTGTAACGCAGCACAACCGCTCACACATCTTTTACCCGGCAAGTCAGCCCCAGCGCCAGAATACTCAACACCAGAATGCCCCAGTAGACACTCTCATGGCCAAACTGCTGCGCCAGCGAACCCTGTAATACCCCTGCGAGGATCACACCGGTAGAAATACTGTTAGTGAACAGGGTGGTGGCAGACCCGGCCTTCCCGGGCATCAGGTCCTGAAACCAGAGCATACCGATACCAGCCACAATCCCAATAAAAATCGCGTTAAACAGTTGCAATACAATCAATGCATTACGTGTAGGGAATAGCAATAACCCACCATAAAACACAACCCCGGCAGCAACAGCAAACACCATCATCCGGCGTTTACCCATACGCTTTACAACCATGCCAGCAAGGATCATTGCCGGTATTTCAAGACCCGCCGCCGTCCCCATCAATGCACCAGCCAGCGCTTCGGGCAACCCAAGGACACTGGTTATCCATAACGGCATATCAATGATATACATCGTGTTGCAGGTCCACATCAGCATCGAGGCGATGAATAACCGCCGCACATTGGGGTTTTTCCAGCCACTGACAGCCGCTACGGCCTGGTTCTCCGGGCCAAATACCCGGGGAACAGAAGGCAGGAAAAATGCCACCAGTAATGCCCCAACCACAAAAATACCTGCGGCACATAAAAACATGGTGGTAAAACCAAATTTCAGCGCCAGCATAAAGGACAACGGCGGGCCAATTACCCAGGCCAGTGAAAGCTGGGCACGCATAATAGAGCTGAACATCACCACTTCTCTGGCTGAGTTATCTGCATATTCACGTGCCAGAGCAAAAATTTGTGGCATGGTGGTGTTGGCCAGCGCAGCCAGAAAAACACCAAGGGTTATCAGAGTAAGGTAATGGCGATTGAATGCAAACACCAGGCTGTTGGCGACGGCCATCAGGCAGCAGAAAATAATCAGTTTACGCCGATCGCCCTTTCGGTCTGAACGTTTAGCCAGAATCATGCTGACAGCGATACCTGCCACAGCATTTACCGTGTAAAACAGGCCAACCCAGAATGACGTCACCCCCACTTCTTTGCTCAGGAACAAACTCAGTGTGGGAGCCTGCAGTGCGCCCGCCACGCCCAGCATAAACGCGACAGCCATAAACGCCAGTAATACCGAGTTTAAATGCCTTCCCTGCGTAATCAGCCAATGCATCTCATAGGTCCTTTTATTATGTCCTGTGAACAAAACGCCCATCGCCGGGTAGATTTTAAACGAAAAAAACCAGCAGCACGATTGCCGCTGGTTGGTTAAAAGCACCAATACTCAGTCACACTTGATGAGAACGATGATGTCTGTGCAAAGCACAAGGATATGAACAGTGCCACTGCATGAGTTCATCAAGCATCTGCACACGCTGTTGAGGATCAAGGCAGGCCAGCCATGAACCAGAAACACGCCGGGTTGCAGTAAAAAAAGCCAAATAAAACTGCTCTGCAAAGGAACGCTTCATAAGTTAACCTCGCTTTCATCACGAAACAGTATTGGCGTAATATAGGGAAAGATAAATTGATGAGTTTTCGCCCGGAGTTCCTCTTTTATGGCATCAACACGCTTGCAGCAGCAGTTCATCCGGTTATGGCAATGTTGTGACGGCCGGCCTCAATCCACAACGCTGCATGATCTGTCCACCCTGCTCAATTGCTCGCGGCGCCATATGCGTACTCTGCTCAATGCCATGCAGGCAAAAGGTTGGCTGACATGGGAAGCAGAGGCCGGGCGCGGCAAACGTTCACAACTGACATTTATCTATACTGGTTTATCTCTTCAGCAACAGCGGGCGGAAGACTTACTGGAGCAGGACCGGGTTGACCAACTGGTACAACTCGTTGGCGATAAAGATGAAGTCAAAAAAATGCTGCTCTCACACCTGGGGCGCAGCTTCCGCCAGGGGCGCCATATTCTGCGGGTACTTTATTACCGCCCGCTGCTGAATTTATTACCCGGCACGCCACTGCGCCGTTCCGAAACTCACATTGTGCGGCAAATATTCAATGGGCTGACGCGAATAAATGAGGAAAATGGGGAACTGGAAGCAGATATTGCTCACCACTGGCAGCAATTATCACCTTGCCACTGGCGCTTTTTTTTACGTCCCGGAGTACATTTTCACCACGGGCGTGAACTCGAAATGGCCGATGTACTGTATTCACTGAACCGGGTTAACCAGCAACCTTTGTATGAGCATATTGCCAGTATATCGTCGCCGACCAACTGGACGCTGGATATCATACTTCACGAGCCTGATAACTGGCTGCCCTGGTTGATGGCGGGGGTTTCCGCCATGATTTTGCCTCGGGAATGGGAGTCATTGCCGCATTTCGCCACCCATCCAACCGGAACCGGCCCTTATTCTGTTACACGCAATAATACCAGCCAGCTCAGTATTCAGGCATTTGATGACTACTTTGGCTTCCGCGCGCTGATTGATGAAGTCAATATTTGGGTATTGCCCGAAATCGGCGAAGACATGAGCTGCGGTGTCTTTCTCGAAGATGGCAGCCAGAGTGAAAAAGCAGAAGAAAGCCGCCAGGAAGAGGGCTGCTATTACCTGTTGTTTGACCAGCGTTCTAAACATGGTGCCAACCCGCATGTAAGGGCATGGCTGAGCCAGGTACTTTCACCCGTAAATATTCTGGCTGACAGCGACCCTCAATATCATCGCCTGTGGTTTCCAGCCTGGGGGTTACTGCCCCGCTGGCACCACACTCCAGCCAGCACAGAGTGCGGCAAACCAGAAGGACTGACCAGCCTTACGCTCACATTTTATGCTGACCACATAGAACACCGCACTCTGAGCGACATTATCAGTAAACGCCTGGCACAACACGGCATCCACCTGGTGATACAGGAAATCAGCTATAACGCCTGGTTTAATGGCGATGTGCACAGCGATATTTGGCTTAACAGCGCCAATTTCACACTGCCGCTGGATTACTCGGTCTTTGCTCATCTGTACGAAATTCCCCTGCTGAGCAAAGGGCTGGGTATTGCCATGAAAGAGGCCCACCAACAATGGCGCGCAGGTGAGCTGAATGCGGCTCAATGGGCACGCCAGTGTGTCGAACAGCAACATGTACTGCCACTGATTCACCACTGGCTCACTATCCAGGGGCAGCGCAGCATGCGGGGGTTGCGGATGAATACACTGGGGTGGTTCGACTTCAAATCCGCCTGGTTTGCTCCGCCAGAAAACTAACCCAACATGTTCTTTAATAATGCCAGGCAAATCATTACAATGAGCCGTTCTCAACGGGGTGCCCTGGATACCAGGCGCTGAGATAATACCCGTCGAACCTGATCCGGATAACGCCGGCGAAGGGATTTGAGGCCGTTCTCAAAATCCTTTGCCACCCTTTTTCAGGAGTGCAAAGTGTTAAAAAAATTACTGGCTTTACTGGTACTGGCCGCTGCGCCCGTCCTCGCCAAACCTACTCTCACCGTCTATACCTACGACTCATTTTCTGCTGACTGGGGCCCTGGCCCGGCTATCAAGAAAGCCTTTGAAGCACAATGCGGTTGTGAGCTGAAATATGTTGCGCTGGAAGACGGCGTATCACTGCTCAACCGCGTGCGCATGGAAGGGAAAAAAAGCAAAGCAGATATTGTCCTGGGGCTCGATAATAACCTGATAACTGCCGCCCGTCGCACCGGGCTGTTTACCAAAGCTGATATCACTCTGCCACCGCTGTCACTACCTGGCGGCTGGTCAGACGATACATTTATCCCGTTCGATTATGGCTACTTCGCGTTCGTCTACGACAAGAACAAACTGCACAACCCACCACACAGTCTGAAAGAACTGGTTGAAAGCCCACAGCAGTGGAAAGTGATTTATGAAGACCCGCGGACCAGTACACCGGGTCTGGGGTTGTTACTGTGGGTGCAAAAGGTCTACGGCGACAAAGCACCGGAAGCCTGGCAAAAACTGGCTAAAAAGACAGTGACGGTAACAAAAGGCTGGAGTGAAGCTTATGGTTTATTCCTCAAAGGCGAGAGCGACCTGGTCCTGAGTTACACCACATCTCCGGCGTATCACATTATTGAAGAGAAAAAAGATAATTATGCCGCCGCGGATTTCAGCGAAGGGCATTATATGCAGGTGGAAGTTGCTGCCCGCCTTGCTAACAGCCCGCACCCGGAACTGGCGAAACAGTTTATGCAGTTTATGGTTTCTGATACGTTCCAAAAAACGATCCCCACTGGCAACTGGATGTATCCGGTAAGCCATGTCGCGGTTCCGGAAGCCTTCGGCCAACTGGTTAAGCCCGCCACCAGCCTGGTGTTTACACCTGAACAGGTAGAACACAACCGGGCAGCATGGATTAGCCAATGGCAGCAAGCCGTCAGCCATTAATTCCGGGCTGGTTATGGCCCGGGCTGATATCCGCCGGAGCGATTTGCATTGTCGCTCTGGCGGCTTTTGGCGCTTTATGGCTACATGCTCCACAAACAGACTACAGCGCACTGCTTCACGACCCATGGTTGTGGCATGTGGTAAGGTTTTCGTTCTTCCAGGCTTCTTTGTCTGCCTTGTTGTCTGTTCTCCCTGCAATATTACTGGCGCGAGCACTCTACCGCCGTCGTTTCCCAGGCCGGCAACTCTTACTGCGTTTATGTGCCATGACACTGGTTTTGCCCGTTCTGGTAGCCGTCTTTGGGATTCTGAGTGTGTATGGCCGCGAAGGCTGGTTAAGCACTGTTTTTGAACTGTCAGGTTTGAAGTGGTCGTTCACGCCTTATGGGTTGCAGGGTATTTTGCTCGCGCATGTTTTTTTTAATCTGCCCTTAGCCACGCGTTTACTGCTGCAGTCTTTGGAAAATATCCCTGTAGAACAGCGGCTACTTGCCGCACAACTGAATATGCGCGGCTGGTACTTTTTCCGCCTGGTAGAGTGGCCCTGGATGCAGCGCCAGATATTCCCGGCAGCCGCACTCATCTTTATGCTGTGTTTCGCCAGTTTTGCCACGGTACTGGCTTTGGGTGGCGGTCCGAAGGCGACAACTATTGAGCTGGCTGTTTACCAGGCACTGAGTTTTGACTTCGATCCAGCCAAAGCCGCCTGCCTGGCACTGATCCAGATGTTGTGCTGCTTTGGTCTTGTCTTATTGAGCCAAAAACTGACTCAGGCTTTTTCCCCCGGAGAGAGCCAGAATGCAACCTGGCGGGATCCACAAGACAACCTGGCAGCCCGGGTACTGGATAGCGCGGTGATCATTCTGGCATTACTGCTATTGTTGCCACCGCTTATGGCAGTTATTGCCGACGGGCTGGTCAACAACCCGATGGTTATTTTTCACCAGCCAGCGTTATGGTCTGCGCTAATCACCTCCGTTCGCATTGCCTGTGCGGCAGGTGTGGTGTGTTTATGCCTGACTACAATGCTGCTGTGGAGCAGCCGGGAACTCCGTTTGCGCCAGCGTCAACGCCCGGCACAGGCCATAGAGCTGAGCGGCTTACTGATTCTCGCCATGCCCGGAATCGTGCTGGCTACAGGTTTTTTCTTACTGCTGAACAGCACCACCGGGTTGCCTGAACGGGCTGATGGTATTGTTATTTTTACTAATGCGTTGATGGCAATCCCCTATGCGATGAAAGTACTGGAAAGCCCGTTTTATGATATTGCCAGCCGCTATAGCCGCTTATGCCAGCACCTGGATATCAGTGGCATTAACCGTCTGCGTTGGGTAGAACTACGGGCACTAAAACGCCCCTGTGCCCAGGCCCTGGCTTTTGCCTGCGTATTGTCATTGGGGGATTTTGGCGTTGTCGCTTTGTTCGGCAGTGACGATTTCCGCACCCTGCCGTTTTACCTCTACCAACAAATAGGGGCCTACCGGAGTAATGATGGTGCGGTTACCGCGATGCTGATGCTGTTACTCTGCTTCTTGCTGTTCACTTTGATAGAGAATACCGCTAAACGCCATGCTAACACTCACTGACGTCACCTGGCTTTACCAGCACCTGCCCATGCGTTTTAACGTGACGCTGGCTCCCGGCGAACGCGTTGCCGTACTGGGCCCCAGCGGTGCCGGGAAAAGTACGTTACTGAATCTGATTGCCGGTTTTCTCAAACCAGACAGTGGCACTATCACCCTTAACCAGCAAAACCATACTCTGACCCCGCCTGCACATCGCCCGGTCTCTATGCTGTTTCAGGACAACAATTTATTCAGCCACCTCACCATCCGGCAAAATATTGGCCTGGGGCTGCATCCGGGAATGAAGCTCACAGCAACACAAAAAACAGCGCTGGAAGAGATTGCCCACAAAATGGCGATTAGTGATTTACTGGACCGCCTGCCAGCGCAATTATCTGGCGGGCAACGCCAGCGCGCCGCCCTGGCCCGTTGCCTGTTGCGCGCTCAGCCGGTTCTGCTGCTGGATGAACCTTTCTCTGCCCTGGATCCGGCATTGCGCCAGGAAATGCTGGCGCTGGTGGAATCAGTCTGTGAGAGCCAGAAAATCACGCTGATGATGGTTTCACATAACCTGGATGATGCCGCACGTATTACACCGCGCAGCCTGGTAGTGGCTGACGGGCGAATTGTCTGGGATGGCTCCACTCAGTCACTGAGCGACGGTTCGTCTCCTGCCGCCGGGTTACTGGGGATTTCCCAAAGCTAGCCGAAAATGACCTGGTGCAAGATGCGGGCATAAACCGGCATCAGTGGGTGGCGAAGCAACAGAAATACCAGTGCAAGGCAGCAAACCGCGGCCAGGGGCGCCAGCCACATTAACCGCGCGCGGGGTAACCGGCCCTCAGGGAGCTCGCCTGCTGGCTTACGCTCACTGCGCCATAAACGCCAGTTCAGCCATAATGCAAGCCAGGTTACAACCGCAGCAGCCAGTAATAACCACTGAAAATGCCCGGCATTTTCACCCGCGGGGATGTCGATTGCCGCCCCGGCCAGAATGCCCGGCAGAAAATAAACCGGCGGCCAGAACAGGCAGCCGGGAATATTGGCTCTGGCAAACCGGGCAACCGACAAATCCAGCATACCGGCCAGCATTGGAACCAGAGGGCGTGTCGGGCCCACAAAACGGCCAACTAAAATAGTCACAGTGCTGTGGCGGTGTAATGCCATCTCTGTTTTATCCACCAGCGTTTTATATTTTTTCAGAAATGACCAGTTGCGCAGGGGCCGTTTAAAGCGCCAGCCAATCCAGAAAGAGACCCAATCGCCCGCGAGGCAACCAATAATGCCCACGCCCCAGGCCCACCAGAACGGCAAGTTACCACTACCGATCAGCGCACCAAGCGCCGCCATAAAGACCGTACCAGGCAGCAACAATCCAACCAGAGCAAGAGATTCAAAAAAAGCGACCATCAGCACAATTATCAGTGCGAAGGTGAGTGAATGGGCTATCAGTTGTTCAACAAAGGCGTACATAAAACGTCCGTCAGACTTACGAACAGCGATTTTGCGGGGCAGGCAGCATAAGGTCAAGATTCCAGCCCCGCGAAAGATTAAGCGGTTGTAACAAAGCCTGCTTACCAGGCCACTTACTGCTCGTAACCGGCACGAAACTCACTGGGGCTGGCGCCAGTGCATTTTTTGAAAACCCGCGAAAAATAAAGCTGGTCCTCAAACCCGACATTACGCCCTACACTGGCGATAGGCATACGCGTGGTACTGAGCAACAATTTCGCCTGGCTGATACGCTGATCTTCCCGCCAGCTCAGCACACTCACCCCCAATTGCTGGCGGAACAAATGAGACAACCGGGAGGGAGAAAGGCACACATGCTGCGCCACACCGGCAATATCAAACTGGCTGTCGGACAAGTGGTCGCTAATATACTGGCAGGCTTCACGCACCCGGTTATCCAGAGGGGGATTCATTGATTCACTGATAGCCGCCATGCGCTTCAACAACAATTGTTCCAGCAAATTTATCGCCAGCAGTTCGGCATAGCGCCCCTGAGACTGCCCCGCATCAATCACCTGCTGAATCAGAGAAGAGAACGCTTCAATATGCTGTTCATCTGGCCGGTAAAAACCGGTATGCGCGAAAATGGTCGGCCAGTTCAGCCACTCAAGCCAGTATGCCCGGGGGCGGAAGTAGACCCATTGATGGTACCAGGCGCTGCAATCAGGGTGGCGGCCATAGTGGTGAATTTCTCCCGGCGGAAACAACAACATATCCCCCGGTTTGCAAATAAACTGCTGGTGATTGTTATTGATAACGCCTTCACCTTTGACTGTCAGGTTCAGAATAAAACCCTTCATGCCTAATGGACGGTCAATAAAGAAATCCAGCGGTCCCCCCGACTCGATAGGGGTTAACCCGGCAACCAGATGCGCGTTAAATGAATACCCCGGCAGCAGGGGATCATTTTGTGTTTCAGCCATACCGAATTTGACTCCTGCATAAGAGTTGAGAAACCATTTGTCCATATTCACTGTTCCAGTGCGGAACAGTAAACCTATGAAACCATAAAGAAAGCGCTGAACAGCCAAAAACCGCTTCGGATCAACTATTACCCGAATAAACCTGAATTAACAACCCATTTAGCAGATAACCAAAGTGTCTATAAGCATGGCAGAAATATCCACATCAAATTTTTGCGTGCGGTCACAATTTGGCGACTGACAGCATTTTTATCCATAAGATCAGCGAATACACCCTGACTGTTTTTAGCTATGAAAACTAATGTTCTGGATATGTTTTTTACAGATCCATGGAGTATTAAAAATGGCTATAGCGCTGGGACTCGATTTTGGTAGCGACTCGGTTCGTGCACTGGCAGTCGATACCATCACTGGCAGCGAGCTGGCAACCAGCGTGGAGTGGTATCCACGCTGGCAAGAAGGGCGCTACTGCAATGCCCCGAAAAACCAGTTCCGCCACCATCCCCTCGATTACATCGAATCAATGGAGAAAGCGTTAAAAACCGTGCTGGCTGATCTGTCTGCTGAACAACGTGACGCCGTTGTCGGGATTGGCGTTGACAGCACCGGCTCAACGCCCGCGCCAATTGATAAAGACGGTAACGTACTGGCGTTGACCCCTGAATTCGCAGAAAACCCCAACGCCATGTTTGTGCTCTGGAAAGATCACACGGCCGTTGAAGAAGCGGAAGCTATCACACGGTTGTGCCATGCGCCGGGCCACAAGGATTACTCGCGCTACATTGGTGGCATTTATTCCAGTGAATGGTTCTGGGCCAAAATACTGCATGTAACCCGCGCGGATCAGAGCGTTGCCAAAGCGGCGGCCTCATGGATTGAGTTGTGCGACTGGATCCCTGCTTTACTTTCCGATACCACCAGGCCTGAAGCTATTCGCCGTGGTCGCTGCAGTGCCGGGCACAAATCTCTGTGGCATGAAAGTTGGGGCGGGTTGCCACCGGCCAGTTTCTTCGACGAACTGGATCCCATCATTAATAAACACCTGCCTCACCCATTATTTACTGATACCTGGACTGCAGACATTCCTGTTGGCACGCTGTCCGCTCAATGGGCAGAACGCCTTGGGCTACCACAAACCGTGGTGATTTCCGGTGGCGCGTTTGACTGCCATATGGGTGCAGTAGGCGCTGGCGCGCAGGCCAACACACTGGTGAAAGTCATCGGGACCTCTACCTGCGACATTCTGATTGCCGACAAACCCACGGTAGGTGACCGGGCAGTCAAAGGCATTTGTGGCCAGGTAGACGGCAGTGTGGTGCCACACTTTATTGGCCTGGAAGCCGGGCAGTCAGCTTTTGGTGATATTTATGCCTGGTTTGGCCGGGTTCTGGGCTGGCCGCTGGATCAATTAGCCGCACAACATCCTGAGTTAAAAGAAACGTTACAGGCCAGTAAAAAACAGCTGCTCCCGGCGCTAACTGAAGCCTGGGCAAAAGATCCGGCACTTGATCACCTGCCGGTGGTACTCGACTGGTTTAACGGCCGCCGCACCCCCAATGCCAACCAGCGCCTGAAAGGTGTAATTACTGATCTGAATCTGGGGACCGATGCGCCAGCGCTGTTTGGTGGCCTTATTGCAGCCACGGCATTTGGTGCCCGCGCAATTATGGAGTGTTTCACAGAACAAGGTATTCCGGTTAATGGCGTAATGGCTCTGGGCGGTATTGCCCGTAAAAACCCCGTCATTATGCAAGTTTGCTGCGATGTGCTTAATCGCCCACTGCAAATCGTTGCCTCCGACCAGTGTTGTGCCCTGGGCGCTGCCATCTTTGCGGCCGTCGCCGCTGGTGTGCACAGCGATATCCCGGCCGCGCAACAAGCCATGGCCAGCAACGTTGAAAAAACCCTGCAACCAAAACCAGTCAGCGCTGAGCGCTTTGAACAGTTATATCAACGCTACCTGGCCTGGGCCTCCAGCGCAGAACAGCACTATCTCCCCTCTGTAACGGCGTCATCGTCTGCCAAGAAGACAGATGAAACCGCCCTGACACATTAAGGACAGAATAATGAATATTTTTGAACAATATGAAGTGTGGTTTGTTATTGGTAGCCAGCATTTATATGGCCCGGAAACCTTACGTCAGGTCACTCAGCATGCAGAGCATGTTGTCAACTCGCTGAATGCAGAGGCAAAGCTCCCTTGCAAACTGGTACTGAAACCGCTTGGCACCACGCCAGATGAAATCACTTCAATTTGCCGTGAAGCGAATCACGACGAAAAATGCGCCGGGATGGTGGTTTGGCTGCATACCTTCTCTCCAGCCAAAATGTGGATCAATGGCCTGGCAATCCTGACCAAGCCTTTACTGCAATTCCACACCCAATTTAATGCGCAAATTCCGTGGGACACCATGGATATGGACTTCATGAACCTGAACCAGACAGCACACGGCGGCCGCGAGTTTGGGTTCATCGGCGCGAGAATGCGCCAGCAACACAGCGTAGTAACAGGCCACTGGCAGGATGGTGAAGCCCATAAACGCATTGGCTCCTGGATGCGCCAGGCGGTATCTAAATTGAATACCCGCCATATCAAAGTTGCCCGTTTCGGCGACAACATGCGTGAAGTTGCCGTGACCGACGGTGACAAAGTCGCTGCACAAATCAAATTCGGCTTTTCCGTGAACTACTATGCGGTTGGCGACCTGGTCAGTGTGGTCAATGCTGTCAGCCAGGGTGATATCAATGCACTGGTTGATGAATATGAAAGCAGCTACCGCCTGAGTGCAGCGGCACAGGTAAATGGTGATAAACGCCAAAACGTTATTGATGCGGCACGTATTGAACTGGGTATGAAGCGCTTCCTGGAACAAGGCGGCTTCCACGCATTTACCACAACATTTGAAGACCTCTACGGCCTGAAACAACTGCCAGGTCTGGCAGTTCAACGCCTGATGCAGCAAGGCTACGGCTTTGCTGGTGAAGGCGACTGGAAAACCGCCGCCCTGCTTCGCATTATGAAAGTGATGTCAACCGGTCTGCAGGGCGGCACCTCATTTATGGAGGATTACACTTACAACTTCGAGTCCGGTAACGACATGGTACTTGGCTCACACATGTTGGAAGTTTGCCCTTCCATTGCTACCGCAGAAAAACCGCTTCTGGATGTCCAGCACCTGGGGATTGGCGGTAAAGAAGACCCGGCACGCCTGATTTTCTCAACCAAAACTGGCCCGGCCATTAACGCCAGCCTGATAGACATGGGTGACCGTTTCCGCCTGCTGGTCAACTGTGTTGATGCGGTTGAAGCACCACATGCACTACCGAAACTGCCAGTTGCCAATGCACTCTGGAAAGCACAGCCAGACCTGAACACAGCCTCTGAAGCCTGGATTCTGGCTGGCGGCGCACACCATACCGTATTCAGCCAGGCACTCAACCTGGACGATATGCGTCAGTTTGCAGAAATGCACGACATTGAGCTTGCAGTAATTGATAACGATACACGCCTTCCTGCCTTTAAAGATGCACTGCGCTGGAACGAAATGTATTACAGCTTTAAACGGTAGTAACAGGGGAACTTTGGCCAGCCTTATCGGCTGGCCCTTCTTTTCTCTGGAGGATAACGATGCTTGAAGACTTGAAACGTCAGGTTCTCGAAGCCAACCTGGCTTTACCTGAACACAACCTGGTCACCCTGACATGGGGTAATGTCAGTGCGGTAGACCGCGAAGCCGGTGTTTTTATCATTAAACCCTCTGGGGTGGATTACACCGTGATGACCGCTGAAGATATGGTGGTCGTGAGCCTGGAGACCGGCGAAGTAGTTGAAGGAAACAAGAAACCTTCTTCAGATACCCCAACTCACCGCATCCTGTATCAGCAGTTTCCTGATATTGGCGGTATTGTGCATACCCACTCGCGGCATGCCACTATTTGGGCACAAGCTGGCCAAAGCATTCCGGCGACTGGCACCACCCATGCGGACTATTTTTACGGTTCCATTCCCTGCACCCGTAAAATGACCGATGCCGAAATCAATGGAGACTATGAGTGGCAAACCGGCGAAGTTATTGTGGAGACCTTCCGTCAACGCGATACCGACCCGAACCAAATGCCGGGTGTACTGGTACATTCCCATGGGCCTTTCGCCTGGGGTAAAAATGCGCTGGATGCCGTACACAATGCCATAGTGATGGAAGAAGTTGCGTATATGGGCATTTTCTGCCGCCAGTTAGCGCCACAGTTACCCGATATGCAGCAAACCCTGCTCGATAAACACTACCTGCGCAAACATGGTGCCAAAGCGTATTACGGCCAGTAATCGCGCCGCCAGCCAGGAATACTGTACATAAATGCAGTGACACAACGGTTTTCAGGGTATACTGAAAACCGTTTATTTTGAGGGAAACCTGAGTGTCACAGGCAAGAGCCGGTTTTGTTCTCACCCGGCACTGGCGGGATACCCCGCAAGGTACAGAGATTGAATTCTGGCTGGCAACAGATGCCGGGCCGGTCTGTGCCCGGCTTCCTCCCCAGCAATCAACCGCTTTCATTCCAGAATCACAGATGGCGCGCGCTCAGGCACTGCTGGGCAGTGAACCACACCTGCGCTGGGTATCACTACCGTTAAACGATTTCCACCACCAGCCGGTGTGTGCGCTTTATTGCCAGCAATACCGGCAGTTGTTGCGCATTGAAAAAGTACTGCGCGAAGCCGGTATTACCGTCTACGAAGCGGATATTCGCCCCCCAGAACGTTACCTGATGGAACGTTTCATTACCGCGCCAGTCTGGGTCGATGGTGAACACCAGCCACTGCGAATTCACCAGGCAAAAATGAAGCCGCACCCGGATTACCGCCCAAATTTACGCTGGGTTTCTCTGGATATCGAAACTAACCGGCATGGCGAGCTCTACTGCATTGGTCTGGAAGGCTGCGGGCAACGCCAGGTGTTTATGCTGGGCAACCCACCAGAAGCCCTTGCCCCAACTGATTTTCAACTGACCTTTATTCCTGACAGAGCCGGTCTTATCCACAGCCTGAACCAGTGGGTTGCCGAACATGATCCGGATGTCATTATTGGCTGGAATGTAATTCAGTTCGATTTACGCATCTTGCAGAAACAGGCAGATAAATTCGGTGTTCGTCTGCTACCAGGCAGGGAACAGCGTGAAATTGAGTGGCGCGAACATGGTTACAACCAGGGGTATTTTTTCGCACAGATCCCAGGGCGCCTGGTGGTTGATGGTATTGAAGCGCTGAAATCTGCTTTTTGGAGTTTTCCGTCGTTTTCCCTCGAGTCAGTTGCTCAGGAATTGCTGGGCGAAGGGAAAGATATTGACGATCCCTGGGATCGCATGGCGGAAATAGACCGGCGCTTCCACCAGGATAAAGTGGCGCTGGCACAATACAATTTAAAAGACTGTGAGCTGGTCACCCGTATTTTCAGGCACACTGACATCATGCCGTTTTTACTGGAGCGAGCGGCGGTTAATGGCCTGCAGGCAGACCGCCATGGTGGGTCTGTTGCCGCTTTTTGTCACCTCTATTTTCCACGTATGCACCGGGCGGGTTATGTTGCGCCAAATCTGGGGGAAATTCCCCCTCAGGCAAGCCCTGGCGGCTACGTGATGGACTCAAGGCCTGGCCTGTATGACTCGGTGCTGGTTCTGGATTTTAAAAGCCTCTATCCGTCGATTATTCGCACATTTCTTATCGACCCGGTTGGGCTGGTGGAAGGCCAGTTGCATGCAGATAAACAGCACGCCGTTGAAGGGTTTCTTGGTGCCTGGTTTTCCCGCGAAAAACATTGCCTGCCTGAAATCGTCAGCCAAATATGGCAAGGCAGGGAACGAGCCAAACAGCAAAAGAATGCTCCGCTATCGCAGGCGCTAAAAATCCTGATGAATGCATTTTATGGTGTACTGGGCACCTCTGCCTGCCGCTTTTTTAACCCGCAACTGGCTTCATCGATTACGATGCGCGGCCATGCCATTATGCGCCAGACCAGAGAACTTATTGAGTCGCAAGGGTTTGATGTCATTTATGGCGATACCGATTCCACCTTCGTGTGGCTGAAACACGCGCACAGCGAAGAAGCTGCCGATGCGGCCGGCAGGCGCCTGGTTAGTTTGGTCAATCAGTGGTGGCGCGACCACCTGCATGAAACACAACAACTCGAGAGCGTGCTGGAACTGGAATACGAAACCCATTACAGCCGTTTTCTGATGCCGACAATTCGCGGTGCCGAAACGGGCAGTAAAAAACGTTATGCAGGCCTGGTTATGCGCGAAGGTAAACAGCAACTGGTGTTTAAAGGGCTGGAAACCGTACGCACCGACTGGACTCCCCTTGCACAAACCTTCCAGAAAAATCTCTACCAACGTGTTTTTCTGCACCAACCTTATGAAGATTATATTCGCGAGACTATTGCCAGCCTGATGGCTGGCGAACTGGATGACCAACTGGTATACCGCAAGCGGCTGCGTCGGCCACTGGATGATTACCAGAGAAATATTCCCCCTCACGCCAGAGCTGCGCGGCTTGCCAACGAATTTGACCGCCGCGCCGGGCGGCCACCACGCTATAGTGGGCGAGGCACAGTGAAGTATGTCTGGACGCTGCAAGGCCCGGAGCCTGCGGGGCTTGCGCAATCGCCACTTGACTATGAACACTACCTTACGCGGCAGCTACAACCCATTGCCGAAGGAATTTTACCCTTCCTGGGTAAGGAGTTTGCTACACTAGTAACGGGGCAACTTGGGTTATTTTGACAGGTGACGAATGCGTTGCCATCCATTACCATAGCGCCCTTTCCGGGTCATATCCCAAAACTCATAACAGAATTCTTCAACGTGCCGCCGCCTTGTGCCGACGGCAGTAATGCTATTGCCTGCAACTTTTAGATATACAACAGAGCCGAATATTTATGCCTTTTACACTTGGTCAGCGCTGGATCAGCGATACGGAAAGCGAACTGGGATTGGGAACAGTAGTAGCAATTGATGCCCGCATGGTGACATTACTGTTCCCGGCAACCGGAGAAAATCGTCTGTATGCCAGAAATGACTCCCCTATCACCCGCGTGATGTTTAACCCCGGGGATACCATTACCAGCCATGAGGGCTGGCAGTTAAAAGTGGATGAAGTCAAGGAAGAGAACGGGTTACTCGCCTATCTGGGTACCCGTGAAGACACCCAGGAAAGTGGCGTCATACTGCGTGAGGTACTGCTGGACAGTAAACTGGTGTTCAGTAAACCGCAGGATCGCCTGTTTGCCGGCCAGATTGACCGCATGGACCGTTTTGCACTGCGCTTTCGTGCCCGCAAATACCAGAGCGAGCAATACCGTATGCCGTGGAGTGGCCTGCGCGGTATGCGCACCAGCCTGATCCCACACCAGTTGCATATTGCCAACGACGTTGGCCGCCGTCATGCTCCCCGTGTGTTACTTGCCGATGAAGTCGGGCTGGGTAAAACCATTGAAGCAGGCATGGTAATTCACCAGCAATTGCTCAGTGGTGCCGCTGAGCGTGTTTTGGTTATTGTTCCGGAAACCCTGCAACACCAGTGGCTGGTAGAAATGCTGCGCCGCTTTAACCTGCGGTTTGCGCTGTTTGACGATGAACGATACGCAGAAGCGCAACACGACAGCGAGAACCCGTTTTATACCGAACAACTGATTATTTGCTCACTGGACTTTGTGCGCCGCAACAAGCAGCGCCTGGAAAACCTGTGCGAAGCCGAGTGGGATTTAATGGTGGTGGATGAAGCTCACCATTTGGTATGGAGCGAAGAAGCTCCCAGCCGCGAATACCAGGTCATTGAACAACTGGCTGAACGCGTACCAGGCGTGTTGTTGTTAACCGCGACCCCGGAACAGCTTGGCATGCAAAGCCATTTTGCCCGCCTGCGCCTGTTAGACCCAAGCCGTTTTCATGATTACGAAGCATTTGTTGCCGAGCAAAATAACTTCCGCCCGGTTGCCGATGCCGTTTCCCTGTTGCTGGAAGGTAACCATCTGAGTGATGAAACCCTCAATACGCTGAGCGAGCTGATTGGCGAACAGGATATCGAACCGTTACTGAAAGCGGCTAATAGTGGTGGTGAAAGCAGTGAAGCCGCCCGTCAGGAACTGGTTTCCATGCTGACAGACCGCCACGGTACCAGCCGGGTGCTGTTCCGTAACACCCGCAGCAGTGTGAAAGGCTTCCCTCAGCGCGAACTCCATACAATTCGCCTGCCATTACCCACTCAGTACCAAACAGCTATAAAAGTCTCCGGCATTATGAGTGCGCGTAAAACGGCGGAAGAGCGCGCCCGCGACATGCTTTATCCGGAACAGATTTACCAGGAATTTGAAGGCGACAGCGGCACCTGGTGGAACTTTGACCCGCGGGTTGACTGGCTGATGGGCTACCTCACCAGCCACCGCTCACAAAAAGTTCTGGTTATTTGCGCCAAGGCAACGACAGCACTGCAACTGGAGCAGGTATTACGCGAGCGTGAAGGGATCCGCGCAGCTGTATTCCATGAAGGTATGTCAATTATTGAGCGTGACCGTGCAGCAGCCTGGTTCGCCGAGGAAGATACCGGCGCACAGGTGCTGTTATGCTCGGAAATTGGTTCTGAAGGGCGTAACTTCCAGTTTGCCAGCAACATGGTAATGTTTGACCTGCCATTTAACCCTGACTTGCTTGAACAGCGTATCGGGCGTCTGGACCGTATCGGCCAGGCTCACGACATCCAGATTCACGTACCGTATCTGGAAAATACCGCGCAATCCATCCTGGTTCGCTGGTATCACGAAGGGCTCGATGCCTTTGAACATACCTGCCCAACTGGCCGCGCCATTTACGATGACGTCTATGAATCACTGATTGGCTACCTGGCAGCCCCCGAAAACGAAGACGGCTTTGCTGAGCTGATTCACCGCTGCCGCACCCAGCATGACGCACTGAAAACTCAGTTAGAACAGGGCCGTGACCGCCTGCTGGAGATTCACTCCAACGGTGGCGAAAAAGCCCAGGCGCTGGCCAATGAAATCGCAGAACAGGATGATGATACTGCACTGGTAAACTTTGCCATGAACCTGTTCGACATTATCGGCATCAACCAGGATGACAAAGGCGATAACATGATTATCCTGACGCCATCCGACCATATGCTGGTACCGGATTTCCCGGGCTTGCCTGAAGATGGCTGCACAATAACCTTCAGCCGCGATGTCGCGCTTTCACGTGAAGATGCCCAGTTCATTACCTGGGAACATCCTTTGATTCGTAATGGCCTTGATCTGATTCTGTCGGGCGATACCGGTAGTTGCGCGCTTTCCTTGCTCAAAAACAAGGCGCTGCCCGTTGGCACATTGCTGGTCGAAATGGTGTATGTCGTTGAAGCCAAAGCGCCCAAACAACTTCAGTTGCAGCGCTTCCTGCCACCGACACCAGTACGTATGCTGCTGGACAAAAATGGCACCAACCTGGCAGCGCAGGTGGAATTCGAAAGCTTTAACCGCCAGTTAAGTGCGGTGAACCGCCATACCAGCAGCAAACTGATCAATGCCGTACAGCAGGATGTGCATGAGATTTTGCAACATGGCGAAGAGCAGGTGGGGAAAGCGGCACAAGCGTTAATCGATGCGGCGACAAAAGAGGCGGATGAGAAACTGTCTGCCGAATTATCACGCCTTGAAGCGTTGAAAGCCATTAACCCCAATATTCGCGACGACGAACTGAGTGCAATTGAAGATAACCGCCAGCAAGTGCTGGAGAGTTTGTCTGAGGCCTCATGGCGGCTCGATGCGCTGCGCCTGATTGTGGTCACGCACCAGTAAGGAAATGACAACGATGCTGGAGTTTTACTCTCCGCCACAAGACCCGTGGCTGGTCATTCTGTATCAGGATGAGCATATTATGGTGGTGAACAAGCCATCCGGGTTGCTTTCCGTACCCGGTCGGCTGGAAGAGCATAAAGACAGCGTGATGACGCGGATTCAGCGCGATTATCCCACTGCCGAATCTGTTCACCGGCTCGATATGGCGACCAGCGGTGTTATCGCTGTGGCGCTGACCAAAGCAGCGGAGCGTGAACTCAAGCGCCAGTTTCGGGAGCGCGAGCCAAAGAAACAGTACGTGGCGCGAATTTGGGGGCACCCGGAGAAAGCGGAAGGTATCGTTGATTTACCACTGATTTGTGACTGGCCTAACCGCCCCAAACAAAAAGTCTGTTTTGAGACGGGTAAACCCGCACAAACTGAGTACGAAGTGGTGGAGTATGCGCCGGATATGACAGCCAGAGTGATTCTGCGCCCCATTACCGGGCGCTCGCACCAATTGCGTGTTCATATGCAGGCGCTGGGCCACCCTATCCTGGGTGATAAGTTCTATGCCACTCCCGAAGCCCGGGCAATGGCATCACGCTTATTGTTACACGCAGAGTCATTGACCATTACGCACCCGGCTTTTGGCAACAGCATGACATTCCGGGCACTTGCCGACTTCTGACCCACAGCCCGGTTAACCACCGGGCTGAGTCTGATGACAAACCTCATGTCCGCACAGAACCAGAGGGTGTCACCCGATAAAAAAAACCAGGAAAATCAATTCATTGATTTTCGCCCACTAACTAAAAAGAAGGGAAAACCACGCTTTTTCCTTCTTTTTCATCAATCTGAGCCCGGCTGACTACCGGGCTATTTTACTTCTGCCTGGGTTGAAAAACCCCCAGGCTAGCGAAACCCTTTTTCTTTTTTGATCAAATCATAAGCCTGCTGAATTTCCTGGGCTTTCTGTTTTGCCATTTGCATCATCTGCTTCGGCAGGCCTTTCGCCACCAGCTTGTCCGGATGGTGTTCGCTCATCAACTTACGGTATGCCCGCTTGATTGTCGTCGCATCATCAGATGACTTCACTCCGAGGACATTGCAGGCATCCTGCAAAGTTGGCCCACGTTGCGTTTGCTGGTAACCGCCCTGCTGGCCAGAAGAAGAGTGCTGATACCCGCCACCAAATTGTGCCCCGCCCTGCATCATGCGCAAAAACTGGTCAAACTGTAGCCGGGAGATCCCCAGTTCTTCAGCTATCACATACAGAACATCGCGCTCTTTCGGGTGCAACGAGCCGTCGGCAAAGGCAGCCTGAATCTGAATTTCCAGAAACATCCGAATCAGGTCGAAACGCCCAAAACATACGCTGCGCAGTTGTGTCATTTTATCGCGCAGCGGGTAAGAGGCACCTTTCCCTACACGAAATGCATGCTGAGCAGCCACGCGCGAGTCACCATGCAATTGCATCCGCTCCATTAATTGCGAAGCAACATGGATATCCGCTTCCGTTACGCGCCCTTTTGCCTTGGTCAGATGCCCCATCACCTCAAACGTGGTATTGAAGAACATCGTCTGTCGTTGTTGTTGACTGGTAAACCAGGCAGAGCGCATGCGCATGCGGTCAAATAAGTGACCAATCAGCAAACCGCCAATTGCGCCCCAAAACCCGCCGCCGAAGATAATTCCCAGCGCAATACCAATCACTTTTCCCCAATACTGCATATACTCCCCAAATGGTCATGCTGTCAGACCGAAATTCATTTATCATACCTGTCATTCATAACTGAGCCTAATAACAGGCGTGTAAACAGGCTGGATTAACACTGGCACTATGATAACGACTACGTTAGTCTCTTTCCGTTTGCCTACGCTAAGTCCCTGATGACAGAACAACGAAAAACACGTATGAAAAAACGTATTCCCACCTTGCTGGCAACCCTTATCGGTTCGGCTTTGTACAGCCAACAAGGTTTTACCGCCGATCTCGCATCACAGTGCATGCTGGGTGTGCCCAGCTACAATCGTCCGTTGGTTCAGGGCGATACTAATGATCTGCCCGTAACAATCAATGCCGATCATGCAAAAGGCAATTATCCAGACAACGCTACTTTCACCGGAAATGTAGACATTGCACAGGGTAACAGCCGCCTGCAATCTGACGAAGTACAACTTCACCAGAAACAGGCAGAAGGTCAAACTACACCGGTCAGGACTGTCGATGCACTGGGTAATGTGCACTATGATGACAATCAGATCATCCTGAAAGGTCCGAAAGCGTGGTCTAACCTCAACACAAAAGACACAAATGTGTGGGATGGCGATTATCAAATGGTCGGGCGGCAGGGCCGAGGCACAGCCGACCTGATGAAACAGCGTGACAATAATCGCTACACGATTCTGGAAAATGGCACCTTCACTTCTTGTCTTCCCGGCTCTAATACCTGGAGCATTGAAGGCAGCGAAGTTATCCAGGACCGCCAGGAACAAGTTGCTGAAATTTGGAACGCCCGCTTTAAACTGGGCCCGGTTCCCGTATTTTACAGCCCGTACCTGCAACTTCCTATTGGCGATAAACGCCGTTCGGGTTTCCTTATCCCAAATGCGAAATATAGCTCCACCAACGGGTTTGAGTTTTCACTCCCCTATTACTGGAATATTGCCCCTAACTTTGATGCCACCATTACTCCGCATTACATGGATAAGCGTGGCAACATTCAGTGGCAGAATGAATTCCGTTACTTAACACGCGCTGGTGCAGGGATAGTCGAATTTGACTACTTGCCATCCGACAGTGTTTACCACGATGAATACCCCAGTGAAGATAACAAGCACCGCTGGTTGTTCTACTGGAAACACTCTGGTGTGCTGGACCAGGTGTGGCGTTTTAACGTCGATTACACGAAAGTGAGCGACCCGCACTACTTTAACAACTTTGATTCAAAATATGGTTCAAGTACCGATGGTTACGCCACGCAAAAATTCAGTGTGGGTTACGCAGTACAGAACTTTGATGCCACATTATCAACCAAACAGTTCCAGGTCTTCGACACAGCCAGCAGCAACTCTTACCGCGCTGAGCCGCAGTTAGACCTTAACTTCTACCAAAATGACGTTGGGCCGTTCGATACCCATCTGTATGCCCAGGCCGTGAAGTTCACCAACGTGAACAGCAACTACCCGGAAGCGACACGCCTGCATATTGAACCGACTATCAACCTGCCGTTGTCCAATAACTGGGGAAGTCTTAATACCGAAGCGAAACTGCTGGCGACTCACTACCAGCAGACCAACCTCGATGAATACCGCTCTTATGCTAATAACAGTGCGACATCTCTGGCACTCAAAGACAGTGTTAACCGGGTGATGCCACAGTTTAAGGTTGACGGTAAAATGGTTTTCGAGCGTGATATGGACTGGAGCCAGGGCTACACCCAGACTCTGGAACCTCGCGTACAGTATCTGTATGTTCCTTATCGCGATCAAAGCCATATCTATAACTACGATTCCGCCTTCCTGCAATCTGACTATACGGGTCTGTTCCGTGACCGGACTTATGGTGGCCTTGACCGTATTGCATCAGCAAACCAGGTGTCTACCGGTGTCACAACCCGTGTTTATGATGAAAATTCAGTGGAACGTTTTAACGCTTCTGTTGGTCAAATCTACTATTTCACCCGGTCCCGTACTGGCGATGACAACATAAACTGGGAAAATAATGACCACCAGACGGGTGCTGTTGTCTGGGCTGGAGACTCCTACTGGCGGATCTCAAACCGTTGGGGATTACGCGGTGGCGTAGAGTATGATACCCGCATGGACAACGTGGCAACCGGTAGCGGTTCACTGGAATACCGCCGGGATGCTGACCGGATGGTGCAGTTAACGTACCGTTATGCCAGTCCGGAATATATTCAGGCCACACTGCCAGCTTACTCAACCAGCGAGCAGTATGAAAACGGGATTTCCCAGGTGGGGATGGCCGCAAGCTGGCCGATTGTTGACCGCTGGTCTGTTGTTGGTGCGTACTACTACGATACCAAAGCAAACCAACCGGCGGACCAAATGCTGGCTTTGCAATATAACTCCTGCTGCTACGCGATTCGTGTTGGCTATGAAAGGAAAATTAATGGTTGGCAGAACGACCAAAGTAAGTATGACAACGTGATTGGCTTCAACATTGAATTGCGTGGGCTGAGTTCTAACTATGGCCTTGGCACGCATCAAATGTTGCGCTCCAACATTCTGCCGTATCAAAGCTCACTGTAGTCTTGATTGATTTGAAACATAATCCGCATTGCGGTTAATCAGAAATGGAAAACCTATGATGAACTGGAGAAAGCTGCTTCCTGGTATCGCGCTGGCCCTGTTGGTGAATACCGGTTTCGCAGCTCCACAAGTTGTTGATAAAGTGGCGGCCGTCGTCAATAACGGCGTAGTACTGGAAAGTGATGTTGATGGGCTGATGCAGTCCGTAAAAATGAACGCAGGTGAAGCCGGGCAACAACTTCCTGACGACAACACCCTTCGCCACCAGATCCTCGAAAGACTCATCATGGATCAGATAGTGCTGCAGATGGGCCAGAAAATGGGCGTTAAAATCAGCGATGATCAACTGGATCAGGCTATTGCCAATATTGCCCAGCAAAACCACATGACAATGGATCAACTGCGCAGTCGTCTGGCCTATGACGGTATGAACTACAACACATACCGTGCGCAGATCCGCAAAGAAATGCTTATCTCAGAAGTGCGTAATAACGAAGTTCGCCGCCGTGTCACTATTCTGCCTCAGGAAGTGGATGCACTGGCAAAACAGATGGGCAACCAGAATGATGCCAGCACCGAACTTAATTTGAGCCACATTCTGATTCCGTTACCTGAAAACCCAACGGCTGATCAAGTCAGCCAGGCACAAAGCCAGGCTGAAGATATTATCAGCCAGGCGCGTAACGGCACCGACTTCGCCAAACTGGCAATTACCTATTCCGCCGACCAGCAGGCACTGAAAGGTGGGCAAATGGGTTGGGGTCGTATTCAGGAACTGCCGTCTATCTTTGCTCAGGCTCTCAGCACCGCGAAGAAAGGCGATATTATTGGCCCGATTCGTTCCGGTGTGGGTTTCCATATCCTGAAAGTGAACGATATCCGCGGGCAGTCACAGAATATTTCTGTTACCGAAGTCCATGCCCGCCATATTTTGATTAAGACCTCACCTATCATGAGTGATGCACAGGCGCGTGCGAAACTGGAACAAATCGCTGCGGATATCCGTAGCGGGAAAACCACGTTTGCTGCGGCAGCACGTGCCAATTCTGATGACCCCGGTTCTGCAAACCAGGGCGGTGACCTGGGCTGGTCCTCCCCGGACGTTTACGATCCGGCTTTCCGCGATGCTCTGATGCACCTGCAAAAAGGGCAAATGAGCCAGCCAGTCCACTCTTCCTTTGGCTGGCACCTGATTGAACTGCTGGATACCCGTCGTGTGGATAAAACCGATGAAGCACAAAAAGACAGGGCTTACCGCATGCTGTTCAACCGCAAATTCTCAGAGGAAGCGGCAACCTGGATGCAGGAACAACGCGCCAGCGCGTATGTGAAAATCCTGGATAATTAATCTGGATATTTAAGTGAAAATACCACGTGTAGTGATCACTCCCGGCGAACCTGCCGGGATTGGCCCTGATTTAGTTGCCGAACTGGCACAACGGGCCTGGCCGGTTGAACTGGTTGTTTGCGCAGATCCCGAACTATTACTGTCACGGGCCAGGGCACTGAACCTGCCGCTGGTATTACGCAATTATCAGGCCAGTGAAGCACCACAGCCCCAACAGGCGGGTTCACTGACATGCCTGCCAGTATCCTTGCATACACCGTCTATTCCCGGGCAGTTGGCTAAAGACAATGGCTCTTATGTCACTGAAACACTCGCCCGGGCAGCGCAGGGTTGCATTGAGGGTGAGTTTGCAGCACTGGTAACTGGCCCGGTGCATAAAGGTGTTATCAATGACGCAGGCATTCCTTTCACAGGCCATACAGAATTCTTCCAGATGCAGGCTGGCTGTGAAAAAGTAGTAATGATGCTGGCGACAGAGTCATTACGTGTTGCACTGGCAACCACCCATTTACCCATCAAGGCCGTCAGTGACGCCATTACGGTGGAGTCACTGCATCAGGTTATTGCCATTTTACACCATGACCTGCGTTCCAAATTCGGTATCGCTCAGCCGCGAATCCTGGTTTGCGGGCTCAACCCTCACGCGGGTGAAGGTGGGCATATGGGCACTGAAGAAATAGAAACTATTACGCCAGTGCTTGATAGCCTGCGTGCACAAGGCATGAAACTGGAAGGCCCACTCCCCGCAGACACACTTTTTCAGCCCAAATACCTCGATAATGCAGATGCTGTCCTGGCTATGTATCACGATCAGGGCTTACCCGTGCTAAAATATCAGGGATTTGGCCGTGCGGTGAATATCACCCTCGGCCTGCCTTTTATTCGCACTTCTGTTGATCACGGCACCGCGCTGGACCTGGCCGGTACCGGGAAAGCAGATGTCGGCAGTTTTATCACGGCGCTTAATCTCGCCATTACCATGATTACAAAGAGTCAATGAATAATCGCGTCCACCAGGGGCATTTAGCCCGTAAACGTTTTGGGCAAAACTTCCTTAATGATCAATTTGTTATTGAAAGTATTGTCTCTGCCATCAATCCACAAAAAGGCCAGTCACTGGTCGAAATCGGCCCGGGTTTGGGTGCGCTGACAGAGCCCGTTGGTGAACGGCTGGATGCACTGACTGTTGTTGAGCTCGACAGGGATCTTGCTGCCCGTCTGCAAACTCACCCTTTCCTTGCGCCAAAACTGACCATTTACCAGCAAGACGCCATGACAATGGACTTTGCGGAACTGGCTAAAAAACAAGGCCAGGCTTTACGTGTATTCGGCAACCTGCCGTATAACATTTCTACGCCGCTTATGTTCCACCTGTTTAGCTATACTGATGCCATTGCTGACATGCACTTTATGTTGCAAAAAGAAGTGGTCAACCGCCTGGTTGCAGGCCCCGGCACGAAAGCGTATGGTCGGTTAAGTGTAATGGCGCAGTATTACTGCAAGGTTATTCCGGTTCTGGAAGTACCACCAAGTGCATTCACACCACCACCTAAGGTTGATTCAGCCGTAGTCAGGCTTGTTCCGCATGCAACATTGCCACACCCTGTCAAAGCGTTGAATATCCTGAACCGGATTACCACTGCAGCCTTCAACCAAAGAAGGAAAACATTGCGTAACAGCTTAGGCAATTTATTCACGCCGGAAACACTGGCTGAGCTGGGTGTGGATTCCGCTCTGCGGGCCGAAAATGTCTCCGTTGCCCAATATTGCCAGATGGCTAATTTTTTAGCTGAGAATCCCCCGTCGCAGGAGAATTAAGCTATGACAGCATCGCCCCGTGTTTGTGTGCAGGTACAGAGTGTTTATGTCGAATCGCAATCATCCCCGGAAGATGAGCGCTTTGTTTTTGCATATACCGTTACCATCCGCAATTTGGGGCGAGAGCCTGTGCAATTACTTGGCCGCTACTGGTTAATCACTAACGGCCATGGGCGCGAAACTGAAGTACAGGGCGAAGGGGTTGTTGGTGAACAGCCGCATATTGACCCTGGCAGTGAATACCAGTACACCAGCGGTGCCGTTATCGAAACGCCGTTAGGCACGATGGAAGGGCATTATGAAATGATTGATGCCAATGGTAATGCTTTCCGCCTGGCCATCCCTGTTTTCCGCCTGGCCGTTCCAACCCTGATTCATTAAGCGCCTATGTCCACATATTTAATTGGTGATGTTCACGGCTGTTATGACGAGCTGGTAGCCTTGCTTGGCCAGGTAAACTTCACGCCAGAGGCCGATACGTTGTGGCTGACGGGGGACCTGGTTGCCCGTGGCCCGAAGTCCTTAGAGGTTTTGCGCTACGTCCGTAGTCTGGGCGACAGTGTGCGCATTGTGCTGGGTAATCACGATCTGCATTTATTGGCAGTCTACGCCGGTATTAGCCGCAATAAACCCAAAGACCTGGTCACTCCGCTGCTGGAAGCACCAGATGCAGATACCCTGATTAACTGGCTACGCCGCCAGCCATTGCTTCAGGTGGATGAAGCAAACCGTCTGGTTATGGCACATGCAGGTATTACCCCTCAATGGGATTTATCTGCCGCCATCGCCTGTGCCGGAGAGGTTTCCGCAGTGCTGTCCAGCGACAGTTACCCTTTGTTCCTTGATGCCATGTATGGCGATATGCCTAATAACTGGTCGCCACAGCTTACCGGGTTGGCGCGCCTGCGTTTTTCAACCAATGCGCTGACCAGAATGCGTTATTGTTTTGCCAATGGGCAACTGGATATGTACTGCAAAGATGCACCGGGCAACGCGCCTTCCCTGTTGAAACCCTGGTTTTCATTACCTGGGCCGGTAAAGGAAGAGTACAGTATTGCCTTCGGTCACTGGGCATCACTGGAAGGGCAAGGTACACCAGACGGCGTGTATGCGCTGGATACCGGCTGTTGCTGGGGTGGGGCATTAACCTGCCTGCGCTGGGAAGATAAAGCCTGGTTCCATCAGGCCTCATTACGCCCGGAAATTACCAACGAGATATAACAACAACGCCTGTCTGAGCAAACCGACAGGCGTTGGTGAATCTGCAATAACACCCACTCAGTGAATAGTGTTAGCTACGCTCCAGGATCTCAAAGCAGTAGCTGTGGCTGTTTTTGTCGTCAGCATCGTGAAACTCACTGAACACCGACTGCCATTCGTCCGTTTCATATTCAGGGAAGTGCGTATCGCCTTCTACTTCAGCATCAATATGAGTCAGATACAGGCGATGAGCCATTGGCAGGAACTGCTGGTAAACATGCCCACCACCAATCACCATCACTTCAGGGTCTTCAGCACACAGCGCAAGCGCTTCTTCTACTGAACTCACCCACAGTACGCGGTCATCATTACCCGGAGTACGGCTGAGCACAATGTTCTTGCGCCCGGGCAATGGCCTGCCAATAGACTCCCAGGTTAACCGCCCCATAATAACTGGTTTATTCAATGTATTGCGTTTAAACCAGGCCAGATCAGCAGGCAAGTTCCAGGGCATGGCGTTTTCCATACCAATTACGCGGTCCACAGCCAGCGCAGCAATCAAACTAATCATGCAGTGCATCCTGAATATTCAAAATTGTCGCCACTATACGGAAAGCCGGGTATTTCGTCACCAGGAGACCCGCCCAAAAAAGCAGAAATATTTTCCCCCTGAGCGTTACTCCACAATCCTGCCTGAAGTCTTACCAGGTCCGCTTATTGAGGCAGAAAACCACAAGGGACTACCTTTTTTGACCCGGGGCGGATATAGTGCAGCCGCAATTTCTAACCAGGATCTCTTATGCTTGAAACAACGCTGTTCGTTATAACAATTGCTGCTCTCGGTATGCTTTCCCCGGGGCCCGATTTTTTCCTGGTTATCAAAAATGCCGCCCGCTACCCGCGTAAAGCAGCGCTAATGACTGCACTTGGTGTGATTTTTGGTGTGGTTACACATATGACTTATTGCGTTGCTGGCCTGGCCGTAGTCATCACTACCACACCATGGCTGTTTGGTTTACTGAAATACGCTGGTGCAGCATACCTTATCTGGGTTGGCCTTCAGGCGCTGTTTTCTCGTGGTGGCAGCAAAATGGATCTGAACCAGTTAACCCCGCAAAGCACTTCATTGCACAAAGCGTTTATTCAGGGGTATTTGTGTAACCTGCTTAACCCTAAAGCGACATTATTCTTTCTCGCCATGTTTACTCAAGTATTAAATGTGCATTCAGGGTTGGGAGAGAAACTGTGGTATGCCGGTATTATTGTTGGGCTGACGGTTATCTGGTGGCCGTTACTGGTGGTACTAATCCAAAGTGCCCCAGTACGCAGTGGGCTGGCGAAGGCTCAGAAAGTGGTTGATAAACTGCTCGGTGGCATGCTGCTGGTTCTGGGTATAAAAGTTGCGCTGAGCTGACATCATTCCCCTCTGTGCCACTGAGGGGAATGCCTGTTACCCCGTTATTTATCGCTGAGCTTATCCGGGTCGTCCTGCAGGCTGCCGCCATGCTTGCCCTGATCCGTTCCCTGCCAGCCGTGCCGCTGCATCACATCCAGTTGGTTGCGGTCTTGCTCAATACTTTCACTTAGCATGGCACTGGCTCGCCGCAGGGCCGCGGCCCTGGCCTGCATGTCGTCACTCGCTGCCACCATTTCTTCTACCATTCGGGTATTAAAACGCCGGAAATGATCAGCCCGTTCCCGGGCCTCATAACGGCCGACTCCCAATGCTTCAAGCGCATGGCGGCCAACCAGAATGGCACTTTCAAATGTCTCACGTTCCGCCTGTACGCCATTCTGGCGTAAATGAATGTAATGCTCTAAGTCACGCGCTCTGGCAATAATATGCAAATCAGGAAAGTGTTCATGAACCATTTCTGTCAATTGCAGGCTGACATCCGGGTCATCAATCGCGTTAATCAGTACTGAGGCCTTTTCCGCACCTGCAGAACGCAGTAAATCTTCCCGCGTGGCATCGCCATAAAATACCTGAGTGCCAAACTTACGCAGAATCTCAATATGATCCGGGTCGTGGTCGAGAACCACCACGGGAACACCACTTGCCAGCAATAAACGCCCGGCAATTTGGCCGAAACGCCCGAACCCGGCGATAATGACGCTGGGATGCTGGTCGTCAATAACATCGGCTTCCTGCTCACTGGCGGTTTCAGCGCATTCCAGCCGGTTCAGCAGCACCAGCAACAAAGGTGTCGCAGCCATAGACAACGCAACGGCGAGTGTTAATGAACGCGCCCAACTGTCGTCCAGCACCTGGGCATTTTGCGCGGCAGAAAACACAACAAAAGCAAACTCACTCCCCTGCCCCAGTAATACCGCAAACCAGCGCCATTGCCGGCGGGGAACCTGGAGTGGGCGGGCAACCAGCCACAATACCAGCGCCTTTATCAGTAAAAATCCCACCAGCAAGAGTAAAATACGCAGGGGGTAATGTGCCAAAGTACCGAAATCTACCGACATCCCGACGCCAATAAAAAACAGCCCCAGTAATAACCCCTTAAAAGGCTCAATATCACTTTCCAGAGCATGGCGGTATTCAGAGCTGGCCAGTAAAACCCCGGCAAGAAATGCGCCCATTGCCATCGAAAGCCCGGCTTCTTCAAGCAACACGCCAAACCCAAAGACCAGAAATAATGCCATGGCACTGAACACTTCCCGCAGGCCTGAGCGGGCAACGAAACGCAGCAATGGCCGTGTCACGTAACGCCCTAACACGACAACCAGTGCAAGGGCGGAAACCACCTTAGCCGCTGAAATCAAAAAGGCAGCCAGTGTGGTGGATGCGCCACTGTTAGCCAGCAATGGGATCATGGCAACCAACGGGATAGCGGCAATATCCTGAAAAAGCAGCACAGCAAAAGCACTACGCCCCATAGGAGAAAGCGCCAGGTTTCGTTCATTCATTGCCTGCATGGCTATCGCGGTAGATGACAATGCCAGTGTCAGACCAATCAGTACCGCCACCTGCCAGCTTAAACCAAGTGTGAAACAAAACGCCGCAAGGCACAGCCCACAAGCCAGCATTTGCAATGCCCCGCCACCGAACACCGAGGCGCGTAAAGTCCATAACCGGCGCGGGTCCAGCTCCAGGCCAATCACAAACAGCATCAGCACCACCCCTATTTCTGCAAAAGCAATAATAGTGTGGGCGTCAGTGACCAGGCGTAATCCCCAGGGGCCGATAAGGCAACCGGCAATCAAATAACCCAGCACAGAGCCAAGACCCAGGCGCACAGCGAGAGGCACGATAAACGCCGCCGCCCCGAGAAAAATCAGGACTTGTATCAGGTTATGGCTATCCATTGAATGACTCCTGCCAGGCCAACAAACGCTGCCGGTATAAATCTGCATGCTGAGCCAGCGTTTCATCGTCACAAATAAACGTGCTGTGCATGACATAAGGTTCCAGCCACGACAAACCACAATAGAGTGCAGTTGCCTGCACGGGTTGCGCCAGAACCTCAAACCCCGGGTGGTCTCCCAGGCTAAAGTGGTGCTCTCCACCTCCGGTCGTCACCGCCCAGAGCATATCTTTACCATGCAGAGCAGACCCGTTCCGCCCATAAGCCCAGCCATGAGACAGCACTTTATCTATCCATAATTTCATCAGAGGAGGCATGCTGTACCACTGCATAGGGTGCTGCCAGATAACCAGGTCTGCCCTGCCTAATGCCTGCTGCTCCGCAGCGACATCAATATTGAAATCCGGGTACAGCTCATAGAGCGAGCGCACCTCCACCCCTTTTAAATCAGACACATGCGCCAGCATTGCTTTATTCGCATGGGAAATATGAGGATAAGGATGTGCATAAATAATCAAAATCATAGGCTTCAGCTTGTGTATTCCTTAACAGCAACAGTAAGCATTGTAGCCTGAATACGGCTGAATAAAGACGGTGATATATTGATGATAAGGTGCAAATAAATTGGTGAGACAAAAAAGCCCGCAGAAGCGGGCTTTCAACATTACACTGGCAAACCAGGGTTATTTATTGATTTGCGCGTGCATTTCCTGCACAGAGATAACTTTCTCTTTAGCATCGGCGTTGAGGGCCATTGCTGTCGCAAAACCGCCATTCAGAGTGGTGTCATAATGCACTTTATATTGCAGCGCACTGCGGCGAATGAGTTTGGAATCCTCAATAGCCTGGCGCCCGGCGGTAGTGTTAATGATGTAGGTATATTCGCCATTCTTGATACGGTCCTGAATATGCGGACGGCCTTCATGCACTTTGTTCACCAGGCGCGGGTTAATTCCCGCCTCACCCAACACAATGGCAGTACCGTGTGTTGCATCCAGTTCAAAGCCTTGTTTCTGCAGTTTAGCAGCCAGGTCAACCACACGTTCTTTATCGCCTTCGCGAACAGAAAGCAGCGCACGGCCAGACTTCTGCATATTGGAGTTACTGCCTAATTGTGCTTTCGCAAAGGCTTCAGCAAATGTGCGCCCAACCCCCATCACTTCACCGGTAGAACGCATTTCTGGCCCCAACAGCGGGTCAACACCCGGGAATTTGTTGAATGGCAGAACCACTTCTTTAACGGAGTAGTAAGGTGGAATCACTTCCCTGGTGTAACCCTGCTCAACCAGCGTTTTACCCGTCATCACGCGTGCGGCAACTTTCGCCAGTGAGACACCCGTCGCTTTGGAGACAAATGGCACAGTACGCGCTGCACGAGGGTTCACTTCAATCAGGTAGACTTCGTTATCTTTGACTGCGAACTGGACGTTCATCAGGCCACGAACCTGCAATTCGAAAGCCAGTTTTTGAACCTGCTGGCGCATTACATCCTGAATTTCTTTGCTCAGAGTGTAAGCAGGCAGTGAGCAGGCGGAGTCACCAGAGTGAACACCAGCCTGTTCGATGTGTTCCATAATGCCGCCGATTAATACCGTTTCACCATCACAGATAGCATCAACGTCCACCTCGACTGCATCATCCAGGAAGTGGTCAAGCAGTACCGGCGCATCGTTAGATACGCTCACGGCTGTAGCAAAGTAACGGCGCAAGTCTGTTTCGTCGTAGACGATTTCCATTGCACGGCCACCGAGAACATAAGACGGGCGCACAACCAGCGGGTAGCCAATCTGCACTGCTTTTTCTACAGCCTGCTCAATTGCGGTTACTGTGGCATTTGCCGGCTGTTTCAGTTTCAGGCGCTCAACAGCATGCTGGAAACGCTCACGGTCTTCTGCACGGTCAATCGCATCCGGGCTGGTACCAATCACAGGTACACCTGCTGCTTCAAGGTCACGAGCCAGTTTCAGCGGAGTCTGGCCGCCATACTGAACAATCACACCCTTCGGTTTTTCGATTCGCACGATTTCCAGAACATCTTCCAGCGTAACCGGTTCGAAGTAGAGACGGTCTGAGGTGTCGTAATCGGTTGATACTGTTTCCGGGTTACAGTTCACCATAATGGTTTCGTAACCATCTTCACGCAGTGCGAGTGATGCATGTACACAGCAGTAGTCGAACTCAATCCCCTGCCCGATACGGTTTGGCCCACCGCCCAGCACCATGATTTTATCGCGGTCCTGATGCGGGTTAGACTCACACTCTTCATCGTAGGTTGAGTACATATACGCCGTATCAGTGGCGAACTCAGCCGCACAGGTATCAACCCGTTTGTACACCGGGTGTAAGCCATATTGCTCGCGCAGCTTACGCACTTCACCTTCGCGCACACCAGCCAGTTTCGCCAGGCGTGCATCGGCAAAGCCTTTACGTTTTAACTGGTACAGGAAATTTGCATCCAGACCATTGATGCCCACATCAGCAACCTGTTCTTCCAGGCGCACCAGCTCTTCAATTTGCACCAGGAACCAGCGGTCGATATTCGTCAGGTTGAAGACACCATCAACGGACAAACCGGCACGGAACGCATCTGCGATATACCAAATACGATCTGACCCGGCATCTTTCAGTTCACGGCGAATCTTAGTCAGTGCTTCCGGATCGTCGAGGCTGACTTTAGGATCAAAGCCTGTTGCGCCCACTTCCAGTCCACGCAGTGCTTTTTGCAGTGATTCCTGTTGTGTGCGGCCAATCGCCATCACTTCACCCACGGATTTCATTTGCGTGGTCAGGCGGTCATTTGCGCCCGCGAATTTTTCGAAGTTAAAGCGAGGAATTTTAGTAACGACATAGTCGATGGACGGTTCAAAGGAAGCAGGAGTGCGCCCCCCGGTAATGTCGTTCATCAACTCATCCAGGGTATAACCCACAGCCAGTTTGGCTGCTACTTTAGCAATCGGGAAACCAGTCGCTTTAGAAGCCAGCGCAGAAGAGCGGGAAACACGCGGGTTCATTTCGATAACAATAAGGCGCCCGTTTTTCGGGTTTACAGAAAACTGTACGTTGGAACCGCCTGTTTCAACACCAATCTCACGTAGTACCGCCATCGAAGCGTTACGCATGATTTGGTATTCTTTATCCGTCAGCGTTTGTGCCGGAGCAACGGTAATGGAATCCCCGGTATGAATCCCCATGGCATCGAAGTTTTCGATTGAGCAGACAATAATGCAGTTATCATTTTTGTCGCGCACCACTTCCATTTCATACTCTTTCCAGCCAATCAGTGATTCATCAATCAGCAGTTCACGGGTTGGGGAAAGATCCAGACCACGCTGGCAAATCTCTTCAAACTCTTCGCGGTTATAAGCGATACCGCCACCAGTACCGCCCATAGTAAAGGAAGGGCGAATAATGCAGGGGTAACCCACATCCGCAGCAACAGCCAGTGCTTCTTCCATGGTATGAGCAATACCAGAGCGCGCGGTTTCCAGACCAATTTTCTTCATCGCTTTATCAAAGCGCTGGCGGTCTTCCGCTTTATCAATGGCATCGGCGGTTGCACCAATCATGGTGACACCAAACTCTTCCAGGACGCCCTGGCGTTCCAGTTCCAGAGCACAGTTCAGTGCAGTCTGCCCGCCCATGGTAGGTAACACTGCATCCGGGCGCTCTTTTTCAATAATTTTGCGAACCACTTCCCAGTGAATGGGCTCGATGTATGTTGCATCGGCCATATTCGGGTCGGTCATGATAGTGGCCGGGTTGGAGTTCACCAGAACCACCCGGTAGCCTTCTTCGCGCAGCGCTTTACACGCCTGTGCGCCGGAATAATCGAATTCGCAAGCCTGGCCAATCACAATCGGACCAGCGCCAAGAATCAGGATGCTTTTAATATCTGTACGTTTTGGCATGGTTTCAGGCTCCTGATTATTTCGCTTCTGAACGGTATTGCTTAATCAAATCGATAAAGTGGTCAAACAGCGGTGCCGCATCGTGAGGGCCCGGGCTGGCTTCAGGGTGCCCCTGGAAGCTGAAAGCCGGTTTATCTGTGCGGTGGATACCCTGAAGTGTGCCATCGAATAAAGATTTGTGAGTGACACGCAAATGACCTGGCAGGCTCGCCTCGTCAACTGCGAAGCCATGGTTCTGAGCGGTAATCATCACCCTGTCATGTTCGATATCTTTTACCGGGTGGTTACCGCCATGGTGCCCGAATTTCATTTTTATGGTTTTGGCGCCACTTGCCAGAGCCAGTAACTGGTGCCCAAGGCAGATACCAAAGACTGGAATATCGGTAGTCAGGAATTGCTCAATGGCGCGAATAGCATAATCACATGGTGCCGGGTCGCCAGGGCCATTGGACAGGAAAATGCCATCCGGATTCAGCTTAAGCACATCATCTGCCGAGGTTTGAGCCGGTACAACTGTAATGCGGCAACCGCGGTCAACTAACATGCGCAGAATATTGCGTTTTACACCGAAGTCGTATGCAACAACATGGAAAGGTAAGTCACTGTCTTGTGCCGCTTCAGGCAGGCCATCAGCCAGCGACCATGAGCCTTGCGTCCAGCTCCAGGCTTCTTTAGCCGTGACTTCTTTTGCCAGATCCATACCACTCAGGCCCGGGAACGCTTTCGCTTTCTCCAGCGCCAGTGCCGCATCAGGGTTATCACCAGTAATGATGCAGCCGTTCTGTGCGCCTTTCTCACGTAACAAACGCGTCAGTTTACGCGTGTCGATGTCGGCAATTGCGACAATGTTGTGGCGTTTCAGATAAGACGACAGGTCTTCTGTATCCCGGAAGTTGCTGGCAATCAATGGCAGGTCGCGAATCACTAACCCTTGCGCATGCACTTGTGATGACTCTTCGTCGGCTTCATTAGTACCAACGTTACCAATATGAGGATAAGTAAGAGTGACAATTTGGCGAGAGTAGGAAGGATCAGTGAGGATTTCTTGATAACCGGTCATTGAAGTATTGAAAACGACTTCCCCAACGGCCTGTCCTGTAGCCCCAATGGCCCGACCGTGGAATTGGGTTCCGTCTTCCAGAACCAACAGCGCTGACTTAATCAAAACGTCCTCCAGGGAATAAAAAATCAGTATATTTGCATATTAATTCATAAATAGCGTATGAATCAACGCAAAAACGCCTGTCTGGCGAATTTTTGGCAAACGGCGGCATTCTAAAGACAACATTGTCAAAAGTCCAGCGAGAGGGGGATTTTTCTTTTCATTTTAGCCCACCTGAACAATAAGACCCGCTTTCAGCCCAAAACAAGCAATAAAACTGACGTAAAAAACCCAAATTATCAGATTTAACTATGAAAAATGAAAGCACATCATGAAAAAGTGGACCATATGGTCAAATTTATCAACAGAAAGAGAAAAAAATGAAGATAAGCTGGTGTTTAAGCACTTACAAAATAAAACACAAACCAAAAGCCTGAAAAGACAAAAAATAAAAAGGGCAACAAAAATATTGCCCTGCCAATCAAAAAGTTAAGATTGCAATAACCACATCACGATTGGGTAATAAAACTACAAATCATTTAAATTCAGCACATCACGCATATCATAAAGGCCATTTTCCTTGCCTTTAAGCCACAATGAAGAACGAACAGCTCCATTAGCAAATGTCATACGGCTGGATGCTTTATGGGTAACCTCAAGGCGCTCGCCAATATCAGCAAACATCGCAGTATGTTCCCCAACGATATCCCCTGCCCGCACTGTGGCAAAGCCAATAGTTCCGGCAACACGTTCACCGGTATAGCCTTCCCGGCTGTACACGGCACAATCCTTCAGGTCTTTCCCCAAAGCACTGGCAATTGATTCCCCCATTGCCAGTGCGGTACCGGAAGGGGCATCGACTTTATGGCGGTGGTGGGCTTCAACAATCTCGATGTCGGTGTAATCACCCATCACTGTTGCGGCCTTTTCCAGCAATTTCAGCATCACATTCACACCAACACTAAAATTGGCTGCGAAAACAATAGGGATAGATGCACTGGCGTCTTTAATGGCCTGTTTCCCTGCATCATCAAAGCCAGTGGTGCCTATCACCATGCCTTTGCCGTGAGCACGGCAAAATGCCAAATGTTCCAGCGTGCCTTCCGGACGGGTAAAATCGATCAGCACGTCAAAGTCATTTGCAATACTGTCCAGTGAGTCTTGAACGGTGATACCGGAATGCCCGACACCCGCCAGTTCCCCCGCATCACTGCCTGCCAGGGAAGACCCACTACGTTCCAGAGCAGCACCCAGCACCACACCGCTAATTTGCTGAACCGCCTGGATTAACTGGCGGCCCATACGGCCACCGGCGCCCACGATTGCGACGCGAATTTGTACTTCTTCCATATTGAGGCTCTTGTTGAAATGCATAAAAACGTTCTCAGGTTAACCAGCCTGCCTGCAGGCCGCCAGCCGAAAACACCTATAATTAGAAATTTATGACAAACGCGCCGGAATATCAGTAAAAGCCATTATTCCCACACTAAAAAAATGGTTAACCAGCACTGGTATTCTGGCCCGTGAATTAAGGTGCCCGCGCCAGTGCTTCTTCAACCCAGTGCCGGAACCCCTCCACGTCAATGTCCATTGCAACCCGTACATTGGCTGGCCGGTTAAAACGGTTTTCTAAATCAACCACGGTTGCTCCGGCGGTAAGCGTACCTTGTGTTTCTACGCCAACGTAGCAATCAACCAGTTGAAACAGATCAGGATGAACAAGCCAGGCGATGGCACACAAGTCATGCATCCTCAACCCGGTAGCAAGGCTGCCGCTGCGGTAATGGCTGAACAGTGAGTACAGCATTTCCCCGGTTTTACTTTGTGTTTTCAGCCGTGCCATATAGTCCGGCGTGAGCACCGCCCGGTTGGTGACATCCAGGCCACACATCACAATTTCAATACCGCTTTCCATAACCTGGGCGGCTGCTTCCGGGTCGATAGCAATATTGAACTCAGCATTCGGAGTGAAGTTGCCGCGCCCGGCAGAGCCCCCCATCATGACAATACGTGAAATATTGGTTTTGCAATCCGGATAATGCGCCAGCAATAACGCGACATTGGTCAGTGGCCCAATGGTCACCAGAGTGACTGGACGCGAGCTTTCCTGCAGGCATTCAGCCATCGCCATAAAAGCCGGGCGGATTAAAGGGGACTGGCGGGGAGGAGCAAAAGTATAGCCATCCATACCACTTTCCCCATGGATATGGGCAGCGTCGGCCGGTGGGCGGCACAATGGGCGAATAGCTCCCTGAGCAACAGGAATGTCTTCCTCCCAAAACTCCAGGAGTTGCAGGGCATTACGGGTGGTTTGCGCCACACCAACATTGCCTGCCACTGTGGTAATCAGTTTGAGATCAATTTGTGGGCTAAAGATAGCAGCAGCCAGTGCGACCGCGTCGTCAATTCCCGGGTCTGTATCCAGAATAACCGGAATGGTTTGCATACCAGCTCCTTTGCAGGGTGTATAAAAAATGCCAGATGATTAACATCATCTGGCATTCTGCAAATCCTGGCAACCGCAGCGTTATTTCACTTCACGCACATCCAGCCGCAATTCTTTGGGAACTTCAAAGACAATATTTTCTTCACGACCCGTCAGTTCGACAGCCTCTTCCCCACCCAACGACTTCAGGCGTTGAAGAACATTTTGCACCAGAACATCCGGCGCTGAAGCACCCGCCGTTACCCCAATGCAGGCCATTCCCCTGACCCAGGCTTCCTGGATGTCTCCCGCGTCATCAATCAGATAAGCCTGTTTCCCCATACGCCGGGCCAGTTCAGCAAGGCGGTTAGAATTTGATGAGTTTTTGGAGCCGACAACCAGAACAACATCGGCCTCCAGCGCGAGCGAGCGAACAGCCTCCTGACGGTTGGTCGTTGCGTAACAAATATCGTCTTTACGCGGGCCAACAATTTGCGGAAACCGAATACGCAGTGCGTCAATTACATCCGACGTATCGTCAACAGACAACGTCGTTTGCGTCATAAAGGAGAGCCTTTCTGGCGCTTTTACTTCCAGTGCCAGAACGTCTTCGGGAGACTCAACCAAATACATGCCACCTTGTGGGTTGCTGTACTGGCCCATTGTCCCTTCAACTTCAGGATGCCCGGCATGGCCGATAAGAATCGCTTCTTCCCCACGACGGCTGGCCCGGGCAACTTCCATATGCACTTTGGTAACCAGCGGGCAGGTGGCATCAAATACTGTCAGTTCACGGCTTTTGGCTTCATTTCTTACCGCCTGAGAAACACCATGAGCGGAAAATATTAAAATTGAGCCATCGGGCACTTCACTGATTTGCTCGATAAACACAGCACCGCGCTCACGCAGGCTGTCAACAACATAGCGGTTGTGCACCACTTCGTGGCGCACATAGATTGGCGCGCCATAGATTTCCAGCGCGTTTTCAACAATGCTGATCGCACGGTCAACCCCGGCACAAAAACCACGAGGATTAGCCAACAGAATCCGCATTCATAGCCTCCTGTTGAGGATTAATCGCTAATACATCAATCGTAAAATTAACGGTTTGGCCAGCCAGAGGATGATTGAAATCCACCGTCACGGAGTCCCCATTCACTTCACGAATGATGCCCGGCATTTCATTTCCGTCCATACCAGTAAAGGCGATAATCATCCCAACTTCCGGCTCACCGGCATCAACAAACTCCCGCCGGGAAAAATACTGGATCAAGTCAGGATTAGCCGGGCCAAACCCGGCTTCTGGTGCCAGAGAAAAGGCCTTGTTATCCCCAACAGCCAGCCCAAGAAGTTGTTCTTCCAGCGCGGCAGATAAGGAGCCGTCACCCAGGCGGAATAACGCAGGTTTGCCGCCGTCTTTGGTTGACTCAGCCAGGGAGCCATCTTCCAGAGTCAGCGTAAAATGCACCAGAACAGCGCTGTCATGTTGAACAACATCAGTCATGAGCTTTCCTTTTGATTCGCGTTTTTCCCTTGTACGAAGAAACCTTCCAGTACAATGAGCGCAGCACCAATACAAATACCGGCATCCGCAATATTAAAGGTGGCAAAATGCCAGTCGCCAACATAGAAGTCGATCATATCAACCACAAACCCGTGCCAGACACGATCGAACAAATTACCCAGCGCCCCGCCAATAATTAATGCATAGGCAATATTAGTCAGTTTCTGTGAGGCCTTAGCGCGATACATAAGTACCGCCAGAACCACACAAATACCAATCGCAATACCGGCAAAAAACCAACGTTGCCAGCCGCCTTTATCCGCCAGGAAGCTGAATGCCGCCCCAGGATTATGTGCATAATGCAGGTTTAAAAAAGGAATTAATGGGCGAGTTTCAAACAACTGGAAGTTATCCATGATCCACTGTTTAAAGCCCAGATCCACCACTAAAAGCAGGAGCGCCAGCCAAAGCCAGCGCAGACCTGTTGAACATAACTGTTTACTCATCAGGCAAACTTACGTTGCTCGCCGTCACCGGCGACGTTGCTGACACAGCGGCCGCAGAGCTCTGCGTGTTCCGCCACCTTGCCCACATCTGACGTGTAATGCCAGCAACGCGGGCACTTATCACCATCAGCTTTGTGGAGCGCAACTTTCAGCCCTTTAAGCAGTTCACTCTGCTGAGCATCTTCTGTTGCTGCTGCATAATCGGCAACCTGGGCACCAGAGGTCAACAGGACGAATCGTAATTCATCGCCCAGGCTTGTCAGTTTGCCTGCCAGTTCGCTGTCAGAGTACAGCGTTACAGCCGCCTCCAGAGAACCGCCAACCCGTTTTTCGGCACGCGCCTGCTCAATAACTTTGTTCACTTCACCACGAACTTTCAGCAGGGTATCCCAGAAGGCATCATTCATCGGCTCGTTTTCGGCAAGCCCAAACAGCCCCTGATACCATTCGCCAGTAAACACATATTTCTCGTGCTCGCCAGGCAAATAACCCCAGACCTCATCCGCGGTGAAAGAGAGGATTGGTGCCATCCAGCGAACCAGAGCCTGAGCAATATGGTAAAGCGCAGTCTGGCAGCTACGGCGCGCCACGCTGTCAGGTTTAGCCGTGTACTGACGGTCCTTAATAATATCCAGGTAGAAAGAACCCATTTCGATGGAGCAGAAACGCATCAGGCGCTGTACCACTTCATGGAAGTCATAGGATTCATACGCTGCGATGATGTCAGCCTGTGCCGCCTGGGCACAACCTACCGCCCAACGATCCAGCACCACCATATCTTCAGGCTGAACCATATCTTTCGCCGGATCAAACCCGTTCAGGTTTGCCAGCAAGAAGCGCGCAGTGTTACGAATACGGCGATATGCGTCAGCGGCACGTTTGAGAATCTCGTCAGAAACCGCCATCTCGCCGGTGTAATCCGTAGAAGCCACCCACAGGCGAAGAATATCTGCACCCAGTTTATTCATGACGTCCTGAGGGCTGACAGTGTTGCCGATGGATTTGGACATTTTGCGCCCTTGTCCATCTACGGTGAACCCGTGGGTTAGCACCTGGCGGTAAGGCGCTTTGCCTTTCATTGCCACGCCAATCATCATGGAAGACATAAACCAGCCACGATGCTGGTCGGAACCTTCCAGGTACATATCAGCGCTGTGGCCGCCAAACTCAGGGCGGGCATCAACGACGGAGTAACTGGTTGATCCGGAATCGAACCACACATCCAGGGTATCCGGCACTTTGACATAGTCATCGGCTTCATCACCCATGATGTCGCGCGGGTCCAGATCCCACCAGGCCTGAATACCACCTTTTTCAACGCGCTGAGCAACCGCTTCAATCAGCTCTTCAGTGCGCGGGTGCAGCTCTTCTGTGTGTTTATGTACGAACAAGGCCATTGGAACACCCCAGGTACGCTGGCGGGAAATACACCAGTCCGGGCGGTTCGCAACCATTGATTCAATACGTGCTTTACCCCATGCCGGAACCCAACCGCTCAGGTGCTCTTTTTCCAGCCCTTCCTGCTCGATACGGTCGATTTCTTTCAGGGATTTAATACGCAGCCCTTGTTTATCCATGCTGATAAACCACTGCGGTGTTGCACGGAAAATAATCGGTGTTTTATGGCGCCAGCAATGCGGGTAGCTGTGCAGCATTTTCTCAACATGCAGCAATGCGCCTTTATCACGCAGCAGATTAACCACCAGGTCATTGGCCTTAAATACCTGCACGCCATCCAGCCCCGGATAAGTACCCGGCAGATAGCAACCATCCGGCCCAACCGGGTTGGCGATTTCCAGACCATATTTCTGGCTGATGACATAGTCGTCCGGGCCATGGCCACCCGCGGTGTGAACGGCACCAGTACCGGCATCCAGAGTGACGTGCTCACCCATAATGGCGGGTACATCAAACCCCATAAACGGATGAGTAAAGCGCAGCAGCTCCAGTGCGGCACCTTTAGCAGTCCCCAACACGCGCCATTCAGTAATACCCGCACGCTTCATGACACTGTCAACCAGCTCGGTTGCCAGAATCATTGCCCGGTCTTCGGTTTGCACCAGTGCATACTCAAATTCAGGGTGCAAAGAAATTGCCCGGTTAGCCGGTAAAGTCCACGGAGTGGTTGTCCAGATAACCAGTGCGACAGGGCCTGTCACTTGCGCAACAGAGAAAGCTGCTTTAACGGCATCGGTATCGACGGCGTTAAACGCAACATCGATAGATGGAGAAGTTTTGTCGTAATACTCAACTTCGGCTTCAGCCAGTGCTGAGCGGCAATCCACGCACCAGTGCACTGGCTTGGCGCCTTTGAGCAAATGACCATTGCCAATAATTTTACCCAGAGCCCGAATGATATTGGCTTCAGTGCCATAGTTCATCGTCAGGTAAGGATGTTGCCAGTCACCCAGCACGCCCAGACGAATAAAGTCCTCACGCTGGCCGTTAACCTGCTCAGTGGCATACTTACGGCACTCAGCACGGAACTCGCCAGCAGACACTTTTTCACCCGGTTTGCCAACCAGTTGTTCAACTTTTAATTCGATAGGCAGACCGTGGCAGTCCCAGCCCGGAACATAAGGGGAATCATAACCAGATAACCCTTTGGATTTAATAATAATATCTTTGAGAATTTTGTTAACTGCGTGACCAATATGAATGCTACCGTTCGCATATGGAGGGCCATCATGCAAAATGAACGTTTTTTTGCCTTTTTTCGCATCACGGATGAGGCCATACAGACCGTCATCAGTCCAACGCGCCAGCATGCCCGGTTCGCGTTTTGCAAGATCACCGCGCATCGGGAACCCTGTTTCCGGCAAATTCAGGGTAGATTTATAGTCACTCATTAGATTTTCTATTCCGTCTTCGGTTTGATTAATAACCCGCTCTGGGATTACGCCGGTGCTTAGAAACTCACCGCCACCGGGGCCTCGCGTCTGTCATACGCGCCCCTGTTATTCAACATTCAGCCCTAACAATACCCGGGCCGTACTTTCATCTTTTGCGATTTGCGCTTTCAGTGCGTCAAGTGATGCAAACCGCTGTTCATTGCGAATTTTATGGCGCAACACCACATCAATATGGCGCCCGTACAAATTCATATTGGTATCCAGCAGGTGTACTTCCAACTGCTGACGCACACCTGAAACCGTGGGACGTGTACCAATGTTGGCCACACCAGGAACCGGAGAGTCTCCTAACCCATTGACTTCTACAGCAAACACACCTTTAACCGGTGACACCTGGCGGCGCAATGGTAAATTAGCCGTGGGAAAACCAATGGTTCTGCCCAATTCATCGCCATGTACAACGCGCCCGGAAATAACGAATGGATGCCCCAGCAGGTTTTCTGCCCGGGCAAGGTCATCTTCTTTTAAAGCCTGGCGCACGGAAGTGCTGCTGATGCGCAGCCCGTCATGGCAATAGGTTTGCGCACTGGTAACATCAAACCCGTACTCTTTACCTGCCTGCTGTAATAACAGGAAATCGCCCTGGCGACCAGCACCAAAGCGGAAATCATCACCTACCGCCAGTAATTTGACACCGAGGCGGTCAACCAGCAAATCAGCGATAAATTGCTGCGCTGTCAGGGCGGCAAAACGCCTGTCAAAGCGGACACACAGGACATAATCCACTGCGCTGTCAGCCAGATAGCGTAATTTTTCACGCAAACGCGTTAACCGCGCAGGCGCACTTTCACCGGCAAATAACTCAAGCGGCTGCGGTTCAAAGATCATCACGACAACCGGGAGTTGACGTTTTGCCCCTTCCGCACACAACCCTTGCAGTAAAGCCTGGTGACCACGATGAACACCATCGAAATTTCCGATGGTTAACACACATCCGCGAGGTATCTGACTGAGATTATGTATGCCGCGTATCAGCTTCATGACTGGCTCAAAACTGTGGAAATTGGCGGATTATACCTTGTACAGCGGTTAAGGTTAACCCGCGATTGATGCTGGTAAGCGATAAACTGCCCGCCTTCAGGCTTAAGCCCGCTCTTTTTGTGTAAAAAGCACCTTACAGAGTACAATTTTCTCACTGCAGGACTATATTCGCAGCACGCAAACTGATAGAATCTTGCGCCACAATCAGGTAACAGGTGCCGCTTCATTAACGGCGCTTATTTGCACAAATCCATTGACAAAAGAAGGCTAAGAGGGCATATTCCTCGGCCTTTGAATCGTCCACATAGATTATATTTGGGAGTTGGACCTTGGCTAATATCAAATCAGCTAAGAAACGCGCCGTACAATCTGAGAAGCGCCGCAAGCACAATGCAAGCCGTCGCTCTATGATGCGCACCTTTGTTAAAAAGGTATACGCGGCGATTGCAGCTGGCGACAAAGAAGCTGCACAGAAAGCATTTAACGAAATGCAACCGATCGTGGATCGTCAGGCCAGCAAAGGTCTGATCCACAAAAACAAAGCAGCGCGTCATAAAGCTAACTTGACTGCGCAGATCAACAAACTGGCTTAATCCTGTTTGTTGTTGCTTTATAAAAAAACCGGCGCAAGCCGGTTTTTTTATTGCCCTGACATAAAACTTCAGGTCACTTTTTCGGGCAAGCGAAACAAGGCGCTGTAATCACGGTTACAGATACGCTGTACTGCCGGATGCTGAATCATACGTTCAGCAAAAATGGCATGGTACTCTTCCATCACGTTGTCGATACGCCCTATCTCGGTAATATTTTCGTCCTGATAAAAATCCTGGCCATATAGTGTCGGAGCCACAAAAATCGCATTGTGTGCCGCACCAAAAGCTTTCATTAGTGCCGCATCGTCGAACTCACCAAGAATTTCTACCTTCAGTCCCTGCGAATTAATCCAGTTAAGGATTTGCCGCCCCAACATAGAACGCCGACCGGGTATTAACAGTTTCCGCTCCTCCAGGCAGGCAGGAAAAGCCTGACGAGGTAACGGATGTTGCCCCCAAAAGCTGACACTGCATTCGCCGATTTTGACGGAGAACAACCCTTCTTGCTGGGTTGAATCAATGGGGCAATCAGAAATAATCATATCCAGCTTATGCTGACCAAGTTGTTCCAGTAGCATTTCATGGGTGGATTCAAAGCAACGTAAATGAATTTGCTCATCCTCTACCACAACAGCATCCAGAACCCCACTAACCAGGCGCTTGGACAATGCATCTGCCACCCCAACATCAAACAACAGATGTGATTCTTTGCGGTAATTGATGATATCCAGCATTTCCTGGCTTAACGTGAACATGCGGTCCGCGTAACGGAATACCAGTTCACCCAGTTCACTGGGTTCCAGGCCGCGCCCTTTTCGCTTGAATAACTTTCCTTGTAAACGTTCCTCCAGCGCTTTGATTTGCCCGGTTATGGTTTGCGGCGTTAAATACAACGCCTCTGCAGCACCTACAACAGATCCTTCCTTGTAGACATGCCAGAAATAATACAAATGGTTAAAGTTTACATGAGACATTTTGTCACTCCCTGATAATGATTACACCACTGCCACCTCCTGGCGGCAGTGGGCATTGCTCACTTAAAAAATGATACGTCAGGTACGTGTGGCACTCCTGGCACGTAGCAAGGCATATCCGGTGATTGCTGCAATAACAGACCCAACCAGAATCCCGAGTTTAGCAAGATTGATAAGCATTGGATCCAGGTCGCCAAAGGCCAGTGAAGCGATAAAAATTGACATGGTGAAACCAATTCCGCACAGCACACCAATTGCCAGAATATCCTTACCCGTTGTGCCTTCTGGCAAAGTCGCAAGCTTCAGTTTAATGGCCAGCCAACTGAACAGTGCAATACCTACGGGTTTACCAATGAACAAGCCAGCAATAATGCCAAGTGGCAGAACGGAGAACATACCGTTTACGTCCACACCGGCTAACGACACACCTGCGTTGGCAAAGGCAAACAAGGGCAAAATCAAATAAGCCACCCACGGGTGCAACACATGCTCAAGTTCACGAGCTGGCGAGTGCCCATCTTTTTCTTTCAATGGGATAAGGAAGCCGACAATCACCCCGGCAAGGGTAGCATGAACCCCCGACTTCAGTACCGCGCCCCACAACACAGCCCCCACCAGAATATAAATCCCGGTGCGCCGTACATTGAGCAGGTTCATTACCACTAACACTGCAACCGCTGCTGCAGCCACCAGTAACGACATCACAGAAAGGTCACTGGTATAAAACAGCGCGATAATAATGATTGCACCCAGATCATCAATGATAGCTAACGCCATCAAAAATATTTTTAATGATGTCGGTACACGGTTACCCAGTAATGCCAAAATTCCCAGGGCGAAAGCAATATCCGTTGCAGCAGGAATCGCCCAGCCTTCACGGGTCACCGGGTCTGCACCGTTAAATAACAGATACACCAACGCAGGTACTACCATACCGCCCACTGCGGCAATAGCCGGGAAAGAAGACTGGCGCAGGCTCGCCAACGACCCCACCATCATTTCGCGCTTCACTTCCAGCCCTATGACCAGGAAGAAGATAGCCATCAGGAAATCATTCACCCACAACAGCAGGTTCTTATTGATCTCCAGTAAGCCAAACCGGAATTCCACAGGCATAGACAGGAAAGACTGATAGGCCTGGCTGGTTGCGCCCAGGTTAGCCATTAACATGGCCAGAGCCGCCGCGATGATGAGAATCACCCCCCCAGACGCATCACTACTAAAAAATCGTTTTATGAGTTTCGTCATGAATTACAACCTAACATTCACTGTTATACATTTCGGTTTAATGGAACTGTTAATAAGAATAGCGGGAGAAACTCATCGTAAAAAGTAGGTTATATAAGGTAGTAACTTCGGTTTTTACGATTAATTAGCAGAAATGAGGCTGTATTTCTCGTATTGTTTACTTCTGTGCCATATTCAGTGTGGTACGAAATACAAAAAAGAAAAACCCGAATCAGTGTAAACTGACTCGGGCTTTATCAGATGACCTGCATCAAATTTATTATGACAATTAGCGAGTTAAGTCATCAAAGAATTTTTTTACGCCATCGAAAAAGCTTTTGGAACGAGGGCTATTTTTTTCTCCGGTCGGGCCGCCAAAGCTTTCCTGCAGTTCCTGCAGTAGCTGTTTCTGGCGATCATTGAGCCCAACTGGCGTTTCAACTACCACCCGGCACAACAAATCACCCTGAGCGCCACCACGCACAGATTTCACACCTTTACCGCGCATCCGGAAGAGCTTACCAGTCTGTGTTTCCCCTGGTACTTTTAATTTCACCCGGCCATCCAGGGTTGGCACTTCGATTTCGCCCCCCAGTGCAGCCATCGCAAAATTAATCGGGACTTCACAATACAGGTTGTTGCCTTCACGTTCGAAGATTGGGTGCTGTTTAACCTGAACCTGAACATACAGGTCCCCGGCTGGTGCGCCATGCTCCCCAGCTTCACCTTCGCCCGACAGACGGATTCTGTCGCCGGTGTCCACCCCTGCCGGAATTTTAACAGACAAGGTTTTGCTCTTTTCGACACGGCCATGGCCATGGCAACTGTTGCAGGGATCTTTGATAATCGACCCACGCCCCTGGCAATGCGGACAGGTTTGCTGCACAGTGAAAAAGCCCTGACGCATTTGAACCTGGCCTGAGCCATGACAAGTTGGGCAGGTTTGCGGAGTAGAGCCAGGTTTTGCACCACTACCATGGCAAACTTCACACTCTTCCAGCGTTGGAATGCGGATTTCTTTTGTCACGCCACGGACAGCTTCTTCCAGCGTTAATTCCATGTTGTAACGCAAGTCAGCGCCACGAGCAGCCCGCGTTCTGCGGCCACCGCCAAAGATATCGCCGAATACATCACCAAAGATGTCGCTGAAATCAGCACCGCCGCCGCCGAAGCCGCCGCCACCGTAACCACCGCCACCCATGCCGCCCTGCTCAAAAGCAGCATGGCCATACTGGTCATATGCGGCACGTTTCTGTGCGTCGGTGAGGATTTCGTAAGCTTCTTTTACTTCTTTAAATTTTGCTTCGGCGTCTTTATCGCCCTGATTACGGTCAGGGTGATATTTCATTGCCAGGCGCTTGTAAGCCTTTTTGATTTCACGCTCTTCCGCTGTTTTCGGAACGCCCAAAACCTCGTAATAGTCTTTCTTCGCCATTGTGTGTCTGCCCTTAGAGCCTGTTCCACAGGCACTACAGTTATCGCTACATCAGGCAAATGCCTCACTACCCAGTGAGCAGGCAGCCAGAAAACATTGCCGGGAACGGCTCATACCTAATCTGAATATGGAAATAAACTGCAGAATTAAGTCGCCTGACATACGTACACGGGCGTGGAGTTGCCTCTACGCCCGTGCTGGTTACCGATCATAAACGCTTGTATGACCGCGCCCGCAATCAGGGCGATTATTTTTTATCTTTAACTTCTTCAAACTCTGCATCGACAACGTCGTCGTCTTGTGCAGCATTGTTATCTGCTGAACCCGTATCCGCCTGCTGCTGAGCATGCTGCTGCTGAGCGATTTCCATCAGTTTTGCAGAAACCTGAGCCAGCGCCTGCATTTTTGCTTCGATCTCAGCTTTATCTTCACCTTTCAGCGCCTTATCCAGGTCGCCCAGTGCGGCTTCGATTGCAGTTTTATCTTCTGCCGGCAGTTTGTCGCCTGCTTCTTCCACTTGTTTGCGAGTGCTGTGCAGCAAGTGGTCACCCTGGTTACGGGTCTGAACCAGTTCTTCAAACTTACGGTCAGATTCAGCGTTAGCTTCAGCTTCACGTACCATTTTCTGGATTTCATCTTCATTCAAACCAGAAGAGGCTTTGATAGTGATCTGCTGCTCACGACCCGTGTTTTTGTCTTTCGCAGAAACGTGCAGAATGCCATCAGCATCGATATCAAAAGTAACTTCGATTTGTGGCATACCGCGCGGCGCCGGGTTAATACCATCCAGGTTAAACTGACCCAGTGATTTGTTATCACCCGCACGTTTACGTTCACCCTGCAGAACATGGATGGTCACTGCAGACTGGTTATCTTCTGCGGTAGAGAACACCTGGCTGTGTTTCGTCGGGATAGTGGTGTTTTTAGTGATAAGCGCAGTCATCACACCACCCATGGTTTCGATACCCAGGGACAGCGGTGTAACATCCAGCAGCAGAACGTCTTTAACATCACCAGTCAGAACACCACCCTGAACCGCGGCACCAATAGCAACTGCTTCATCCGGGTTCACATCTTTACGTGGCTCTTTACCAAAGAATTCAGAAACTTTTTTCTGAACCATTGGCATACGAGTCTGACCACCAACCAGGATAACGTCGTTGACTTCGGATACAGACAAACCGGCATCCTGCAGTGCAACTTTCAGCGGCTCAATTGAACGTGAAACCAGGTCTTCAACCAGAGATTCCAGTTTGGCGCGAGTCACTTTAATATTCATGTGTTTCGGGCCAGTGGCATCTGCAGTGATATACGGCAGGTTCACATCAGTTTGCTGTGCAGAAGACAGCTCAATTTTCGCTTTTTCTGCCGCTTCTTTCAGACGTTGCATTGCCAGTGGGTCGTTACGCAGGTCAATGCCCTGGTCTTTCTTGAATTCGTCAACCAGATAGTTGATAAGACGGCTGTCGAAGTCTTCACCACCCAGGTGAGTATCACCATTGGTTGCCAGAACTTCGAAGGTTTTTTCGCCATCAACTTCATCAATTTCGATGATAGAGATATCGAAAGTACCGCCACCCAGGTCATACACAGCGATAGTACGGTTACCGGTTTCTTTATCCAGACCGTAAGCCAGCGCTGCGGCAGTAGGTTCGTTGATAATACGTTTTACTTCCAGGCCTGCGATACGGCCAGCATCTTTGGTTGCCTGGCGCTGAGCATCGTTGAAGTATGCAGGAACAGTGATAACAGCTTCAGTTACTGGCTCACCCAGGTAGTCTTCTGCTGTCTTTTTCATTTTTTTCAAAACTTCAGCAGAAATCTGCGGCGGAGCCACTTTCTGGCCTTTCACGTCCAGCCAGGCATCGCCATTATCAGCAGCCAGGATTTTGTACGGCATAATAGCCACATCGCGCTGAACTTCTTCATCCTGGAAGCGGCGGCCAATCAGGCGTTTAATCGCAAACAGGGTGTTTTGCGGGTTAGTCACTGCCTGACGTTTAGCCGGCTGACCAACCAGGGTTTCACCATCCTGAGTATAAGCAATGATTGAAGGCGTAGTACGATCACCTTCAGCGTTTTCCAGAACACGTGCCTGGGTGCCGTCCATAATCGCTACACAAGAGTTGGTTGTACCCAGGTCGATACCAATAATTTTACCCATCTAAACGTCTCCACTAAAAATTCGTCTTCATGTGGTTGTGAACCTGTTATGCGGCCAAAAAACAGTGTTTCAACCGCTTTTGTCGTCTTTTTTTCAGATTCAACAACTTTTCGATAACCAGAAGATGGGGGCGTGCAGCCATCCATCAAGGGGGGAAACAAAAAAAATTTTAATTCTTACCTTTTCAGATCATGGACTGCGCCTGAAAAGCTGATTACGATGCCGCGCCCTTTCAGCCTTTATCGGTTTGAAAGAGCTAAACACATAAACTTGTCTTTTTATTTTTTCAGAGGAATTATGGGCAACACTACGTTGGCTAACCCCGCACCACTGGGCTTAATGGGCTTCGGTATGACGACCATTCTGCTTAATCTGCACAATATTGGGTTTTATCCCCTGGATAGCATTATTCTTGCCATGGGCATTTTTTACGGCGGTATTGCGCAAATTTTCGCAGGGCTGCTGGAATTTAAGAAAGGCAATACATTCGGGCTCACTGCCTTCACGTCTTATGGCAGTTTCTGGCTGACCCTTGTAGCAATTCTTATGTTGCCTCACTTCGGCGTTGCTGAAGCAGCCAACCCGCATTTCCTCGGTGTCTATTTGGGATTGTGGGGTGTATTCACCCTGTTTATGTTCTTCGGCACACTGAAAGGCGCACGCGCATTACAGTTTGTATTCCTGAGCCTGACAGTGCTGTTTATGCTGCTATGCCTGGGGCATATGGTTGATAACGAAAGTATTGTGCATGTCGCAGGCTGGATTGGCCTGGTATGTGGCGCAAGCGCTATTTACCTGGCGATGGGCGAAGTACTGAACGAGCAGTTCGGCCGCACCATTCTGCCAATCGGCGCATCCTCGCATCACTGATTCACCAGTTAAGAATGGCTAAAGTGGCACGGAAGAGTGCCACTTTTTTTATCAGGCCGTGGTCCTCGCTTTTTCCGTTTCATGTACACTTGCCTCATCCAGCACGTTACGTAGCACCAGCCCAATGCCAATCCCGAGTAATGACAACGCCAGTACATACCATGCAGGTGCCATTGGCGATATGCTCATCAGGACCGTGACAAGTACTGGTGTCAGGCCACCAAAAATGGCGTATGCAACATTGTAGGAAAAGGAAATACCGGTAAACCGAACTTCAGCCGGAAATGCCCGAACCATCACAAAAGGAACCGCGCCCACAACACCAACGCTGAAACCCGCCAGCCCGTATAACTCAAACAGGTACTCAGGCATAACAGCGGTTAAGTGGTAGAAGCACCAGGATGATACTGCCAGCAGGATCCCACCTACAGTAAAAGTGCGGCTGGCACCGAAGCGGTCTGCCGCCAGCCCGGCAACCAGGCATCCCACACACAACATCACAGTCGCCACACTATTTGCCTGTAGTGTTAATGCGGGAGCCAGCCCCAGCTGTTTTTGCAACCACACTGGCGACATCAAGATAACCACGACAATACCGGCAGATAACAACCAGGTGAGCAGCATAGAAATAGCCACTGCTTTCTTGTGATGTATCACAACCGCTTTCAGGGGCAACTCTTCAGCCAGTGCTTTTTGGCGCTGCATTTCAATAAACACCGGAGTTTCCTGCAACCAGCGGCGTAAATACATAGCGACCAGGCCGAATCCCCCGCCAATAAAGAAAGGAATACGCCAGGCCCCATCATGAATGGCAACTTTGGTAAATGCAGTATTAATGATAGTCGCGACAACCGAGCCCAACAGTATCCCCACAGTCAGCCCGGCGGTCAGTGTCCCACAGGCAATACCAATACGTTTGGAAGGAACATGTTCTGCCACAAAAACCCAGGCACCAGGAACCTCACCGCCAATCGCGGCCCCTTGCAGTACGCGCATCAGCAACAACAGCAATGGCGCCATCACCCCCAACGAGCTGTAAGTAGGTAATAAGCCGATAGCGAGCGTAGGCAGAGCCATGAGTAAGATGCTCAGGGTAAACATCTTCTTGCGGCCAACTTTATCGCCGAAGTGCGCCATCACAATGCCGCCTAACGGGCGCGCCAGATAACCGGCAGCAAAAATACCAAATGTTTGCACTTGCCGCAGCCAGTCAGGCATGTCCGCCGGGAAAAACAGCTCCCCTACCACAGCAGCAAAAAAGACGAAGATGATGAAATCATAGAACTCCAGCGCACCCCCAAGGGCCGCCAGAGTCAACGTTTTGTAATCCTGCCGGTTCAGGGCTCTGTTCGCGTCAGACATAAAAAACCATTTGTAAATAGGTGGGAGAAAGATTTATTTACCAAAAACGTAAAGTAAAACTTACTATATCGTCAAAAATACATAACGCCCACTACAAATCGCTTTTATACCAGACAGTCTCTAAAATCAGGATTCGCTACTACGAATAGCACTTTTCGGACGAAAAGCTGCTACCACCTCAGGGTTGGTTTCCACATAAGGCCCCTCCATCAACTGTACACAATACGGTACACTTGCAAAGATACCTGGTATCAGAACCGCTCCATCCGCTGATTTCACCCCTTCCAGTGTTTCCTGAATGGATTTAGGCTGCCCGGGCAGGTTAAGAATAAGAGCCTGTTTACGGATAACACCGACCTGACGTGACAAAATCGCAGTAGGCACATAATGCAGGCTAATCTGGCGCATCTGCTCCCCAAACCCCGGCATTTGCCGGTCAGCGACAGCGAGAGTTGCATCCGGAGTGACATCCCTGCGTGCCGGGCCGGTTCCCCCGGTGGTGAATACCAAATGGCACCCCATTTCATCAACCAATTCACACAACGTTTGCTCAATTATTGCCTGCTCATCAGGAATCAGTCGGGTTTCGAACGTAAACGGCGTAGTCAGTGCGCTGGCAAGCCAGCTTTCCAGTGCAGGGATACCTTTATCCTGGTAGACACCACTGGAAGCGCGGTCAGAAACAGAAACAAGGCCAATACGGAGTGTGCTCATAATCAATTCCGGTCAGTAAACGTAATGTTCTGATAATACACCGTGAGGCAGAGCGCAGACAAAAATGCAGGCAAGAAAGACGAGAAGAGACAGAGACAGAGACAGAGACAGAGACAGAGACAGAGACAGAGACAGAGACAGAGACAGAGACAGAGACAGAGAAGATCATACGGCCGGAACACCGGCCGTATTTGGGGCAATTACAGCAAATCGCCCACCATTTTTTCCAGTTTACCCTGGTCAACAGCAAACTTACGGATACCATCAGCCAGTTTATCAACAGCCATAGGATCCTGGTTGTGCTCCCACAGGAACTGAGATTCCGTCATACGTTCCGGGCGCGCTTTCACTTCGCCGGTGTAAGACAGTTTACGTTCAACAGCACCCTGTGCTTCAGAGAGTTCTTTCAATAAAGCCGGAGCAATCGTCAGGCGGTCACAACCAGCCAGTTCCAGAATTTCGCCGACATTACGGAAGCTTGCACCCATGACGACAGTTTCATAGCCATGCTGTTTGTAATATTCGTAAATTTCAGAAACAGAAACTACGCCCGGGTCTTCGCTTGCGGCGTACTCTTTTTTATCGGTATTCGCTTTATACCAGTCAAGAATACGGCCAACGAAAGGAGAAATCAGATACACACCAGCTTCAGCACAGGCACGAGCCTGGGCAAAAGAAAACAGCAACGTCAGGTTGCAGTTGATACCTTCTTTTTCCAGTTGTTCTGCCGCGCGAATACCCTGCCAGGTTGAGGCCAGCTTGATCAGAATACGATCATTGCTGATACCGGCATCGTTATACAGCTTAATCAGGCGTTTTGCCTTAGCAATGCTGGCTTCGGTATCGTATGACAGGCGGGCATCCACTTCAGTGGAAATGCGGCCAGGGATTAATTTAAGAATTTCCAGACCAATGTTTACAGCCAGTTTGTCTGTTGCATCAACCAGTTGCTGTTCACGGTCACTGCTTTGGTCGCGAGCCCAGGTTACGGCTTCATCGATTAACTTGCGGTATTCCGGGATCTGCGCAGCATTAAGAATCAGAGATGGGTTAGTGGTGGCATCCTGCGGCTGGTAAAGTTTCATTGCCGCGATGTCTCCGGTATCAGCAACAACCGTAGTCAGCTGACGCAAGGAGGTCAATTTATCCGTCATGATTATTCACTCATCAAAACTGCTTGTTAGGGAGATGTAACCGGTCTGTCCCGATGATAACACGGTGTGTTTCAGGTGCAACCTGCAGCAAACGCCACGGGCTCATTATGGTAAACTCCACTCACAAACTGTACGCCCCCGGTTGGATTCAGCCGCCATGGCGTGGGTCGTTCCAGAAAATTGATGTTTTAAAAGGAAAAAATGCAGGACTTTCTGGCATTTATCAACCAAGTGCTGTGGGGAGCAATTTTACTCTACCTGGTTCCGGCCACCGGAGTCTGGTTCACGTTGCGCTGCAGCTTTATTCAGTTTCGTTACTTTTTGCCGGCTGTAAAAAGTCTGAAAATCACCTTTCGCACCAAAAATAAAAATATCACGCCTTTTCAGTCAATTTGCACCAGCATGGCTGCGCGCGTCGGCAGCGGAAATTTGGCAGGCGTCGTCATTGCACTGGCCGGTGGCGGGCCCGGTGCTCTCTTCTGGATGTGGTTTGCAGCCCTGACCGGTATGGCGACAACATTTGCAGAATGCACTCTGGCGCAGTTGTACAAAACACCCAATAAAAACGGCGGGTTCCGCGGAGGCCCGGCCTGGTATATGGCTCATGGCCTGGGTATGCGCTGGATGGGCGTTGCGTTCTCATTGTTCTTACTGGTTGCTTTCGGGCTGGTATTTAATACCGTTCAGGCCAACGCCATTGCGGTAGCAATGTCCGGTTCATTCTCTGTTGCACCGATAATCAGCGGCAGTGTGCTGGCTATTGTTGCCTGCCTGGTTTTCACCCGTGGGTTACCCGGAATTGCCCGAATACTGCAATGGCTGGTGCCACTCATGGCCATACTGTGGATTGGCGTCAGCCTGAGCGTAGTGTTTACCCATATTGAACAAGTACCAGGCGTGATACGGCGGGTTATTGAGTATGCTTTTGGCTGGCAACAGATAGCATCGGGCGCACTGGGTTATACCTTAAGCCAGGCGATTGCCAGCGGCCTGCAGCGTGCCATGTTCTCTAATGAATCCGGTATGGGCTCAACCCCAAATGCGGCGGCGGCGGCTGAAGCCATTCCTGCTCACCCGGCCTCTCAGGGTATTGTTCAAATGGCGGGAGTAATGTTTGACACATTCGGTATCTGTACCGCAACGGCCGCTATTATTCTGCTCTCAGGCAGCAATACCGAAGTGATTGACCGGGCAAACAGTATCAATCTGCTACAAAACGCACTCAGCACGCTTTCCGGCGCATGGGGCGCAAACTTTGTCGCGTTTATCACCGTGTTATTCGCATTCACTTCTGTGCTGGCTAACTACAGTTATGCAGAGAACAACCTGTCATTTCTGCGCCTGGACACTCCCCGTATCGTGACATCGCTGCGGGTGATAGTCAGCCTGACATTACTGGCCGGAGCCCTTTCCAGTATCGACCTGGTGTGGTCGCTGGCTGATATTATTATGGCGTTCATGGCAATTACCAACCTTACCGCAATATTACTACTTTCCCCTGTCGTCCGTGATGTCACGTTAGATTACCATCGTCAACGAAAACTGGGCCTGACACCAACGTTTGACCCCGACCGTTTCCCTGATATCAGCGGGCAGTTGTTCCCAGGCGTTTGGAAGGCAAAAAAATAAAAACATCCCGACCAATCATAACCATTGATAAGCCGCCACTGAAAATTTGCTACAGTGGGTGCAAAGAAAAAGTATTAAGGAGCGCGCTGTTATGCTGATTTTAATTTCACCTGCAAAGACACTGGATTACCAAAGCCCGCTGGCAACCACTCGTTTCACCCAACCCGAGTTACTGGATTACAGCCAGCAGTTAATCACCGAAGCTCGTAAATTAAGTGAGGCGCAAATCGCGTCATTAATGGGGATCAGCGATAAACTGGCGTCATTAAACGCAACACGGTTCCACGACTGGCAGGCTAATTTCACCCTGGAAAATGCCCGCCAGGCCATCCTCGCTTTCAAAGGAGATGTGTACACAGGTTTACAGGCTGAATCCTTTTCTGAAGCCGATTTCGATTTTGCCCAGTCACATTTAAGAATGCTGTCCGGGTTATATGGCGTGCTACGCCCACTGGATCTGATGCAGCCTTACCGGCTGGAAATGGGCATTCGCCTGGCGAACGCTAACGGCAAAGATCTCTACCAGTTTTGGGGAGATACCATTACAGATAAACTGAATCAGCACATCCTTGAACAGCAAGAGCAGGCTGTGGTGAACCTTGCGTCTGATGAATACTTCAAATCTGTGAAAACCGCGAAACTCAAGGCGCCCATCATCAAGCCTGTGTTCCTTGATGAAAAAAATGGCAAATACAAAGTCATCAGCTTCTATGCCAAAAAAGCCCGTGGGTTGATGAGCCGGTTTATCATTCAACACCGCCTGACCAGGCCAGAGCAGCTCGCTGAGTTTAACGAGGAAGGCTATACCTTCGATAGCGCAACCTCAACCGACCAGGAACTGGTTTTCCGCCGCTCGGAACAATAAAGCACCTGGCTGGCTCCCCGCCAGCCATACTACCTGGCTCGCATTCTTCTCATTATATTCCCCTGCCATTTGGCTTACGTTCAAGATTTATACTTTATCATTCGCTTTTACTCATATTATCCACTATAAAAGCCACGCGTTTTACATGGCTATTTTTACATCGCTATAAAGACACACAACGGACAATCCCCAACAGATGCAGGGGTGTAATACCTGCCGGTCCCCCGGTAAAACCTGCATCTGGTGCTGCCAATAGCAGAGCAAGCAGTTCCTCAGCGCTATTGCTACAAAACACAGGGGTCAATGCATAACAGAGGAATATCATGCAAAGCACAACAAGGAACAAGGAAGGGCGTTTGTTATCAGGCTTTCTTAATGCTGTAGAAAAAGCCGGGAATAAATTACCCGAACCGGCACTGATCTTTTTTTATATGCTGCTGGGGGTGATGGGGCTGTCTCTCATTCTCTCCTGGGTTGATTTCGGCATTGTTAATCCGGTAACCAGTGAAGCAGTTCAGGTAAACAACCTGCTGGCTCCAGAAGCACTGGTTAGCTCACTCACCAATATGATAACCACCTTCACAACGTTCGCACCTCTGGGGATTGTTCTGGTCGCCATGCTGGGTGTGGGGGTTGCTGAACGCTCCGGTTTCATCAATACCGCGCTGAAAAAGATGCTGAACGTCACCCCGCGCCGGTTATTGACCCCAATGCTTATCTTTGTTGCCATGTTCAGCCATGTAGCTGCAGATGCCGGCTATGTACTGGTTATTCCACTGGGCGCGATTATTTTTATGTCGGCCGGGCGCCATCCCCTGGTCGGTATTGCTGCAGCGTTTTCCGGTGTTTCGGGTGGTTTCGCCGCGAACATGGTGCCTACTGGTAACGATGCATTATTGCAGGGCTTCACTCAGGCAGCAGCACAACTGCTGGACAGCACCTATACCGTTAACACGCTGTGTAACCTGTTCTTTGGGATCGCGTCATCTGTGGTAATCACCCTTACAGGGTGGTGGGTCACAGAACGTATCGTTGAACCTCGTGTTTCAAAAATGCCGATAGACGGCGATTATGTTCATGATGACGATATGTCGAACTACTCCCCAAAAGAGAGCAAAGCGTTTATTTTGGCAACGCTTGTCATGCTCCTTGGGCTGGGTTTGCTGGCCGTTGTCTCCTGGCCGGCTGACTCCATCATGCGTGGGGCAGATGGTTCTCTGACGGGCTACAGCGCGCCAATAATGAAAGCAATCGTGCCGCTTATTTTCCTGGTATTTATCATCCCCGGTATTGTCTACGGCTACGCATCAGGCACATTCAGTAAAGGCAAAGATGTTATTGATGCCATGAATGACACCATGAGTAAAATGGGCTCTTACATGGTGATGGCTTTCTTTTGCGCCATGTTTATCAAGGCTTTTGGCGACTCCAATATTGGTACGCTGTTAGCACTGGCAGGTGCGGATGCCCTGAAGGCGATGTCATTACCTGGTGGCGTAACCATTGTCGGCATGATTGTGCTGACAGCAGTTGTCAATATTCTGATTGGCTCGGCTTCAGCCAAGTGGGCTCTGCTTTCGCCTATCATGGTTCCAATGCTGATGGCTGTCGGGATCTCTCCGGAATTAACTCAGGCCGCGTTCCGCATTGGGGATTCAACGACCAATATCATTACGCCGTTAATGGTCTTCTTCCCGCTAGTGGTGGTTTACTGCCAGCGCTATGTCAAAAGTGCTGGTGTAGGTACTCTGGTTTCCATGATGTTGCCTTATTCCATAGTCCTGTTCGTTGTCTGGAGCCTGTTCCTGCTTATTTGGTGGGGCCTGGGTATGCCACTGGGTCTGGCTGCACCTTATACCTATCCGGTTCCATGATCAGGCACGCCTGGTCTTGCCTCAGGGTATAAGATAAAAAAATGGCCACTTCACTGAAGTGGCCATTTATGTATTTTAACGCACTCTGGCGTGATTATTTGCCGCGCAGCATAAATGCGCGCAACTGGTCATAATCGGCCGGTAAGAAGTGAGACAACAGTTCAAGGTCAGCCCTTGCCGCCAGTTCTTCAGGCAGTGGCAACGTTTTATCCAGGATAACTTCAACACTTTCTTTAAATTTAGCCGGGTGAGCAGTACCAAGGAACAGCCCGTATTCACCGTCATGTAACTGGTCACGTAATGCCCGGTAGGCAATTGCCGCATGGGGCTCTGAAACATAACCGAGTTCATCCAGAGCACGCATAGTGGCTTTGGTTGTCTCGTCGTCTACAGTTGCATAACCCAGTTCATTCAGGCGCCAAATCTTACGGCGGAATAGCTCTTCCACACGCGGCCAGTTGTTGGGCTGGCTGACATCCATAGCATTAGAGAGCGTAGCAACCGTCGCGTTGGGAGCCCATTCACCGCCAGCCAAATAGCGCGGCACAGTATCATTCGCGTTTGTTGCTGCAATAAAGCGTTTAACTGGCAAACCCAGTGATTTAGCCAGCAGGCCGGCAGTCAGGTCACCGAAGTTACCGCTGGGCACAGACACTACCAGTTGATTACGGGCTTCCTGTGGCAGTTGCGCTACCGCTTCGAAGTAGTAACAAATTTGCGCCAGTAACCGGCTGATATTAATCGAGTTAGCGGAGTTAAGGCCCAGCGCGACTTTCAGTTCTTCATCATCAAAAGCCTGTTTCACCAAAGCCTGGCACGCATCGAAGTCGCCTTTCACAGCAACCGTTTCGATATTGCCACCCAGGGTGCAGAACAATTTTTCCTGCAACGGGCTGATTTTCCCTTCCGGGTAAAGAATCACCACGCGCACATTCGGCAGGCCAAAGAAAGCATGGGCAACAGCGGCACCAGTGTCACCGGACGTTGCGGTCAGAATAGTGACCGGCTTGTCTCCACTGATATGGGCAAGGATCTGCGCCATAAAACGGCCACCAAAGTCTTTGAATGCCAGCGTGGGGCCATGGAACAATTCAAGACAACCCACATCACTTTCTACCGGCTTAACCGGCGCCGGGAAAGTAAACGCAGCCTTCACCAGAGCCGCCAGTTGTGCCTCAGGAATTTCATCACCAATAAATGCTGACAAAATCTTGCTACTACGCGTGACGAAATCCATCTCCAGCATTTCATCAATGTCGGTGAGGCTGAATTCAGGAAGCTCATGAGGAAAAAACAGGCCCTGATTACGGCCAAGCCCCTGAGTTACTGCCTGTGAAAAGCTGACCTGCTCATTGTGATCTTTCAGATTGTAGAGTTTCATTACTTATCCCATTACTCGTGCACCTGCCGTATCGAGACGGCAGATATGTACAAAGCCTTCCTGATTCTGGACGTAATTCTGGCTTAACCAGTCAGCTACCTGTTGAGCAGCATCAGCCCGGTTGCATACGGCAAACATCGTTGGCCCCGAGCCAGAAATGCCACATGCCAGCGCACCCAGTTCCATCGCCGCCTGGCGTGCAGCTTCAAAGCCAGGCAATAACTGTGTGCGGTAAGGTTCAGCAATCACATCCTTCATTAATGCGGCAGCCAACGCAGGCTGGCCGGTGTGGCAGGCATGAATAAACCCGCCCAAATAGCGGCCATGGCGGATACAATCCTGGCGGCGATATTCAGCAGGAAGAATCGCCCGGGCCTGTGCTGTAGACACTTTAATGCCCGGGTAAGCCATCACCCACTGCCAGTCGTCAAAACCAGGCACCGACTGGCTGATTATCCCTTGCTCTTCCAGCATAAGTTGCATTCCCCCCAGAAAACAGGGAGCAACGTTGTCGTAATGCACACTGCCGGAAATGCGCCCTTCCATTTCCCCCATCAGGCCAAGCAGTGCCGTGTCATCCAAAGGCTTGCCACAAAATTCGTTCATTGCCATCAATGCAGCGACCACCGAACAGGCACTGGAACCCAGCCCAGAGCCGATAGGCATGTTTTTTTCCAGCGTCATCGCTACCGGAACCTGTTTACCAATAGCCTGGCAAAAACGTTCCCAGCACTGCCAGACAATATTATCTTCCGCCCGGGGAGGTAATTTGCTGACAAAACGCCCAACATTTTTCAGTGAAAAAGTGTCAGCCGCTTCCACCGAAACACAATCGCCCAGCAATGCGCCATCCAGCGGAGACACTGCTGCGCCTAAGACATCAAACCCTACACTCACATTGCCAATGGAGGCAGGTGCATACACAGTAACCATTATTAAACTCCCAACTTCCATGACAAAGTGCGCAGCAGGTCGGCAAATACCCCGGCAGCCGTCACATCATTTCCTGCACCATACCCACGTAATACCAGCGGCAACGGGTGGTAGTAATGGCTGTAAAAGGCAAGCGCGTTTTCGCCATTTTTCACTTTGAATAAAGGATCGTTGCCATCTACAGCGTCGATTTTCACAACACAACGGCCATCTTCCTGAATCTGCCCGACATAACGCAGAACTTTACCTTCGTCACGAGCCTTTGCAACGCGAGCAGAGAATGCATCGTCCAGTTCGGGTAAACGCGCCATGAATTGGCTGACATCGCCAGACGAATCGAATTCAGGTGGCAGAACTGGCTCAACAATAATGTCGTCAAGCTCCAGTTCGTGCCCATTTTCCCGGGCAAGGATCAATAATTTGCGCGCCACATCCATACCAGACAAATCATCACGCGGGTCTGGCTCGGTATAGCCCAGTTCCCGTGCAACGCGGGTAGCCTCAGACAGTGACACACCTTCATCCAGTTTGCCAAAGATAAAAGAGAGCGAGCCAGACAAAATGCCCGAGAAATGCTGCAATTCATCACCGGCATCCAGTAAGTTCTGCAAGTTTTCAATAACCGGTAACCCGGCACCTACGTTGGTATCATAAAGGAACTTACGGCGTGATTTTTCTGCGGCCTGTCGCAACTCATGGTAATAAGCCATGGATGAGGTATTCGCTTTTTTGTTCGGCGTAACCACATGAAAACCTTCCCGCAGAAAATCAACATACTGGTCTGCCACTGACTGGTTTGATGTGCAGTCAACTATCACCGGATTCAGCAGGTGATATTCTTTTACCAGGCGAATCAGGCGGCCCAGGTTAAAGGGTTCTTTGGCCTCACCCAACATGGACTGCCAGTTTTCCAAATCCAGGCCGTGCACGCTAGTCAGCAGAGCGCGGGAATTAGCAACACCACAAACACGCAAATCTATGTGTTTGCGCTTGAGCCAGGGTTGCTGGCGTTTGATCTGCTCGATCAACGCACTACCAACACCACCCACACCAATCACAAACACTTCAACAACCTGGTCTGTATTGAACAGCATCTGATGGGTAACCCGCACCCCGGTCATCGCATCATCATTACTGACCACAACCGAGATTGACCGCTCCGAGGATCCCTGGGCAATGGCAACAATGTTGATATTCGCACGAGCAAGCGCGGCGAAGAATTTAGCAGAAATACCGCGCAGGGTGCGCATACCGTCACCGACGGCAGAGATAATGGCCAGCCGCTCAGTTATCATAAACGGCTCCAGCAACCCTTCTTTCAGCTCCAGATAAAACTCATCTTCAAGTGCTTTAGCCGCCCGCACACATTCAGACTGCGGCACACAAAAGCTGATACTGTATTCAGAAGAGGACTGGGTTATCAGTACCACCGAAATGCCGTTACGTGACATGGCAGCAAACACACGGGCAGCCATGCCTACCATGCCTTTCATTCCCGGGCCGGACACACTGAACATCGCCATATTATTCAGATTACTGATACCTTTTACCGGCAGGTTATCATCATCTTTAGTGGCTCCAATTAAGGTACCTGGCGCATCAGGGTTTCCGGTGTTTTTAATCAGGCAGGGAATTTGAAACTGGGCGATGGGGGTAATGGTGCGAGGATGAAGAACTTTGGCGCCGAAGTAAGAAAGCTCCATGGCCTCCTGGTACGACATCGATTTCAATAACCTCGCATCGGGTACCTGCCTTGGGTCACAAGTATAGACACCATCAACATCGGTCCAGATTTCGCAGCAATCCGCCCTCAGGCAGGCTGCCAGCACTGCGGCAGAATAGTCAGAACCATTACGGCCCAACACAACCAGTTCATTTTTTTCATTACCGGCGGTAAAACCGGCCATCAGAATCATATTCTCTGCCGGGATCCGGCTGGCAGCGATACGGCGAGTAGACTCAGGAATATCAACTGTAGATTCCAGATAGTGCCCATTGGCCAGCAATTTTTCGACAGGATCAATCACCGACACTTGGTGACCGCGCGCAGTAAGCAATGCCGCCATAATGGCGATGGATAATTTTTCCCCGCGCGAGATAAACGCAGCGTTAATGCTGTCAGGGCACTGACCCAGCAAGCTGATACCATGCAGAACATGCTTAATCTGGGCAAATTCGTGCTCAACAACACTTTTCATTTCAGCCAGAGGGAAACCGGGCTGAAGCTGAGCCAGTCCATTAAGTAAATCTGCAAAAATTTGCCCGGCGTCGCTGATATTCGGCATAGCGTCCTGGCCGCTAATTGTTTTTTCTATCATCGCGACCAAATGGTTTGTAATTTTCGCCGGCGCAGAAAGCACGGTGGCGACCTGTTCCTGTTGCGCCTTGCTTTCCAGAATCTCAGCTACGCACAGAAAACGTTGTGCGTTTGCTACTGAAGTACCGCCGAATTTCAACACTCGCATGGTTGTTACCCCTTGAACATAAGCCGAAAAAAAAGCCCGCACTGTTCAGGTGCGGGCTTTTTCTGTATTTCCTGTACGCGTCAGCCCGCACCGTTACCTGTTGTAATGGTGGTAATAATAATGGTTGTGACCAGGCTGAAATGCATCATGGATGTTGTGTGCTCGAATTCTTAATATGAATTGCCTATATTGGTTAAAGTATTATGCGGGTTAAGTCAATATTTTTTTATTTTTAGCACTTTCTGTGACCTTGCCGACAGATCCCGTCTTTTCTCTTTTCACCTTGATAAAACACTGTTAACTACCCGGTTACCCATTCATTCATTGGTAATGGAGACATTTACCAACAGGTTACTCTGGCAGTTTTTTTTCAATATCATGGGCCAGTTGATGCAACATTGCGATATCCCGTTGGGCTAATCCACCCAGCCGTTGTTGCAGCCAGTCGCTGAGCTTATGGTCGCCAGCAACATCCAGTTTATTCAACAAGCCAGCCAGCCGGTGGCGCAATGCCGCTAACTGCCCAGGATCAGTTTCTGGGCGAGTCTCTGTCGCCGTATTAATTAGCGATGCTAATTGGTAGCAATACACCATTACAGCCTGGCCAAGGTTCAGCGACGGGTAATCCGCAACCATAGGCACACCCGAAAGGATGTCTGCCAGGGCCAGTTCTTCATTCGTCAGTCCACTATCTTCACGGCCAAATACCACCGCAGCAGAACGTAACCACTGCTGTTTTTCTTCCAGTACCGGCAACAATTCCTGGGGCGTGACATAGTAATGGAAACGGGCCCGGCTCCGGGCTGTGGTCGCAATAGTCAGATCAATATCAGCAACAGCTGCTGCGAGATCAGGAAAAACTTCAATATTATCAATTATGTCACCTGAACCATGCGCAACCCATCTTGTTGCCGGTTCCAGGTGAGCCTGGCTGTCAACGATACGCAGTGTGGTAAATCCCATGGTTTTCATCGCCCTGGCAGCAGCACCAATGTTCTCGGGGCGGGCGGGGGATACCAGAATAATAACGAATTGCATACGCTTCTCTTTTCGTGTTTTTCGAATGATTTAACATTGCCTGCCAAACATATTACGCGGCAAAAATTTACTTTATCGCAACATTTTTCAGAACTTTACTGCAATTATCAGATTAAAAATCCTAACCAAAAAAGTGACAGCAGAGTTCTCTCACCAAGAACAAAACCCTGCATATCCTTATGTTTATTATAAAAAAATTACATTAAAATAAGACTTGTCAATTTCATTTCAATTGTTTATTAATTATAATGCCTGATTATACCGGTGTTTACGTAAATGTTGCTCAGTTTAGTCACACTGTCTGGTGATATCATCAGAGTGTTAACGTGCTACAATTGAATTTGATATATGTCAACGAAGCGTAGTTTTATTGGGTGTTGCCGTCGTATGACTCTGTTATGTCGCTGTTAAAATCGCTACCATAGTGGCCGTTTTCGACACCGCAGGGTCGCAAGGGAAAAGTACCCATGACCAAGCTAATGATGTTGTTGACGTTGATGGATTATGCATCAAGAACACAATTATGTACTTTAGTCATGTTACGCCGGCATGTTAATTTTTCGCATGCACTTTCAGGCAGGCCCGGGACTTTTGTACTCCTGTTTCGATTTAGTTGGCAATTTTAGGTAGCAAACATGCAGACCCCGCACATTCTTATCGTCGAAGACGAATTAGTTACACGTAACACATTAAAAAGCATTTTCGAGGCAGAAGGTTACGATGTTTTCGAAGCGACAGATGGCGCTGAAATGCATCAGATTCTGTCCGAGAATGACGTTAACCTGGTTATCATGGACATCAACCTGCCAGGCAAGAATGGCCTGCTACTCGCCCGCGAATTGCGTGAACAGGCAAATGTCGCACTGATGTTCCTGACAGGCCGTGATAACGAAGTCGATAAAATCCTTGGGTTAGAAATTGGTGCAGATGATTACATCACCAAACCTTTTAACCCTCGTGAACTGACTATCCGTGCACGTAACCTGCTATCCCGTACCATGAATCTGGGCACTACAACGGAAGAACGCCGTGCTGTAGAAACCTACAAGTTCAATGGCTGGGAACTGGATATCAACAGCCGTTCTTTGATTAGCCCTAACGGTGAGCAATACAAACTGCCGCGTAGTGAATTCCGTGCCATGCTGCATTTCTGTGAGAACCCTGGGAAAATCCAGACTCGCGCAGAACTGCTGAAGAAAATGACCGGCCGCGAACTGAAACCACATGACCGTACTGTTGACGTGACTATTCGCCGCATCCGCAAACATTTCGAATCCACACCAGATACCCCAGAAATTATTGCGACTATTCATGGCGAAGGCTACCGCTTCTGCGGCGATCTTCAGGAGTAATTTCCCCTACTCCGGGTAAAATGTAAAAAAGGGCTTAATGCCCTTTTTTGTTGCCTGCTGAACGCCTATTTCCACGGCATAATCGGAACCGCGCTTATCGCGTTTTTCGGCGAGCCATCCACTAACTTATCCGAATACGCCAGGTAAGCCAGTGTGTTGCGCTTTTTATCGTAAAAGCGAACAACCTGTAACTTCTTGAACACCAGCGATGTCCGTTTTTTAAAGACAACCTCGCCTTCTTTTTTGCCCGTGCTGATGGCCTCACTCAACTCAACAGGCCCGGTTTGCTGGCAGGAAATTGCCGCATCGGAGGTATCTTCAGCCAGCCCCAGACCACCTTTGATCCCCCCAGTTTTTGCCCGGCTAAGGTAGCAAGTTACGTTTTTTACGTCCGGGTCATCGAACGCTTCGACAACAATCTTATGATCCGGCCCGATCAGTTTGAAAACTGTATCAACAGAGCCAATTTCTTCTGCATGGGCGACACTCAGAGCGCTCAAAACAGTGGATAAAAAGAGCATAGAATATTTCATATTGTTACCAATTCTGAAATTACCGATATGTGATTATTTAATATTCGAGAATTTCTTCTTGAAGATCATGATTTTGTAAGAAAAAACTTAAATTTATACAGGCGTAACCCCATTATGCGCCAAGAAAACTGCACGCCAGAAGAAAATAAAAAGTGCTATTATTCCGCGTCGTTATACCCCGTGCTTATCAGGATGAGGATATTATATGGATCAGGTTGGGATCATTAGTGATTTGCTTAACTGGCTTGAAAGCCATCTGGACCAACCTTTGTCGCTCGACAATGTGGCGGCTAAAGCAGGGTACTCTAAATGGCATCTGCAACGAATGTTCAAAGATGTGACAGGCCAGGCAATTGGTGCCTATATTCGTGCACGTCGTTTGTCCAAATCAGCAGTTGCACTCAAACTGACTGCCCGGCCAATACTGGACATTGCCTTGCAATACCGGTTTGATTCCCAGCAAACTTTCACCCGGGCATTTAAAAAGCAATTCGCACTAACGCCAGCGCTCTACCGCCGCTCTCCTGAGTGGAATGCCTCGGGTATACGCCCGCCAATCCGCCTGGATAATACACCACTTCCAGAAGCCACTTTCGTTACCCTGCCTGATACTGAACTGGTTGGGGTGACTCAGAGCTATAGTTGTACTCTGGAACAAATCACCCAATATCGCCACGAAATGCGTATTCAGTTCTGGCGGGCATTTCTTGCCAATACGACCAGTATTCCGCCTGTGCTTTATGGCCTTGCAGAGCCACGCCCCAGTGCAGAGAAAGACGATGAGCAGGAAGTCTTTTACACTACGGCATTGCCGCCTGATATCGCCAAAAGTTACGTTCAGAATGCACATCCGGTAGTACTGGCTGGTGGTGATTACGTAAAATTTGTTTATGAAGGTGAGCCCGACGAACTGCAATCATTTATCCTGACGGTGTATGGCACTTGCATGCCAACACTGGGCCTGGTTCGCCGTGAAGGGCAGGATATTGAGCGGCTGCAACCAGAGTTCACCAATGGTTCTGACCAGCCGCCTTCAAGCATCCGTTGCGATTACCTGATTCCGGTACGCCGCTAACAGCAACTCAGCGTTGTAGTTCATCCAAGGCCGGGGCATCAAGATGCGAAACATCCCCGGCGGTTTCAACCACCCACCCGGAAGCCAGCCACGCGCTCTGCTGGTAATCAACCCGGGAAATAGAGCAGTTACGCAACCTCAGGCGCCGTTCTGCATAAGGCGGTAGCCCGAGAATCGTGCTCACCAGGCATCCCAGCGCCATACCATGGCTTACCAGCAGAGGGCGGCTTTGCGCAGGCAATTCAAGGCAGGCACTCAAAGCAGCATGCATACGCTGGCTCAGTTCCGTCATTGATTCCCCCTGGGGGATTCGCCCGTCTGGCGTACCGTCAACTAAACGCCTCCGCCAGGACTCTTCTTCTTCAGTGAGGCTGTCGATATCGCGTTGTTCCAGTACCCCCATATCCAGTTCGCGCAGGCGGTCATCAACGACATAATCACACCCGATGGCTTGCGCAATAATGCGTGCCGTTTGCTGTGTTCTCCCCAAATCACTGGAGATAATATGCGTAATACCCAGATGCCTGACACGCTGAGCAACTTGCTGTGCCTGCTGGATACCTTTCTCGGTCAGCCCACTGTCAGACTGGCCCTGAATGCGTCGTTCCACATTCCACTGCGTTTCGCCGTGGCGAACAAGATAGACCTGTAACATGTACTTTATCCGTTATACTGCTCTGATGTTTTCATTAGGCGTTTACTAAATTATGTACCAGGTTGTCACAGCCACCAAAAATCCAGCCAAAATTAACGCAATTTTACATGCATTTGAAATCATCTTTGGCGAAGGATCTTGCCACATTATTGCCGCAGGCGTCGAGAGCGGCGTCCCGGAACAACCAATAGGCAGTGCTGAAACTCTGGCTGGCGCACGCCAGCGTGTTATCAATGCCCGCGAAGTTTACCCGCAAGCAGATTTCTGGGTCGCTATTGAAGCAGGTATAGATGAGGGTAGCACGTTCAGTTGGGTGGTGATTGAAAATTCAGACAAGCGCGGAGAAGCGCGTTCTGCATCGCTGCCTTTGCCCGAAGCTGTTCTTTCTGCCATTACCCGCGGTGAAACACTGGGTGATGTTATCAGCGCGATCACAGGTATTGAGCAACCTGGGCGCAAAGAAGGTGCTATAGGGATTTTCACGAAAGGCGCTCTGACCAGAAGCAGTGTTTACAGCCAGGCGGTTGTGCTGGCACTCAGCCCTTTTCACCACCCGGCCTGGTAACAGAATCACTCGGCGTCGAGCAATTTCACTTCCAGCCACTGGCGCAGTGCGAATGGTGCCGTTTTCAGGCTGTTCGAGCCCCGAGTGATTGTGGCGATACCCGCGCCCAGCTCACTTTTGAGCTCACGCTGGCTCATTTTCCCACGAAGCAGCTCTTCAATAATACGCACACGTGTACCTAAGGCCGTGCGCTCATCAGGCGTCAGGAGTAAGGTCAGAAGTGGAAGGTGGAGATCTTCACCAAAAGAAGCCTGCAGTAATTCCACAAAACGGAGCCATTCCTGGTTGGCGTTTTCTTCCTGCGGAGAAGAGAACGGCGTCTGCTGAGTCATGTTATGCCACCATACTATTTAACTAGTACAGCAGCATAACACACTCCTGAAAAAATCAGTAACGCTGCTGCCACTCCTGTTGCGTCAGTAACGGTGAGTTATCACCATCGAAATAGCGGTAATAGGCATCATAGGCGAGCACATTTTTCACATAACGCCGGGTTTCTGAGAAAGGAATACTCTCAATAAACGCGACGGCGTCGATTCGACCAGAACTATTACCCTGCCAGCTCCGCACCCGGCCAGGCCCGGCATTATATGCCGCAGAAGCAAATATACGGTTATTACCAAATTGCTGATACACATACTGCAGATATTGCGTACCAATATTAATGTTGGTGTCCGGGTCGAGTAACTGGCTACTACTGCTGTACCCGGGGATATTAAACATCTTCACAGTATGTGTGGCCGTTGCGGGCATTAACTGCATCAGGCCTGTGGCACCAACCGGTGAGCGCACTTTCGGGTTCCAGGCACTTTCCTGGCGAGCAATAGCCATGGCATACGTGCTGGAAATATCTTTACCACTGACATAATGGTCGAACGTTGCTTTCCAGGCCGGAGGGAAACGCTCCGTCAGGTTATCCCATAATTTACCGGCAATCGTCGCCTGCACACTCAAATCCCACCAGCCTTGCTTCAGGGCATAATGAGCTAAAGCGGCCTGTTCCTCAGGTGGGCGGCTGGCAATATAACCCGCCCATTCACTGCGCGCCGTATTATCAAGGTTCCAGTACATCAGTTCACGAATACGAGCCAGAACAGGCCCATTAACCAGTGAGCCACTGGCTTCAGGAGCATCATTCACCGTTAACTGGTAAGGTACACCCAGGCGCTGTGCCGCAACCATTGGGTAAAACCCCCGGGCTTTCATCAAATCCTGCAAAATAGCCCGGCCTTCCGTTTCACGCCCACGTTCCAGCAAAAGTACAGCCTGCCAGTAACGCCACTCGTCTTCCTGCTTGGCCTCCATAGAGAGGCGTGATAACCAGGTATTCAGCCCGGCTCTGTCCCCCTCACCTAACGCCATACGAATGCGCCGCTCAATTAATGAATCTGAGCCTGAACGCATAATGATGTCATCACGCCAGCTCGCCTGTTCATCGGTAATGTCGTTACCGAACAAGCGCCAGGCCACAATATCTTTCAGATTTTGAGCCTGGTCGTCGTCCAGCCCGGATGCCTGAACTAATGCCGGGATCATGGCCCGCGCGTTTTCCACATCCTGGCGTGCCACACTGGCAAACGCCAGCTCAACCAGGCGGCGAGTAAAGTCAGAAGGTTTGACTGTGCGTGCAAATGAGAGCACCGTTTGCGGGTCATCGGCAAGGCTCATTACCGAAGAGGACAATGTCAGGTCATTATCCGGTAACTGGCCTGCCAGTGCGTCCACCAGCGCGGTATTACCTGCTTTCATCGCCAGCACAATACGGGATAAATAATCATCAACAGATTGCTGGCCGGAAGCACGCCATGCCGTGAACAAATTCTCACAAGTTAATGGCAGAGTACGCCCTGTTTGCCACAACTTATGCGCCCCCTCCCATGCCGCACTGGTCTGCCCGGTCTGCCATTTTGCATTGTAATAATTACACTTTGCTTCAGTTGTCGGTGGTTCTGTTGGGCTGAACGCCAGCAAGCCTTTCCAGTCACTGCGGCGTGCCAGTTCATTAATGAAGCGCGTTGTCAGCGCTCTGCTGATGGGCATTGTGGGGTACTGTTGGACAAACTGTGTAACAGCAACAGCAGTTTCATTCTGTAAGTCTGATGTCAATTCCCGATATTCAAGATAAGGATAAAGGGGGTAATCTTTCAGGCCTGGCATCATTTGCTGCACAACATCCATCTGCCGTTGATCCCAGGCCTGTTTTATTGCGCTGTAGCGCTGACGCTGTTCATCCAGTGAATCTGCCCAAACCGCATGGCTGACGGTAAGCAGGCAGAGGCTTGCAGCCGCGAAGCGCCAGGTACCCTGTTTTGCTTTCCCCACAACAACTCCTTAGTCTTCTTGTACGTCAGGATGCCCGAAACATCCTTCAGGAAATCTCATGCTAACCAGGCAAAAAGTAATCTGCCATGCCACAAACACTTTTTTACGTAATTCTTTTCGAGAAGAGGATATCGTCCTTCCGTGCTGATAGCTGGGATTAAGACAAGAAAAAGGCTAAACTTCGCCAGTGTTACTCAATACCCTAAATCACGATTAAAGAGGCGAAGTCGCAACGTGGCTCAATTCGTATATACCATGCATCGTGTCGGCAAAGTGGTTCCGCCGAAACGGCACATTCTTAAGAATATTTCTCTGAGCTTCTTCCCCGGCGCCAAAATCGGTGTGCTGGGCCTTAATGGTGCCGGTAAATCAACATTGCTGCGTATCATGGCGGGCATTGATACCGATATCGAAGGTGAGGCCCGCCCTCAGCCTGGGATCAAAATCGGTTACCTGCCGCAGGAACCTCAGCTCAACCCGGAACACACTGTTCGCGAATCGATTGAAGAAGCTGTCGCGGAAGTCGTCGGTGCGCTTAAGCGCCTTGATGAAGTCTATGCCCTGTACGCAGACCCGGAAGCAGACTTCGACAAACTGGCTGCCGAGCAAGGTAAGTTAGAAGAGATTATCCAGGCGCATGATGGCCACAACCTGAACAACCAGTTAGAACGAGCGGCAGACGCACTCCGCTTACCTGACTGGGACGCGACAATCGCAAACTTATCCGGGGGTGAACGCCGCCGTGTCGCTCTGTGCCGCCTGCTGTTAGAAAAACCTGACATGCTGCTGCTGGACGAACCAACCAACCACCTGGATGCTGAATCTGTTGCCTGGCTGGAACGCTTCCTGCACGACTTCGAAGGGACTGTGGTGGCAATTACCCACGACCGTTACTTCCTGGATAACGTTGCTGGCTGGATCCTTGAACTTGACCGTGGTGAAGGCATTCCCTGGGAAGGGAACTACTCTTCCTGGCTGGAACAGAAAGATCAACGTCTGGCACAAGAAGCTTCTGCTGAAGCCGCACGCCGTAAATCCATTGAGAAAGAACTGGAATGGGTTCGCCAGGGCGCCCGTGGCCGCCAGTCTAAAGGCAAAGCACGTCTGGCCCGTTTTGAAGAACTCAACAACGTGGAATACCAGAAACGTAATGAAACCAGCGAACTGTTTATTCCACCCGGTCCTCGCCTGGGCGACAAAGTGCTGGAAGTAGAAAACCTCACCAAGTCTTACGGCGACCGGGTCCTGATTGACGACCTCTCTTTCTCTATTCCGAAAGGCGCTATCGTGGGGATTATCGGCCCTAACGGCGCGGGTAAATCTACGCTGTTCCGTATGGTAACCGGCCAGGAACAGCCCAACAGCGGGAATATCACACTGGGCGATACCGTAAAAATTGCCGCAGTAGAACAGTTCCGTGATGCCATGGACAACAAGAAGACTGTCTGGGAAGAAGTCTCTGGCGGCCTGGATATCATGAAGATTGGTAACTTTGAAATCCCCAGCCGTGCTTACGTGGGGCGCTTTAACTTCAAAGGCACTGACCAGGGTAAACGGGTTGGCGAACTGTCTGGTGGTGAACGTGGGCGCCTGCATCTGGCTAAACTGTTGCAGGTAGGCGGCAACATGTTACTGCTCGATGAACCAACCAACGACCTGGATGTAGAAACCCTGCGAGCACTGGAAAACGCCCTGCTGGAGTTCCCGGGTTGCGCCATGGTTATTTCCCATGACCGTTGGTTCCTGGACCGTATTGCGACGCATATTCTGGACTACCAGGATGAAGGCAAAGTTGAATTCTTCGAAGGTAACTTTACTGAATACGAAGAATACAAAAAACGCACTCTGGGTGCTGAAGCTCTTGAGCCAAAACGCATCAAATATAAGCGTATTACTAAATAAATAGTTTACTGCTTATCTCTTTTCAGCCACCTTACACAGGTGGCTGTTTTCTTTGTTGTCACCGTTGGTTTTCGTTGTGAGCAAGTTCCGAGTATGGCTGCCACCGGGATACTGGCTCAGAAACAGCCGTGTGTTTTATTGCCCACTCTCTTCACCCATCAACTGGCGCACCAGGCTGACACAACGCAGAAAGCGCGTATCGTAGTCTGTCTCATCAACATGAGCATAAACAATGCCATTTTCCTGCAGCATAGACACTAACTGTGCCTGAAAAGCCTTACGCTCGCGTTCACTACCACTCCCGGAACGGCGAAAATCCCCTGCCACCCATGGCATGTTGTTTTCCAGCAAAATCACCAGGTCAAACCGGTATTCATCAATCATCGCCTGCACAAAAGGGTGTCCCCGCCCTTCATTTGCCTTGCAGAAGGCCTGAATAGTAACGAAGTCAGTATCAATAAACACCACTTTATTGGCATATTTAACTGCAAAATCAACATATTGAGAATGGCCAATGGCAATCTTATCATAGTCAGTATATTGCAATGCCCGGCCATCTCCCCCCAAATGAGAGAAGACATACTCGCGGCCAAATTCCCAGGCACTGGTGGTATTGAAGATATTAGCCAGTTTGTTCACCATGGTGGATTTCCCACTGGACTCGCCGCCCAAAATAGCCACAGTGCGCACAAAAAAGGGTTTTACTTCAGTAGGGATGTAATCCCAGAAGCGGAACGGGTTTTCACGAATTTGGCCGCCACTGATGTTCATAAATGTGCGGTCAGGATCCACCAACACCGTATTGATCCCTAAATGTTCCAGGTACTGCGGTGCATCTGAGGCTTCTGAAGTATAAATTTGGTCCGGGAAAATACCTTCACTGTCCATAAACGCTTTAATACCAGCACTCCAGACATCCCAACCCCAGGGATAAGGCTCCATGCCCTCTTCATTAAACGCATGAATGTGGATATTTTTCTGATACTTAAAGGTTTGCAGCAACCAGCGCAAACGGTCACTGATAGTGGGCTGTTGCGACATCGCACTGGCTTCAAACAGCTCGCGATCACGCGTTTCGTCATAACCCATAATGATATGCAGCTCATCAACCTGGCTACAGGCGCGCTGAATTAAATAGATATGGCCAGTGTGCAGAGGGTAAAACTTGCCAAATACTACCCCCACACGCTTCTCTACACGGGGGAATTCCAGGCTAAGGAACCGGTGCAAAGCCTCCAGCTTTTGGGCACTGGGGCTTTTGATTTTGGCGTTTAATAATTGGCTCAAATAGCCTTTCGTCATGCCACTGGCATCAGCGACTTGCTGGAGTGTGCAGCCCTTCTGGCGAATAGCGTGTTTTAAATATTCAAACGATGACAAGCGTTGCCTCCTGCAATCTCCGGGGAATACCTGCCTTTGTGTAATACACGCAGGAACAAGTAAGAATAACCAGGTTCGGTTTCAGCCCACTACCTGTTGAATCGCGGGGCTGAAACCTGGTGGGCTACCAAAAGAAGCAACCACCGGTGTTGTTATGTGACAAATAAATCATCAAATACAGACAGCGCATCCGCCAGTTTTTTTACACCGAAGATTTCCATTCCCGCAGGCGGGCGTTTTGGAACATTGGCGTGGGGAACAATCGCCCGGCGGAAACCATGTTTAGACGCTTCGGTGATACGCTCCTGCCCACTCGGTACCGGCCGAATCTCCCCGGAAAGGCCAACTTCACCAAACACCACCAGGTCTTGCGGCAACGGGCGGTCTCTCAGGCTGGAGACAATCGCCAGCAACAGTGCTAAATCCACACTGGTTTCCGCTACTTTTACGCCGCCCACCACATTAACAAACACATCCTGGTCTGCCATTTGTAAACCACCATGGCGGTGCAGCACCGCAAGCAGAATGGCCAGGCGGTTTTGCTCAAGCCCTACAGCCACACGCCGGGGGTTAGACATCATAGACTGATCCACCAGCGCCTGAATTTCTACCAGTAAAGGCCGGGTTCCTTCCCAAACCACCATCACAGAACTGCCTGAAGTCAGCTCATCGCCCCGGCTAAGGAAAATCGCTGACGGGTTGCTCACTTCGCGCATCCCCTGCTCGGTCATGGCAAAAACGCCCAGCTCGTTCACAGCACCGAAACGGTTTTTGTGGCTACGCAATGTACGAAAACGCGAGTCTGCATCGCCATCCAGCAACACAGAACAGTCAATACAGTGTTCCAGCACTTTTGGGCCGGCCAGTGAGCCATCTTTGGTGACATGGCCCACCATAATTACAGCCACACCACGCATCTTCGCATAGCGCGTCAAATATGCGGCTGTTTCCCGCACCTGAGCCACACTGCCTGGTGATGACTGAACATCCGCCATATGCATAACCTGAATGGAGTCGATAACCATCAGTTTTGGCTGCTCCTGGTCAGCCACCAGGCAAATCTGTTCAATGCTGGTTTCTGACAGCATATTCAGATTGCTGCCAGGCAACCCCAGGCGATGGGCACGCATGGCCACCTGCTGGAGCGACTCTTCCCCGGTGACATACAGCGTTTTCATTTGTTCAGCGAGTTTGCACAGGGTTTGCAGTAACAGGGTCGATTTCCCGGCACCAGGATTACCGCCGATTAAAATGGCGCTTCCCGGCACCACACCGCCACCCAAAACCCGGTCGAACTCTTTAAAGCCCGTAGAGAAACGAGGGAGCTCCTCAAGACTGATTTCCGACAGCTTCTGCACTTTACTGACACCAGCATTGCCCGCATAGCCTGACAGTTTTTCATTGCGGGCAACCTGAGGCGATGCCGCTATTCGCACCTCGGTAATGGTATTCCAGGCATGGCATGCACTGCACTGCCCCTGCCAGCGCGGGTAATCCGCACCACACTCATTACAGACAAACGCTCTTTTCGGTGCTTTTGCCACCACATTACCTCACTCTTGTTACTGCCGGGTTATTCCTGCTTCAGGCTGCCAGAAAGAATACAGAATACCCCAAGAAGATCCGCATGGCGGATAGTCACTTCCGTTTTCTCATTCACTTTTGGCTTAGCGTGGTAAGCAATCCCCAGCCCGGCCGCTTTAATCATTAATAGATCGTTGGCGCCATCGCCAATTGCCACAGTTTGCGCAGGGTCGATGTTCCAGGTATCAGCAAGCTGCTTGAGGGTATCGGCTTTATAGCGTGCATCCACAATTGGGCCAACCACTTCTCCGGTAAGCTTACCCTGAGCAATCCCCATTTGGTTTGCCACCGCAGCGCATAAGTTCAGTTGATTTTTCAGGTGATCGGCAAAAAAGGTAAAGCCACCGGAAGCAATGGCAACCTGCCAGCCAAAGGCGTGCAGTTTCGCCACCATAGCAGTCAGCCCGGGCATCAGCGGCAAGGTATCCAGCACTTGCTGAAGGATACCGGCATCGGCACCTTTCAGTGTGCCTACACGCTCGCGCAAGCTGGCGGCGAAATCCAGTTCGCCACGCATGGCGCGCTCTGTCACTGCCGCGACTTGTTCGCCAGTACCAGCCAGTTTGGCAATTTCATCAATACACTCAATCTGGATGGCGGTTGAGTCCATATCCATAACCAGCAACCCGGGAACACGCAGGTTAGGTAATTTACCCAGGGGCGCGACATCCAGACCGGCCTCATGGGCCAGTTTGGTCGCTCTGGGAGTCAGTGAGCCCGCAAGGCGAACCACCTGATACTCTTCAACATCCCAGGCGGAGACAATCACCATAGCGGCGCCCAGCTTACGCTGATATTTGGTCAGACTATTTTTATCCAGGCCGCGCCCATACAGGAGCCAGCCAGTCCGGCCAGCGCGGTAATCCAGCGGCATCACTTCATCGCCACTGAGCGAAAGCGGCAGTCCGGGCCACAAGGAAACATCGTTGGGCAAATCGCACCATGTCAGGCTATTTGGCATTACAGCTCCTGTAAAAATCGAATTCATGCCGGAATAAAACAACGCATGAGGCTACCCTGTGATGCCTGCTTCTGGCAACATGCAGACAGCAATTTTTCAATAGGTGAGTTATGGCACTGGCTAAACTGAAATTCCGTGTGCATCGTACATTAATTATATTAATTTGCCTGGCCTTACTGGTTGCATTAATGCAAGGCGCGTCGTGGTTCAGCCAGAGCCACCAAAAAACCCGTAATTTGCAATTTGAAGAGCTGGCTAACACCCTGGCAATACAGGTCAGTTACCGCCTGGTCCCCCTGCTCAAAGGGGATGCCCCGGATGAAAAACATATTGCAGTCATTTTGCGTAATTTAACCCAGCAAGGGCGTATTCTCGATGCAGGTGTCTACGATTCGCAAGGAAATTTAATCGTCAAGGCTGGGGAAAATGTCAATGTGCGAGACAGGCTGGCTTTAGATGGAAAAAAGGCAGGCAGTTATTTCAACCAACAAATCGTCCAGCCCGTTGAAGACAAAAACACGCTACTGGGCTATTTGCGTTTAACGCTCGACACCCACTCCCTGCCAACCGACGCACGCCAGGTAGATAACACAACCAATATTTTACGCCTGATGATGCTGTTATGTGTCGCCATTGGCATTATTCTCGCCCGTATCTTATTGCAGGGTAAACGTACACGCTGGCAGCAATCGCCGTTCCTGCTTACTGCCAGTAAGTCGGTAAAAGAAGAAGATAACGATACGCCAGAAGGGAAAGACAAACCTTAAGTGGCGGGCACTATGTGTGCCATGTATCAGGTATTTTCCAGGAACAGAGAAAGTGGCGTGAACAAAGTGGGGAACAGCTAAGAAGTTGTTGTGCCAGACAAACTGGCACAACAAAAAGCAACAGTACGTTATCAGGCTTTATCGCCCAGCAGTACCGATTCCAGGGCAATCTTTATCATGTCATTAAAGGTGGTCTGGCGTTCTTCTGCGGTAGTTTGCTCGTGAGTACGGATATGGTCAGACACCGTACAAATCGCCAGCGCTTTCGCGCCAAACTCCGCGGCAACACCATAAATACCAGCCGCTTCCATTTCCACGCCCAGGATTCCGTATTGCTCCATCACATCAAACATGGAAGGGTCCGGAGAGTAGAACAAGTCAGCTGAAAACAAATTACCAACCCGGGCATCCACACCTAACGCTTTTGCGGCGTCAACCGCATTACGCACCATGTCAAAATCAGCCAGCGCTGCAAAATCATGGTCTTTAAAACGAATGCGGTTTACTTTGGAGTCCGTACTGGCGCCCATACCAATGACGACATCACGCAAATGGACGTCCTGGCGCACAGCACCACATGAGCCGACACGGATAATTTTCTTCACACCAAACTCTGTTATCAGCTCTTTGGTGTAAATAGAGCAGGATGGGATCCCCATACCATGGCCCATTACGGAGATTTTGCGGCCTTTATAAGTGCCAGTAAAACCTAACATACCGCGAACATTATTCACTTCCCGCACATCTTCCAGGAAGGTTTCAGCAATGTGTTTGGCACGCAGCGGGTCACCCGGCATCAAAACGACGTCAGCGAAATCACCCATTTCTGCATTAATATGTGGCGTTGCCATTGTTATATTCCTTAATCAGTAGTCAGCGTTAAGAAGGTCACTTGTCAAAACCAGGCACAGAGCGCAGCAGGCTGCTACTGGCACAACATTCTGACATGGGCGGTTCGTCCCCGCCCACAGCTACCGTCACTCACAACATATTTTTGCCATAGTCCATGGCAGAGGTACCAAAATAGTGGGCCAGTGTCTGCCCGATATCGGCAAAGGTTTCGCGGTGCCCCAAAGAACCAGGTTGCACACGTGGGCCGGCAATTAATACTGGAATGTGCTCGCGAGTATGATCAGTACCAGCCCAGGTTGGGTCGCAACCATGATCGGCTGTCAGGATCAGGAGATCATCCCCTTCCAATAAAGCCAGTAACTCAGGCAAACGGCGGTCGAACAGTTCAAGACCGGCAGCATACCCGGCCACATCACGGCGGTGCCCCCAGGAAGAGTCAAAATCGACAAAGTTGGTAAACACAATGGTGTTATCCCCTGCCGCTTTCATTTCTGCCAGAGTCGCGTCAAATAACGCATCCAGCCCGGTCGCTTTCACCTTTTTAGTGATACCCACATTGGCATAGATATCCGCAATTTTACCCACAGACACCACCTGGCCTTGCTTTTCGTCCACCAGCTTTTTCAACACAGTTGCTGACGGCGGTTCGACAGCCAGGTCATGGCGGTTTCCGGTCCGTTCAAAGGCTCCGGCTTTTTCACCCACAAAAGGACGCGCAATGACACGGCCAATGTTATAGCCCCCGTTGGTCAGCACCTCACGCGCAATTTCGCACAAGTCGTACAGGCGTTGCAGACCGAAGGTTTCTTCATGGCAGGCAATCTGGAAAACGGAGTCAGCAGAGGTGTAGAAAATCGGTTTCCCGGTTTTCATATGCTCTTCACCCAGTTTGTCGAGAATGACGGTGCCCGAAGAGTGGCAGTTACCCAGGTAACCAGGCAGGTCAGCGCGTTGCACCAGTTCATCCAGCAATTTCTGGGGGAAGCTGTTTTCTACGTCGCTGAAATAGCCCCAGTCAAACAACACAGGCACACCGGCTATTTCCCAGTGCCCGGACGGGGTGTCTTTACCAGAAGAGAGTTCATGCGCCCAGCCGTATGCACCAGTAATTACTGCATTACCGTCCATACCAGCCGGAAGGCTCCCGGTGGAACCTTCGTGGGCTTTCGCCAGGCCAAGTTGAGTTAAATTAGGTAAGTTCAGCGGGCCATGACGGCCTTTATCTGCCTCGCCGTTAGCACAGGCCTGAGCAATATGGCCCAGAGTATCTGAGCCTGCATCACCGAATTTATCGGCATCTTCAGTTGCGCCAATGCCGAACGAGTCCAGCACCATAATGAATGCACGTTTCATAATTTCTCCTGCATCGTTGCCAGCGGCTGGCAACCGACGGCGCTAAAAGAAAGTGATCAGATCAGTATGCCAGTTATTGGGTGATAGTGCTATATACCACCGGGGTGTCAGCCACTGGAGCACTGCCGATGGTGATAGCTGTTTTCACCATTTGCGCCGCAGCCAGCCATTCTGCCTCACCGCGCGCATGGATAATTGCCAGAGGGCGCTGGCCATCAATTTCTTCACCCAGGCGCACAACATCAGATAACCCAACGCTGTAATCAATCTCATCGCTGGCCTGGTGGCGGCCACCTCCCAAAGCAACCACCGCCATACCGAGCATACGGGTATCCATTGCGCTCACGTAGCCACTGGTGTCGGCAAACACCGCTTTGCTAAGCATGGCTTCCGGCAGGTAACGGTCATAATGTTCGACGAAATCAGCAGGCCCGTTCTGGGCAGCAACCATGCGGCCAAAACACTCTGCAGCTTTGCCGTTATCCAGCACGTCATTCAGCATTTTCCGGGCGGTTGCTTCATCGGCAGCCAGTTTGCCCGACAACAGCATTTCAACGCTCAACGCCATGGTAACAGCCTCCAGGCGCGGATTACGCTGTTCACCCGTAAGGAAGCGCACAGCTTCACGCACTTCCAGCGCATTCCCCGCCGATGAAGCCAGCACCTGGTTCATATCCGTGAGCAAAGCAGTGGTACGCACACCTGCGCCATTCGCAACGGAGACAATTGCCCGGGCCAGTGCTTCAGACTGTTCATAAGTTGGCATAAATGCGCCACTACCCACTTTGATGTCCATCACCAGCGCATCCAGCCCTTCAGCCAGCTTTTTCGCCAAAATAGATGCGGTTATCAGTGGAATGGAATCGACCGTTGCGGTGATATCCCGGGTGGCATAAAAGCGGCGGTCAGCCGGGGCCAGGGAATTGGTTTGCCCAATAATGGCCACACCAACAGAAGAAATGATGTTGCGAAAATGCGTATCGTCCGGGTAAATATCAAAGCCCGGAATGGATTCCAGTTTATCCAGAGTTCCACCAGTGTGGCCCAGCCCTCGCCCGGAAATCATCGGCACATACCCACCGCAGGCTGCCACCATGGGGCCAAGCATCAGAGAAGTTACATCGCCCACACCACCAGTGGAGTGTTTATCCACAATCGGGCCATGCAAATTGAGCGCTGACCAGTCCAGTACCGTGCCTGAATCCCGCATCGCCATTGTCAGCGACACACGCTCAGACATCGTCATATCATGGAAAAAAATGGTCATCGCCAGGGCTGCGATTTGCCCTTCTGAAACGGTGTTATCGCGGATCCCGTTGACAAAAAAACGGATCTCTTCGTCACTGAGCGGGTGTCCATCACGTTTTTTACGGATAATTTCCTGGGCAAGAAACACTGTCGCCTCCTGAAGGTATCAGGGAGCCAGGGCGGGCCTGCTCCCTGGAAGAATCAATATTGACTGTTGCTCTGGCCGTCACCGTGACCAAGGGCTTTCAATAAACTGGCAAGCAGGCTGGAAGCACCGAAGCGGAAATGGCGGGCATCTGCCCACTTTTCACCAAGAATGTCGTCAGCCATTTGCAAATACAGTTGTGCATCTTCGGCGGTACGCACGCCGCCAGCAGGTTTAAAGCCCACGGTTTCCTGTACGCCCATATCCCGAATGACTTCCATCATCAGGCGTGCACTTTCCGGGGTAGCGTTAACCGGCACTTTCCCGGTAGATGTCTTAATGAAGTCGGCACCGGCATTAATGGCAATGGCAGACGCCTTGCGAATCAGCGCTTCCGTTTTTAACTCACCGGTTTCAATAATGACTTTCAGCAACACATTCGCAGCCTGGCAGGCCGCTTTACAGGCACTAACCAGTGCAAACCCGGTATCTTCATCACCAGCCATTAATGTGCGGTAAGGGAACACAACATCCACTTCATCCGCACCATAAGCAATGGCTGCGCGGGTTTCTGCCAGCGCAATCTCGATGTCATCATTGCCATGGGGGAAATTGGTCACTGTTGCAATCCGCACATCCGGCGTCCCCTGAGCCTTCAGCGCCTTACGGGCTACGGGAATAAAGCGAGGATAAATACAAATGGCCGCTGGTGTCCCCACGGGTGTTTTGGCCTGGCGGCACAACGCAATAACTTTTTCATCCGTGTCGTCTTCATTCAGGGTGGTTAAATCCATTAAGTGCAGTGCACGCAGGCTGCTGCTGGTTAAATCATTCATCATCGTCTCCAACGAAAAGCATGGCACTGGCACCCGGAATCAGAGCTTAAGCTCACCACACTATTTCAGTTTCGCAGTATATGTAATGTTAAAATTCTAACATTCATCACCAGCCATGTTTTGTGCAGAGTTTCGCAAAACAGAGAACACTGGCGATGTTCCTGCAACAATTATATGCGACAGACAAGATAAAATCACGTTTACCTAAAATGAAAAAGGCCGGTTATTCTCCGGCCTTCTTGGCATCACAAAATGTTATAAAAATAACAAAATGCGCTACATGGACAGGAATATCCCGGCAATGGTTGCACTCATCAGGTTAGATAATGTCCCGGCTGCAACCGCCTTTAAGCCCATGCGTGCGACATCATGGCGACGGCCAGGGGCCATACTGCCCAACCCACCAATCAGAATGGCAATGGAAGACAGGTTGGCAAAACCACACAGTGCAAAAGAGATAATCGCTTTGGTGTGGGAAGACAGCACTTGCAGGCCTGCGGCAGCCACAGTTGCGTCATCTTTCAGGTAAGCGCCAAAGTTCAGGTAGGCAACAAACTCATTAATGATCAGTTTCTGCCCAATAAAGGAACCGGCAACCGTCGCTTCATTCCACGGCACACCAATAATCCAGGCCAGTGGAGAAAATACCCAGCCCAGAATCAACTGCATGGAGAGTTCCGGGTGATTGAACCAGCCACCGACACCGGACAAAATGCCGTTGAGCAACGCAATCAGCGCAACAAACGCTAACAGCATAGCCCCAACATTCAGCGCCAGTTGCATACCAGAAGAAGCACCAGAGGCAGCAGCATCAAGCACGTTGCTCGGGCGGTCAGGGTCGTTTTCACCAATTTTCAGATCCGGCGCATCATGGGGAGTTTCTGTTTCCGGCACTATCAGTTTGGCAAACAGCAGGCCACCTGGAGCCGCCATGAAAGAAGCAGCAATCAAATACTCAAGTGGAACACCCATCTGTGCATAACCCGCCAGTACAGAACCGGCAACCGATGCCAGGCCACCACACATTACGGCAAACAACTCTGAACGTGTCATTGTGGCAATATAGGGCCGAACAACCAGTGGCGCTTCAGTCTGCCCAACAAAGATATTCGCTGTGGCAGAAAGTGATTCAGTGCGCGAGGTTTTCAGCACATAACGCAAGCCACCCCCGAGAATACGGATGACCAGTTGCATGATCCCCAGGTAATACAGCACAGCAATCAGTGATGAGAAGAAGACAATAATGGGCAGGACGCGCAATGCAAAAACAAAGCCCTGGTTACCAAACACTTCGAACATTTTGTCGGAAGCCAGGCCACCAAACAGGAATGAAATCCCGTCATTGCCGTAGGCAATCACTTTCGCAACGCCTTCCGACATTGCCAACAGCACCTTACGCCCAACAGGCACATAAAGAACCAGTGCACCAATCAATACCTGAATAACCCAGGCACCAATTACAGTACGAAAATTAATAGCTTTACGGTTACTTGAAAGGAGCACACCGATCAGTAACAACACGATCATGCCCACTAACCCCATGAGGATTTGCATAGATGGATTCCTGCGCCAAAGAGAAATATTCGTTAACAGAATTATTGGTCGAAAACGCTGGCATTATAACGGCAGGAAATCACTAAATTGATATATGAATCACGTTATCCAAGCAACAAATACAAACGTTAATCTTATACAGTGATCTGCATCACATTTTTAAGCTGTTTGCGCAACTAATGGGAAAAGTGCGCAAGTATTTCGCCACACAGCATCGGCTATTTCCTCCGGATTTTCGCTACGCAACTGGCAAAGTATGTCAAAAACCAGCGCAACCCGCTCAGGGCGATTCGCCTGCCCCTGCCAGCCATTAAGAGGCATATCCGGCGCATCCGTTTCGAGTACTAATGCTTCAAGTGGCAACCGGCTAATGGCCTTGCGCGTTTTTGCCGCCCGCGGGTAAGTGATGGTGCCACCCACACCAATGTAATACCCCAGTTCTATAAACCGCATCGCTTGCTCAAAACTACCGGAAAACCCGTGTACTACGCCGGTTTTTGGCAATGAAGCCTGGCGTAATAACATTGCCAGCTTGTCGTGAGTACGCCGGGAATGAAGGATAACCGGCAACTGCCAGCGTTTTGCCAGCGCAAACTGCGCCTGGAGCATAGCAACCTGCTTAGGGAGATCAGGTGATTCCCGGTAAGCATCCAGGCCAGTTTCCCCCACAGCCACCACTTTTCCCGGCTGGCTGGCTAAAGCGTTCTCTAAGGCCTGCAAAGCGGCATCATCATGCTGTTCGATATACATGGGGTGCAGACCCAAAGCGGCATAGACCGCCGGGTAGTCCCGTGCCAGGGCAAGTACCGCGTTAAACTGCCCGGCACCGATTGCCGGAACGATAATTTTCTCCACACCAGCGTTCGCCGCACGAGCCAGGCTTGCATTTTCATCGCCAGTAAACGGAGGAAAATCAAAATGGCAGTGGGTATCGATAAACCGGTACGTCACGCGCTGTCTCCCTGCTCAAGGCAGCCATCACGGCCAAATGAGTCATCATTTGCCTGGTGAGCAGGCACCATATCGTTAGCCGCCTCACCCGGAATAATGATTTTGCCCGTAACAGGCAACTCCGTTGCATGAGGAGGATGTACCGCGCCTAACCATTTCGCGACAGTCGCCAGGAAATAGCGCCCACATAACCGCCCGGTTTTATAGTCGGCACGAAGCGCAGGCAGGCGGCTTCCCAAAGCCATGCTTTTCAGCGCGACAGGCGGGTATATTTCAATAACATTGACCCCTTCAGGTGGCGACTCAATAAACTGCTGCGTTGCGCTGTAACAGGCTTCATGGTGCTGAACCAGGTTAACCAGGGGTTGCAGGCTGCTTTCACCTAACCAGCGTTGCATGCGTTGAAACCACTGCGGTGTGTAATACATTTGCGAGGGAACCGTGCGAATGACAACCACAGTTTTTGCTCCACGACGCACAGCCTCCTGTACCGGAATAGCATCACTGATGCCACCATCCTGATAGCTGATACCATTCAGTGTCACGCCATTGCGGTAAAAACCCGGTATCGCACTGGAGGCACGGATAAGGTCCAGCCAGGTGTCTGTATCAGGGGTAAAATATTCTGGCGTGTAATCATCACTACGGCAGGCACACAGGTAAAAACGTTTACCCTGGTCAAACAACCGGGCCGCCTGGTCCATTGCCAGTGGCATAGTTTTCGCCGTGGAGTCTACCAGCCAGTCGAGGTCAATAAGGTGCCCGCCACGCACAAAGCGCACCGGGTCAAAAAACTCTCTCTGCGTGGTGAAGCGGGTGATAACACGCCAGGCATAACCCCGCTGCCCGCACAGCCAGGAGGACAGGTTCTGCGCACCCGCAGAAGTACCGTAGAAATCATCAAATGGATTAAAACCGGCACGCAGAAACTCATCAAGCACACCGGCAGTAAAAATGCCGCGCTGCCCACCACCTTCACATACCAGCGCCATTCTGCCTGGTTCAAAAGGTGCTAACGAGAGTGGGGAGAGATCCCCGAGTGTCACCGGTATATATTGTCCCATGGGCGGTCTGCCTGATTAGCTATACAAAAGGAATGGTCCAGACAGTAAAAAGCCAGTCGCCCGGACTGGCTCTTACTCACCCATGTTGTACCACACTTTCCGGTCTATGGACGCCGACGGCCGGTAAAAAGACTGACCAGAAAGAGAACAATACCGACAACAAAGACGATTTTCGCAGCACCCGCCGCAGTCCCCGCCAGGCCACCGAAGCCTAACGCCGCCGCAATCACTGCCACAATTAAGAAGATAATTCCCCAACGAAACATAAACGCTCCTTACCCAAAGTGAATAATGATTGCCACCGGCCAGTGCACCAGTAACACCTGGTTGGTTCGCGTCGGGCCTGCCTGTGGCAAGCCCGGGTCCGTCTGATTACTCTTACGCTTTAACTTTTAGTTCATTTTTGACGCTTTTCACGCCATCAATGGCTTTAGCAATGGTTTCTGCCCGCTGTGCCTGTGCACTGTTATTCACTGTACCCGTCAGCAGTACCACACCCTGGGTGGTTTCCACTTTGATTTTGCGCGACGGAACAATGTCATCGGCCAGGAACTTCGCCTTAATCTCGCTGGTCGTTGCGGTATCACCGGCATAGCCTTTCAGGCTCTGCGAATCGCTGTCTTTCACCTGCAACTTGTCACTGACTGATTTCACGCCATCCACATGCTGGGCGACATTCACTGCTGTTTCAGCCAGTTTCTGGCTGGTGACAAACCCACTCAGGGTCACAACGCCTTTATCTGTATCGACGGAGATATCGGTACTTTTGACCGAGTCGTTATCCATTAAAGCCGATTTCACTTTTGCCGTTATGGCACTGTCATCCATGAAATTACCGACTTTAGTGACAGAGCTGTCGATTTTTTGTCCCGCGGAATCCGCCATGGTCTGTGCTTTAGCGGCTGTGGTACTTTCAGCGAACGCTGCACCACTCACCAGAACAGAACCCAACGCAATTGCCAGCAGAGAGTGAGAAACCTTGTTTGTCATCTTCATCGATTCTTTCCTTATGTTTGCTCAGTATTTGAGCCAGTGCTGGTAGTAACCAGCCGTTATTCACCACATCTAAAAAACCCATTAATGGTGAATAAATTCAACAAAAGAACAATTAACCAAGATTTAAAACCACAATAAACATGTTTATTAGCGTTTTAAACCAGGAGTTACTGTCAGGGGTAACTATAGTTCACTGGCAGTAAAAAACGATCGGATAAACGGAAAAAACTGCTGAACAGGGCTGATTTCGGGGGTTTTTAAGAACATTCTGCGCAAAAAGCACAATGACAGAAAGGATATAAAAAAGCCTGGCCCGCGTTAATTGCGCAGGCCAGGCTCTGGCAAAACCGGCACTCACCGGTTGGCAAAATGCCCTGTTAGTGTTCGCGCGTTTTGCGGAATGTCACGTCAGGGTAACGTTCCTGAGTCAGGTTGAGGTTAACCATGGTTGGTGCGATATACGCCAGGTTATCTCCCCCATCCAGAGCCAGCTGTACTTCATTTTTACGTTTAAATTCTTCGAATTTTTTCACGTCAGCGCATTCAACCCAACGTGCAGTGGCAACGTTGACTGACTCATAAATTGCTTCAACGTTGTATTCACTTTTCAGGCGCGCCACAACCACATCAAACTGCAGCACACCAACCGCGCCAACAATCAAATCGTTGTTGATAAGCGGACGGAACACCTGCACCGCACCTTCTTCCGAAAGCTGTACCAGCCCCTTGAGCAACTGTTTTTGTTTCAGCGGGTCACGCAGGCGAATACGGCGAAACAATTCAGGGGCGAAGTTCGGGATCCCGGTAAACTTCATGTTTTCACCCTGAGTGAAGGTATCACCAATCTGGATGGTACCGTGGTTATGCAAACCAAGGATATCGCCAGGATAGGCTTCTTCAACATGAGCACGGTCACCAGCCATGAAAGTCAGGGCGTCAGAAATCACCACATCTTTGCCGGTACGCACCTGGCGCAGCTTCATGCCCTTTTCATACTTACCAGACACAACACGCATAAATGCCACACGGTCGCGGTGTTTCGGGTCCATATTGGCCTGAATTTTGAAAACAAAGCCGGCGAATTTATCTTCTTTCGCTTCCACAACACGCTGGTCAGTCTGGCGAGGCATTGGCGTTGGTGCCCAGGAAACCAGGCCATCAAGCATATGATCAACACCAAAGTTACCCAGCGCGGTACCGAAGAACACAGGCGTAATATCACCGCTCAGGAACAGGTCTTCATCAAACTCATTAGAAGCCCCTTTCACCAGTTCCAGTTCATCGCGTAATTGACCAGCCAGATCTTCACCCACTGCTTTATCCAGCTCAGGGTTATCTAGGCCTTTAACAATGCGAACTTCCTGAATAGTGTGGCCCTGGCCACTCTGATACAGATAGGTTTCGTCTTTATACAGGTGATACACGCCTTTAAACAATTTCCCACAACCAATCGGCCAGGTAATAGGGGCGCAGGAGATCTTCAGTTCGTTTTCGACTTCATCCAGCAACTCCATTGGGTCGCGGATATCACGGTCGAGTTTGTTCATAAACGTCAGGATAGGCGTATCACGCAAGCGTGTGACCTCCATCAGTTTACGGGTACGGTCTTCAACACCTTTTGCCGCATCAATCACCATCAGGCAGCAGTCCACCGCGGTCAGAGTACGGTAAGTATCTTCGGAGAAGTCTTCGTGCCCCGGGGTATCAAGCAGGTTAACCAGGCAATCGTGATACGGGAACTGCATCACCGATGTGGTGATAGAAATCCCACGCTGCTTTTCCATCTCCATCCAGTCAGATTTTGCATGATGGCTGGAGCCACGGCCTTTCACTGTCCCCGCGGTCTGAATAGCCTGTCCGAACAACAGCACTTTTTCAGTAATGGTTGTTTTACCCGCATCCGGGTGAGAAATAATGGCAAAAGTGCGGCGGCGGGCCACCTCTTGCTCGAAAGGAGACAACGTCATAATTCAGTCTTCTGTGTCAGGGCGCGAACCGTGTTCACACCACAAGGATTGGTAAAAATGTGCGCTATTTTACCCAACAGTCCGGGCCAGACAATCATTGTTTACACAGGCGTTGCTCCAGTTCGCTAAGCGTAGCCACCTGCCAGTCTGGTGTAATCCCTTCCGGCAGAGTGCGCTGATGGCTGTTGACCCAGCAAGTTGCCAGACCCGAGTTAATTCCACCAAGAATATCGGACTCTGGTGTATCCCCAACCATTAACACACGTTCCCGGGGCGGATTCCCCATTTTATTCAGTGCATAATCGAAGATTGAAGCATCCGGTTTCGCCACACCCACTTGCTCAGAAATCACCAGCAGATCAAATAAATGCGCTGTACCCGTTCGCGCCAGGCGACGCTCCTGAAGCGCCGTAAAACCATTAGTGATGATGCCCATTTTCACCTTGCCATACAGTGCATTGAGCAGGGAAAGCGCGCCTGGTAGCGGTGTACAAATTTCCGCCATGGCATTTAAAAAGGCATCATTCAGTTCAGCAGGCGGCACGCGCAATTTGTCGGCCCACCCTTGGAAACGTTGGTGCTGTAATTGTAACGCGCTAATCGCACCGTTTTGATAATCCACCCACAACGGCTTATTGACCGCCTGATAATCCTGGAAATCTTCGGATGTAAACGTAACGCTATAATCCAGAAACATTCTTTGTAAGCCGCTGAATGCATCAAATGTAAACAGCGTTTCATCGGCATCAAACAGAATCCAGTCCCACTGCATGGCTTCGCTCCGTTAATTCTCTTCTGTATTCACCCCAGCGGCAGAGCCATAACAATGGCATCCTCACGCCCGGCCGCGCACGGATAGTAATTGCGGCGCACGGTGACTTCGTTAAAACCTAATAGCTCGTATAAGGCGCGGGCACCCAGGTTCGACTCGCGGACTTCCAGCCACAACGTGAGCACATCACTCTGCTCCAGCTCAGCGACCAGGTGCTCAAGCAATTCGCGCCCCAGCCCTTTACGTTGCCAGGCAGGATCAACGGCAATATTGAACAGTGTGGCTTCATCCAGCACAACCTGGGTTATGGCAAAGGCCACCAGTTGCCCGTCGGACCATAAACCAAAATTACGGTAACGCTCGCCCTGGTTGCTGATGAGCGTTTTTTCACTCCATGGGAAAGCATGGCTGCGTTGTTCTATCGCCCAGGCGGCGGCGAGATCAGCCTGCGTCAGGGAAGAGATCGTGTTCATGTTGGCAAATTTGTTTCCACAGCGCCTGGCGCGCCTGGTGGTCCTGATAAAGTTCATCCAGCCCGGGAGAAGACAGATTTACCCCGGGTAACGCCGCAGGGCATGAAGCCCCCAGCCACCAGGTATGGCAGCGGCTGCCAGACGGCAACATGTCGACCCGTTCAGGGGATAACAACATGACCTGCTCTGTTGAGAGTTGCAAACTACGCAGAACATCCTGAATAAAAGGGTTATGTAATTCAGGTAATGGCCGGGCGACTATCAATAATCGCACCGCAGACGGCACTGTGATAGCAACCTCACCTTGCAACACGCCCGGGCGGCGTAGCACCCATTGGGTGATGCCCAGTTGCTGCAATTGCCAGTCTCGTCGGGATGTCATGCGTAGCCTTGTTTCTCGTCAGAAGGGCGCAAATATAGCAAATCCGTCGTATCTGCGCCAACAAACCACTATAATCACGCCTCAGAATATTAAGGAGACAATTAATGTCAGCGTATACCCCTGCCAGTGAAGTGCTGCTGCGCAACAGTGATGATTTTCAGGACAGCCATATTTTATTTGCAGGTGACCTGCAAGACATGTTGCCCGCGCAACTCCCCTGCGCCTCGGCCAGGGTATTTACTCAACAATATCATCACTGGCAACAGCTACATGCACAAATGGGTGAACAGGCAAGTTGGGGCATGTATGCAGAAACTGAACAGGTTGCCGGCTGCGATACGCTGATTTATTACTGGCCGAAAAACAAGCCTGAAGCGCATTACCAGCTAATGAACCTGCTGGCACTGCTCCCCACAGGCAGCCATATTTTTGTCGTGGGTGAAAACCGTAGCGGGATCCGTAGCGCGGAACAAATGATCGAGGCATTTTGCCCATTAACCAAAGTTGACAGTGCACGCCGTTGTGGTCTGTACCATGGTCAACTTGAAAAACAGCCCGCATTTTCTCCTGATACCTGGTGGGGCGAATACCAGGCCGACGGCGTTACGGTCAAAACACTCCCGGGCGTTTTCAGCCGGGACGGGCTGGACTCAGGCAGCCAACTGCTCCTGTCCACCTTCACACCACACACGAAAGGCAAAGTGCTGGATGTCGGTTGTGGTGCAGGTGTACTGGCTGCGTCACTGGCGGCACACTCACCTAAAGTACGCCTGACATTATGTGATGTCAGCGCTGCGGCAATTGAAGCCACTAAAGCCACGCTGCTGGCTAATGAAGTAGAAGGCCAGGTCCTGGCAAGCAATGTATTTAGCGACATCCAGGGCCGGTTTGACATGATAATCTCCAACCCACCGTTTCATGATGGGATCCAGACCAGTCTGGACGCAGCCCAGCAGTTAATCCGCGGCGCGGCGCGTCACCTGAATATTGGTGGGGAATTACGTATCGTTGCCAACGCATTTCTTCCTTACCCCAGGGTGCTGGATGAGACCTTTGGCAGCCATGAAGTCATTGCCCAAACCGGGCGTTTTAAAGTCTACAGCGCCATACTGCGGCGTCCTGGTAAAAAATAACGCAAAGTGTGGGGTGTTGCCGGATGCCGTTTTTTACACCATTCAGAAAAGCGGCATGTAATTAACAGTTGACGAATAGCAGAAAACCACTAGAATGCGCCTCCGTGGTTACAACACTTTAATGTGTTGATGGTATGCGAAGGTGGCGGAATTGGTAGACGCGCTAGCTTCAGGTGTTAGTGTCCTTTCGGACGTGAGGGTTCAAGTCCCTCCCCTCGCACCAATAATCACATATATCGTTCGCACTGCGCGAAGGTGGCGGAATTGGTAGACGCGCTAGCTTCAGGTGTTAGTGTTCTTACGGACGTGAGGGTTCAAGTCCCTCCCCTCGCACCAATGCGAAAACGATATCTCTCTTACTGTGCGAAGGTGGCGGAATTGGTAGACGCGCTAGCTTCAGGTGTTAGTGTCCTTTCGGACGTGAGGGTTCAAGTCCCTCCCCTCGCACCAGTTTCCTGATTTTCCCTGCAGCCCTGTTTCGTTATTCCCTGCCTGCCTTTCCATGCCTGTTTCTTTCTGTATTAAAGCGCTTTACAGCAATAACCCGTGTTCAGGGAAAAACTGGCCAGGTCATCATCGCTTTTAGCAGCAACACAGCACCGCTCCCGAGCGCCATTGCAGAAGAGAGTAAAATAAAATGCCGCAGCCGGGGGTGCCACAACATTGCTGCAGTGCTTAACAATGCCACCGCAGTTAACACTCGCCATAACGAAAATGGCAGGCCAATAAACGCGAGGCCAAGAATCACTCCGCTCCCCAGAATTAACCCCCAGCCCCCTTCAAGACACTTGCGCATCACTTCCTCACCGCAGCCAGAAATTTGATAACAGACATCATATGCTAATAGTTATCATTTTCAATTAAATCTTATATTCCTGGAACCAGGATGCAGTGTTGTCAAAATGACAAATAAGGCTGGGGTGACAGATTATTCTTAAGATGATAAATTGAGCGATTAAACATAACACTCATCCGACCTCATTCTGGCTGAACGCATTCTGTAGATTAAGTTCCTCAGATAAGGTCTGGACATAACGCCAGCAATATCACTGATATTGCAAAATATTTTATTCTTACCACTGATTTTTATGACGACACCATCATGGCAAGGCCTGATGAAAGAAAAGTATCAACTTTCATTACGCCTGTTTTTGCTCCTGAACGCGCTGAGCTCACTTTATTGCATGCTCAACCCGGTAGCCAACAAAGTGCATATTATTGTGCGCACTCCTGTGGCAATGATTTTCATTGGCAGTACGTTTTTACTTATCTCAAATTTAAAAAATAAAAAAATACGCGTACATATAAATATCATCTCACTGATATTTGGTATTTTTTGGGCCTGGAATGCCGTACTGACACAGCATGTCTTACAAACCACAGATCTTTCATGGTTTATGGTGACATTACTGGCTGTCCTGTTTATTGGGGCAATTGCGTTCATCAATAACTTAATCAGTTTCCTGCTGCATTGCCTGCCCACCACACTGACCATCCTGTTTCTTTCCAGGGGAGAATACTGGGTGCCGGTGTTGTTTGCTTTTGCATTACCAACCATCGGGATTGCCATTCACCAGGTAATAAAGCAGCGTAACGACAGGTTTATCCTGAGCCTGCTTAATACACTGGAAGCAGAGAAAGAAACGCTAATCGACCTCAGTATGATAGACCCGCTTACCGGCCTGTATAATCGGCGTGGTTTTGAGAACCGGACAGAAAACGCCTTAGCGGATTCTTCTTCTGTACATACGTTATTGCTGCTGGATATTGATCATTTTAAAGCCTATAACGACCACTACGGGCACATGATGGGCGACCAGGCACTGACGCGTGTTTCCGCCGCCATTCGCGATACAGTCCGCTCCAGAGATATTGTTGGCCGCTATGGCGGCGAAGAATTTATGGTCTTACTGGTCAATACAACGCCACAACAAGCCAGCGAAATGGCCGAGCGCATTCGCCAGCGGGTTTACGATCTCTCTATTCCGCACATGTTTAATGAAAGTGTCGCGACCAATGTGACAATCAGCATCGGCACCGCACAAGTCAAAAACAATGATATGGGAGCAGCCCTGAGCCAGGCAGACCAGGCGCTTTACAGTGCCAAGAACCAGGGGCGCAACAGCATTCTGTCCTATGATACCTGGAGTGCTGCCTGATACCCGGGTAGCAACGCTTGTATGTGTCTGGCATCGCGGTTAGTATTAGTAATTATTATCATTTATATTTACATTGCTTACCGCTATGGCTTATCTTGCGTTTCGCCAACCAGCAGAAGAATGGGGAACGGTTCCCCGTTTTTTCCCCCGTACCCTGTCAGACAAGGTAAAGGCAACATTTACGCGCCATAGCCCATGGTTTAATGACTTTATTTTCCCAGGCGCCCAGGCCCCATCAGACACCCTGACACTTGCGCAATGGTCGCAACCGGCTGAACTTGCCACCTTACTGGAACGCTACGCCAGCCACTGTTACCGCGATACGCCTGAGAAAAAACAACAGAACAAGCCCCTGCTTTCTTTATGGGCTCAGTGGTACACCGGGCTACTGGTCCCCCCGCTGATGCTGGCGCAACTGACTATGTCATGCCCTCTTGACCTCTCACCAGAACGGGTCTGTGTGCGTTTCCATGAAACCGGCCGGGCAGAAAAATTCTGGCTGGATGTTCAGCCCGCTCACCATGATGCCCCCCGGGATGCAATGTCCCGCATGGAGCACCTTATTGAAAGTGGGATTACACCGGTCGTTGCAGCCCTGGAAGCAACCGGTCATATCAACGGCAAGCTTATCTGGAGCAACCTGGGTTACATTGTTAACTGGTTTCTCAATGAAATGAGCAAATTCCACCCTCAGGAAGAGCTCAATGCACTACATCGCCACTGCTTCCTCTCTGCGCAATTACGCACCGGGAGTGCTAACCCCCTGTTCCGCACTATGCTGGAACGGGAAGGCCAGTGGGTGCGCCGCACATGCTGCCAGCGTAACCGCCTGCCAGGTGTGCAACAATGTGGTGACTGCACACTGGCATAAATAACCATGTGGGATGGTTGCGTTTGCCGCTGCCACACACCAGGTGGAACCCGGGCAGATTACCAGGGTGTTATCCCTGCAAATTAACGCCCGGGCATGGGTCTGTGAGAAAGCACAAATGGGCCACAAGAGCCCATTTCAGATTGATGAAAAAGAAGGAAAAAGCGTGGTTTTTCCTTCTTTTTAGTTAGCAGCCGAAAATCAATGAATTGATTTTCCTGGTTTTTTATTAGGTGACATCCTCTCGTTCTGTGCGGACATGAGGTTTGTCATCAGACTCAAATGGGCCACAAGGGCCCATTTACATGGAAGCAGCCACATACCGGTTAAGCCCGGTAACCGCCCTGCCTCACAGCTCGTTGGAAAGTTCCACTTTGCCAGCTTCGCTGTTAATCCAGGCATACATATCGGCATTACTGCGCAGTGATAAACGACGCAATGCGCTCCGTTTCTGGGCGCTAATCGTTTTATTGCTTTTTTGCAGCACATTTGCCACCTGGTTCACCCCGAGCCCACGCCCAAGCAGGCGCAAAACTCGTTTTTCCGATGCAGTCAGTTTATGGTGCTCCTGGGGAATTTGTGCACTGGAGCAGGCTTCGGCGTCAGCCTCTGTATCCCCCGGAATGTACATGCAATCCAGAAAGGGGTGCAGCAGATTTATCAGCTCAGTTTCAGGAACCAACAGAGGAATCAAATGGATATTAGGTAAACCATGCCATTTTTCATATTGCTGTTCATCTGAGGATATCAACATAACCCACTGGCATTTTTGCCCGCTGTGGACGCTTTCCAGATAATGATAATAAATATCATCACTGTGGTTTTCATCGGAAAGATCACAAAAAATGATATCGTTATTAACGGTAAGACTAAGCTGACTATCGCACTTTACATCGCAAACACTCAGATTAATATTATCGAAATTTCTTAAAATCAGTGATTCAATCCCGGCAGCGATTATCGCTGAACGACTAATAACCGCACCGTCTTTATAGCTTCCTGCTGTCATATTTTGCTCCTGTTGATATCTGGCCTCTGTACCCTGCGTTGTTTCTGGTGGTTTACGGAGCCACACGCATTTCCCAGCAATCAAAGCGGAAGTAAACTTTAAAAATCAATATATTATTTGAAAAGCCTACACCACCACTATAGCAATATGCACCAGAAAACCGCATGACACGAAGTACAGACCTGGATAAGTTGAATAGAAAAAACATAAATTTAAAAAACTACAGATAAATACAAATACTGAACCTGTTCAGATGAACATTATGCCTATAATCCCACGCCACACCTGAATAAAACCTAAACACTACGCAATATGCAGCAAGATGAATACAACCAGGGCGTGTTGTAATTATAACACGGCACATCTAAGCAAATAATTAATAGCCCTCAGTAAAAAAATATTGATGGAATATTCCTGGTCAAAAAAAAATAAAAAGTAAAAAAATCATTAATACAAAGTTAAGAAAAAAACACTTCACGGCATAAATTGCCTTATCTGGTCTGTCGCGCTTTCCCATTGTTACTTTGCGGCTCTGCTTCCATCTGCAAAATGTTCGCAGCAAAATGTTCGCCAGGCTGTTTCCCATCGTGGGTAAATATCTTAAATTGAGTAAAGGTTGAACGGAGATACCTTCTCACTAACAGAGCTTGTGCACCCAAAAACAGGTAATACCCCCGTCAGTTTGTGCGGGTAGCCGTTCAACGCACAAACCCGTTACCTTGCGTGCGCATTAACAGCCACGCTTTTATCTCTACTTTTGGTTTTGGCAGGTCTGAAAATGGAAGCAATAGCGGTAAAACAGCGTGAAGTAACCCGGCTGTGCATTCAGTGCGCACTCTTTCTGCTTCAGCACGGCGCTGAAAGTGCTCTGGTGGAAGAACTTTCCGGGCGGTTGGGTAAAGCCCTGGGCATGGATAGCGTTGAAAGCGCCATTTCTGCTAATGCCATTGTGCTGACAACTATCGTTGATGATCACTGCCTGACATCCACACGTAAAAATATTGACCGTGGGATCAATATGCACGTAGTGACCCAGGTTCAGCATATTGTCATTATGACCGAGCACAAGCTGCTGGATGACAAAGACGTCCGGCGCCGGTTTGCCCATATTCGACCATTGCGTTACCCACGGTGGCTGGTCGTTCTGATGGTTGGGCTCTCCTGTGGGTGCTTTTGTAAACTCAACAATGGCGGGTGGGATGGCGCACTCATCGCCTTTCTTGCCAGTAGCGTTGCCATGTTTGTTCGCCAGGTACTCACTCATCGCCATTTTCACCCGCAGATTAACTTTTGCATCACGGCATTTGTTGCGACAACGCTTTCCGGGCTGTTGTTGTCCACCCCGCTGTTTCGCCACACATCCACCATTGCCATGGCCGCCAGTGTTTTATTATTAGTGCCGGGCTTTCCATTGATTAATGCCGTCGCGGATATGTTCAAAGGCCATATCAACACCGGCCTTGCGCGCTGGGCCATGGCAAGCCTGCTTACACTTGCAACCTGTATTGGTGTGGTCACGGCGCTGGCACTGTGGGGGTTACGCGGATGGGCATAATGACGTTTTTATTGAGCCTGCTTCAGGATATGGTGCTGGCCTCTATTCCGGCAGTCGGTTTTGCCATGGTTTTCAACGTGCCACTCAGAGCATTGCCTTACTGTGCTTTACTGGGAGCTATAGGCCACGGAGCCCGGTTTATCCTGATGCACTTTGGTGGCAATATTGAATGGAGCACATTTCTCGCATCCATTCTGGTCGGCTGCATTGGGATTCAGTGGTCTCGCTGGTACCTTGCTCACCCCAAAGTTTTCACGGTCGCGGCCGTCATCCCAATGTTCCCGGGGATCTACGCCTATACCGCCATGATATCTGCAGTGAAGCTGAGCCACTTCGGCTATACAGAGCCGCTGATGATAATGCTGGTAACCAATTTCCTGAAAGCCGCATTTATTGTTGGCGCGTTATCTATTGGTTTGTCCCTGCCAGGCCTATGGCTCTACCGCAAACGCCCGCGGGTGTAACCCGCGTCAGATTGATGAAAAAGAAGGAAAAAGCGTGGTTTTTCCTTCTTTTTAGTTAGCAATCGAATATCAATGAATTGATTTTCCTTGTTTTTTATTGGGTGGCATCCTCTCGTTCTCTGCGAGCATGAGGTTTGTCATCAGACTCATTTGAACTACGATGTATTGTGGCTTTAGTTAAATAAAAAATAACTTGCAATTAAATAGCGCACTATTTAAATTAATCACAGAGCAAGACTGAACGGTCACGCGCAGAACTTCACCATCGTGCCTTAAGGTACATATTCTTACGGGTAATGTCCTGCACCACTTCAGTCTCAATTTAGTCACCGTCTATTAAGTCGCTCACGACTTAATAGTGAAATATACAAAGGAGTCAACATGTCTTTAGAACAAGTGGTTTACCGGGCAAAAGCAAAAGCCACCGGGGGCCGTGACGGCCGCGCTGTTTCATCTGATGGTGTACTGGATGTCAAACTGGGTGTGCCAAAAGAGATGGGCGGGCTCGGTGGTGAAGTTACCAACCCCGAACAGCTTTTTGCTGCCGGTTACTCTGCATGCTTTTTAGGTGCCATGAAATTCGTTGCTGGCCGCGATAAAATCGCCCTGCCAAAAGAAGCCTTTATTGAAGGTGAAGTCGGTATTGGTCCGATTCCTGATGGTTTCGGTATTGAAGCAAAGCTGAATATCCACCTGCCGGGCATGGACAGTGCTGAAGCCAAAAAACTGGTGGATGCCGCTCATATCGTCTGCCCTTACTCCAATGCTACCCGTGGTAACATCGATGTCACGCTAAATATCATTAACTAAGCGTTGTTGCCCCGGCAACCAGGCCGCTTGTGCGGTCTGGTGCTACCTGTTTTGCTCGCCATGCTGATTATCCCCACTGCTTTCCTTTCAATCTGCCCCGCAGGTTATGCTACTATCTGGTGGTATGTTCCCGGCCTTTTTCGCCTGAAAAGGTGCAGTCAAATTCAGCTTTGAGATGGTGTTATGTCTTCCAGAACGCTTACCCCGGATGTTATCGGTCTTGATCAATTTAATGATGACCCGCTTTCTGCTCTGAAGCAGGCGGAAAATGGCGCTATTGCTATTTTCCATAACAACCGCCCGGCATTCTATGCACTGACACCGGAAAGGCTTGCTGCACTGCTGGCTATTGAAGCGGCGCAACAGCAACCCGTGCCCCAGGCAGATGTTGCCCTGGATGACTCACTTTTCAGTGATGCCCCTTTGCCCGCAGGCCCGGTTCCCCTGGGGAAATTTGCCATGTATTCAGGCTGGGCTCCGGATGCCGATTTTCTCCGCCAGGCTGCATTGTGGGGCATTATGTTAGCCACACCCGTGGCAGCAGAAGAGCTGGCAGCATTCACGTCATACTGGCAGGCAGAAGGCAAAGTTTTCCACCATATTCAGTGGCAACAAAAGCTGGCGCGTCATCTGCAAATCAGCCGCCAGGCAAACGGCGGCCCGGCAAGGCGGGATATTTCGCAAATATCACGTCCGGATGAAAGCATTCCTGACGGTTTTCGGGGGTAATAATGGTAAAAAAAGCAACCGACCTGCTCTCCCGTGTCAGGCGCCATATTCCTGATGGTATCAGACCGGCGTTTACAACGCCTGAGGAGTGGCACCAGTGGCAACTTGAACAAGGCCGCCAGCGCTCTCAGGCTCTCGCCCGGGAAAACCAGGCGATGAAAATGCAACGCACATTCAAACGTTCAGGTATTCGCGAGCTGCATATTAATTGCTCGTTTGATAATTATCTTGTTGAGTGTGAAGGGCAGGCTCTGGCACTGGCGCGTGCACGTAAGTATGCCGATGAATTCGAAGGTAATATCGCCAGTTTTGTCTTTTCTGGCAAACCCGGCACCGGGAAAAACCACCTGGCCGCAGCAATTTGCAATGCCTTGTTATTACACGGTAAATCTGTACTGATTATTACCGTGGCAGATATCATGTCGGCAATGAAAGGCACCTTCAGTGAAGGGGCTGAAACCACAGAAGAACGCCTGATTGAAGACCTGAGCAGAGTGGACTTACTGGTCATTGATGAAATTGGTGTCCAGACAGAATCCCGTTACGAGAAAGTGATTATTAACCAGATTGTTGACCGTCGCTCCTCTTCCAAGCGGCCAACCGGTATGCTGACCAATCTGAATATTAACGAGATGAACCAGCTATTGGGCGAACGCGTGATGGATCGTATGCGCCTGGGTAACAGCCTGTGGGTTATTTTCAATTGGGACAGCCACCGCAGCCGGGTTACCGGAAAAGAGTACTAAAATCCGAATTATTGGGCAGGCAGCAGCACTGCCCGAAATCAGGTTTATACTGAGGCCACAATTATTGGCTTCCCTGATGGATTTTCTTATGAGCGTTAAGCAACCTGTACTTCTTTCTCTTGCACTGGCTTTCGGGCTGGTATCGGCCACGGCCAGCGCAGTAAACCTGCAACAACTCTCCAGTTCAGCAGAGCAATTAATGGGCAGCAGCTCTGGCAGTACGAGCGCTAACAGCACATCTTCACTAACCAGCCTGCTGGGCAGCAGCAATTCTCTGAGTGCGGGGAATATGAATAATGCGGCGGGGGTACTCCAGTATTGCATGAAACAAAAACTGGTGAATGCAACTTCTGCAGATAACGTAAAAAATCAGTTGCTTAATAAACTGGGGCTGGAAAACCAGAGCAGCACCTCACAGGATTACCAACAAGGGTTAGCAGGCCTGCTGAACAGCAAAGAAGGCCAGCAAATCAACCTGGATTCATTGGGCAATTCAGAACTGGGCAAAAAGGTGAAAACCAAAGCCTGTGATTTGGTACTCAAACAGGGTGCCAGCTTTATATCTTAACTAACTGTAAAATAAATAAAAAGCGCAGAATCTGCGCTTTTTTTGTTGCCAAAAGGCAACGTTCTGTTCAGCTGTCAGCGCCGTTTTACACGATGGCGCACACGATCCGTGTCCAGCGTACGTTTACTGACCTCACGATAATGTTTGAAAAAACAAAACATTACGAAAGCCAATAGCCCCGCAAGACTAATAATATATAACCACATAAAGGTATCCACGATTGCTGTGCGGAATGAAGGGCAAATATCCCCAAGAAATTTGCAGTAATGTAGCATGGACATCTTTCAGATTATCCTGAGGATAATCTGAAAATCATTATATTTTAACATGATATATTGCTAAAGAAGATCAGACAAAACCGCACAAATCCAGATTAATCACTAAAAAACCAGGCGTTTTAGCGGATAAAACCAGAATAAAGCACCATACCACAATAAACTTTCTTAGGTAAATCACTAAGGGAAGTCCGAAGTTTCGCAGTTTGATGACACCCCCACATACGCACTGAAAAAACCTCTTACAACAGCACATTTTTGTTGCAGAAAAATTGCACGGCGTATTAACTCAGGCTAGATTAGTCTGCCCGGGAGTGTCGCTCACCTGAGGAGTACCCGGGTATTCAGATGAGGATCACGCAGTGTCAGAAGTTATCTCGTTTTTTCTGTTTATCGCATCTATCGCTATTTATGCGTGGAAGGCAGGCCGCCACACATGGTGGTTTATCTGCACGCTTGTGGTACTCATTGTCTTTGTTGTGCTGAATATCGTTCTTTATGCCAGTAATTATTTTACTGGCGAAGGGATCAACGATGCGGTGCTGTACACCCTCACCAGTAGCCTCACAGGCGCAGGCATTCACAAATATATCCTGCCGGGAATCGGGCTTGTTGGGCTCCTGGCGGGCATCTTTTTCGGGTTATCCTGGTTGTTACGCCGCCGGAAACACGCGCCGCACCACCGCGGTTACAGCCTGCTGGCGTTAATACTGGCACTGGCCTCCGTTGATGCCAGCCCGGCCTTTCACCAACTGTCTGAACTGGTGAAATCACAATCCCGCCAGGGGGATCCGGATTTTGACGTTTACTATAAAGAACCTAACAAAACGATTCCGTCCCCTCATCTGAATTTGGTGTACATCTATGGGGAAAGCCTTGAGCGCACTTACTTCGATAACGAGGCATTCCCCGGCCTGACGCCTGAACTCGGCGCACTCAAGCAAGATGCCATTGATTTCAGCAAAACCGGCCAGCTACCGGGCATGGACTACACCATCGCAGGTATGGTGGCATCGCAATGTGGGATCCCTCTTTTTGCGCCATTTGAAGGCAATTCATCGGCCTCGATGTCCACATTCTTCCCCCAGAACGTGTGCCTTGGCGACATTCTGAAAAATTCCGGCTATGAAAACTACTTCATGCAGGGTGCCAACCTGCGCTTTGCCGGGAAAGATGTATTCCTTAAATCTCACGGTTTCGACCACCTCTACGGCTCTGAAGAGCTCAAGCAGAGAGTCAGCGATCCGGCATATAAAAATGACTGGGGTTACTACGACGACACCGTACTGGATGAAGTGTGGAAGCAGTTTGTCACGCTCTCCAGCCAAAATAAACGCTTCTCCCTGTTTACTCTGACAGTGGATACTCACCATCCCGATGGGTTTATTTCCCGTTCCTGTACACGTCGCAGCTATAAAATGGACGGTAAAACCAACCAGTCGTTCAGCGCTGTCACCTGTAGCCAACAGCATGTCGCTGCGTTAATTGAAAAGATAAAGGCATCCCCCTGGTTTAAGAACACCATAATCGTGGTGTCTTCAGACCACCTGGCAATGAAAAATACCGCCTGGCCTTATCTCAATAAACAAGACAGGGAAGATCTGTTTTTCATTATTCGCGGTGACCAACCCACGCAACAACTGGTTTCCGTGAAACGCAACCCTATGGATAACGGTGCAACCGTGCTGGATATTCTCGGGGGTGATAACTATCTGGGTCTGGGGCGCAGTAGCCTGTCCGGGCAGTCGCTCTCGTCGCTCTTTTTGAATATGAAAGACAAAATTCTCGCCTGGAAACCAGACGTGATTCGCCTGTGGAATTTCCCAACGCATATCGACACCTTCAATATTGATAAAGGCAAGAACACGATCAGTTTCTCCGGCAGTACCTTCCGCCTGCCATTACTGTTACGTGTATCCGACAAAAAAATCGAGCCGTTGCCAGAGAGTGAATATTCCGCTCCATTGCGCTACCAACTGGCCGATTTCGCTCCCCGGGATAACTTTATTTGGGTTGATACCTGCTACAAAATGGCGCGCCTGTGGTCGCCTGAACTCGCGCTTTCCAGCGACTTGTGCGTGGCGCAAGGGCAACTGGGGGGGAAACAACAGGTTCAGGCAGTCAGTACCCAGGCCTGGCAAGGCAAGGCTCATTTCCCTGACACTGTCATTGATATGGCCCGTTACCAGCAAAATATCGATAAGCTGAAAATTGTCGATAACGACATCCGCTACAAAGCCGACAGTTTCATTTTCAATGTGGCAGGTGCGCCAGATGAAGTGAAAAGCTTCACCGGAATTTCCCGCCCGGAATCATGGGGGCGCTGGTCTAACGCCAATATCTCCCCTGAAGTGAAAATTGAATATACCCGGCCCTTGCCAGCGCACTTTGACGTGGTGATTAAGGCCAAAGCGTATGGGCCAAATATCAACCAGCCAATTCCAGTGCGGGTGGGTAACCAGGAACAAGTTCTGACAGTCGGTGATACACCGGTCACTACAACATTACGCTTTGATAACCCAGGCAACAGTAGCACGCTGACCATTACACCGCCTGCGCCACAAGAATCTAATATGGACAATATTCTGGGGCACTCGCCGCGTAAATTAGGGGTAGGGCTGATAAGCGTGGAAATTGTGCCGGTTTCCGCGCCACCGTTATCCTGAATACGCTGCTGAACAAGGGCCTTATGCCCTTTTTCAGTCTGGTGAAAAAGAAGGGAAAGCGTGATTTTCCTTCTTTTTAGTTAGCAGCCAGCATGTTACGGCCCACAAACCTGGTTACGCCCGGCAGATTTCGCCTGATACAGGTTAGTATCTGCCTGTTGTACCCAGTCATCCATGGAAGCGTACTCTGGCCGCCAGGGCGCCACACCGATACTCACGGTAAACGAAAGTGAAACCGCTTCCCAGTTAAAGGTGTAATCTGCAATTGCAGCACGTAGCCGCTCCATTGCCAGGCAGGCGTCCCGCGTTGTCACATCCCGTAGCAATACAATAAACTCTTCACCACCCAACCGGGCCACCAGGTCCGTGCCCCGGGTGTGCGTTTCCAGTAAACGCGCTAATTCCTGCAATAAAGCATCGCCCGCCAGGTGGCCATACTTATCATTTATCCGCTTGAAGAAGTCCACATCGACCAGAGCAAGGCAATGCCTGGACATCCCTTGTGAAGGTAAATTGAGATCAGGCAAAGCATGTAAGGATTCAAAAAAAGCGTTACGGTTCGGCAACCGGGTCAGCCCGTCGTGAGTGGCGTTGAAACGTAACCGGGCTTCCATTTCCGAACGCTTATCTTCAAGGCTGCGAGCCCGGATGAGCGTTCCCAGGGTGGTTACTATCGGTTCCAGTTGTGCAATCAGCTCATCATCCATCCCTTGCGGGCGGTTAGCCAGCGCGATCATGCCGACAGGTTTCTGATTAAATACAATGGGAATACCCAGGAAATTATGCAAAGGCGGGTGTCCGGCAGGAAAACGGCGTTTCCCCGGGAACGCAGGCACATTATTCACACACATAATTTTATTGTGCGTAATGACCTGCCCAAATATGTTATCCAGCCGGTGAAAAATCAGCGCGTTATTCGCCTGCATCTGCTCATCAAACCACCGGGTAACGGAATCATCCCACGAGATATTCGAAATGGCCGGAATATGCAAAGACAACACACCTTCGGTATCCTGCACAATTCCAATAAAACCAAATTCACACTGAGTCATATCCAGTAATGGCGTGAACACATGGTCACAGGCTGAGCCCAGATCATGATCATGCAAAAAGCGATTCTGTGCATCCAGTAAAATATCCAGTAATGCACGTTGCTGAACCATTTTTCTCTCATTCGCAACATATTCAGTGATATCGTGTGCATACTTCACTATCCGGCACAGGTGCCCTTCGGAATCAAAAATAGGGTTATAGTTAGCCTGAATCCATAACGGCTGGCCGTTCTTACGAATCCTTTTAAACCGCCCTTTCCAGCACTCACCGCGGCGTAACGCTTTCCAGAAACGCTGGTAGCCGTTAGCTGACACTTCATCTTTGGCACACAAAAAAGCATGGTGATGGCCAACTAACTCGCGTTCGCTGTACCCGGTCATTGCCAGATAATTGTCATTGGCACACAAAATAAAACCGTTCTTATCAAACTCAATCACGCCCTGAGCACTGTCCAGCGCCTGCAGGCGGGCATGGTATTCCACATACATCAGTTTTTCCTGAGTGATGTCCATTGCCATCATCAGAATACTTTGCAACTCATTATCTTTATTGAGTACAGGTGAATAAGATGCATGCAGCCACACGACACAATCATCATGATGGCAACGTTTAAATTCTCCACAGGTAATATTTCCGGCCAGTACGTCCTGCCAGAAAACAGTACCACGGCCATGACTTAATACAAATTGCGAATGGTTAATATTCACCAGTTCCTCGGCATGAGAAAACCCCATTAAAAGAGCAAACTGCTGATTCGCTGAAATAACATTACCAGACAAATCAAACTCAGCCATTGCCCAGCCGCCATCAAGTAATAGCTGTCTGGATTCCCCAAGGGAAATAATATGTTGTTCAGAATTAGTGTGCTGTGTTGTCATCATCGTTCTGCCTGAAAGCATCACTTAAGCCAAATAAAAGGGTATGAAAGCTCATTACCCATAACTGAGTTATTTTTTTACCGGCGCTTTTAATTGAGTATGGTTTAAAATTGTATTCGCGCCACTTCAACGGAGTCATAAAAAAAACAATCCCGCATCTCTGAAATAGCCGGGACTTCACGTTTTTTTCTCCAAAGGCCAGATGAACTGTGCACACATATACACCAGCAATGTGAAAGAATAAGAGGATAACTGCTATGCTGTTTTTATCCTTGAGCCATGAGAACACTATCATGACAACAACGATTGCAATGTTACGTGAAACCCGTCCTTTACTGGATGACCTGGCTGCAATGAAAGAAACGGTTTGGTGCAACCCGGACATAACCTCTGCCGAAGAAGGCCTGCACTATAGCGGGCTTACCCGCAGAGATGTACAGGGTGCAGAGCAGCGCCTGGCGCGTTTTGCCCCCTGCCTGAAACAGTTATTCCCGCAAACAGCTGCCGCCGACGGCATGATTGAATCTGAGCTGGTTGCCATTTCGGCTCTCAAGGCCACTCTGGACCAGAAATATGGCCACACCGTTCCTGGCCGGGTGATGCTAAAAAAGGACAGCCACCTGCCTATTGCCGGGTCGGTAAAAGCACGGGGAGGCATTTATGAAGTGCTCACGTGGGCTGAACATTTAGCGTTTCGTACCGGGTTACTCAACCCCCATGACGACTACAGCAAACTGGACAGCGATGTGGCTCGCCAGTGCTTTAGTGATTACGAAATTGCTGTCGGCTCCACAGGAAACCTCGGGTTATCTATTGGCCTGATGGGTAAAAAACTGGGGTTTCGCGTCACCGTGCATATGTCTGCTGATGCAAAAGCATGGAAAAAAAACCTGCTGCGGGAATGTGGTGCCAGTGTTATTGAATACCAGGATGATTACAGTGTGGCGGTCAGCCATGGCCGGGAAGCGGCCAAAAACCACGAACATACACTGTTTGTTGATGATGAACATTCACGCACTCTGTTCCTGGGTTACGCTGTAGCTGGCGAGCGCCTCAAAAAACAGTGTGATGAACAGGGGATAATTGTCGACCATGACCACCCGCTATTTGTCTACCTGCCGTGTGGCGTGGGTGGCGCACCGGGTGGAATCAGCTTTGGGTTGAAACTGGCGTTTGGCGATAACGTGCACTGTTTTTTTGCTGAACCAACGCACTCCCCCTGCATGTTCCTTGGTGTGTATAGTGGCCTGCATGACCAGATTAGTGTTCAGGATGTCGGCCTTGATAACCATACCGTTGCTGATGGCCTTGCTGTTGGCCGCGCATCGGGTTTTGTGGGCAAAACCATGGCACGCCTGATATCAGGTTATTACACCCAGTCTGACGAAACGTTGCTTGCCTTACTGGGTGATGTCTGGCGCGATGAAAATATTTTTCTCGAACCTTCAGCTGCAGCAAGCGTTTCTGGCCCATGGGTGACCGCGGCTGAAAGCGCAAAATCTTTCAGCGCGCAACAACTGGCTGGAGCCACCCATATTCTGTGGGCAACGGGTGGCGGTATGGTTCCGCAAACAGAGCGGGAAGCATTACTGAACCAGTCAGGCCAGTAACCCCTCCGGCCTGCTTAACCGCAGGCCGTAATTCACTGCTGATTCAGGTTTTGCAGAACAGTAATACAACGAGCGGTCACCTCTTCAACAGTGGCATTCACGTCTACAGCAAACACATCCGTTTCATCCGCCAGAGGCTCTTCCAGAGTGGCAAACTGGCTTTGCAATAATGCAACCGGCATAAAATGCCCGGCTCGGTCAGCCATACGAGAATAAATTGTTTCGTAGTCACCCTTTAACCACAGGAATATAATATTAGGGCTGCCTTCACGTAATTTATCACGGTAAATTCTTTTTAATGATGAACAAACAATAATTCCCACTTCATTTTTCTTATAAAGACTATAAGAGACATCATTTAACCTTGCTAACCAGGGGAAACGATCATCATCATTTAGTGATTCACCACGAGACATTTTATCAATATTATTTCGCGGATGAAGATCATCACCATCAATAAACTTTGCGGGTAACTGCTGTGCCAGTTTTGTTCCCACCAATGATTTACCACTACCAGAAACGCCCATTAAAATAATACTTTTCCCCGCCATTATTCGACTCCCAGCGATTGAATTACCCGAATACTAACTCATCAGTGGCAATGTCATGTACCATTTTTTCTTTCGCATTTCATAATTTATGGCTTCATCACGTTATGCGTAACATTGTTTTGTAACAACCATGCAGTGTGACGCTCATCACAAATAAACATCAAAAAAGTGCGTTTAAATGATTTGTGTCAACACCACTCAGAGAATGAATATCATGGAAATTACAACCAGGTCCTGCGTTGTTTCAGGCAAAGAAGACGTGTCAGTTATCCAGCAAAATGTTATTTGGAATAACCAGGAAACATTAGTAGAAGTAGTACGCGGTGGTATTTGTGGGTCTGACCTTCATTATTACCAGGAAGGTAAAGTAGGTAATTTTCAGGTTAAACAACCCATGATTCTTGGCCATGAAGTTATTGGCCGCGTGGTTGCAACAGACTCACCTGATTTACAAAAAGGGCAACGGGTTGCCATTAATCCATCGCGCCCTTGCGGGCAATGTAAATATTGCCTTAATCATGAAGAAAATCAGTGCACCACAATGCGCTTTTTCGGTAGCGCGATGTATTTCCCGCATGTTGATGGTGGGTTCACGCAATATAAAGTAGTGGATACTGTACAGTGTGTCCCTTATGCCGAACATGCTGATGACAAAGTAGTCGCTTTCGCGGAACCCCTTGCAGTGGCAATTCATGCCGCTCACCAGGCTGGTGATTTAGAAGGTAAACGTGTGTTTATCTCGGGCGTAGGGCCAATAGGATGCCTGATTGCAGCGGCTGTTCGCACCCTTGGTGCCGCTGAAGTGGTATGCACCGACATCAGTGAACGCTCACGCCAACTGGCGCAAGAGATGGGCGCAACACAAACGATTGATGCCAAAACCGGGGATTTTAGTGCCTGGGAAGAAGACAAAGGTTATTTCGATATCTCCTTCGAAGTTTCAGGCAATGCTGCATCGGTACAACGCTGTATTGCAGTTACCCGTGCTCGTGGCACGCTGGTGCAAGTTGGTATGGGGAGCAATATTCCTGACTTCCCACTGATGAATATTATTGCCAAAGAACTGTCGCTGAAAGGCTCATTTCGCTTCACCACAGAATTTGCCACCGCCGTCAATTGGTTGAGCAATAATACGATTAACCCACTCCCGTTGCTGTCTGCGGAATATCCCTTCACTGATCTGGAAAATGCCCTGAAGTTCGCAGGTGACAAAACCAGAGCAGCAAAAGTGCAACTTGTTTTCTGATACCAATACAGGACATTACACAATGAACGATTTATTTTCTCTACAGGGAAAACGTATTCTTATTACTGGCTCAGCCCAGGGAATTGGTTTCTTGCTGGCAAATGGTCTGGCGAAATATGGTGCACAAATTATCGTTAATGATATTACCCAGGAACGAGCAGAAGCCGCAGCCAATAAGCTGACTCAAGCTGGTTACACCGCAAAAGCAGTTGCCTTTAATGTCACCAGCAAAGCAGATATTGATAAAGCCGTCAGCAAAATTGAGCAAGATTTTGGCCCCATTGATGTACTGATTAATAATGCCGGGATCCAGCGCCGTCACCCGTTCACCGAGTTTCCGGAACAAGAGTGGAATGATGTTATCGCCGTCAACCAGACTGCTGTTTTTTTGGTTTCTCAGGCAGTCACCCGCCACATGATGGAACGCAAAGCAGGCAAAGTTATCAACATCTGTTCTATGCAAAGTGAATTAGGCCGGGACACCATCACCCCCTACGCAGCATCCAAAGGCGCAGTAAAAATGCTCACTCGCGGAATGTGCGTGGAACTGGCCCGCTACAACATTCAGGTCAATGGCATTGCACCTGGCTACTTCAAAACTGAAATGACCAAAGCACTGGTTGATGACCAGGCGTTTACAGACTGGTTATGTAAACGCACACCAGCTGCACGTTGGGGCGACCCTGAAGAATTAATTGGTGCCGCAGTTTTCCTGTCATCCAAAGCATCCGACTTCGTGAATGGCCACCTGTTGTTTGTCGATGGCGGCATGCTGGTTGCTGTCTGATTTAACTTCTTAACCTTTTCCCTATATATACGGGCGGTTTTACCCACCGCCCGGTTAACCATAAAAGAGATAAAACATCATGCCACTGATTATTATCGCCATAGGCGTAGCGTTGCTGTTACTGCTTATGATTGGTTTTAAAATCAACGGCTTTATTGCCCTGATACTTGTTGCGACCGTGGTGGGCTTTGCAGAAGGAATGCCGGCACATGACGTTATTCATTCGATTCAATCCGGGATTGGCGGCACCCTTGGTGGTTTAGCCATGATTTTAGGGTTTGGCGCCATGTTGGGACGCCTGATTTCTGACACAGGCGCAGCACAACGTATTGCGACAACGCTCATTCACGCATTTGGCCGTGAACGCGTTCAGTGGGCACTGGTTATCACCGGTTTAGTGGTTGGGCTGGCCATGTTTTTCGAAGTTGGCTTTGTTCTATTGTTGCCACTGGTATTTACCATTGTTGCGGCATCGCGTTTGCCGTTGCTGTATGTCGGCGTACCAATGGTCACCGCTTTGTCCGTCACCCATTGTTTCTTACCGCCGCATCCGGGCCCAACAGCCATTGCAGCTATTTATAATGCAAACCTGGGGACAACACTGCTGTACGGCATAATTATCACCATCCCGACCGTAATCATTGCTGGTCCTATTTTTTCGCGTTTTCTTACCAAATATGAAAAAACGCCACCGGAAGGATTGTTCAACCCACATATTTTCACCGAAGAAGAAATGCCGGGTTTTTGGAACAGTATTTTTGCCGCCATTATCCCTGTAGTACTGATGGCAATTGCCGCTATTTGTGAGATAACCCTGCCCAAAGAACACCCCGTCCGTGTATTCTTCGAGTTTGTCGGTAACCCGGCTGTCGCGCTATTCATCGCAATTGTGATTGCTGTTTTTACCCTGGGTTTGCGCAATGGCCGGTCTCTGGAACAGGTGATGAACATCACTGGCGATTCCATTGGTGCTATCGCAATGATTGTATTCATCATTGCTGGCGGTGGCGCATTTAAGCAGGTACTGGTAGATAGTGGTGTGGGGAAATATATCGCCGACCTGATGAGTGGCACCACGCTCTCGCCGTTATTGATGTGCTGGACGGTTGCTGCAGTGCTACGTATTGCCCTGGGGTCAGCAACCGTTGCCGCCATTACCACTGCAGGGGTTGTGTTACCTATTATTGGTGTCACCCACGCAGACCCGGCACTCATGGTACTGGCAACCGGGTCTGGCAGTGTTATTGCCTCCCATGTTAATGACCCGGGCTTCTGGTTGTTCAAAGGTTATTTTAACCTGAGTGTCACGGAAACATTGAAAACCTGGACCGTCATGGAAACCCTGATTTCGCTAATGGGCCTGGCCGGTGTCCTTGCCATTAACGCAATTATTCACTAATACAGACAACGGGTGGCAGGTCGCGTATTCTGGGCAAAATCTTATCAGGCAGCCTGATTTTGCCACCCGGCTCATTCCACTGGCAGGCGAATGTTATTCAAACATCATGAGAAACCATCGCATTTCATTGCAGGATATTGCTACGCTGGCAGGTGTCACCAAAATGACCATCAGCCGTTATCTGCGTACACCGCATAAGGTCTCACGGGAGACCGGAGAAAAGATTGCCAGCATTATTGAAGAGATAAATTACGTACCAAACCGCGCACCAGAAATGCTGCTTAATGCCAAGAGTTATACCGTCGGCATCCTGATTCCTTCCTTTCAAAATCAACTGTTTTCCGACATCCTGGCAGGGATTGAATCTGTCACCTCGGGCCATAATTACCAAACCCTGATAGCGAATTACAATTACTGCCAGCACTCAGAAGAAGAGCAAGTTATCAACCTGCTCTCTTACAATATTGACGGCATTATTCTCAGCGAAAAGCACCATACCCTGCGTACCAGCAAGTTCCTGCGTGCAGCACAAATCCCGGTAGTGGAGGTGATGGATACCCAGGGTAACAGGCTGGACATGGAAGTGGGGTTCAATAACAAACTGGCCGCTTACGATATGGTCAATACCATGCTGGAAAAACGCCAGCGGAAAAAAATCGTCTACCTTGGCTCCAAAGACGATGTGAGAGATGAACAGCGTTTTCAGGGCTACAGTGAAGCCATGGCAGAAGCCGGGTTACCTTGCCTGCGAGTTAACCCTCATTCTATCTCATCTATTCACCTCGGTTCCCGGATGCTGCAAGATGCCCTGGCACAATACCCTGATTTAGATGGCGTATTTTGTACCAACGACGACATTGCTATGGGCGCCTTACTGTGGTGCCACATGCAAAATATCCGGGTGCCACAAACCCTGTCAATTGCCGGCTTTCACGGGCTGGAAATGGGTAAACGCATGATACCAAGCCTTGCCAGTGTGATTACTCCAAGGTTTGAAATTGGTCGTACCGCGGCACAAATGCTATTAAAGAAAATAGAGGATGACGAAATCGTGGGCGACAGTGTTGATTTGGGCTACCAAATTTATATGGGTGATACCTTGTAAAATGGCGCCATCGCGGCGCCATTTTAGGATAAAACCGTTACTCTTTAACTGTATTTTCCAGGAAGAAACGGCCTAACGGGTTCTGGTAGAAACCCTTAATATTCTTACGGCTGACATTACGGTACGGGCTGTAATACAGATCGATCCAGTTCACGTCGGCTTTCGCCATTTTTTGCAGATCAATGTACATCTGCTCACGTTTTTTCGGGTCCATTTCCAGGCGAGCCGCAGCAACCAGCGCTTTCACTTTCTCATTGTGGTAGCGGGTCATGTAGTTCATGTTAGCGTCATGGCCTAACACAAATGTGGTTTTTTGGTCCGGGTCGAGAATATCGTTAGTCCAGTACATCACCGAAATATCGTAATCACCGGCCACCAGCATATCCCAGCTTTGGCTTGGATCCACTTTCTGTAAGTTAACTTTCACCCCAGCCTTCGCCAGTTGCTGTTGCAGCAGAATAGCAATTTGTTCATCCACTTCATCGCCCGCATTCACCACATAATTCAGCGACAAATCCGAAGCGCCGGCCGCTTTCAGCATCGCTTTGGCTTTTTCCGGATCATAAGGGCGGCGCAGGTTATCGCTGTAGTGGTACAGCGCACCGGCAGGAATATAGGAGTTTGCCACCTGCCCGTAACCAAAGGTCACCGTTTTAACAATCGCGTCTTTATCAATGGCAAAATCCAGTGCCTGGCGCACCGCCACTTTGCCAAGCGCACCATGTGAATGGTTGATCAACAAGTGGTCTTCACGGGTGGAAGGGTCCAGTTCAACAGTCAGATTATTATCTTTTTGCAAGGAAGCAATGCGCGAGAACGGTACGGTGAGCGCTGCATCCAGCTCGCCAGCCTGCACTTTCAGCATACGAGTATTATCATCCGGAATAGTCAGCCACTCGACCCCATCCAGGCTGACATCTTTCGCCTGCCAGAACAGTGGGTTTTTCTCCAGAACCACTTTCTCGCCACGCACCCACTCTTTCACACGAAACGCACCAGAGCCGACAGGTTTTTCAGCAAACTCATCTTCCCCTTCCGCTTTCAGTGCTTTTTCTGAAATAACAGAGGCATTCGGCAATGCCAGTTGAGACAAGAACGGTGCCGCAGGCGCTTTCAGGGTGATCACCAGCGTGCGGTCATCCGGGGTTTCCACTTTGGCGATATTACTGTAGGAATCGCGCCACAGTGACCCTTCGTTATCACGAATACGTAACAGGCTGAAAGCCGCATCGTGAGAGGTCAGTGGTGAACCATCAGAAAATTTGGTATCACGGATTTTGAACGTATACACCTTACCATCGGGTGAAATCGTCCAGCTTTCCGCCACTCCGGGTTCCAGTTTGGTGCCAGTTTTATCTACCCGGATAAGTGGGTCGAACACATTGGAAAACACCCAGTTATCCGCGTTCTGCGCCGATTTAATCGGGTCGAACGTTGTACTGTCTTCACGGCGGCCAATGGTTAAGATACCGGCAGCCTGCGCCAGTTCACTCACGGCGCTCAACGCCAACAATAACCCTGCTGCTGCCAATTTAACGTGCTTGCGCTTCATTCAACACTCCCCCAGTCAACGGAAATACAGTCTCTTCGCCTGCGTGGGCTAACACGCAGGTCCAGCTATGGTCGGCAACATGCCGGGTCTGTGGTGGTGCGCCAGTGCAACATTGTGCCTGGGCATATGGACAACGCGGATGAAACGCACACCCGGCCGGAATAGCTATCGGGCTGGGAGGCTCGCCACCCAGAGGCTGGGCAGGGAGCGGTTTATCCGGGTCGATTTCGGGAATCGCGGCTACCAGAGCAGCGGTATACGGGTGGCGCGGGTGGGAGAACACCGTCTCAGACGGCCCCTGTTCAACAATGCGCCCCAAATACATCACCGCCACGCGGTCACATAAGTGGCGCACAATGGCCAGGTCATGGGCGATAAACAGAATCGCCAGCCCCATTTTCTCGCGTAAGCTCATCAGCAAATTAATGATTTGCCCCTGAATAGAAACATCCAGCGCCGCCACACATTCATCTGCCACAATTAAGCGTGGTTCAATCGCCAGCGCCCGGGCAATACCTGCCCGCTGGCATTGCCCGCCACTGAGTTGGCCGGGTTTGGATGCCGCCTGCACGGGGCTTAAGCCCACCAGCGTCAGCAATTCATCCACCCGCCCGGCAATATTCTCCGTGGGGACTTTGCGATGCACCCGCAGCACTTCGGCAATGCTTTCGCCAATAGTCTGGCGCGGGTTCAGGGATGAGAACGGGTCCTGAAAAATCATGGCAGTTTGCTGGCGCAGGCGAGCTACGTCGCTGCGCAACCCATGGGTAATACGCATACCATCAAACCGAACTTCACCGCTTGCCGGGCGTTCCAGTTGCAGCAGAGCACGGCCAAGGGTACTTTTGCCACTACCCGACTCACCCACCAACCCCAGCGTTTCTCCTGGTGAAATTGCCAGGCTTACCTGATTAACCGCGTGAACAACGCGCCGTGCGCGGCCCCAGCCGCCTCCGGCCGGAAACGTTACGCTCAGGTTTTCCGCTTCCAAAAGCGGCCAGCTTTCCTGTTTCGCCATTATCCCTCCCGCTGTGTTAATGGTTGAAAGGGGTGAAAACAGGCCGCGGCATGAGACAGGCTGTTCTGTGTATAGTGCAGTGCGGGTTGTTGCTGGCGACAGGCTTCACTGGCTGCATGGCAACGCGGGTGAAACCGGCACCCTTCAGGAAAATGGTTTGCCACTGGTGGCTGGCCGGGAATGGTTTTCAAATGCCCGGCACTGCCTTCACTTTGTGGCTGGCAATCAATCAGCCCCTGAGTGTATGGGTGAGCCGCGTGGTGGAGCACTTCGCGTTTTCCACCTGATTCACACAGCCGCCCGCCATACATTACCGCGATACGGTCACAGGTTTGCGCCACCACCCCAAGGTCGTGGGTAATCATTATCACCGCCACACCCAGCTCACTGCGCAAGTCACTCAGCAAACGCAGGATCTGCATCTGCACAGTGACATCCAGCGCAGTCGTCGGCTCATCGGCAATTAACAGACGTGGTTCTGCCGCCAGTGCAACAGCTATCATTGCCCGTTGCCGCATCCCCCCAGAGAATTCATGTGGGTAATTTTTTGCCCGGCTTTGTGGGTCAGGGATCCCCACCTGGCGCAAGAAATCCAGAGCATCGGCCCGCGCCTGCCTGCGGCTGGCGCCAAAGTGCAGGCGGCGGCTTTCGGCAATTTGCTCACCTACCGTCATCACCGGGTTAAGGTGGCTGGACGGGTTTTGGAAAATCATACCAATTTCCCGCCCGCGAACACCGGCCATCTGCGCCTCACTCAGGGGAACAAGATCACGCCCGGCAAGATTGATACTTCCCCCACTAATGCGCAGCCCCTGCCCTGGTAATAAGCGCATCAGCGCACGGCAGGTCACCGTTTTACCCGACCCACTTTCCCCAACCAGGCCTAACATTTCCCCTTCGGCCAGGCGAAAACTGATGCCATCCACCAGCGTCACCTGGTTTACGGTTGTCACGGTCAGTTGTGAGACATCCAGTAATGTCATACGCGTTCTCCTAACCGGTCACCCAGCCCATCAGCCAGCAGGCTGAACCCCATTGCCAGCAGTACAATTGCCAGCCCGGGGAATGTGGTTATCCACCAGGCGGTGGTAATAAAGCTCTGCCCTTCTGCCACCATCACGCCCCATTCAGCAGTTGGTGGCTGAACACCTAAGCCGAGGTAGCTCACCGCCGCACCATTCAGCAGAACCAGGACACAGTCAGACATGGAGAACACCAGTGCGCCCGTCAGCGCGTTGGGCAATAAGTGGCGAAACAGAATACGGGTGTGGCTGTACCCCAGGCTGCGCGCGGCGAGAATAAAATCACGCTGTTTCAGGGTTAACACCTGCGCCCTCACCAGGCGGGCATAAGACACCCAGCCCACCATTGCCATCGCGATATAAAAACTGCCAAGCCCTGGCCCCAGAATGGCGATGATTGCCAGCATCAGAACCAGGAAAGGAAAAGCCAGGACAATATCTATAACACGCATAACGACTGCATCCACAACGCCGCCCAGGTAACCAGAAAGCGCTCCCAGCACTGTTCCCAGCGAGAACGGGAAAATCACCCCCAGCAGGCAGATTTGCAGATCCACGCGCGCGCCCCACACTACGCGGGAAAAAATATCGCGCCCGAAGTTATCGGTACCAAACAAATGAGCGCCACCAGGAGGGAGCAGGCTCACCGACGGGTCCTGATTGATGGGGTCGAAAGGTGCCAGCCATGGCGCAAGAATTGCGGCCAGCAACCACAAGCCGATAATGCAGCCACCAGCCACCAGCGCGTGCTGGCGCGGAATAAAACGCCGCCGCCACTGCGCCACACTTGCAGGCAAAGTCAGGTTCATAGTTTCACCCTCGGATCCAGTGCGACTGTGAGCACATCGGCCAACAAATTGACGGTGACAGTTGCCAGTGCAAAAACAATCACCACGCCCTGAACCACCATGTAGTCCCGGCTGAAAATTGCTTTGATAAGTAACTGCCCCATTCCGGGTATGGCGAACACACTTTCTATCACTACCGTGCTGCCAATCAGCCAGCCAATGTTAACGGCCAGCAGGTTGATGGTTGGCACCAGTGAGTTCGGTAACACATGCCGCCAGAAGATGCGCGATTCCTGCTGGCCCCGCGCCCGGGCAGCCACCACATAATCACTGCTCATCTCCATCAGCAGGCTGGCGCGCAGATTGCGAATCAACACCGCTGATAACGCCAGCGCAACCGTAAAACACGGCAAAGCCATGTGGTGCAGGCGTTCGGTCAGTTCATCGCCATAACCAGAAACCGGGAACCAGCCCAGCGTCACGCTGAACACAATGATCATCATGATCCCCAGCCAGAAAGCGGGAAAGCCCAGCCCGGCGGTGGTAAACAGGCGAATGCACTGATCCCACACACCTCCCCGATGGCGTGCAGCCATAGCGGCCAGAGGAACGGTAATAACAATTGCCAGCAGGACACTTCCTGCCACCAGCCAGACGGTTGGCTCCAGCCGGGAACCTATCAACTTCAGGGTATCCACCCGGTAAACGATGGATTTGCCCAGCTCGCCATGAAGCAGGTTGCGCAAGAAATAGAGATACTGCACCCACAAGGGTTCATCGAGGCCAAACTGGGCGCGAATACGGGCCAGTGCTGCGGGAGTACTGCGCACACCAAGTAAAATGCGTGCCGGGTCACCCGGGATGGCGCGTACCATGGCAAACGTAATAATGCTTATTCCCAGCAAAACTGGCAGCAGTTGCAGGGGGCGAAACAGCAGAAACCGGTAACGGTGCATCAGTCACCTCCGCTGCTGCGCTGGCGCTCCAGAAAATCCAGCAGGACCGGGTAATAGGCCTGGGGCTCTTCATAAAACGGCATATGGCTACTATTGGGGAATACATGGAGTTCCGCCTGGGGCAGACCCTGTTTCATTTTCATCGCACAGGCAGGTGTCAGTTCATCATGCTGTCCGGTGGTAATCAGGCAGGGAACCTTAATCATGTGCAAATCAGCACTGCGGTCCCAGTCTTTTAAATTACCGGTATAGAGAAACTCATTCGGCCCCTGCATTGTCTCGTAAGGCCCCATATTCCAGTCGTCCAGCGAGCGTTTTACCGGTGCAGGCCAGACATCAAGCCGGCAAACATGGCGGTAGTTCAGCAAGGTGACGGCAGCCTGGTATTGCGGGTGACTCAGCCAGCCCAGGGCTTCATAGCGTTGCATCATCGCAACCGTTTCTGGCCCCAGAGCCTCGCGCAGACGGTTGAGCTCTTGCACCAAATGGGGCATATCCGCCACTGTATTTTCGAGGATCAGGCTACGAATTGCACCAGGGTGGTGCAATGCCACTTCAATCGCCAGCCAGCCGCCCCATGAATGCCCCAACAAATGCACTTTTCCAAGATTCAGCGCACGGCGTACTGTTTCAACTTCCTGAACATAGCGCTCCATTGTCCAGAAGCGCGGGTCCTGCGGGCGGTCGGATTTACCTGTCCCCAACTGGTCAAAAGCCACTACCCGGTAGCCCTGCTGTTTCAGGCAGGAGTGCGCTTCACGCAAGTAATCACAGGGCAACCCAGGGCCGCCATTCAGGCAAAGTACTACGTCGTCACCCTCGCCAAACTCCCAGGCAACTACGTTGTAGCCATTAACCGTAATATCATGGCGTTTATCTGGCTGAATTTCGCTCCACATCTTTCCCTCCGGTGCCCGTCATTCAATTCGCGGGTGTTTTTCTTACGCTAACGGCTTCGCCCGCCACTGAACAGTTAGCAAAAATACTAGTTTTGCCTGCAATGCCAGTACAAAAAACATGCAACTCATGGCACTGTATTTGCATATAAAGCGTTACAGACTGAAAAGGTTTTGCACAAACCATGCCGCTCACGGCACAGACAGGAAATGGAGGGGAACATGCAACCAGCTATTCAGCACCCTGGCACATCATTTCCCAATGGACTGGATGATGCGTTCACTACACTTTTTGACCAGACACAAACGCTGGGCTTTGATGCGGTTATTTACGACTACACCCCCGTCCCCCGTTCACTGGAAGGGGAATTGATCACGCCATCATTGTTGCGGATGCACAACGTACCGGACGATATGCGCCAGCGCTGGTGCGACCAGGGCTATTACCAGGTTGACCCGGTACAACACTGCGCACTGGAAAGCTGCGCGCCTTTTGTGTGGTCTTATCAACGCCCGGATTACACCTCTCTGCGTGGGCGGTTGAGCGACCAGCATAAACCGGTGACCCATTACATGCGTGACCACGATATGCCTTGCGGCGCCACCGTACCGCTGCACTTGCCTCATGGTGGTTTTGTCACCCTGACCGGGATCCTGACCGCCCCCCATCAGGAACGGGATGTCATGGACAGCCTGGCGCAACTGACCTTTATCGCCCACCGTTTCCAGGAAAGCGCATTCCCGTTATTCGATGCATCCATGCTGACCTGCCGCCATGTCAAACTCAGCAATCGTGAGCGCGAATGCCTGGCCTGGTCCGCGGAAGGGCTGACAGCCAAAGAAATTGCCCGCAAGTTACACCGCTCAGTCGCCACCGTAACATTGCACCTGAACACCGCGGCGAAGAAGTTGGGAGCCAGTAACCGGGTTCAGGCAGTGGTACGCGCACTGCACTACCGTTTACTGGACAGTTAAGAACTAGCATTTTTACTAGTATTCACTGCATACAACTGCGTTCTACCCTGAGCAAACATTCACATCACAGGGTAAACAGCAGCCATGTATACCATCCAAGAGGGCTATGCTCCGTTTCGGGAATACCAGACCTGGTTTCGTATTTGCGGCAGTCTCCACACGGGGCGAACGCCTCTGGTGGTCGCCCATGGTGGCCCGGGTTGTACCCACGACTATGTTGATGCTTTTCGTGATATCGCCCGCACCGGGCGGCCTGTTATTCACTACGATCAACTCGGCAATGGCAACTCCACACACCTGCCCGATATGCCCACAGATTTCTGGACCCCGGCACTCTTCCTGGAAGAACTGGATAACCTGCTAGAGCATTTAGGTATTGAACAGGACTACGCGCTTCTTGGGCAATCCTGGGGAGGAATGCTGGCAGCTGAGCATGCAGTACGCCAGCCTGCCGGGCTGAAAGCACTGGTCATCGCCAATTCACCGGCATCCATGGCACTCTGGTTGTCAGCGGCGGCCAAACTGCGTTCTGAATTACCACCAGAGGTTCAGGCCACCCTGCTGGAGCACGAAACCGCAGGTACACTGAACAGCGAAGCCTATAAAGCCGCCAGCCAGGTATTCTACCAGCGCCATGTTTGCCGCCTTGCTCCCTGGCCGGTGGAAGTACGCCGTACTTTTGACGCAATGGATGAAGACCCAACGGTTTATCATGCCATGAACGGACCAACAGAATTTCACGTTATCGGCACCATGAAAGACTGGACGATTATCGACCGGCTAAGCGCCATTACCGTCCCCACTTTATTGATCTCTGGCCGTTACGACGAAGCCGCTCCCGAAGTGGTGCAGCCCTTTGCCGACAATATTGCTGGTGCTCAGTGGGTTATTTTTGAAGATTCAAGCCACATGCCTCATGTCGAAGAGCGTGAGCAATGTATGAAAACCGTCAGTAACTTTTTAACCGCCAATTTGTAATTTTTAGCGCCAACACCACTCCCCTGCGGTTTCATTGAACAGGATGAAACCGCTACCTGCCAAAATCTGCCTGGCTTTCCCTGCGTTCAGGTTGATATAGCGCAGTTTTTTTCGAGCAGTTCTCCTGCAAAATTAAAATGCGACTCATAATTAATACACTAATCATTTGGCATACTTACCAGGTCACTGGAGGAGAGCATCATGCTCAGGCAATTCAATGCATTACTGGACAAACCCGATACTGGCAAGCTCCTGTTACGCCTGGCAATCGGTTGTATGATGTTGTTTCATGGTATTCACAAAGTGATGGACGGTATTGGGCCAATTATCAGCATTGTGGAAAGCCACGGTATGCCGGGCTTTGTCGCCTGGGGTGTTTACCTGGGGGAAGTTGTTGCGCCAGTGCTGTTGATAATCGGCCTGCTGGTTCGCCCGGCAGCGCTGGTGATGTGTTTTACCATGTTATTCGCCTGGCTGACTACCAACCCCGGGCTGATTTTCACCACCACCAAAGTGGGCGCATGGGGGCTTGAAGAGATTGCGTTATTCTTTTTTGGCGGTATCACCATTGCGTTATTGGGGTGTGGCCGGTTCAGCCTGGTGAGCAACCCGGCATTGCGTTAATCTGTTGTGCCACCGCCGGGTAAACCAGCGGTGGCAGGCAACCAGACCAGGTTATTCGTTAATACGCGGGTGCTGCTGAACCAGTTTGCTCCGTTTTGCCTGGAGTTCAGCAATTTCCGCATCAATGTCCTCAATTTTCTGCTCAATATTATCGTGGTGCTCTTTGAGGATCTCTTTTGCTTCCTGAATATCCGATGCCGCAGGCGTTGCACCTTTTAGCGGTAAATTGGCGGTTTCTTTCATCGCCAACCCGGTAATCAGCCCAATCACAGCTATCACCATCAGATACCATGCCGGCATCATCAGGTTACCTGAGGTTTCCACCAGCCAGGCGGCAAGTGTGGGAGTCAGCCCGGCGATTAACACCGAGATATTAAAAGCGCTGGCAAGCGCACTGTAACGAATATGCGTCGGAAACATCGCGGGGAGTGAAGAAGCCATCACGCCAGTAAACGCATTGAGTATCACGGCCAGAATCAGCAACCCGGCAAAAATTAACCCAATCACATCACTGTTAATTAATTTAAACGCAGGGATCGCCAGAACTAATAAAGCAACACTGCCGCAAATCACAAATGGACGGCGCCCAAAACGGTCGCTGAGCAGCCCCATTACTGGTTGCACAAACAACATCCCAATCATGATGGCGATAATAATCAGCACACCGTGGTCTTCCGAATAATGCAGGTTGTGGGACAAATAGCTCGGCATATAAGTGAGCAGCATGTAATAGGTGACGTTAGTTGCAATAACTAACCCAATACACGCCAGCAGGCTGCGCCAGTGCTGTGTGGCGATTTCTTTAAATGAAATCTTCGGCCCTTCCTGCAAACCCTGGCGGTCACCCTGCTCCAGTTTATCAACATGTTGCTGAAAGGCCGGGGTTTCCTCCAGGGCATTTCTCAGGTACAGCCCAATAATGCCAAGCGGCAACGCCAGGAAAAATGGCAGGCGCCATCCCCAGGCCATAAAATTATCCTGGCCAACAATTGCGGAAATCAGTACCACTAACCCGGCCCCCAGCACAAACCCGGCTATTGACCCAAAATCCAGCCAGCTCCCCATAAAACCACGCCGCCGGTCAGGTGAATATTCGGCAACAAATATGGAAGCTCCGGTGTATTCCCCGCCAACTGAAAAGCCCTGAGCCATTTTGCACACTAACAGCAGCACAGGAGCCCAAATACCAATCGTTTCATAACCCGGAATTAAGCCAATCCCGAAAGTACTGAGCGACATAATCACAATCGTAATTGAGAGAATTCTCTGGCGACCATATTTATCGCCCAGCATCCCGAAGAACAGCCCACCTAAAGGGCGAATTAAGAATGGAACAGAGAACGTCGCTAACGCCGCTATCATCTGTACACCGGGGCTGGCATCCGGGAAAAAGACTTTCCCCAACGCATAAGCAACAAAGCCATAAACACCAAAATCAAACCATTCCATAGCATTTCCTAAAGAGGCTGCGGTAATGGCTTTACGTAATTTAGCATCATCAATAATAGTGACATCGCTCAGGGCGATTGGCTTAATTTTTTTCCTTGCTCGAATCATTTGTATCCTCTTTTTTTTATTAACTATTTTCCTTTTACAGGCAGGCTTACAGAACCCTGTATTCGGGAGTGATTTCACACAACTCCCTTACATCACACGTTCAGGTGAATGGTTACAGAATAGCAGATTCAGGGCATTACATTTGTCTACATAGTAAGCAAACAAAATAACCACCCTGAGAAATAAACATATAACCAACTGAATTAATAATAAAAAACAAGAATAACCCTGAACATGTCTGATTTTTCAAACAGATACCAGAAACCGTCTTAAACCCCTTGTTAAAATAAGGTATTTATTCCAGTAAAAAACACATATACCAGACGAAACGAAACAGACTATTTTGGAGAGCAAAAAGTTGGCAGGTATTTAACCGGGCTTATCAGGAATACAATAAAGACCAGACAAGCCACATATTGATGGCTACTATTGCGCAGACTGTTACCCATTCAGCCTGGTGGCCCGGGGCTACAATCTTCTGTTGTGGCATTCGCCTTCCCCTGCGCCCGGAGTGAATACATTAAGGATAGTGTTATGTTCCCCGTTTTGCCTCCCCGTATTGCCCGGCACACAACCGCTATTTGCGGGTTATTTTTTATTGTGTTAGCCGGACTGGCCCCAGGCCTGGCACATGCCGCCTCGTTTGACTGCAGTAAAGCGCAAAGCGCTGTTGAACAGGCTATTTGCGCCAATACCGACCTTAGCGCACTGGATACCCAGATTGCCGGGGCGTACAGCGACAGTCTTCAGTACCTGCCAGAAAACCAGATACCCGCACTACGCCAGGAACAACGCAACTGGCTCGCCCAGCGTAACCATTGCGCTTCCCCAGACCTGACGGCCTGCCTGACACAGCAGATGAATACCCGCAGCCGGGCTTTACTTAAGCTGGCATTACAAGGGCAAAGTGAACTGGGTGAAGTTATTCAGCAAATACCCGCCAACCCTGAACTGGCGGCTCAACGCCTGCGCACCTGGCATAACCCACTGGCTGCCGCATGGCTGGTCTGGTTGCATCAGTTTGCGCCAGAGAGCGGGGTAAGCGAAAAAGAGGCGCAGCGCGCTCATGACATCGCCGCTAACAGCCTGAAAGATGACAGTTTTTCCTGGTCTGTTTTGACTGATGTAGAAAAAGACCCCAAACAGAGCAACAGCAGTAAAACATTGTTGCTGTTGCGCATGGTTATTGAGCGCCTGGACAGAAGCAGCCCGGTATTAATGAACTCACACTGCTTTATTTTTGCCCGTTTGGGTGGCCCGGCCTGGGATGCCTTTGGGCCGCTTTATGGATCCAGCCGTGATGCAGGCGCACCGGTGTGCAGCCCGCGCGGGGATTTGTTCACCCACCCGGCATGGCAGGCGCTCGAAAAAGCCTTCAGCCCGGCACTTGAAAAAGCCTCAAGTGACGCAGGTACGATTCAGTTCGCCACCTATGCGGCATGGCGTGTTCAGGCACTGAAAGCCACTGTTTCACCCAGTGATTTTTTAACGCCAGCCACACTCGCAAAAGGGCAAAAAGAGCCTGAAGTCGCGCTGAAACAATGGTCGCAACCCCAACTGTTTTCCGCAACGGAGCGCCAGGCAGCACTACAGGCAATGAAGCCAGCCCAGCAACAGACAGCCGCCTGGCTGGTCTCCGCCAGAGGTATGTTGCCGGAGCAGGCGCAACGTGCAGCTCACGAAATCGTGCGCCAGTGGGTACTGGACAGAATCAGCTTTATTGATGGCAGTGATTTTTCGCCAGAAAACTAAGCGTTTTTGGGAATAAACAGAGCAAAACCCGCTACCGGCATACCGGTGGCGGGTTACGTTATCAGGGCTGGTAACTCAGGTTAATTGGCGCATCAGGCAGATGCGTAAAGTGAGTCACGATATAGTGGTAATCGGCTGTTGGGTCGATATCTTTCATCGCTTCCGGGTAGAAAATTTTACCCAGGATCTCCAGGCCAATAATATTCCACGGGTGGTTATAGAAGTGGTGGTAAATCCCTGCCACATGCCCGGCCTGCACTGCCGGAATACCGGCAACGGCATTACGTGCCAGTAAAGCATCAAACTTGGTTTTAATGGCCGCCGGGTCCGTATTGTAACCAAACGGGATCAACGGATTCTGCGCATTACCACGTTTGGAACCGGTCATCAGGTAAAAATCCGGTTTCATGGCAATAATTTTTTCCGGGTTGATGTACCCACTGGCGCCCGTTAACAACGAAGAGCCAATATTATTCCCACCCGCGGCTTCCACCAGACCACCCCAGCCATTGTGCCCATGGGTAAAGCAACAGGCTCCGGATGTGCCGCCAATACCGGCAATAGGTTCAATAAAGACTTCGGGTTTCTTCTTTTGTACAGCAACAATCTGCTGGAGTTTAGCCAGGCGCTGTTGGTAGAAATCGGTATAGGCTTTTGCCTGCGATTCCCGGTTAAGTACTTTGCCTAACAACGTAATACTGGGTAGTGTGTTTTGCACCGGGTGCAGTTCGTAATCAACAAACAGCACCGGAATATGCAGCGCTTTGAGGCGCCCAAGCACACCGGTTTGTTCCAGCGCAGGTTTTGCCCGCAACTGAGCAATCATCAGGTCTGGTTCACTGGCAATGACCGTTTCATTATTGACTTCACCCTGGTCGGAGAAGCCCATATCCGGTATTTTTTCTGCTGCCGGCCAGGCCTTACGCAGAATATCCCAGGTTTGTTCATCCTGTTTTTTTAACAAGTTATTCCAGGCAATGACCCGGTGAAACGGGTTGTCCCGGTCTAACAAAGCCAGCGCCATAAGATCGCGCCCGTCCTGCAAAATAATATGTTGCGGCTCATGGTCCAGAACCACTGTACGGCCATCGATATCTTTTACGGTTAGCGGGTATTGCGTGGCAATCGCCGCAGCAGGAACCAGCACCAGAGCCATAAAGCAACAGTGCAGTAACCGGCCAGCCCATTGTTTAATCATCTTCAGTCACTCATCCCTTAACAGGTGCACTCACACCCATAACCCCATTAGTTGGGAAATATAAATCAGAATGAGAAGTGTTATCACAATGAGTACGTAACTGCAAAGAAACTTAAGGAAAGTCTTATCGATTGTTGAATGATTGTTGAATGATTGATGAAGTTGTATCCAGTTTGGATAACCTGCCTTTCAGCATACCGGCATAAAGAATACTCAATGCACCCCCGGCAAAATACGAATGTATTTTTTGTGGAGATCAATCTGTTGTTCATCGCTAAGTAACTGAAACGCGCGGTTAAGCGTAGACAGTGACATCCCCAATAATGCAGCAAGCTCTTTTTTACTCAGCGGCAGGCGAACATAGTCGTTGCCTGCTGGCAAAGTACTACAGGTCTGCCACCACATAGTCAAAAAAGCGGCCAGGCGCAATTTTGCATCAGGTAGCATCAGGCATTCTTCCCAATGTTGCTTACTGGCAATGGTACGAGAAAACACATTCAGTATTTGTAGTGTGAAATCTGGAATAATCTGACTTAAGTCATATACCCGGCCAAGAGCTAACTGGCAATATTCTACTTCTGTTGCGCAAACCCCGGAGTAAGAATAATACCCTTCAGAATAATCCCCACCAGACAATAATTGACCAGGGAAAACCACACTCCGAATATTTCTATTCTCGTCATACAGTTTAACCAGCCCTTTTCTCAAAACCGAAAATGATGTAACTTTCTGTTTAAATTCAAAAATACAAGAATTTTTAGGTGCTAAAACCGCTGCTTTAAGGCTATTCACAAACAGCGGTTCACAGTGAGCATTATTCACTGAACAAATATTACCAAGCGAGCAATGTGGTGAGTATTCACAGAAAGGATGAGTAATAGACATGACCAGTAACCTGAATTAACAGATTACTATCATAATAAAGCTTTATTATTTTTTCATTTTAAAATAGCCAGGATTAATCCACCCCAATAATTAATTAAACGCTATTTATTATGATTCAGCCATTAGTACAGTTACTGATTCAGCTTTGCGGCACTCAGCCGTTTATTGCACCAGGAAAACTACATACCCCCGAAACCATGCCGAATCCCGTACCTCACCAGGCATATCCCCCCAGCTCCCGTTTTCAACCAGGCCAATGCGGAAAGGAATATGCAACCCCTGCAAGGCGGGTAAATAGCGTTGATAGCCAGGCACTGTGCGCTTCCCCTGATAAGTCTGCACCACAATTTCATCAATGGGTAACAGGTTCAGTTGTGCCACACTTCCGGTATGCGCCCAGTCAAGCAACCCGGTCACCCCTAATGCGAAATCAGCAGGCATTTTTGCACGAACACGTTGCAAAAATACGCCATATTCAGCCAAACGCCCGGTTGCTGCATCAAAATCCAACTGCAACCCCACAACATGATTCCCGGCCTTTTCCCAGCGCAGCAATAAGTTAACCATGCGGCCAATTTGGTCGTCGGGTAACGCCAGCGTCTCCAGCCGGACAGTCAGCCAAATGTGGGTAGCTTTCACCGAAGCAACAGGTTGCCCCTGGCGCATAAATACAGCTTTTCCGTGCAGGTTTAACACTTCGCCCTGATGGAGATACAAGGTACGAATAGCAGGTAACCCGCCGGGTAAACGCCTGCCTGACCACAGCCAGAATGCATCATAGTGGCTGGGGGTAACCGTTACTGTTTTCGTTTCCGTAGCAGGCATAGTGCCAGCCAAAATGGCAGGTACTATGCCCAAAAGCCCGGTTACCAGTAATAGCGCAGCTGTTTTGCCCATATATTCCCGGGGTAATCACGGTGTAGTTGGTTAAACCACTGCCTGCGCTGCGCTTTACTCACATCCAGGCCACCACAATCGTTAGACCCGGAAGGGGCATAGCACATCACAGCACGGTAAAGCGCAAAGCTTTTATCTTCCGGCTCACTATTTGGGTTGTTAATAACCAGGCGGTAAAGCGCCATACGGTCTGGCTGGGTGACCGGTTTTTGGTGCTCCACCGCGGTGTCCAGCCCGGCATTACCGCCACTTTCTGGCCAGGTATTAATTTGCGCACCCGCAGTACGGATAAACTCCCCAAGGCAGTTCAGGTTGTGGCTGCCCGCCGGGGATTTAGCCAGTGCCTGAACCGTAGCCTGCAGGGGCTGGCAGTAATAACCCGTTTCAGCCCCTTTTCCATCCCAGCTAAATTGCGCAAGGGAAACATCACTGAAGTCTTCCCCACCGGCCGGGTGGGCAATGTGGTTTTGCAAAGAAATATCTGCCAGCCAGGCGGAATAATCCTGCGCCATCAAATCACGCATCAGCAATGTATGTAATGCAATGGTGCGTTCGTCATCGTTCATTCCCGAGCTCACTTGCTGGCGCAGTAACTCACGCGAGGCAAGCGTTTTTAGCACCAGTGAACGGTAGCGCAGGTTAGTTACCGGGCTGCCTGCAGCAAAAATGTCACCCACTTTTTGCTGTTCCACTTCAGTTGCGGCCACCTGAGCTTCCAGAAATGCCTTGCGCTCGCCATTTTGGGTATGCTCCAACAGGCCTTTCCAGTGCGCGAGAGCTTGCGGCCACTGCTTTAACGCCACTTGCGCATAGCCATACAGAACCTGCTGGCTGAACCCGGGCAGGTCATCATCGCTCACTTGCGCCTGTGGCGTGACAGCCGCCAGCACTGCCGGGTAATCCTGCTGCTGCCAGTACAACCAGGCCGTGTGCAGGTAATCACCCCAGGGTTGTTCCCCCGCCTGGTTAAACAATAGTTGCAGTGTTTTAAGGGAATCAGCTGTAATTTTGGGGCCTGAACTGTCGGTCCGTTCGTACTCGCGTAATAACCGCAGAGACTGAATGAAAGTGAGCAATGGCATTCTGGCATCGGATACAAAATCGTTGTTATACCCATAACCATAGAGATCGCGGCTCAAAAACTTACTGTCTGTTTCCGCAACAAGAGCCTTCAGCGAAGCGGCATCGGTGGCATGAGCGAGCGCGCTTTCATACTGTGGGCCAAGTACCGACCAGTCCTGCAAATACCACGCAATACGCCGCAACAGGCCCACAGCAGAATCCCGGTATTCACCATCTGGCCAGGTGGCAAGGTAACTTTGAGCAAGTTCTCGCGCCTCGCGAACCATGCCCTGATTCACATTGCGCGCATCAAACATGTCGTATTCATCTTCCGCATACTGCGCACTCATATTTAATTTTGTGCGAATCAGCATGTAACTTGCTGCCTGCGCAACCCATTTCTGCGGGTTTTCCGCCAACTGGCTGAAGGTATTCAGGGCAACAGAATAATTACCGTAGTAAAACGCGCGGGCTGCAGATAAATAACGGTAAAAAGCGCCGGCGGCAGAATCTGGCGGCCAGGCTGCGCTATCTACATGGTCGTCACCATCAACCGCGCCTCCCTCGGCCAGCAAGGCCAGGCGAATTTGAGCCAGTGCTTTGCGCTGCTCTGGCGCCAGTGAGCTTTCAGCCTGTAAAGCCGTGATAAATGAGACGGTAGAAGAAATTGAGTTAGACACAAAGCGCGTATCCAGTTCGCCCGGCCCAGGCACATTGAGTGTTTGGCCAGGTATACCCAGCGCGGCCAACTGGTTTTTTAATGCTGCCAGCGCCGCATCTTGTGGCGCAACCGGGTCACCCACCGGTGACTCAGGCTCATCATAGTGGTAACCGAAATGTGCGTTACGTACTGTGCTGGCATCCAGCGGGAAGGCATACACTGGCAAGGTAAAATGTTTACCGGCACTTACCAGGCGCAGCAAGTTATCATTGGTATCGTTATCTACATCCAGAAACGGCAACCCTTGTAGTGGGCAGCGCAACACTCCCCAGGGGCAGGACCCTGCATCTGAAGATGCCCATGCTGTTGGCTGGCTGCCAACCAGTGCCAGTAAAACCACACCCAGTTGTAATCCCCTGAAACGCATAATTTTCCCTGTTTTGTTATACCGCCAGCACGCTGTATTTACACAGTGGTGGCTTTACGCCCGTGGTTGCCAGCCACCATAAACAGCAGCCACCAGAGCGGGTTATCATTACCGCGCCCTATAGTGCCAGAGTAACCCACTGAGAACTATAAGAAATGTTTTATGAACACCAAAAACCACTTAAGTGGTAAGGAGTTAACTTTTTAACGTGGAGTAATAACCTGCCTGGCTGCAGGAATCATACCCGGTGAGAGCAGCCAACATTGCGCGGGCTTTTCCAGTTTCCCATGCCAGTTAACGGTATCTGTCTGCCCGAGTGCGTTCCAGGTTACTCGCCATGCGGGTAAAAAACCATGCCTTCCCAGGGTGCTTCCCGGCAGGCTGCAAGCCGGCTGGAAAGCCCACCACAATGGGCTTCCAGTTTGTGCCCGTCAGGGTCAAGAAAATAGACTGAATCACCTTCACTACGGTTTTGCTTCCACTCCACTATGCCAAAAGCCCCCAGCCTGGCGCGGAACTCCGCCATTTTTCCGGGTTCCAGAGTAAAAGCATAGTGTGTGTAATCACTTGATATCTCTGGCTTATCAAGCGACAAACATAGCCAGAGATCACCTAAAGATAAATATGCACCACGGGCCCACTGTGCCCTGGGTGCAAACCCGAGCACCAGGGCGTAAAAATCCATACTGCGTTGAACCTGGCTTACCGCCAGTGTCAGGTGATTCATTCCGGTTAACATATGCCTGCACCTTTAACGCCCTGAATAACGCCTGATTATAATACTGCCCTGTTACGCCTCTGCAGCCAAAATGCGGCAAATAACACCAACACCCAGACAGGCAACAGAATGGCCGACAGCCGCATGGAGTCCATGGTGCACATCAGGCCAAGGATCAGTAACATAAAGGCGATGCACAAATAATTCCCGGCCGGGTAACACAGCGCAGGAAAGCGGCTGTCACGGCCTTTACGCCGCATGGCGGCACGGAATTTCAGGTGTGCCAGGCTAATCATCAGCCAGTTGAGCAGCAGTGTTGCCACCACCAGCGCCATCAGCAAACCAAAGGCTTTTTCTGGCAAAAGGTAGTTAATCACTATCACCAGTGAAGTAATAATCCCTGACAGCAATAAAGCGTATACCGGCACTCCCCGTTTATTCACCCGGGCCAGGAAAGCCGGGGCATTTTGCTGTACAGATAAGCCAAACAGCATACGGCTATTGGAATAAACTCCGCTGTTATAGACCGAAAGCGAGGCAACAAGAATGATAACATTCAGTACAGAAGCCACCAGGTTACTGTCCAGTTCATGGAAAATCATCACAAATGGGCTACTGTCTGCCTTGACATTCAACCAGGGGTAAAGCGACAACAGCACCACCAGTGATCCGATATAAAACAGCAGAATACGGTAGACAACCTGGTTAATCGCTTTGGGAATAGTGGTTTCCGGGCTGTGAGCTTCCGCTGCGGTAATGCCTATCAACTCCAGGCCACCAAAGGAGAACATAATCACCGCCAGAGACATCACCAGCCCATGAGTTCCGGTGGCAAAAAAGCCGTCGTAACGCCATAAGTTGCTGAAACTGGCGTGCTGACCGCCGTGGCCAGAAAACAGCAACCACAAGCCGAAGGCAATCATGCCAATAATTGCCAGCACTTTGATAATGGAAAACCAAAATTCCATTTCACCATACAGGCGAACATTCGCCAGATTTACGGCATTAATAGCAATGAAGAAAACGGCCGCCCAAATCCAGGTAGGCACATGGGGGAACCAGTACTGCATATAGATGCCTGCAGCAGTCAGTTCAGCCATTCCTACCAGCACAAACATGACCCAGTAGTTCCAGCCAGATAAAAACCCGGCGAAAGGCCCCCAGTATTTGTTGGCAAAGTGAGCGAAAGAACCGGATACCGGCTCTGCCACCACCATTTCACCCAACTGGCGCATAATCAGAAAAGCAATAATCCCGGCCAGTGCATAACCCAATATCACTGCAGGCCCCGCCATTTGAATAGCAGGACCAATGCCTAAAAACAGCCCGGTACCAATTGCCCCACCCAGCGCTATCAATTGAATATGGCGGTTTTTCAGCCCACGATGCAGTTCCTGGTGGTGCCCGGATGTCTCCTCCGTTAGCAACTCACCGGTATGTTGTGACGTATTTGCCACGGTTTTCCCCTGTCATGTTTCGTAAAGGCGCATCTTTTAACACTTCAGGACAGCGGCGGCAAGGAATGCGCCCGGCAGGTGATTATGCGGTTTGGGGGGTATTGTTTATCAAGAGGAGATAATGAAACCGGCCAGCAACCCGCCCGACCAGCTTCATTTAGTGCAAACCTGCTGCTGCGTCAGAAATTAAGGCTGGCACCCAGCCCTGCCACTACGGCATTTTTCACAGCACTGTTCGCGCCAGGCGCGGCGACATATTGAATATTCGGGCGAATAGTCAGCCAGTTTGTCGCATTAACTGAATAGTAGAGTTCGTAATCATATTCCGCGCCATGAATCACTGGCAGGTAAGTGGCATCGTTATAGTCGCTCACTCCGTGATATTCATTTTCACGTTCCAGCATCCGGCTATAGGCTGAATTAACATGTAACCGGGCCGCCCCCAGACCAATTTCATCTTTAGGACGAGACTCAAACATCCCTTTCCAGGCCAGTGCCACCGTCTGAGTGTTATCCAGTTTTGACGTGCGTCTGTCGTTCATAATATTACTCAGCGTAAGCGTCAGACCACGGTGGTTATCATGCCCCTGAGCAAACAGTTGTTGCTGGATGATAAGGTAACCGCCATATCCATGGGCTTCAGATGAATAACTGCCATCTTGCCAGGTATGGTATACCGACCCATGAGCAGAGGTATAATAACCGCCCAGCCGGTAATTACCTTTCAGATGGTCCGGCCCCAGTTCAGGTTGCCAGCCCAGTTCAAACGGAACCAGATTGCCATCGGAATCAGTAAATTCAAAACGGAAGCCATCCCCTTTGTCGTAGTTATACGGGTTTTCATTATATAACCCGACCTGGAAATAGACTTCTGGCGTGAAATTGATTTTCGCCCTGGCCATCCACTGCGAAACTGGCCAGTTCATCCAATAATTACTGCGTGATTTTCCTGGTATGCCAGGACCAAGTGCTAAATTCTGGAAGTGAGTTTCGATAGACCCAAAGTCTTCACCCACAGTGGCCCGGCCAACTTTAATATCCAGGCGGTCATCCCAGAACCCTTTTTTCAACCATAGCTGGGTTAAACGCCAGGTCTGCCCACGGCCATAAACTTCCTGAACAGAAGACAGCATTGGACTACGTGAATCACTCAAATTATCAGAAAGATTCTGCCCGTTGCGATCTGTGATGGTTGCCTGAAACTCCATGTCCTGCCAGCCTAGCAGTTTTTCCAGATCCAGATGGGTATTAAGGTATAACGTGCCGTAGTGTGTTTCTGGTAACCACCAAGGTTCGTCGCCGCTTCCATGACATAATTTACATTGAAATCTATGCCCTTATCGTGAAGTTCACTACGCGTACCGCCCCAGTCTCCCAGCATCCACGGTGAATCAACTGCAAAAGGATCAGCAGCCCATGCGCCAGAACAGACCAGAGACAGCATTATGCCTGCCGCTAACTTATTTTTTGTCGGTGATAATTTCATACATCTATTTCCAGGTAAAAGAGACAGTGTCCTTGCAAAATTTATAAAAAATAAACAACCAATATACGCAATCACTGCAACAGAAAGCGGCAGTGAATAACGAAAATACCTGAACAGATTTTTAATCAGAGAGTGCTATTTTACCCGGACAAAATAATAACAACATTAAATCAATGACTGTAATATATCTGCTTTACTTACCCGCACTAACAAGAATCGCTCCAACTATATGAAAAATATGGAAACACAAGAGGGGAAAATCGCAAAATAACAGCATGCCATGCAAAAAAAGCAGCTTAAAACAATCAGTTAATTATATTTTATGGAAATATAATTACATACTAGTGACTATATTTTAGTCACAATTAGCATATGTTAAAAACAATAAACACCTCGATAAAAAAGCGCATAAAATATTAACCAGAACATTACAAACACCCCATCACCTATTTAAATATGCGCGACAGGGTATTATTTTTAACCCAGCATCGCCTGGTGAAAATCGATTTCCCACGCCAGGACATCACCATATAACTGGCTGAGCCGCTGCTTTTCCTGCCCGGAAAGCGTTAAACCGCACTGGTCCACTTCCTGTTTTAACCAGCACGCCTGCTGGTAAAAAGCATCATCCGCATGCATAGATAACCAGTCGCGCAGGTCTTCATCGTGCTGTGGCCGGGCAGCAGCACGCGCGCACCAGTGGTAATACATCCACTCAGCGCCAAACATCAGAACCATGATGTCGGCGTAGCCGCCAGTACGGGCGGCTTGTAGCATGCCATCGCGAAACCGAATAAACCCGGCAGGCGCGGGTTGCCAGTGTTCAGCAACCACACCGCGCTTTGCCATTACGCGTTCAAACCAGCCAAGTTGGGTATCTACCAGGCCATTCAGCCCCTGGATTAACCAGCGCTGGCATGATACATCCGGCGCATGGCTCAACCCCTGAGCCAAAATTTCCACTGCACTGAACACAAACTCCCCTTCGAAAACCAGGTAACGATGAAAAGCGGTTTCTGGCAAGGTTCCCTGCTCTATAGCCTGCACAAAGGGGTGTTGCTGCATCTCGTTCCATACATCACTATGCACGGCCAGCAGTTGGTCACTGAATGCGGTCATCAGGCCTCCAGCGCGGGGCGTGCCGCTGCCATAAAGTTCACCACCCGTTCACGTTCTACCGGGTTCCACCAGACCCCGCCTTCTTTCAGCGCACTGGCAACAATCACGCCCTGGGTACGGCCTAAAATGGTCGCCACGTTGTCCGGCGTCACACCCGAGCCCACCAACAAAGGCAGCGACGTGGCACTGCGAATATCGTCAATTTCACTCAATGTAGCGCTGTCACCAGTACGTTGCCCGGTGGCAATCACCGCATCGGCTTCAAAAAACTCGACATCGCGGGTTAGCTCAGCAACGGAGCGGTCTGCCACAATGGCATGGCTGCCATGTTTTACGTGGCTGTCGGCAAAAACACGAATGTGGCTCGCCTGAAGTTGGTTACGGTAGCGCAGAGCTTTTGCCGCGGCCCCTTCCACAAAACCTTCATTGGCAATATAGGCATTAGCCCACTGGTTAACCCGCACAAAATCCGCCCCACCCGCCAGCGCCGTCGCCAGCGCGGGAATAGCGGCATTTGCCAGCACATTAATCCCCAAAGGAACGGAAAAACGCTGGCGGATATTATCAGTAATCACTGCCATAAATGCCGCTGTTTCCGGGCCAATGTCTTCGGGTTTAGAAAAAGGAATATCGCCATGGTTTTCCACAATCAAACCATGCACACCACCTGCAATATAATTTTCAGCATCACGCAGCGCGCGCTCAACAATACTACTAAAAGCTTTGCCATTATATTTTGGCGCACCAGGAAAGGCTTCACAATGAATAACACCAATCACTACTTTATCTCGTGAAAAAATATCTTGAATTGCGCTCGTTTTTGTTGCTGATATAGAACCCATGTTAAACCTCTAAAAAAGGAAACGGCTATGCATATCTATGTTGCCGGGAATATTACTGTCGATGAAACCTGGCAATGCTCTGCCTTACCGCATAAAGGTGAATCGTTGCACGGGGAAAAAATAATGGTTGATACTGGTGGCAAAGGTGCAAACCAGGCCATTGTTTTATCCCGCTGTGGATTACCTGTAACGTTAATTGCCGGCAGGGGAAATGACCACTACGGAGAATGGATTTACCAACAACTTCAGGCCGAAACATTACAGTTATTTCCAGAAACACCATTACCTGTTCACACCGACACCTCAATTATTTTCACTACCAATGATGACGACAACGCAATTATTACCAGTTGCGATGCCGCCAGTGCACTGGAAACAGCAACCATTACTGCATTACTGGAAACTGCCCGCCCCGGTGATGTGCTGGTGCAACAGGGTAATTTCACCCCGGAAAAAACCCGGGCATTATTTACCTGTGCGCGAAGCAAGCAGATGCTGACTGTTTTTAACCCTTCGCCTGTCCAGGAAGATTTTCGCCAGTTGTGGCCGCTGGTGGACATCGCCGTCGTCAACGAGCATGAATCCCGTTTACTCCAGCCCGACACCGTTCACACCCTGGTGGTGGAAACGCTGGGTAGCCAGGGCGCGCGGTTACACGCCCACGGCCACACGGAACATGTCCCTGCGGTGCCTGCCACCGTGGTTGATACCACTGGCGCGGGCGATACATTTTTGGCTGTAATGCTGGCCTCCACACTGCTGCGCAACACCCGGCCAGATGCCCTTGCCCTGCATCATGCAAGCCAGGCGGCGGCTATCACCATCAGCCGCCCAGGAACACGCCTGGCTTTCCCGAGCAGAGCAACACTGGCGGCGCTACTGGCACAAGCCGGGTAGCGCCTGCAAGTGGGTTATTTAAACAGTGGGCGGAACGTATCAACGTTCGCTTTTGTCACCACAGTTGCCGGAACAAGGATGTTCTTGCTGACAGTTTTACCGCTGTTAATCGCATTCAGCGCTTTCACCGCTTCCTGGCCCATTTTCTCCGGGTCCTGTTGCAATACAGCAGTCACGTAACCGGCATCAATACCACTAATGGCACGGGCGGTGAGATCCCAGCCAAACACCTTGATTTGGCTCTGTTTACCCTGGTTTTCCACTGCGGCAATCGCCCCTAATAATGCCGGTTCACCCGTGGCATAAATAGCGGTGAGATCTGGGTTGCCGGTTATCAGGTTTTCAGCTGCAGTCATGGCATCATCCTGGATATTTCGGCCATCCACCACATCCGCAACACTGATGCCTTTATGGCCCTTCAGGGTTTCTTCAAACCCTTTCTGGCGCTGGTTCTGAATCGCGGAGTTAAGTGCCCCAACAATGCCAAGGCGGGCCTTGCCTGCGGCGTTTTTATTAATGTAGTCAACAAAGAATTTGCCTAAAATTTTGCCGCCTTCTTCGTTATCCACCCCAACCTGAGCAGCCTGAGGCCCGGCAGGCAATACCGCATCAATAGCAATGACAGGAATATTTTTCGCTGCGGCTTCTTTAATAGCGGGCATAATGCCATTCACATCAATGGCATCAACCATAATGCCTTTAACACCCTGTTCAATATAGTTTTCAATGGCATCATTTTGCGATACAGGGTTATCGTTAGCATTAAAGATAACTAAATTTTTCCCTGTGGATTTTGCTTCTTCTTGTGCGCCTTTATTCATCAGGTTGAAAAACAGTGCCTGCTGGTTAATTTGCACCAATGCATAGCCTGGCGTTGCCGCCATTGCTTTACCGAACAAGAGTGCAGAAAGTATCAGCGCGCCAGAAATAACATTTTTTTTGCTGGTGTTGAATAACATTGGTCATGCCCTCGTCAGAAAAATGATGAACTTGTTACAAAGCAACAAGGTGTATTTTGGCGGGACAAATAAAGAACACAGACGCCAAAAATGGGGCCTGCGAGAGAAACGAAACATATTTTCTCAGGTATTCCATAACCAGAGAAAATGCAGCAAAGGCAACGTCGGGAACAGGTTATTAAAATTCGCGTTTTGGCATCTCTTGTCAAGTGCTAATTTTCATCCCCCGGAAAAGGTGACAAAACGCTATATTCCTGAGCGCTATCTGTGTTACTGATATGAACAGTCAATACGATAACGGCGATCATGACCAAAAAACGGGTTGTTCTTTCAGACGTTGCAAACCTGGCGGGGCTGTCGAAAGCCACTGTCTCACGCTACCTCAACCATAATCTGGTGTTGCCTCAGGAAACGGCAGCACGGATTGAGGCAGCCATTCGTAAGCTGGATTACCAGCGCAACAGTCTGGCACGCCGCCTGAGCAAAGGCGGCAGTGAAACACTTGGTCTGGTGCTACCGGATATCACCAACCCCTTCTTTGCTGAACTGGCCGATGCCGCCGAAGAAGCCGCTTCTGCACAAGGTTACAGCCTGGTGCTGTGCGTCACGCGGAATAACCCTGAAAAAGAACGGCAGTTTATTCGCTGGCTGGATACCTGCCAGGTCGATGGCCTGTTGTTTACCACCAACCGCCCGGATGACGGCCTGTTGCGCCGCGAGGTACAGCACCACCAGCGGATAATTTTGCTTGATGAAGATATCCCTGGCAGCCATGTTCCCAAAGTGTTTGCCGACAACCTTCAGGGTGGCCGCCTTGCGACAGAGCAGTTAATCCGCGCCGGGCACCGCCACATTGCGTTTGTCGGTGGGCCGGATGCCCTGATGAGTGTACGCGAACGCTACCAGGGTTTTTGTGAAGCGCTGGCAGCCGCGGGCCTGTCATGCCCTCCGGAATGGGTGCTGTATGGCGAATACCAGCGTGAATATGGCGGCAAAGCACTGGATCAGTTATTCAGTGGTTCACAATGCCCCACGGCGATTTTCGCGGCCAGTGATTACCTGGTATTGGGCATTCTTGACGGCTTGCGGGCTCGCCAGCTTCAGGCTCCTGAAGCCCTGTCACTGGTCGGGTTCGATGATGCCAGTTACGCTAATTTCACCCAACCACGCATTTCCACTATCCGCCAGCCAGCCCACCAAATGGGGACCACGGCGGTGCAACTGATGCTGCGTTTACTTAACGGCGAAACCGTGCCGGAACAGACTCGTTTTCCTGTTGAATGGGTTGCCCGTGATTCCATCATGCCGCCCCCCGGGCTGCGCTAATTGTGTGCAATGGCTGCGCAGTTTTAGCGCAATACGCCCTGTTAAGACATCACTCATACTAACTGCTTAGTAAACCGGTTTACTAAAAAACATCCATTTTAATCATTTAAATTCAATATATTACAATAATATCCAGTGAGTGTTTTTTAACCTGGCATGGTTACTGCTTGGGTAAATGCGGCGAACAAGTAACGAACACAGCAAACCTGAAGGGTGGTCGTCACCATTAAGTAAACCGGTTTACAAGAAGTGGGCCGGTGTGGCGACCATCCGAATACGCAACGTCATCTACCGTCACACGACATTGGGAGTAATGGCATGCAACAACAGGCAGTCCCGGCCAGAGTCGAGATGGTGAATATCACCAAAACTTACGGCTCTATACGTTCATTACGTGGCGTAAACCTGCGCCTGGCCCCCGGAGAAGTTCTCGGGTTGGTCGGCGACAATGGTGCGGGCAAATCCACACTCACCAAAATCCTGTCGGGGGCTGTAGTCCCCACCAGCGGGGCAATTCGCATTGATGGTGAAGAACACCGTTTCCAGACCCCGGCGGATGCCCGGCGTTGCCAAATAGAAATGGTTTACCAGGACTTATCACTGTGCGACACCGTTGATGTGGCCGGCAACCTGTTTATGGGCCGCGAGCCAATGAAACAGGTGCTGGGTATTCCTTTCCTGGATGAACAGCGCATGCACAAAGAAGCCCAGGAGATGCTCAAGGGCCTGGGAATTTCTATTCCGGATACCCGGCTGATGGTGCGTAACCTGTCTGGTGGGCAACGCCAGGCCATCGCCATTGCCCGTGCAGCGGCGTTCAACCCTAAAGTGCTCATTATGGATGAACCCACTGCCGCCCTGGCCGTTGCCGAAGTCGAGGCCGTGCTGGAGTTGATCAAACGTGTCAGCGCCCGTGGTGTCAGCGTGATCCTGATAACTCACCGCTTACAGGATCTGTTCCTGGTCTGTGATCGCATCATGGTGATGTACGAAGGCACCAACGTTGCCGACCGTCGCGTTGCCGAAACCAGCCTGAGCGATATCGTCAACTTGATCGTTGGCGAGAAATTCACCGCCCACTCCGCTCAGGCTCATTGAGGGGATAACCATGAGTACCATTAATATGTCCAGCCCCCGCGTACTGCAGCACAGCCTGCCCAAACGCATTTTGCATAACCACTCCGGCGTGGTGAGTATCGCGCTATTTTTCGTGTTCTGCTGCCTGGTGTTCTCACTTATCACCAGCTACTTTCTGACTGGCAATAACTGGCTGAATATTATTCGCCAGACTGCACCGCTACTGATTGTCGCCAGTGCCATGACCTTTGTGATTACCACTGGCGGCATTGATCTTTCCGTAGGATCCACACTCGCCCTGGTGGGCGCGCTGTCGGCTATTGCGCTGAACCACTGGGGCCTGCCGTGGCCTGTCGTGTTTATTGGCGGCCTGGCGGTTGGCGCACTGATCGGCCTCATCAATGGCTTTTTCATCGCCCGTGAAGGGATCCCCGCGTTTATTGTCACGCTGGCAACACTGGCGGTCGTTCGTGGTGTGGCACTGTTGATAACCCAGGGCTATTCCATACCGGTTCCGGCCGGGAGCGGTTTTACCTTTATGGGACGGGCGTGGGTGGTGGGCATCCCAATGCCGGCACTGATCGGTATCGCGGTGTTGATCATTGCCCATTTTGCGCTGAACCATATGCGTTTTGGCCGCTATGTCACCGCGATTGGTGCAAATAACGAAGGTGCACGCCGCAGCGGGATCAAAACCCAGTCAGTGACGATGCGTGTGTACATGCTCAGTGGCATGGCCGCGGCACTGGCTGGCATGATAATCACCGCCCGCCTCGGTAGTGGGTCATCCAACCAGGGCGAAGGGTTTGAACTCCAGGTCATTGCCGCAGTGGTGTTGGGCAGTACCAGTCTGTTTGGCGGATTTGGCACTATCATCGGCACCTTACTGGGCGCGCTCTCCATTGCGGTTATCCAGAACGGACTGATCCTGTCCCATATTTCACCGTTCTATACTCAGATTGCCACGGGCTGCATCATCCTGCTCGCCATTTGGCTGAACACCCGCATTCTTAACCCCACGCGTTCCGCCGCAAAAGGATAGCTCATGAAGGGTTCAATTTTTCGCCACCCCACGCCGCTGCCTGTTGGGGTGAACAGTGGCAGTGTGATGACTGTGCTCGGGCCAATGCCTGTTGGGGAAATGGGCGTCACGCTGATGCATGAACATATATTGCTGGATGCTGCTGGTAAGTGGGTTCCCCCGTGCTGTTGTAGCGACCGCCATATCGCCGAAGCGCCGGTCAGCATAGAAAACCTTGGGGAGTTGTCGCTCAACCCGTTAATGAGCCGCGATAACTGCCAGTTGTTCGATGTAGATGTTGCCATTGAAGAGTTAATGAAATACCGCGCGCTGGGTGGAGAAACCGTGGTTGACCCAACTAACCTCGGCATCGGCCGGGATCCCCATGCGTTGCAACGTATCTCGCGGCTCACTGGCCTGAATATTGTGATGGGCACCGGGTTATACCTCGAGCCATCACATCCGGACTGGGCCAAAACTCTGGATATCCAGACGCTGGCCGACAAACTGATTTACGACCTGGGCGGCATGGATGAAAAGCCAGAAGTGGTCGCCGGGTTAATTGGCGAAATCGGCATCTCCAGCCGCTTCACACCAGAAGAAGAGAAATCGCTACGGGCTGCCGGGCGCGCCAATGCCGCAACCCAGGTCCCCATTGAAGTCCATCTGCCGGGTTGGGAGCGGTTGGGTCACAAGGTGCTGGATATTCTGGAAGAAGAAGGGGCAGACCTGCGCCATACCGTGCTGTGCCACATGAACCCCAGTTTTGCCGACAAAGCCTATCAACACAGCCTGGCGAAACGGGGCGCGTTTCTGGAGTACGACATGATAGGCATGAGTTACTACTATGCCGACGAATCTGCCCAGTCGCCGTCCGATGAAGAAAATGCCCGTGCTATTCGCGAACTGATTGATGCCGGTTTTATTCACCAGGTGCTGCTTTCCCAGGATGTGTTTTTGAAAACCATGCTCACCCGTTATGGCGGCCATGGTTACGGCTACATCCTCAAACATTTCGTGCCCCGCTTACGCCGCCACGGCGTTACCGGCGAACAACTGGAAACACTAATGATAACCAACCCGCAACGCGTATTTGGCGGGTAACAGGAGTTTATCCATGCAAAAGTCTGTTTTACTGGTCGGCGAATCCTGGACCAGTAGTGCCACACACGTAAAAGGGTTTGACCAGTTTTATACCGCGACTTACCACACCGGGGCTGATGCCTTTCTCGCGGCACTGAAAGAGAGTGATTACCAGGTCACCCACATGCCCGCTCACGAGGCCCAGGCCCACTTTCCCACCACCCTTGAAGCATTACAGGCGTGGGATGTGATTATTTTGTCCGATATTGGTGCGAACACCTTGTTACTGCACCCGGACACCTGGCTGAAAAGCCGCCGTACCCCTAATCGCTTAACGTTACTGCATGATTATGTTGCCGGGGGCGGGAACCTGATGATGATTGGCGGTTACTTCAGCTTTCAGGGTATCAACGGTGGTGCTCGCTACCGCAATACCGCAGTCGAGAAAGTGTTGCCGGTGCGCTGCCTGCCCTGGGATGACCGGGTAGAAGTGCCGGAAGGCGCCAGCGCAGAGTGCATTACCCAGCACCCGGTGCTGGACGGGCTGGCAGGCGAATGGCCGTGGTTGCTGGGCTATAACGAAGTAGAAATGCACCCCGAAGGCCAGTTGCTTGCTACGGTATCTGGCACCGGGCACCCACTTTTGGCGGTGCGGGAATACCAAAAAGGCCGCACTCTGGCCTGGACCAGTGATATGTCTGCTCACTGGCTGCCCGATGAGTTTTGCCAGTGGGACGGCTACCGCCGCCTGTGGGTCAATGCGCTGGACTGGCTCACCCGGGCCCGCTCATGACGACACCACTCATCACCCTTTCCCGGCAGTTACTCGGGTTCAACACGATTAACCCGCCGGGTAATGAACACGCCTGTATGGCGTTTCTTGCCAACCACCTGGAAGAACGCGGGTTTGAGGTAAGCCTGTTACCCTTTGGCGAAAATCGTACTAACCTGGTTGCCCGGTTACCGGGCAATACTCCGGGTGCGCCACTTGGGTTTACCGGGCATCTGGATACCGTGCCGCTGGGCCAGCAACAATGGCAGTATGACCCGTTCGGCAAAGATATCGTGGGCGGCCGCCTGTATGGGCGTGGCAGCAGCGATATGAAAGCCGCCATTGCCGCATTTATTGGTGCCTGCGATGCACAACGGGCGGCCATTAGTGCTGGTACCGGAGTCACCCTGTGGCTGACCGGTGGCGAAGAAACCGGGTGTGATGGTGCACGGGCATTGCTGGAATCCGGCCTGGCTGGTGCCGCGCCAGGCGCACTGATTGTGGGCGAACCAACAGCCAATTACCCGGTGATTGGGCATAAAGGCGCGCTCTGGCTGCGGGCAGAAGCAACCGGCAAGACAGCCCATGGAGCCATGCCTGAACTGGGTATCAATGCCATTTACCTGGCGGCAGACGCACTGCAAAAAATCCAGCATTTTTCCCCCGGCCCGGATCACCCATTAATGCGCCACCCAACGCTGAATGTTGGCCGCATTCACGGTGGGCTGAACATTAATTCAGTTCCGGACCACGCGGTGTTTGATGTGGATATCCGCACGGCCCCGAATCTGAGCCACAGTGATATTTGCCAGCGGCTGCATCACCACATTGGCGAGCATATTCACCTGGAAGCGCAGGTCGACCTGCCTGCGGTTCTGACAGACCCACAAGACCCGTGGATTCAGGCGGTCTTCGCACTCTGCCAGCCACTGCATGGCACGCCACTTACACCGCGCATTGTGCCTTACTTTACCGATGCCTCGCTGCTGTTACCTGCGCTGGGAAATCCACCCTGTATTATTCTCGGGCCAGGGGAACCGGCCATGGCACATCAAACAGATGAATATTGTGAAGTGAACAAACTGGAACAGGCACAAAGCCTGTATGGGGATATCATTGCGGGCTGGATGGCGTCTGCTTAATTTTTATGTCGCTGGGCCACTACTTTGGTTGGTGGCCCGCACACAATTTTCCGCACTGCCGGGGTAATAACACAACCAGGCTCACCACATGGCCTGCCCGGGTTTGCCAAAAATCACCGGTTTCCCCGCACAACTCAGCGCATTTTTCCCACAGTTTTCTTCCGCAGATCCCCATTTTTTGCCCGGCATAATAAGAACAATCTTAAATACCCTGTTCCGGCAGCCCTTTAACCTGTTGCGATAAATAACAATGAATTACCACATCATTCACAATTTATGAGTCTGATGACAAACCTCATGTCCGCACAGAACGAGAGGATGTCACCCAATAAAAACCAGGAAAATCAATTCATTGATTTTCAGCTGCTAACTAAAAAGAAGGAAAAACCACGCTTTTTCCTTCTTTTTCATCAATCTGAATTTTTTGCTTTGTTTTCTTGTTACTCAATACAACGCATGGTTCTGGAGAGAGGAGTTTCAACATGCAATACCCTGGCAATAACATAGAAGCAGGCATGCCTGACTATGCCGGTGCGCGGTTGTTTGGCGCAAGCGGTGCAGCAGATATCGATTTTCAAAAACTGGCCGATACACTGGATTGTTCCCGCAATTTCTACCAGGTTGGGATTATTTATGATGACGGGAAACAGCGCTGGCTGGTGCGCCCTTCGCGGCGGGCGAAATCCATGGTCAAAAGTGAAGTCAGCCATGTCATTGTGACCAAAGTCCGTGCAGTTTCTGCAGAACAGGCAACCAAAGCGGTGGTCAACACCCTTCAGGCCCCTTCACTGACCAACGAAATCACGTCTACTGCTATTGCCTGTGGCGCAACCGTTGCCACCGTGGTGCTGGCCGTTGGCGCGTCTGCTGCCGTGCCGTTTACTGCAGGTGGCTCCGGTGTTATCGCCGCAATGATTGTGGCTGGCGGTTTGGCAACAGCGGCCCAGTGCGCGATTGGCGTCGGTCGCCTGGCGTTTATCGGCACGGGCCACAGTGATGACGTAGCATGGCTGGACAGCCAGGGTTGGTACAACACCACCAGCACCGTGCTGGATGTCATTTCTCTGGCGGGTGCCGGTGCAGGCCTGAAAAGCACTCTCGAAACCTGGAAACTGATGAAAGGCGTTTCCTCTGCCAAAGCCGTTGAGTGGCTCAAAGGCCTGAGCCGGGCTGAACGCAAACGCCTCACAGAAGAAATTATCCGTGCCCAGAACCCGGGGATATCCGGTGCCGGAATCAAAGCCGCCATGAAAGCTGGTGTGTACCCGAAACGCTTCCCGGCAGAAGCGCTGCAACACAGCCTGCAACGCGAATTAGCCAATGCAATGGTGAATACCTCGGCATTTGCAGGCAGTGCGATGACCGGCACCATTCGCCACCCGGGAAATGCGGTACAATCCGGGCAGTATGTTATCGGCCTTCTTCAGTCTTTCTCTCTTTAATGTGTACTGCGTGAAATGAAGCAAATTACAGCGAGCCTTGCCCGGATGAAATTGTTGGATGCCCGCATACGCCAGGCCAGTGAAACAGAACTGGAAGCCGTAATGCAGGAACTGGTTTTCCCGGGTGTGCTTAACCCATTTAAATTTGGCCTGCCTCTGGCGCTGAGTATGCTGTGCGCGCTATGCAGCTTTGCCATGCCGCAACCGGCGCTGTGGATGGGGATATTTTATCTGGCAGGCTGGCCGGGCAATGCAGTGTTCGCCGGTATAGTTCCTGGTGTACTGCTCTTTTGCCTGGCGCTGTTCACTCTGGGCTCGTTGGCTGCCAGAGGTTACTACCTGGCACTCAGGGGCTACCTGGTTTTGTTACGGTGCGTGGCGGCCATCTCAACCGGGTATCTCCTCTTTACGCTGGCACAATTGTTTCTGGGCCATGCACCACACCCGTTGTTTGTGGCGATGTCTGTTGCAGGGGTTGCTTTCAGCGCGCTCAGTTTCACCAGCCTCAATACACCTGTTTTTGGCCAGGCGGTAAATGGCTTCCTGCACAACCGCGCATGGCGTAAGGCCTGGGTATTACGCCGCCAGAAAACACAAAAATCACGCAGTTAAGCGTTTTCTTCACGCCCCATCAGCCGCCGCTGCTGGCTTAATTTGCGGTACTGCTGGGGTGACATTCCCACATAGCGGTCAAAAGCGCTGTAAAAACGGCTACTCGAACGGAAACCGGCAGTCAGAGCCACATCCAGTACCGTTTTATCCGTATCGCTTAATAATGCCCGCACATGGTTGATGCGCATCGCGGTAATGTATTGCTTCATCGTCAGTTGCATCACACGCTGGAAAATCCCCATGGCATAATTCGGGTTGAGTTTAACATGCTCCGCCACGTCATTAATGGTGAGCGACTGGTCGTAATGGCGGGCAATAAATTCCAGCATCTGGCTGACATAAAATTGAGCGTGGCGTGATACCCGGTTTTTATGTGTTGGCCGGGTTTTATTCACCACCAGCGGCTGCCAGCCAGATAAACTAAAGCGCTTGAGCATCAGGCCTATTTCATCAATGGCGACCTGGCGAATTTGTTCGTCTTTACTACTTAACTCTTGTTGCCAGCGCCGGACTTCAAACTCACTCAATTGCTGGCTGGCGAGCGAGTTGATAACCATGCCATGAGTCACGTAGTTAATCAGTTCTTTATCCAGCGGCCACCCTAAGAACAGGTGCATTGGCAGGTTGAAAATAGCCATACTTTGGCAGTGGCCGGGGTTCGTAAGTTGGTGCGGAGTACAGGCCCAGAACAGGGTAATGTGGCCTTGTTTAATGCGCACAATATCGTTATTGATGACATATTCCACATCCCCATCGAACGGGACATTAATTTCTACCTGCCCGTGCCAGTGGCTGGTTGCCATGGCATGAGGGGCGCGCAGCTCAATTTCCATTTTTTGGTATTCTGAATACAGCGACAACGGGCTGCGTGTTTCCCGTTCATCGCTGCTACACATAAAAGGGTCGGCTGGCAGTGCTGAAAAAGCAGAGTGTCCCATCGTCGCTCCTTGTTCTGGAAAGTAAGAATGATGGCGTAACCCTGGGCAAAAAAACGCGATATCACCCTCAATCCGGGTTATAGCAGAGTAATAATGGAACAGAATTTCTGCCAAAAACTCTGTAAAACCGGTTTTTTCCTCCCATTTAGTCATTTTTATTGCTCTGGCGCGCAAGTTCTGAGTTTCCGGGACAGCTCAACAGGTTACAGGGACGATAACCACTGCCCCTCAGTGCCATGCTGGCATCATTAACAGCCGGAAGGAGAAACCATGATGATGTCCACCCCTAAAATTGCCTTTATTGGCGCAGGCTCCACTATTTTCGTGAAAAATATACTGGGCGATGTGTTTCAGCGCCCGGCATTAAAAACCGCGCATATCGCACTGATGGATATCGACCCGGTTCGCCTGGAAGAATCACATATTGTCGTGCGCAAACTGATGGAATCTACGGGTGCGACAGGCGATATCACCTGCCATACAGAACAACGTGAAGCGCTGAGCGGCGCTGATTTTGTGGTGGTGGCATTTCAGATTGGTGGCTACCAGCCCTGTACGGTCACTGATTTTGAAATCTGCAAACGCCATGGGCTGGAGCAGACCATAGCCGACACACTCGGGCCTGGCGGTATCATGCGCGCATTACGCACTATTCCGCACTTGTGGCGTATTTGTGAGGATATGACTGCGTTGTGCCCCAAAGCCACCTTGTTGAATTACGTCAACCCTATGGCGATGAACACCTGGGCAATCTATGCCCGTTACCCGCACATCAAACAGATAGGGTTGTGCCACTCAGTTCAGGGAACGGCCGAAGAACTGGCCCGGGACCTGGATATCGACCCGGCAGACCTGCGTTACCGCTGCGCTGGCATTAACCATATGGCGTTTTACCTGGCGCTGGAAAAGAAAACTGCGCAGGGTGATTACACATCTGTCTACCCGGATTTGCTGGAGGCGTATGCCCAGGGCCGCGTTCCCAAAGCCAACATTCATGGCAACACGCGCTGCCCAAATATTGTGCGCTATGAAATGTTCAAAAAATTGGGCCACTTCGTTACTGAGTCCTCAGAGCACTTTGCCGAATATACCCCCTGGTTTATTAAACCCGGGCGGCAGGATCTTATCGACCGGTATCAAATTCCGTTAGATGAGTACCCCAAACGCTGCGTTGAGCAACTGGATACCTGGCATAAAGACCTGGCGGCTTACCAGCAGGCGGAACGTATTGATGTGTCACCATCACGCGAATACGCCAGCGCCATCATGAATGCCATCTGGACTGGCACACCCGAAGTGGTTTACGGCAACGTGCGTAATGACGGGCTTATCGACAACCTGCCAGAAGGCTGCTGCGTGGAAGTACCCTGCCTGGTCGATGCCAACGGCATTCAACCAACCCATATTGGCAGGCTGCCAGCCCACCTGGCAGCGTTGATGCAAACCAACATTAACGTTCAGACGTTAGTCACTCAGGCTGTGCTGAATGAAAACAAAAACGATGTGTACTATGCCGCCCTGCTCGACCCGCACACCGCTGCCGTGTTAAGCATTGACGAAATTTATGCACTGACGGATGACCTGATTGCCGCTCACGGAGACTGGTTACCTGGCTGGCTCCACAACTAAGTACGTAAACAAGCAGTACGCAAATAAACACGCGGGAGCAACTGCCTCCCGCACTGGCAGGTAACCGTATCACTCTACATGAGGCAGCCCTGGGAACACAGGCTGGTACCCTATGAGTATTTCAATGACAACAAAGCTCAGCTACGGTTTCGGTGCATTCGGTAAAGATTTCGCTATCGGCATTGTTTACATGTACCTGATGTATTACTACACCGATGTAGTTGGCCTGTCCGTTGGCGCGGTCGGGACACTGTTTTTAGTCGCCCGTATCTGGGATGCCATTAACGACCCCATTATGGGCTGGATAGTCAACGCCACACGCACCCGCTGGGGCAAATTTAAGCCGTGGATACTGGTCGGTACACTGGCAAACTCCGTAGTGCTCTTTTTACTCTTCAGTGCGCACAAGCTGGATGGCAATGCACAGCTCATCTATGCCGCCGTCACGTATATTCTGTGGGGAATGACCTACACCATCATGGATATTCCATTCTGGTCACTGGTGCCAACCATAACGCTGGATAAACGTGAACGTGAGCAACTGGTGCCTTACCCACGCTTTTTTGCAAGCCTTGCCGGTTTTGTAACAGCCGGTGTCACCCTGCCGTTTGTAGAAGCGGTTGGTGGCGCAAACCGCGGTGATGGGTTCCAGTTGTTTACTCTGGTGTTGATTGCTTTTTTTATTGCTTCTACGCTTGTCACGCTGCGTAACGTGCACGAAGTGTATTCATCCGACAGCCCGGGCACGTCTTCCTCCTCCTCCGCAACCAGCCTGAAAGCGATTTTTGGGCTGCTGTATAACAACGACCAGTTACGTTGTCTGTTGGGCATGGCGCTGGCTTACAACATTGCCGCCAATATCGTGAATGGCTTTGCCATCTATTACTTCACTTATGTGATTGGCGACGCCAGTTTATTTCCCTGGTATATGTCTTATGCTGGCGCGGCTAACCTTGTTACGCTCATTCTGTTCCCCCGGCTGGTCAGGCGGCTTTCCCGGCGCATACTGTGGGCTGGCGCTTCGTTAATGCCCCTGCTGGGCAGTGGCGTATTGCTGGTTGCCGCCCTGAGCCAGTTCCACCCGGTGATGGTCATTTTACTGGCAGGCGTTTTGTTTAATATTGGCACCGCGTTGTTCTGGGTTTTGCAGGTGATTATGGTGGCCGACACCGTGGATTACGGCGAATATAAACTCAATGTGCGCTGCGAAAGCATCGCTTACTCAGTACAAACCCTGGTGGTGAAAGGCGGTTCAGCATTTGCCGCGTTCTTTATCGCTCTGGTGCTGGGAGTCATTGGTTATGTTCCCAATGTCGCCCAGTCTGCCAGCACCCTGGCAGGCATGCAGGTCATCATGATTGTATTACCGGCATTTTTCTTCCTTGCCACGTTATGGCTCTATTTCCGCTACTACAAACTCAATGGCGACATGTTGCGGCATATTCAGATTCACTTGCTGGATAAATACCGCAAACCCGGCACGGTAAAACCGGCAACGCCCCTTACCCGCCCAGTAACCGGGCAGCCGGAAACCGGGGTATAACATGGAGTGGCACACATTTGTGGGTTACCTGGCAGCCAGCCTGACCACGCTGTCGTTTTTACCCCAGGCAGTTAAAGTTATTACCACCCGCAACACACAAGGGATCTCTTTACTGATGTACCTGATGTTTGTGTGTGGGCTGGTGATGTGGCTGGCCTATGGGCTATTGATTGGCGACGCAGCGGTAAGCCTGGCAAACTTGCTGACACTGCTGTTTGCCCTGCCCATTCTGGTGATTAAATACCGCCAGGGATAACACCTGGCGGGTTACCCGCCACAGGAACAGGCCAGGTATACTTACTGGCCTGTTTACACTCAAAATAGTGAATTACTCCTGGCTTGCGTCATTCAATTGCGCGAGGTCATCCGGGTTTAATTCCAGGCTCATGGCACGGACAAAGGCATCAACTTGTGGCACCGACGTGGCGCTGGCAATAGGGGCGGTGACCCCGTCCCTGGTGCTCAGCCAGGCAAGAGCTACTTCGGCTGGTTGCGCATCATGGCGGCTTGCCACATTGTCCAGAGCCTCCAGAATAGCCATACCACGCGGCGTCAGGTACCTGGCAACCCGGTCGCCACGCTTGCCTTTGCTCAGGTCTTGCTGGCTACGGTACTTTCCGGACAAGAAACCCGATGCCAGGCTGTAATACGTCACTACGCCAATATTTTCCTGAATACACAGTGCCTGGCGGGCTCCTTCAAACGAATGCCGGTCAAACAGATTATATTCAGGTTGTAACACCTGATAGCGTGGAACCCCGGCGTTGTCTGCCGCGGTCAGTGATGCTTTAAGCTGGTCAGCATCGAGATTTGATGCCCCAATAGCACGAATTTTCCCCGCTTTAAGCAACGTCTCGTAAGCGCCCAATGTCTCTTCATAAGGCGTAGAATTATCTGCCCAATGGGAAAAATAGAGATCGATGTAATCTGTCTTCAACCGGCGTAATGAGTCTTCAACCGCCTGGGTTATCCAGCGGGCAGACAACCCTTTTTTATCCGGGCCGCCCATATCGGAACCCACTTTGGTAAACAGCACAATCTTATCGCGAACCCCAGGATGAGCCGCCAGCCAGTTGCCAATAATGGTTTCCGATTCGCCCCCTTTATTACCTGATACCCAGGCCGAATAGACATCTGCGGTATCAATCGTATTGAACCCACGTTCAAGCAGCGCATCGAGCAAAGAGAAACTGGTTTTTTCGTCTGCTGTCCAGCCAAAAACGTTGCCGCCAAACACCAACGGCGGAATGTGTAACCCTGTTGTACCTAGTGTGCGTAACTTCATGTCTGGCTCCTGTACCTGTTTTTCCATCCCATAGTGTGGCCGTTCTTCCTCCACAACCAGTGGCTCACCGCCCTGTTGTGATTGCGCCCCCAAGAGATGAACCTTATGGCAGCGTAGTAACCAGACCCGGGTTCAACATTCACACTCTGTGCGCTTAACCACTTTTTATGTGTCAGTTTGTTCTGAGTGTTTCAATATTTAACCAGCCGGTGCCCCCACAACAAGACAACATGAGGCAGTTACCTGGAACTTAAAAAGTGAGCCTGGTGCGGAAGAAAAGAAAAGCGCCATTAAGTTGAGAGAGGTAATAAAAAACAAATCCTGATTTAAATACTTGCACGAGTCATGACACAGATCACCTTTATTAATTATATATTTCTCATACCATTATTCCAACAACACCAGATAACCCTGAGAAACAAGAAATGAATAACCTCGAACTACAGGCACTACGCTACCTTTTTTTTCTTTCCGTTAAAGAATCTGCAACCTGGATTGCCGGAGACAGTGACACAGAAACATGGTCTCAATGGGAATCTGGGGAAAAAGAAATCCCCGAAGATATTATCGTAAAAATGGAAGCGCTAAGATTAATCCGCAAAGAACGTATCGCTGCAATTGTTCATAAAATTAATGACCGCATAGGTAACAATACGATGCGTTACTTCACTTCTTTTGAGGACTTTCTGCAGGTATACCCTGGTGGGGATTTTTTACAATGGAAACTCTACCAGTCGGCTGCGGCTGAACTGTTTTCCCGCAACTTAGAGCGGTTATGTTAAAGGCCTGGATATTATGAGAAAAGCGATAATACTCATTGGCCCCCGGGCGAGCGGCAAAACCACCATTGGTAAAATGCTGGCGGCAGATCTGGCTTTAACTTTCGTTGATACCGATGAAGCGCTACAACAACGTACAGGTAAAACCATTGCACAAATTGTTGACGAAGAAGGCTGGCCTGCGTTTCGCAAAATTGAAAGCCAGATACTGAAGGACTTTACGTCGCCGGAGCATGTTGTGGCGACCGGTGGTGGTATGGTACTGAGTGAAGAAAACCGTAACCATATGAAAAACAATGGTATGGTTTTTTACCTTAGTGCCTCTATTCAGGCTCTGGTGGAACGGCTTTCCGCTAACCCGGCAATCAGCCAGCGCCCTTCCTTAACCGGCCTGGACATTATTGATGAGCTGAGTAGCGTACTGAAAGAGCGGGAAAAACTGTACCGTTCAGCCACACATTTTGTCATTGATGCTGACAGGAATAAGGCACTGGTCATGCAGGATATCTTCAATCTTTACCTGTCCAATATTGCACATCAGCCAGCACCACTGAGTTAAACACACCTGAAAGGTACAGGTTCCCGGCCTGTACCTTATTTTCTAAAACCCTTTTAATGTGATCTGTTGCACATTTTCAATTTTTTCTCGCCACCAAATTCAGGGGAAAACTGTCTTTTCTCACAGTACAGGAAAATCTGAACCAGCATTTCAAAAAATAAACATTAGTATTTAGCTCACATTTATTCGCGATTTGTTAACAACAATCAAATGGAATTATTTTTTTGTAACTTGCAAGTTAACCCAAAAATTAAAACAACATCATAAAATTGTTAATTCCATAGAATACCTCTATGACTACCCATAAAAAAAAGCATTATTTTCTCTCTCATTGCTCTTCTACCATCAGGATAAGAAAAAAAATCACCCCAAGAATGCAATCTATTAATTACTGAAAAGATGCACTCTGTCGTACCCAAGGAGAGCAAAATGAATACTTACCGCCATATATTTTCGCCTGTCACAATAAATGGCATGACATTAAAAAACCGTATCATAATGCCCCCAATGGGAACGAACTTTGCCGGAATTAATGGCGAGGTTTCAGAAGAGCAGTTGGATTATTATGAGCTGCGAGCCAAAGGTGGTACTGGGCTAATTACAATTGAAAATGTCTGTATTGATTTCCCTTTCGCTTCAAATGGTACAACACAATTACGTATTGATAATGACCAGTATGTACCCGGGCTGTTTCGCCTGACAGAGCGCCTGCATAAACACGGTGCCTGTGTCTCAGTGCAACTTAACCACGCAGGGGCATCGGCATATCCTGGCCGCCTTAATCACCAACAACCATTGTCCTCTTCCAATGTGCCTTCCAAAAAAAATGGTCTGGTTCCCCGGGCCATGACCAAAGAAGATATTTACCAGATCATTGATAAATTTGGTGAAGCAGCACTGCGTGCACGCCTGGCGGGTTTTGACTGTGTCGAGATTCACGCGGGCCACTCTTACCTGCTGTGCCAGTTCCTCTCCCCGGTTTATAACCAGCGTGATGATGAATTTGGTGGTTCGCTGGAGAACCGTGCCCGTATTGTTCAGTTAGTGATTGATAAAGTCCGTGAACAAGTTGGCCCCCGTTTTCCAATCAGCCTGCGTTTCAGCCTGGAAGACTTTGTCGAAGGCGGCAACCACAAAGATGACATGATAACCATGCTGTCTTACTGCCAGGACAAGGTTGATATTCTCAATGTTTCCGTAGCCTTAAACGACACACTCCAATTCCAGATTGACCAGATGGATCTGGAAGACGGCTGGAAACGCAAGTTATCGCGTGTTGTGCGGGATAAATTCCATAAGCCGACTGTTGTTTCCGGCAACATCCGCACCCCGGCCATTGCCGAAAGTATTCTGTCTGAAGGCGATGCCGACCTGATTGCCATCGGCCGTGGTCTGATTGCGGAGCCTGAATGGGTCAACAAAGTACAACACGGCCAGGAAGCACAGATGCGCAAGTGTATTTCCTGCAATATTGGCTGTGCCGACCACCGTATCGCCCGTTCCCGGCCCATTCGTTGCTCAATTAACCCCGACATTATTCATGGCGACGCCTATAAACAACGCCACGTTCGTGAACCTGTACGCGTGGTAGTGATTGGCGCGGGTACCGCCGGGATGGAAGCCGCCTGCACAGCAGCTGAAGTGGGTTGCGAAACCTGGCTACTGGAAGCCAAAGGGCAACCGGGAGGCCTGGCCGCAGAAATATCTACGCTCCCTGAAAAACGCCGTATCGCTGATTTCCCGGCTTTTATGAAAAACCGCATCAATGGGCTCAGCAACCTGCGCCTTATCACCGGCAAACAGGCAAGTGTCCGGGACATTGCGGCACTGGAGCCACACCTGGTAATTAATGCCACGGGTTCGTCACCTTTGCTGCCGCCCATTAACGGGCTGATGGACTTTATTGATAAACCCAACAGCAAAGTCTTTTCCATTAAAGGCATGCTCAACAATCTGCCGGCATTTGACCACCCGGAAAATAAACAGGTCGTGGTGATTGGCGGCGGTGCTGTCGGGCTGGATGTGACCGAGTTTTTTGCTCTGCGCGGCGCACATGTTTCGCTGGTAGAAATGATGCCGGCCCCTGGCCGTGATTTAGACCTGATAACCAAAACATCCATGATGAGCATGCTGCAGAAATATGGTGTGACTCAGTACATGAACACTCGCCTGATGTCGGTGAATGCCGACAGCTTCACCGCAGAGCAACAAGGTGAAGTGCTTCACCTTCCCTTCGATTATGGCTTTGTTTGCCTGGGTATGCGGGCTGACCAGCACACCCTTTCCCCGCTGCAATCCTGGGGGCTGGAACACAACGTCAACATCGTCAATATCGGCGACAGCGTCGCTGCCCGCCGCATCATCGACGGGGTACGTGAAGGGCGAAATATTCTCAGCACACTCGAAGACATGGGCGTTCTGGCGTAACGACAACACAAACACCTGACAACGCCAGGCTGCCAACCCTACATCTTTTGCATTTAAATATAATGAGGAAATTTATCATGACAGAACGTATTACTGGCCACACAGAGCTGATCGGTTTGATTGCCACACCTATCCGCCACAGCCTGTCACCCACCATGCATAATGAAGCCTTTGCCAAACTGGGCCTTGATTACGTTTACCTGGCTTTTGAAGTGGACAACCAGGAACTGCCCGACGTTATTCAGGGGTTTCGTGCCCTGAAATTGCGCGGTTTTAACGTATCCATGCCGAATAAAACTGCGGTATGCCAGTATTTGGACCAACTGTCACCCGCAGCACAACTGGTAGGTGCGGTGAATACCGTAGTCAACGATGACGGCGTTCTGACCGGGCACATCACCGATGGTACGGGTTATATGCGCGCGCTGTCAGAACAACAGATAGATATTATTGGCAAAAAAATTACGCTGTGTGGTGCCGGTGGCGCTGCAACTGCCATTTGTGTGCAGGCCGCGCTGGACGGTGTAAAAGAAATTTCCATTTTTAACCGTAAAGATAACTTCTTTGCCAATGCCGAAGCGACTGTCAAAAAAATCCGCGATAACACCAACTGCGTGGTGAATCTCTACGATATGGACGACAGCAAACGCCTGCGCCAGGAAATGGATGACAGCGTGCTGTTCGCCAACGCCACAGGTATGGGGATGAAACCTTATGTGGGCCAGACATTGCTGCCAGACGACAGCTTCCTGCGCCCGGATTTGATTGTCACCGATGTGGTGTACAACCCACTGAAAACACGTTTGCTGGAAATTGCCGAGAAGAAAGGCTGCCGCACCATGAATGGTCTTGGCATGATGCTGTGGCAAGGTGCCCGCGCATTCGAAATTTGGACCGGGAAAGAAATGCCCATTGAATACGTTAAAAATATTCTATTTTGATAAGGTACGAGAAGATGAAAAATCGTTATCTTCCCACCGCTCTGGGGCTATACCTTAATTACCTGGTTCATGGGATGGGCGTGATTCTTATCTCCCTGAACATGCCACACCTTGAGCAACAATGGCAGACTGACGCCGCCGGGGTATCCATCGTTATTTCCTCACTGGGGATTGGGCGACTGGTGGTGCTGTTCTTGTCTGGTATGCTTTCAGACCGCTTTGGGCGCAAACCCTTTATCTACCTGGGAATGGCCTGTTACTTACTGTTTTTCTTTGGAATACTGAAGTCGCAGACCATTGCTGTTGCTTACGCGTTTGGCTTCCTGGCCGGTATCGCCAACAGTTTCCTGGATTCAGGAACTTACCCGGCGCTGATGGAGTCGTTCCCCAATTCGCCCAGTACAGCCAATATTCTGATTAAAGCGTTTGTTTCCGCAGGCCAGTTCCTGTTGCCGTTTATTATCAGCCTGTTGGTCTGGAGCAATGCCTGGTTTGGCTGGTCGTTTGTTGTTGCCGCGTGCATTATGATCCTTAATGCCATCTTTTTGCTCAAACGTCCTTTCCCGGACCAGGACCAAAAAAAGGCAGGAAAAGCGAACAATCCGGCTTCAGGTGCCAGCAACCAGGTGGCGGCCGCTCCCCGGATGTCACGCAGTGAGATACTGGATATAGCCTGCTTCACGCTTTACGGCTACATCTCTATGGCGACGTTTTATCTGGTCAGCCAGTGGCTTTCTCAATATGGTCAGTTTGTTGCCGGAATGGAATACGCTTCGGCCATTAAGTTACTGAGCCTGTATACCGTTGGGTCATTGTCCTGCGTATTCATTACAGCCGCATTGGTGAAAAAGACTGTCAGCTCACATACCCTGTTGATGCTGTATACCTTTATCTCCTTTATTGCGCTGCTCAGTGTTTGCCTGTGGCCAACACCAATGATGGTGGCAGGGTTCGCATTTGTCATCGGTTTCTCTGCCGCTGGCGGTGTTATGCAACTGGCGCTGACAATCATGGCAATGAAATTCCCGCAGGCCAAAGGGAAAGCAACCGGGATTTTCTACAGTGCAGGGAGCCTGGCGACCTTCACCATCCCACTGATTACAGCAGAATTATCACACACCAGTATCGCCAGTATTATGTGGTTTGATACCGGCCTGGCTGCCGCCGGATTTGCGCTGGCCTTAATTATCGGCGTGAGGCAATTCGCAGGTGCCCACTTTGCCGTTAAAAGTGCTCAGGTCTGACACCAACGAGCCTCACAGGAGAACGGGATAATGAACACAGTTACTGTCAGAAATATCACTTTTGGTACTGGTACGCCGCTTATCTGCGTACCGTTGATGGGGAAAACCCGCGAAGAAATCGTCGTCAATGCTCACGAACTGTTGTTACAGAAAGCAGATTTAGTGGAATGGCGAGTAGATCACTTCAGCCAGGTTAGCGACCAGGCGGCAGTCAAAAGTGTGTTATCCGCACTGCGTGACATCATGCCTGCCACACCACTGCTGTTTACTTTCCGCAGCAAAAAAGAAGGTGGGGAGTGCCAGCTCAGCGATGACGACTATTTTGCCCTGAACGCCATGGCGGCAGGCAGCGGCCTGGTTGACCTGATTGATGTTGAGCTCTTCAATGATGAAAAACGTATTGCGCAGTTAGTGGGAATTGCCCATGAGTGCAACGTGCGCGTCATCATGAGTAACCACGATTTCCATAAAACACCGCCGAAAGAAGAAATAATCTGGCGCTTGCGCCGGATGCAGGAACTGGGTGCAGACCTGCCCAAAATTGCGGTAATGCCGCAAACAAGGCAGGACGTGCTGGTATTGCTGGATGCCACCACCACCATGGCGGAACTGTATGCCACGCAACCGCTGATTACTATGTCGATGGGCAAACTGGGCGTTATCAGCCGCCTGTGTGGTGAAGTGTTCCACTCCAGCATGACTTTTGGTGCTGTGGGCCAGGCTTCAGCCCCAGGGCAAATCTCTGTCAGCGCTATGCGGGCAGTATTGCCACTGCTCTCGGCCTGATAACCAAACCGGTAAACAACCTGGCCAGTTGTTTACCGGTTTATCTTAGCGAAACGAATTCTCCTGGCAAAAACGCAGCATAAACTCTTTAAACGCCTGTGCAGGTGGCGACATCGTGCGGTATTTATGGGTTGCCAGGTACACATAACGGGTTTGCTCAATGTTATTCAGGTTAATAACATGAACATTTGATGACGATAACAAGTTAATCCGCGGCATTATGGCAATCCCATAATTAATGCCGACTAACCCAACCATTGCGGTATCTTCCTCAACATAACAGGCAACATTGGGAATGATATTCTTACCCACAAAGATCTTATCAATAAACTGGCGCAAACCGCTTTTTTCTGAAAAAAAGATAAAGGGATATTCCGCCACATCTTCTAAATCAATATTGAGAATGTTTTTTTGCGCCAGAGGGTGATTTCTCGCAGTAACCAGAACTAACTCCTGGCTAATAATAGGTGTGAAGTCAATATCAGTTTCATCCGGCATCATTGAACAAATAGCCATATCAAATTTATCTGCTTTCAAATCCTGAACAATTGATGACGTTGTCCCCTGGTAAAATGAAAACTGAATGTTGCTCTTTTCGGGCTGGGCGGTAAAGTGCTCAATCAGTTGGGGGATCACACACTCACCCATCGTATAGATGAAGGCCAGCTTAACGTGGTCAAACGCAACATCAGTCAGTTTAGTCAGTGCATTACAGCCTTTTTCCAACTCACAAATCGCTTTCTCTACATAAGGCAGGAATAGCATGCCACCACTGGTTATACGGACATTTCTTCCCTGTTTTTCAAATAAAGTTACACCTAATTCTTTTTCCAGCTCAGCAATAGCATGGCTCAATGAAGGCTGAGTAATAAACAGGCTTGATGCGGCCTCAGTATAATGCTGCTTTTCAGCCAGTCTTTTAAAATAGTACAACTGTTTAAGGTTCATGAAGCCACTCCAGTAATGTTATTAAATTGTATACATCATTAACTGAAATAACACATAATCCGTGCCTGATAAAAAATGGCGGTGTTCGTGTAATATTACGGAAACGATAGTTCAGTTAATGAAATAGTTACCTCATTTTACAGAAAAAACAGGGAGTGAAATATTTCCACTTTTGAAAATTTAAGAATATATTGTGCGTTTTTTCAAGAATGCAGTTTGCTGATGATATCACAGTGTGGCAGCCACAACCGTTTACAATGGTGCGAATAACATAATTACCACTGGGCAGGGAAGGCACTAAAATTGCCCCCCTGTGGTAATGCCCGGAAAATTACAGAGTAAAAGCCCCTACCAGCATAGTGCGCGCCTGCCCGCCAATGTTCACCCGTCCAGGTTCACCCAACGCGAGCGACAACTCACCACCACGCGCAGAAGCCTGGAACGCATGCAATTGCGTTTTCCCAAGCTCAGCGCACCAGTAAGCCGCCAGAGCGCAATGTGCAGAGCCGGTTACCGGGTCTTCATTCACCCCCACCCAGGGAGCAAAGTAACGCGAAACAATATCGAACCCATTTTCGCCACGGGCGCTCACCACAATTCCACGCCCGGGTAACGCCCGTAAGGCCGCAAAATCTGGTGCCAGCTGGCGTACAACAGCTTCGCTACTGACCACAATAAAATGCTTCTCACCGAACATGCCCTGTGCTGTTACTTGCTCATCAGTAAGCCCCAGTGCGGCAAGATATGCCAGCCCGGCAGGCACTGCCATATTGGGTGGCAACAGCGGGAAATCCATAGTGATAGCATCCCGCCCTGCCGTTACATGCAGCGGGCCAGAAAGGGTTGTGAATGTTAATGTTTCCCCGCTATTAAGCGCACCGGTTTGCTGTAAAACATGCGCAGTGGCGAGCGTACCGTGCCCGCACAAGTTAACTTCGGTAAGCGGGGTAAACCAGCGTAACTGCTGGCTGCCAGGGGTATAAAATGCCGTTTCGGAAACAGCCATTTCAGCGGCAATTTTTTGTAGCAGCGCATCAGGTAGTGGTTCGGGAGTAAGACACACCCCGGCAGGGTTTCCGGAGAAGGCCTGGTGCGCGAATGCATCCACCAGGTACATAGCCAGTTCCATGCAGACATCCTTTGTGTTAACGACTGAGCCAACACCCAGTATCACACAGTCCGGCTCATCTGCGAACCGCGTATCTTTTTACCTACTTACCTACTCTGTCGCACGCCTTTGCATCCAGTTGGCTATCCAGCGTGATAACAACGGCCCGGTCAGCATCACCAGAATAAAGCGCCCGGTTTGCATCGCCATCACGAAAGGCAAATCCACATTACTGGACGAAGCGATAATCGCCACCGAATCCGCACCACCCGGACTGGTTGCCAGGTATGCGGTTAACGGGTCGATACCTGCGAACCGCACCAACAGCCAGGCAAACCCGGCACACACCGCCACCAGAGTGAATACGGAAAGCAGCACACGTGGCAACGCATGGGCTGCATGGCGCAGGATCTCTGCGGAAAAGCGCAAACCAATGCCCCAGCCAACAAACGCATAAGCCAGTGCCAGCAAGGTTTCTGGCAGTGTAATAGCCAAACCACCGGCATCTTGCGCAACCGTTGCCAGCACCAGTGCCAGTAACATGGGCCCGGCAGGGAGCTTAACCCAGTGAGCCAGCAATACGCTGCCAGCGATAACCAGCAAAGTGGCGCATAGTGGCCACAGAGGTACCGGAGCAAACCAGTTTATCTGGGCTGCGGCACCATCCGGAATATCGCTCACCCACAGGCGAGTTACCAGTGTGGCGACCAGCGCCACCACCATCACCCGCAAATACTGCATAAATGCCACCAGGCGCACATCGGCACCAAAGCTTTCCGCCATCAGTGTCATGGCGGTAGCGGCACCTGGAGAAGACCCCCAAATTGCCGTGGAACCAGGCAGAACCTGGTAGCGGGCTAACAGCCCTCCCAACACCAGGCTGGCGATAATAACCGAAACCACACACCCCAGAAACAGTGGCCACTGGCGAGCGATTTCGTGAAAAATCGAGGGAGGAATAGCGGCAGCAATCATAGCGCCCACCACGGCCTGCGCACTACGAAATAACGGGCGGGGAATACTCACCGGGCGGCTGGATGCCGCAAAACCAATAGCCGCAAACATCGGCCCCAGCAATAAAGCCGCCGGGATCTGTACCGCTTCCAGAACCAGAACCAGCAAGGCGGAAATCAGTACCAGCCCGCACCAGCGGGCCAGTGATGCCGGCGCCTTAATCACCTGGCGCTAACCTGTGCCAGAACATCGGCTGTGGTGCCGGTTTCCCCAAGACGCGGGAAAATACGTTCAATGCTGTTCGCATGGGTTTCTGCCGCCAGATCGGCCATTGCATCTACCGCCAGCGCCACGTTGTAACCCAGCTCATACGCCTGGCGGGCAGTGGATTCAACACCAATACTGGTTGCCACACCCACCACAATAACCTGGGTCACACCCCGTTGTTGCAGTTCACTATGCAGCGGCGTGTTGTTAAATGCGCCCCAGGAGTGTTTAGTAACAGTGATATCGCCAGCCTGTGGGGTCATTTCCGGGATAAGCGTTGCCCAGTTGGCAGGCAATTCACCACTGTGGCGCGGCTGTTCTGTACGCCCGGGAGCGCCCCCGGCAACATTCACCAGCACCACGGGGAGCTGTGCGTTGCGAAAAGCGCCAACCAGTTGGGCGCATTTTTCAATAACCGGGCGAGTATCCTGCGCGCCAGGCAGAGAAACAATGCCATGTTGCAGGTCGATAACGATCAGTGCCGTATTGGCATCAAGGGTAGTAATAGCCATGTATAACCTCTCAGGATGAATAGTCAGCCAGTTTCTGGAGTAAAGGGACAAGTTGCGTTAATTGCCGCTGTTCGTCCTGTGAAAGCTGGCTCTCCATGGCTTGCAATAACCAGTCATCACGCATTGCGCGGTTAGCTGACACCAGCGCCAGGCAGGCTTCAGTGGCGTGGTAACGTGTTTTGCGCCCGTCGTTCGGGTCGGGTTCACCGGTCACCATGCCGGATGCCTGTAAACTGGCAACGGTTGCGCCCATTGACTGGGTTCGCACCCTTTCAGCATCGGCCAGTTCGGTAACCGTCATGGCACCATCACGCACCAAATAGCCCAGCACAGCAACCTGAGACCAGGTTAAATCGCCCGGAGGTGCAGATGCGCGCAAACGGCGCGACAGCCTGCCAACCAGGCTGCGCAGGCTGGCAGCGGTTAGGGTTGAATCGTTCATTTTATGCGCTCCTTACTCCATACAGGCAGTCTACAGTTACGAAGGAAAACTTGGTAGTTTACCTTCGTATCATTTTGTAACCACCCGGTTAACAGGGACAAAAAAGCCCGCCAGCATGGAAACTGGCAGGCAGGTAATAACGATATTGTGTTAATACGAATCAAAAATAGCCTGGATACTTTCTGGCGACTCAGTTTGTGTCAAAGCCAGTTGCAGCAAGATGCGTGATTTCTGTGGGTTCAGTGTGCCTGCAGCCACAAAGCCATACCGGGCATCATCAATTTCCGCATCACGCGTGGTAGCGCCGCCAGGTACTCGCGAAGAGCGCACAACAGCAACACCCTGCCTGCGCACTTCAACCAGTGCATCAAACACCTGGTGGTAAAGATTACCGTTGCCCACACCGGCACTGACAATCCCTTGTGCGCCCTCGCCAGACAGCGCCTTCACTGGTGCCGCAGAGGCGTTGGCGTAGTTATAGACAATATCCACCTTTGGCAGGGCATCAAGTTTGCTGACATCAAACACAGTCTGAGCCGGATGCCTGCGTGCAGAAACCCGCAGGTATTCGACCCGCCCATTGTGAACCAGCCCCAGTGGGCCAAAATTCGCACCCTGGAAAGTCTGCACCCCGGTGGTGTGGGTTTTTGTCACGTCGCGGGCATCAAACACCATGTCATTCATTGCCACCAAAACACCCCGGCCCGCCGAGTGTTTATCTGCCGCAACCACCACTGCGTTATACAAATTAAATGGCCCGTCTGCGCTCATTGCGGTTGCCGGACGCATCGCCCCCACAAGAACCACTGGTTTATCGCACTTTACCGTGAGATCAAGAAACCAGGCCGTTTCTTCCAGCGTGTCTGTACCGTGGGTAACCACAAAGCCATCGCTGGCCGCGCATTGTGCATTAATCTTTTTAGCTAATGACAACCACACTTTGTCATTCATGTCTTGTGAGCCAATATTTGCCACCTGCTCACCTTTAATAATGGCCATATCACTAAGCTGTGGCACTGCGGCAACTAACTGGTCAACATTAAACTGCCCGGCAACATAGTTAGATTGTGTGGCGGACTCACCACCACCAGCGATGGTGCCACCGGTTGCCAACAGAGTGATTGTTGGTAAGGTTTGCGCAAAAACGGAAACGGGGGAAACGAGTGAAAAAACAAATGCACTTGATATAAACGAACGGGGAATGACCATTCTCAACTCTCCTGTCGAGGCTATATTCCAGTAAGGGCTATGTATTCCAGTAACCGTGCGCCTTCCCACCGCCGGGCGATAAAAACACCAACACCCGCCCAGGAAAACGCCACGGCATTATCACCAGGTACTGGTTTTTTTCTGTGATACATCCCCAGGGAATCCCGTTCCCACCCGGCAAAATACCCGGCTTGCGGTACAGGCCGCAAAATTGCCGGCCAGCCAGTGCCCGGCGGGCTCGTTCAACCTTCACGACAAGTTTCAACCTGGCCGGGATACCCCCATCATGCCGCGCACCTGAATAAAGCACAGCAGTAATGTGCCCCACAGTGCCATGGTGAGATAAGGGCTGACTCCCATCATGTTAAAGCCACTTTCAATGGTTTGCAGGAGAAACAACGCCAGCACCATGCCAATAATACGCCCGCTACCGCCATCGGGGTTTACCCCGCCCAGAACCGCAGCCAGAATCGACACCAGCAGGTAAGATTCCCCATAAGAGGCTTTGGCAGAGTTCAGTTTGGACATCATTAAAAACGCGGCCACCGCGCACAACAGCGCAGAAATCACATACACCTGAATCAGCACCCGGCGGGTATTAATCCCGGCATAACGTGTTGCCCGTTCATTGGAGCCAATCAGGTAGATGGCGCGGCCCAACGGGCTTTTCTCCAGCAGCACCCACAGCCCCAGCGCCACCAGCGCAAACAGCCACAACGGCAGCGGGATACCAAACCACTGGGCATGGTTCAGCCACAACACCCAGTCCGGGTAATTGGCAATGGCACTGCCGCCGGTTATCAAAATATTGATACCTTTCAGCAAGGTCATCATGCCAAGGGTTGCCAGAATCGGCGATACCCGTATCCCGGCAATCAATACGCCATTACATAAGCCGATAAGCACCGCAGTGCCTGCACCGGCACCCAACGCACCCAGTGCAGAAAGCCAGCCCGGCGGATAACTGGTTGCCACCCAGGCCATAACCAGTGAACAGGCGTTGGCCGTGCCAATAATCGAAAGATTAATCCCACCGCATAACATGGTCATCGCCATTGCCAGCGCCAGAATCCCCAGCACCGGCATTTGTGACGCCACTGACTGAAAGTTACTGACCGACCAGAAAATATCCGGCATCAGTACACTGAAAGCGGCCACCACCAGCAACAACAACCCCACCAGGTAAAACTCCACATTATTACGCCAGGCGATTTTCATAACAGACTCCGGTTCTGGTGCTGGCTCCAGGCAGTCGCACTGATACTCACAACGATGATGCTGCCGGTAATCAGTGTTTGCCAGTAAGAGGATACGCCCAGTAAATTCAGGCCGTTTTGTACTACCGCCAGTAAAATCACCCCTAATAATGTACCGGTGAGCGTACCCCGGCCGCCCACCAGACTGGTTCCGCCCAGCACCACCGCCGCCAGCACTGTCAGTTCATAGCCCAGTAGTGAATCAGGCGCCACGGTTTGAACTGTCCAGGCCTGAACCACACCCGCCACACCCGAAAGAAAACCCATATAGCCATAAACAAACAGGTGCAGCCGCAACACACTGAAGCCAATACGGCTGGCAGATTCCCGGTTGCCGCCCATGGCGTAAATCTTGCGGCCAGTGGTGGTGAAATTCATGATAAGCCCGGTCAGTGCCACCACCGACAACATCGCCAGTAATGGCAGGCTCAGCCCGTAGTCATAACCATCTGCATCGGTGTATTTGAACAGCATGATGCCTTTTTCGAACCAGGGGGGAAAATCGTACAGCCACACCCCTTTGCTCAGCCATAACAGCAGGCCGTAGAAAATATTCAGCGTAGAAATAGTAATGATGATAGACGGCACATTCAGGCGATTAACCAGCAGAGCATTGACCAGGCCCAGCAGCACGCCAATACCGCCAGCCAGTAAAAACGCCACGGCAAAGTTGCCGCCAATGTGATGCAACAGCAACACCATGCCGTACTGGGCAATAATGGTCATCGCCGGAAAAGAAATATCAATACCGCCAGAAATCAGCACCATAAACAGCCCGCAGGCCAGAATGGTTAACATGGCATAGTTATTCACCAGGTCATACAGGTTACCCAGGGTAAAAAACTCATCGCTTTTCCAGGCCAACCCGGCAAACAGCACCACAATCAGTAGCCCCAGCCAGGTTTCGTGGCGTTTGAATAAATCAGCCATTGACCACCCCGGCTATCATCTCTTGTGTACTGTTTTCTGGCAGGAAACTGTGGGTTAACCGCCCCTGCTGCATCACCAGAATACGGTGGCTCTGGTACCAGGCTTCTTCAATTTCATCGCAAATCATCACTACCGCGATACCATGGTTCGCCAGGTCGCTAATAATCTGGTAAATCCCGGCTTTGTTGGCGATATCCACACCAACCGTTGGGCTGTCGAGAATCAATAACCGGGGAGTAATCGCCAGCCATTTGGCAATTGATACCCGCTGGGCGTTCCCCCCCGATAACGTATTCACCGGCAAATGAACATCAGGCACTTTAATGCTCAGCGCTTTTACCAGGCGGGACACCAGGCCCCGGCAACGGGTTTCATCAATCAGCCCCACAGTATTAGTGACCTGCGGGAACACCGTGCTGATAACGTTATTCTCGATAGACTGCGCCATTACCAGCCCACGGTTCATCCGGTCTTCTGAGACATAACCAATGCCCTGGCTGATCGCATCCTGGTTACTGCGCAGTTTCACCGGGCGGCCATTAATGCGGATTTCACCGCTGTCTGGCCGGGTGAGCCCGAACAGGCTCAGACAAAGTTCAGTGCGCCCGGCACCCAGCAGCCCGACAATGGACACCACTTCTCCGGCCTCCACCTGAAACGACACATCCTGGTATTCCCCGGCCCGTGACAAGTTCACGACTTCCAGCACCGGCGTACTGCCCGCACTCTGGCGCAATGCGCGAGTCTGGTATTCAAACTGCTGCCCCGTCATCAGGAAACCCAGGTGTTGCGTTGTCATATCGGCTGCCGGGTAAGTGCCCACAAGTTCACCATCCTTAAGAACCGTGATGTTGTCCGACACCGCCAGCACTTCTTCAAGCCGGTGGCTGACAAACACCACACAGATACCTTTTTCCCGAAGCTGGCGCACCACCGCCAGCAACCCTTCCACTTCCTGATGGGTTAGCGAAGCCGTGGGCTCATCCATAATAATCAGCCTGGCATCCTGGGCCAGTGCGCGGCAAATAGCCACCAACTGGCAACGGGCAATAGACAGCGATTCCACGGACGTATCCAGTGGCAGGGAAACATGAATACTCGCCATTGCCTGTTCAGCAACCAGGCGTAGTGCCCGGCGTTTCACCAGCCAGCCGTGGTGGTAGTGGTTGACGGCAATGTTTTCCCACACACTCAGGTTGGGAAACAGCGAGAGATCCTGGTAAATCACCTGGATCCCCTGAGCAACAGATGCCGAAGGCGTCAGGCGCGACCAGTGCTGGCCGCCAAGAGTTATCTGCGCACCGTCATCAGGGCGGTAAACCCCGGAAATAATTTTGATCAGTGTGGATTTGCCACAACCATTTTGCCCGGCAAGGCAGTGCACTTCGCCAGGCAGAAAATCGAGCGCCACGTCGTTAAGCGCACGGGTGCCGTGAAAGGTTTTACTGATATGACGCAGTGAAAGAAACGGTTCCATAATCGTAATCCACCCGGTCCTGGTGCTGGCACCAACCGGCCAGAGGGCATAACCGCCCCTGGCCTTGTACCAAACTCAATACAGCGAATCGATATTGTCTTTATTCACCAACAACACTTTGTGGAAGCGAATGATATGTTTATCCATATCCACTTCCGCTTTCCCCAGGTTCTTCACTTCAAAGTCAGGCTTGATGGCGCCGCCGTTCAGCAACGTACTGGCGACAGCCGTCAGTGCATAACCGGCCGTTGCCGGATCGTAGGTGATCCCTTCAGTAATATCGCCACTGCGGATCAGCGAAGCTGCCTGAGACGGGATCATCATGCCGTACACCGCCACTTTGTTTTTCGCGCGTTTTTCTTTCACTGCACGGCCTGCGCCAATTGGCCCGTTAGAACCGAAGGAGACAATGGCTTTCAGGTCCGGGTAGGTTTTCATCAGATCCAGCGTGGTGCGGCGTGAATCATCCACGCTTTCCGCAACTGGCATACGGCGGGTCACTTCATGCATTTGGGGGTAATGCTCTTTCTGGTATTTCACCAGCAAATCTGCCCACAGGTTATGCTGCGGCACTGTCAGGCTGCCCACATAGATAACGTAGCCGCCTTTACCGCCCATACGCTTCGCCATGTGCTCAACGTATTCAGCCGCAAATTTCTGGTTATCAATAATTTCGATATCCCAGTTAGCGCTGGGTTGCCCAGGGGATTCATTGGTTAACACCACAATACCGGCATCACGCGCTTTCTTGAACGCAGGTTCCAGTACGTTGGCATCATTCGGAACAATGGTGATGGCATTCACTTTGCGGGCAATCAGGTCTTCAATGATTTTAACCTGTTGCGGCGCATCGGTACTGGCAGGCCCAACCTGGGAGGCATTCACGCCAAAGTCTTTTCCCGCCTGTACCACCCCTTCACCCATGCGGTTAAACCAGGGCATACCATCAACTTTGGAAATATTCACCACCGTTTTTTCTTCGGCGTGCAACGGCGCAGACAACACCGCCGCCCCCATCAGTAATGCAGACAACATACTGGCAATAAATTGCTTACTCATTTTCAGCCTCATATTTATTCGTCAGGACAGCGGTAAGAAAATGCGGCATACACAACAGACCATGAAATGTTGCCGCTTATCATGATTTTGTTACGTTTTTTTAACGACAGTCAGATTTGAAAATAGTTGGCGCGCCGGAAATATCCTGCTGGAAATATGGATAAACGCGCTGTTATTTTTCTATGTGATGAGACTCACGCCCTGATGCAAAATTAATTGGGAATTACGTGAAAAATTAGCACCGGTGAAATACGACGTAGTTTAAAACACCGCAAATACCAGCTCTCACATCCCGTTTTCCTGATTATTATTGGGACTCAGTACTGGTTTTCCCAAAAATACGAAAAAAGCATGAATAGCCAGCGGCATACATCAGCCGGAGTTGCCCATAAGCCCTACTATGGCAGCAATAAAAATAGCCAAAATGTAATAACCATGAACTATAAATGGATAATTGCCCTGTCTTTCAGAGCAGCGAAAACAACCCTACACACAGGATATAACCATGCTCAATCTGATTATTTGTTGTGATGGTACCTGGAATACGCCAGATCAAATGGACGACGACCTCCCGGCGCCAACTAATGTAGTGAAACTCTATAACGCGCTGGAGAACAACCCGGCACAACGCCGTTATTATCACCCCGGTGTGGGTACAGACGGCACCTGGCTTCAGCGCATGGCCGGAGGAGGCACCGGTGCAGGCCTGAATGAAAATATTATGAGTGCTTACGGGTGGCTGACACAAAATTACCAGCCAGAAGCGCGTATCTGGTTATTCGGATTCAGCCGTGGTTCCTGGACCGTGCGCAGCCTTGGCGGAATGATTGCCCGCTGCGGTTTGCTGGATCCGGTGGCGTCGAAAATGGATGAAAAGCAACGCTGGGCAGCAATTAAAGACCTGTTCGAGATCTACAAGACTCCAGAAAATGAGGCTAAACCGGTAACCGCTACTGCACAGCACGCTTTTTTCAATGTGCCGCAGGGGGCTCCCACCCGGCACAGTGTCAGTATTGAATTTATTGGCGTGTGGGACACAGTCGGTGCGCTGGGTGTGCCGGATGATATGGCTTTGCTCAACCTGCTGGACAACCCGGACAATTATCGCTTTCACGATACCAGTCTGAGTCATATTGTGAAGCACGCACGCCACGCCATTGCCATAGATGAAAAGCGCCAGAGCTTTTCCCCCACCTTGTGGAGCAATGAAACAGCCCATACGGATATGAAGCAAATCTGGTTTCCTGGTGTCCATGCTGATGTGGGTGGGGGTTATGGGCAAAGTGCGTTATCAGACGGAGCCCTGCAATGGATGATGGAAGAAGCGCAGGCCTGTGAGCTGGTGTTTCGCGCGGATACCATGGCGCAGCTTCACCCGGATTATTTGGGCTACCTGCATGATTCCGTTACCGGTGTCTTTAAATCGCTGAAAACCCGCCCGCGGAATGTACCCTGCTTTACCACGCAAGCCAGCCAGTTACACTCGTCTGCATTAAACCGCTACCACAACCCACCGCTAACCCAGGGTAGCTACTGGCCTACCACAGTGTTGGCTGAAGGTGACAATACAACTGTTACGGTGTTTGCCCGTGAGCACTGGAATGCAACCGGGTTGTACCTGGAAGCCGGGAAAACCTACCATTTTCAGGCGCAGGGTGAATGGATGGATAGTGACATCCCCAGTGGCCCGGCAGGCTGCGATAACGGCAAATTTCAGTTAAGCAAACTGGCACACAGCGTTTCATCACTGTTAGGTAAAGCCGAAACGCTCTACCAGAAATTCACCCATAACCACACCGCTGATTTCTGGTACACCAAACGTGAGGAACAGTACCCCTGGTTCGCGCTGGTTGGTATGGTTGCCAACGATTTTCCTTCGGGAAGCCAGCAGGATGAAAAATTACCCCATGAAGTCTTTCTGATTGGTGACACAACCACCTTCACACCTAAGGCAAGCGGCTACCTCTACGCTTTCGCCAATGATGCATGGCAAACCTACCACAATAATCGCGGTAGCGTCGCGCTAACAGTCACCTGTAAGTAGCCCGCACCAGAGAGCAGCATCAGTACCCTGCCTGCTGCTCTCTGACCACTCACAATAACGGCTGTTGCGGCGCACTACGGCGCAAATGGTAATCCACCTGGTATTCGCGAGTATTACGGTACATTACTGAGTAATTGAGGAATACCCCGTTGTCGTTGTAAGACAACGAACTGATCCTAAGCAAAGGCGTGTGCTCAGCAACATTTAGCTGTTCAGCCAGTTGCCGGTCTGCCAGCACGGGTGTCAGGCTTTCATAGTTGCCACTAATCGTCAGCCCACACTCTTTCTCAATATAATCAAACTTCGACCCTTCAAGATGCGCCAGCGATAAATAAGGAAACAGCACGACAGGCATATAGCTGTCTTCCAGCATCAAAGGCTTGCCATCCACGTAACGCAGGCGGCGGGAAAACCAGATCCGGTCATTAAGCTGCACCCGCAGTTGCCGGGCAATTGCAGGCGGTGCGGGCATCACTTCAAATTTCAGCACCTGGCTGGCAACCTCTTTGCCCTGCAGGCGCAGCACTTCCGCCAGGCCGCATAAACTGTTGGTTTCATGGTGAACATCTTTACGGGCGACAAACGTGCCACTGCCATGGCGGCGAACCACCAGCCCCCAGCTCACCAGTAAATCCAGCGCGTTACGAATTGTCATGCGCGCCACACCAAATTCCTGTGCCAGCGCCTTTTCACCAGGCAACGGGCTGCCCACAGCATAATCCGATGAATTAAGGCGCACCCGTAACCGTTCTGCGATTGATTTGTAGATCACTACTGGACCTCTTTTTGCCTCAGCCATGAGTAAAATGAACTGGCGTTTCCGTTATAAAGTTATTTAAAAACAATTAACTAATAGAAAAACCAGTAACACATCTTCAGCCAGTTTCTGCACTTGTCTGGTTTCACAATAAAAAGTAGACATCATGCGCTGTAATTAAACTTTGAAAGCTATCACAAACCCGGTGTTCTCACCCGGCCATCGCATGCGCCAGTTCTTATTCTCAATACCGGCCAGCACGACAATGAAATAAGGCCTCTTACCCGGTTGGTTTATGTGAGGATTTTACAATGCTCAGTCAAATACAACGTTTCGGCGGTGCGATGTTCACCCCGGTATTATTATTTCCGTTTGCAGGAATGGTTGTTGGCATAGCTATTATGCTCAGCAACCCGCTTTTTGTCGGGGAGTCACTGACCGCGCCGGAAAGCTTATTTGCACAAATTGTTCATATTATCGAAGAAGGTGGCTGGAGCGTATTTCGCAATATGCCCCTGATCTTCGCCGTCGGCCTGCCCATTGGCCTGGCGAAGCAGGCTCAGGCCAGAGCGTGCCTTGCCGTACTAATCAGCTTCCTCACCTGGAACTATTTTATTAATGCCATAGGAATGACCTGGGGAAATTTTTTCGGCGTAGATTTTACTCAGGACCCCATTGCAGGAAGCGGCCTGACACTGATAGCCGGAATAAAAACTCTGGATACCAGTATTATTGGCGCAATTGCTATATCCGGCATAGTTACGGCATTACATAACCGTTTTTTCGATAAACCCTTACCCGTTTTTCTGGGTATTTTTCAGGGCACGTCATTTGTTGTAATTATTGCATTTCTGGTAATGATCCCCTGTGCCTGGCTGACATTACTGGGCTGGCCGAAAATCCAGATGGGCATTGAATCATTACAGGCATTTTTACGCACTGCCGGTGCCACTGGCGTGTGGATCTATACCTTCCTGGAACGCATTCTGATCCCCACCGGGCTGCACCACTTTATTTACGGCCCGTTTATCTTTGGCCCGGCCGCGGTCGAAGGCGGTATTCAGGTTTACTGGGCACAACATTTACAAGAATTCAGCAACAGCAGCGAACCATTGAAAGCGCTGTTCCCTGAAGGCGGTTTTGCCTTACACGGTAATTCCAAGGTGTTTGGCTCAGTTGGAATTGCCCTTGCGCTGTATTTCACTGCCGCGCCAGAAAACCGGGTAAAAGTTGCCGGGTTGCTGATCCCGGCCACACTCACCGCCGTTCTGGTGGGCATTACCGAACCACTGGAGTTCACATTCCTGTTTATCTCCCCGCTGCTGTTTGCCGTGCATGCCGTGCTGGCTGCCACCATGGCGACAGTGATGTACCTGTGTGGCGTAGTTGGCAACTTTGGCGGCGGCTTACTGGACCAGTTTTTACCCCAAAACTGGATCCCGATGTTCCACCACCACAGCGGCATGATGTTCACCCAAATTGGGGTCGGCCTGTGTTTCACCGCGCTCTATTTTGTGGTGTTCCGCACCCTGATTCTGCGGCTCAACCTGAAAACCCCCGGCCGCGAAGCCAGTGAAGTGCGCCTGTACAGCAAGGCCGACTACCAGGCTGCCCGCGGAAAAACCCCGGCCCCTGCCACCAGAGATACCCGTACCGGCCAGGCCTTCGGGTTCCTGGAAGCGCTGGGCGGAGCCGCCAATATCGACAGCATCAATAACTGCGCCACCCGCCTGCGCATTGCCCTGGTGGATATAGCGCAAACCCAAAGTGACGACGTTTTCAAAGCCCTTGGCGCCCATGGCGTGGTGCGCCATGGCAACAGTATCCAGGTGATTGTCGGGCTGCATGTTCCGCAGGTGCGGGACCAACTTGAAAGCCTGATGAAAGCCGCTTTAACGAATGAATCCAACACCATGACGGAGGCAGTATGACAAATAAATTTTCAGTGGTAATCGCCGGTGGCGGCAGTACCTTTACCCCAGGCATTGTGCTCATGTTGCTGGCGAACCAGGACCGCTTCCCGTTACGAGCGCTGAAATTCTATGACAACGATGGCGCACGCCAGGAAGTTATCGCCGAAGCCTGCAAAGTAATTCTGCAGGAGCAGGCGCCTGATATCGCGTTCAGCTACACCACCGACCCAAAAGAAGCCTTTACTGACGTGGACTTTGTGATGGCCCATATCCGCGTGGGTAAATACCCAATGCGTGAGCAGGATGAAAAAATCCCTCTGCGCCATGGTGTTCTGGGCCAGGAAACCTGCGGCCCGGGTGGGATTGCCTACGGCATGCGCTCTATTGGCGGCGTACTGGAACTGGTGGATTACATGGAGCAATACTCCCCCAATGCCTGGATGCTGAATTACTCCAACCCGGCGGCCATTGTTGCAGAAGCCACCCGCAGACTGCGACCAAATGCAAAAATCCTCAATATTTGCGATATGCCCATTGGCATTGAAGGGCGTATGGCGCAAATTGTCGGGCTGAAAGACCGCAAGCAAATGCGTGTACGTTACTACGGCCTGAACCACTTCGGCTGGTGGACCCAAATCGAAGATTTGGCAGGTAATGATTTAATGCCACAGTTGAAAGCCTATGTGGCACAACACGGCTATGTTCCCCCGGCAAAAGATACCCATACTGAAGCCAGCTGGAACGATACCTTTGCCAAGGCAAAAGATGTCCAGGCGCTGGACAGCGCAACCCTGCCCAATACCTACCTGAAGTATTACCTGTTCCCGGATTATGTGGTGGCTCACTCCAACCCGGAAAGAACGCGGGCAAACGAAGTAATGGACCACCGTGAAAAACAGGTATTTGGTGCCTGCCGGGCCATTATTGAAGCAGGGAATTCCAGTGCGGGAGAACTGGAAATCGACGAACATGCTTCTTACATTGTTGACCTGGCTGCTGCCATTGCGTTCAACACCCAGGAGCGCATGTTGCTGATTGTTCCCAACAATGGCGCAATTGCCAACTTTGATGCCGATGCCATGGTGGAGATCCCCTGCCTGGTAGGGAAGAATGGCCCGGAACCCCTGACTGTTGGCGAAATCCCGCATTTCCAGAAAGGGATGATGGGCCAGCAGGTGGCGGTGGAAAAACTGGTGGTGGATGCCTGGGAACAGCATTCTTACCAAAAGCTGTGGCAGGCCATTACCCTGTCAAAAACAGTGCCCAGCGCCACGGTTGCCAAAGCGATTCTCGATGACCTTATTGAGGCGAATAAAGCATACTGGCCTGAATTAAACTAACCCTTCCTTTTGTTGCTTCCCGCTCGCCCGGGAAGCAACGCTCCCGAAAGCCGGATAACGGCAAACCAACTCTGATTACCCCGCCCCCAGGCAGCACAATATTTATACGGCAGATAATGCTGCAACTGCTTTCCACCGTGAAAAGAGTAACCAAAAAGAGAACCACACTCAGCATGATGCACGGGTATTATCGCTGTCTGAAAAATATACTACAAAAGCCCCAAAAACCATTGCAGCGGTTAATTAACAACATAGTGATTTAAATCAAAATGCATCTCCCCCAAAACGCGGAGAAATACCGTAAAAGACTATTAAAACTTTTCCTGGCGCCAGGTTCTGCTTCTTAGCTGCGCCACTTTGCAAGGCAACTTAAAGATGGATTTAATGTGAGGTTTCGATAATGGAAACTGTGGTACAAGGCTCTAACTCACTGGGTGAATATTTTACTCTGTTACTGGATAAAACCCAGTACGACAAAGACGCTATTCTGAAAGCCAGTTATGGTTTAGCCGAGTATTATTTTGTGCATATTACCAAAGCAACCACTGAAAAATTGGCAATCTCTTTCTATACCAAAAATATCACCGGCACCCCTTTAGTGATTGAGAACGCGGTAACTCTGTTCTTAAACGCACTGCATGCCACCCCGCCGGTGCCATTGCCACTGGCAGAAACCCACCATTGAAGGTGTTCCGGCTAATGGCATACTTTACTTTGCCATAAAGTCACTTTATGCTGGCTCACTACCTGGGGAATATATTAATCAACCACCCAATAATGAATAACATGGTTATTCCCCGGAAAGCGTAACTGCGCCAGAATTACTTTAAAAAAAAGCCCCAGAGCTGAAACAATTCAGCTTATACAATTCGCAACATTCCGGTTGCAATTTCACCCGTAAGATCATCCCCTGTTAATAAACACCGCCGGGCAGTACGTTTTGCCATACCAACGGTATTATTCGGCTGCCGTTATGCCAGCAATGGATCATAGTTCGGTCTGGCAGGTAACTGCTGGCATCTCCAGTTAATATGGCATGAATTAAATAAATTCATAAATTGAGTGCTGCACGCTTCTTATGCATTGACCTGGTAAGCTCGCTTCGACGGCCATTAGTCATCCTCCGAAAACAAGCTATCAATCTCATCCCAATCAGGTAATTCGTGACGTTTAGGTGTCACGTTAAACTGTAAGCCAACCGCATCAAGCAAGCGCTCGAAGATATCGAATGAGCCTGTAAAACGACCATTCTCTATTTCTGAGATAGTGACTTTGTGAATACCGGTTAGCTCCGCGAGGCGCTGCTGGGTATACCCAAGCGCTTTACGTTTCTCGCTGACCGTTTTACCGATTTCCTGTCTGCTGGCCATGTAAACACCCAAAGTTAACTATATAGCTAATAAACTAACTCATAATCACAATATTAGCCATATAGCTAACAATATTTTAAGCGAGACCCATAAACACGAATAACGCCACATCAGACTTATCCAAATGCCCTGTAATCATCCCATGATGCTGGAATGATAGTAGCCAGCCATAAATCAAGTGCTGCACGCTTCTCGTTCATATACTGGCCAGCCTCTTGAACCGTACCAGCTGTAAGGGTGATGGTGTATGCCCACGACTCAATCGGTCTGGGCGAAGATAACCCTACTCACCAGTCTGTGGAGCAACGGGCTGATGCAGCGCGAGGTGGCTATGCGCTGAAAGGCTGTAAAGGCCAGCCGCAGGTGATTTGCATTGCCACCGCCAAAACGCACCATCAACGTGCAAAGCAAGCATCAATATTGTGCACACCGCCCGTTTTTACTTTTTCCTTCTCATAGCATTGTCCGTGGCGGCAATCTTCTTAACTAATTACTTTTCAATTAGATAAAAAAACACCGGTTGTCTGATTACGCCCTGGCACAATTCATGCAAATGTCATTTCGTTCAAGTAACTTTCCTAAAATGAATATCACTTTCAGAGAGCGAAACCATGAAACTGACGCGTTTTTCCTTTGCAGCCTGTTGGGCCATGTTGGTAACCGCCAGCGCCTTTTCTACGACAGCACACAGCGCAGACTTACTGGAACGGATTAAAGAAGCGAAGGTCATGACCATCGCTACCGAAGCCCGTTACGCACCATTTGAATATGTTGAGAACAATAAAATTGTTGGCTACGACGTGGATCTGATGAATCACATTCTGGCTAAGTCGTTGCCGGGCGTGAAAGTGGATCAGTTGGATCTCCCCTTTCAGGGCATTCTGCCCGGGCTGGATGCCAAAAAATTCGATTTCGTTATCACCGCGGTTACCGTGAATAAACAACGTGTGGATCACTTCGCGTTTACCGCTCCTATTGCTGAATCCACCGTCGCGCTACTGAAACGCGCGAAAGACAACAGCATCACCTCTCCTGACGACCTGAGCGGCAAAGTAGTGGGAACACAAACCGGATCCGGCCAGTTGCAGGTGCTGCAGGCTTTTGATCAGAAACTGAAAGCCAGCGGCAAACCGGGGATCAAAGAGATTAAACAATATGTCGCCTTCGACGAAGCCTATGTTGACCTGGCCAATGGCCGCCTGGATGGGGTTGCCCAGTCGCTCTCCAACCTGGGGCCGCTTATCAAAGCCCGCCCGGGTGTGTTTGCCACGCTGCCAGAAATGCTGGGGCCGAAGACCTATTTTGGTTGGGTTGGGCGTAAAGATGCCGACAGCGCTTCACTGGTCAAACTGTTCCAGGACGGCATTATCGAGGCCAACAAAGACGGCACGATGAAAGCACTGCAACAGAAATGGTTCGGCTTCACCATGAATGTTCCGGCAACACCGATGCCAGCACCGGCACTGTGAGTACTGAGTGATGCCTGCTTTTTTCACCCATTTCGCCAGCTGGCTTCCCGCCTTATTGCATGGCGCGCTAACCACCGCAGCACTCTGCCTGGTTGCCATGGTTGCCGGCTTTCTGGTGGGGATTGGCGTCTGGCGCATGTCTGGCAGCCCGGCGCGAGTCTGGCGTGGAGTGGCCCATGGATGGGTCAGTCTGTTTCGCGGTACGCCGGTGCTGGCTCAGTTACTGTTGTGCTTTTACCTTCCTTCGCAACTGGGGCTGAATCTGCCGGTGTTCCTCGCCGCAGCGGTGGCACTGACACTCAACACAGCCGCTTACCAGTCGCAAATCCTCAAGAGCGGGTTTGCCAGTATTGCTCCCGGGCAGTTGGAAGCAGCCGCAATATGTGGGCTCAGTTCCCGGCAAATTCTGTGGCGTATTCAGGTGCCGCAGGTGTTGCGCCTGACACTGCCCTCATTGTTATCAGAACTGATTGATGTGGTGAAAGCTTCTGCCGTGGTCTCTGTAATCGCACTGACTGACCTGATGCGTGTAGGCCAGCAACTGGCCTCATCCACTTACCAGCCATTACAGGTCTACCTGTCCGTTGCGCTGATTTACCTGGCGCTGACCAGCCTGCTGGCCCTGGCTGGACGCCAGGCGGAACGCTACTGGCAGAGGGAATCACGATGAGCGAACTGGCCAATTACCTGCCCGATTACCTTCAGGCTATGGGTACCACATTATGGATAAGCCTGTGTGCAGCCGTGCTGGGAATGGCGCTGGGGTTTGCGTTTAACGGATTATGCCCACATCACCCACTGGCATACCGCTTGTGGCGCGGATATGTATGGATTATTCGCGGCACACCTTACCTGGCTCAACTGGCGGTTATCTATTTTGGCCTGCCTTCTGCAGGCATTATGCTCAGTGCGGTACAGGCCACAGTACTGTCACTCACGCTCTACAGCGCCGCCTACTTCGGTGAAATTTTCCGTGCAGCATGGGGCAGCATTCCCCCGGGCCAGCGCGAAGCGGCCCTGGCTAATTCCATTTCTGGTGTGCGTTGTTTCTGGCATATCCAGGCACCTCAGGCTGTGCGTTTTGCCCTGCCATTGCTGGGTAACCAGTTCATTTTAACTATTAAAGAAAGCGCGATTGCGTCGGTGATTACCGTACCGGAACTCACCATGACCACCAGCCAGATTGTCGCCAACACCTACACCTATGTACTGCCGTACGCCCTGCTGATTGCCAGCTACTGGTTACTGGCGCAAGGCGTCAGCTTTTGCGTGCGCGGCCTTGGCTATGCACTACGTACAGGAGATTAACGTGAGTAATGCATCCGCTCCAATTCTGGAAATGCACCATGTCGGGAAGGCGTTCGCCGGGAATCCGGTGCTGCGCGACATCAACCTGAGTGTTCACCCGGGCGAAATCGTCACCCTGATTGGCCCTTCCGGCTCCGGGAAAACCACCGCGCTGCGCTGCATGAATTTTCTGGAAGCTTACGACCAGGGCGAAGTGCTGATTAAAGGCCAGTTACTCGGTTATTCCGGTAACCTGCGCGGTAAAGCGCACACCGACAGCCCGGCGCTAATAGCAGAGGTGCGCCGCCCGCTGGCCATGGTATTCCAGCAATTCAACCTGTGGCCGCACATGACGGTGCTGGAGAATGTCGTCGCCCCACTGGTGCTGGGCAAAAAAATGCCGCGCCACGCAGCAAAACACGCCGCCATGACAGCACTCAACCAGGTGGGTATGGCGCAAAAAGCCAGCGACTGGCCGGTACGGTTATCCGGCGGTCAACAACAGCGCGTAGGCATCGCCCGCGCCCTGGCGCTGGAACCCGAACTGCTGCTACTGGATGAACCCACTTCAGCACTGGATCCGGAACGTGTTGAAGAAGTGCTGGATGTTATCCGCAGCCTGGCAAAGCAAGGTATGACCATGGTGATGGTGACCCACGAAATGGCGTTTGCCGCCCATATCTCTTCTCGCCTGGTGTTTATGGCTGATGGCTACATAGTGGAAAGCGGCAGCCCTCGCCAGCTCTTTACTCAACCAGAAAGTGAGCGCTTACGTATATTTCTGGCACCACTGTTCCGCCGCCCTTTGCAACCTGAAGAACTGGAGTCGCTATGATTTCCTCCCCGAGCCTGAGTGCTGCTCAACACCTTGATACTGACTGGCTGGACAGCCTGCTGAGCAAGCTCTCACAATTTGGCGCACTGGATAATGGCGGTGTGGACCGCCAGGCACTGAGCGCTACCGAACTGGATGCCCGGGCCTGGCTAATTGATGAAGCCCGCTCGCTGGGTTGTGAGATTTACACCGACAGCGCCGCGAACCTGTTTTTCCGCCGCCCGGGCAGGCAAGACCTGCCACCGGTGACGACCGGTAGCCATATCGATACCCAACCCGGTGGCGGCAACTTTGATGGTTGCTATGGCGTACTGGCGGGCCTCGCCTGCCTGAAAGCGCTGAATGACGCAGGCATCACTACTGAACGCCCGGTGGAAGTTGCCATCTGGACCAACGAAGAAGGCAGCCGGTTTGCCCCCGGTGCCATGGGTTCCAGTGTGTTTACTGAACCAGACACCCTGGCGGCATTTCTGAACGTTACCGGGGAAGATGGCGTGACCTTTGCCCAGGCACTGGAGTTACACCACCAGCGCTTCCCAGGCCTTGCCCAGCGGCCCAATCGGGACATGGCCGGCTTTGTGGAATTACATATTGAGCAAGGCCCGTTACTGGAACACCTTGAGTTACCCCTGGCGGTGGTCTCGGGCATTCAGGGGGTTCGCTGGTACCAGGTACAGTGCCAGGGCGAATCTGCCCATGCAGGCACCACGCCCATGGCCTTGCGCCAGGATGCCATGCAGCTTGCCCGCAACGTAGCCAGCGCCATTGAAGCCAGCACATTAAACCCGGGCGATGACGCCCTGCGCCTGACATTTGGCCGCTGGCAGGTTACCCCGAACGCGGTCAATACCATTCCGTCCCGGGCCAGCTTCACCCTGGATTTCCGCCACCCGGACCCGGCAGTACTGGCACAGTTTGATGCCCGCATAGCCGGGCTGGCTGGTGACCGGGTCAGTGTGGCGCCGCTGTTATCCTGTGAACCGGTGGTATTTGCACCGCAGATAAACCAGGTGCTGAACGCCACAGCCCAGGCACTCGATATTCCCTGCACCGGGCTTCTGTCCGGCGCATTCCATGACGCCATGCATCTGGCCGGGCACTGCCCCACCAGTATGCTGTTTGTTCCCAGCCACCGTGGCATCAGCCACAACCCGGCTGAATACACCGAACCTCGTGCGCTGCATACCGGAGCCCGTGCTCTGGCAGGTGCGCTTACCGAGCTTTCTGATACTATTTAAGGAGTTACATAATGACTACCACGACCCAATACCCGGAATGTTGTGCAAAAGATAATGGCGATGCGCTGGGCATGAATGCCACCGCAACCTCCCCAATTTCGGTTGACGGCACACCAGTAGCTGGCGAGTTATATACCATTCCTCCGCGCTGCGGCCGGGCCGTAAAACTGAAAAAAGGCCAGGTGATTAAAATTATCAACACCCCGGGCAGCCAGGTGTGCGATACCTGGTTCTTTAACAGTGACGACCTGAGCGAATTCGCTTCCATGGAGCACACCCGCGCGTTTATCGATAAAATCATTCCCCAACCAGGCGATGTACTGGTAACCAACCAGCGCCGCGCTATTGTGACACTGCTGACCGATACCTCACCGGGTGTGCACGACACCATGATTGCCGCCTGTGACCTGTTCCGTTATTCCAACATGGGGATCACGGAGTACCACGACAGCTGTGCAGATAACATGCGTATGGCGCTGAACGCCATTGGCCTGCGTGCCCGCGAAGTACCGCAGCCCCTGAACCTGTGGATGAACACGCCGGTCAACCCGGATTACACCATTTCCTGGCTGCCCACTGTCAGCGCACCGGGCGATTACGTGGAAATCCGCGCTGAACGCGACTGTGTGGCAGTAATGTCCGCCTGCCCGCAAGACATTGTGCCTATCAATGGCTGTTCACCGAAGGAAATCCAATTTACAGTAGCAGGATAATTTTTTTTGTTTTGGCCTGCCTGGGCAGGCCTTATTCATTAACTGGCAACCCATTAGCCCATGAAAAAAAAGACAGACCCGAAATCAACAGGAACGCCTGCCAGCCTTGGTATGCGGTTACGCCATGCCCGGCTGGTCAGGGAAATGACACTCAAGCAACTGGCAAGCCAGGTAAACTGCTCTGAAAGTTTTCTCTCCAAGCTGGAAAATGACGCCGCCAACCCTTCACTGACCATGCTGCACCACCTGGCAAAAACCCTGGAGACCAGTGTTTCAGACCTGATGTCGGAAGACTGGGCGGGAGATTCCCCGGTGATGAAACCCGCGCAACGCCACCGTAAACGCTTCCTGCAGCGCAACAAAAAAGGGGGAATCGAGCTGGAGAACCTCACCTGGCACCACAAAGGCGGGTTGCTACAGGGTGATATCCATATCATTGAACCTGGCGTGAAAAGCGATGCCTTAATTGAACACCAGGGCGAAGAAATGGGTTATGTGCTGGAAGGCATATTAGAATTGCGCATTGGTGAAGAAACCTGGCAACTGGAAGCCGGTGATTCATTCTACTTTCCCAGCCACCTGCCTCATGGCTACAGCAACCCCGGCAAAAGCGTTACTAAAGTGCTGTGGGTAAATACACCAGTGACATTCTGACCAGGGGCTGGCTTAGCCCCTATGTAATGGTGGTGTATATTCATAGCAAAGCACCGCGGCCAGATATAATTATTCGCAAATATTTTTATTAAAATACACTTCAATAAGCGCAATCTTAATTTGCCCCTGGCGTGGCGCCCGGCACCCTTCACGCCCGCCAGCACACAGCGAAAGTATCAAGCTTCCAATACAATATAAAGCAAGACAAAAACCTTAAAACATACAAGCATAACACCACGAACCAGAACAAAACGCCAAAAACCAGACAAGCAGCTTCACTACGACCGACCACTACCAATTTCTGTTGGTCATATTTTTTCCCCTGCCACGTTATAATCACCTGCTTTTCAAAATAATTTTAACTAACTGGCTGGGAATTATTCCCTGCTGCACGGCTACATCTGTTCTGTATAGCCGGATTATATTTTTCTGTGACAAGGAAACACCACGATGAAAAAAGGATTTAGCAAAATCCTTATCTATTTATTGCTCACGTTATTTGCCATACCTGTGGCCACGCTGATGTTGTCGGAATATGCCGGGTACCAGCTGAATAATGAAATTACTGAAGCAATACTGGATAACGCACGCCAGAACAACCAGGACCTCACCAAAGTAAACGCATTTCTGCAGGCACACCCGCCACGCAGTGTATGCGACACAGTTACGCCAGACCTGCTTGAATATAAGCATGCCGTCTGTAATGGCAACGAGCTGTGGCAATTCGAAACCATGGACAAAGTGATATTCTTAAGCATGGGTTTGGGGCTGGTGTTTTTAGTTCTGGTTGGTGTGCTGGGTGGGGTTGCTTTTATCAGCCCGGGCGCCCAGGCATGGAGCCTGCGGCTCTCGCGCCCGGTACTTATTTTTATGAGTTTTGTGGAGGTTATTGTCCAGGGCGGGTTGCTGCTGTGGTTTACCTTCTGGATCTCCGCATTCTTTACCGACAAATATTACCCCAAAGCTATTTTCGCCGTCGCTCTGCTGATACTGGCCGGGTTGTTCTATATGGTAAAAGGGATTTTTCGCCGCATCCCCTTTGACAACCAGGTGGAAGGCGCTCAAATCAGCCGGACACACGCCCCGGCATTGTGGGCCAGAATGGATAACCTTGCCTCGCGCCTTGGCACAACTGCACCAGACCATATTGTGGCCGGGATTGACGCCAGTTTTTATGTCACCGAAGTTCCGCTAACCGTGAAAGACCGCAAACTGACCGGGCGCACGTTGTATGTCAGCCTGCCGTTGTTGCGCCACCTGACACCCGAACAGGCTGATGGCGTGATGGTGCATGAGTTAACTCACCTCCACCAGGGGGACAGCGCCACTAACGCCACACTGGGGCCGAAAATACAGCGTTTTGATTTGTATATCTCAACCATGAAAGATAACCTGGCGACCTTGCTGGTGTATTACCCTCTGGCGGTATACCGCACCTTATTTGAGCTTGCCTGGCAGCGCGACAGCCGCCGCCGTGAGTTTATTGCCGACAACAAAGCAGCACAAATCGCCGGGCCTGCCACTATTGCGCAATCCCTGGTGAAAGTTTCCGCCTATTCCGGTTACTGGGGCGAGGTAGAAAACGAACTGTTCGCTCAGGATGAAAAGCACGAAAACAGCCTGCAAATACGCCAGACCATTGCACAAGGGTTAACACAGTACGCCCATTCAAACGGGTTCAGTGAGATGATCCGCCGCCAGAATGTGCCCCATCCGTTTGATTCTCACCCGCCATTAAGTGTACGGATGAAAAATGTCGGGTATGAAATCAGCAGCGACCAACTGGCTGCAGTCGCCACCCACGTGCCAGAAGAGAGCTGGGCAAACCTTATTCCGGATGCGGAAGAGATTGAACAGGCATTATGGCAACGTTACGAGCACGAATTCTCCAGCGCTCATGAAGAAAGCCTTGCCTGGCGTTACCGCCCGGAAGATGCCGCCCAGACAGCACTGGTAGAGAAATATTTTCCACCACAAACTTATACGCTGCGCAAAGGCAAAACCATCACCATTAGCTGGCAGGGCATTACCGAACCCAAACACGGTGAACTGTTGCGCTGGGAAGATATCAGCACCATGACTCACGACACCCGTTGCTGGATTGATTACCTCGCCCTTAACTTTGAGAAAACCCGTACCAACAAGCGCAAACGCCTGACCATTTACCTGCCAGGTATTGGCAAACAAATGGACGCGCTGAATGAATCACTGGGGCGTTACTGGGTTCGCCACCAAACCATGTGCGAGTACCAGCGCACGCTGCGTGAAGAACAGCACACCACCACAGCGGATGCCTGATGCAGGCATTGTGCCAGGGGGTTCCCTCTGGCACTGTTCCGCCAGGCTGCGGAAGTCGGGTTTTGTGGTGATTAGGGGTTGGCGAAAATGAAATACCGGGTATATCACCCCGGCATCACACGTATCTTTCCTTTTATCCCTACAGATAACCCAATATCTCCCCCCACCTTCCCTTCTATATTTAATTCCCAGACTGTACAAATTTCATCACTATTTTTAATTTTTTGTTAATTAACTGTTTTAATATATTAAATTAATGCTAAATCCAATTCTGAACACATTAATTCGCTTTGCAAATGACAAATTTAACCCACTTTTTAACGCGAATGAGATATTGAACTCTTCTGCAAAAAACCACACAAAACAGATACAAAACCTATATAAAAGTTAAAATACAGATATTTATAATTAAATTTCATATTTAAAGAATATTTAAATTTGTTTTTTCATGTTTGCATGGTCTTATATTCCGGCAAGACGAACAGGACTTGTGTTCAGCAAAAAAGGACAACTGGCGCGACGCAGGGAACCTCTGGATAAGCCTCACGCCAACACATTACAGCTATACACGAAACAAATTGGAAAGAGATGAAAACTATGTTTAAGCAAACAGTAATCGCAGCAGCAATTATTTTCTCTGGCGCTGCATTTGCTACCGAATCAACTGGCGTTGCCGGGGGTACTATTACTTTCAACGGTTCTGTATCTGATACCACTTGTGATGTTACCACTAACAATGGTTCTGATTTTACCGTAAACCTGACTCCGGTAACCCTGGACGATATTAATAGTGCTACAGGCGTTGTTGCTGCCGGTAAAAAAGATTTCACCATGAGCCTGAAAAACTGCTCTGCAGCTGACGACGGTGCCACCACGCTGAAAATCACCTTCAGCAGCAGCAACCTGTCTGATGATGGTAAATACCTGAAAAACTACAGCGATGGTGGTGCAGACGGCGTGGGCATCGCCCTGACTTCTGATGGCTCTACGCTGGTTCCGTTTGACAGCGCATTTGATACTGGCCTGAGCTCTACTGAGGTAGCCAGCACCAATGGCGCGACGGTAACCATGTACGCTAACTACTACAACTTCGGTAATGGCGCAGCCACCACCGGTAAAGTGGTTACCGACGCAACTTACGCATTCAGCTACGATTAAGGCGCTCAAACCGGGGGCCCCTTCCCCCGGTTTTCTAATACCGATTATGAAAAAACTCCTGGTTCTTTTAACTACCGTTTTATTTTCTCAAACGGTACTGGCAAGTGTTGTTATTAATCAGACCCGTGTTATTTACCCGGCTGCGGCGAAATTCGTTTCCGTACAGTTAGTCAATGACAGCGACAAGACACATCTGGTGCAATCCTGGCTGGATAATGGTGATGCTTCGGCCGCACCAGAGAAAATAAAAGTGCCCTTCACGATTATGCCTCCAGTGGTAAAAATGGCAGGCCATGCCGGGCAAACTTTAAAAATATCATCCATGAATACCACGCCTTTGCCGAAAGACCGCGAAAGTGTGTTCTGGCTTAACGTACTGGATGTTCCGCCTATTCCTGAAGGCAGTAACGATAACTATTTACAGGTTGCCATTCGTAACCGCATTAAGTTGTTTTATCGCCCTGAGTCTTTAGCCGAGCCGGATAGTTCTGTCGCAGAAAAAATATCAGTGTCGTCATCTGCCGGGCATACCTGCCTGAAAAATGACTCACCTTATTACATGACGATTCCCCAGGTTGTCACCTGGCAGGGAGGGGAATTAAAACAAATCCGCAAAGATAATTTACTGGCAGAGACCGCGTTTATTGCGCCATTTGGCTGCACAAAAGTGTCAGACAAAGTCCGTGCTGGTGGGCATTACCGGATTACCTGGCTTGATGATTTCGGTGCAAAACGGTTCAGCACCATTAACTGATTATGGTTGTTGATTACTCTGGGTTCATTTCTGATGAAAAACGAATTTTTGTTTCGTAAAAGCTTGCTTGTCCATGCCATTAGTCTGGCGGTGTGTGCATTAAGCGCCACGGATGCTCTGGCTGAGAGTTTTAATAATAGCTTGTTGGTGGGTAACTCGGCAGAAATGGACTGGAGTAATAAGTCACTGGTAATGACACCGGGAGCTTATGACCTGGATGTCTATGTTAATAATGTCTGGCGCGGCAAATTCAACGTCATCGTTGGCAGCAATGCAGCTAATTCACTTGAAATAAAAAAAGATGATATTGCGCAGCTGGATATTCAGGAACTGGATGATGTACTGAAAAGCCAGCATGAGGATATAGTTGATATTAACACCCTGCTGCATGGTGGCAAAAGTAACCTGAAACCAGGCGAATTGCGCCTTGACCTGGAAGTCCCTCAGGCTTTCGTAAAAACCCAAAGCCGCAACTGGGTTGCACCCGAAAAATGGGATGAAGGTATTAATGGCGCTTATACCAACTACAACCTGAACTATTACAATTTTCATGGCCTGCAAAAAGGCTATACCAACAGCGATAATATCTATCTGTCATTAAGCAGCGGGCTCAATCTTTTTGGCTGGCACCTGATAGATAACTCATCCTGGATGCGCTACAGCACGCTTAATAAAAGCTACTGGATCAATACCACTCGCTACATTGAAAAACCCATTGCGGCAATAGGCGCAGTGCTGCGTGCCGGGCGGGCTTATACCGCATCGGACTATTTTGATACCGTACGTTTCCAGGGGGTAACCCTGCGCAAAAGCCGCCAGATGCTGCCAGACAGCGAACGCGTTTACATGCCGGTAATTACCGGTATTGCAACGGGTACGTCGGTAGTGAGTATTTACCAGGATGGCCATATTATTCACCAACAAACCGTTCCTGCGGGCCCGTTTGCCATTCGTGACTTAATGCCTACTGGCTCACGTAGTGATTTATCTGTTGAAGTAAAAAACAGTGGTGGCAGCATTGAGCGCTTTGTCGTCCCGTTTTCTTCTATTCCGGATATGCTGCGTCCGGGCACCAGCGACTACCAAATTAACCTTGGTAAAGTTGATATCCGTGGTGTGGATGATAACACCGGATTTATGCAGGCCAGTTATTCACGCGGGCTGAATAACTACCTGACAGCCTCTGCCGGCACTACGTTAAGCAACCATTACCAGTCAGTTATTCTGGGCAGCGCTGTGTCGATCCCTTATATCGGCTCGCTCTCTGGCTCACTGGAAGAAGCGCAGTACTCACTCCCGGGCGACAGCCGTACTCATGGTGAAAAATATTCTATTTCCTGGAGTAAGTACTTCCCGACGCAAACCAATATTTCACTGGCGTCTTACTATTACCGTACCCAGGATTACGCATCGTTCAGTGATTTCGTGCAGATGCGCTCGAATGTCCAGACATACGGCTACAACACATCAACCATTAACAGCAAACAGGCGTTCAGCGCAAATATCAACCAGACATTACCAAACGGCTTTGGCCGCCTGTCGTTATCTGCTTACTGGCGTGATTACTGGAAAAACCGCCAGACCAGCAAGCAGTATAACTTTACCTGGAGTAATACCTGGAAGAGTGTGAACTACTCCGTTTCCCTGCGCCGTTCTGAGGTTTCCCAGTCTTATTACGACTATGAAACCAACTATGAAGGCAACATGGTAAGCGCCCTGCGGTCCAGTGGTAAAACAGAGAATAACCTCTATTTTACTGTCACTGTTCCCATGACAATTTTTGGCAGTGGCGGCAGTGTTTCAAGCCACGCCAGTGTACAAAACGGCAAATACTCCTCTTCTGATGTCAGTGTTAGTGGTAATGCCAAAGACGTGGATTACAGCCTGATGCTTTCCCATGACAGAGAAGGTAATTCGCGTTCGGCAGACCTCTACACCAGTTGGAAGAACGACTACACCAGCCTGAACAGCGGCCTGACCATGGCGCGTGAATACCGCCAGGCAAGCCTGGGCGCCAGTGGTAACCTGCTGGCCTGGCGTGGTGGTGTGCTGATGTCGCCAGAAAGCGGGCGTAACTTTGTGATTCTGGAAGCTCCCGGGGTTGAAAATGCCACAGTAAATGGCAGCACCAGCACACGAACTAACAGCAAAGGCATCGCACTGGTTACCAGTGCCACTGCTTACCGGCAGAATAACTTCCACCTGGACCAGGATGGCACTCAAAGCAGTGATGTAGATTTACTGGGGAATATGCTCAACATTGCCCCGTATGAAGGCAGCATTACTTACCTGAAATATAAAACAGACACCCGCAAGCTTTTCACACTGGATGTTCAGGATGCACAAGGCGACCAGCTACCCTTTGGGGCATTTGTCTACGACAACAAAAAGCAGGAGCTGGGCTTTGTCGCCCAGGGTAGCCAGATATTTATTAAATCCGACACTATGCCGGACACCATTACAGTAAATATCAGCAAAGGCAAAAAGAAACAGATGTGCACCATTACACATCCAACTGAACACGGCATTAATACCTGCCGCTAACCTTTTACTGTGACGATTAAACATCATGCTCAATAAATTTTTTCTCATTATTACGGTGATAGCCGCAATAATGACTCCTGGTTTTTCCGCCCTGGCTGCGGGAGCACAATCCCGGGCTGTTACAGGCGATACTTGCCGTAACGCAGGTATTTTATTTACCAGTGTGGCGGAAGCAGATAAATCCCTGAACCTGTCTTCTGCTTTCGTTAATAGCAATGTGTATGAAGCTACTTATACCACCAGTTGGTCCGGCAGCATGACTTGCGTGTACGGAAGTGTGGGAATCGGTTCATTAATGCAGGATCACCTGTATTACTTTACCGGTTTTGACAGCAACCCGGTTTACCTGCATTTCAGCAGCAGCGACGGTGAAGACAGCTACTGGATTAAAATGACATCTGAAATCACTGGCACACAGAAAATAACAGTCAGTGGGATAGTGGGTATTCACTCACTTGGCTACCAGACACAATATACACTGCGCGCTGAACTGTTAACCTCTGCACCCAGTGGTGTAGAAAGCTACACCAAATCCACCACTACCGGTGCGCTCAGCGTGATCCCGGCAGTGATGAGTGGTACCGGAAGCGGAAGTAGCTCACCGCTATTATCCAGCAAAACCTACTCGTACCGCGCGTGGAGCAACATGATGGCGGATACCGCGCGTAAAAGCTGGGATACCGATTACTTTCTGGCTTATGAAAAGATGACCATTCAGTTTGAACCCAAACAGACCACCTGCAATATGACACGAGATTTAACCGTAAAATTGCCCCCGGCTCCACTTAGCACTTTGAAAGTCCGAGGAAAAGCCAACGGTGCCGATTTCACCATCCCATTAAAATGTGGCAACCTGGCTGGGGTGAAAACCGCCACACGTAATATTAAAGCCTGGTTGTCCAGCAATGATCTGGTCAGCACAGACTCTACCTACCAGATTATGGTGAATGATGAAACCACCGCTGGCGGTGTTGGCATTGCTATTCGCAGCCGTATTTTTATGGGAGATTCTGAAGAAGTACAGATATCCAGTAGCTCAGATATGGAAAATGCCACACAAATTCTGGATATCGAAAAAGATGAAGATATTCAGGATACCCAATACATTTATTTGCATGCGTATTATAAAGTCTACGATGCTGCTTCACTCAGCACAGGGACAGTTGTTGCAACAGCACAAATCATGTTTGGCTACGATTAGCCTGGCAAACAGAACTTTCATACACACGTATTAATTCGCTTTTAAAAAATGACAACTTATATCATTTTCACAATGCTCCATGAATATCGGCAGAGTGAATTAACACTCGTATAAATACGAGAAAAGTACCGGTAAGGGCATTATGAAAATATCAATTCAGACTGTACTCGACTTACTTCACAGTATTATTAAACCTATTTCACCTGAAATCGTCATTCACCTGCAACGGACAGCGTTAATCAGTTGGTATCTGGCCAACAAAGCCCGGCTACCTGAGCAGGAGATATGCGAGGCTTATCTGGCGGGCATGCTGCATGATATTGGCGCTCTGGATAAATCCCGGGCAGACCTGGCGCTGGCCAGTGAGTCATTTTTAGACGGACATGAAGCAAGTGGGGCAGCAATGACGGCCGGGATCCGCTTTCTGCAGCCCGTCACACAAATTATTGAACATCATCATCTGGAATGGATGGATGGCAGTCCCCTGAATTTACCACTGATTCACCACCTGGTGCATATGGCAGACAGCTTTGAGCTATACCTGCACCGGGTAGATGGCAATTATATTGCACAGCGCGAAGAGATTGTGAATGGCTTTTTGTCTGGCAATAAGAAATGGCCCTTAGAACTGGTCGATGCGCTGATAAAAGCAAGCCAGCAGGATGGCTTTTGGTTCCGGCTGGGCAATCCGGAACCGGAACGCGTGTTACAGACCATCAGCCCGCTGCACGAAGAATTCCTCGGCCGGGAAGACTTTCTCGAAGTGTGCCTGCTTATTTCCAAAATCGTCGATAAATACAGCAGCTTTACCCAAACCCACAGTACCAGTGTGGCCCATGTTGCGGAAAAGCTGTCTGAGCTGTATGGCTACGACACTGAAATGCAACAGCGCATCTGTATTGCTGGTTACCTGCATGATATCGGCAAGTTATTTATTCCGCTGTCGATTCTGGAAAAGCACGGACGGCTGGAAGCAGTCGAATATGCCAGAATGAAGTTGCACAGTTATAAAACGCTGGTGATGCTGGAACAATTTGAAGAACTCGGGCGAATTGTATCCTGGGCAGCAAACCACCATGAACGGCTGGACGGCAGTGGCTACCCTTTTGGCCTGGTGGCCGCAGAACTGGATATACCTTCACGAATTCTGGCAGTAGCAGATGTGTTCACCGCAACAACGGAAAACCGCCCTTACCGGCGAGGAATGGATACCGAAAAAGCCATAGCGATTCTGATGGAAGAATCTGCAAATGGCCGCCTGGACAGGGACATCGTTGGGTTACTCATCCATAATATCGGCGTTGTAAAACCGCTGGTTGCAATGTGCTGAATAAGTGGTGCAGTCAAAAGAGTCGCTCATGAAATATGTCATCGCTGGCAGTATTATTTATGATACAGAAAGTGGCACGCTGGCCGTAAAAGAAACGGGCTCACTTGCAGGATCGCCTGTACTGGAAGAGAAAAAACTTACCCATACTGCCAACCGGATTTTATCATTATTAATTGCGTCCCCAGGCCAGGTGCTGGAGCGGAGCTATTTATTGGAAACGGTATGGGAATCAGCCGGGCATGTGAGCTCCAGTTCGTCATTAAATCAATATGTGAGTATTCTGCGTAAGATCCTCACCTCACTGACAGATATTGAAGAAACGATTATTGCAGTGCCCCGGGTTGGATTTTATTTTTCTGCTGATATCGAGATTCTGCCCTGGCATGACATCTCACAACCGGATACACAACAACCCGTTGAAGTTCAGCGCAATGCTGCAGCAAAACTCAAACTCCCCTGGCGGATTGTAATACCTGCCGCCCTGATAACGCTTCTGGTGCTGGCAAATATTGCTATACGCCTGGATGACGATACAGGTGCGCGTTTCACACGGCTTTATAATGCAGGAACAATCGGTAAATGCCAGTTGCAAACTTTTGAACAATTGCGAGGTAGTTTGCAACAGAAACTACTTAATATGATGAGCCACTTTCAACCAGATATGGCAGCACGCTGTGAAAAGCAGCCTTTTGCTGTCACTGTTCAGGTACAACGTAGTGTATTTTACGGCGGCCGCGGGCGGGTGTTTTATTCGCTATGTCCGTTAGATGACGCAAGCAAGAAAGTTATTTACTGTGAAAATCACTACACCTTCGATGGGGAATGGAAATGAAACTGACAGGGCTGTTTGTCACCCTCATTGTTCTGCTGGCAGGGCTGTTTGCCTGGGGTGCAAACAGCCACCCCAAAGAGTATTTTAGTGATCGCTGCTTCGCTAACCTGACTTATGACAGCTCAACAAAAGAAGAAGACTTTACATTTAATGGCAATATCGCTTTTGAGTTTCGTACCGATAAAACCGGGCAATTTAATCTCTCCGGTTTTATGAAGTCCGACGGGAAAACCTGGACCTTTTCACGCTATATCACCTTTAACTACCGTAATATTTCTGCCAATAAATACCACATTACAATAACTGGTCAGGCCCCGATGGTGCACGATAACGCCCCCGACAACGTTTCAGCACTGGCGGTAAAAATGCTGGGTCTTGGCGGGCAATACGCCGTCTACCTGCAAAGAACAGATGACAATTATTTCACTATCGGTATTCCCCTGTCGCCAATCATGAATTGTGTTATTCAGTCATGACCCTGACCATAGCCCCCATTGCCACAACTGGCATTGCAGTAGAGTAACCTGCCCATAAAAAAGAAGAAGTTGAAATGAAAAAAAACTGTGTCACCTGTGCAAAATGTGGCTTTGCCAGTGCCTGTAAAGCCTACCTGTTTGATTACCAGGAGCGGCTGTTTGTTGACAGCCTTTCCACACGTAAAGCATTTGCGAAAGGTGATTTTATCTACCGCTGTGGTAACAAAGTGGATGCACTGTATGCCCTGCGTTCTGGTTTTGCGAAAGTTTATGACGCAGAGGATAAGCTCCAGGGGCTGATACTCCCAGGCCAGGTATTTGGCGCAGAAGAGCTCTATTCCGAGTATTACCAGCACCATGTTCAGGCGGCCAGCCCGGTTGAAGTCTGCCAACTCAAGAATGCCCGTTTCTATGAAATCAGCCAAATAACCACAGGCTTTACCAATTTTATTATTAAAATTATTGCCCGCTCAGCACTGGAAAAACAGAAATTCATCGCGGTACTGAATCAACGAGACAACGCCGGAAAAGTGTTGGGGTTTTTACGTTATTTATCATATATTAATAAAGAATATGGCTTTGACCAGTGCGAGATACAGGTCCCGCTGAACCAGGAGGAAATTGCCCATATGCTGGGGATATCCAAATCTACTTTCCTGCGTGCTATGGATATGCTGGTAGACCAGGAACTGGTGGATATTAAAAATAAAACTATGATGCTGTTGGCTTCGGATCCCAGTCAGTAACTGTGAGTCCACAAGCTAAATTGTAATAGCCAGGCGGAGAACCACCTGGCAACGCTTGCTCTTGTACATCTCAGGCGAGCCTGTTTGAGCCCGTTGCTTAATTCAGCACGGTTTCTGGCAACGCTTCATCGCTGTTCACCGCCACCTGGTGTAACGAACTCCATGAATTGATATCTGTGCCATGAACCTGCAATATTCGTGGCACACCCCACAGTTTCTTATAACTCAACGTATTTTTATTGTATTTAAAAAAACCAGGAGGGAGCGTTAATTAAAAGCTCTAACAAAATATATATTTCTCTACACCCGCTCATCAGCCAATACTATTTAACGTAAAAATTATCTTTATACTCCTGCACTTCTCCCTTTGCTGTCAGGCGGTATTGTCCATTGTAAGTATGAAAGAAAAACTGCCCGTCTACATTTTTATCCACTGAAAAAATAACATTTTTATCTACACAATTCACATCGGTTTTCATATCATCAAAACAGATCCTGTCTTCTTTTCCCAGTTTTTTATATCCATCACCAAAGTCAAGAAAACTTACACGATAAAAATTTCCAGGCGATGATAAAGGAAGATGATACTGACTAGTAATATTGGATTTATTTTCCAACCACCAATTTATTTTTCCTTTGTCGATATACGGAAAATTTTTCACTAATATAACACTCGCGTCAGATTCTGAGTGTACAGCAACAATATCAACCGGACGAAAAAAAGCAATAATCGCTACAATAATAAAAGCAAAAGCTGTAATACCGATTAATTTTACCCTCATATTAAACATTTCCACTATCAACCCTTTATATTGTCCATAAAAAGAAAACACTCCAGGCAAAGCTCTAAATTCATTAAACAGAATCTGTTCACATTCACGTTTAGAAATATGTTTTTCGTTACTTGTTCTTTTTATTGGCTCTGGCCTGCTGGAAATCAATAATATTATCCGCATGCGCAGGCTCACCCTCAAAATTAGTCTGCAGCGCGACCTCTGTTATGCCCTGAATTTTAGCCTGATTTTCTGGCTCCGGTAGTAAAGACAGCATTTGCATGGGTAGCGCGCGAAAATACTCACGGACCTGCGGCACTTCACCCGGATCCAGGTCGCCATACAGGGTTATCCATTCGAGGAACATCTCTTCATTGGGCTGGAAATAGTCTTTATGAGTTTTGGTGGAACGCACTGTGTGGTTTATCCACTCATCAAGTAGCGATGCCTGCACCAGGTCTTCGGGTAACCCCCCCATTTCATCAGCCTGATATTCGATGTTCCACACTACGTCATTAATATGGCTCTGAACGCTTCTGTCGCCACGCAGGCAGAAACAGGGATTAGGGTTCAGGCGAATAAACTGCTCAACCATCACATGGAAGCTGGCTTCATCGCACAGTTCAAGCTGTTCACCGAAAAACTGCATGTTATTAAACAGCCGTTCCAGCCACAGTCTGGCAAATTCAGCCCAGTCGCCTTTTTTCAGGCCAACAAATACCATGGCATAACGGGTAGATACATGCATGGCAATTAATACGTGTTTACGCTGAACCTTAATGGCATGCACCAGCCAGGAACTGATGGGTAGGTTTTCGTACTGAGTATCGCCAATCTCTGGCATTGGCGGTTGTTCCAGTGGTGACTGTTTTTTACCCTGGCGCGTCACAGTAAAAAAGTCTGCTGCCGTTCTGGTGCAGTTAAACACTAACATGGCGTTTTCCCTTGCTGTTCAGACAAACACTGGTACTCAATAAGAGCAAAACCTTTACCCGGCTACGACAGGAACTGTTACAGGTTCTCAATCAACACCAGTGCGACGTCGCTGTTTTGCTGTGAGATGCCGGGTAGCCATTATGGCAACCCGGCACTCTATGCACAACGGCACTTTTCTGAAGCCTTTCCGGTTCACCACCACCAGGTTGTTAATTCAGCGCGGTTTCTGGCAACACTTCATCGCTGTTCACCGCCACCTGGTGTAACGAACTCCATGAATTGATATCTGTGCCATGAACCTGCAGTTTTACCCAACGAGCTTTAACCGGCTTCACCACGAACTTTTCGCCCTTGAGAGACGCCGTGGATGTCTGTACCCCTTGTGCCAGCGTTACCCAGGTTTGGTTGTCCTGCGAAACCAGCAAGTCAAACTTAAGCCGCCGCTCTGCCGGTTTAAAAGTATGCAGAACAATATTATGAATCTCCGTTTCATCGGCTAACTGGAACACAGCCCAGTTCCCTTTGCCACTTACTGCCCACCGGGTTTTAGCGTTACCATCCAGCATAAATTCAGGCTTGTGGCCGTTCTTTTCATCAAAACCAGAAGCCGTAACGCCACTGATTTGAGTAGCGAACGCCGTTGCAGAACATGCCAGTAAGAGTGCTGCGCTAACCAGTCCTTTAAACATAGAGCTGTCCTTAATAAGTTAATATGCGGGTATGTTGTGTGTGGTGCTAATTCGTGCATAGTATCGGTTGATACGTAATGCTACGCAGCGTAATAAACCGGAATGCCGGGGTGAAAACAACAGAACAAACAGGCAGGGAGAAATAAAATTACAAATTGTGGTGGGTTTCCTGTTTTTTTATAACCGGAATGTACTTCCGGGCAGCAAGATTAATGACAATCACACTCGTTATTTAATGCTTGTATTAACTGAATGTACGATTAAATAAACACGCAAGGCCGTTCACGTAACGTAATTAGTCCAGGCAAACAGTAGCATGAACAAGCCAGGCGCTATGGCAAAACCCGCCTGACTATGCCTGCCAGTACACTCAGCCAACCAATGCTTCACTGGCTATATGGTGTGTAACCCAGTTAAAAAGTGCCCCTGAATCCCCCCCTTCTTCACCCTGCTCAAAGGTGTACACCGGGCCGATGCTCATGGGGCGGGCAGATTGCGCTAACACAGCCAGCTCTGGTAAATACTCTTCCCCTGGGTGGCCCGGTTTACGTTGCTCAAGCCGCCGGGCATAGCGTGATACAGCCAGTTCCGGTGAAACCTGATTCCAGACTTCCAGCACCTCACGTACCCGGGCCTGTTGCAAAAAGACCTGAAGTTGCTCACGGGGCTGAAACCCAAACCAGGCATCAACCAGCCAGATACAGTTTGCTGGAGCCGCAGCAATAACCGACCAGATAGCCGCATAAGCCGCGCACCCAAGCTGGCGGTTAAGCTGGCGATCTATAGCCGGGAACTGCGCCATAAAAGGCTCTTTGATACCATCCAGCGTCAGTGAGGGCAGGCCGAATTGCTGTGAAAGCGCCTGGGTGACGGTACTTTTCCCTGATGCCGGAATTCCATTAACCAGAATGACGGTTTTATGTTCAGCACTAAGTAACTGTTTCATAGCAATGCTGCCACCTCCTCTTTGCTGCGCGCTGCCCGCAGGCTGGACAACCGGACATCGTTATCCAGTAAATCAACAATTGCGCGAATCCCCTCTTCAATATGCTTATTGCTATCCTGAGCACCAAATAAAATAACAATATCTGCCGCACCACTTCCGGCAAAACTGACCGGGTTTTTAAGTAACACCAGACTAAAACAGGTGCGGGATACACCGTTTTCCGGACGGGCATGGGGTATGGCAATCCCCTCATCAAAAACATAATACGCTCCGTGTTCAAGCGTGTTTTTGATTACGGCTTCCCCATAATTTTGTGAAATAAAACCTTTATTCACTAAAGGGTTGGCAGCCTGGCGAATCACATCCTGCCAGTTATCAATATCTACACCGACCTGGATAGCATCTGCTTCCAGCAACAAATCTTTAATGGACATGCGCACTCCCTAAATATTACGGCGAATAATATTTCGCAGTTCATCAATTCGTGTAAACAACGTCTCCACCTGTGGCCGATAAACAGGGCTTGCGGCATAAGCACGTAGTGCACGGTTGTACTCAAGCATTAATGCTTTTTGTGTTTCAGCATTATCTGGCTGTTGTGCCAGAGATTGCTCCAGCAGAGCTATTTGTTCAGACAACAGTTGTGCCTGCTGATTATTGTCTTCCTGGTTCACTGGCGCTTTTTGCCATAATGCTTTTAGCGAATTAAACATAGCTGACTCCAGCCCCGACGGGTGCCGGGGCACCAGGGTGAGTGATAAAAATAAAAGAAGAACGGGTATTTATTTAAACAGTGCGATCTTTTCCATTAATACCTGGGTAACGGCTTCATTTGCCGGAATTAAAAACTTCCGCACACTGTCATTCACTTTTCCTTTTTCAAATGTAGTTTTACATTGCCCTACCCACTGGACATTCATTTCTGTACCCACATTCACTTTATTAATCCCTTCGGTCACCGCCAGGCGCATATCTTCATCGCTAACGCCCGTCCCGCCATGTAATACCAGCGGGGTGCTAGTTGCTTTACTGATTGCGGTTAACCGTTCATGGCGAATTTGCGCTTTACCCGTATACAGGCCATGTACTGTGCCCACAGAGACCGCCAGCATATCAACCTGCGTTTCATGCACAAAGCGCACAGCATCTTCCACGGTAGTAATGGTGATGTCTTCATCTGCCACGGCTTTGCCATCTTCTGAGCCACCAATCGCCCCCAATTCACCTTCTACAGTGATATTTTTCGGGCGAGCCATTTCCACCACAATACGCGTATTCGCAATGTTGTCGTCAATACTAAGGTGGGAACCGTCATACATCACAGATGTAAAACCCGCGTTCATCGCTGTTTCAATCGCGTTAATATCCGAGCAATGGTCGAGGTGCAGGCAGGTTGGCACATTTTCACTTTCCGCCAGGGAGCACACAGAATCCACCAGCAATTTATAACCCAAATATTGTGCTGTTCCGGTAGATATCTGAATCATTAACGGGCTGTTCGTTTTTTTTGCAGCCCGGAAATAGGCAGGCAGCATTTCAATACAATGTAAGTTAAATGAACCAATTGCCTTAAATTGTCGTTGCTGAGCAATACGTAAAATATCGTTGAAATTAAGCAGGCTCATGACCTTTCTCCCCTTTAGGATTAACAGACTTACCATTTACAAACCAGGCAAGGGCGGCAACAAACACAATAAACAAGGCAACAAATAACCAGTTATTTTGGAATGCATGCCCCAGCACCAGGCCAGAACTGATCACATCTGAGTCACTGAACGTGACGCCATTAAAACCGTAACTTTCCAGCATCGGCACCAGAACTGACGGCAGGAAAGTGATAAACAGGCCATGGACAACACCACCAATCATTGCTCCACGCCGCCCTCCCAGCGCATTGCCAAAAACGCCAGCGGTGCCACCTGCAAAAAAGTTCGTTAATAACCCGGGCAGAATCATTGCCATCCCGAACATCGGGAAGACCAGCATGCCGATAATAGAACCCACTGTTGTTGCCAGAAAGCCGACTATCACTGCATTGGGGGCATAGGGAAAGAGAACCGGGCAATCCAGAGCGGGTTTGGCGTCTGGCACAATACGCATGGCAATTCCACGGAATGCAGGCACCAGTTCATTAAGCAGTAAACGCACACCGCTATAGAGAACAAAGACACCGGCAACAAACTGGATAGATTGCATAAACGCGTACATCAGGTAGTTCATACCGCCAGAAAACTGGGCAATATAAGCAGGCCCAGCCGCCAGCGCCGGGATCAGGTACATGGGCACCATCACCACCGCCATAGACAAATAGGTATCTTGCAGGAACTTGAAATTATCCGGCAGCACCAGGTCTTCAGTTGAGCGGGAGCCTTTGCCGACAACCTTTGCCACCGCTGCCTGAACCAGGTAGCCAATGGTACAAAAATGCCCCAGCGCGACGTCATCTGAACCGGTAATTCGCCGTACCACAGGTTGCGCCAGCGCAGGCATCAACACCGCCATAACCCCACCAAAAACACCACCAGTAAGGATAAGGGGTAAACCTGTCAGGCCAGCTTTATAGCCAATAACAGTGCCGATAGTTGCCATCCAGAGTAGTGCCTGCCCGGTCAGGAAGATGTATTTAAAGGGTGAAAGGCGCGCCACCAGGATATTGACGGCAAAGATCACCATCAGCGTTAACGCCACTTCGGAGCCCAGCTCACGGTTTGCCAGCCCGGCTATCGCTGCCACGTCGGTGATATACCCTTTCATGCCGAAGCCATGGGTAAAAATGTCGTTAAGGAAAGTCAAAGTGGCGACAATAATGTTGATGCCTGCCATCATTATCAGAAAGCCCAGCAGCGTTTTAAATGTGCCTTCTGCTATTTTCCCTGGCGATTTTTTTTGCAGAATCAACCCGAGCATGGCAATAAATGCCACCAGGATAGATGCCTGGCCGAGTAAATCCTTTACAATAAATGAAATAATACTATTCATGATCAACCACCATTAAATTTTGCGCTTTCATAAAGGCAACTATTTTTGTTTCTATCTCCTCTTTATCAGTTAATTTATTCAGAATGATAACGCGCCTTGCCTCTTCTTCACTGGCATCGGCTGTTAAAATATCTGCAAATGTTTTGGAGGTTAAAATAATATCGGATTTAAATGCCCCCGCTTCAGAAACAGTGGTGTGTTCAATTTGTGCAGGAATCTCCAGTTTTTTAAGAACAGCTTTCGCGGTCATTTCAATGGCAAAGCTTGAGCCGAGGCCGCAGCCACATACGCAAAGTACTTTTAACATGTAGGGTCTCCTCAAAGGATATTGAGCTGCCTTGCAAGTTTATAATGATGCCCTTCAGTATCGACCAGGCGTTTTTGCATACTAATTAAATCAATGGGGATAGGTTTATTACTCGAATTAATAACAATGGCTTTATTACGCATTCCAGACTGAATACAACGAACAATCTCACTGGCCATAATCGTTCCCTGATAAATTTCCTCGCAACTGGGGTCGCCACTGCGTAAGCCAAAACCCAAAATGGTCTTACGGATACGCACACCTATTTGTGGCTCCAGTTGTTTTATCATGGTGTCTATCGCCCCCTGAAACCCAGGCGAGTACTCTTTCGTGTAGCCTTCTGAGCAAAGGATTACGACGCTGTTTTGTTCCGCCAGCTTGTGCTGAATTTTTGATACCAGTTCAGCCACTGGCAACTGTCTTTCAGGGATTAACGCAATATCAGCATTACTCTTGATAGCCGCCTGCAAAGTCAGCTCGCCACAGTACCCACCGAGAACTTCAATCATAAATACTCGCCCGGGCAATGCCCTGCCGGTATTACGTAATTTGGATACTTCCTGGCGAATTTGTTCACAGGCCGTTGAGAAACCGATAGTGTAATCACTGCCGAATACATCATTATCAATCGTCATACCCACACCAAAGCAATTAACACCGAATTCACTGAGGGTATTCAGAAATTGTAAAGAACCATCGCCACCTGCCATGATTAATATATCAATATGGAGTGATTTAAGTTTTTTACTGATTTCGCTGTACTCTGAACGCATTAATTTTTTCGACGTCCTCCCGGATGTGATTACCGGCATTGCAGAGATAGAGAAGTCCACCAGTTCGCGCCATGCAATCTCATGGTGTTTTTTCTCCAGTAAGCCAGGGATCCCGCCATTAAATAGCGTAATATCAGCCTGCGCCAGCCTGGCTATCTGGAAAATAAAATTATTTATCCCTGAAACATCTCCGCCACTTACGACAATACCGATTTTCATCATTTGCCCTTATTGCTTGCGACACCCACATTTTTCCCTGGCTGCAAGCCCTGTATTTGCAACGAAGATCTCAAAAACTGGATAAATGAATCCATACAGAACATTGACACCCCTGTTTGTTAATAGTTTTTTGTGAATTGAATCACATTTAAAATTTAACAAATAGCGGGAATCAAATGTTTTTATTTTTTAAATACAGTGAGTTATTGAATAAATAGAAAAGCTGAATTGAACAATGAGGACTGTGAATAATAGCCAGAAGATGCAATGGCAATTTTGTGAACACTACCTCATTTTTTTGCGCTCAGGAGGTGCCAATAAGGCACCTGAGTCTGATGACAAACCTCATGTCCGTACAGAAAGAAAGGATGTCACCTAATAAAAAACCAGACCACACCAAAAAGGTGATGCAAGCAATGTGCTCAGCGCGTTAATAACCAGCGAGCTGTATGCTCATCGGTAACCAGGCCGTTAACCCAGCCCCCTTTCAGCGCGGCTAAAATCGCCGGGCGTTTGTAATCGCCACAGGCCACACCAATACGCGGGCAGGGATTGTTGCGAATATCATAACTGGTTATCAACTGGTTGATTTCACTGTTAACAACATTGCCATTGGCATCAATAAACCGCCCCAGGATCTCACCGACAGAGCCCAGTGCTGTTAGTTCATCCAGTTGCGCCCGGTTAATAAACCCGTCTTTATAAATTGGGCTTTGCTCACCTAAAGGCCCCACGCCAACAAAAATAACGTCCGACAGGTTGGCTAACTCGCTCACGTTATTAAACAAGCGGCTTGAGCACCACATTGCGTGTTCATCATTGGTTTGTGCATAGCGCGGTGCCGGCCACTGAGAATATTTGGCTTCCAGTTTACGCGCCAGCAGCAAGGGCACATCGTCGTAATAATTACACTGGCCGTTTTCATCCATGGCACTAATCAACGCAACACAGCGGGCGTTCTTACAATTAAAATCAATGCGCTGAATGGTTTTTTTCAGGGTAAACCCCGAGCCAATACCAATAATCTTCGGTGTATCGGCCCGCAGAAAACGGGACATCACCTGGTAACAGCCAAATGCCACGCTATCGAGAAGGCTGTCTTCGCTGTAGACCGGCACAATATTGCATTCATGCAACTGGTACTTTTCCTGCAACAACTGCGCATAATCAAGGCAGTTCGCCACCGGATGGTGCAGACCAATGGAAACAATACCCTCTTCTTTCGCCGCAGCGATCAGGCGCTGGACGACCGGCCTTGAAGTCCCTAACAGGGTAGCTATTTCACTCTGATTCTGCCCGGCAATGTAGTACATCCAAGCCGCACGCACTTTTTGGTCCAGCCTGGCATCGTCTTCTTTGCTCACGTTTCCCTGCCTTATTCCTGCGCCTGCGGGCATTTTACCCCAGGCAATACCCGCATTCTGGCGGGAAGATCATAGCGAGGCAAGTACTCTTGCCATAATTAGATGCACATTATTGGTCATTTGTATTTTGTTTGGTCTTTTGCTCTTTTGTGATCTATAGCTCTACAATTGATCAAATGTTTAAATAGAGTGGACCCACACCTTAATGGAGAACAGAGCATGAACAATCAATTCACATGGCTTCATATCGGTTTGGGTTCTTTTCATCGTGCACATCAGGCCTGGTACCTGCACAGCCTGATTGCCGCAGGCGATAACCGCTGGCACATTGCCGCCGGGAACATCCGCCCTGATTCAGAAAACGTACTTCAGGCACTGAAAGCGCAGAATGGCCGTTATGTCCTGGAAACCGTCAGCCCGGAAGGGGAAAGAAAATACGAAGAAATCACCGCTATTCAGAAACTCATTCCCTGGCAGGAAAACCTCCAGCCACTGATTGACGAAGGGGCGAAATCCGCAACCAAAGTGATTGCATTTACTGTCACAGAGGGTGGGTATTACCTGAATACCCAGCACCAACTGGATACCAGCAACCCGGATTTAGCGGCAGACCTGCAAGGCGCCTGCAAAACGATTTACGGCACCATTACCCGCATTCTTGAAACGCGCATGGCCGCGCAGGCAGGCCCGTTAACCCTGCTGTGCTGCGATAACGTCCGCCATAATGGCGAGCGCTTTCATGGTGGGTTAATCGAATTCTTACAACAGACAGGCAAGCAGGCCGTGATTGACTGGATGACAGCCAACACCACCAGCCCGAATACCATGGTGGACCGTATCACACCACGCCCGGCACCAGACCTGCCGGCCCGTATCAAAGAAAAAACAGGTATTGATGACAAAGCCCCGGTAATGGGTGAAACCTTTATTCAGTGGGTGGTGGAAGATAACTTCCGCGATGCCCGGCCAGCGCTGGAAAACGTCGGTGTTGAACTGGTGTCTTCCGTTATTCCTTACGAAGAAGCCAAAATCCGCATTCTTAACTCATCCCACAGCTGCATTGCCTGGGCAGGTACGTTAATCGGCCAGCAATATATCCATGAAAGCACCCAGACCGATTTTATCTATGCCATTGCAAACCGTTATGTCACCGAAGATGTCATCCCCTGCCTTGGCGATAACGGCATTGACCTTGCCAGTTACCGCGATGTAGTGCTTAACCGCTTTACTAACCCGTATATTCAGGATACCAACCAGCGTGTTGCCGCAGACGGTTTCTCAAAAATCCCGGCGATGATCACGCCAACGCTGCTGGAATGCTACCAGCGTGGAACCACCCCGGATGCCACCGCAATGCTGCCTGCCCTGTTCTTCGTGTTTATGGAGCAATGGCACAACGGCACGCTGCCTTATGAATACCAGGACGGCATTCTGGATGCCCCTGCCGTGCATGCCATGTTCAACACGGCCGACCCAATTGCTGTTTATGCCAGCAACAAAGCACTGTTTGGTGAACTGGCCTCACGCGCCGACTTCGCTGCGCTGTTACGCGCAAAAATTGCCGCTGTATACACGCTGATTCAGTGAGGGATGACTATGTACTTAGGCATTGATCTTGGCACATCTGAAGTGAAAGCACTGGTCATTGACGACAACTACCATGTTGTTGCCACCCACAGTGCGCCACTGAGCATCCAGCGCCCGCACCCGCACTGGTCTGAACAAGCTCCACAGGCCTGGTGGGAAGCCACAGACTATTTAATGGCGACACTGAAAGAGAAATGCGGCCAGCACTGGTCGGCCATTAAAGCGATTGGTTTATCCGGGCAAATGCATGGCGCAGTGCTGCTGGATGACCAGGGCGAAGTGATTCGGCCAGCGATTTTATGGAACGACACCCGCTGTGCACAGGAGTGCGCAGAGCTGGAAGAAATTGCGCCGGAACTCCACACCATTGCCGGTAACCTGGCAATGCCGGGGTTTACCGCACCCAAGCTGCTTTGGGTTCGCCGCCATGAAAGCGACAACTTTAACCGCACAGCAACAGTGCTGCTGCCGAAAGATTATCTGCGCTTCAAAATGACAGGCAAGAAAGTCTCCGATATGTCTGACGCCGCAGGCACTCTGTGGCTGGATGTAGCCAAACGAGACTGGTCAGACACCCTGCTGGAGAAATGTGGGTTGTCGCGCAGCAATATGCCGGAACTGGTGGAAGGTTGTGCGGTGTCGGCAACACTGGCACCAGACATTGCACAGCGCTGGGGGCTGAATGCTTCAGTAGTGGTTGCCGGTGGTGGTGGCGATAACGCGGTCAGCGCGATTGGTGTTGGCGCGGTCTCCCCGGGGGATGCGTTTATCTCCCTGGGTACTTCCGGCGTTCTGTTTGTGGTAACCGACGCCTACCGCCCCGCGCCACAATCGGCGGTACACGCCTTTTGCCATGTGCTGCCCAATTTATGGCACCAGATGAGTGTGATGCTGAGTGCCGCCAGTTGTCTGCAGTGGTTTTGCCGCCTGACAGGCACCACTGAAACGGCACTGCTGGAAGAAATAGAACAGTTAAGCGATAGCGACAAAGCCCATGCGCCGCTGTTCCTGCCTTACCTTTCTGGCGAGCGCACACCCCATAACGACCCGAACGCCCGCGGCCTGTTCTGGGGGCTAACCCATGCCAGCCTGCGCGCGCAAATGGGCTATGCCGTTCTGGAGGGCGTGAGCTTCGGGATTGCCGACGGCCTGCGAGTGCTGCAGGAAAGCGGCACTGATATTACGCAATGCTCATTAGTTGGCGGCGGTGCCCGCAGCCCATTCTGGGCGCAACTTCTGGCAGACATTCTTGCCATGCCGGTTGTCACCCACAAAGGTGGTGAAACCGGCGGTGCTCTGGGCGCGGCCCGGCTGGCCTGCCTTGCCGCAGGTAAACCTATGGCAGAGGTGTGCACCAAACCTGAAATCTACAAAACCTGGCAAGCGAACCCTGAGCGCCACCAGACACTAATGGAACGCTATAAACAATTCGCTGCTCTGTACCAAAACGACATTACTTACCGTACTCATTAATTTTAATAACAAAACCCTCCGGCCCTGCGCCGGAGCGGTTCCACTGTACCCTGAATACGAGGTCATTATGTCTGTAACCAACAAGCAGTGGCTGGGATTGCCTCTGAACCTGATATGGGGTTATATCGCTATCGCCTTCTTCATGACGGGAGATGGCTTCGAACTGGCGTTTTTATCCCACTACATTAAAGAATTAGGCTTTTCACCGGCTGAAGCCTCTTTTGCTTTCACTCTCTATGGCCTTGCAGCCGCCCTTGCTGCATGGGTGTCTGGCGTGGTGGCTGAAATTATTACCCCACAAAAAACCATGCTGATTGGCTTTTTGATGTGGTGCGTATTCCATGTCCTGTTCCTGGTGTTTGGCCTGGGGCGTGCGAATTACGCCATGATCCTGCTGTTCTACGGCATTCGTGGTTTCGCTTACCCTCTGTTCCTGTATTCGTTTATTGTCGCCATTATTCATAACGTGAAGAGCGACAGCGCCAGCTCAGCGATTGGCTGGTTCTGGGCGGTGTATTCCATTGGTATTGGTGTGTTTGGTAGTTATATTCCGAGCTTCACCATCCCGCATATTGGCGAACTGGGGACATTGTGGCTGGCGCTGGCGTTTTGTGTTACTGGCGGGGTTATCGCGCAGATTTCACTGCGCCACATTGCCACACCACGCCATATGCAAAACCTCACCACGCGGCAAAAATTCAGTGAGCTCACCCGTGCCGTGACGCTGATTTACAGTAACCGCAATATTCTGCTGTCCTGCATGGTGAGGATTATCAATACCCTGTCGCTGTTTGGTTTCGCCGTCATCATGCCAATGATGTTTGTCGACCAACTCGGCTTTACCACGTCTGAATGGCTCCAGGTCTGGGCTGTCTTTTTCTTCACCACGATTTTCTCCAACGTGTTCTGGGGCGTTGTGTCTGAAAAAATGGGCTGGATAAAAGTGGTGCGCTGGTTTGGCTGCATTGGTATGGCGATCTCCAGCCTGGCGTTTTATTACATCCCCCAGCATTTTGGGCATAACTTTGCCATGGCGTTAATTCCGGCAATTGCGCTGGGCATTTTTGTGGCGGCATTTGTTCCCATGGCAGCGGTATTCCCGGCGCTGGAACCTAACCACAAAGGCGCGGCTATTTCGGTTTATAACTTATCTGCCGGGACATCCAACTTCCTGGCCCCAGCCATTGCCGTGCTGCTGCTGCCCCACTTCAGTACCATTGGTGTAGTGATTGCCTACACCGTGCTGTATATCGTCGCGTTTTTCATCTGCCCATTCATTCACGTTGAACAGCCCGGTTTTAGCACTAAACCGGAATGTGCGGCAGAAAGCGCGCAATTGTCGTAAACAACCGGGCTGGCGGGCAGCCGCCAGCCAGCAAGAGAGGTAAAAATGAAGGTGAAAGCGGTTATTTTTGATATGGATGGTGTGATTATTGATTCTGAACCGTTCTGGCAACAGGCACAAATCACGGCACTTGCGGCATACCAGGTCCAGGCCACGGTTGCGCAATGCGAAGCCCTGACAAAAGGCAAACGGCTGGATGAAATCGCCAGGGTGTGGTGCCAGTATTTCAACTTGCCCACCCGGTCAGGGCAACTGGAACAGGCCATTTTGCACCATGTCACCACATTAATTGCCGCTAACGGTAAACCTTTGCCTGGCGTCGAAGCGACATTACGCGCCTTGCAGCAAAGAAACTGCCGCATCGCTTTAGCCACTTCATCTTCGCACCAGGTTATTGATGCCGTGTTCGATAAACTGCAACTGAGCCACTATTTTGAAGTGGTGTCCAGTGCCGATAACGAACCGCGCGGTAAACCAGACCCGGCAGTTTACCTCTCTACCGCACGCAAACTTTCACTGCCCGCCGCAGAGTGCCTGGTGGTGGAAGACAGCCTGAATGGTTTCCGGGCTGCACAGGCTGCCGGAATGGCAGTATGTGTAGTGACGCCCGGCTGCCACCAGCCTGATTTCCAGGGTGCAGCCGGGTGTTACTCTTCATTGGCGGAGATGCTGGCAGCACTGCCAGTGCCAGCTACCCAGCCAGCATAACCTGCCGGTTTTCTGAATACGTAAGCGCAAACATTCCGGGAGATAAACGGTCTGTTCTTTCCTTGTTTGCGCTTACTTTTTTAGCAGCAGCTAGTGGTCCAGAAAGACGTAGTTTTCCCAGCTTTTCATGCGGATCAGGATCTTACGCATTAAAGAGAGCTCTTCAAAATGGCCGGAATAGACTGCCACTTCCACCTGGGAACCCTGGGGCAGGTCATATTGCGCCAGCCGCGGGTCTGTTGCCCTGACCGTGACCAGAACACGCCCCTGGCCCTGTAAATCTGCCGTGGTCAGCAGGCGGCCCTGCCCCTGGAACTGGCCTTCACCCATCGCGGGCAAGACACCGAGCACTTCACCGTGAAACACGGTACCCGGAATTGACGGGAACAACAGCTCTGCTTCGTAACCGGGTTTAATGCGCTGAATGGAGTTCTGGCGGAACGCGGCAACATAAGTGGGTAATTCCCCCGGCTCTTTAGGCACAAATGTCATTACTGGAGCCATCCCCAGGGCAGTTGACATCACACCTGGGCGCAGGCCCACCATAGTGACGTAGCCATCAGAAGGCGCACGCACCACCGTACTTTCCAGGTTGAATTCGGCGTTACGCAACTGCGCCATCAGTGAAGCGACTTTCGAGTTTTCGCCATCCACCACAGAATTGAGTGAGTTCTGTGCCTGTTGTACCGCAGCCTGTTCTGCTGCCACTGTTGCCTCTGCTGCTTTCCAGGTTTGCAGGCGGGTATCCACTTCCTGGTCCGAAAACGCACCTTTCTTGTGGCCCTGAGCATAACGGGCATATTCCCGTTTTGCCTGGTCGCGGTCGGCAATGGCTTTATTCAGATCCGCTTTTGCCTGGTTCAGGCCGGAATCCAGCGAAAGGGCATTCTGGCTGGCGTCTTTAATTTGCGCACGGAGATCATCCACCCGGTTCTGGAAAGGTTCCGGGTCAATACGAAACAGCACATCGCCTTTATGCAACATCACATTCGGCGTTACCGGTACATCAGTTACCCGCCCGCGCACCTGAGAAACAATGGGAATGGTGCGGTAGGCTTCTTTGCCAATATCGCTGAAGGGGTAGTTGTAATTCATAATCAGCACAATCAGGCCAAGAAAAACACCTCCGCCTAATACTGCCGTGGGCACAGTCCATTTATTTAACGGGATGCGAAAAATCTTGAACACCGCAACACAAAGTGCGGCATAAGAAAGCAGTAACAATGTTTCCATTATTTTTCCTCCTGCGAACTGGCCAGCACTTCTTGCACTACGGGTACTACTTCGGGTACTGGCTCAGGAGGTTTTTTTAACTGGGTAATCTCTTGCTGAAGCTGCTCTATTTGCGTGGTAAGCACGCTAAGATGGTGCTGGATATCATGCTGTTCTTGCTCAATTTTCTGAATACCCCAACCCCTGTCTTCCCGCCACAGGGTGGCCCAAATCCACAGGAATGGCCATAACACATGCAGAGTGAACAAACTTACCCATCCGGCATAATGAATAGCATCCTGATGGGGATGATTGCGTTTTTTGGCTATTTCATAAGGAATATCGTGAATGGCAATGATCCCGTAAAACAAAATCAACACCACCACTACCAGCATTACCAATGCAACATAGTCCAGCGTCATGAGTTTTGCTCCCAGCGGAAAATAACTTCTGCCTGGTCATCGCCAGAAAAAGATATTTTCAATTTTTTTCAAAATATTAGCTCAAAGCCCGGTTATATTTTCTCATTCAGGTTGTGAAATAATTCGCCAGGGGGCAACAACCTGATTAATTTGAGCTTATGCAGGGAAATGGGGTTACGCCAGTTCAAATGAGATATTTCTCAACAACTAATAAAAAATGGCAAAAAGGTGGGATAGCGCAAGAAAAAAACGAGGAAAAAAACCGGTTACTTTGCTTCTTTTGTATTGCAGGTGGTATTGCCTCCCTCTTCCTGAACAGCCTTTTCACCGGGTTGCATCTGGATAACGGGTATTTTGCGAAATGGTGCACCGCGCAATGTTTTGCGCTCTGCTTTTTTGCGGTCACGCAGATACAAAAAATCACAAACCATAGAGGAGACATCAACTAATAGACTGATAATATTCAACATTCTCCTCTCTCCTTTATCCCGTACCAGCGAATTCAAACACAGCTAATAATAAATTGGCGCAGCTGCAGCATGCCCCCACTAAAAATGGTGGGGCTATAGCCAGAATCAGGGCGCAAATGGCGCGTTATGTTACCCATTGTTGGTAACCCAAAATCGTTATACTGTGTAGGGATCTCCCTAAGGGAAATGCTTTCTGAAGTGCTGTCACGATATGCGAAGTCAGCGACGAAAATACGCCGCAAACTGAACTAATCTTCCTGATGGAGGACTGCACGTTTTACATACAGCCCGGCTATAAGGAACATCATCATGGCGACACGTAATTACCGGCTTAATAATGACAAGCCCCAGGAGCAAACAAGCGCTTTGGATGGGCAGTCGCACAGGGCCGCACGGGCGCTGGATTCCTGGCGTTTAAAGTTTGACAATATTGCGTTGAGCAAATGTGGCGGAATGTCTCTGGAAAGTGCGCGCCAGCATGCTGCAGAGGTTTTTCCAATGCTGAAATTACGCTGGCATAGCCACAATGATGACCATGTGGACTGCAACGATATTCTTTCCCAACTTCATACCCGGGCAGATATTGTGCAGTTGATTATTATGTCTATCAACGTGGCGCAACACGCCATAATGACTCACGGATTATTTTCCACTGAAGCAGAAGCGCGCCTGTATTTAATGGGCCGGATAATGGATCACTACCGGGTGCCGCACCGTTTATAACCTGGGCAGAGGTGGCTCAGGCATTTTTGTGTGTTAAACCACCTCCACTGTATTGCTGCACCGGGATCACATTATTCACGCCACTCTATTCCCATACAAAAAACAGGTGTTACTATTCACCCGTTTTTCTTACCTAATCTCACCGAGGCTTTGATGCTGGAGAATGTAATCATCAGATAATCAGCTTGCTGGCTTTACCGCCACTCTGGTTATCGCTGCGCTAAAACCTTACGCAAACACCTGCGGGTGTTGGCATGTTTTTGCACATGGTGATTAACAGGTTTCAGTATGAATTTATCCCGTCAGGAACAACGGACTTTACACGTGCTCGCAAAAGGCGGGCGCATTGTGCATACCCGTAATACCTCTGGCCGCGTTACCGCAGTTGAATGTTACAGCCGGGAAGGGCTGTTGCTGAGCGACTGCACACTCGCTGTTTTCAAAAAACTCAAAACCAAAAAACTTATTAAGTCCGTAAACGGGCAGCCCTATCGTATTAACACCACCGGGCTGAATAACGTTCGCGCCCAACCGGACAACCGCTGAGGAGAGCACCATGGATATCCCACGTATTTTCACGATTAGCGAAAGCGCTCACCGGATCCATAACCCCTTTACCCCGGAGAAATATGCCCCCCCTGGCCAGGCGTTACGCCTGAAACCCGGCGACAAGGTACTTGACCTGGGCAGTGGCTCAGGCGAAATGCTGTGCACCTGGGCCCGGGACCACGCCATTACCGGCCTGGGTGTGGATATGAGCCAGCTATTCAGCCAGCAGGCCAGCCAGCGTGCCGAAGCACTTGGCGTCAGCCACGCGGTGCAGTTTATTCATAATGATGCCAGTGGCTTTGTGGCCAGTGAGCCGTTCGACGTGGCTGCCTGTATTGGTGCCACCTGGATTGGCGGCGGTATTTTTGGCACCCTGGCATTGCTGGAGAAAAGCCTGAAACCCGGCGGACTGCTGCTGGTTGGCGAGCCGTACTGGCGCCAGTTGCCGCCAACAGAAACCATTGCCCGCGCCTGTGGTGCCACAGCACCGGGGGATTTTCTTACACTGCCAGAACTGGTTGCCTCATTCCGTTCACCTGGTTATGACCTGGTGGAAATGGTACTGGCAGACCAGGACGGCTGGGACAGGTATGAAGCGGCAAAATGGCTGACAATGCGCCGCTGGCTTGATGAAAACCCCGGTGATGACTTCGCAGCAGAAGTACGGGCTGAACTTAACGACGCCCCACTCCGCCACGTGGCATACACACGTGAATACCTGGGCTGGGGTGTGTTCGCCCTACAGGCTCGCTGATATTCATCAGCCCGCCGGGCAAACAGCAGTAAAAACAAGGCCGGTATACCCAGCAGGGCAACCGGCCTTTTCTTATTTTGCTGGCGTTAAAGCTGAACACGCCAGGTACTCAGGGTGATTTAACGCTATGGCAGTGGATTTACTGAGCCGGTTTTACCTGTGCCACCCAGAGCGGTAAATCCCATGTGCCGCCCAGGCGCAGGTAACGGCACGAACCAGTGCCACCTTCATGGCTTTTACGGAAAACAGAGCCATCCCAAACCCAACTGGCACTCCACCAGCAATCACCCATACCACGGCCTTTCTGGCCCAATGAAATAACACCATCGCTATAATCAGTGCCGGAAGTTGTCACCAGTTGCGGTTTTTCAGCAAGCTGGCTATCCATTAACCAATAGCCATAACCTTCGTTATAGGCCGCCCGCCAGCACAATGCCGATATAAGAACATGAGATTTATCTACTGGCTGGAGTGTTATTGCTTTGTCTTCAGAAGAGATCATGTCGCCCATTTCATCAGGGTCATCAAGAAGGTCACACTCTTCTGATTTACCCAGCGCCGCCAGTAATTTTGGCTTAAGCGCAGCCATTTCTGGCGCGGTCAAAGCTCTTTTCGGGGAAGTGGCCGTTTTCGCTTGCTGAATAACCGGCTCAGGTATTGCAGCCAGCACACTGCTTTCTGGCTTATCGCCTTTTTTCGTTAGTGCGCCAGGCGTACCAATGCGCCCTTGAACATCATCCATTTTCAACAATACGGCATAAGCGCCATCGCCAGAGAGTACGAACGGCTCCGGCCCGCCCTTAAATTCAACCTTGCCGCTACCTTTAATGGCAGCAACCAGGCGCTGGGTTTGTTGTTGTGAAAGTTGCCAGTCGTCGTTTTTGGTTGCTGTTAACGCCCCCGCGGGCTGACCGTTGATCCACAGTGCCAGTTGGGCTACCGGCGGCGTGCTGTCCGTGTCATCCCCTTCAGCCAGCATTACTTTGCCGGTAACCGCGCTGCCCGCACCGGCTTCACGGGTTAACAGCACCGAGCCACCTTTACCTTCTTCCGGGCTGTAACCTGCCGCCCGGCAGGTGAGCGTGTTATCACACACGACTTCCCAGTTTTTATGGCTAAACGATACCCCACTTTCCTGAGCCAGTGCTGGCACGCTGAAAAAGACCATGGCCAGTAATCCCGCCGGAACAATGCCCTTCATGCCATCTCTCCATAATGAATAAGTAAGATTAATCTCGAAAAACTCACCAAAAAACAGATTGCCATACAGGTAATATTCAGGCTGAGAATACAACGCTGTTTTTTACTGAATGGTGCATTCGCACGGCACAAAGCACAGCCATCACTGGCTGAATTGCACTGAATGCCGGAATGAAAACGATAAACAAAGTTACCAGGTGCTTTATATATATAATTAATTACAATGAGGCAACAATAACATACGGTTATGGAGTGACAGTGATGATCAAACAGGCAACATTAGCCGCCCTTTTCCCGGCAATACTTCTGGCTGGCGGGTGCGATGATGCATCCAAAGATAAAGCGGATACCGCAGAAGCACCAACCACAGCGCAGGCTGGCAAAACAGCCCCCGGCGCTAACGACCTGGATAAGCGGCTGGCAGAGATACGTTCACAATCCACATCAGCAAAAATTGAAGAATTTAATCAGTTAAAAGATAACGACCCAAAGTTACTGCAAAAATCCGTCGTGGCGGAAGTTAAAAAACAGCTGCCATTATTAATTGATGATGCCACCATGATGGAGGATGTCTCTGCAGAGGGAAATACATTCACTTATAAATTCGTCATTAAGGGGCTCCCGGCCAGTATTACGCAGAATGAGGAATGGCGCAGTAATATGCAGAAAGTGATCATCACGAATTATTGCTCCAACGATAACCGGGTGAAAGTTTTCCGCTCACTCTTCCCGGACGGAGCGGTGTATAACTATTACCAGGACAACAAACTTATCTATTCCTGGAAAGCACAGCCTGCTATTTGCAAGTAATAGCGGCACCAGTACGGCTGGCGCAGCCTGCAGGCGGCTCCAGCCAGTGTTCGGCAGTGTTATTTGTTAGCAGCATTGTTACCTCGCATGGAGTCCCCTATGCCAGTGTTTATTTTCTTAAAAAAGGGCGGCCAGATTACTGTAGTGGAGAAAGCCGATGCCACTGAGGCAACCCGCCTGAAAGCACAAGGTTATGAACAGCAGTTTGAGGAAATTACCGCCCCCAATGCCGCAAAAGCACTGGCCCGCTTTCGCGATATTAAACAAGATGAAGAATCAATACAGCATGGGTTTTCTACTGGCGCGGCATTTATTTCCCTGCTTGTAGTACTGATGTTCATCATCAGTTTTTTCTTGCAGAGATAACCCACCCCGTAGCGGAACACTGAGGCCGTTTACCCCAGCAATATACTTCATATTTTTTGAAAGAGATCCGCAAATTGTTTTGATTTTAATCACTGCATGGCAGGCCTATGATTGTTCACATCAGGGCAACACAGCCCTACCGAACAAAACCATTTAAGGAATAAGACCATGAAATCTATCAAAACTTTCGTTGCAGTTGCCGCTCTTTCTGTTATGTCTTTCGGTGCTTTCGCTCAAAGTGTAACCGCCACCGCCTCCACCCTGGACGGTGCTGAAGCACAGATTGCTGCTCAGGCTAAACAGGCTGGCGCTTCTTACCGTATCACTGAAGCCAATGTGAATAACGGTGTACATATGACGGCTGAACTGACCAAATAAGCCAGTACCCAGGCGAAAAAAAACCACCTTAACCGGTGGTTTTTTCGTTTCTGAGCCCATTCAGCCTTTACGGCTGGCCAGCGTGACACCAGCAATAATGGCGGCAATACCGGCCAGGTGAAACAGGCGGAACGGTTCACCAAGAAACACCAGCGAAAGCACCACCCCGAACACCGGAATCAGGTGGATACACAACCCGGCGCGGGCAGCTCCGATAGTTTCCACACATCGCCCATAAAACCAGTAAGAAATAAACGACGGGCAGACACCCAGAAACAGCACCGCCGACAACGTGGTGGCATTCCACTGCACCGCCAGCCCGCTGATATGCTCATGGAGCCAGAGCGGCGACACCACCAGCAGCGTAATTAGCACCTGCACCCACAGTAACCCCATGCGGTTAATTTCCGCCGGCAGTTTACGCAGCCAGAGTGTGTATAACGCGAAACTTGCCATGGCTCCGAGCAGCATTACATCCCCGGAAGAGAAAGCCAGTTGCATAAGCCCCTGCAGGCTGCCCCGGAAAATAATCACCAGCACACCGCAAAATGACACCGCAATACCTGCCACCTGTAACCCGCCAAGGCGTTGCTGATAAAACAGCGCCCCAAACAGCATAATCAGAATAGGTACACAGGAATTCAGCAACAGGGCATTGGTGCCGGATGTGTGGTGCAGGCCGTAGTAAACCAGCAAGCTAAACGCAGTAATGCCGCTGAGCGACAGCGCGATAATACGCAGCGGAACCTGTAAATAGCGGCGAAAATCCCGGCGGATAAACGGCGCGGCAAAGGGGAAAATAACCACCAGCGCCACCAGCCAGCGGAAAAAGGTTAATGTTGCCGGGGGGATATCATTGCGAATGGCCCGCCCGACAATAAAGTTACCGGCCCATAATAAAGGCGGGATAATAAACAAGAAAAAGGCCACCAACCGCGCAGGCGGTGCGCCGCTGGTTTTCTCCAGTGCTGCAGATGATTCAGAAGCCACCCTGTTACTCCTTATTTTTCTCCCCCGCACAGGTCTGGCTGCGCACCGCGGGCAGAATGCTCATTGTTTTCCTCATCATCTCTGGTTTTCGGCTATTTGGCATTAGCTGATTGGCACTTTAATGCAAATTGAGTGGGGTGAGAGGAACACAGAAGGCGTTGCGGGCGAAAGTAAACAACCCGCAAAAAGCCAGTGACCACTACTGATTCAACTCTTGCAGCAACCTTGTGTTGATATACAGTTTTTCGCGCCCCACAGCCATTTCTTCCAGCACACCAATATCGACCAGTTGCTTAAGGTATACGGATGCTGTCTGGCGTTTAGCCACACCACGTTCTACAAGGTTTTCAATCCGGCAATAGGGTTGAGCAAACAGCGCCTGGATAAGTTCATGAGTATAAATTTTGGGTAGTTTTTCACGCACAAACTCTGCGATTTCTGCCATCAAAGCCCGAACAACTGAAATTTTATTCGTCGTCCACCGAGACGCGCTTTCTACTGCATCCAGCATAAAGAGTATCCAGGATTCCCAATCGCCTTCTGCGGTCACTTTTCGCAAAAGGGTGTAGTAATCATCACGCCTTTCCAGAATAAAACGAGACAAATACAAAATAGGTAGCGAGAGCAGTTCTTCCTGAATTAAATACAGGATATTCAGTATACGGCCTGTTCGCCCATTACCATCGGGAAATGGGTGAATGCACTCAAACTGATAGTGCGCAATAGCCATTTTCACCAGCGGATCTAAATCATCTTCACGGTGTATAAACTGTTCCCAATTCGCCAGTAAATTACGGATAGCGTCTTCACCAACTGGTGGCGTATATACCACTTTGTTGTTCTGATCCCGCAGGACTGTACCCGGTGTTTTCCGGACATCTGTTTGCACAGAGCGCAATTTGGTGCAGATAGCGACCGCGGTATTTGTACAGAGTGGATAGGTTTCAAGGTGGGTAAAACCATCATAAAGCGCAGTACGGTAGCGCAGCGCTTCTTTGGTTGCAGGATCGGCCTTATCGGCGTGATCTGCATACTGAAAAAGCTGATCGCTGGTCGTTACAATGTTCTCAATGCGTGAAGAATCTTTTGCTTCCAACATGGGCAGAATATTTATCAGCAAGCCCTGGTCGGGGATCAACTCACCGGCCGTTTTCAGCTCGGCAATGGCTGCACGCGCACTAATGCATGCTTTAAGAACATTGCGTGTTTCAACCCTATCCAGTTCGGGCGGCAGCACTGGCAGTGCGTTGTAAGGCGTTTGCGGAGCCCAGTTCATATGTTTATAAAAACCGTTTTAATCGACACATCACCATACTATGCCGATACGCGACACACGTCACTCCAATATGTTTAAAAAAATGCGTTTTATCGACATATCGCCAGAACGTGTCGATACCATAAACATGTTTGGGCTATATGTTTAAAAAAACGTGTTTTATCGACATATTGCCGGAACATGTCGATACCATAAACATGTTTGGGCTATATGTTTAAAAAAATGCGTTTTATCGACATATTGATGGTGGGGTTGTTGTAAATCCGGTCAGCAACTTTAACCTGGGTTGTGACTTATAGTCCGTGGCCTGAGCAGCAATACCAGGTCATGTTAGTGGGGTAAATAACATCTCCCACATTCAGGTGCATTTATGGCGCTTATTCACTGATGTAAGCCCCCTGAAAGTGCGGTAGACCCCACAAAAGGAGCAATTATCATGACCAACACAGACTGGCATGCGGCAGATATTATTGCTGCACTGCGTAAGAAAGGGACTTCCATGGCCGCGGTTTCCCGGGAAGCGGGGCTGGCATCTTCCACGCTCTCGAATGCACTTAGCCGCCCCTGGCCCAGAGGCGAAATACTGATTGCAACGGCAATTGGCGTGGATGCCAGCGAGATTTGGCCAAGCCGTTATTTTGATAAGCAAGGAATGCGGATAGACCGCGCAGCCATGATGCGTATAAAGAATGCGGTTTGATTATTCGGCACGCCCGTAAAGGGCGTGTTTGGTGATTAACAGCCATTCCATGCAAAGGCAGAGCATAAAAACACGGATATTCTCAAGTAACCTGGCTTGCATCCCTTTGCCTGCTTGCCTGAGATAAGCGACGTCGTGAAATCCGTGGAGGAAGAATCTGGTTTTGCCGCGATCCCGGTTGTCTCACTACCTGATTTGTACGGCGACAAGCTATGTGCTGCGTTAGAGTCATTTAAACGTGGCGAGCCTGACTGGAATTTAGCACCAGAGCTCCACATTCAGAATTTGCCAGCAGTTCAATGGAAGCTGCGCAATATTGGACGGATGCCGGAGGGAAAGCGCGCGCAGTCCCTGGAAAAACTGGAAAAGGTCATAACAGAATGGCTGGGTTAGTTTATTAAATTCACTATAGTTACACCAATGGTGAAACTGTATAATTTTTTATAAACCAGAAAGGTTCTCCCCGGTATCCATTGCCTTCCAACACTTAAAACCAGGGTTGCTATTGGCCTTGTTGGCGACCTGGTTTGCCAGTGGACCCTCTCACGAATAAGTGCTTTATGATGCACGCTCGTTTTCTGCATTGGTTGTAAATTTTAAAAGCGAATTATCGATAGCCTCACTCGTATTATCAGCAAACACAGTGAAGGGGAATAGTCATATATAAAATTAGTCGTACAACCATTTTCCGGCTTTAGCCGATTCCGCAAACATTCTTACAGTGAGAGGTTTCGATATTTGTTCAACAGGCTTAGATGTAAACCACTTTCTAAAAAACCATGTCTTAAACCATGGATAATAAACATTATATGTCATCATAGAAAGATCAACATTAAACTTATCACTATATTTATTCATGCAAAAAACCAAATCATCGGCCTCTGAATATTCTTGTAATATGTCATCTAACTGTAATGGTATTAACTTTCCTGTGAACGTGCCCAACACAGGGAGCTGTTCACGAAAAAACTCTAATACTTCTTGTTCAGTTACCATATGCGATCTTTCTCGTGGGCTATAGTGTTATAATCTCTCACTGTTTTATAGACGATCTGACTAACATCACTTGCTACAATCGCCCATCCAACAACTGGCAACCCCCTACCAATAAATGCACCTAAATTAGTTACATACTTTGGCTTTAATGTTGCAATGCTTGCTTCCGTGATAGTAGGCAATCTTATTGGCATTTCAACATTCAGTAGTTGACGAAGATATTTAGAGGCAATAGAAGTACCTGCTGTTGTTCCATATGGTTTACCCCTTGTTTTTAACAGAGGCAAGCCAAGAATAATGCAACTCATTGCTACAACGTCTTTAATCCCACCAAACTGATCATTTATTTTGTCTAAAAAAATCCAGAAAAATAGTTCACCCGAAGAAATGTTACAGACACCTTTATAAAAATATGTTCCGTTTAGTTGCTCAACTGTATCCATCAGTACCCCTTCACTCCCTGTGTTTTAGTATGCTTATCGTACTATTTGAGTAATCGGGCAGGCGAAAGTTTTTTGCCGGGTAAATTCTGAATTCAGGCAATAAGTGATGTTGGTGGGAAAGTGCAAAGTGCAAACTGCAAAACTGGCAGAACCGGAACCATAGCCGCCAGTAAAGCAGGACATACATATTTCGGCAGATTTGAGGTTCTGTCCCGTTGCTGTCGCTTTGAAGAGATATGGTGATGAGCTATCCAGCTCTTTGGAAAACTGAAATGGTGAATGCTGTCGTGTTCCTGTCACTTTCCCCGTCATTGGGTCTGTCGGAATTGCCAGGTTGTGCTGCAAGCCACGCAACTCAATACTCCCTTCTCTGCCTATGGCATCAGAAGAACCACGGGTCAGTGCACCGCCGTCATCGGTCAAAATTAAGTGGACTGGTACAGCCATTGATTAAACTCCTTGCGATTAGTCGTACAGCCATTTCCTGGCTTTAGCTGATTGAATGAACATATCAATAGTGAAATCGGGAATATGCACGGGTTCAGTTTTTGCAAAGGGATTCCATGACAATTGAAACCTGGGATAATAGGTTTCAAGGTGGAAAGCTGACATATCCACATTGAACTCTTTAGCGTAATCCTCGATAAGTTCCTCAATATCATCCTGGTCCAGATTTACATTAAAATGAATATTTTAGGATGCAGTAAAGGTGTCGTATTTCTTTTTTCGGAATATATAACAACCACCACGCATAGTGAAAAGCTCGATTACTCGTGTTCAATATTACCTACCATAATTTATCGTTACCCCGCGCTATGGTGTTATAATCACGTACAGAGCAATAAGTGATTTGAGTTACATCGGCTATTAAAATAACTTCACAACTGATTAAGGTTGAACTACTTCCCAATTATGATATGTAGTACATAGCTCAGCGTTTACCAACCAGCACAAACAAGTGTACACTCTTAATAGGAATTAATTAAACAGAGGATGTAACATTATGGCGATACCAGCGTATATGTGGCTAAGGGATGATGGCGGTGCTCTTATCAAGGGTGGTGTGGATGTTCAGGATAGAGAATTCAGCATTGAGATAAAAGGCTTTCATCACAACCTAATGATTCCAACTGATAACGCTACCGGCAAGGTAACCGGAACGCGGATGCACTCGCCGATGCTTGTAGTAAAAGAGTTTGACTATTCTAGCCCGTATATTTATAAAGCCGTAGCTACCGGGCAAAATCTTAAATCAGCAGAGATAAAATGGTACAATATTAATGATGCAGGACAAGAGGTAGAATATTTTAATATGCTACTTGAAGGTGTCCGTATTGTCTCTATTTCACCAACAATGGCATCCGTGGATAATCCAAATGAAAACCATATGGAAACTGTCGAAATGCGCTATGAAAAGATAACGTGGAAACATTGCGATGGTAATATTATCTATACTGACTCATGGAATGATCGGGTTACAGCATGAAATGATTAAGGGGCGTTGCCCCTTAATCATATAACCAACACCCTACTTTAGCAGATTCAATTATCATTTCCAGAGTTAGCATTTTAAACCTGTGGTTACGCCAATCTTTTTTAAGCCTAAACTGCCACCAATAGAACTCCGGCATAAAATAGTTATCTAAATTAAAATTTCCGTGAGCAATACCGTACCGCGTAAACAGGTCAAATAGCATTTCCTCCAAATCCTCTTGTATGAAGTTAAAATGCTCTTGAAACGACCATTCTTTCTGTGCAGGATTTTTTCGTTCACCGTATTTCTCGGTGACATAATCTAAAAGTTCCTGCTCATCGGGTAACAGCATCAGAAATAAACCCACTCAATCCGATCTTTAGGCCGGACTATGATGTTATATTTATTTCTCGTGTCTCTGGCAACTACAGCAAGCATGACCACAGCTTGAGTGTAGCCAATATGAGGAACAGCCCTCCCAACTATTGCCCCAAGCTTATTAGTTGCCCGGCTATGGCCCAGTACACTAGTTTCGATCCTCATCCCCCACGGAAGGCGGACATTCTTGAGGATTCTACGAGATAACTTCGAGGCTATACTAGTACGTTTTACCTTTGACCCCAGTACAACTCGCTTAGGTAGAATAGGTTGCCCGGCCAGAATCATTGCTGCTGTTTCAACTCCCCAACCAGTACGATCAGCAAAGCCCTCGAGAAATATTAGCCAGAATAATTCTTGTTGTGTAACGTTAGCGTGACCATTATAAAAATATGTTCCATTTAGCTCTTCAGTAGTATCCATCAGTACCCCTTCACTCCCTGTGTTTTGTATGCTTATCGTACTATTTGAGTAATCGGGCAAGCGAAGGTTTTTTTCCGGGTAAATTCTGAATTCAGGCAATAAGTGATCCTGGAGGGAAAGTGCAAACGGCAAAACTGGCAGAACCGGAACCATCGCTGTTGGTAAACCAGAGCATAGTTAATTATTTAGCTCTTTAGTCAGCTCAGCCTCGCCAGTGGCGGTGTTAAAATGCAGATAAAAGCAATCACCGTTACCCTGATTTGGCTTCGCCCATAACTCCGCCTGCACTACCCCACCGTAGCTTCTGGTATAACCTAACTGAATCAAATAATCCCGCAACGGCTTAATACTCGTCACCCCCCTAAAAATAATCGCGTTTGACGGTGCATACCCATCTCCTGGATATGATTTAAAGTAATAATCGCCTGAAATACGAGGAGCTTTTGCAATATCTTTATCGGTCACGAAGTGATAATAGAAAAAGTCCTTTTCAGTGTATGTGGTCGATTCATTGATACCAGAGGCGATAAAAAGCGCAAGTAGCAAACCAAGGATAAAAACTGAGATAATTAACAGAATGACCCACTTTAATAATTTAAACATTATCACTGTGCCCATGTGTACCTAAATTAAGTGCCATTATTGGTAATAACGCGAATAACGCCACAGGTAAAATCACCCCCGGGGGTGATTAATACAAGAAGCCATGCCCGGGAAACAGAATCGGGCTGAACCAGCATTACGGGTTGTAGCGCTGTTCAGGTTTTGAATACCTGTTTACGATGCCAGCCAACATATTGTTCAGTGGGCCACAGCGATTTGTCGTGAGGAAGGTGTAACAACTGGCCGTTCCGTTGCCAGAACAGATTGTCTACCACCGGGCTACGGCTAACGCCGCCAGAGATGCGGATAGCCAGATTTTCATCCAGCCCGAATGCGCCCATATCAAACGCATCATGGTGCAGCGAACACAGCGCCAGGCCATTATTCACCTCACACGGCCCGCCATAGGCTTTCCAGTGAATGTGGGCGGCTTCAATACCAACCAGCGCACCATCCAGCCGTAAGTCGTAACCGCAGAAAGCACACCGGGAATGGTAAGCCCGGAGTACGATATCCCTGAAGCGAGGATCGCGGTTCTTTGACCTGTCGATAAAATCAAAACCCAATTGGTTGGCGAGGATCCGCTGAATACTTTCGGGGAAGCGATCTGTCAGGATCTGCTGGGCCAGTTGGTCGATTTGCCCGGGATGTGTAAGTAGCAACTGATAAGCCGTTTCATCAAAGCCGCCCATCACTTGATTATCTATTAACTCTTTCTTTGTTGGCTGAGTGTTGCCACTGCGGGGTTTACAGCCTTCAGCGTTGGTGATTTCCCAGAAGCCGTCAGTTCGGAGTCGCCAGAATGGCATGTTGGGGTAGTCAGTGCGCCGTTTGGGGCCAAACTCTTTTAGCAGGTGAGTAAGCTGTTCGTGGATCTCCAGGCCGTAGTTGAACAGGCGCGGGTGGCCTGCTTTGTACTGCGATAACACATACAACAGCAGCAACGGCTTATGCGGCGCGCATACTTCCCCCTGACGCCATACAGAAACGTTGGAGATGGCCGATTGCAACGCTTCGCGAGATATCATAGGAGTTAACCAGGTAACAGACTGATGTTGTTGCGATCATGCTCGCAAAAGTGGTGAAATTCAATTGTTGACTGTTACGTTGTGCAGAGGGAAACCGATGACTTATATCTTTTGACCTGCGCCCTATGGTTTACGCTGAACTGATAAGTGATGAAAAGATCGCGGAAAGCCTTGCGGATACTGAATTTCAGGCACAAACAAAAAGAGCAGGAGCTTCTGGTGCCCACCGAGATCCCGCAGTGTCTGGGGAGTAGCTGATGCCAGTAGCATCACCCTAATATCTATCGATCCACTGCTAATTAATAGGCAATAAGTACGAATCACCGAAGTTGCATGATCGCTTCAGGGGTACCCTCAAAAACAAACGGGTTGAGGAACACTCGCCCCCACAAGAAGTTGCGATCCACTTCGCTCAATGAAGCTTCACGACAGACCTCTTCCCAGTTTTGGTGAACCGTCCGGATACTGTGTGTGATAACGTCAATAGCTTCCTGTTCGCTCAGCAGAAATTTAGCCGCCGCCGACAGACAAACCGCAAGATTGCTCATTCGGTTTTCACCAATAATCAGCATTGCCTGCGTTGCTTCATTACCAGAACGGCCCTGAGGACAAATATCATAAGCGGGCGTCAGGCTCAGTTTTTTACCATCCCAAAATGCTGCATGATTTCTGGCGTGATCGTCTGTGTTACCGCAAATAATATTAAAAACCAGACGCCCGAACAGCTCTCGTAATGTCTCTTTAGGTGCATCGAAGCGCTGGCGAATAATGTCCGTCAAATCCTCATAGCTCGCATACCTTGCCATCATCTCATCAAGACTAAAAATGGTCAGCGCAGAGACCATCAGGCGCCGCTGCCATCCTGCATGGCTTTGTATACGGTCAAATCGTTCAATAAGTATGACGTCTTTACCCGCTGTATGACGGAGAAGAACAGGTGCAACATTTAACCCAGCATGGGCAGCCAGTCGCATAGCGATGTATTCAGCTTTAACAACATTATAGGTATCTGTGGAGGAGGAGAATTTTGCGATAAACTTACGATCCCCGGACTCAATCATTGCCTTTGGTCGCGCGCCGCCTAATGAACTACCGTGAAAAAGTGCTTGTTCCAGCTCCGGAGTTAGCGGTACGCCACTTTCAACCATTGATGCAGCCTGCATTAATTCTTCAAGAGATGCGCTTTGGGACTCACGCGGCACATACTCCGTTGCGGATCGCTGGAAGTCGAGCCCTCCAATTCGGTCTGAGCCAGATTCAAGCAAATATGTCAGTTCATCCAGCCTGTCAGGGTCAGCATCCCTGCCCTGAGCCCCCACCAGCCGGTTCAGAATAACACGTCGCCCCCAGGCATCCGGGGCAGCATCACGTAATGCACTCGCCTGCTGTAGACCTGGTTCGGGAAAAATCGCCCCCCGTACCAACGGAAGTTCCGGCTCATAGACAGGGATAGCCTCTTCCCGTTCCAGGTAACTGCGCCCGTAGTTGAAGATGAACCTGTTGCCATCACGAGTTAGCGCACCTGCAACAATCGGTTGAGTTGCACCAGGCAACCAGATCCATACATACGCCAGATCGGGTCTGTTATCAGAAGTCATCGTTTATCACCTTTTTGGAGTGATACACTGAGCGTGGCATTAGCGATAAAGTTTTCTCTGCGTTCGCGATATGTAACGCCATCGATACCTGCTCAGGTGTAAAAAGTGGAACACCAACAATAGTAGCCAGTTCAAATACCGCACCAATTGCACACCCCATATCCCCTTCTTCAGCACGATAAACGAGTCCACGTGACACACCTGCACGTTCAGCCAGTTCTTCAATGGTCAATTTACGTTCAATACGAGCAGTACGAATCATCAGCCCCAGCAGTCGCGCAGCATCACGGCTATAGCGAGAGTAGGTTCGAGTAGATGGTTTTGCCATTACACGCCTCTTTGTTCCATAAACAGAGCTTTTCTCGTAAGTATATCCTTTTTATAGAACAAGAAAAATTATTTACTTCAGTCCCTCTATTATATTGTTCCATAAATAGGTTATTAACACACACTAAGATCTATTAATGGAACACACAAATCTCGCACACTTGATGGTTGCTATTGAGTATCGCAACTGGCACCAGGCGTCTGACATTAGCTAACAGCTAAATAAATTATCAAAATAGTCACGAACAACATTACCGCGCCAAAGCTGATTACCAGGAGTGAAAGGCAAAGAAAGCGATAAAGGTCTTCCCTGTTCATCCACTATCCATTCTGGAAAGTATTGCAATAAATCCTCGCCTCTGACCTTCTCCCAGAATCCGCCCCGAATTCCATTCATCCATATTGCTAAACGCTGCTGTGTTCGACGCATATCGTCACCATTTTTCCCGCCTGGCAGGTGAATCTTTTTGCGGTTTTGACTCGTTCATTGTTGAAGATGACATCGAAGCAAGTATCTGTGGTCCAGAAGAGAGAACCATTTCAACACCCAGCACGGTAAATACCCTGAATAGCCGCTCCATACTGGCACTGGCTGTTGCCAAAAGTGGCTCATGCACATTGAAGATAGCGCCAGTCAGCCAGTGGTCTATTACAGCCCGGAATACCGCGTAATGGCGAACTCACCAACTGATGATCAGCCACTTAATAAAATTTTGAGATAGCGATATGCCAATCAAAAGACCACCGGCACTTATTCCATTTTCCCAACTCACGGGAGCTGACCTGGAAACCCATCAACAATACAGCCGCGTGACCGACGATAAAGGCCGCTATCTTCCGTTTGATGAATTCTGCCGCCGCACGTCCAGCGGGGAAAATGTCTCTATCGCCTGGACGCTTACGCGGCGCGCGCGTAACTCGGCCATGCAACGGATCCATTATCGCAACGAAGCAGGCGAGCAGGCCGGCTTTGCCCTTACACCTGGCATCATGTCTGTGTGTGAACTGGTGGACAAGCACGCCACAAGGCTGGCGCTCAAAGAACTTACCGCCAGACTCAGGGGGGCGGGCAAAGAGTTAACTGCACTAAGCATGGAAGAACCCATCACTTCATCACAGCTGGAAGGCGCTAACACAACGACACTTGCCGCACGGGATATGCTGGAAAGTGGCAGAGCCCCCCGCACCGAAGATGAACTCATGATCGCGGGTAATGCGCGGTTGATGACCGAAATACCGGAACTTATCCAGGAGCCACTAACACCAGATTTAATCCGCCGTTTCCATGCTGTTGGCATGGGTGGCATTAACAACGAGAAATACCGCCCAGGAGAATTCCGCGACACCGATGATGGGGTGAGTGCAGATTATGACGGTAACATCGTTCATCAACCACCAGCCGCCACCGGCCTGCAGGCACGCCTGCAAATGGTGTGTGACTTCGTTAACAGCACAGGATCCTACATTCACCCCCTGGTAAAAGCCTGCGTTCTTCACTTCATGATTGCTCAAGAGCACCCTTTCAGAGACGGTAACGGGCGCACAAGCCGCGGGCTGTTTTACTGGTACATGCTGAAATCAGAATACGACGTGTTTAAATACGTCTCTATTAGCCAGCTTCTGTATGCCGCCCCGGCTAAATATGCTCACAGTTACCAGTACACGGAAACTGATGGCATGGACCTGACGTACTACCTCGAATACCAGGCCAGTATTATCCACCGGGCGGTGACACGGATCTTAAAGCATGTTGACGAACTGGTTGCCCGCGCTGCCCGGATTGACCAATTTTTGTATAAATCAGGAAGCTTAGCGCGGCTGAGCGGGCGACAAGTCACCCTACTCAATATCATTTTGGCGGAGCCAGGCAGGAAATATTCCGCAGCAGGCGTAGCGGAAGCGCTGGGCGTATCGGATAACACTGCCCGTAATGATTTACGCACACTGGCGCGTGAAAATCTCTTAACCGAGATATCAGAAAACGACCAGAAAACGGTTTATAAGGTGTCTCGGGAACTGAGTTAATACGCTGGGAGTGTCCACTTCCCGTTAACCACGCTGGTTTAAAATTTTGAGCGAAGTCAGACCCTGAGTGTCACTTTATCGAATATGTTAAACTCACCTCATGCACCTAAAAAAGCGCACTATCTTGTTAATGCACGTTTTAAGGTGCAATTAAGTAATTCCAACATCAGATCCTCCCAAATACCGGGCGTGTAAAAACGCAGAACTTACAGCATCAATATCGCCTCCTGACACATCGTATGCCTCAAAATGATTACGCCATTCCCTGACCACTCGCCAGATTCTATCAATCTCTGCAATAGCATCAGCACGGCTTAGTCCAAAGCGCTCACACCAGGAAACGGCATTGCCGAGCGTGGCCTCTTTACCATATTTGCCAACCCCCAGATGAAGCCGACGATGATGAGAGTGCACCGGACGAGGAACCACGTCATAAAGCGGACTGATTCTCCACGCCAGAGCAACATCGTCCTGCGGCTCCAGGGCCCCTCTCGCAGGGTTCTGTACTGGCGATTCCATCAGGACAAAACCATGGTTACGCAGATGATCATCATCATTGTTAACCAGGATATTAAATACCATTCTGCAGAACAGCTCCTTCAGGTCGTCTGCAAGATTGTCTGCGCCGAGATGTCTACGCATCGCATCCGCCAGTTCCGCATAACTGCTTTCGACCGAAGCCATTTCGTGAATATTCATCAAGGTGAGCGCGGAGACAAAATGACGCCTGCCGGTATTGTCTCCCTGGCCCACACGGTCAAAACGTTTGATCAGCATAGCGAAGCGTCCCGGTCCAATCTCTTCAAGACGCGTTTCAGGGACGTGGAGTCCCGCCGCATCCGCAAGACGCAACGTCGCGTGTTCAATTGCCGGGTAACAAAACCCGCGGTCGGTACGGGAAGAGAACTTCGCAAGCCAATGACTACCATCCTCTACGACCACCGTCGCTTTTGGCCGCATCCCACCCATACTGGAACCCGCATCAAATATCCCGTGCAGGTTGGCAGGCAAAGGTGCACCGTTCTCGATTCTCTCCGCGGCATCAAACAGGTATCCCAGGGATTTTATATCCGCGGAGGTATCAAGATCTCTGGATTGCTGCCCATCAGGAGTGAGATCCAAAGCCCCTGTCCGGTTTGGCCCGGCCTCCAGCAGATATACCGATTCAGGCAATGAATTCGCAGGCACATGTTTTTTAGCTTCAATAACCCGTCGTCCCCAGGCATCTGGCGCAACATCCCTGATCCCGCCAAACAGCGGTGACTCCAGCGCAAATAGCTCCTGTTTTGCTACCTGCTGGCCCTGCAACATACCCAACCCCACAGGATCAATTTCAATTGCGCCGTTTCTTTTCAGGTATTTAAGACCATAGATAAAACGCGAAGCCAGAAGGTCGGTGCCTTCTTCCTGTAAATGCAATTTTCCGGCCGGAACAGACTCCGTTGCTCCGGGTAAAAATGCATGAACCAGCAACGTGCTCTCAGAAATCATATTCTTCCAACTCCTTGTTGCTTAATGGCCGTGCGCGCCGAGGACGTTGAAGACTCTTAACGGCCTGTACGGCGTGATCCTTCTTCCCCATAACATCACTAAGCGTTGCGCCAGGCCGAACAACACTGAGATAACGCAGAATCTGACCGATAGCGACGCCTGCATCACCATTCTCTATACGACTAACGGTGTTACGACTGATATTGGCGCGCACCGCGACTTCTGACTGTGGAATTTTTCGCGCAATACGACTTTGCGCCAGAACATAGCCCAGGTCAGATAGCTGGCGGCTTAAATCAGAAGGTAATAAATCCTGCTGTGTACGCTTCATTTTGCACCTTAAAACACGCACTAAAGACTTAATGCTCATTTTAAGGTGCATTAGAGTATTTTTCAAACAGGTATGCGATTGTAAGCATGTTGACGAACTGGTTGCCCGCGCAGCACGGATTGACCAATTTTTATATAAATCAGGAAGCGTATCGCGGCTGAGCGGGCGACAAGTCACCCTACTCAATATCATTTTGGCAGAGCCTGGCAGGAGATTGGTGAGAAAAAAAGCAGAAATTAAGAGCCAAGAGATTACAATAGTTGTTTGAGAAAATGGGGCGTGAACGTATTTCACAAAAAGATTTATACAGATGATCATCAAATCTATATGGGGATGTATTGTCCGCATTGAATCTTTAATTAAATATTTTTATTAATATACAAATGCTTATTCATTAAATAAAATCTAGCTAATATGTAGATTTGCATACAATAACTAAACTAAGATTACTCCTAATTATAAATTGTGGATAACTAACTGTTTTCCCGCTCTAATGTGAAGGAATATAATAAATTGTCTCACTAATTTTTTACTCAATGATGATAAAGTGGCATTCAGTTGCCTGAAGCGGGAAGGACTTTGCGATCCCATCGAACAAAACCACATATATTTCGGCTGACAAGTTCAGTGGGGGCTTGCGGTACCAACGAAGTAAAAGAAGTTAAAAATCTACAGTTAATGTTAGATGCTGCAGGTTATACCTTGAGCACAGGGCGCCCTTTACCTGTGACGGGACAGTGTTCAACTGATACTATTGAAGCAATACGCTGGTATCAATCGCTATTAAGAATGTCTCCAACAGGGCTTGTACAACCCACTGACATCTGGTTTATGGAGGCAATGCGCAATGCCTCAAGCGCTGAATGGCGACCTAAGCATAGTGGAGGTATCTTGACAGTTAAGGGCAGTTGACTTTCGACTATGAAGGTGCTGATTATATCACTGCGGTGGAACCTTTTCGACAACCCTCTCGTATGCCTTGGTTCTCGCGCATTTTACACCATCCTACCAATAATTCTGGTGTAACGTTAGGGCGTGGTTTTGATATGAAAAAGCGAAGTGCTGGTGAAATACTTTCGATACTAAGACAGGCCGGGATTGAGGAGTATAAAGCACAGATTTGTGCTCTGGCATCACATTTATCAGGACGTGAGGCTGATAATTTTATTGAAGTTTATGGCCCCCTTGTAGGGGAAATTAGTCATTACCAGCAGGTTAGACTCTTTGAGTTATCATATGCTGAAAAAGTCAATTATGCTAAACATCTTTATGTAAAATTTTCGGCAAAAATACCATCGCGTATATCGTGGGATAATATTGACCAGAAAATTAGAGATACCTTTGTTGATACTCTATATCAAGGGAATGTTACAGCGAGTGATATGGTAGCTGTAATGGCAAAAAATGGCAGTAAACAAGATATTATTACATATCTGGAAAATGATATTTATCAAAAGAATGATCCTCGCAGGCTAACTTTACGGTTGAATTACTTAAAATGAAAACAATATTTTTATTATTACCCTTTTTAGCGTTTCAGCTTAGTGCTATTGCTGACTCACTACCAATATTGAAAAATAAAGCCGTTGAAAGTTGCATCACAAAATATGGTGAAGAAGATGATGAATGCCTTGGTTCTTTGAATGATAAAACCAAAAGTGAACTATTAACCGTATATAACGAGAAGTATCATGAATTAGAGAAAGCTGATTATACAAAATGGTGGATGGGAACTAAGGAGCAAAAACAGAATATGTTATCTGCTTTCAAAAAAAGTCAAGATGAATGGATTCAATATAGAGATAATTATTGCCAAGTGCTTACAACAAGTGAGCAGGGTGGTCATGCTTTTGGTGAAGTGATGTTGAGTTGTCTGATTAATATGAATAATAATAGGATTACAGAGATAAAAAATATCAATCCTTAGAAAATTGCCAACCAGAGGATTTCATCCCAGTCCGGTGCATTCCCTCAGTGCCAGGGTAGTTGTCATCCCCTCTGGAAAAACACCTGAGGGCGATGGAATGATAAATGACTCGCACTGGATGATGCCAAAGGTGACTCATGCACATTGAATATAGCGCCGGTCAGCCAGTGGTCTATCACAGCCCGGAATACCGCGTAATGACGAACTCACCAACTTATGATCAGCAACGGGCTCTGGTTCGCGCTTTCAGTGGATTGGGTGGAGAACAGCTATTCTTACACTGAGGGTTGTCACAGTTAGCCATTTATTTTAAAGGGCGGCTGAATAATATGGTGACGCTGTAGTAATTTTAACGTAACAAGAATTCTGAACGCTCTCATAAAAACGCGCCAGAAAGTTTCTGGAGCCGTTTTAGAGCTTAATATGTTAACTATCATCGTCTCACACTAATTATTCGCCTGAAAATTAATGTGTGGCAAATGTGTATCACCCTTTGCCTTATAGACGACAGAATTACTGAATGAGAAAACTTTTCCACTGTATTTAATATTGATGTTATCCCCATCAGCACTCACATTCGCAGCACTACCCGCAGCAACCAGGAATGGAACCTGCTTTGCAAGGATGGCGGATACATTACCTTCCAGCTTCCCAGATAAGTAATACCGATAAGCGTCAGCCACAGTAGCCCCACCAGCTGAATATTCTGTGACGTAAAGCCAGGTGCTGTCGCTAATTTGTTGTGCACTCACCAGTTTATCTTCTGCTCTGTTATTACCACCTGAATTGAGCATCACAAAACCAATAACAATGATCAGTAAGATGGCTGTCAGTGCAAGATGAAACCACTTAATAGCCGTTCTCAATGGCATACTTGACCCCTTCCTCAATCCAATACTGATCCTGTGGATCATCACCGTAAGGTGCATCCTTATACCACCTACTCCATTCTGGCCTTGACGTTCCGGCACGGCTTTGCGCCCGGCCAGCACCCATCAATAGAATTTTTGCCGGAATACCAGCCGCATATCCCGCAGCACCAAAATTGAAGTTGCCGAACTCGGCCCGGAAACAGGTATTGAAGACATTATTCATCCCACTTTGCATAAACCCTTGTAAGGCTATGTGTATTTCGACACATCACTAATAAGTAATACTCTGAAAAATCAAACTGTTCATAAGCATGTCTGTATTTTTATACTTTCAAGGATTCTGTGTGGGTACAAACATTATCAAACCGGGATATACCCGCATCAGTAAGTTGATTCTGATTGAATCAGGTCTAATGGTGAGAGTCGAAAGCAAGAAAAGCTTTGCGGACAGTAGATTTCAGACACAAAAAAAGCCACCCTCAGGTAGCTTACTTTGCATCGCTTGGTGCGAAGGCCGGACTCGAATTTCACACCCAATAGACTGATATCAATGTAGTTTATAATTAGGAATAAGTAATTATACCCGCACTTGTACCCACAAGTTAAAATCCGTACAAAAAGTAGACATTGAAAGTGGGTATAAAGCCATATCAGTAGAACACCAATATGGCTGTCGAAGCAAGATTCAGGCAGGCAGGAACGTTTTCTTCAGAGGCAACAACTCCCTCAGGGCAAAGTCAGCTGTCGGTGTAAAACGAACACTCACTGTTACTATGCTAGTTCCCATGGCAAATCTCTGCGTCTATTAACAGGTTTCAGAGTGCCCCCGTTTCTCAATTGTTGAGCGGCCCAACGAATGTCATATTGCCACGTATACAACATATCGCCGGAATCCCTAAGCTCAGCCTCGTAGCTGTCCCATACATACTTTGAGACTTCACGTGGCCAAGCACTACCGCCCCGTTTCTGAAGACACTCGATGATCCATTGTTTCATGCTTTCCCTAGTTACCGTCATATACCCTAGCCTTCACTCGTTGTTCGATATATCACAATACTAGCATTGACTACTTCTGGCACAAGATGGACAGAATCTAGGCGCTTGTTATCTGATATGAGCGAGATGCAGACAGCAGTAGCGTTAAGCACTCTCAACATCATTATGATTTTCAATCCAATATTGTCGATGATTTATCAGATGAGTTGTTAACGGCCAGTTCTGCTTATCTTTAGGTAACCTGAGATATCGGCCATCTAACTCTGCATATTCTGTCCCGGCCAACTGTTCTGATATCCTTATTTTCAACTCGGTATCAATCCAGAGCAAACCTCGGTCAAATAGAGTATGGATATCTGTTTTCAGTAACAGGCCATGCTGAGCACGGGTATGCCAAGCTCCTGCGTAGGGGGTGATATGTGCAGCTTCAAGCAACACTTGGATTGAACAGCCCGTTACTGCGCATTTACCCTCATAAGCTTCAATGAGCTTTCGTCTAAATACTGGTTGCCCTTCTCGAATAATGACCTCACGTAGTGCTTTGAGGCGAAAGTCACCTTCATCGTCAGGCAATTCATTGAATAATTCATCTCTCGCTTCAACTACCATCCGATCGCCTGGCCTTGGGGCGGCAATCTGAATTGGCGTCCTACCATCATCGCCAATGTCCCATATGCCGTGCAGCTCCTGCACATACTGTTGATACCGTGTATTTTGTAGGTTTCCGCTACGAAATAACAAGTCGTATGGGCTACCCAGGTCAGTCCGGGCGCTTTTTCGGCTACCAAGATATCGATATCGGGAGTTGCTATTAACGGTTAATGCATCCAGTTGAATACGAATCTCGCTCTCTTTCAGGGGGGCGTTGCTGTTACGGATCCACTGAACAATATTTTTAGCAGAAGCGGAATTTAGTTGTGTCACGGCATACCATACGCGGAGATATTGCGGATAATGCATTTCTTCCGGAATTATACCTGGAATATCAACAGTATATGTTGAGAAATTATGATGACGCATCCATTCTCCCCACTGGCGGGAATGGGTGCTAATACCTATGCGATGAGGTTCGCGTTTGCCAATTTCATCATTGAATTCCTGTCGCGAGGGTGCTCGACCTAGTTTCTGATAAAGCTCATCACAGCAATCCCACACAGCTCGTACTAACGGGCCCTGTGGATATCCATCTTTGCTCTGGTTCAAAGTGTTCTCCGTCAACGAACATATCATGAGAATAGCAATATCCAATTCTGACACTAAATCCCCCGCATAGCATCAGGCGGTTATGAGCGATAAGCGGAAGTTCGCAATCGAGTCGGAACGGGGATTATTAGCATTGACGTATTTTATTAAAGGGGAGCACTTCGCCCTGTACTGCCCGCAGGGTTAGCCAGAATACACTTTTAATCACCACCCTCAGTGTCAGGGTTGTTGTCACCCCCTCTGAAAAATCATCCTGAGGGCGATGGAGTGACAAATGAAACGTATTTCACCGGAGCGTAAGGCTGCAACACTGGCGAAATTACTTCCCCCTTACAACATGACCGTGGCTGCTGTTGCACAGATGGAAGGAATATCCGAAGCTACCCTTTATAACTGGCGTAATCAGGCTAAAGCAGAGGGGAAACCGGTGCCGGGTAACAGTAAAAACAGCGAACAGTGGTCAACAGAGGCGCGTTTTGCCGCGCTCGTCGAAACAGCCACACTCAGCGAGGCTGAGATCGCAGAATACTGCCGTAAAAAAGGGCTTTATCCTGAGCAGCTTATTCAGTGGAAACAGGGCTTTATACAGACTGAGGCTCCCGCCGATAAAGCGGCCCTGAAGCAAAGTCAGAAAGAGAATAAGGCACTGAAAAAAGAGCTGGTCCGTAAGGAAAAAGCCCTTGCGGAGGCGGCGGCCATACTGGTGCTGCGAAAAAAGCTCACGGACTATTACGGGGAAACGGACGGGGAAGACTGACGCCTGCTGATGAGCGGAAGCGGTTCATCCAGTGGATTAATGAAGCCGTGGTCTCCGGTGCAAGACGTGCCGTCGCCTGCCGTGAAGTGAACATCAGTCTGCGTACCTGGCGGCGGTGGCAACATTCTTCCTGTGACGGCAGACCCGAAGCAGTACGGCCAGTGCCCTATAATCGCCTGAGTGTGAATGAAGAAGCACAGATAAGGGATATCTGCCATCAGCCGGAATACGCGAGCCTGCCGCCATCCCAAATCGTGCCACGACTGGCCGATAAGGGCCTTTATCTGGCGAGCGAATCCACCTTTTATCGGGTGCTTCGCCGTTATGGAGAAGTCCACCGACGGGGACGTCAGTTGCGGCCACAACGGGTGCCCGCCCCGACGACGTTCACCGCCAGCGCCCCCTGCCAGGTGTGGTCATGGGACATCACCTGGTTACCCTCGGTGGTGCGCGGCCACTGGTTTTATCTGTATATGATAACCGACCTGTACAGCCGGAAAATCACGGGTTACGAAGTGCATGAAACAGAAAGTGGCGAACAGGCCGCGGCGTTAATGCAGCGCAGTGTGATGCGAGAGGGATGCTGGCGTCAGCCGCTGGTGCTGCATGCGGATAACGGGGCCGCCATGAAATCACAGACTCTGCAGATGAAACTGTATGAACTGAATATCACCACGTCACACAGCAGGCCACGGGTGAGTAACGATAACGCATATGCAGAGTCGCTGTTCCGTACGCTGAAATATGTGCCACAGTGGCCGTCATCGGGGTTCAGAACACTGGGTGAGGCGCGTCAGTGGGTGGAAAAATTTACCCACTGGTATAACGAAGAGCACCGTCACAGTGGGATACGATATGTGACCCCAGGGCAGCGTCACCGTGGAGAAGATAATGCCCTGTTGAAGCAGCGTGATGACCTGTACCGTATGGCCCAGAAAGCACATCCTGTGATCCTACCCACGAAATGTGGACACGGCCCTAAGCGAGGTTTTCGTTTTCAAATTGTTCCGGACTGAGACCGCCACAGGCACTGTGACGACGCCACCGATTGTAATCGCACTCGATATAATTAAACACCGTCGTCCGCATTATTTCCCGACTGATAAA